>NKIP01000020.1 GCA_002256145.1 Comamonadaceae bacterium PBBC1
TCACCGTGACCTATCTGGCGTGCTCGCGCATCGGTGCGGTCATCAACCCCCTGATGCACATCTTCCGTGAGCGCGAGCTGAACTTCATGCTCAAACACGGCGAGGCCAAGGTCATCATCGCACCCAAAAGCTTCCGGGGTTTTGACTTTGAACAGATGATCACGGCCATTCAGCCGGGCCTGCCGCATCTGCAACATGTGGTGGTGATCGACGGCCAAGGCCCCAACAGTTTTGAAGCCCTGCTGAGCGGCCCCGAATGGGAAAAGGAAGCCGATGCGGCCGCCATTTTGAGTGCGCACCGTCCTGGCCCGGACGACATCACCCAACTGATCTACACCTCGGGCACCACCGGTGAGCCCAAGGGCGTGATGCACTCGGCCAACACGGTGATGGCCAACATCATTCCCTATGCCCAGCGCCTGCAGCTCGCTGCCGAAGACGTGGTGCTGATGGCCTCGCCCATGGCCCACCAAACCGGCTTCATGTACGGCCTGATGATGCCCATCCTGCTCAAAGCCAGCGCCGTGCTGCAAGACATCTGGGAGCCCAAGAAGGCGGTCGAAGTCATCAACACCGAAAAGGCCAGCTTCACCATGGCCTCCACGCCGTTTCTGACCGACTTGACCCGCGCCGTGACCGACAACAAAACCCCGGTGCCCACGCTCAAGACTTTCCTGTGCGCCGGTGCGCCCATCCCCGGCCCGCTGGTGGAGCAGGCCCGCGCTGCACTTGGCACCAAGATCGTGTCCGCTTGGGGCATGAGCGAAAACGGTGCCGTCACACTGATCCGCTTGGACGATCCCGATGAACGCGCCTTCACCACAGACGGCTTGCCCCTGCCCGGGGTTGAACTCAAAGTGGTGGAAGCCGATGCCTCAGGCCCGGCACTTCCAGCAGGAACGCAGGGCAAGCTGTATCTGCGTGCCTGCTCCAACTTTGGCGGCTACCTGCGACGGCCACATCTCAATGGCACAGATGCCGAGGACTGGTTCGACACGGGCGATTTGGCACGCATCGATGCACAAGGCTATGTGCGCATCACCGGCCGCAGCAAAGACGTGATCATCCGAGGCGGCGAAAACATTCCCGTCGTCGAGATCGAGTCGCTGCTCTACAAACACCCTGCCGTGGCCATGGCCGCCATCGTGGCCTACCCCGATGAGCGTCTGGGCGAACGCGCCTGCGCCGTGGTGGTGACCAAGCCTGGTCAGACCTTGGACATGTCCAGCATGGTCGCCTACCTCAAAGAACAAAAGGTGGCGATTCAGTACATCCCAGAACGCCTGGAGGTTCGGCAAAGCATGCCGTCCACCCCATCCGGAAAGATCCAGAAGTTCAAGCTGCGCGAAGAATTGCGCGACGTTGCAGCAAATTAAAAAGCGCTCACCACTTCACCCCCCATCAGGAGACACACCATGACATCCACACCTCGCTTTCAACTGCGCCGCACTTTGGCAGTCGCAGGCCTTTCACTGCTGGGCATCTGCGCCAGCGGCATCAGCCATGCCCAAAGCTGGCCCAGCAAACCTGTGCGCATCGTGGTCGGTTTTGCCCCGGGTGGCACCACCGATGCCATGGCCCGCATGGTGGCGCAAAGCTTGACCGAAAGCTTGGGCCAGTCCGTGGTCATTGACAACAAACCTGGTGCCAGCGGCAACATTGCTGCCGCCGAAGTGGCCCGCGCCGCGCCCGATGGCTACACCTTGTTCATCTCGCCCACCTCGGTCGAAACCGTCAACCCCCACCTGATCAAGTCCAACTTGCTCCCATCGCGCGACCTCACCCCGGTCACGGGCATCGGCAAATCACAGATGTATTTGGTCACCAAGCCCCAAAGCACGGCCAAGGATGTGCAAGAACTGGTGGCGCAAGCCAAGGCCGGCAAAATGGCTTACGCCTCGGCCGGTGCAGGCACACCGCCCCACCTGGCTTGTGAATTGTTCAAACAAGCCACAGGCACCAACATCCTGCATGTGCCCTACAAAGGAGCCGCTCCGGCCTTGCAAGATGTGCTGGCCGGGCAAGCCGATATGGTGTGTGACCCCGGCATTGCCTTCCCGCACATCCGCACCGGCAAGGTCAAGCTGTTGGCGGTGGTGAGTGAGAAGCGCTCGCCCTTTTTTCCGGACGTGCCCACCGTGGCCGAACAAGGTTTCAAAGGAGCCAATCTGGACATTTGGTTTGGCATGTGGGCTCCCAATGGCACACCGGCTGAAGTCATCGCCCGTTTGAACCGCGAAGTGGCCAAAGCCTTGGCCTCGCCAACGCTCAAGGCCCGCTACGCTGACTTGGGCGGCGAAAACGTCTCGCTGGACACGGCCGAATTCAAAGCCCTGTTGGCCAACGAAGGCAAAGTCTTGGGCGCACTGATCCGCGAACAAAAAATCTCCGTCGACTGAGCAGGAGCGCACGATGTCCGAGTCACCCATCCTGAGCACCCGGCACGGCCGGGTCGGCGTCATCACCTTGAACCGTCCTGCGCAGCTCAATGCGCTCAACGACGCCTTGATGGACGCCATGGGCCAAGCGCTGCTGGCCCTGGATTCTGACCCGGACATCGGTGCCATCGTCATCACGGGCAGCGACAAAGCTTTTGCCGCCGGTGCCGACATCGCCGTGATGGCAGACTGGACGTACATGGACGTCTACCAAAGTGGCTTCATCACCCGCAACTGGGAAACCATCCGCCAGGTGCGAAAACCGGTCATCGCTGCCGTGGCGGGCTTCGCCATGGGCGGCGGTTGCGAGCTGGCCCTGGCCTGCGACATCATCGTCGCAGGCGAATCGGCCAAATTCGCCCTGCCCGAAATCAAGCTGGCCATGCTGCCCGGTGCAGGCGGCACGCAGCGCCTGCCTCGCGCCGTGGGCAAGGCGAAGGCCATGGACATGTGCCTGTCGGCGCGGATGCTGAACGCGCAAGAAGCCGACCGCTACGGCCTGGTCTCGCGCGTGGTGCCCGATGCCGAATTGCAGGCCACAGCCATGAAGCTGGCCACGCAGATTGCGGGCTATTCGCTGCCTGCGCTGATGGCCATCAAGGAGTCGGTCAACCGCGCCCACGAGGCCAGCCTGACCGAGGGCATTTTGTTTGAGCGGCGCGAACTGCACGCCCGCTTTGCCAGCGAAGACGCCCACGAAGGCATGAAAGCCTTTCTGGACAAACGCCCGCCCGTGTTCCAACACCGGTAAGCGGCAAGGCGCCGCACAACAAAAAAGTGCTTTACGGCTCAGGGGGGGCCAAGATCCCCCTGAACCCGCAGCTTGGTGGCTTCAGTCCTTGCATGCAGCCTGGACCCCAACAATGTGGGGGTGGCACTCCAGCTGCAGCAACGAGCTGCGAAATCGGTATATTGCGGAGTTCCGCAATTTTCTCTTTCGAAAGCACGCATGAAAACAATCGGCATGATCGGCATCGGCATGATGGGCCACGGCATTGCGAGCAATTTGCTCAAACACGGGCAAAGCCTCACGGTGCTGGAACACCCCGGCAACCAGCCATTGGACGGCCTGCTGGCCGCAGGCGCACGCACCTGCACCACGCCCCAGGCCCTGGCGTCGCAGTCGGATGTGATCATTTTGTGCGTGACGGGCACGCCTCAGGTCGAAGCCGTGCTGCTGGGTGAAAACGGTGTCTTGAAGGGCATGCGCCCGGGCACCATCGTCATCGACTGCTCGACTGCCGTGCCCGCCTCGACTGAAAAAGTCGCGGCCCTGGTCATCGCCCAGGGCGGGCAGTTTCTCGACTCGCCCATGACACGCACCCCCAAAGAAGCCGCCGAAGGTCGCCTGAACTTGCTGGTCGGCGGCGAGGCCGCTTTGTTTGAAACCTGCAAGCCCATCCTGGCCTGCTTTGCAGAAAACATCGTGCACACCGGCCCCATTGGCTCCGGCCACCGCATGAAGCTCTTGCACAACTACGTCTCACTGGGCACCGTGACCTTGTTGGCCGAGGCTGCAGCCTGCGCCCAACGTGCGGGCGTGGACGCCAACACCTTTGTGGAAGTGCTGTCCAAAGGCGGCGGCTGGGGCGCGGCGCTCGACCGCCTCAAGCCCACCCTGACGACTGGCGACACCTCGGGCTTGCGGTTTTCGATGAGCAACGCGCTCAAAGACTTGAGCTACTACAACCAGATGGCCAGCGACACGCACGCCGACCACACGGTGGCACAAGCCGTCAAAAACACGCTGGAGGCCGCTTGCCAAGAAGGCGACCCGAACGCGCTGGTGCCTGAGTTGATCGCGCTGCTGGCCAAACGACAAAGCACCTGAACGCTCAAGACGTTCGCTGATTGATTCGGCCCGATGAGGTTTGAATGGCCCATGTTGCTGCCTGCCATGCGGCTATTTGTTTCTTTGGTGGAGCCCACCCTTGTGGGCGATGACTTGCAGGGCGTGTTCCACGCCCATCGCCCACAGGGTGGGCTCCTACAAAAAAGCCATCTCTTCAATGTTCTTCAAGACTTCAAGGACCCAGGGTGCATCACGGGCTGGGGTGTTTTCACCATCGTGATCACCCCAAACGGGCAGTGCCGTTCGCATAGGCTGCACCCTGTGCAACCCTGCTCATCGTGCAGCAACGCATGCTTGCGCCAGGCCACGACCTGCAAGCTCAGCACATGCGGGGGACACACCGCCACACACCAGCCGCAACCGGTGCAACGGGGGGTGTTGATGTGGGGCAACAGCATTTCAGGATTCAGGCTCAACGGCTTGACGGCAAAATTTCCAGCACCACCTCTGCCGGTCGGCACACGCGCACACCCAAGGGCGTGGCCACAATCGGGCGCTGGATCAAAACCGGGTGCTGCGCAATGAACGCCAGCAGTTGCGCACCGGTCCACTTCGGATTGCTCAGGTCCAGCTCGTCATAGGGCGTGCCCTTTTGGCGCAACACATCGCGCACACTGGCACCCATGCGTTGCACCAGCGACAGAATTTCATCGCTGCTGGGCGGTGTCTTGAGATACTCCACCACCTTGGGTTCCGCACCGCTTTCGCGGATCAAGGCCAGCGCACCGCGTGAATTGCTGCATTGGGGGTTGTGATAGATGGTGATGTCATTCATGGTTTGCTGGATTTTCAATGCTGACCTCAGCCAACAGATTCCTTCCTTGGCCAACTCAAACAAGTAGAGACATCACCACAGTTGTGTACAGGGCTTCGCCGCTTTTGTCTCATGACAATACCGGCTTGTCCGAAGTGGATGGTCGATTGCGCAGATGCCTGTAGAGCACACCACGAGACACCCCCAGTGAGCGTGCAGCACGAGATATATTGCCTGCGCAAGCGGCCAAGGTGCTGTCAATCAATTGCTGGTGGTGGTCACTGAGTCGGGCCCGGACAAGGCCATCGGTTGCAGTTGGATGGGGCACGTCAGCGACGAGCTGTTCGTTGACTTGGGCATTCTCGGCCAACGGCTCGGTCGCTGGAACCCTTGTTTCATTGACCGGAGCAGGTGCGACGCCGTAGGTGAATGCGTGACCATTCGGCAGGCCATCTTGAGCCAACAAGTTGGCTTGACTCCATACACCCAAACCATTGGGCAAGCGCATCGCTTGAAGACCCGGGCGGCGCGTCATGGCCAGTATCTGTTGCAGTTCCAACCCCAGCAAGCTCGCCGCATCACGGCCCTTGGCAAAGGCGGGCACGCCCAACAAGCGCGAGGCCACGCCGTTGAGCCAAGCAACTTGCCCATCGGCCGTGATGCCCGCAAGTGCTTCCATGGGGGTGCCCAGAAAAGCAGGACTGGCCTGAAAGCGCAACACCAAATGTTCACGCGATTGGGACACCAGCAAACGATTTTCAATGGACGTCGCGTACATGCCCACCACCGAAGCGGCGTCAAAGTTAAAACTGCGCCCTTCTACCGTGATGTCCAGCACTGCAGCCACTTGACCTTCTACATTGTGGATAGGGGCTGCGGCACACTCCAGTGCCTGCAGGCAATTGAAATAGTGTTCGGCCCCCGTGACGGTGCATGCCTGGTGGGTGTGTTTGGTGATACCAGGCGCTGTCGTGCCCAATCGTGACTCGGCCAGGTTGACGCCAACCCGGGTGGCTTTGCTCAACAAAGGTTCATGCGCAGCCAGTGGGTTGTGCGTGCCATGCACGATGACACCCTGGGCATCGGTCAGCAAGACACGACACTCCATGCCTGACAAAGACGCTTCCATGGTCGACAGCTCTTGACTGGCTGCAGCCAGCAACTCCTGATTTCGGGCCAAGGTGGCATGCATGCGACTGCTGGACACATGGTTGAACTCAAGCGTTTGAGAGACTTGGTGACGCTCGGAAGTGCAGCGCATCCAAGATTGAATCACTGCCTCACTCACCAATCCCGTGGGACGTAAACCCTCTTCAAAGAAATGCTGTCGCGCCATGGCAATGCGTTGGGCGCGGGAATTGATAAACATGGAGGGGTAATTGCTCACGACATCAGATGCCGTCAAGCCCAATGTACGGGTGAGCATGTGCGCTGTCTCCAGATCGAATCACGAATGAATAGAACAGTTTGCATCGCCTTGGCCCGTTCAACCAGCGGGAAACTACCAAGCACCTTGGGCGCAGGGGGCTGCCAAATCCCTGCTCCACCTGCAAGTTGTTCCACAACAGAACAATCGAGGCCTAGGGAAATCCCGAGCGTGCAAAAAGTAAATTCAAGATCAATGATGCAAATACCTTGCACGCCAAGTGCCTGGATTGTGAAGCAATACCCATCAACAGGAGACATGTACATGACCCTCAATCACCGGCTCGTGGGCGGCTTGATCGCCGCTGCGATTTTCTCGGGCGCACAAGCGCAAGGACTCGACGCCCTCAAAAACGATGCCACCACCCCTGGGGATGTGCTCACCTATGGCATGGGATACAACAACCAGCGTTACAGCCCGCTCAAGCAGATCAACACCAAGAACGTGGGCAAACTCCAGCCAATGTGGGCTTACAGCCTGAACAACCCGCAAGGTCAGGAGTCTCAACCCATCGTGTATGACGGGGTGATGTATGTGACCACCCACAACACCACCATTGCCCTCAACCCGCTGACGGGCAAACAGCTGTGGAAACACGAGATCGAACTGCCGCAAGACGTCTTCAAGATGGCCTGCTGCGGCATCTTGAACCGGGGCGCGGCCATTTATGAAGGCAAAATTTACCGTGCCACACTCGATGCCCATGTGATGGCCTTGGACGCCAAAACTGGCAAACAACTCTGGAAAGTCAAAGCAGCCGACTACCAAGAGGGACAAGCGATGACCTCCGCGCCACTGATTGCCAATGGCGTGCTCATGACGGGCATTGCAGGCGGCGAATACGGCACGCGCGGTTTTGTCGATGGCTGGGATCCAGCCACGGGCAAAAAATTGTGGCGCTTTTACACCACCGCAGCGGGCAATGAAAAAGGTGCAGACACCTGGCCAGGCGACACGGCCATGAAAGGTGGTGCCCCCACTTGGTTAACCGGTGCCTACGATCCCGAATTGGACCTCGTTTACTGGGGCACGGGCAACGGCGGCCCCTGGAATGCAGAAGCTCGCAAAGGCGACAACCTCTACATCGCATCAGTCGTGGCGTTCCGGCCCAAAACTGGCGAAATGGTCTGGCACTACCAGTTCACCCCCAACGATCCCTATGACTACGACGCCACCGAAGTGGGCATGCTGGTCGACATGAAAATCGAGGGCAAGACCCGCAAGGTCCTGGCACAAGCCAACCGTAACGGTTTCTTTTATGTGCTGGACCGTGCCAACGGCAAACTGCTGGCGGCCAACCCTTACGTCAAGGTCAACTGGGCAGACAAGATTGACATGGCCACAGGTCGTCCGGTCGAGTCTGAAGTCACCAAACGCATCCGTGCGGGCGGCGATGAAGAAGTCTTCCCATCGGTACTGGGCGGTAAAAACTGGACGCCCATGTCATGGAACCCGGCCACAGGCTTGGCATATGCCAACACCCTCAACATGAGCTGGCCTTATCAGTTCGCCAAGCCCGAGTACAAAAAGGGTGAGTGGTATCTGGGTGTGAACTTCCGTGGCGTGACCATGCCCAAGGACGCGCCGCACGGCTATCTGAGCGCCATCGACCCCATGACCGGCAAGAGCAAGTGGCAAATGGCCTGGCCTGGCCAGCCCAGCATGGCGGGCACTTTGTCCACCGCTGGTGGTCTGGTATTCACTGGCGCAGCCACGGGTGAGTTCATGGCTGTGGACGCCAACAATGGCAAGAAGTTGTGGCAGTTCCAGACCAGCTCGGGCATCATCGGCCTGCCTGTGACCTGGGAGCACAAAGGCAAGCAATACGTGACGGTGCTGTCGGGCGCAGGTGGCGTGTGGGCCTTGTTGGGTGACGAACGCATGGCCAGTGTGCCAGCGGGCGGATCGGTTTGGACATTCGCGCTGAACTGATGATGAAGAAACTCCAGTTTTTACTGGTGTGTGTGGCGGCCCTGACCGGGGCCGCCCATGCGCAAACCGCCCCCCGTTTTGCAGCAGCAGAGATTGACCAAGGTCGGGAGCAGTACCACCGAACTTGCGCTCAGTGCCATGGTCGCAACATGGTCAACGCAGGCACCACCACCTATGATTTACGCAAGTTCCCGACCGACCAGCCAGAACGTTTCATCAACTCGGTCACCCTTGGCAAAGGCAATATGCCCTCATTCAAGGAAGCACTTTCTTCCGCGCAAATCGCCTTGCTTTGGGCCTATGTCGGCTCACGCGGCGGCAAGGAGCCTTGAGCCATGAGCCGATTTTTAAAACCAATCCGTTCAGGGTGGGCCTGCTTACCGCTGGTGCTGAGCTTGTGTGCCGCAGCAACAGCCGAGCCCCTCAAAGTGTGTGTCAGTGAAGACAGCCCACCCCAGTCCAGTGTCCGCAAGGGCAAGGCCACTGGCTTGGATGTCCGTTTGGCTCAAGCCATTGCCACCGCTGCAGGACGTGAACTCCAGATCGTGCCCTTTGAGACTGAATTCGAAAAAGAGTCGACCTTGGCTCATGAAATCAATGCCCTTTTGTCCTCAGGTCAATGCGATTTGGTCAGCGGCTTTCCTCTGCTCAAGGCTGATTTAGGTCCGGCCAGCCGACCCAGTGCCCGTGTGCCCGATCACCCTGGTGCCAAAAGAAAACGTGATCGGCCCTACATACCTTTAGGGGAGTTGGTGGCCAGCGCCCCTTACCAAGCCAACACCCTGAGCGTCGTTCAAAACGTCAAACAAGCCCCAGTCAACACGCTGATGGATCTGAAAGACCGCAAAACTGGCGCCGTGACAGGCACTTTGGCCGGAACACTGATCAGCATCTACCGCCAAGGCGTTCTTCGCCCAAACATGGTCACATTGTCTCAACGGGAAAATGCGTGGACCGCGCTGGAAAGCGGCAGGGTTGACAGCTTGTTGATGCCCACGTCGGCCTACGATGCTTACAAACTTCAACACACCGATACACAATGGGTGTTGGCATCATTTCAACGTCCGATTGGTCTCAACCTTGGATTTGTGACCTTGGCCACTGCACCTCGACAACTGTTGGATGTCACCAACCAAGTCATCGCCCAAACCATCCAGGATGGACGCATGCTTATGTGGGCCAAACAAGAAGGTTTGAGCTGGTCTGCGCCCCGTGCCCCCGATGTGTCCACTGGTCCAACTCTGGCGAGTTTGACCATGGACTGACGTCGCTGACTGACGGTTGAAGATACTTGGGCCAGTCCTGCAAATTTGGCATCACACCAAAGGCACCGTCAGCTGCGCAATCACCGCTGCAGTGTCGGGCCGCACGCCGCGCCACCAGGCAAAGGCCTCGGCCGCCTGCTCGGCCAGCATGCCCACGCCATCGGCCAGTTGCGTCACACCCGCTTGCTGGGCCAGCTGCAAAAACGGTGTGAGGCCTTTGCCGTAAGTCAGGTCATAGGCCAGGCAGCCCGCTGCAAACACGCTGGCTGGCAAGGGCGGCAACTCGGCACTGAGGCTGGACGAGCTGGCGTTGAGCACCACATCAAACGTTTGCCCCTGCAAGTCGGCATAGCCCAGCCCCTGCACGGGCACTTGGCCGGTCTGGTGCTGCTGCGCAAGCGCCGCCAACTCGTGTGCCTTGGCCACCGTGCGGTTGACGATCACCAGCTCGGCAGGCAGCTCGGCCAGCAAGGGCAGCAAAGCGCCTCGGGTGGCTCCGCCCGCGCCCAAAATCAACACCCGCCGCCCCTTGAGCGGACAAGCCAGGTTGTGCACCAAGTCACGCACCAAGCCCACGCCGTCAAAGTTTTCTGCATACACCTTGTCGCCCTCGAACTTCATCGCATTCACCGCCCCCGCCATCTGCGCACTGGGGGCCAGGTCGGTGGCGTAAGCAAAAGCATCGAGCTTAAAGGGTGCGGTCACGTTCATGCCCCGCCCGCCTGAGGCCCGAAACGCGTCCACCGTGGCCGCAAACTCGCCCAAGGGGCCAAGCAACTTGCCGTAGTCGATGTCTTGGCCCGTGACCTGCGCAAATGCGCTGTGGATCAAGGGCGATTTACTTTGTGCAATGGGGTTGCCAATCACGGCGTAACGGTCTGTCATGGGGTCATCTCGAACAACAATCCGTGGATCTTATCGCCGCAAAAGGCATTTGGCCGCCGTCTTGAGCCGCATGAGCTCGTTCCAAAGTCTGTGGTGCAGGGAATCCGTGACACGCTGGCGTCAGGTGTGGCGCATGAGATGACCTAAATTGGCGCCTCACTTTGGAGACAAACCATGAAAAATCGTCTACCCCTCTGGGCCAGTCTTTGCTTGTTCTGGCTTGGTTTGTGCGGCGCCTTGCAGGCGCAAGAAACCCCGCAAAACGGCAGCTGGATCGTCAAAGATTTCAAGTTCCACACCGGCGAAGTCCTGCCCGAACTGCGGCTGAACTACACCACCTTGGGAGACCCCAAAAATGAAGCCGTGCTGATTTTGCATGGCACCACCGGCTCAGGCGCTGGCATGTTGGGGCCCAATTTCGGTGGAGAGCTTTTTGGACCCGGGCAAATCCTGGACGCCAAACGCTACTTTGTGATCCTGCCCGACGCCATTGGCACTGGCAAATCCAGCAAACCTTCCGACGGGCTGCGGGCCAAGTTTCCGGCTTACAACTACGACGACATGGTCTCGGCCCAACACCGTTTGGTCACCGAGCATCTGGGCATTCGACATTTGCGTTTGGTCTTGGGCAACTCCATGGGGGGCATGCAAACCTGGATGTGGGCTGTGAAATACCCGGACATGATGGACATCGCTGTGCCCATGGCGTCGCTGCCCTCGGCCATGTCAGGTCGCAACTGGATGCTTCGCCGCATGCTGACGGAGTCCATCCGCAAAGACCCCTTGTGGATGGGCGGCAACTACAAAGAGCAGCCTCCGAGCTGGCAGTTCGCTTCGGTTTTTTATGCAACAGCCACCAATGGCGGCAACCAGGGCTTGCAAAAAATTGCACCCACCAGCGATATGGGTGACGCTTTGCTCAAGCGACGCCTGACGCCCCCATTGGCAGGTGACGCCAACGACCACCTGTTCCAATGGGAGTCATCCAAAGACTATGACGTCTCTGCGGGTCTGGAGCGCATCAAAGCCAGTGTGCTGGTCATCAATTCAGCCGATGACGAACGCAACCCACCCGAGCTGGGCATCCTGGAAAAAGCTTTGCCCCGCATCAAAAATGCCAAAGCCTTGATCATTCCGGGCAGCCCCGACACCTTCGGACACGGCACCACCGGCAATTCGCGATTCTGGAAAACAGAAGTGGGCGCATTGCTGCAGTCCGCTCCCAGATTGCCGCGCTGAGACCGACAGCGTCCTCCGTGACGCCCCACCAACCGCATCCCCCCTGTTCAGCTGCGCCGTGATTGCCGAATTCCAAACATCGGGCGCGGCGCAAACCCTCATCAAAGTGGCGCAGCAGTGGCCTGAAGTGCTGCGCGCCCTGAGCTGAAACCTCGCCCACCCTGTCACCTCGCGGACCCTCAGCCCGTGGCTGATGGCTATACTTTTTCGAATGAAAAACCACAAACCCCTGCGCTTTGAAACTTTGGCTGTGCATGCAGGACACGGCGTCGATCCTTCTACAGGCGCGGTGGTCGATCCGATCCACCTGTCCACCACCTTCGAGCGGGACCCCGACGGCAGCTACCCGCACGGCTATTTGTATTCGCGCAACCACAACCCCAACCGCAATGGCCTCGAAGCCGCCCTTTCGGCGCTCGAAGGCGGCGCAGGCGCTGCCGCTTTTGGCTCGGGCCTGGCCAGTGTCACGGCCATTTTTCAGGGCCTGCAGCCGGGTGACCATGTGCTGGCCCCCGCCGACATTTACCACGGCACGGCCAATGTGCTCAAACACCTGTTTGCCAAGTGGCAGGTCAGCGCCAGCTTTGTGGACATGACTCGCCTGGATGTGGTGCGTGCGGCCATGCAGCCCAACACCCGCATCGTCTGGATCGAAACCCCCTCCAACCCCCTGATGCAGTGCGTGGACATTGCCGCCGTGGTCGAGATCGCCCACGCGGGCGGCGCTCGTGCCATTGCCGACAACACCTTTGCCTCGCCCGTTTTGCAGCGCCCGCTCGATTTGGGCTGCGACATGGTCATGCACGCCACGACCAAGTACCTGGGTGGCCGCAGCGATGTGCTGGGCGGCGCGGTCATCACGCGCCAGGACGATGCACACTTTGCCGCCTTGCGCACCGCACAGCTGTTTGGCGGCGCGGTGCCCTCGCCTTTTGACTGCTGGCTCGTCATGCGCAGCTTGCCCACCCTGCCCTACCGCATGCAGGCGCACTGCGCCAATGCAGGCAAGGTGGCCCGCTTCCTGAGCGAGCACCCGCAGGTCAGCGCCGTGCATTACCCGGGCCTGGAGGGCAACGCCTTCCACGCCATCGCCAAAAAACAGATGTCGGGCTTTGGCGGCATGCTGTCTTTCGAGGTCAAAGGCGGCAAGGACGCGGCCATGGCCTTGGCTGCGCATGTGGAAATCTTCACCCGTGCCACCAGCTTGGGCGGCGTAGAAAGCCTGATCGAGCACCGCGCCTCGATCGAGGGGCCAGAGAGCAAGACCCCGCAGGGCTTGCTGCGTGTCTCGGTAGGCCTGGAGCATGCCGATGACCTGATCGACGATCTGACGCAAGCCCTTGAACGCGCCAGCGCCTGAGCGCACCCAAGTTGGCCCCCGCCCCTCGCTGGCGGTGGCCGTCATTGTTCTGGCCCAGTGCCTGAGCACCTCGCTGTGGTTCAGCCCCAGCGGGGTGGCCGACAGCCTGATGCAGGCCTGGCAACTGAGCGCAACTTCCTTTGGCTGGCTGCTGGCCGCCACCCAACTGGGTTTCATTGCGGGCACGCTGGCCTTTGCCTTCAGCGGCGCGGCCGACCGGTTTCAGCCCACGCGCATTTTTGTGGTGTGCAGCTCGCTCGGGGCGCTGGCGAACGCCGCCGTCACCTGGGGCGTGACCGATTACGGGGTGTTCTGGAGCTTGCGCTTTGTGGTGGGCATGTGCCTGGCCGGCATCTACCCGCTGGGCATGAAGATGCTGGTGCAGCGTGTGGGCAGCAAACCGGCTGCCGCGCTGGGTTGGCTGGTGGGCATGCTGACCTTGGGCACGGCCATGCCGCACGGCTTGCGGGCTCTTGGCCAAAGCTGGCCCTGGCCCGAGGTGCTGCTGGGCTCTTCGGTGCTGGCGGTGGTGGGCGCGGTGCTGGTGGCCTGGATGGGCCAGCCGCCCAAGCAGGCCGCATCTGTGAGTCAACCCCCAGCGCCCACCCCCCTACGCCTGAACACCCAAGCCTTGCGCGAGATCATCGCGGTGCGGGGCTTTCGTGCTTCGGCAATGGGCTACTTTGGCCACATGTGGGAGCTGTATGCCTTTTGGAGCGTGCTGCCTTGGCTCAGCCTGCCCATCCACCGCTCGCTGGTGGCCGGTGGCCACGGCTGGGCACCGTCGGTGGCGCTGATGAGTTTTGCGGCCATCGGCATGGGGTTTTTCGGGTGCGTGTTGGGCGGCCTGTGGAGCCGCCGCGTGGGCAGTGCGCGGGTGGCGGCCACGGCCTTGACCGCTTCGGGCCTGATGTGCGTGGGCTACCCCTTCATTCCGGACAGCTGGCCTTTGGTGCAGCTGGCGGCTTTGCTGTTTTGGGGCGTTTGTGTGGTGGCCGATTCGCCGCAGTTTTCGGCCATGTCATCTCAACACGCGCCGCCACAATGGCTGGGCAGCGCCTTGGTGCTGCAAAACGGTATCGGCTTTTTGATCACCGTGCTCAGCATCTTGATGCTGGGCTGGGCCGTGCAGCAGTGGGGCAGCCAGGCCTTGTGGTTGCTGGCCCCCGGACCGGCGCTGGGCCTTTGGGCCTTACGGCCTTTATTGAAGCCTGACGCCAAGCACGCACCATGAAACCCAGCCACCCCGTACTCGACGCCGCGCTGTCTTGCCACGAGTGGCTGGTGGGTTTGCGCCAGCAGCTGCACCAATTGCCCGAGCTGTCTTACCGCGAGCAGGCCACGGCCGAACGCATCAAGACCGAATTGAGCGCCATGGGTGTGCCTTGGGAAGCTGTGGGCGAACACGGTGTGGTGGCCACGGTCACCGGCCAGCACAGCCGCGCCATGGTGGCGCTGCGGGCCGACATGGACGCCCTGCCCATTCAGGAGCAAAACGAGCATTTGCCCTACTGCTCGCAAGTGCCTGGCGTGATGCACGCCTGTGGTCATGATGGCCATGTGGCCATGCTGCTGGGCGCAGCGCGGGTGCTGCAGCAGTTCTCGGGCTCGCTGCAAGGCAGCGTGAAGCTGTGCTTTCAGCAAGCCGAAGAGCAAGGCGGCGGCACGGCCGAATTGCTGGAGCATCTCGCGGCCTTTCCGGTGCAACGGGCCTTTGCCATTCATTTGTGGTCCGAGATCGAAGCGGGCCAAATCAGCGTGCAGGCCGGGCCACGCATGGCCGCTTGCGATTTGGTGGAGATTGAACTGAGCGGCGTGGGCTGCCACGGCGCTTCACCCCACAAAGGCGTGGACCCGATTGCGGCAGGCGCAGCGCTGGTCAACAACCTGGCCATGATGATGACCCGCGAAATCAACCCGGCGCACGCGGCCAGCCTGACCTTTGGCAAATTTCAAAGCGGTTTTGCAGGCAACGTGATTCCGGACAAGGCCTTGCTGGCAGGCACTTTGCGCACCACCCATCTGGCCGACCAGCAGCACCTGCACCAAGCCATCCGGCGCGTGGTGGAGAGCACTGCCGCCAGCTACAGGGCGCAGGCCCAGCTGAACATCCGCAAGGGCGGCTCGATGCTGATCAACGAAGCACGCAGCAGCGCCTTGGCCGCGCAATGCGCCAGCGAGCTGTTTGGGGCCGAGGCGGTGATCGACTTTCCGTCGCTCATGGTGTCCGAAAACTTTGGCGATTTTCTGGAAAAGTACCCCGGCCTGATGGCCCTGGTCGGCGTCCGCAACGAAGCCCTGGGCGCGTGCCATGCGCACCACCACCCCCAGTTCAACATCGACGAAAGCGCCCTGCACCGGGGCGTGGCCATGCACGCCGAGTTTTCGCTGCGCAGCCTGGCGCAGCTGGCCTGAACGCCGAGTGATTGGAACAAATGTCGCTTCGCGAAAACATCAATGTCGGACCATAAAGGCCCGACCTACAGGGGATCGGTATTCGTAGGTCGGCGCCTTTAGGTCCGACATCTTTCGCACACCAACACCTTTTGAAAATGTCGCTCCGCAAAAAGACCCCTGTCGGACCGTAAAGGCCCGACCTACAGGGGAGGTGTCGTACCCGACGGCAAAAACCTACGGGGAAACGTGCCGCCCCACCAGCCGGTAAACCACCGCGCCCAAGCCCACCACCCCCAACGCAGCACCTGTAAAGGCATAACTCAGCCAACCCATGTCCACGCTTTGGGCCATGAGCAGCACCCCGGTGGATTGGCCAAAAAACAGCGAGCAGGCAAACAAGGTCACAGCGCTGCCGCGTGCGGCCGGGGCCATTTGGGTGGCCTGCACCTGCAGGGTGTTGTGCAACATGTAAAAGCCCAGCCCCGTCATCAGGCAAGCCAACATGCCCAGCCACACCCCGCTGCCCCAGGCCAGCAGCAGCAAACCCAATGCCACCAAAGCGGCCCCCGTACGCACCAGACCGCGCTCGCCCAGCCAGGCCAGCCAGCGCCGCGCCATCTGGCTGTAAAGCAAACCGCCCACGCCGTAGAGCATCATCACCGAACCTGCAGCCACCACGCTCAGACCAAACTGCTGGTGCAAATGGGTGGGCATGAAAGCCATGGCCCCGAACACCAAAGCGCCCTCGGCCGCCGTGACGGTCAAGATCAAGCGCACGCGGGGTGTGCCCAAAAGCTGGCCCGTCAGGCGAAACGAAGCGATCAGGCTGGGGGGCTGGGTCGATGCGGGTGCAGGTGACTTTTGACGCGCACGCCACAGCAGCGCCGCAGCCAATGCGAACATCGCCGCCAACAGCACAAAGGCCGAGCGCCAACCCAGCGTGTCGGCGGCAAAGCCACCAAACCACAAGCCGCTCATCATGCCGATGACGGTGGCGCTCATCAATTTGGCCAGAGTTTCCTGCCGGCGTTCATAGGGCACCTGGTCACCCACCCAGGCCATGGACAAGGGGATGATGCCCGCCGCCGCCGCGCCCATGAAGCCGCGCATCACCAAGAGCATGGGCAAGTTGACCGACATCGCCGTGATGGCACTGAACAGCGCACACGCGGTGACCGCCAACGAGACCACACGCAGCTTGCCAAAACGCTCGCCCAAGGGGCCATAGAACAACTGCATCAAACCGTAGACCACGGCGAACACCGACACCACGCCCGAAGCCTCGCCGGTGCTGACCTGAAACTCCTGGCCCAGCACCACCAACATCGGGTCACCGATGCGCATGGAGGCCATGCTGGCAAAACCGGCCAGGCCCAACAGGCGCAAATGGCTCTGCTCAAAATGGTGTGAAGAAGTCATGGGTTCAAGCTTTGGCAAAACACGTCCAAGGACAAAATGGGGCAAGCGCTGGCTTGCTCAAACTCAGCAGCGATGGCCAACAAGTCTCGGTCACCGGAGACCAGCACCTGCGCTTGACCCGCCACCGCCAGCTGCATGAAAGGCAAATCCATCGCATCACGGCATTCAGGCACCACGGGTGGCGGCTGCGCCATCCGCACGGTTTGGGCATAAGGCAGAAAGTCAGCCAGCAACTCTTCTTGCTCGGCTTTCGACAAGCGAAACTTCGGGTACGCCAACACACGCCCCAGCTCTTGCACGGTGAACGCGCTGACCAAGGGCACGATGGTGCCACGCTGCCAAGCCTGCCGCACCAGACCGGCTGCGCCCCCGCGAAAAACCAAGGCAGACAACACCACGTTGGTGTCCAGCACCACACGAACAGGGGGGCTCATGCTTTGGGCTTTACCTTTTTGGCATCGGCCTTCTTGGGCTTCGCAGGCCTTGCGTCATACACAGCGGCAGGCTCGTTGACCATGGCGGCTGGCACGTCAGATGTCGGTACGGACGCTCTGGCCCAAGCCACGGCTGCAGCAAGGTCATCTTCGGACAGATCCAACTCGGCCAACTTGGCCCGCACCGCATCACCACGCTGAATGCGCACGGGCGTCAGGATCAACTGCCCGCCCCGGGCTTCAACATCAAAGTATTCGGTAGCCCCCACAGCCTGTGTCAGGCTCTTGGGCAGGGTGAGCTGGTTTTTGGCCGTGATTTTGGCAAGCATGCTATTTCCTAAAGTAAGGATTCATTACTTTAACCCAAAAAGACCATGGGCAGTGCCTAACCCAGATGCGGCAGCACCCGGGTGCTGCCGCCTTTGTGCAGACACTCAGCTGTTCAGCTGCTGCTCCAGGTCGTGCAAGACCTGATAGCAAGGCAGCACTTGGGCAATCGAGCTGTTGGGCTCGCGGCCTTCGCGGATCGCGGCGAAGAACTCGCGGTCTTGCAGCTCAATGCCGTTCATCGACACCGCCACTTGCGACACATCGATCTTTTCTTCCTTGCCGGTGTACAGGTCGTCGTAACGCGCCAAATAAGTGCCCGTGTCGCCGATGTAGCGAAAGTAAGTGCCCAGCGGGCCGTCGTTGTTGAAGCTGAGAGACAAAGTGCAGATCGCACCGTTGGCTGCTTTCAGCTGGATGCTCATGTCCATGGCGATGCCCAAGGCGGGGTGGATCGGGCCTTGCACCGCGTTGGCTTTCACGATGGGGCTGCCGCACTGGTAGGCGAACAGGTCCACCGTGTGCGCGGCATGGTGCCACAGCAGGTGGTCGGTCCAGCTGCGGGCCTGGCCCAGCGCGTTCATATTGGTGCGGCGGAAGAAATAGGTCTGCACGTCCATCTGCTGGATGTTGAACTCGCCCGCCTTGATCTTGTGGTTCACCCACTGGTGGCTGGGGTTGAAACGGCGGGTGTGGCCCACCATGGCCACCAGGCCCGTTTCCTGTTGCACGCGCAGCACTTCCTGGCCTTCTTTATAAACATCGCACAGCGGAATTTCCACCTGCACATGCTTGCCCGCCTTCAGGCAAGCCAGGGTCTGGCTGGCGTGCATTTGCGTGGGCGTGCACAGGATGACGGCATCGACCTCTTTCAAAGCCAGCGATTCATTCAGGTCGGTGGTGACATGGCCAATGCCGTATTTGTCCGCCACCTCTTGGGTTTTGGCGAACTCGCGGCCGATCAGCGAGACGACTTCCACACCGTCGATGTTTTTGATGCCATCCAGGTGTTTGATGCCGAAGGCACCAGCGCCAGCCAAGGCAACTTTGATGGTTTTGCTCATGTGTGTTTCTCCAAAAGATTGAATGGGTTGGGATGTCGAATTTGGAAGTTGGGCGTTGGGCGTTGGGCGTTGGGCAAGCGTCAGCAGTTCATAAGCCATCGCCCACAGGGTGGGCTCCTACAGGGAGCTGCTCTGTCTTTGTAGGAGCCCACCCTTGTGGGCGATGCGCTGCATGCCTGGCCCTTGGCTCAGGCACTGCGGTGCGATGACCACCCAGCGCATCAGCTGTTTTCCAAAATCACATGCCCCACCGCCGTGTTGCTGGCAGGCACATGGTAGAAGCGGTGACGCAGCTGGGGGGCGGGGCCTGTGGCTTTGCCATCTTTGATATCGCTCATCGCACCACGGGCGATCAGCCACATGACCAGCTCAATGCCTTCGCTGCCCGCTTCGCGCACGTAGTTGATGTGCGGTGTGGCCGCAGCAGCCGCCGGGTCGTTGATGAGTTGGTCCAGCCAGGCGTTGTCCCACTCGCGGTTGATCAGGCCCGCACGCGCGCCTTGGAGCTGGTGGCTCATGCCGCCCGTGCCCCAGATGTGCACGTTGATGTCTTCGTCGAAGCTCTCCACCGCTTTGCGAATCGCTTGCCCCAAATTGAAGCAGCGCTGGCCACTGGGCACGGGGTACTGCACCACGTTCACGGCGAACGGAATCACCGGGCAAGGCCAGGCGTCTTTGACCGGGTCCAGTTCTCCGCACATCAGCGACAGCGGCACGGTGAGGCCGTGGTCCACGTCCATCTTGTTGACGATGGTCAGGTCAAAGTCTTGCTGAATGACCGACTGCGCGATGTGGCTGGCCAGCTCGGGGTGGCCTTTGACCACGGGCACCGGGCGTGGGCCCCAGCCTTCGTCGGCGGGCGTGAATTGAGCGGCTGTGCCAATCGCAAAGGTCGGGATCATGTCCAGGCTGAAGGCCGTGGCGTGGTCGTTGTAGACCAAGAAGATCACGTCGGGCTTGTTGTCCTTCATCCATTGTTTGGAGAAGTCATAGCCCGCAAATACGGGCTTCCAGTAGTCTTCCTGTGTCTTGCCCAAATCCATGGCCGCGCCAATGGCGGGCACATGCGAGGTGTAGACGGATGCGGTGATTTTGGCCATGTCTTGTTCTCTCAAAAGAATCGGGATCTGACCCCCATTAAATGAATTGGGGTCAGATCCCAATTAAGGTTTTTTTCCTGCTGCGCTGGACTGTTGCCCGGCTGCGCCTTGCGGCTGGTTTTGGGCTTGGGCGCTGCCGTTTTCGCCGATGTAGCGGTTGCCTTCGACGCTGCGGCCGCCTGCGATCATCATGTTGCGGTATTCCTCTTCGGTCATGCCGGTCATCGAGCCCGCCATTTGCTGGAAGCTCTTGCCATCGGTCGCGCCGATCTTGGCGAGGAAATAAATGTTGCCACCGGTGCGCATGCACCAGTTCAGGTCTCGCGCCAGCACGGCCTGCTTTTGCTCTTCGGTCATTTGCCACTCGTCCAGATAAGCACGCTCGTCGGCCTTGAACTTTTCACGGTTCTCGGCCTTCATGAGGGACATGCAAAACTGGTTGAGCCAATAGCCTTTGCGCGATTGCTCGGCATCAAAAATGATGGTGCCGGGCACGTCTTTGTAGGGTTTGTCTAGAGCCATATTGAACCTTTGAGGTAAATGGTGATTGCTGTAGGAGCCCACCCCTCTGGGCGATGGCTTGTGGACCATTCAGGGTCTTATAGCCCATGGGGTGAGCTCCTACAAGGACGTTTATGCCTGCTCTTCAGGCCAGTACAAGCGCATCGGGTTGTCCACCAGCAGCTTGCGCTGCAACTCGGCAGTCGGCGCGATGTGCGGGATGAAATCGACCAGCAGGCCGTCGTCGGGCATGTGGTCTTTCAGGTTGGGGTGCGGCCAGTCGGTGCCCCAGAGCACGCGGTCAGGAAACTCCTCGACGATGCGCTTGGCAAACGGGATCACGTCCTGATACGCGTTTTGCTCTCCGTTCAAAGCCTTGGGGCCGGTGACCGACAAACGCTCGGGGCACGACACCTTGCTCCACACATTGCTGTGCTCGCGCATGAACTTCTGGAACAGCGCAAACTGCGGGCCGTCCACCGGCAGCGACACATCGGGGCGGCCCATGTGGTCCACCACCACGGTGGTCGGCAGCGCGGTGAAAAAGTCCCACAGCTCGGGCAGGTCCACCGCCTCAAAGTAGATGACCACATGCCAGCCCCATTTTTGGATGCGGCCCGCAATCTCCATCAGCTCGTCCTTGGGCGTGAAGTCCACCAAACGCTTGACGAAGTTGAAACGCACGCCGCGCACACCCGCGTCGTGCATGGCCTGGATTTCTTGGTCCGTCACGCTGCGCTTGACGGTGGCCACACCACGCGCCATACCGTTTGAATTGACCAGAGCATCGACCATGGCGCGGTTGTCAGCGCCGTGGCAGGTGGCCTGCACCACCACATTGCGCGCAAAGCCCAAGTGGTCACGCAGCGCGTACAGCTGGTGCTTGGACGCGTCACAAGGCGTGTATTTGCGCTCAGGGGCGTAGGGGAATTCAGCGCCCGGGCCAAACACATGGCAGTGCGCGTCCACCGCGCCAGCAGGCAGTTGGAATCGAGGCTTGGACGGGCCGGTGTACCAGTCCATCCAGCCTGCGGTTTTGGTGAAGTCACCCGTGGTTGGTTTATTCATGTCGAACGCCTTTCAAATGTCTTTTGTAGGTCGGCACCTTCAGGTCCGACACAGCGTACCCAAGGTCCTTGTCGGGGCTGAAGCCGCCGACCTACAGGAATCGGTCTTTTGTGGGTCGGCACCTTCAGGTCCGACACTGCGCACCCAAGGTCCTTGTCGGGGCTGAAGCCGCCGACCTACAGGAATCGGTCTTTTGTAGGTCGGTACCTTCAGGTCCGACACTGCGCACCCAAGGTCCTTGTCGGGGCTGAAGCCGCCGACCTGCAATGAAAATCAATCGATGTACTTGAGGCCTGCGGCCGCCAGCGGCTCACGCATCTTGTACATGTCCAGGCCCAACACGCCTTGCGCCAGTTTCTCTCGCTTAGCACCTTCGTTGGCTTCACGCGTTTGCGCCGCTTCCAGTGTCTTGGCCACCAAGACTTGGGGCACACACACCACGCCGTCGTCATCGGCCACGATGGCGTCGCCGGGGTGAACGATCATGCCGGCGCACACCACGGGGATGTTCACCGAGCCCACGGTGGCCTTGATGGTGCCTTTGCTGCTGATGGCTTTGCTCCAAGCGGGAAAGCCCATCCGGGTCAACTCTTTCACGTCACGCACACCGGCGTCAATGATCAAGGCCCGTGCCCCACGGGCCATGAAGGACGTGGCCAACAGGTCACCGAAATAACCGTCGGTGCATTCGGCCGTGATGGCCGCGACCACGATGTCGCCGGGCTGAATCTGCTCGGCCACCACATGCATCATCCAGTTGTCGCCCGGGTGCAGCAGCACCGTGACGGCCGTGCCTGACACCTGCGCGCCTGCGTAGATGGGACGCATGTAAGGCTTCATGAGGCCCACACGGCCCATGGCTTCGTGCACGGTGGCTGAGCCCAATGCAGCCAAGGCATCGGTGGCTGCGCGGTCTGCGCGGGTGATGTTGCGGTAAACAACGCCGAGTTCGTACATGGTTTTCTCCTGAAAGTAATTGGGTTCTGACCCCAATTGTTCTTTTGCCTATGCAAACGCTTGGGGACTTCGTAAGAGCCCACCCCTGTGGGCGATGGCTTGTGAACGCTTGCTGTTTGTTCAATGCACAAACATCCCATCAAACCATCGCCCACGGGGTGGGCACCTACAAAGCGTTTTACAAAATGTTTACAGGCCTTTGGCTGTCAGCTGGTCGTCCAGCCGCTTGAACACGCTGCGGGCATTGCCTTCATAGACCATGTAACGCTCTTCGTCGTTCAGGTTGGCTGTGGCTTGCACGTAGCGCTTGGTGTCGTCGAAATAGTGACCGGTTTCGGGGTCGATGCCGCGCACCGCGCCGATCATCTCGGACGCAAACAAGATGTTCTTGACCGGGATCACCTTGGTCAGCAAGTCGATGCCCGGCTGGTGGTACACGCAGGTGTCAAAGAAGATGTTGTTCAGCAGATGCTCGGTCAGCAAAGGCTTTTTGAGCTCTTGCGCCAAGCCCCGGAAACGGCCCCAGTGGTAAGGCACCGCGCCGCCGCCGTGCGGAATCAAGAACTTCAGCGTCGGGAAGTCCTTGAACAGGTCTGAAGTCAGGCACTGCATGAAGGCGGTGGTGTCGGCGTTCAGGTAATGCGCGCCCGTGGTGTGAAAGCAGCTGTTGCAGCTGGTGCTCACATGGATCATGGCGGGGATGTCGTACTCGACCATCTTTTCGTAAATCGGGTACCAGGCCTTGTCGCTCAAAGGGGGCGAAGTCCAGTGGCCCCCGGAAGGATCGGGGTTCAGGTTGATGCCCACGTTGCCGTACTGCTCCACGCACTTGACCAGCTCGGGGATACAAGTGGCCGGGTCCACGCCGGGCGACTGGGGCAGCATGGCCGCAGGCACAAAGTGGTCGGGAAAGAGTTGGCTCACGCGGTAGCACAGCTCGTTGCAAATCGCCGCCCAGGTGGACGAGGCATTGAAGTCGCCAATGTGGTGCGCCATGAAACTGGCGCGGGGGCTGAAGATGGTGATGTCCGAGCCGCGCTCTTTCATCTTGGCCAGCTGGTTGGTCTCGATGCTCTCGCGCAACTCGTCGTCGCTGATTTTCAGCTCCGAGACTTTGGGCATGGAGGCGGGGTCTTTGATGCCGGCAATTTGCTTGTTGCGCCACTCTTCCAACGCCTTGGGGGCGGTGGTGTAGTGGCCGTGCACGTCGATGATCAAGGGGTTCGTTTGGCTCATTTTTTCTCCTCGCGGATGGCATGGATCGCTGGATTGAACGGGTACACCGCGCACACCCAACATGTCTTTGGTAGGTCGGTGGCTTTAGCCCCGACAGGCTTGACCGGTGCACTGTGTCGGGGCTAAAGCCACCGACCTACAAAAGAGATGCTTCAGTTTTGAAGCCTAGATTGTGCAGGCACAGCCTGCCCCGACAAAGGTCCGTCACCATCTACCAGCTAGAACAAATTCACATAACCAAGCCGCGGGTATGACAAAATCAAAGCAACCGAAAGCGCTCCTTCCCCATGGACCTCAAACAGCTCGAATACTTTGTGCGCGTGGCCGAACTGGGCAGCTTCACCCGGGCGGCTCAGGCTCTAAACATCGCCCAACCGGCGCTCAGCCGACAGGTGCGCCTGCTTGAAGTGGAACTGCGGCAAAACCTGCTGGTGCGCAACGGTCGCGGCGCCACCCCCACCCAAGCCGGGTTGCTGCTGCTGGAGCACGGCCGGGGCATCTTGCACCAGGTGGAGCGGGCACGGGAAGAACTGGGCCGGGTGCGCACCGGCCTTGCGGGCCGCGTGGCTTTGGGGCTGCCGCCCAGTGTGGCGCGGGTGCTGACGGTGCCGCTCACCCGGGCCTTTCGCGCCAAGATGCCCGAGGCCCAGCTGTCCATCAGCGAAGGCCTGTCCAGCGCCATGCAGGAAAACCTGCAAAACGGCCGCCTGGACATCGCCGTGCTCTACAACCCCAGCCCCATGCCAGGCATCGAGCACACCCCGCTGGTGCAAGAGGAATTGCTGCTGGTGCAGCCGCGCCCGCCCGGCTTGCAAGAAGACCCGCCCCCGCCCGCCATCCGCCTGCAAGAAGTCGCGGCCCTGCCCTTGGTGATTCCCACCCGCCCGAACGCGATCCGCATGCATGTGGAGTCTGAAATGGCCGCCATCGGCTGCCGCCCCCTGATTGCGCTGGAGATCGACGGCGTGAGCGCCATCCTGGACCTGGTGGCCGACGGCGCGGGCTACGCCATCTTGCCGCGCAACGCCGTCATGCGCTCGGTGCGGCCTTCGGCGTTTTCGGTGCGGCCCCTCCAGCAACCAGCCCTGCACATCCAGCTGACCATCGCCATCAGCGCACAACGCCCCAGCACCCTCACCCAGCAAGCCACCCTGGCCCTGCTGACCGAGATGGCCGTGCAGTGGCTCAGCCCGCCCTGAGGGTCGCACACCCTCTAGGTCAACTAAACCTAAACGCGCGCGAACAGGTGCCCAAACAGGCGACACCGCCCCGGCCCGTGTGACAAAATGAAGCCATGCTCACACCATCCGCACCGATTGAAGTCACCGCCCCAAAGCCGCACGGCTTGGGGTCTGGCAGCGTTGCGGCCAAACCCGCCCTGTCTGCCATTGCGCAGTTGCCGCAAATCCGGCAAGCCTTGAACCGGGTGGTCGGCTTGCGGCTGGCCATTGTTTTCGGGTCCTGCGCCAAAGGCCAGGCCAAACCCGACAGCGACCTCGACATCGCCCTGGCCTTTGACCAGACTATGAGCGTGCAGCAGCACATCGCGCTGATCGAAGCCCTGGCGCTGGCCACGGGCCGTCCGATTGACCTGATCGACCTGCGCACCGTGGGCGAACCCTTGCTGGGCCAAATCATGCAACACGGCGTGCGCATCCTGGGCAGCGATGTGCTGCACGCACAATACATGACACGCCACGTCATGGACGCCGCCGACTTCATGCCCTACCAGGCCCGCATACTGCAAGAAAGAAGGCAGGCATGGATTCACAAGTGATTGACCAAAAACTGGAATCATTGCGCCGTTGCCTGGTGCGCATTGAATCCAAGCGGCCTTTTGATGCCGAACAACTGGCCGATGACTACGACCTGCAGGACATCGTCTCGCTCAACCTGACACGGGCCGTTCAGATGGCGGTGGACATTGGTGCTCACATTGCAGCCAGTCAAAACCAGCCAGGACCGGCCACCATGGCCGAAACCTTCGAACAGCTCCATGGCATGGGTGTGATCACCGCCGATCTGGCGATACAACTCAAAAAGTCTGTCGGTTTCCGCAACATCGCCGTGCACAACGACAGCACCATCAATTGGCAAGTGGTCCATGCCATCATCGCGAGCCATCTGGACGACTTCAAGGACTTTGCCCGTGCTGTGAGCCTGTGGCAGCTCGGATGATCAGTGCAAACCAACAACTGAGCACCGTTTTCCCGATATCACCAGCCCCTCACACAGGCTGCAGCTTCAACAGCCACAACAAGGCACTGAGCGTGAAGAACGACAGCACCGTGGTCACCAACAAGGCCGCAGCGCTCACGGTGCCGTGGCCGTGGCGTTGGTTCAAGATGGTGTAAATGCCCAGCATGGGCATGGCCCCTGTCAGCAAGGCCGCAGCGCGCAAAGCCGGGTCTGCAATCGGCACCAGCCACACCAGCACCGCCCACATGGCCAGCGGGTGCAGCACCAGTTTGCCCAGTGCAATGGGCAGCACCGTGCCCTGCAGCCCACGCGCCTGCAAGCCCACCAAGGAGCCGCCAATCACAAACAACGCCAACACTGCACTGGACTGCGCAAACAAATTGATGGTGCGCCCAAGGGGGGCAGGCATCTGCAGGCCTGACAGAGAAAACAGGAAACCCGCCACCACGCCCCAGATCATGGGGTTTTTGAGCACGTTTTTCACGGTCTGCAGCAGCACGCTTTTCCACTGCCCAGGCCTGCCTTGCGCGTCGGCCACCGCCAGCAGCAAAGGCAACAACAAGAAATTTTCGACCACCATGTTCAGCGCCAACGCCACCCCGGCCACCGGACCAAACGACAACAAAATGATGGGGTAACCCACAAAGCCGCTGTTCGGGCAAGACATGCCCATGGCCATCATGCTGCTGTAGCTCAGGCTCTGGCCTTGTACCTTTCGCGCCCAAAACAGCCCCAAGCCAATGACCATCAGCGACCCCATGGCATAGGCCAGCAAATAGTTCAGGTTCAGGATCTCGGCCACGCTGCGCTGCGACAGTGCGTTGAACAGCAGCGCAGGCAAAGCCAGTTGGAGGGTAAAACGACCGAAGACCTGCATGTCGGACTTGGCAAACAAGCCCATGCGGGTGCACACATAGCCCAAGGCAATGGTCAGGTAAATGGGGACGGTGATGCCCAGAATATCGAGCATGGTGTTCATGGGTCGGTCTTGTAAAAATTGTTTGAAAGTTGCCCTCAGCGCTTGGCCACCCACAGCGTCAAGCCTGCCAAGCTCAGCACCATGTAAGTCGACAGCCAGGCCATGTGGGTGCTGGTGCTCAAGGGGCTGGCCCAGGGCAGGACCACGCACAGGGCGATGAAGCCCGCGTTCATGGCCACACACAACCAAGCGTGTTGGACGGCCAGGCCTTTTTGGAAGGGCAGGTGCGCGTGTGCGGCCACAAAGCAGGCGGCCGTTTGCCACAGCACCAAGGGCCACACATAGGCCGACAGGCCTTGCCAACGCGCGTCGAGCCAGCCCCATGTCAGCGCCAGCTGGGCCAAGGCCCCCACGCCCAGCACCAGCGCCGATGCGGCCCAGGCCACCTGCAGCGGGCGCAGCCTTACTGGGGTATCGCTGCTGAGCACCACTTGCGCCCAAGCCGTGTGCACCAGCGCCGGGATGAAGCTCAAGATGCGCAGCAGCGCCAGCAGCCACCCAGCCTCTTGTGCGCCGTAATGCGCTGGCCAGCTCAGCGCCAGGGCCGTGGCGGCCAGGCCGTCGCTGAGGGTGTGCAGCATCTTGAGCCGGGCGCTGCGCGGGTCGGAAGAAGTCGGCGCAGCGGGCTTGTCGGGCTGCAAGTCGCCGCCTGCGCGGGCCACCAAAGCCAGGTCCGCAGGTGATGCCGGTTGAAAAGCCAGCCGCATCCACACGGCCCCGGCCAGATAGCCCAGGCAGGCCGACAGCAAAAGCACGGGCAGCTCAAGGCCCTCACCACGCTCGGGAAAAAGCACAGCCCCCAGCACCGCCGCTGCCGCCGCCAGCACGGGCGGCACCATGCGCACCAGGCCCACGGACCAGCGGCTGCCCACCCGCAAAGTCAGGCTTTGCGCCAGCAACCAGCTCAGCTGCGCAAGGCCCAAGGCAGCGGCCCAAGCCCACACCTGCGCCGCATCGCCCAAACCCGACCAGACCGCCCCCAGTGCCGCCACCGGGGCCAGCCACAGCAGACGCCAAGCGCTTTGCCGCCAGGCGCGGCATGCTGCGGCGCGGGGCTCTTGGTGGCGCTCGGCCAGAAGGCTCAAAGGACTTTGCGCCAGCGCCAAGCTGGCCCAAAAAAAGGCCAGTTGGCTGGTCGCAGAAAACAACCCCACCTCTTCGGGGCTGAACCACCGAAACAGCACCAGCGCCAAAAAACCCTGCGCCGCCAGCGACACCAAGCTGCCCAAGGCGGCGGGTGCGGTGGCGCGGGGCAAGGACTGAAACATCTTCCAGGGCTTCATCTGCCAGCCCCGAACAAGGCAGCCCACACCGGCAAAGCTTGCAACTGCTGCGACCAGCGCAAGGCCTGCAGGTGTTGGCGGTCGGTCTGGTGCTGGGGCAGTGCTTTTACGGCCGCTTGCCATTGCGCGGCTGTGGCCTGCACGTCCAGCAGCTGCACCCGACCCGCGTGGGCCAGCGCGGTGCGCTGCGCCCAGGCATAGGGGTTGCTGATCACGGGCAAGCCCAGCGCCAGGTACTCCAGCATCTTGGTGGAGGTTTGCTCAGACAGCGGCAGCACACCGGGCACCAGGTTCAGGCCCGCGCGGGCCCGCAGCAGTTGCGCGGGCACCTGGTCTTGCGGCACACGCCCAGTGCTTTGGATGTGGCCCAGCGTGGCCAGGCGCTCTCGCAAAGCCGGGGGCACATCGCCCACCAGCAGCAAGCTCAATCGCGCTTGGCCCAGGGTGTGGAGCAGCGGCACAAAGTGCTGCAAACGGCTCATCTCGCCCAGATAGACCAGATCAAACTCGGGCGGCTGCAGCGCTTGCGCCGTCAAAAAAGTGTCGGGCACGCCCATGTCGCGCAGGGCGTACGGCACAGCGCCAGGCGCGTTGTCGCCAAAGCCCATGCGCTGGCGAACCCACTCGCTTTGGAACACCCGAAAGTGGGGCACCGGGTGCTGCCACTGTTTGATGCGGTCCTTGAGCCAGGCCAAGGGGGCCACACTGGCCGAGGCGTATTCGTGCACCTGCACCGCGCCTTCGAAGCGTCGGGCTTGGTCTGCGGGCACGCGGCCGCAAATCCACCACACGGCCTGGGCGTCAACGGGCACGGTGTGGGCTTGGGTGTGCATCTGCACGGCGTGCCCCAGGTGCTCGATGTGCGCCTGGTAGGCGGCCAGCTCGGGCAAATAAGAACGTGCGCCGTGCACAAAGTGGACGGTGATCACGGCAGCCCTCCTGAGGGGTTGTCTTCGCGCGATGCGTCCGTGGGTACCGCACCATGGCCTTGCCCAGGCCCTTGCTTTGGCCCCTGCCCTTGCCCTCGCCGCTGCAGCAAGCCCGTGAGCACCTGGTCCCAGGCCTGCACAAAGGTTTCCAGGCGGTGCTGTTGTTGCAACTGGTCGATGGCCGCTTGCTGCTCGGCGAGCGCTTGCACTAGGCAGCGCTGCACGGCCTGGGCCAGCGCAGTGGGGCTGTCATCGTGCGCCAGCCAGAACGGGGCCTGCGTGCCCAGCATTTCCTGCATCGCAGGGATGGGCGTGCTCACGCAGGGCACGCCGCAGGCCAGCGACTCCAGCGCCGTCATGGGGTAACCCTCGTAGCGCGAGCACAGCACCGTGGCCCGCCAGGCCCGGTAGGTCTGTGCGCTCACGGTTTGCTGGCCGTGCAGGTGCAAGCGGCCTTGGGTCAGCAGGTCTTGCCCAGCGCTGCGCATGGCGCCCATCAACTCGCCATCGCCCACCACATGCAACTGGCAGGCGGCAGGCAAAAGGCGCAGCATGGTCAGCAATTGCAAAGGCTGTTTTTCAGGGGACAAACGGCCGACAAAACCCAAAGCGATCACCTCGCTGGCGAGCATGGTGGTGGGCATGGCGGCGTCACCTTGGCCAGCACCGGGCAAGACCGCCGGGTTGCGGATCACGCTCGTGCGGGACTGGATGGCACTCGCGGCCTCGCCCCCAGCATCCGCCATCACGCGCACCAAGCTGTCGCACGAGGTCTGTGAAGCACACACCAGTTGGCTGGCCCTTTGGTACACCGTGCGCAGCCAGCCGGTTTTCAGGCGCGAGGCCCCGGCCTGCTGCAGCACCTCATGCAAAGGGCCGTGCACCCACACCACACTGGGCTTGCGGGCCAGCCAAGCCAAGGCCACCGCCGCATAGGCCGGCCGGAAATTGTTGGAGGCCACCAGCACCTGTGCCCGCCGCGCCGCCTGCCAGCAGGCCCACAGCGAGGGTCGGCCGCGCCGCACCGGCAGCCGCGTGACTTGCCAGCCGCGCGCGGCCAAGCCCGATTCAAGCCAATGCAGCGTGGTCTGCACCCCGCCCACACCAGACTCTTCGGTCAGCAACAAAACTTGGCGAGGGCTTGACATGGGCATGGGCAGGCTCAGCGCGCACCGCGCCCGGTCAGCACGGTCTGGATGGTTTTGAACACGATCAGCAAGTCCATGGCCAGACTGTAGTGCGTGATGTAGTACAGGTCGTAGCTGAGCTTGATGGCGGTTTCGTCGGCGCTGGCCGCATAGCCTTGTTGCACCTGCGCCCAGCCGGTCAGGCCGGGGCGCACCAGGTGGCGGTAGGGGTAGCTGGGCATTTGCTCGGCAAACTGCTGCACAAAACCGTCTTGCTCGGGGCGTGGGCCGATCAGGCTCATGTGCCCCATCAGCACGTTGAACAGCTGGGGAATTTCATCGAGCCGGGTGCGGCGAATCCAATGCCCGAAGCGCGTGATGCGCGGGTCGTTGGTCTGGGCGAATTGGGGGGTGAGTTGCGTTTCGTGGCGCATGCTGCGGAACTTCCAGATCCGGAAACTTTGGCCGTGCATGCCGGTGCGCCGCTGGCTGAAAAAGGCCGGGCCGGGCGAGTCGATCTTGACACCTACCGCCACCCACAGCGAAAGCGGCAGCCATAGTGGCAACAAGGCCAGCACCACGCTCACATCGATCAGCCGCTTGGCCAAGTCGTAAGCCGGGTTGCCATCGGTTTGCCACAGCTCGTTTTGCAGGGTCTCGGCCGCCATGCGCCCGGTCAGGCTTTGCTGCAACGATTCGGGGCTGTACAGGCGGATGTGCTGCAGCTTGAGCGCGGTCAAAAAGCGGTGGCGCTCGGGGCTGGGGGGTGCTGAAGGCACGACCGCGCCGTCACACGCCAGCGCCGTGCCAGGCGGCATGCCCTGCTCGGGCCAGGGCAGCAATCGGATGCGCGGCAGGCCCTGGCCGCTGGGCTCGGGCAGCCAGGGGGCCAAGAGGCCGGGCACTCGCGGGTCCTGGTACACCAGCCGCCAGGGGCGGTGGCGCAAAAACCACTGGTCGGCCAGCCAAAACCAGAAGGTGCACAGCACATAGGTCAAGAGCAAAGCGCCGCGTGAATAGGGTTGCTGCAGCAAGGCAAAAGCCAGGGGCGTGAGCCAAAACGGCAAGCCGGTGGTGACGAGCAACAAGGGGCCGCGCTCGGCCGCAGGCATGTGCGCCCCCCGGTACAACAGGTGCGCCGCCAACGCATAAGGCACCAGGCTGGCCAGCACGGTGCGGCCAAAGTCCACCGTGGCCAAGCCACTGGCCATCAGGGCCTGGCTGATGGCATAGGCCAGTCCAATCATCACCAAGCCCAGCAGGCTCCAGACCAGGTGGGCGCTTTGACGGTGCGCTTGCTGCGAGGCCAGTTGCTGGGTGTGGCGGCGCGGTCGCGTCATGGGCCAGCGGGCAGTGGCTATCAAGGGCGCTTGCTGGTAAATGGCCAGCACCGGCTCGGCCATGGCCTCGGGCTGAAACTGCGCCTCGTAGCGCGCGCGTGCCGCTTGGCCCAAACGCTGTCGCAAGGGCGCATCGGCCAGCAGGGTCTGCAGCGCATCGGCCACGGCCTGTGGGCTGTTGGGCACCAGCCAGGCGCTTTCGGTGTGCGTGAGCATTTCTTCGATGCCCGGCAAACGCGTGGCCACGATCGCCATGCCCGCACGCATGGCTTCCAGAATGGAAATCGGCAGGCCCTCGTGGTCGGACAAGAGCACAAAAATCTGGTGCTGCGCCAGGCGCTCGGCCACGTCGCTCACGTCGCCCTCCAGCTGGATGTGCGGCATAGCGGCGGCGGTTTGCTGGTGGCGGGCCAGGTCCGGCCCGCCCCCCAAAATACGGGTTGGGGGGGTCAGGCCAAGATGTGCCAGCAAGGCCAGGGCCTCGATCAAAACATCGGGCCGCTTGGGCGCGGCCATGCGGGCCACCATGACCAGGCGCGGCGGCTGTGCGGCCATGTCGCTGCGCCAGGGCACATCGGCCAGCGCGTTGTGCACCACACTCACCCGCTCGGGCGGCATGGGCAAACGCGTGGCCAACTGTTTTTCGTAGGCCGACACGCAGACCATGCGCGTGGTCCAAGCGGCCAGCACCGCCTCGGCCAGCCAGGCGTTGGTGCGGATCAGCCAAGGCGCTTGTGGCTTGAAGCCAAAGCCATGCACCGTGTAGACCACCGGAATTTGCCGCAGCTTGCCCGCCAGGCGTGCGATCACCCCGGCCACGGCGCTGTGGGCATGGATGACATCGGGCTGCAGTACGCGCAGATGCGCCAGCAAGGCCCGCACCGAGGCCAGCACCTTGAGGGGGTTGAGCGAGTTTTGCAAACTCGGCAGCGCCAGCACCGCGATGCCCAAGTCCTTCAGGCTTTGCGCGAGCACGCTGTGTGCGTCGTTGCCACCCATCACCACCGTGAAGCGCACCCGGCCTTGCAAGGCGCGGCACAACTCCAGCACATGGGTCTGCGCCCCACCGGCTTCACCTTTGGTGATGACCAGCAATACATGGGCAATGGGAGGGTGAGCAGGGGCAGACATGGCAAGGTGACAACAAGAGCGGGTATTGTCACCCCGAATGAGATGCACACCCTCTTGATGGATCGCAGCTTGCACAAAGGCCGGGCAGGCCCCTGCGCAGGCTTGGTGTCGGGGTTCAAAGCGCCGACCTGCTGAGCGGCAGGCGGGGCAGTTGCAGGCGGGGCAGTGAGGGCTTTACAGGTCCAGCACCAAGCGCGCGGTCTGGCTGCGTGAGCAGCAGATCAGCATCTGGTCATTGGCCTGCTGCTCTTCGGGGGTGAGGAACATGTCCCAGTGGTCAGGCGTGCCCGCGATCACCTGCGTCAGGCAGGTGCCGCAAACACCTTGTGAGCAAGAAAACGGCACATCGTGGCCCGCGTCCTGCAACACAGACAGAATCGACTGATCCTTGGAGACTTTCAGGGTCTGGCCGCTTTTTTGCAGATGGACCTCGAAGCTGCCGTCGGCGTCGATGGGGGTTTGGGTGGGTTCTGAAGTGCTCATGCGGTGATCTCGGAGGTGTTTTCTTGGGCCAGTAAACGCTCGATGATACGGCGCGATTGCACCCCACCGGAGTCGATGTTGAGCATCAAGAGCTTGCGGTCTGGCCATTGGCTGATGTTGGCTTGTTGCAATTGCAGCATCTCCATGTCTTCGTTGAAGATGCCGCCTTGGCCCGCCCGAATTTTGTCGGTCAGCTCAGCATCGTGCGGCTTGAACTGACGTGCCATGCCCCAGTGGTACCAGTGCGAGGTCTCGGTCTCGGGGGTGATGAAGTCCACCACCACGCTGTAGGCTTTGACTTCGGGTGGCGCATCAAAACCGCCGTGTCCTGCCAGGGCCACGCCCACGTCGATCATGATGTGGCTGGGCGGCGTGAAGCGGCAGATTTGCCAGCGGTCCACCTTGGCCTGCGGATCCAGGCCATTGGCGCTCATGGCCATTTGCCAAAAGGGTGGTGCCTGAATGCCCGTCATGTGGCGCTGCAAAATGACCTGATCACCCGCCACCGTGGTGGTGCAAGGCGTCTCGTCGATCTCGGGCTGGCCAATGCTGTTGGCATGCACATAAGTCTCGTGCGTCAGGTCCATCAGGTTGTCGATCATCAGGCGGTAATCGGCCTTGACGTGGTACAGCCCACCGCCATAGGCCCAGGCGGGGTTTTCAAAAAACTCAAAGACCGGCATCTTGGCCTCGTCGGCTTGGGCGGGGTCACCCGGCCAAACCCAGACAAAACCATAGCGCTCGACCACGGCAAACGCTTTGATGGCCGGAAAGCCGCGCACGCGCTGGCCAGGCATCTGCACGGTTTTGCCATCGGTGCCCATTTCCAGGCCGTGGTAGCCGCACTGCAAATGGCCTTTGCACACCTTGCCCAGCGACAAAGGCGCGCCCCGGTGCGGGCAAAAATCTTCCACCGCCGCCACACGGCCATCCGGGCCTTTGAAAAAGGCCATTTTTTCGTTGCAAATGGTTCGGCCCAGCGGCTTGTCGCCCAGGGCTTCGAGTTCACTCAAGGTGCAGGCCACATACCAGGTGTTTTTGATGAACATCTTGTCCTTCCTCTCCAATTCAGAGCTTTTGATCAAAGCGGGTGTTCAAAGCTTGCGGGCCACGCCCAGCAAGCTGTCCAGCAATTCAGGGTTCTCGCGCAAGGTGTTTGCATCGCTGGCGTGCACCACCTTGCCCTGGTCCAACACGACCGCGTGGTGACTGATCTTCAAAATCGCTTGCGGGTGCTGCTCCACGATGATGGCCGACAGGCCCTCTTCGCGGGTGATTCGGGCAATGGCACGCAGCAGCTCTTCCACAATGATGGGGGCCAAGCCTTCGAGCGGTTCGTCCAGCAAGAGCAAGCGCGGGTTGAGCACCAGCGCCCGGCCCACGGCCAGCATCTGCTGCTCACCGCCCGACAGCTGCGTGCCCAAATTGGTTTTGCGCTCGGCCAAACGCGGGAACAACTCGTACACGCGCTCGGGCGTCCAGGCGCGACTTTGTCGTGCGGGCCGCGCCACTGCGGTCAGGTTTTCCTGCACCGTGAGCGATTTGAAAATATTGCGCTCTTGCGGCACCCAGCCAATGCCTGCGGCTGCTCGCTCGTGCGAAGGCAAAGTGTGCAGCGGCTGACCACCCAGAAAGATCTGCCCGCCATGTTGCCGTGTGGCCCCAGCCAGCGTGTCCATCAGCGTGGTTTTGCCAGTGCCATTGCGGCCCAGCAGCGCCAAGGTTTCGCCCTCGCCCAGCGAAAAGCTGATGCCATTCAGCACCACGGCTTCGCCGTAACCGGCGCGCAGATTTTCAACACGCAATAAATCAGCCATGGACCACCTCCTCGCCATGCCCCAAATACACCGCCTTGACTTGCGGATCGGCTGCAATCGCTTCGGGCGTGCCTTCGGTCAGCACCGCACCGTTGACCAGCACGGTGATGCGGTCGGCAAATTCAAACACCAGGTCCATGTCGTGCTCGATCAGCAAGACCGACACTTCGGCAGGCAGCGCCGCCACGGTTTGCAAGAGCTCTTCGCGTTCGCCCGCAGGCACACCGGCCACCGGCTCGTCGAGCAGCAGCACCTTGGGCTCGCAGGCCAGCGCAATCGCCATCTCCAGCAAGCGACGTTTGCCGTAGGCCAAATGCTCGGTGCGCTGGTGCATGACTTCGGTCAGGCGGAACAATTCAAGCAAAGCTTCGCAGCGCTCCACCACAGCGGTGTCTTGCCCCAGCTTTTGCCACCATCGCCCTCCCAAGCCCCGCTGCTGCGACACCACCATGGCCAGCGTCTGCAAAGGCGTCATGCTGGCGAACAGCTGGTTGATCTGAAAAGTGCGCACCATGCCCCGGCGCACACGCAGGTAGGGCGCGAGCTGGCTGATGTCTTGCCCCAGCAACTCAATGCGGCCCGAAGTGGGCGGCAAGACGCCGGTGAACAAATTGATGAGCGTGGTCTTGCCCGCGCCGTTGGGGCCGATGAGGGCATGGCGTGCGCCCAAGCGCAATTCAAGGTTGACGTTGTCGGTGGCGGTGATGCCGCCGAATTGTTTGACGAGGCACTGAGCCTTCAACACGACGGGGGCGTTCATGACAGCTTGATTCATTGCGCACCACCTTTCTGATCGGCAGCACGGCCAAACCACAGCCAAGGGCGAATCAAACGCTCACGTCCAACCATGACCAGCACCACCAAAAACAGGCCAATCCAAAACGTCCAGTACTGCGGCGTGATGCCCGCGATCACGTCGTGCATGAGCTTGAACACCACCGCGCCGACCACCCCGCCATAGAGCCAACCCACACCCCCGATGACCAGCATCAGCATCACGTCGGCCGAACGCTCTAAAGCAAACACATCCAGCGAAGCAAAGCCCGTGGTCTGCGCCATCAAGGCCCCCGCAGCGCCTGCCAATGCGGCGGCCACGGTGTAGACCACGGCCAGACGGTTGTGCACCGGAATGCCAATCGCCATGGCACGCAAGGGGTTGTCCCTCACCGCCATGAGCGTGGCGCCCCAGGGCGAATTCACCCAACGCCGCGCCAGCACAAACAAAATCAGCAACACCGTCAGTGAATACCAGGCGGCGGTTTGACCGTACAAATCGAATTCAAACCGGCCCAGCACCGGGCCCATCATCACGCCCTGCAATCCGTCCGAGCCGCCCGTCAGCCAGTCCAGCTTGTTGGCCAGCTCCATCAAAATCAGCGCCATGCCCAGCGTGACCATGAGCCGCGTCAGGTCGGTGCCGCGCAAGATGGTGAGCGAGCACGCCGCGCCCAGCAGCGTGGCACAAAAGGTGCCAAACAGCAGGCCGACCACGGGGTCGGGCATCACATGCTTGGCAAACAAGGCCGAGGCATAGGCCCCAAAACCCAAAAACGCCGCATGGCCCAGCGAGACGATGCCGGTGTAGCCCAGCACCAGATCGAGCGACACGGCAAACAAGGCGACGATGGCGACCTCGTTGACGATCAGCGCATGGCCCGGCACCAGCAGGGGCAAGGCAAACGCCACCAGCCAGACCAAAGGCTCCCAGCCGCGCATGCGGGCGGTGGATAAAAGTTGTTGACGCGCATCCATGGGTTTGTTCATGTCAGCGACCTCCCTTGCGCACAAACAGCCCTTGCGGACGCCAAATCAAAATCGCGATCATCAGCGAATACACGATGAAAGAGCCGAGCTTGGGCATGTAGTACTTGCCCCCCACATCGGCAATGCCCAAAAGCAGCGCCGCCCACAGCGGCCCGGTGATCGACGAGGTACCGCCCACGGCCACCACAATCAAAAAGTACACCATGAACTTGAGCGGAAAGGTCGGGTCCAAGCCCAACACTTCAGCGCCCAGCGCCCCGCCCAAGCCGGCCAGGCCCGAGCCCACGGCAAAGGTGGCGGCAAAAATCAAATTGACGCGGATGCCCAGCCCTGCGGCCACGCGGGCATCGTCCACACTGGCGCGCAAGCGGCTGCCAAAACGGGTTTTCGCCAAGATGAATTGCAAACCCACGGTGAGCGCTGCGCACACTGCGATGATGAACAGGCGGTAGTGGCCCATGCCCAAGGCGCCGTCCCACAACTCGGTGCGGCCCCGCAGCCAATCGGGCAACTGCATGATCTGCTGCTGCGAGCCCATCAAATAGTCCACACTGGCCACCGACATGAAGGCCAAGCCGATCGAAAACAAGACCTGATCGAGGTGGGGCTTCTTGTACATGTGCCGGTACAGCGTGCGCTCCAGCACCGCCCCCAGCAAAGCCGTGGCCACAAAGGCCAGCGGCAGGCACCCCAAAAAAGGCAGCTCAAAGCGCTGCATCAGCACCACCGTGAGGTAGCCACCCGCCATGGCAAAAGCGCCATGCGCCAGGTTGATGAAATTCATCAAGCCCATGGTCACGGACAGGCCCACGGCCAAGATGAAGAGCAGCATGCCGTAGGCAATGCCGTCGAAAAGGATGGTCAGCATGTGATGGTCACAGATGGGTTTTGCAAAAGCGCACAGCGTGCGCTCCTGCAAGGGAAAGACCTTACTTGGTCTTGCCCGGATCTTTCACGTCCTTGAGGGTCGCAAATTCCTGGTTGTAAAGCTGGCCGTTCACCTTCTCCACCTTGCGGATGTAGATGTTGTGCACCACGTCGCGGGTTTGTGCGTCGATGAACATGGGGCCACGGGGGCTCTCAAACACTTGACCTTTCATCGCGTCGAGCAAAGCCTGACCGCCTGCGCCCTTGGTCGCCTTGGCCGCTTCATAAATCACGCGCATGCCGTCATAACCGCCCACGGCCATGAAGTTGGGGCGCAGGCCGTTGTTGGCTTTTTCAAAGGCTGTGACGAACTTCTTGTTGAGGGCCGAGTTGTGCGAGGCCGAGTAGTGGTGCGAGGTCACCACGCCGTTGGCCACATCGCCCATGCTGTTCAAGATGTCGTCATCGGTGATGTCACCGGTGCCGATCAGCTTGATGCCCGCCTTGTCCATGCCGCGCTCGGCAAACTGCTTCATCAAGGCCGCACCTGCGCCCGAGGGCACAAACACATAAACCGCGTCAGGCTTCAGGTCACGCACTTTTTGCAGGAAAGGCGCGAAGTCCGGATTGCGCATGGGCACGCGCAGGCTGTCGAGCACCTGGCCACCGTTGAACAGCAAACGGTCTTTGAAGAACTTCTCGGCATCGATGCCCGGGCCGTAGTCAGACACCAAAGTCACCACTTTTTTGATGCCGTTGTTGGGCGCCCAATCGGCAATGGCCACGGCTGCTTGCGGCAGCGTGAAGCTGGTGCGCACGATGAAGGGCGAGGCTTGTGTGATGCTGGATGTGGCCGCGGCCATCACCACCATGGGGGTTTTGGACTGGGTGGCAATCGGGGCGGTGGCAAAGGCCAAAGGCGTCAAACCAAAGCCCGCCAGCACGCTGACTTTTTCATTGACCACCATCTCTTGGGCCAAGCGCTTGGTCACGTCGGCCGCACTGGTGTCGTCTTTGACAATCAGCTCGACTTTTTTGCCCGCCACGGTGTCGCCGTTTTGCGCGATGTACAGGCGCGCTGCGGCTTCGATCTGCTTGCCGGTGGAGGCAAACGGACCGGTCATGGGCAAGATCAGGCCGATCTTGAATTTGTCTTGCGCCATCGCCGTGGAGGCGGTGACGGTGGCGGTCAGAGCCAGCGTGGCGCCAGCGATGGCGTTCAGGAATTGACGTTTTTGCATGTTCAGTCTCCTCGTTAAAAAACCGTTGTTCAGGAAGGTCGGATCAGTTGCACACCGGGTGTGCCCGATGCCGCAGGGTCGCGCACAGCCAGCTGCATGTTTTGCCGCGCAATGCGCGAGTGCTCGCGCATGAGGGCCTCGGCCCGACCGGCTTCACGCCGCTCGATGGCGTCGAGCACCTGGCGGTGCTGGTGCTGCGCCACCACCAGGGTGTCGCGTGCATGGGCGTCATGCACATGCACACCCACAAAACCAGAGGCCGAGGCAAAAGGCAAGCTCGAGGCCCGTTCAATTTCTCGGGCCAACACCGCACTGTCGGCCATCTCGGACAACTGTTTGTGGAACTGGCCATTGAGCTCGACGTAAGTTGAAAACGTCTCGTCGTCCAAGGCCGAGGCACGCAGCACCGCGTCAATCTGGTCCAAGCAAACCCGCGCTTGCTGGATCAAGGCAGGGCGCACACCCCGCTCGGCGGCCAGGCGGGCGGCCAAGCCTTCCAGCGTGCCGCGCAGCTCAATCGCATCGGCCACTTCGCGTTCAGAAAAAGTGCGCACCGCATAGCCACCACCGGGCAGCGGCTCCAGCAAACCCTCTTGCTTGAGGTGCATCAGCGCGGCGCGAATGGGCGTGCGAGACATGCCCAGGCGGTCCACCAAAGCCAACTCGGCAATGCGGGCACCCGAGGGCAAATCGCCCGCCAAAATCCATTCACGCAGGCGCTGCTGCGCCTTGACGGCTTGGGAGCCGCCTTCGGCGTCAGAATCCAGCAGGCGAACAGAAGATGGCGACATGGGCAGGTGCATTAAAAAACGAATTAAACCACTGGCACCCCTTGCCTTGTATACAGAAAACCCTGAAAACACCGATATTTGCTCAAGTTTTAGGCAATTTCTGGATATCCTGTATCCAATGAGACAAACCCAAGCCCGCTGCGACAATCTCCGCATTGAAAGAAAAACACGTCATGAACTTGGAATTTCTGGAATTTGACTGCAGCGAAGACTCCGAAGGCGTGGTCTGCTGGGATGCCCTGGCCCAACCCGCGGCCCGTCACACCCCGGCCTTGCTGCACGAAGTGACGCGGCTGCTGGCTTGGGCTCATCGCTTTGGCCCACAAGCCCCCGGCCCGCTGGAAGACGGGGCGGATTGGGACTTTGATCTGCACATCCGCAGGGCCCACGCGCCTGTGTCCGCCCATTGGGACAGCACACAACAAAAGCTGGACCTGTCACCCACACCGTCGACCGATGACGTCATCACCCTGAGCCTGAGCATCAGCGGCACCCCGGCATTTGCCCAAGCCTTTCGCGATGGCTGGAACGCCCCATGACCAAGGCCCCTGACACCGCCCTAAGCCCTGCGCCGGTCAGCTTTGTGCAGGCCCTCAAATTTTGGCTGTGGCTGGGCTGTGTCAGCTTTGGTGGTCCTGCAGGGCAAATCGCGCTGATGCACGAAGAACTGGTGGTGCGCCGCCGCTGGATTTCTGAAAAGCGCTACCTGCACGCCCTGCATTACTGCATGCTGCTGCCCGGCCCAGAAGCCCAACAACTGGCCACCTACACCGGCTGGCTGATGCACGGTACGCGCGGCGGCATCGCGGCGGGGGCTTTGTTTGTGCTGCCCAGTCTGGTGCTGTTGATCGTGCTCAGTTGGGCCTACACCGTCTGGGGTCAACACCCCTGGGGGCAGGCGCTGCTGTGGGGCCTCAAGCCTGCAGTGACAGCACTGGTGCTGCAGGCCGCCCACCGCATGGCCAAGCGCACGCTGAAAGACCGCTGGCTGTGGATGCTGGCCGCTTTGTCTTTGTTGGGCACCCTGTGGGGCGTGCCCTTTCCGGTGATCATTGTTGGCGCGGCGGCCATGGGGTTTTACAGGGCTCGCCATCGGCTTGACATGCCCACCCTCACCCCACCCCCGAGCGCCGACACGGCGTCCACCCACTCAGCGGCTTGGCTTGATGACCATTCAGAACAAGGCCAACACACGCACCACAGCCCGAAACGCTTGTGGCGTGCTCTGGCTGTGGGACTGGGCTTGTGGGCACTCAGTTGGGGACTGATCGCCTGGTTGTTCGGCATGGGCCACACCTTGACGCAAATGGGTGGTTTTTTCACGCAATCGGCCCTGCTGACTTTTGGTGGGGCTTATGCGGTCTTGCCCTTTGTCACACAAGCGGCGGTGGTGCAGTACGGCTGGCTCACGGCCGCGCAAATGATGGATGGTCTGGCACTGGGTGAGACCACACCCGGGCCACTGATCATGGTGGTGGCCTTTGTTGGTTTTTTGGGTGGGCACAGCCAGGCCTTGCTCGGCCATCCCGTGCTGGGTGGCGTTGTGGCGGCCTGCGTGGTGACCTGGTTCACTTTTCTGCCCTCCTTTGTGTTCATTTTGGCAGGTGGGCCACTGGTTGAATCGACGCGGCACATGCCCTCACTGACCGGCCCTTTGCAAGCCATCACGGCCGCCGTGATCGGCGTCATCTTGCACCTGGCGGGGGTGTTCGCGCATCACACGTGGTGGCCCGGAGGTTGGCAAACCTGGCCCGACCTGAGTGCCATGGCGCTGACGGTCGTCGCCATCTGGGCCTTGGTCTGGAAGGGGGTTGGCGTGGTGCGCGTGCTCAGCCTCTGTGGGGTGCTGGGCTTGCTGCGGCACGCCCTGTTGTGATGCGGCACAACAAGTCACGCATGGCGCTTGAAGTGCTGGACCCTGGCTTGACAGCCTGAGACAATGTGCACCTTGACTTCGGGTTATTTCATGGCATCCAACACCACATCCACATCTTCGTCATTTGCCCCCTTGCAAAACGACACCTTCCTTCGCGCTTGCCTGCGCCAGGCCACCGACCACACCCCCGTCTGGCTCATGCGCCAAGCCGGCCGCTATTTGCCCGAGTACTGCGCCACCCGCGCCAAGGCCGGCAGCTTCATGGGCCTGGCCACCAACGTCGACTACGCCACCGAAGTCACGCTCCAGCCACTCGATCGTTACCCGCTCGACGCCTCCATCTTGTTCAGCGACATCCTCACCGTGCCCGACGCCATGGGCTTGGGCCTGTCCTTTGCCCAAGGCGAAGGCCCACGCTTTGCCAAGAATGTGCGCAACGAAGCGGCCGTGGCCGAGTTGGCCGTGCCCGACATGAACAAGCTGCGCTACGTGTTCGACGCGGTCACATCCATTCGCAAAGCGCTCAACGGTCGCGTACCGCTGATCGGTTTTTCCGGCAGCCCCTGGACGCTGGCTTGCTACATGGTCGAAGGCGCGGGCTCTGACGACTACCGCCATGTGAAGACCCTGATGTACAGCCGCCCTGACCTGATGCACCGCATTCTGGAAATCAACGCCGATGCCGTGGCCCTGTACCTGAACACCCAGATCGAAGCCGGTGCCCAAGCGGCCATGATTTTTGACAGCTGGGGCGGCGTGTTGGCCGATGGGGCCTTCCAGCAGTTCAGCCTGGCCTACACGGCCCGCGTGCTGAGCCAATTGAAGACCGAGCACAACGGCCAGCGCATCCCCAGCATCGTCTTCACCAAAGGCGGCGGCTTGTGGTTGCCCGAGATGGCGGGCCTGAACTGCGACGTGCTGGGTCTGGACTGGACCATGAACCTGGGCCGTGCCCGTGCCTTGGTGGGCGGCGAAGTCGGTGGCCCCGGCAAAGCGCTGCAAGGCAACATCGACCCCAACATCCTGTTTGCGCCCCCCGCGCAGATCGCCACCGAGGTGCACCGCGTGCTGGACAGCTTTGGCACGCCGCACACCGACACCACCCAAACCGGCCCCACCCACATTTTCAACCTGGGCCACGGCATCAGCCAGTACACCCCGCCCGAGCATGTGACGGCGCTGGTGGAGGCGGTGCACAGCCATTCGCGGAAACTGCGGCAAGGCTGAGTCACGGCTTTTCAGGGGGGCGGCCAAAGTGCCTGCGCGATGATGAAAATCGCCGGGCCCTCAAAACCCACGCTGAGGTCGGCCCATTTCTCCTTGTCAAAACGCCTGCTCAACGCGCAAGCACAGAGCATGCAGTTCAAGGAAACGGACTCTTTGTGTTCAAACACAATCGATCTGGCTCGCGCAGCACCAGGCCCGCTGCCGCCATGTCGGCCAAGGCGCGGTAGAGCGCTTCGTGGCTCACACCCAATTCAGCAGCCAACGATTTGTAGCCCGCCGTAACGGAGCAGCAACCACCCGTGCCTTCGGTCTCCAGCCAGTGCAAGAGACGCGCTTGGACGCCCTTGAGGTTCAGGCGTTCGCACTGCAGACGCAAGCGGCGCACCTCTTGGTTGAGCATGGCGATCCAGCGCAAAGCAAAGGCTGCGTCGTCGGTCAGTGCTTGCAAGAGCGCGGGCATGGGGACACAGGTGATGCGCGCATCCACCACCACCACGGCGTCACAGTGGTAATGAGGGGACTGCAAGCTGGCCTCGCTGACAAAGCCTTGGTGGGTGCGCTGCAAAACCACGCTGGTGCCGTTGGCCGCAGCGCGCTCGAGCACCACTTGGCCCGTGTGCACCCAAAACAAATGGCGCGGACGCTGGCCTTTGGCAAACAAACGCTCGCCTTTGCGCATCCGTCGCAGCTCGCAATCGTCCACGATGGCGGGCGGCAAAAGGGCCAGCAGACGCGGGTCGGCAGGCATATCGGTGGCTGAGTTGTTCATGTGATTCAAATCATATGAGAAATCACCGCCGCACCCCATACTGGTGGTATGACAACGCCCTTCTTTGCATTTGGCCAAACCCTGCCGGACTACAAGGTGCCTGTGTTCAACGAACGCGCGGTGCGTGCAAGTGCCGGCATTTTGTTTTTGTTGGCCTTCGCCGCCTTTGCGCAAGCCTTGCTTTTGGGGCAATTCAAAGCCACACAGGTTTTTGTGGTGGCCTTTGTGATCGAGTTCAGTATTCGCCTGTTCGTCAACCCGCGCTGGGCACCGGCCATGATCGTGGGCCAATGGGTCGTGCGCGGCCAAGAGCCCGAATACGTGGGCGCGCCCCAAAAGCGGTTTGCCTGGGGTATCGGATGGGCTCTGGGCCTGTGGATGCTGTATTTGCTGGTGATTGAGCGCAGCATCGGGCCTCTGAACATGTTGGTGTGCGGCACCTGTTTGTTGTTGATGTTTTTTGAAACCGCATTCGGCATTTGCATCGGCTGCAAATTGCACGACTGGTTGCGCCCAGCTCAAGCCCAACTGTGCCCCGGCGGCACCTGTCGCTACACAGCACCGGTCGGTGCGGGAGGGCATTGGGGTCAGGGCTTGCTGCTCTTGGGGTTTGCAGCGGTGATGGTGGTTGTGGCGGGTTGGGTCTCACAGGGCCCCGAGCTGCGCGGCATGCACCACCCTGCGGTGCAAGTGCCCTCCACCCACCCCAAGGCCAGCGAAGAAGAGCGCTGCAAGGTGCCCGATTTTGCAAAGGCCATGGGCCACTAAACCATTTGGAAACAACACAACGGCTGTCTTTGAAAGGACCTTCCCATGAACACCCCACTGACCTTTGACGTCGAAAACATCAAATGCGGCGGCTGCGAAAACTCCATCCGCAAAGGCCTGTGCAGCATCGCGGGCGTGAGCGAGGTACACATCGACCGTGAACAGCAGCGCATCACCCTCTTGGCCGATGAATCCGAACGCAGCGCCATCGCCGAGAAACTGCGCAGCATGGGCTACCCCGAACAAGGCACGGTGGCCGGCTTTCAGTCGGGTTTGGCGCAGGCCAAGTCGATGGTGAGCTGCGCGATCGGCAAGGTCAGTGCTTGAGCACTGGCACTGAAAAGTCGCTCTGCGACAAAGTGACGCTCAAGCCCTAAAACCCGATCTACGGGGAGGCTGCGACCATGTTCAACACAAGGCCACGCACGCCGGTCTTGACGCCCGGCATCTCCACCTGAAAATCGCCGGCTTGCTTTTGCGCTGATCCGGTTTTGGAAATGCGAGCGACCAAACGCACTTGTGTCAGCGATGACAACAAGGGTGGTGCCCCCATGCCCATGCTGTCGTTCAAAGCAAAAGGAACAGGCCAAGCGTCAGGCGTGCCACGCCAAATGGCCACGGGGCGGCGCGAACCCTCTTCGGCCATGGCGTAAACAAACAAGGTGGAGCCTGCGGCGATTTGGCTTTGCACCTCGGGCGAGACACGGACTTCGCCCTGGATGAGGGGCTTGGTGTCACCTGCCGGAATCACTGCGGACACCATCCCTGCCCCCGCTGCTGCGGTTGCTCCAGGTGCCGCCGCCATCTCGGCCATCATCTCGGCCGCTTTCGCCAGCGCCTGCTGCAAGCCTTGGCCCGCCTCGCTGTCAGCAGGCACCAAAGCCAAGGCACGCTGCCAGTAGTTTTGCGCTGCGGCGTGCCGTTTTTCAGACAGCGCCGCGCTGCCCGCGAGCACCAGCGCATTCAGGTGCTGGGGCTGTGCGCGCAGCACGTCTTCAATCCACTGCCAAGGCTCTCCGGTGTAGACGCCACCTGCACTTAAGGCTTTCATTTGCGCCCGCTCGATCCACAGATCGGGCTCGGGCGACAAGGCCAACACACGCGCCAGGGCCTGTTCGGCTGGGGCATGCGCGTTTTGGGCGGCGTGCAGCCGCGCCAGCGTCAACCAAGCTTGGGCATCTTTGGGCCGCTCTTGCGTGGCTTGTTGCCACACGCGGGTTTGCTCGGCCAATTGCTCGGGTGTGGTGGCGCTGATCTTGATCTGCTGGCTCAAGGGCACAGGCCACCAGCTTTGCGGTGCACCCAGCTGCCAATAGCTCAGGCCACTGAGCAAGACCAAGGCCCCGACCATCCAAAGCCACCGTGCAGGGACTGCGGCCGCAGGATGCTCATCGGCCCGCGATGCATCGTCCAACAGATTGCGCAGCAACTCGTCACGCGCCACCTGATGCTGAAGGGCCGTCAAACGACCTTCGGCCAAAGAACGGTCCAGATCGGCCAGGTGCTGCTGATGGATGTCGCGGTTGGTACGCGACTGCTCTGCGATGCCCACGGTTTGTCCCTGTGACCTCAAACCACGCAGCAAGACCCCCGCCGCCAGCGCCCCCAAGGCCAGCAGCACCCACAACAAACCCAGCCAAGGCGGCAATAAGGACATCAGGACTCCAGCAATTGGCGGGCGCGCTCGCGCTCGCGGTCGGTCAAAGGCGCGGGCGCGGCAGGCGTGCGGCGCATCAGGCGCAGCGCCAGGGCCAATGCACCCAACAACAACACAAAGGGGCCAAACCACAAGAGCCAGGTCACGGGTTTGACCTCGGGTTTGTAGAGCACAAAGTCACCATAGCGGCTGACCAGAAAGCTGCGGATGTCGGCATCGCTTTGGCCGCGCTCAATCAGGCCGCGCAGCTCACGCCGCAGGTCCAGCGCCAGCTCGGCATTGGACGAAGCCAGCGATTCGTTTTGGCACACCAGGCAACGCAGCTCGGCCGCGATGTGGTCCCAGCGCGCCTGCACAGCGGCCGACATGGGGGCATCGCTGTGCGCGGCCACAGGTGCGCCCACGCCTGGCAAAGTCGCCTGCACAATCGATGGGACTGACGCACCGCTGTTCGCAGCATCTGCCGCAACATTGGTCACACCCATTGCCGAACCACCCGGCGCTTGGGCCGCCACACAGGCGCACCACAGCCCAACGCAGACCAGCAGGCCATGAAGCAACGCGCGCATCAGTTCACCCCCCGCAGCAAGGGCAGGAGTTTTTGCTGCACCACATCGGGCGTCAAGGCCCCGGCGTGTTTGAAGCGCACCACGCCCTCGCGGTCGATCAAATAGGTTTCGGGCAAGCCGTACACGCCAAAATCCATGCCCACCCGGCCGTCCATGTCCAGCAGGTTCACACCAAAAGCCTGGCCGTGTTTTTGCAACCAGGCCTGGCTGCGCGCCTTGGCTTTTTGGACCGATTCGGCGCTGAGTGAGTCTTGGCCCGACAGCTCCGAGGCCTGCAGCTCTTTGTAATTGATGCCCACCATCTTCAGGCCGGGCTGGCGGGCCAGCGCCATCAAAATCGGGTGCTCTTCTTTACAGCCCGCGCACCAGGTGGCCCACAGGTTGACCAGGGTGAGCTGGCCCTTGAACTGCGCCGCGTTGAACACGCCCGGCCCGCCCACCACCGGCAATTCAAAAGCCGGTGCGGGGCGGCCAATGAGTGGCGAGGGAATCTCTTGCGGATTGCGCGTGAGGCCCACCGCCAAAAACACCACCATGCCCAAAAACAGCGCCAGCGGCACAAACACCCAGCGTGGCATGCGGCGGCTTGGGGCCTTGGCAGACAGCGCGCTCATGACACCGCACCTTTGGCCGCAGGCACAGGCGCTGCAACTCGCACACCAGAAGCACCCACAGCCTGAGCACCAAGCGCACGCGCTGCCGAAGGGGCTTGGCGGTAGCGCCGATCCAACGCTGCCAAGCCACCGCCCAGCACCATGAACACCGCCCCCAGCCAGATCCACGACACAAAAGGCTTGTGGTAGACCCGGAAACTCCACTGCGGCGGCTCGCCCGCCAAGGGCTCACCCAAAGACACATAGCGGTCGCGCCACAGGTTGCGGTCGATCGCGGCCTCCGTCATGGGCATGGCGCTCGACACATAGCGGCGTTTTTCAGGCTGCAGGGTGCCCACTTCACGCTCGCGGCCGGGCTCGCCTTCAAACATCTTCATCTGGGCACGCAAGGCGAGGTAGTTGGGCCCCAAGTGCTGGTCCACACTGAGCAGTTGGTAACGCACACCCGCCACCGTCACCGAGTCGCCCAGACCCAAACGCACATCGCGCTCGACCTGAAAGGACTTCACGCCCGTGATGCCCAGCACCAGCACCGCCACGCCCAGGTGCGCCACCTGCATACCCCACCACGCCAGGCCCGGCGAGCCAGGCAAGCGCAAGCGCTGCACGATTTGCCACGCGCCCGACAGCACAATCCAGCCACCCAGCGTGCCGCCCATCACCGTGAGCCAGCCGCCTGCCGTGGTCGTGCTGCCCTCACCCATTTCAGCCCCGCCCCAAGTGGCCCAGGCGCTGGCCAACAAAAGCGCCAAAGCCCCGGGCACCAACACCGAGCGCACCGCCGCCCAGCGCGCCACATGCCAAGGCACCACCGTGCCCGGCACCATGGCCAGGAGAAGCGGCACCATCAGAGGCACAAACACGCGGTCGAAATACGGCGGGCCGACCGAGAGCTTGCCCAGGTTGAGGGCATCGATGATCAGCGGGTACAAAGTGCCCAAGAGCACTGCTGCCATGGCCACCACCAAGAGCACGCTGTTGAGCAGCAAAAACGATTCGCGCGAACCGGCCACCGGCTGCGAAGCGTTGGCCCACTGCGGCGCACGCCAGGCAAACAAGGCCAGCGACACGCCCACCACCACGAGCAAAAACAGCAAGATGAACACGCCACGTCCCGGGTCGGTGGCAAAGGCGTGTACCGAAGTCAACACCCCCGAGCGCACGAGGAAAGTGCCCAGCAGGCTGAGCGAAAACGCACCAATGGCCAAGAGCACCGTCCAGGCCTTGAACTGCCCGCGCTTGTCGGTGACCATGAGCGAATGGATGAGCGCCGTGGCCACCAACCAGGGCATGAGTGACGCGTTTTCCACCGGGTCCCAAAACCACCAGCCGCCCCAGCCCAATTCGTAATACGCCCACCACGAACCCAAAGCGATGCCCAGCGTCAAAAAGCCCCAGGCCGCCACCGTCCAGGGCCGCGCCCAACGCGCCCACGCGGCATCCAACCGCCCCGAGAGCAGCGCCGCCATGGCAAAAGCAAAGGCCACCGACAGCCCCACATAGCCCATGTACAGCATCGGCGGGTGAATCACCAAACCCGGGTCTTGCAACAAAGGCGTCAAATCACGGCCCTCGGCGGGGGCTGGAAACTGCCGCGCAAACGGGTTGGACAGCGCCAAGATGAAGGCCAAAAAACCCACCGACACCGCACCCATCACACCCAGCACCTGCGCCACCAGGGCCTGCGGCAAGCGCCTGGAAAACGTGGCCACCGCCACCGACCACAGCGCCAGCATCAAGACCCACAGCAGCAGCGAGCCTTCGTGACCCGCCCAAATGGCCGACAAACGGTAGGGCGTGGGCAGCAAGGTGTTGGAGTGGTGGGCCACGTACTTGACGCTGAAATCGTGCACATAAAACGCGTGCCACAAAGCGCCAAAGGCCAACACGATCAGCGCCAGTTGCAAGACCGCCAAAGGCCTCGCCAGCGCTTGCCAGCCCGCACGCCGCGCTGACAAGCTGCCCCACAGCGGCAGCACCGCCTGCGCCAAGGCGACCCAGGCCGCCATGATCAAGGCCAAATGGCCGGCTTCAGGCCACATAGACAGCTCCGATCCATTCGGCCTTGCGAACGTGCCCATTTGTCGTTGGCACCGCAGAAATTCCACGGCTTTGGACCTTGTAGGAGCCCAGCCCGTGGGCGAGGGTTTTCTTCATCGCACCACCCCCGCGCCCATGCGGGCCTTGGCCGCCTCGTCCAGCGCGTGCTGGGCTTCGGGCGGCATGTAGTTTTCGTCGTGCTTGGCCAGCACCTCACTGGCCACAAACAGGCGGCCCGCGTCCAGGCGGCCTTGCGCCACCACGCCCTTGCCTTCTTTGAACAAATCGGGCAGCAGGCCCACGTAGCGCACCGGCACCTCGCGCTGCGTGTCGGTCACCACAAAAGCCACCGCCATGCCGTCGCGCTGGATGCTGCCCGCCTTGACCAAACCGCCGACACGAAAATGCCCCTCTTTGGGCGCTTCGCCCGCCACCACTTGCGTGGGCGTGAAGAAAAACACCAGGTTGCTCTGGAAGGCGTTGAGCACAAAAAACAGCGCACCACACACAAGCAGCAAGCCCAGTGCGATGCCAAACAGTCGCTGGTGGCGGCTTTTCATGATGCGGCTCCAGGGGTGAAAGAAGTCTGCTGCGCTGCGGGGTGCAAAGGGCTGGGGCCTGTACCGTTGGGGCCCCTGTGGAGATTGGGGGACTGGGCCACAACAGCATGCACAGACCTGTGATCTGTGTCATCTTCGGCCGCAGCGTCCATGGCCTCGCACACCGCGTCCAGCGCTTGTCGCCTGCCCATGCATGCGAGCAGCACTTCCAAAACCAGCAAAGCCGCACTCACGCCCACGCTGCCCCACACGTACACGCCATAGCCGCCCATGGCCCAAAACTCGGCTGCGCTTTGCCAAATCATGCGGCACCTCGCAATGCGTGTTGCGCACGGTGCGCCAGTACTTCGGGCAGTTGCTGCACCCAGGCGGCGTGGCTGTCACGCTCCAAAATCAAACTGCGCACGCGCCACAAAGCGATGGCCGCCGCGTACAACCAAATGGCCAAGCTCATCAGCAGCATGCCGGTCAGCATGATGCTGGCCATGCGCGGTGACTGCGTCAGCGACACCGACGCCCCCTGGTGCAAGGTGTTCCACCACTTGACCGAGAAATAAATGATGGGCACGTTCACTGCGCCCACCACCGCCACCAAGGCGCCTGCCCGGTCCGAGCGGCGCGGGTCTTCAATGGCCGAGGTCAAGGCGATGTAGCCCAAATACAAAAACAGCAGGATCAGCATTGAAGTCAAGCGCGCGTCCCACACCCAGTAAGTGCCCCACATCGGCTTGCCCCACAAGGCCCCAGTCCACAGCGACAAAAACGCCAGCAATGCCCCGGTGGGCGCGAGCGCCCGCGTCATCAGGCCCGACAAACGTGTGTTGAACACCAGACCCAAGACACTCCAAAAGGCCATGACCAGGTAAATGACCATGGCCATCCAGGACACGGGCACATGGATGTAAATGATGCGGTAGGCTTGGCCCTGCTGCGCGTCGGACGGCGCGACCATGAAGCCCACCCACAAACCCGCCAGCGCAAGCGCCGTGGCCAGCAGCGCCAGCCAGGGCCAGATGCGCCCAGCCAAGGGATAGAAGTGCTGCGGCGCGGCGTAGTGAAAGAGCTTCATGGTCCGTTCCTCTTCATTCCAGCGCCAAGCGCAAAGCCGCTGCACAGGCCCAGGGGCTGAGCGCCGCCGAAGCCAGCAAGAGCGCCAACAAAATGGACACATGCGCCTCGGCCCCCAGGCCGCGCATCTGTGCATCGACCGCGCCCGTGCCAAACACCAGCACCGGCACATACAAAGGCAAGAGCAAAAGCGACTGCAGCACCCCGCCGCCGCGCACGCCTAAAGTGAGGGCCGCACCGATCGCGCCCAGCAGTGACAGCACAGGCGTGCCGATCAAGAGCGTGAGCGCCAGCATGACCAAGGCATCAGACCCCAAACCCAACTGCAGACCCAAGAGCGGTGACAGCAGCACCAAAGGCAAGCCCGAGATCAGCCAATGCGCCAGCAGCTTGGCGCTGACCAGCCAAGGCAGGGGCGCGGCCGACAGCGCCAGCTGCTCCAGGCTGCCGTCCTGGTGGTCGGTATCGAACAAACGGCCCAGGCTCAGCATGCTCGCCAGCAAGGCCGCCACCCACAACACCCCCGGCCCGATCAGGCGCAGCGTGTCCGGCTCGGGGCCGATGGCCAGCGGAAACAGAGCCGCCACCAACACAAAGAAAAACACCGCGCCCAACCACTCGGCCTTGCGCCGCAGGGCCAGGCGCAGATCGCGCCGCAGCACGCCGCCCATGGCTTGCCAAGGGCTGGGCAGCACGGGCTGAGCCGCAAGCACTGACACAGGGACGGTCATGGCGGGGGTGTTCATGGGCGGCCCAACTGCAAGCGCGCACCCGGGCCTTGCAGGCCCACATCGTGGTGGCTGGTCATGACCACCGCGCCGCCCGCATCCACGTGCGACTGCAGCAAAGCCCGGGCCGTGGCGGTGGCCTGCACGTCCAGGCCCACCAAGGGCTCGTCCAAGATCCAAAGCCGCGCCGGACTGGTGCGCAAACGCGCCAAGGCCACACCTTGCCGCTGGCCTTGCGACAAGACCCGCACAGGCAAATGCGCACGACTTTGCAGGCCCTGCGCGGCCAGCGCTTGCACCGCCTGCTCGCGGCTGAGCGCCAAGCCGCTGACGTGGGCATCGGCGCACAGGTTTTCACAAGCGGTCAGATCGGGCTTGAGGCCCAGCGCGTGGCCGATGTAATGCAACACCGAACGGTCGGGGCGCGAAAGCGGGGATTGCGGGGAGTGAGAAGAAGAAGGCCACCGCACCTGGCCGCGTGCCGCCGGAGACAGTCCGCACAGGATGCGCAGCAAACTGGTCTTGCCGCAACCGTTGCCGCCTTCGATGTGCAGCCAGCTGCCCGCAGGCACGGAAAAGCTCACGCCCTCGAACAAGGTCCGCTGGGCCTTTTGGCAGGCCAGGTCCATCGCTGTGAGCACCCAAGACGCCATGAAAGGACTTTCCGGTCGGTTGTAGACGAAGCAAAGTGTAACGATGGATTGACACTTTGTGTGCTCAAAGCCTTGTTTCAGGCTGGTAAATCAGGGTATGCCCTGAGTTGGGGGTTGGAAATAGATACAAAAAAACCGCCCGAAGGCGGTTTTGGAGGTCTCTGCGGGAAGTAGACCGCTTTAACCAGAAGGCATCAAGCCTTTTTGGCCCAAGCCGAGCACCAGCCTTTGGAGGCCACTTGTTTGCCCGCAAACAAGGGGCAACCACCGGCTGCAGCACCGGCCTTGCCTTGGAACAGCGCGCAGTTGGCGCAGTTGGAGCCGGCTGCGAACTTGGGGTTCTTGGCCTTGTCCACTTTGGTGGCGTCAGCTTTGTAGGCCAGACCTGCCGCTTGTGGGTCTTTCTCGTCCACCATGGCTTGGGCAGAAGCCTCGCTCACAGCCAAAACGGCGGTGGCAGCAGTGGCCACTTGCATCATGAACACGCGGCGGGTCGATGAGAGGGAAGAAAAATGGGACATAGAAGATTCCTTGGAAGAAACAATCAGAAAATACTGAACAGTTCATTGTGCGCCACATCAGTCACTTTGTCATTCAGCCCAAGATACTTGAGCAAAACACACAGGAAAGACCCTGCTTTTAAATGTCAACCGCCATGGACAGTGGCGTGTCAGAATGCAGCTTTGTTTTTATACGCACCAGACACAAGGGTTTTGACATGCTGCAACTGCTCATCGGATTGGCGCTCTTTTTGGGAATTCACTCGCTGCAAAGTCTGGCCCCGCAGGTGCGCCAAAACAGCATCGCCCGCTGGGGACCTCTGGGTTTTAAGGCCGTTTATGCCGCAGTGGCTGTCCTTGGGCTTTATCTGCTGGTGCAAGGTTACGGCCAGGCACGGCTGGAACCTGTGGTGCTGTGGACACCCCCGCGTGGCATGCAGCACGCGACCATCTTGCTGATGTGGGTGGCCATGGTCTTGCTCGTGGCCTGTTATGTGCCCGGCAACCAGATCAAAGCCAAAATGCGCCACCCCATGACCTTGTCGGTCAAGGTCTGGGCGCTGGGGCATTTGCTGTCGAATGGCAACTTGGCCGATGTGCTCTTGTTTGGGGGTTTCCTTGTTTGGTCAGTGCTGGTATTTCGTGCGGCCCGAAAGCGCGATCGCCAAAGCCTTCACTCTGCGCCCGAAGGCAAGCTGCTGAGCACTTTGCTGGCCGTGGTGGTGGGCACTGGCGTATGGGCCGCATTTTTGATGGGCGGCTTGCACCTCTGGCTGGTGGGCGTGATGCCTTTCACCCGCGCTGTTTGATGGCCGACTGACGTGCAAGCCACTGGTTCGCCTTCTGCTCCGAACGTTGCTGCGCCAGCTGGGGTCCCCGCTCGCAAGTTGTGCACCGACTGCGGCCTCTCGCGCACCGATGAGCCCAAACGCTGCGGCCAGGCCTGCCAGTTCATCCAGCCCGATTACCCGGGTTTGGAGCAGCGTGTGCATGGCCGTGTGCGCCAAACCAACACCCCCGTCCAAAGCGCCCAACCCGACGAACTGTTTTTCGGTCCCTACCAGCAGATCCTGAGCGCCCGCCTGGACCCGCCCACCCTAGGCGCGCAGTGGACCGGCATCACCACCCGCTTGGCCGAGGTGCTGCTTGAAAAAGGCCTGGTGGACGCCGTGATCGCCATGGCTGCTGATCCGAACGACCGCTGGCGGCCGCGCCCGGTGCTGGTCACCCGCGCCGAGGACATGGCGCAGTGCCGGGGCATGCGCATGGGTTACGCGCCGTTGCTGAGCCTGGTGGAGCCTGCGCTCGCGCAAGGCCACAAACGCCTGGCCGTGATCGGCATCCCCTGCCAGATTTACGCCCTGCGCGCCATCCAGCCGCAGCTCGAACGCGAGCAAGGCTTGGAGCAACTCTACGTGATCGGCACGCCGTGCTCTGACAACACCACCACCGAAAACTTCCACCAGTTTCTGGGCCTGATTTCGGACCGACCACAAGACATCAGCTATGTCGAGTTCCGCGCCGATTACAAGGTGGAGGTGCGCACCGACCAGGGTGACAAGCGCCTGATCCCGTTTTTGAACCTGCCGCTGTCCACCTTGCCGCCGGACTTTTTCCCACTGACCTGCCGCACCTGCGTGGACTACACCAATGTGCTGGCCGACATCACCGTGGGCTACATGGGCGGGCACGGCCAGCAGTGGTTGCTGGTGCGCAACGCACGCGGCCAAGCGGTGCTGGACGGCATTCAGGCGCAATTGCTCACCAGCGCCCCCATCAGCCGGGGCAAACGGGATGGCCCGGTGCGCGGCTTCATGGCCAACACCGAACGCGCCGCCGGGGGCCTGCCGCTGCGGCGCATGCCCGCCTGGATCAAGCCGCTGGTCAACTGGCTCATGCCTCGGGTGGGGCCGCGCGGCCTGGAGTTTGCACGCGCCCGGGTCGAGATGAAGGCCATCGAATCCATCTTGCACCTGCGCCGCGAGGCCCCGGCACGCATCAAAAACATGCTGCCGCAACATGTTTGGGATTTGGCGGCACCTTATGGTTTGAAGCCGCAAACCCGACCTGAATCCGACAAAGTGGACAACACCCCCCACAAAACCTGAACGCAAGAGCCAATTAAAAGTGTAAATTTAACTTGACACTTCGCTGTGTCTTTTGGATGATGGGGCGAGAACAGTTTTGCGGAATGCCCCCTATGGCTTTGACCTTCCCTTTTGCGGCCATTGTTGGTCAAGATGAAATGACCCTCGCCATCCAGGTGGTGGCGGTGGACCCGTCGATTGGCGGCGTGCTGGTCTTGGGCGACCGAGGCACCGGCAAATCCACCGCCGTGCGCGCTTTGGCCGACCTGTTGCCCCCGATTACGGTCGTCAAAGGCTGCCCTTACCGCTGTGACCCGGCCAAACCGGCGGGTGCCTGCCCGGTTTGTCAGGCGCGTGACCCCAAAGCCAAAGTGGCGACCGAGCGCCAGAGCGTGGCTGTGGTCGACCTCCCTCTGGGCGCGACCGAAGACCGTGTGGTCGGCGCACTCGATCTGGAAAAAGCCCTGTCACAAGGCGTTAAGTCTTTCGCCCCCGGCCTGCTGGCCCAGGCGCACCGGGGCTTTTTGTACATCGACGAGGTCAACCTGCTCGATGACCACCTGGTGGACCTGCTGATCGACGTGGCCGCCTCGGGCGAAAACCTGGTCGAACGCGAAGGCCTGAGCGTGCGCCATCCCGCCCGCTTTGTGCTGGTGGGCAGCGGCAACCCCGAAGAAGGCGAGCTGCGCCCGCAACTGCTGGACCGCTTTGGCCTGTCGGTACAAGTGCGCACGCCGCAAGACCTGGCGCTGCGCGTGAGCATCATCAAACGCCGCGACGCCTTCGACAAAGACCCCGCCGCCTTCAAAGCGCTGTGGCACAAGGACAACCAGAAGCTGCAAAAACGCATCCTCAAAGCGCGTGAGCTGTTGGACCAAGTGGAGGTGAGCGACGAGATGCTGATGCTGTGCGCCCGCCTTTGCCAGCAGCTGGGCACCGACGGCCTGCGCGCCGAGCTCACGCTGCTGCGCGCCACCCGGGCATATGCCGCCCTGCAAGGCCACAAAGCGGTGAAGGCCGAGCACCTGCAAAGCATGGCTCCGCTGGCCCTGCGCCACCGCCTGCGCCGCAACCCGCTGGACGACACCGACTCGGGCGCGCGCGTGCAGCGCAGCTTGCAAGAAGTGCTGGCCGCCTGAGTCCTTGATCAGACCCACCATGTTTGCACCGACCCTCTTCTGCAGGCGCAGCGCCCTCGCCGCGATAAGTCCTTGCCACCCGCCCCCATCGCTTCCAAGGCGAAGCTCCTACAAATCCGCTCTTCAACCCTGACATGCCCCGTCAAGCACCCTCCCTGTCTGCGCCCGCTGATCCCATGGAGCGCTGGAATGACGCGCTCACCACGCTTCAGTTGCTTCAACTGAGCTCCCATGGTTTTGGCGGTGTGTGTCTGCGCGCGCCACACGGCCCAGTGCGCGAGCGCTGGCTGCAAGCGCTGGCGGGGCTCGGTATCGGGTTGGTGAAGGTGCCCGGCTCGGTGGACAGCGAGCGGTTGCTGGGCGGCATCGACCTGGCCCACACCCTGCAAACCGGTCAGCTGCACATGCAAGCAGGTTTGTTGCAACAAGCCGACCAAGGCTTGGTCTGCCTGCCCATGGCCGAACGCCTGTCACCCGCCCTGCTCGCGCCTTTGGTGCAAGCGCTTGAGCAAGGCCAAGTGCCACCCACCCGCCACAGCGCAGCACCCACAAGCACCCGTTTTGGCGTGTTGGCGCTCGACGAATCTTTGCCCGATGAGCCGGGTGTGGGCGCGGCCCTGGCCGAGCGCCTGGGCGTGTGGCTGGACCTGCACGAACTCTCACCGACTGACATCCACGTGGCGTGGCAGGACAACAGCGAATCGGATGGCCTGCAGATTCGCCTGAGCCCCGGCGCTTTGGCCCGCGCCCGCGAACAGCTGCCCCAAGTGCAAGCCACCGACGAGCACATGCAAGCGCTGTGCGCCGCCGCTTTGGGATTGGGCATTGGCTCTTTGCGCGTGCCCAGCTTGGCGCTGCGTGTGGCCTGCGGCCATGCGGCGCTGAACGGACGCAGCACGCTGGACGCCGAAGACCTGGGCTTTGCCGCGCGCTGCGTGCTGGCACCGCGCGCCACGCAGTGGCCAGCCGAGCCGTCTGCACAAGAATCAGAGCCTGCGCCACCGGAAGACGCATCACCGCCACCAGAGCCGCCTGAACCCCCAGAAAACTCTGATGAAGCGCCTGAGAACGACGCTGAAAAAGACAAGGACCCTGACAGGGCCCCACCACCCGAACAGAACGCCGAACAGAACACTGAACCGAGTGCCGAAGACCTGCAAGAGATGATGGTCGCCGCTGCTCTCGCCAGCTTGCCGCCGCACATGCTTGACGCGCTGATGACACGCCAAGGCGCGGCCAGCCACAACACCTCGGGGCGCAGCGGCCAGACCCGCGCGGGCTCGCAGCGCGGCCGCCCCCTGCCCCCACGCCCGGGCCGCCCCGGTGGTCAGGCGCGCCTGCATGTGCTGGCCACTTTGCGCGCCGCCGCGCCCAAGCAGCGTTTGCGCCAAGCGCACAGCACCGGCCGCGTGGCGATTCGCGCCGAAGATTTCCACATCCAGCGCTACCAGCAGCGTGCCTCCAGCTGCCTGATCCTGGCGCTCGACGCTTCGGGCTCGGCCGCTTTGCAGCGCTTGGCCGAGGCCAAAGGCGCGGTCGAGTTGTTGCTGCAGCAGTCTTATGCCCGGCGCGACAGCGTGTGCATCGTGGCCTTTCGGGGAGCGCAAGCCCAACTGCTGCTGCCCATGACGCGCTCGCTGGTGCGCGCCAAACGCGCCATGACCGGCCTGCCCGGCGGCGGCGGCACGCCCTTGGCGCTGGCCCTGAAAATGGCGCACGAACAAGCGGCCCAGCTGCAACGCCAAGGCGTCACGCCCATCTTGGTGGTGCTGAGCGACGGCCGCGCCAACGTGACGCTGCAAGGCCTGGGCGGCCGCGCCCAAGCGCAACTGGACGCGCAAAGCTGGGGCCAACAGTGGCGCGCCAGCGGCCACCGTGCCTTGTGGATCGACACCTCGATGCACCCCTACGCGCAAGCGCAGCAACTGGCGACCACCATGGGCGCAAGTTACCTGCCCATGCCGCAGGTCCAGTCCCAGCGCATGGCCCTCGCCATCGAGCGGGTGCGCAGCCCCGGCGCGTGAAACGCTTGAGCAGCCCGCACCGATTCCACAAGCCGACACACCGAGCCTTGCTCCGGACTGTCCACATTCGCCACACCCCCCATGTTTGAAAGCTTTTACCCCGGCATGGCTTGGTCAGCGCACCGAGCACATTGGCCACACACTGCGCACAGCCGCTTTGTGCAAGCGGGTGGCATCCAATGGCATGTGCAGCAAATGGGTCAAGGCCCATGCATGCTGCTGCTGCACGGCACCGGCTCGGGCAACTTCAGCTGGCGTGGCATGCTGCCCACTTTGGCCCAGCACTTCACCGTGGTCGCGCCCGACCTGCCCGGCCACGCCTTCACCAGCCGGGGCCCCGAAGGCGCGCTGTCGCTGCCCGGCATGGCCGAAGGCTTGCGCGCACTGATGCTGCAGCTGAAGCTCACGCCACAGGTCATCGTCGGCCACTCGGCGGGCGCGGCCATAGCCGCGCACATGGCGCTGCACTTTGACAGCGCCTCGCGCAGCACCCTGATCGGTCTGAACCCTGCCTGGCTGCCGCTGCCGGGTGTAGCGTCCTGGCTGTTCGGCCCTGCCGCGAAATTGGCGGCGCTCAACCCGCTCTCAGCCTGGGCCACCGCCAAGCTGGCGGCCAAGCCCGGCGCGGTGGCCGAATGGATCGCACGCACTGGCTCCACGCTCGATGCGCAAGGGCTGGATCTGTACACCTGCGTGCTGAGCGACTCGGGCCATGTGCACGGCGTGTTGTCGATGATGGCAGCCTGGCGGCTCAAGCCCCTGGCCGCACGCCTGCACGAGATCCGCAACCCGGTGTTCATGCACATCGGCGCTCAAGACCAAACCGTGCCCCCCGCCTTGGCCGACGAGGCCTGCCAGCGCTTGCCGCAAGCGCGCCTGCACACCCAGCCCGGCCTGGGCCATCTGGCCCACGAACAGGACCCGGCGGGCACGGTGTCATTCATCCTGAACTGCTGCGGCATTTGACGCAAATCCACACGCGCTTTGCGGCGCTGAGCTTGTGGTAGTTTCAATGCATGGTGTTGTCGCTCGATTTTTTGTCTTTGCCTTTGTTGGCGGCTGCGGCGCTGGTGTTCATCAGCGTGCTGGCCGGGGTGTTTTCGGCCCGCATCGGCTTTTCTTTCCTGCTGATTTTTTTGGTGGTGGGCATTTTGGCCGGGGTCGATGGCCCGGGCGGTCTGGCCTTTGACGATTTCCGTTTGAGCTTTTGGGTCGGCAACGTGGCCCTGGCCGTGATCTTGCTGGACGGCGGCTTGCGCACCCAGATGGGCACTTTCCGAACGGGCTTGCGGCCCGCGCTTGTGCTGGCCACGCTGGGCGTGGTGCTGTGCACCGCCATCACGGGCGCTGCGGCGTATTGGTTGCTCGATTTGCCCTGGCCGCTGGCCTTGCTGGTGGGGGCCATTGTCGGCTCGACCGATGCGGCGGCGGTGTTTTCGCTGCTCAAGTCCTCCGGCGTGCAACTCAACGAACGCGTGGCCGCCACGCTGGAGATCGAGTCGGGCATGAACGACCCGATGGCGGTCTACCTCACGCTCACCTTCATTGCCATGGCGCTGGCCATGGGCGGACCCGGCAGCGCGTCGCTCGACGTGTCCGAGGTGCTGCTGTCGCTGCTGCAGCAACTGGGCTGGGGCAGCGTGCTGGGCCTGGGTTGCGGCTGGGCGCTGTCCGAATTGCTCAAACGCCTGGGCCGGGGTGAAGACGGCGGCGGCGGCATCCGAGCCCTGCTGATTGTGTCGGGTGGCCTCACGGTGTTTGCTTTCACCACCTGGTTGGGTGGCTCGGGCTTTTTGGCGGTTTACCTGATGGGCGTGGTGGTCGGCAACCGGGCGCGTCGCCAAGTGCGTGCGTCTTTGTCGGCCATGGACGGGTATGCGTGGCTGTCACAGGCGGCCATGTTCTTGTTGCTGGGTTTGCTGGTCACGCCCTCCGAGTTGCTGCGCACGCTGTGGCCGGCGCTGGGGGTTTCATTGGTGCTGATGGTGGTGGCCCGCCCGATCTCGGTCTGGCTGTGCCTCAAGCCCTTGCACTTTTCGGGGCGCGAAATCACCTTCATCTCCTGGGTGGGCCTGCGCGGCGCGGTGCCGATTGTGCTGGCGGTGTTTCCGGTCATGGCCGGGGTGGAAGGGGGCAGCATTTACTTCAATGTGGCCTTCACCGTGGTGCTGACTTCGCTGGTGCTGCAAGGCTCCACCATCGCCTGGAGCGCGCGCCGCCTGAACGTGGTGGTGCCCGATCTGGACGACACCGAACATGCCCGTTTGGTGTTTGGCGACTTTGTCCTGGCGGCCACCACATCCATGGGCGAGTTGTGCGCGTTTTACGGTTTGGACCTGCCTTGTGATGCCGACAACACCGTGGGCCAATGGCTGGCCGACAGTTTGCACCGACCACCCGTGCACGGCGACACGGCGCACCTGGGCCAAGCCGAGATCAGCGTGCGCACCACCCAAGGCAACCGCATCACGCAGGTGGGCATCCGCATCACCTGAGGCGGTTTCAAAACGCCCCGGTCTGCCGTTCAGCGCAGAAAATCCGCCACCGCCTTCAACGACAGCTGCGCCGCTTCTTCTTGCGGCAAATGCCCCACATGGGGCCAGGACACCAAACGGCTGCCGGTGATGGCTTGCAGGTAATCGCTGGCATTGCTCACGGGGATCATGGCATCGGCCTCGCCCCAGACCAGCAAAGTGGGCGCTCGGATTTGGCGCAGCAGTGGCCCGGGCTCTTGCAGCACGGTTTGCGCCAAACGATCGAGCATGGCCTGGCGCGCCCCGGGGGCCAAAATCAAATCGTGGTAGCGGGTGGTCACGGCATCGCTGAGCGACTCGGGCTGGGCATAGGCCGCTTTCAGGTTCATGCGCAGCAAAGGCTTGGGCAACACATGGCGCATCAGGCCCAGCGTGGCGGGCACGGCCATGGGCTTGCCATATTCAAAGCCAAAACTGGCAAAACCATCCGGGGCCACCAGCACCAGTTTGTCGGTGCGCTCGGGAAACTTGGCCGCAAAAGTCCAGGCGATGCGCCCACCCATGGAGTGGCCCACCAGACTGGCACGGGGCAAGCCCAAATCGTCCAGCAAGGCGCTCAGCATTTGCAAGCTGCGCTCGTCGCGGTAGTCATGCGCCGGGTCGGGTGGGCTCAGGCCGCTGCCGGGCAGGTCAATGCGCACCACGCGGTGCGTGGCGGCCAGACCCTGGGCCCAGGCGTCCCAGGTCTGCAAACTCGAACCAAAGCCGTGCAACAAGACCACGGCTGGCTGGGCAGGCGCGCCATCGTGAACGGCAGTCGGTTGGCCACTGTCTCGGACATGCAGCTGCCACGGCCCCACTCGGCGCAGGTCAGACGGGGCCGCCAAATAACGCGCTTCCAAAGTGGCACGCGGCAGATCGGGTGTCCACAGCCAAAACGACACCCAAGTCAGGAAAGTCAGGGCCAGCATGTGCCAAGGCCTGATCATGCGGCGCAGCTCGCGTGCGCGAAACAGGCCATGGCTACAAAGAGAACATGAGCAGCAAGACCATCTGAAAGCCGTAAATGATCATCAGACCCAGTTTGTAGGTATCGCGCAAAGTGTCCGACAGGCGCTGCATCTTGCGGTCCAGCCACCAATAGGCCGCGCCACACATCGCGGTCATCAACACAAAAATCGTAGCCATCAAAGTCAGGGGCATAGGCGTTGGGCGTTTGAGCTTGAGGGATGGGCGTGCTTTGTTCAGCGCTCGCTGCGGGTCATCAGGTTCGCGCCAGGCCCAGCAGGTGGGCCATGTCCTTGACGAAGATGCGCACATGGGCCATGGGGTCCTTGCGGGCCAGTTCCTTATTCATGTACGACTCGAACGTCAGGCGCTGCACATCGCGGTCTTCGCAGATCTTGACGAACTTTTCGCGACGTTTGTCGTTTTGGTACCAGAAGTACTGCATCACACCCAAGATCCAGAACACCCGGCCGTGCTGCTTCATGAAGCTCTTGCGGCCTTGTTTCAGGCAGGCGCTGTTGCCGGTTTTCAGGGCCTCATGGGCGGCCTTGGCCACGCGCCGGGCGCAGTCCATGGCGTAGTAAATGCCCTCACCCGATGACGGGGCCACCACACCTGCGGCATCGCCAATCACCACCACGTCGCGGCCGTTATCCCACTGGGGCAAGGGCTTGAGCGGGATGGGTGCGCCTTCGCGGCGCAAAGTGGGCGCATCTGTCAGGCCAGCGATGGCGCGCAAGCGCGCTGTGGCGCTGCGCAGCGAATACCCCTTGTCGGCGCTGCCCATGCCCACACTCATGGTCTTGCCGTGCGGAAACACCCAGCCATAAAAGTCGGGCGAGACTTCGCCTTGGTAGTACACGTCGCAGCGCGCCGCGTCGTAGCCGGGCTGGCCCACAGGCGACTCGATGATCTCGTGGTAAGCAAACACGTATTTGGTTTTGTGCGCGTTGGGAATGGCTTGTCGTGCCACTTCCGAGCGTGCACCGTCCGCCCCCACCACCATGCGGGTGGACACCTTGATCGGCTGGGCGTGTTCCAGTGCCGAATGCTCTTTGGGTGTGACCGGGGTGAAGTGCACCCACAACTGGCCGCTGTCGTCGTGCTCGAGTTTGTCAAAAATGGCCTGACGACGCACCGCACCCGACTGGGCAGCGCGATCGCGCAAATACTCGTCGAACTCGTCACGGTCCACCATGCCGACAAAGCCGTTGTCGATGGGGATGTCGACCTTGTTGTCGGTGGGCGAGATCATGCGGGCACAACGGACCTTGGCCACCAGCAGGTGGTCGGGGATGTCAAAGTCCTGGATCAGGCGCGGCGGGATCGCGCCACCACAAGGCTTGGTGCGGCCCTGGCGGTCCAACAGCAATACACGCCAGCCTTGGCGCACCAGGTCATGAGCGGCCGTGGCTCCCGAAGGCCCACCCCCCACCACCACGAAATCAAAATCGGTCTGGTTCATGAGCTTGACCCACCTTTCAACAATACGGGACCATCAAAACGCAAAGGCGTGCGCTGTACTGCCGGGCCCGTGCGCAGGCGCAAAGCCACCGCCGCCGACACCGCAAACATGAGCCCTTGCATGCCAAACACAGCCGCATAGGCCGTGCGCTGTTCACCCAAAAGTGCATGGGCCAAATCGCTGGCGGCCGTGCCCAGCAAACCGCCCAAACCAAAGGCCGCCGCTTGCGCCGCACCCCACAAACCCATGCGCGTGCCTTCGCGGCCTGGACCGCCTTCACCAGCCAAACGCATCATGGTGGCAATCGCCGCGATCGAAAACGCGCCGTTGGCCACCCCCAAAAACACCACATTGGCCTGCAGCGGCCAAGCCGCGGACAAGGCCGAGCTGACCAAACCCACCGTGGCCAGCGCCGAAAACAGACAGCCGCCCACCATCCAGGCCTGCACAGACCCCAGCCGTCCCGCCACCCAACGCGAACCGGCACCGGCCACCGCCAGCATGCCGATCAGCACGCCCATGTGGTGCCAGCCCGACAGCTGCGTGGTTTGTCCCGGTGTGAAGCCGTGCACCGCGCCCGCAAAGGGCTCCAAAATCAAATCCTGCGCGCTGTAAGCCAGCATGGACATGAACACAAACACGGTGAAGGTGCGCGCTGCCGGGTCGGCCCACACCTCTTTGAAGGCTTCTTTGAAGTCTTGCTTTTGTTGACGCTCGGCGGCCTCGCTTCGCACGGGCACCGTCTGCGGATCGGCGTCTTTTTCCAGACCCCACAAACACAGGGCCGTGATCAAGGCGGTCAGCACACTCAAACCCGCCGAGACCTGCAGCAGCACCTGCGGGCTGTAGGGGTCAATCAGCTTGCCCACCACACCGGCAGTGACGGCAAAGCCCACGATCATCATCAGCCACACTGTGGTGGCCGCAGGGGCGCGGCGCTCGTCAGGCACACGTTTGGCCATCAGCGCCAGCAGCGATGTGCCGCAAGCGCTCACGCCCAAGCCAATCAGGCTGAACGACAAGCAAGCCAACAGCGCGCCATAAAACGGCTCGGCGGCCATCCACACCGTGGCCCACGCGGCCGTGAAGCCGCCCGCACCCAGCACGAGCATGCCGCCCATCATCCAGGGGGTGCTGCGACGGCCTTTGTCAGCCCCAAAACCCATGCGCGGGCGCACCATCTGCACCGCGTAATGCCAAGCCACCAAAAAGCCAGGCAGCAAGGCCGGCAGCGCGAGCTCTACGACCATGATGCGGTTGAGCGTGGAGGTGGTCACCACCACCACCGCCCCCAGACAGGCCTGAATCAGGCCCAAGCGGATGATCTGAAACCAGCCAAACACTGGCATGTTCAACGCTGTGCTCATAAAGCCCCCACCGTGTGTTGCAACTGATTCAACTGGCGCAGGCCCCAGGCGCTGACCATCATGCCGCTGACAAACAACGGCACGCCAAAGGCCGACACATGCAAAGCCCGCTCCACCGGTTGGCGCAAAAATTTGGCCATCAAGGGCCCTTGCAAAACCGCCAAAACCAAGACAGCCGCGGCGTGCCATGGCAGTTGCCAGCTCAAAAGCAATGCCGACACCACCACCTGCGGCACCAGCATGAACACGCAGGCCATGCGCGCCGCGCCGTGCGCGCCCAGCTGCACCGGCAGCGACGCCACGCCCATGCGGCGGTCGCCTTCAATGGCCTTGAAATCGTTGAGCGTCATGATGCCGTGTGCCCCCACGCTGTAGAGCAGCGCCAGCGCCACCGAATGTGGACCCGGCCAAGCCCCGCCCAGCATGACGGCCGTGCCCGTGAGCCAAGCCAGCCCCTCATAACTCAGGGCGCAAGCCGCGTTGCCCCACCAGCCGTTGTTTTTCAGGCGCACAGGTGGTGCGCTGTAGGCCCACGACAGCGCAATGGCCAAGGCGCAGGCGGCAAAGCCCCAAGGCCCCATGAGCGTGGCCCAGATCAGCGACAGCGCGGTCCAGGCAATGGCAATGCCCAGTCCCCAGCGCCCGGGCATGCGGCCCGAGGGGATGGGGCGATTCGGTTCGTTGATGGCGTCGACATGCCGGTCAAACCAGTCGTTGACGGCCTGGCTGCTGGCACACACCAGCGGGCCAGTGAGCACCAGGCCCAAAAGCAGCAAACCCCAATGCGCGCTCAGGGCCTGACCCGAGGCCACCACCCCGCAGGCAAAGGCCCACATGGGCGGGAACCAGGTGATGGGTTTGAGGAATTCGGCCACCGTGCGCAAAGCGGGCCGGGTGAGCACGGCCGATGCAAGGTGCGAAGCCTGAAGTGGGGGCGAAGGGGCCAGAGGCGGGGTGTCCATGCCCCCATTGTGAAGATCGCCTTTAAAATGTCAACTAGGATTGACACTTACCGTCAATTTAAATTGACATTCTTCAAGGATTGTCTGCCTCAGCCTCGGCCACCATGCCAAAGCGACGCAGTTTGACGTACAGACTTTGGCGTGACAAACCCAACATTTCCGCAGCAGAAGCGCGGTTGTTGTGGGTCAATTCCAATGCGGCTTCGATGCACATGCGCTCAATGGTGTCCACCGTCTCACCCACAATGTCTTTGATGGGTCGACGACCCACCAACTGTGACAATTCGGCAAAGGGGTTGATTTGGCTTTGTGCCACCGAGGCCCCGCCTTGCAGGCGACGGTCCATGTCGCGCACAAAAAAGGCGTACATGGGCTCGGGACGCGCCAGGCACACCGCCGAAACCTCGACCGGCAAGGTCATGCCCGACAAAGTACGCACTTCGGTGGCGAAATTGCGCACGGGCAGTTGCTGGCGCAAACTGGTGTTGAGCACACCCCAGTCGACCGATCCGCGCAACAACCAACGCTCCAGACTTTGCCCCACCACTTGGGAAGTAGCGGTCAAGCCCAGCAAGGCCATGCCTTCTTCGTTGACACTTTTGATCACACCCGAGGTGTCGGTCAACAACCAACCGTCAGGGAAACGCTCCATGGCTTCGCTCAATGCCGCCGAGGAGCCGCTGTCCTGACGCGCGACCACCGTGCTTTCCCGGGTCACCAAGCGCACCAAAAACTGTGCCCCGCCTTCTTGGCGAAACACCGTGGCCGACACCGTCCACGCCGAGGGCAAACCCGCCACGCGGGCCGAACACATCTCGATGCGGCCAGTGGCCAACGCCATGCGCAGCAAAGACTGCACTTCGCCTTGACTGTCGCCTTCAAAACACTCCCGCACATCACGTCCGACCAGGCGTTTGCCCGCGTCTTTGAGCAAGGCTTGTGCACCCACATTGGCCTCGAGTACACGCTGCGTGGCGGCGTCCACCATCAACACAGCTTCGGAAGATGTGTCAAACAGGACACGGTAACGGGCCTCAATGTGACGCAGACGCAAATAATCGCGCTCCATCGATTGCTGGGTTTCAACCAGGCGACGTTGCAATTCGGCCAGGCTTTCGAGATCGCGGCCCATGGCCAACAACTTGCCTGCACCCAAGGGCAACACCACGTATTGAATGGCCACCTCGTTGCCGACGGGCGAGAGGTGGTTCACATGCCGCCAGCGCAGCACATCGGGCGCCCCCTGCGAGTGCAGCATTTCCTGAATTTTGCTGCGACTTTCGCTGGTGACGGTATCGATCCAGCGGCGACCGACCCAAGACTGGCAACCCAAAGCCGCCAAGGTGTCGCGCCCCGTGGACACATCCTCAATCAGCCCCATGGGGTCCATGACCAAAGTGACGTCCGACACCACACCCAGCAACTGGGTGAAGGTGGCGGCATCTAAAGAGGGAAGCTTCATGTTGTAAACCAAACGGGTTTGAGCATCAGGAAGTTGACACTTGAATTTGTCATACAAGTATAGACCCCTGAGGGTATACCTCGGCCATAACAGCGAAATTTAAAGGTAATAAAAATGATCTAACTGACAATTTGAACCCCTTTTGCCAGTGGCAAAGCCATCTGAAGTGTGAGCCATGCCACCGTGCCCGGTGCATCTTGCGCCACAACTTGTCCGGGCATGCCCACCAAACGATGGGGTGCAACGTGGGCCATGGGGCCTCCGACAAACAGTCGCACAGCGAGGTTATCCGCGCCTGCCAGCAGTTGTGGCAGCACACTGTTCATGGCGTCCAAATGTCGGTCGGTGCTGACCGAGATGCCCACCGCGTCAAACCATTCGGATTGAAACAAGCGCTTGAACTCCGCCACATCCTGGGGGACACCCAGCGTGACCAGCCAACCCGCCCGTTTGAAAAACTCACTCAACATGAGCAAACCCATGCTGTGTTGAGCGCCAGGCTCGGTCATGAGCAACAAACTCAGTCCATTGCATTGGGCGGGCGTTTCGTGCAAAAACTCGGCACTGAAATCATGCAGCAGCTGCTGCAAGTGAGTCGAAGCAATGGTGGTCATGGCGAAATCGAGCCGGTCAGAACACCACCAATCCCCCAGCAAACGCGCACAAGGCGTGATGCCTTGTAAATAGATGTCCTCCAAGGACTGCCCTTGACGTTGCCAGCCAAAAACCACTTGGCGCGCCGCGTCCAGGCCTTGCAAACAAGCTTGCGCCAGGATCTGGATCTGGGCCAGGTCGAGTGCCGACTTGCCTGTGAAGGACGTGCCGCCCACCAAGCGCGGCCCCACCGGCGAACCCTGCCGGATGGCTTCAGGCAAAAGCTGTGCACTGGCCTGTGGCGATGGCGGCGACGGAGAGTTTTCGAAATTGAATTGCGCCATGACAAGCACCGATCAGCAGAGGAAGACATCAGCGGCAGGCTCCAACACTTTGGAGTGCTCGACGCAAGAAATGAAGGGAATGTAGCCCATCAGGCCCATGTCACCAACACAGGTTCAAGTGTGAATTCAATTGCCATCTCTGTATTGAGTGTAAACCCTAGGATTCGAAATATATGTCAATTTATGTTGACACACTGTATGTCCAGACTTACATTCAACCCAAGACATCCCGCCACAAGGTTCCTCATGCCCCATTCCAGCCCCCAGGTTTTGTACACGCCAGCGCAACGCGCCCGGCGTGACGCGACCGCCTGGACGATGGTGCAAGGCATCCTGGCCCCGGTGCAGTTCCTGATTTTTGGCATCAGTTTGTATTTGGTGATCAACAGCCTGAAGACGGGCGAACACACCGACTGGGCCCTGGCCTCGGTGGTACTCAAGACCGTGGTGCTCTACGCCATCATGGTCACGGGTGCCATCTGGGAAAAAGTGGTCTTCGGCCAATACCTGTTTGCCCCCGCCTTCTATTGGGAAGACATGGTCAGCATGGGGGTCATGGTGCTGCACACCGCCTATGTCTGGGCTTGGTGGCAAGGCGCTTGGAGCGCCAATGACTTGCTGTGGCTGGCCTTGGCCGCTTATGGCAGCTACGCCATCAACGCCGCGCAATACATCCGCAAGCTGCGCATGGCGCGCCTGCAAAAACAACCCTCACCCACCTCTTTGCCCGACACGGGCGCACAGGCCAGCACATGAGCACTGTCATCCCGATTCGCGCCGAAACTTCCGCGCAAACCTCCGGCTGCACCGACGTTGTGCCCTTGGTCGAACGCGGCCAACGCGAGGTGTTTTGTGGCCTGACCGGCATCATCTGGCTGCACCGCAAGATCCAAGACGCCTTCTTTCTGGTGGTGGGCTCACGCACCTGCGCCCACCTGATCCAGTCGGCTGCGGGCGTGATGATCT
>NKIP01000045.1 GCA_002256145.1 Comamonadaceae bacterium PBBC1
ATGACGCAGGCCCGATTGAAAGCGAGCCAATCCCGATGAGGAAACCACTGACTGGAGAGCCGTGTGCGGGAAAACTGCACGCACGGTTCGGAGGGAGGGGAGGCTTCGGCCTTCTCTACCCCTATCAGGTCAATGCAATGTGTCAAACGCCTTGCTGAAAAAGTCTTCGGTGCCGAAGTTGCCTGACTTGAGGGTGATGTGCACACCCTTCCCGTCGCCAGAGGGCGCATGGCACCACGGCACGCCCGGGTCGATTTGCGGGCCGATTTGCAGCTGCGCAATGGCCAGCGCCTGCACACAAGCGCCCGAGGTTTCGCCCCCGGCCACCACCAACTGCCGCACGCCCAGGCTCACCAGGCCACGGGCCACAGACGCCAAGGCATGTTCCACCAAAGCGCCCGCCTCGGCCACGCCCAGCTGCGCCTGCACGGCTTTGACGGCCTCGGGCTCGGCGGTCGAATACACCAGCACCGGGCCGTCTTGTAAGAGCGGCGCGGTCCAGGCCAGCACCTGCTGCACCACGGCGTCGCTTTGGCCGTTCATCAGGCTGGCGGGGTCGATGGCCATCGCAGGTCGGCCGGTGTTTTTGAAGTGCGCGACTTGCGCGTTGGTGGCCAGCGAGCAGCTGCCCGACACCACCGCCTGCAAGCCACTGGCCGCCGGCAATTGGCTGGCTTGCAGTGAAGGCTTCAGGCCAAAGTTGGCCGGCAGCCCAATGGCCACGCCCGAGCCTGCGGTGAGCAGCGGCATGTCCTTCAAGGCAGGCCCCAGAAGGTGCAGGTCGTCGTTGCTGGTGGCGTCCACCACCGCCACGCCCACACCTTCGCCGCGCAGAGTGGCGATACGCTCGCGAATGGCCGCCTCACCTTGGGCCACGGTTTTGTAGTCGATCAGGCCGACCTTGCGCTGGGTTTGCGCCTGCATCACGCGCACCAAGTTCGCGTCTGTCATGGGTGTGAGCGGGTGGTTTTGCATGCCTGATTCATTGAGCAGCACGTTGCCCGCGAACAGGTAACCTTTGAACACGGTGCGGCCGTTGTCCGGAAAGGCCGGAGTGGCGATGGTGAAGTCCGTGCCCAACGCGTCCATCAGCGCCTCGGTCACCGGGCCGATGTTGCCTTCGGGCGTGCTGTCAAAGGTGGAACAGTATTTGAAATAAATCTGCTCTGCACCTTGCGCTTGCAACCACTTCAAGGCGTCGAGCGACTGTGCAATGGCCTCGGCAGCCGGAATGGTGCGCGACTTGAGCGCCACCACCACGGCATGAACATCGGCGGCCAGGGGCGCTGAAGGCACACCAATGGTTTGCACCACCCGCATGCCCGAACGCACCAGGTTGTTGGCCAAATCGGTCGCGCCCGTGAAGTCGTCGGCAATGCATCCGAGTTTCAAACCCAATTTCAAAGTGCTCATGTCAAATCTCTTGTTGCTGGCGATTGCATTTTTGAGGAGCCCACCCCGTGGGCGATGGTTTTTGAGGGTGTGTTCCACGCCCATCGCCCACGGGGTGGGCTCCTACAAAGAGGTTCAGCCCGGTGCTTTGGGCAATTCAATGCCCGGGAAAATTTTGATCACCGCGCTGTCGTCTTCCTTGGCAAAGCCTGCCGTGCTGGCCTGCATGAACATCTGGTGCGCGGTGCTCGACAGTGGCAGCGGAAACTTGCTGGCACGCGCCATGTCGAGCACGATGCCCAAATCCTTCACAAAAATGTCCACGGCCGACAGCGGCGTGTAGTCGGCCGCCAGCACATGGGCCATGCGGTTTTCAAACATCCAGCTGTTGCCCGCGCTGTTCGTGATCACCTCGTACAGAGCGGCCGGGTCCACACCCTCGCGCAGGCCCAGCGCCATGGCTTCGGCCGCAGCGGCAATGTGCACGCCCGCCAGCAGCTGGTTGATGATCTTGACCTTGCTGCCCGCGCCTGCGCTGTCGCCCAGCTTGTAGACCTTGGCGGCCATGGCGTTCAAGAAGGGCTCGGCCAGCGCATAAGCCTCGGGCTTGCCTGCGGTCATCATGGTCATCTGGCCGGATGCCGCTTTGGCCGCACCACCCGAGATGGGCGCATCCACATAGCGCAGACCCATGGCCTCCAAGCGCGATTCCAAAGCCACCGACCAGTTCGGGTCCACGGTGGAGCACATCACAAACACGCTGCCGGGTTTCATGCTGGTCGCACACCCGGGGGTGGTGCCATTGCCAAACAGCACGCTTTCGGTCTGCGCGGCATTCACCACCACCGACACGACCACGTCGCACGCCGCGCCCAAAGATGCCAGTGAATCGTGCGCTGTGCCCCCCGCGTTCGTGAAGGCGTCGGCCACTTCGCGGCGCACGTCAAACACCTGCACGCTGTGCCCTGCACGGCGCAGCGATGCCGCCATGCCCGAGCCCATGGCCCCCAAACCGATCAATCCCACTGTCGTCATGTTATTTCTCCAGAGTCCAGCGCTCAACGCGCATGTTGTCCCATTGCGGGTGTCAATCCAAGCTGATTTTGGCGAAAGCCGCCACTTTTTTCCACTGCGCGGTGTCGGCCTGCATGAAGCTGGCCAGGCCTTGTGCGTTGGCCCAGGCGGGCTCGGCACCAGCTTTGAGCATGGCCGCCTTCACCTCGGGCTGGCTGGCCACACGCTCCAGCGCTTGTTCCAGCTTTTGCGCAACCGGGGCGGGCAGGCCCGCAGGCGCGGCCACGCCAAACCAGGCAAACACCTGGTAGCCCGTCATGCCGGCCTCTTCCATGGTGGGCACATGGGGCAAAGCGCTGCTGCGCTGGGGCGTGGTCACGGCCAGGGCTTTGAGCTTGCCGCCGTTGATCAGGCCCAGCGCCGAGGGCAGGTTGTCAAACATCATGTTCACTTCACCCGCCATCAAGCCCGTCAGGCCCGCTGCCGCACCCCGGTAAGGGATGTGCGTGACGAACGCGCCCGACTGGCTTTTGTACAGCTCGGCGCTCAGGTGCAGCGAGGTGCCCTGCCCGTTGGACGCGTAATTGAGTTGGCCCGGCTTGGACTTGGCCAGCGCGGTCAATTCGGCCAGGCTGTTGATGCCCGCAGCCGGGTTGACCATCAGCACATTGGGCACCCGGCCCAGCAAGGCCACCGGGGCGATTTGCTCAGGCTTGTAAGGCAGCTTGCTGTACAGCGCGGGGCTGATGGTCAGCGGCGGCGAAGCCATGAGCAAGGTGTAACCATCGGCTGCCGCACGCGCCGCCTCGGCCGCGCCCAGGTTGCCACCGGCACCGGGCTTGTTGTCAATGACGATGGGCTGACCCAACTCCAGCGCCAGTTTGGGCGCGACCAGACGGGCCATGTTGTCGATCAAGCCGCCGGGTGGAAAAGGCACCACCAGCTTGATGGGCCGCGCGGGCCAAGTTTGGGCCGAAGCGGTGTTGGCCAGAAATGGCGAGATGGCGACCAAAGCAGCGGCCGCTGCCATCCAGTTTCTGCGTTGCATGGGGATCTCTGATGTCAATTGATCAGGTCATCATACAAATTTTGAATGGACTTCGCATCAGGGAGATCACGGGGGCAGGTGTGGGTGTCGGTACATCTTGGGCATGGGTCAACGACGGCTCCCAGCCTGAATCAGTGAGAGGCCAAATGAAAGGGCCGTTAATTTTTAGGGTCGGCTTCAGACTGTTATGTAGAGATCTACATAACGGCCTTTTGAGGTCATCAAAACATAAGACGTTATGTGGGTGATCACAAATCCTGCTCGCCTTCTCGTGTGTCGTCGTCCTCTGACGCAGGAATTTTTTGATCAATCTTTTCCATGTTGTCCAGCAGCTTCAGAAAGTAATGAAGGGTGTGGGCCATGTCACCCATCGAGAAATCCTGCAGAGCCTGCTCGTAATAGGCCTTGATCTTGGGTTGAGCCAGATCCATCCAGACATGACGACCCGACTCGGTCATCACCACCAAACGCGAGCGGCGGTCACGCCCGTCGGTGCTCATCTCGATGTGGCCATCGCGCGTCATCCGGGTGATCAGGCCTGACAAGTTTTGCCGGCTGACCATCAGATAGCGCGCCAGCTCCCCCACGCCCATGCCTTGCGCCGCCTCGGGCCGCGACAGCGCACCGAGCACCGCCCATTGCTGCGTGGTCAGGCCTTCATCCTGAACTGCGCGGCTGCCAGTTTTATGCAACATATTGGCACACTGATACAGCTTGAAGAAAATTCGATTAGCAAGTTCCATGCGAGCGTCTTTGGTCTGTGACATAGGGAAAACGATAGGTTATTGAACACGAAAAAGACTTGAAGAGGAACGTGGGAAAACCCTAGAATAAGTCAACATGTTGTCATATGTTCGATATTCAGAGTTTTCCAATCCATTTCAATTCACGGAGAAAGTCATGAAAGACCTCAAAGGCAAAACAGCGATTGTGACCGGTGGCGGTGGCGGTATTGGCGGGGCCACTTGCCGCCGTTTTGCCGAAGAAGGCGCTCAGGTTGCGGTGTTTGACATGAACCTGGAAGCCGCCCAGAAAGTCGCTGACGGCATCGTGGCCGCTGGTGGCAAGGCTCAGGCTTTTGCCTGCAACATCACCGACCGTACCCAGGTCGATGCGGCAGTCGCGGCAGCTGAGGCTCAGCTGGGCCCCATCGATATCTTGGTCAACAACGCGGGCTGGGACATCTTCAAGCCCTTCATCAAAACCGTGCCCGCTGAGTGGGACAAGCTGATCGCCATCAACCTCACGGGCGCTTTGCACATGCACCACGCCGTGTTGGCTGGCATGGCCGCACGCGGCACTGGCCGCATCGTCAACATTGCCTCGGACGCGGCCCGTGGCGGTTCGTCCGGCGAAGCCGTTTACGCCGCTTGCAAGGGCGGCCTGGTCGCTTTGTCCAAAACTCTGGCCCGTGAGCACGCACGCCACAACATCACCGTCAACGTGGTCTGCCCTGGCCCGACCGACACCGCCTTGCTGGCCGGTTTTGCCGAAGGTGCTTCCAACCCCGAAAAACTCATGGACGCTTTCAAGAAGGCCATCCCGCTGGGCCGCTTGGGCCAGCCCGATGACCTCGCAGGTGCCATCGTCTTCCTGAGCAGCGCCGATGCGGCCTTCATCACCGGCCAGGTCCTGAGCGTCTCGGGCGGCCTGACCATGCACGGCTGATCCATCACCCCCATTCAACCGGAGAAACACATGCAATTCGAAGACATCCTGTACGAAAACCGCAACGGCGTGGCTTGGATCACGATCAACCGCCCCGAGAAGATGAACGCCTTTCGCGGCACCACCTGCGACGAACTCATCAAGGCCCTGAACAAGGCCGGTTACGACCGCGACATCGGCTGCATCGTGTTGGCCGGTGCGGGCGAGCGTGCCTTCTGCACGGGCGGCGACCAGTCGGCCCACGACGGCAACTACGACGGCCGCGGCACGATTGGCTTGCCCATGGAAGAGCTGCACACCGCGATCCGCGACGTGCCCAAGCCCGTCATTGCCCGCGTGCAAGGCTTTGCGATCGGTGGCGGCAACGTGCTGTGCACCATCTGCGACCTGACCATCTGTTCTGAAAAAGCCATCTTCGGCCAGGTCGGCCCCAAGATGGGTTCGGTCGATCCCGGCTACGGCACCGCCTTTTTGGCGCGTGTGGTCGGCGAGAAAAAAGCCCGCGAAATCT
>NKIP01000046.1 GCA_002256145.1 Comamonadaceae bacterium PBBC1
AATCTCTCGAACGGTGAACTTCTGGAAATGGAGACTGGCCAGGGTCACACGCTCTTCGGGTTGGATCTGTTTGTAGTGCTTGAGTGGAGTGATTTGCATCTGCGGACCTTACAGGGTTGGCAGGTGTTGCACTTCGCTTTTGAATCCGCCATGGAATTCATCATGCGCTGGCTCAAAGCCCGTTTGGTGGATTTGGGTGGGAAAAAAGCCGACCTGGCCATCAATGCCACTTTGCTTCGAGAAATCATGGCCATTCGACTCGAGCACCGTCCTCAGTCGGTCGGCATTTTTGCCAGTTCCATGCGTGACTTTGAGTCGCTTCGTGACTTTTTCTCCTCAGCCTCCTTGGTGGTTTTGGCGGACATGCCTTTTGTCTTGATGTTTCTCGCCCTCATTGCCATGGTCGGTGGAAACCTGGTCTGGATTCCTGCACTGGCGGTGCCTTTGCTGATCGTCATTGGCTTGCTGTCTCAAAGGCCTTTGATGAGTGCCATGCGGGAAAACATGAAAGAGTCAGGAGACAAGCAAAGCGTGCTGGTTGAGTCGGTTTTGAATTTGGAACTGCTCAAAGCACACAACGCTGAAAGCTACTTGCAGCGTCGCTGGGAGGTGGCCAATTTGGCCGGTGCCGACTCTTACAAGCGCATGCGCAGCCTGACCAACTGGATCATGGGCTTCACCACGGCACTCCAGCAATTCATCACCGTGGCCATGGTGGTGGGCGGTGTTTACATGATTCATGCCAATCAGCTGACCTTGGGTGGTTTGATTGCCTCTGTGATTTTGGCTGGCCGTGCCATCTCTCCTTTGGCCAGCGTGATGTCTTTGGCCTCGCGTTACCAACAAGCCAGCTCAGCACTGGAAACCCTCGATGGCTTGATGAAGCGCCCCCGTGACCGCATTCACGGTCGCAACTACCTCGTGCCCGACAGCGTTCAAGGTGGTTTGCAAGCGGATGCGCTGGAGTTTGCCTACCCAGGCCAACACAAAATTCCAGTCATCAAGAACTTGTCCATGTCGATTGCACCCGGCCAAAAAGTGGCCATGCTGGGCCGTGTCGGCAGCGGCAAAAGCACTCTGCTGCGCTTGATGGCAGGTTTGTACGCCCCGTTGGCGGGCAATGTGCGTCTTGATGGTGTGGACATGCAGCAAATTGAGCCCACAGAGATGCGCAGCCGCATCGGCTACGTGGGCCAGGATCCGCAGCTGTTCATGGGCACGGTCCGCGAAAACCTGGTACTGGCCGACAGCTGGATCAGCGACACCAAAATTGTCGAAGTCCTCAAAACCTTGAACATTTACGACATTGTGTCCAACCACCCGCTGGGTCTGGACATGCCCATCACCGAAGCCGGTGGTGGTTTATCTGGTGGCCAGCGTCAACTTTTGTCGATTGCACGAATGATGCTGCGCAATCCGCAACTGGTCTTCATGGACGAACCGACAGCGAACATGGACCAAAACACCGAGGCCCGCGTGATTCTTGTGCTGCGCGACTGGTTGCGCGGACGCACTTTGCTCATGTCCACTCACCGCCCCCAGCTCTTGGAATGGGCCGATCTGATCGCCGTCATTGATTCCGGTCAGTGCGTGGCCTGGGGTCCCAAGCAAGAGATGCTCGACAAGTTGTCTCGCGGCATCGACGTCAATGGCACTAAACCACAAGGAGCTGTCGCATGAGCACGTTAACGCGCAAGAGCAAGGGCTTTGGCATGCCCACGGTCGAGGACGATGAGCGTCAAGCCAGTAAAACCCTGATTTGGGCCACCGCCATCACCTTGTTTTTGGGTCTGGGATGGGCTTCATTTTTTGAACTTGATGAAATCACACGCGGTCAAGGCAAGGTCATTCCATCCAGCCGTGAACAAGTCATCCAAAGCCTGGACTCGGGTGTGATGAGTGAAATGTTTGTGCGTGAAGGCAGTGTGGTCGAAAAGGATCAGATTCTTTTGCGCATTGACGATGCACGTTCAGGCGCGGTTTACCGCGAAGCGCAAGAAAAATACTTGGCACTTTTGGCCCTGTCATCACGCTTGAAAGCTGAAGCTTACGGAACATCTCTGGTCTTTCCCGATGAACTGAAAGCTGAACCCGCCCTGATGCGCCAGGAACTGCAAGCCTTCAATGCCAGAAAACTGGCTTTGTCTGAATCCCTGCGATCGCTGGACGCATCCCTATCTTCCGTGACCCGTGAACTGACCATCACCGAACCCATGGTCCGCCAAGGGGTCATGTCTGAAGTGGAATTGCTGCGCTTGAAACGCCAACAGTCCGAATTGATGGGACAAAGGGCTGAGCGACAAAACCGCTACCTCACCGATGCCAACAACGAATTGGTCAGGGTCGCTTCAGAGCTTTCTCAAACCAAAGAAAGCGCCACGGCACGCGAGGATGCGTTTCGCAGAACCACCATCAAATCACCGATGAAGGGCGTGGTTAAAAACGTCCAAATCACCACGGTCGGTGGTGTTGTTCAAGCGGGCCAATCGATTCTTGAAATCGTCCCGACTGAAGACGAAATGTTGGTTGAAGCTTACGTCAAGCCCGCAGAAGTGGCCTTTTTGAAAGTCGGCCAGCCTGCGGTCGTGAAGTTAACCGCCTACGACTTCAATAAATACGGTGGTCTCGATGGTGTGCTTGAGCATTTGAGTCCAGACACATTGCGTGATGAAAAGCAGCGAAAACCCGGTAACCCGGTGGAGCTCGAAGAGGGTCTTTACCGAATCATCATTCGGGTCAAACCCAGTCCTGAATTGCGCAATGGTCTTCGCCTCACCCCCTCGCCTGGCATGACCGCCTCTGTCGAAATCAGAACGGGCTACAAGACCGTTCTTGAATACATCTTCCGTCCTTTGCAAAACGTTTCTCAGGCGTTGCGCGAACGTTAATCCAAATTTACTTTCCAGGAGCCAAACCATGGGCGATGAACACACTCTTATTCTCGATGACGTCATTTCCGTCGAAGAACCCACCTTGTTGATCCCCAACAAGACAACACCCCATACCCCTCAATTTTTGAGTACGGCTGAAGCAGCCAGAATGTTGGGCTTGTCCACCACACTCGTTCAGACATTGGTTGACCAAGGTGAACTCAAGGGCTGGAAAACACGGGGCGGACACCGCCGTATTTCGCTCGACTCCATCATGGACTATCAAACCGTTTCACGGCATGCCGTGAATCGTCATGCCAAGTCCACCAGTAAACCTCGGGTAACGGTGGTCATTGAAACACCGGGTTTGATGAACAGCTTCATGCAAGATTTTCTTCAATGGGGCATTCCCATTGACGTTAACTTTTTTGAGTCCGTGACTGAAGCACTCTTGGATCTTTCGAACAAACGCCCTGACATGATCGTGGTCGAGATGTCCATGCCACGAGCACTTCAGGAAAAAACATTTCAAGCGCTTGAAAACTTCAACAAACGTGGCCACACCCCCTTGTCCGTGGTGCTGATCACGCAAGAAAAAGGACTGGCGTCTTCCATGCCATTTGGCGCAGCTTCTTCCATTCAGTTGGTTCCAGGCCCCTTGTCCTCTATCTGGTTGCATGCATATCTGACCGGTGTGGTGGCATCATGCAAGAACTGAAATTCACGTCGTTCAACAGGTCATCCTCCTTGTCGCGCAGTCCAACTCGCCCAGGACAAAATGAATCCCTCTTGCATGCCAATCGGTCCTCAGCCGCGCACTTGGATCAATTCACTGAGATTTCTGAAGATCCAAAAGGTCGTTTGATCAGGTCTTTGCGAATTCAGTTAGAACTTGATCCTGCTGAGTTGGCCACCCAAGCTTGTATATCTGTGGCCCAGCTCTATGAAATCGAACAGGGACTTTCAACGCGTTTTTACTCATCCTCTCTTCGCGAGCAAGCAGCCAAACGTGTTGCGAAATTACTCAATGCGGATTGGGACAAATTGGAAGAAACTGCTATTGCTTTGAAGTCCACCAACAAGGTTGTTCAATTGCAATGGCCCCTCAGCAACAAGCCCAGCCCTATGGCTCGCCAACAAGAGTTGAATGCGCTTTCCGATTCACACACCAGCCCTTCAGCAGCGCTTAAGCAACCCATTGCATTGGTTTTGTCTACGCCTTGTCAAAATCAGGTCAATCAGGTCAATCAGGTCATTCCGCAATCCCAAGAAACTCCCGTGATTGGCCATCAACAACCGCTCCATGTGCCGATGAAACATGCCCGTTCGCCTTACTTCTGGCGAAGTCTGATGCTTCTGTTGAGTGGTTTGCTGGGCTATGGCATTGCCCTTTGGAGCCCCTATGAATTGGTCTGGCCTTCGCAATTGATCTGGCCTTCATCTCTGGTGTGGCCCCTGGAATTTGCGTGGCCCGAAAAAATTTCTTGGCCGTTTTCTTTTTGACACCGGCATGGGCATCGATTTCATTCATGCGCTTGAATGGAACTTGGTGCGGCTGGCGGGGATCGAACCCACGACCCTTGGCTTCGGAGGCCAATACTCTATCCACTGAGCTACAGCCGCACTTTGAACTGAAGTTTCGATTATCTCACGGTCAGCCCCGTTTCCATTGCCATGCAAGCTATGTGAAGGGTCGAACGCTATAATTCACGGTTGATTTCGATCAACTCACCTGCCCTTGCGGCCACGCCCCTACAGAGGATTTCATGAGCGACAACAGCCACGATCAACACGAAGCCCACACAGGCCCTGTCAAAACTCCAAAACAAATGCTTTTGATGAGTTTGGCTTCTTTCATCATTCCTGTTTTCATCATCATTGGCCTTGTTTTTTATGTCACCTCGGCCAACAAACCTGCTGCTGGTGCCGTGGACACTGAAAAATTGACGGCTCAAAGAATTCAGAAAATTGGTTCTGTCGAAATTCGCGACGCCAATCGTCCCTTGAAAGCTGGCGAAGATGTTTACAAAGCTCAATGTGTGGCTTGCCATGGTTCAGGCGCTGCAGGTGCCCCCAAGTTTGCTGACACAGCAGCTTGGGGTGCTCGCATCAAACAAGGCCTTGAGACCTTGGTCACGTCTGCGCTCAAAGGTAAAGGCGCCATGGGTGCTCAAATTGGCGGCGATTTCAATGACGTTGAGATTGCTCGGGCTGTCGTTTACATGGCCAACAATGCGGGCGCTAAATTTGAAGAGCCCAAAGCTCCAGTTAGCGCTGACTCTGAAAAAAAATAATCCCTCAAGATTCACTCAAATAAACCGACCTTAGGGTCGGTTTTTTTTGGGGCGCCCGGCATGGGCGCACTCCTGGAGGTGCAAGTCCTCCCGTAAGTTGATCACAGCGAACGAAGCGAAGCGCAACTGCATGAGGGTGACCGACTGTGGGAAGGAAGCGTGGAGCGAAACTGCGAGCCGATGAACAAGAACTGCATAGAAGGCGCTGCCAAGCAGGGCGAGCGGGCCATTTACCGCGAAGCTCTCGTGATCAAGGCGAAGCGGCGTAGATGCGGCGGTTGTGCAGTGAAGGAGTGCGTTCTTACCCGGGGAGATCTCGCCTTGTTTCTGAAAGGAAGACGGCTTTGCCGGAGCGAGAAGTCAGCAGAGGTCGTAGTAGTTGGAGCCGGGGCCGCTGAGGCCACAAGGCAAGAGCGAAGGACCGAACGAGAGTG
>NKIP01000056.1 GCA_002256145.1 Comamonadaceae bacterium PBBC1
TCTTCTGTGCCAAACCAGTCGAGGAATTCGTTCCAGGTCTGCGGGTAGTCTTTTTCGGGCATTGGCGCTAAAGTCTGGATATCCATCCAGCTATTCTGCCCTCACTGGAGCTAAGTGGATACCCCTTGTTTTTGTACAGTAAAATTTCAGACCTTCTAAGGGATAATATTTTTGATATGGCTATTTCTCCACTTTTTGATGAGCGCAAAGCTGCTGAGTCTGCGGCGTTCCTGCTATTCAAAGCGGGTGGTCGTTTGCCACTCATTAAATTGGTGAAGTTGATGTATCTGGCTGAACGTCTTTCGTTACAGAGATATGGTGAGCCATTGACTGGGGATCATTTGGTGGTAATGCCTCACGGTCCCGTACTTTCAATGACGTATGACCACATCAATGGTGCCTTGCCTTCAGTGGATGGTGGCTGGGAGACTTGGATCTCTGATCGTGCAGGTCATGTTGTCGCACTCCGTGATGAAAGCAAAATTCGGTCTCCAGAATTAGATTTGTTGCGCCTAAGTGATAGCGATCTTGAAGTACTTGGCGAGGTCTGGTGTGAGTTCGGACACTGGGATCGTTGGGATCTCGTCAAATACACACATTCGGATGCGTGTCCTGAGTGGGAAGATCCCGATGGGTCAAGTCGTCCGATTCTTTATGAAACCTTGTTTTCCAAACTTGGTTATTCGGATGAGCAAGCTGCGTTGCTGGTTGAGCGTTTTGCCGTTCAGCGTGCGCTAAATGCATCAATGAACTGACCGTAGGGTACAACCCATGGCTGGTTGGCTGACAGATCCAGGTCAAACACTTCTTGTACCTTCAGGGCCAAGTGGGCTGCACCTTTTTGTGCTTGTTTTAGGGCCGGTATCAATTCCGGGTTATGGGTCAACACCGCAAGTAGCTATGGGGATTTAATGGGGGTCAGATCCCGATTTTTTTGATGTTCAGGGAGCCTTCGGGCTCCTTGGTTGCTTCTGGAGTGCGTCAAAGCACCGGACGACTATCTTGACAAGTCGAAAAGAAATAATAACAATAAATTTGACTTGCAACATGAGCGATGTTAGATTGTTTTTTATGTTAGAAAAGACGCTTCCCCAAGAAACTGTCCGGTATCTGAACCAGGTGTTCGGACCGGAAGGCCTGCGTTTAGCGTCCAGTGACAAGAGCGCTCAACTGCCGTATTTTCTTCAGGATACCTATGACGTCTTGCCTGTCGAATTGATGGGACAGCCGATCACACTGGCCTGTGTCAAGGGTCACCAGCCCATGGCGGTTCGTCAAGTCAGCCAACATGCAAACCGATTGCGCGAGTTGTTGCACGTACCGGTCATCATCGCTTTGCCAGAGGTCGCACCCGGTGAGCGCAAGCAGCTGATTGCGCACGGTGTGGCCTTCGTGGTTCCGGACAGGCAATTGTTCGCCCCTCAGATGGGGATGATCTTGACCGAGCGCTTTGGCGCTGGGCCTCGTCAGGTTCAAGAGCTGGCCAGTCCCGCCACACAAGCTCTCTTAATTTGGTTTTTGAATCACCATCCGGTCACCGTGACCTGGCATCCGTTTGAAGAGGCAGCCGCGCTTGGTTATGCCGGTATGACGGCCACCCGGGCCATTCGAGAGTTGCTGCAATTCAAGCTGTTTGAGTTGGAGGTGCGAGGCCGGGCCAAATACCTCAAGCTCAATGGCACACGCCGTGATCTTTGGGAAAAGGCCAAACCTCACCTGCGCACACCAGTCCTAAAAACCATGTGGACCTTCGATCGTCGCATTCTTGAAGTGACGGGCGCACCTTGGGCTGGCGAGAGCGCATTGGCACGCATGACCATGGTCAATGAGCCGCAACAGCAAGTGCTTGCCATGACGGCTGAGGCAGGGCAGAGGGCCCGGCAGGCGGGCATCTTCTTTGAGCCACGGGAAATTGCCGATGGCATTGCCATGCAGGTGTGGCGCTATGAGCCCGGCATGAAAGTGAAGGAAAAGACCGTGGATCCCTTGTCTTTGTGGCTCAGCCTGAGAGACAACCGTGATGATCGGATTCAGATGGCGCTCGATGAGATTGAGGAGAAGTTTCTGTGGTGAGAGGGTTGGCGATTTTTCAGGCGTGGTTCAAAGACTTCGAGAACCAGTACGTCCTGATCGGCGGGACAGCAGCTTCGATCACCATGACCGAGGCGGGGCTGCCCTTCAGGGGCACTAAGGATCTGGACATTGTTTTGCATGTGGAAGTTTTGACGCCTGCGTTTGGCCAGAAATTTTGGGAATTCGTGCAAGCCGGTGGCTACCAGCAAAAAGAGGGCGACCCTGAGCAAAAGCCTTGCCTGTACAGGTTCCAAAAGCCCCAAGACGAAGATTTCCCCCACATGCTGGAATTGTTCTCGCGTGTGCCGGACGGATTGAGCTTCGTCCCACCAGGCCATCTCACGCCCATCCCGATGAATGAGCAGATTTCCAGCCTGTCAGCCATATTGCTGAATGATGAGTACTACCAGTTCGTGCTTGCTGGCCGCAAGAGCAAGCACGGCATGCCATCCTGGGTGGGCGAAGATCGACTTATTCCGCTCAAGGCTGTTGCCTGGTTGGAAATGACCGAGCGGGTCCGTCAGGGTGAGGCGATTGACTCCAAAAAAATCAACAAGCACTTGACCGACATCGTGCAGTTGTCCGCACTGCTGCAGCCGGGTCAGGTCATTGAGTTGCCTGTAAAACTCCAAATCGACTTGGTGGCTTTTAGCAGGGCTGTCGTTGCATTGAATCGCCCCGAACAGTTGCAAGCCATGGGCCGGGTTGCAAGCGCATACGCTTTCGACTTGTAAATCGATCTGAGCCACGATGGCATGGTTGGCCCATGCCCGGCCTTGTCATTTCTCACGCCAAAACTCAAGCCGCTAAAGTCAACGGCGCCAAGAGTAGACGCCACTGCAAGACGTCTGTTGAAGCTGCCCGAATTTAATTGGGGTCAGATCACAATTGTTTTGCTTGTTCAAGGAGCCTGTGGACTCCTTGGCTTTTGTGGGGTTTGACTTGTCACGAGACAGGACAACTTGCGTGACAGAGGGGACGTGGCACGGTCGACAGAAATGTTCTTGCCCGCGGGTTTAAGGGCAGAAACTGGGCACAAGGTTTGGGCAGTGATCTGAACAAAGACCTGCCGGTTATTTCGTCGTGTTTTGACGACAAGTTGCGCTCGCGTTTGATGCAAAAACGTGCAAATTGGCCATTGGTGGCAGAGTCGGTGCGCAAAGCCAGGACGCCTTCACAAACCAATTTGCTGCAGCGTGCGACCCGGATGGACTTTGCCAACTTCATGGCCGAAGGCGTTTTGGTCAAGGTGGATCGCGCCAGCATGTTGAGTTCTCTCGAAGTGCGTTCACCGCTGCTGGATCACCGCATGATCGAGTTGGCCTTTGGCAAAGTGCCGTCGCGGCTTAAAGCAACGCCGACTGAAAAGAAGATCTTGCTCAAGCGCCTGTGCTCAAGCCTCTTGCCCCCAGAGTTTGACCTGCAGCGCAAACAGGGGTTTTCGATTCCAATGAACGTATGGCTCAAAGGCGGCCCATTTCGGACGCTGTTTGACGATGTGTTGCGCGACCCGCAATGCAGCTTCGATGCCCAAACCGTCAACAAGCTGATGCGCGACCAAGACAAAGGCCACTTCAACGGCGAACGCCTTTTCGGCCTCGTCATGTTCGAACTCTGGCGTCGCGAATACGGCATATCGTTCTGACGGAGCAGGGGATTTAATTGGGGTCAGATCCCAATTGTTTTTGATGTTCAGGGGAGCCCAAGGGCTCCTTGTCTGTTTCTTGGATTTGTTTTGTCTAGAGGCCGAACATCTATCGTGACAGAGGGGGGACTAACGCATTGGCATGCCATACCATTTCATGTATATTTCAGCCATGCTCGCAAACGAAAAATCGCTTGAATGGATTGGTAGCAGCCACAAAGACTTGATGGCCTTACCTGTCAACGTTCGGCGTCTATTCGGCTTTGCTCTGTCGCTGGCACAGTCGGGCGACAAACATGATGCCGCAAAAGTGCTGAAGGGCTTTGGTGGTGCAGGTGTGCTTGAAGTGGTGGAGGACGATGTTGGCGGCACCTACAGAGCCGTGACACAGTTAAGTTTGCCGAGGCAGTGTTTGTCCTTCACTGCTTCCAGAAGAAAAGCAAGCGCGGTATCGCCACGCCGAAGGAGGATATGGACATCATTCACGCTAGGCTGAAAATTGCCGAAGCGTATGTAAAGGAGTTGAGGAAATGAAAACCCTAATTGTTGAAGGCATTGAAGTACACCGCGGTTCAGGCAATGTTTTTGCTGACCTGGGTCTAGCGGATGCCGAAAAACTCAAAATCAAAACTGGCTTGGTGATCGAAATTAGGAAAGCGATGAAAAGCCGTGGACTGACTCAGCAAGAAGCGGCTAAGCGGATGGGCATCACTCAGCCTAAAGTTTCTGACATGATGCGTGGAGACTTCACCAATCTGTCTGAGCGCAAGTTGATGGACTGTCTAACTCGCCTTGGTTACGACATTGAAATCACGATACGCCCTGCCAGTGCCGAAATTGGTCATCTCATGTTGGCTGCTGCATGAGGGTGCGCGGCGCGCAGCGCTTAAATTAATTGGGGTCAGATTTCAATTGTTTTTGATGTTCAGGGAGCCTTCGGGCTCCTTGGTTTTTTGTGGGGTTTGATTTGTCACGAAACAGGGCAACTAACCTGACAGAAGGGGCTTGGCTCGGTTGGCAGAAATGTTTTTGCCCGCAGGTTTTAAGGGCAGAAACTGGGCACAAGGTTTGGGCAGTGATCTGAACAAAGACCTGCCGGTTATTTCGTCGTGTTTTGACGCCCATTCGCGGTCGCGGTTGTTGCAAAAAAATGCCAGTTGGCCCTTGGTGGCAGAGTCGGTGCGCAAAGCAAGAACCCCTTCACAAGCGAACTTGCTGCAACGCGCAACCCCCATGGATTTTTCCAACTTCATGGTGGACGGCATTTTGGTCAAGGTGGATCGCGCCAGCATGTTGAGTTCTCTCGAAGTGCGGTCACCGCTCCTGGATTACCGCATGATCGAGTTTGCCTTTGGCAAAGTGCCGTCGCGACTTAAAGCAACGCCGACTGAAAAGAAGATCTTGCTCAAGCGCCTGTGCTCACGCCTCTTGCCCCCAGAGTTTGACCTGCAGCGCAAACAGGGGTTTTCGATTCCCATGAACGTATGGCTCAAAGGCGGCCCATTTCGGACGCTGTTTGACGATGTATTGCGCGACCCGCAATGCAGCTTCGATGCCCAAACCATCAACAAGTTGATGCGCGACCAAGACAAAGGCCACTTCAACGGCGAACGCCTTTTCGGCCTGGTCATGTTCGAACTCTGGCGTCGCGAATACGACATATCGTTCTGACCGTGCAAACCATCGCCCACGGGGTGGGCTCCTGCAATGGTTAATTGGTTAATTGGGGTCAGATCCACTACTGTCCGGAGATTTCTGGGAAAAGACAAAACTGGGCTTCAGGCTCCCCGGTTTCATCGTTTAGCAACTGCTCACCGAGCAGTTCGGCCAGCGGCTTGACCTCGAACAAGGACAAGCTGAGG
>NKIP01000021.1 GCA_002256145.1 Comamonadaceae bacterium PBBC1
AAACCGCCCAAACTGATCATTGGAGCCATGATGCGCAAGCTCATTCATGTGGCTGTTGGCGTGCTCAAGTCGAACAAACCGTTCAACTCGGCACTTCACTGCGCTTGACACGCATCACAGTATCTACCAATACCGTGGCTCCCCGTAGGTCGGCAGCTTCAGCTCCGACATGGCCCGCTGCGCCACAGGCCCGGTGACGAGACCCAAGCCGACCTACCGAAGACTGTGCTTAACGAGCACCATCGGCCTGCCCAAGGTCACAAAGACTCTAAAATTACTTCCGACTCATATTTCCACACCCCCCTCCTTCTTGGCGGGGGGTGTTTTGCTTTATCCATCGCCCACGCCATGCAACTCCCCAGCCTGACCACCGGTAAACGCTTCACCCTGCCCCGCCCCGTGGGATCGGCCGATGCCGTGCTGCTGGCCCAGCTGGCGCAGCGCGAAAAAAAGGCTGGCAAGCTCACCGCCATCGTGACCGCCGATGCATCAGACGCCCAACGCCTGATGGACGAGCTGGTGTTTTTTGCACCCGATCTGCGCTGCGTGATGTTCCCCGACTGGGAAACCCTGCCCTACGACACGTTTTCGCCGCACCAGGACCTGATCTCTGAGCGCCTGGCCACGCTCTGGCGCATCAAGCAACGCAACCACGCCGAGAGTGCCGACGTGGTGCTGGTGCCCGCCACCACGGCGCTGTACCGGCTGGCGCCGCCGTCCTTTTTGGCAGGCTACACCTTCGAGTTCAAAGTCAAGCAAAAGCTCGACGAAGCCCAGCTCAAGGCCCAGCTCACGCTGGCTGGCTACTCACATGTGAGCCAGGTGGTCAGCCCCGGCGAATACGCGGTGCGCGGCGGCCTGATCGACCTCTTCCCCATGGGCTCACTCGTGCCTTACCGGGTAGATTTGTTCGACGACGAAATCGACAGCATCCGCACCTTCGACCCCGACAGCCAGCGCAGCCTGTACCCGGTGCCCGAGGTGCGCTTGCTGCCCGGGCGCGAGTTCCCGATGGACGAGGCGGCCCGTGCGCGTTTCAGAAGCCGCTGGCGCGAACTGCTCGAAGGCGACCCGACCAAGAGCCGCATTTACAAAGACATGGGCAATGGCGTGGCCACGGCGGGCATCGAGTACTACTTGCCGCTGTTTTTTGAAGAAACCGCCACGGTGTTCGACTACCTGGGCGCGGGCCCCAATGCGTCACAAAGCGATGCCGCCACCGTGGTGCTGCACGGCGATCTGGAACCCGCCTTCCAGCGCTTTTGGCAAGACACCCGCGACCGCTACCCCCTGGTGCAGGGCGACCCCGAGCGGCCCGTGCTGCCGCCGGATGCGCTGTTTTTGAATGCAGAGCAGTTCTACACGCTGACCAACGGCCATGCGCAACTGGCTTTGCGCACCGGCACCAGCGATGTGGCCGACAACGCCCTGGCTCAGCCCCTGCCCGAGCTGACGGTGGTGCGCGGTGCCGAAGACCCGTTGTCACGCTTGCAAGCCCACATCCACAGCGGCAAGACCCGCGTGCTGATCCTGGCCGAAAGCGATGGCCGCCGCGAGAGCCTGCTCGACTTTGTGCGCTCCAGCGGCCTCACGCCACCCGTCTTTGACAGCCTCGAAGATTTTTTGACGAGCGACGAAAAAGTCGGCATGGCCACGGCAGCGCTGGTCAGCGGTTTCCACTGGTTCGAGCACAACATCGACTTGGTCACCGAAACCGAACTGTTTGCCGCAGGCCCCACCACGCGCCGCCGCAAAAAGCAGGAACAAGTCAGCGATGTGGAAGCGCTGATCAAAGACCTGAGCGAGCTGAATGTGGGCGACCCGGTGGTGCACAGTGCCCACGGCATTGGCCGCTACCGGGGTCTGGTCAACATGGACATGGGCCAGAAAAACGAAGACGGCACGCCCGCCCTGCAAGAGTTTTTGCACCTGGAATACGCCGACAAGGCCACCCTCTATGTGCCCGTGAGCCAGCTGCAACTGATTGGCCGCTACACGGGCGTGAGCGCAGACGAAGCGCCGCTGCACAAGCTGGGCAGTGGCCAATGGGAAAAGGCCAAACGCCGCGCCGCCGAGCAGGTGCGCGACGCCGCCGCCGAGTTGCTCAACATCTACGCCCGCCGCGCCGCACGCGAAGGCCATCCTTTCCGCTACAGCCCGCAAGACTACGAAACCTTTGCCAACGACTTTGGCTTTGAAGAAACCGCCGACCAAAAGGCCGCCATCCACTGCGTGATTCAAGACATGATCAGCCCCCGCCCGATGGACCGCCTGGTTTGTGGCGATGTGGGTTTTGGCAAGACCGAGGTCGCGCTGCGGGCCGCCTTTGTGGCCGTGACCGGCGGCAAACAGGTCGCGCTGCTGGCCCCCACCACCCTGCTGGCCGAGCAGCATTACCAAACCCTCAAAGACCGCTTTGCCAAATGGCCCGTCAAAGTGGCCGAAGTCTCCCGCTTCAGGTCGGGTAAAGAAGTCACCGCCGCCCTCAAAGGCATCGCCGACGGCACGGTGGACATCGTGGTAGGCACGCACAAGCTGCTGAGCGAGTCCACCAAGTTCCACGACCTGGGCCTGCTCATCATCGACGAAGAACACCGCTTTGGCGTGCGCCACAAAGAGGCCATGAAAGGCCTGCGGGCCGAGGTCGATGTACTCACGCTCACCGCCACCCCCATCCCACGCACCATGGGCATGGCTTTGGAGGGCCTGCGCGATTTGAGCGTGATTGCGACTGCGCCGCAACGCCGCTTGGCCATCAAGACATTTGTGCGCAACGAAGGCACGGGCGTGATCCGCGAAGCGGTGCTGCGCGAACTCAAGCGCGGCGGCCAGTGCTACTTTTTGCACAACGAGGTCGAGACCATCGAGAACCGCAAGCAAAAGCTCGAAGAAATCCTGCCCGAAGCCCGCATCGCCGTGGCCCACGGCCAGATGCCCGAACGCGAACTGGAGCGCGTGATGCGCGACTTTGTGGCCCAGCGCTACAACATCTTGCTGTGCTCGACCATCATCGAGACCGGCATCGACGTGCCCACGGCCAACACCATCGTGATTTCACGCGCCGACAAATTCGGCCTGGCCCAACTCCACCAGCTGCGCGGGCGCGTGGGCCGTTCGCACCACCAAGCCTATGCGTATTTGATGGTGCCCGAGATCGAAGGCCTGACCAAACAAGCCGCCCAGCGGCTCGACGCGATCCAGCAAATGGAAGAACTGGGCAGCGGCTTTTATTTGGCGATGCACGACCTGGAGATTCGCGGCGCGGGCGAAGTGTTGGGCGAAAACCAGAGCGGCAACATGCTCGAAGTGGGCTTTCAGCTCTACAACGAAATGCTGTCCGAAGCGGTGCGCAGCCTGAAAGCAGGGAAAGAACCCGACTTGCTCAACCCGCTGACCGCCACCACCGACATCAACCTGCACGCCCCCGCCCTGCTGCCCAACGACTACTGCGGCGACGTGCACCTGCGCTTGTCCTTCTACAAAAAGCTGGCTACCGCCAAAACCAGCGACCAGATCGACGCATTGCTCGAAGAACTGGTGGACCGCTTTGGCAAACTGCCCCCGCAAGCGCAGACCCTGGTGGACGTGCACCGCCTGCGCGTGCTTACCCAGCCCTATGGCGTCATCAAGGTCGACGCCGCACCGGGTGTCATCCAAATCACTTTCAAGCCCAACCCACCGGTGGACCCGATGGCCATCATTGGCCTGATCCAAAAAAACAAACACATCAAGCTGGCGGGCAACGACAAAATCCGCATCGAACGCGAACTGCCCGACCCCAAGGCGCGGGCACAGATGGTGCGGGATGTGCTGCGGAGTTTGGGGCAGCCGAACACAATCAAACAACAATGAATGTCATTGGCTTGACGCGCTGTCTCTGGTCAGGTGAAACCTCAATCAATGCTGCGGTTCAAGCCAAGCACCTCTCGTAGAGCCTCCGAAATGGCAGTGTCTTCACAACTGCCAATTGTTGAAAGCCTTAGCATGCGCAAGTCAGCATGTCGAAACACAGAATTTTTGATTTCATCACGTTCTGACTGAAGTGAGCCAGGCCGATGAAATGCCCAACCATCCACTTCAATTCCTAGGACGGGCAGCTTTCCAATGGTGTCGTAAATCAGAAAATCAACATGTGACCAAGGGTGCAGGACGAATTGACGCTCGCGATCTGTCAACGTCGGCAAGTCACTAATTAGCCATGAAAGTGGTACACGCCTAATACATGAGAGGCTGATTTTTGAAAACTCGTCCTCCACAAGAACGTTTTTTATCACTGCCTCAGCAAGACTCTCCGAATCCCATTCCGATGTTCGTCCATTTGCATCCAGGAACTGCTTTCGAGCTTCAGCGTAGTCTGCATACAGCAAGTCGAACACAGAGCGTATCTGAGAATGTTTTACCAACTGCTGTTGATATCGAATGTAGCGAACGAGATCACCAAAATTCGTATCAAAGCTGTCTTGGCTCTCGGACATGATCACCGTAAAACTTCGCTGCGCCCTAGAAACAGCCACATTGAGCATTTTCGGATCATCCACAAACTCGCCAATTTGATTGTCCACTGTAGACATGATGATCGCCTGCTTCTCTCGCCCCTGAAACCCATGGACCGTAGCCACCTCCATACCGGTGCCGAGAACATCTTTGAGCAGGGCGACTTGCGCCTTATAAGGTGCAATCACGCCAATATCAGTAACCCCTTTATGGATCAATTCAGGTTGAATTTCTTGCAAAATCACTTCTGATTGCCTTAGGTTGATACGTCCTCTTGCGTGATGCCCTGGTGCCGTGAAAACCACCTGCATGACGTCAGTCTCACCATGATCGGAAGTCATGATGATCAGTTGATCGTCGTAAAACTTTTGATTAAAAAATCCCGCGATCTTGGGGTGGCATCGGTAATGTTCTTTCAGTAGTACATCAGGCGCTTGTGGCCATAGCGCCTTTGCAGAAGACAAGAAACTATTCTCAGCATAGTTCCAAGCTCGGCGGTTCAAATCATATTTACGCCACAGTTCTGTAGCTTGGCATTTGACTTGATCCTTGATGACGTTAGGCAACTGTTTTTCATCTCCTACAATCACTGCGCGTTTGGCACACGACAAAGCAAGCACACCAGTTACGACATCAACTTGGGATGCCTCATCGACAATGATCAGATCAAAAAGACATTCAGGAGACAAAGAAGTCTTGATGGAATGTGTTGTACTCAATACAACAGGGTACTCTTCAAGAAACGCATCGTATTTCGACCACAACTCCCGACTCGTAAATTGCGTCCGCTCCTTTGGCTGGCGATGTCTCTTCGCAATCACTTCACGCAACAACGTCCATGAAACGTCTTTCACTTGTTGCTGAACAGCATCAAAGTTGTTTTCTGTCAAAACACGTTCTGCGCGGGACAACTCAATTTGCAGCTCAATCAAATATTTTTCGTAATACAAGCTGCGCAAGACCATCGGGCCTTCAGCAAGCAATTTGTGTCGCTTCTTGGTCCCCCAAGGTCCGTACAGGAAAATTTGCTTGAGCAGACGTAACAAGCCAATCCGAGCCTTAGGATTTCTTTCTTCACACTCAATCTGCAACATCAACCAATCACGGGCTGACCAGCGATCTAGCATAGCCAGCGCATTTTTAGAAGGTTTTGTCCCTTCAAGTCGACAATGAAGTTCAAACTCGGTCTTGGCTTGTTTCAGCTTGACCACGAGCGTTGCACGGTCATTATTTGCCTGAATCAATTGATCCAGAGAAGTTACCAACGATTTCAGATGCAATTCAAGTTGAGAAACATCCAAGCTTCTTTCTTGAGCTTGCTTGACCCAATCCGGATACACACTTTGCTGTGCAATGAATGCATCCTTGTTATCACGTCGGCCAAGCTTGGCTAACAAAAAACCCAATCCTTCACCATCTAACTTGTCGGCCACATTTTGGATGGCCGCATTGTTGTTTGATACCACCGCCACCGTTTTTCCAAAGTAAATTGCGTTGGCAACTATGTTGAGAATTGTCTGCGTCTTGCCTGTTCCTGGCGGACCCTGCACAAAAACCGCTTGAGACTGAAAAGTTTTTTCTACAGCAACTTTCTGACTGACATTCGTGCCAAACGGGTAGATCAAAGGGCTTTTAGATACCTCTAATTGATCCAGGCCATCCTCTGGGACAAGATACTTGGCTAAAACGCTGGCATCTGAGACTTTGTCCAAATAACTGAACTGCTTTGTCAAAAGTGATTCATCTTCGAGGTTTTGAGCACCCGCCAATTCGGAGACATGACGAAAGTAATCCAATACCGTCCGGCAAACAGGGTCAACAGCGATATTGCGTTCTACACTGACCTCGGCCACCGCATAGGGCTTACGTCGCCCCTGTGAGCTAACGATATAGAAGTCTGAATATTTAACGATGGACTCCACGCCCCGTAGTACTTTCCCTGCAACACAGAGCTGGACTGCAGCAGGGCTATGGGTCGTTATGGGGCTTCCAAGTAGGCGTACTCTCTCTTGAGAATATGAGAACCACTGCTCTGGTGTGCTCTTGAAGCAAATTTCAATGCGTTGAGTTTGCTGAGAATTACGGAACTCGAGAACATCATCTGTTTTGTCTACCCAGTCACCCGTTTTACTTCGGACGAGCACAGGCTTTTTTTCACTCATGAGACAAATCCACCAATTAATTAGAAATAAATGAATTTACTTCATCTAATTTTGCAATCCATCAATAAAACCAACTGGATCGGCAATGCAATTGCATTACCATTGCAGCATCCTCAGTTGGAACTGCCCATGCCCGCCCTGATCGCTGCCGAATCCACCCTCACCGACCGCTACCAGACCACGGTGCCCGATGCCGTGCGCCGGGCACTCAATTTGGGCAAGCGCGACAAGCTGCGTTACACCGTACATCCCGACGGTAATGTGCTGCTGACCCGTGCAGCAGATACCGACACCGACCCGGCGATGGATGCGTTTTTGGGCTTTTTGGCCAAGGACATGACCCAGCACCCCGAGCGCCTGCAAGCGCTGGACAAGGCGCTGGTGCAGCGCGTGCAAACGCTCACAGCGGGTGTGGCCGTCGATCTGGATGCGCCTTTGTCGGCAGACGATGAATGAGCAGCGCAGATGAAGCGCTGGTCGTTAACGGCTGGACGGTGTTTGCCCACCCGTTGTTTCTGGCGCAGCTGCAGGCCTTGACCGAGCAAGTGGCCGCGATGCAGGCCAAAGACCCACAGGGCTACACCCGCAAAAACGCCACCAAACGCTTGGCCGCCATCCGGCAGTTGGCTTTAGAGGTCATTCCGCAAGACCCGACACGGCCCGAATACCGACAAGGCAACACTCTGGGTGATGCCCATCGGCATTGGTTTCGGGCCAAGTTCTTTCAGCAGTACCGGCTGTTTTTTCGCTTCCATGCGGCCAGCCGCATCATCGTGCTGGCCTGGGTGAACGACGAAGACACCCGCCGCGCCTACGAAAGCCCGGACGACGCCTACCGCGTGTTTCGCAAAATGCTGGACAGCGGACACCCGCCGGGCGATTGGGATGAACTGCTGACGCAAGCCCAGGCCATGCCCAAAACGTGATGCCCCAGACGCGATAATGTCGGCCATGACCACCGCCTCCCCCACCGAATTTGCCCCCGGCCTTGCCATTCAGGGCTTCACCGCCCCCCTGCCCTTGTCCCAGTTCAAGCTGATCGCGTTTGACATGGACTCCACGCTCATCAGCATTGAATGCATTGACGAGATTGCCGACGCCGTGGGCCGCAAGGCCGAGGTGGCGGCCATCACCGAAGCCGCCATGCGCGGCGAGATCACCGACTTCAAGGAAAGCTTGCGACGCCGCCTGGCCCTGCTCAAAGGTGTGACGCTGGCCGACATGGAGCGCGTCTACACCGAGCGCCTGAAGATCAACCCCGGCGCTGCCGAGTTGATCGCGGCTTGCCAGAAGGTGGGCATGAAGGTGCTGCTGGTGTCTGGCGGCTTCACCTTTTTTGCCGACCGCGTGAAAGAACGCTTGAACATCGACTTTGCCCGCTCCAACCGGCTTGAGGTGGTCAATGGTGAGCTCACGGGCGGCCTGGTCATGCAAAGCTGGGGCGACATTTGTGATGGCGCAGAAAAACGTCGCACCCTGCTCGAAGTGGCATCGCTGCTGGGCATTGAGGCCCACGAATGCATCGCCATGGGTGACGGTGCCAACGACCTGCCCATGATGGGCGTGGCAGGTTTGTCGGTGGCGTATCACGCCAAGCCCAAGGTGCGCGAGCAGGCCATGGTCGCCATTCACACGGGCGGGCTGGACCGCCTGCTGGAAGTCGTTAAGCCCTGATCAAACCCAAAATCAGTCATGCAAGTGACTGATTCTCCGTGTAAACCCTGAGGGTTTGGCGCTTTGTAAGTAGCCAGCTATCACCCGCTGATGGGCCTCCGCTGAAATACTGGACCTGTCCTTTGCAAACCATGCAAAGACATCCACATCAACGGAGACTTTCATGCGCGTCATACCCCTCACCCAGAATGTCGAAGCCGCTGGCTGCGACGAAGAAAGCGGCGTTGTCCGCAAAGTCAACATGCCTTTGGCACGTCGCGATTTCCTCAAAGGGTCCGGCCTGCTGTTTGGCAGCCTCGCTTCGGGCACCATGCTCGCGGCCTTGGCCCCGTCCACCGCTTGGGCACTGGAACTGAAAAAACTCTCCACCGCCGAGGGCCAGACCCTGATGGCCATGGGCCGGGTCTTGTTCCCCCACAAAAAGCTGCCCGACGCGGTCTATGCCTTGCTGTCCAAAGACCTGGACGCCAAAGCCGCTGGTGACGCAGGCGCCGCCAAGATGATCCAGGACGGCGTGGCCTACCTGAACAAATCCACTGGCGGCAACTTTGCCAAGGCCAGCGCCAAGCAGCAATACGAGCTGGTGCTGAGCATGGAAGGCACAGCGTTTTTTGCCACCGTGCGCGGTCAGTGCGTCACATCGCTGTATGACAACGACATGGCTTATGCGGTGTTCGGCTACCCCGGCTCGGCCTGGGAAAAAGGCGGCTACATCACCCGCGGATTTCAGGACCTGAAATGGCTGCCTGCTCCATCCAAAGAAGCCAGCCCACCGCCCTTCATGGGCTGATCCCGGCTGCTCATCGCATAGACCCCCCACAAAATACAGAGGATTGACATGGCTAAATTTGATTTCAACGACGACTCCGTGGTCGTCATCATTGGTTCAGGCGCAGGCGGCGGCACATTGGCCAACGAACTGTGCCAAAAAGGCATCAAGGTGGTGTCGCTCGAAGCGGGCGCACGCCAATCGCAAGAATCGTTCATCAACGACGAATGGAAGTCGTTCAGCCAGCTGGCCTGGCTGGACGCCCGCACCACCTCGGGCTCCTGGCGCGTGGCCAAAGACTTTGCGGGTCTGCCTGCATGGATCTGCAAAACCGTGGGCGGCACCACCACCCACTGGGCCGGTGCCTCGCTGCGCTTTCAGGAGCACGAGTTCCGCACCAAATCGGTCTACGGCAACGTGGCTGGCGCCAACCTGCTCGACTGGCCCGTGACACTGGACGAGCTGGCCCCCTATTACGCCAAAGCCGAAAACAAAATGGGCGTGACCCGCACCAACGGCATCCCCGGCCTGCCCGGCAACAACAACTTCAAGGTCATGCACGCGGGCGCCACTAAGCTGGGCTACAAGGAAGTGCACACCGGCAACATGGCCATCAACAGCCAGCCCCGCGATGGCCGAGGCCGCTGCATGCAGTTGGGCTTTTGCTTTCAGGGTTGCAAGAGCGGTGCCAAATGGTCCACGCTTTACACCGAGATTCCACGCGCCGAAGCCACGGGCAATTTTGAGTTGCGACCCCAATCGCACGTCACCCGCATCGAGCACAACGCTGCAGGCAAAGTGACCGGCGTGGTGTACTTTGACAAGGACGGCAAGGAACAGCGCCAAAAAGCCCGCGTGGTTTGTGTGGCCGGTAACGCCATCGAAACACCTCGCCTGTTGTTGATGTCGGAGTCCAGCAAGTTCAAGGACGGCCTGGCCAACTCTTCGGGCCAAGTGGGCCGCAACTACATGCGCCACATGACCGGCTCGGTTTATGCCGCCTTCAAGAACCCGGTGCACATGTACCGGGGCACCACCATGGCCGGTATCGTGCGCGACGAAGCTGCACACAACCCCAGCCGGGGCTTTGTGGGCGGTTACGAGCTGGAAACCCTGTCGCTGGGTATCCCCTTCATGGCCGCCTTCTTGAACCCCGGTGGCTGGGGCCCTGAATTTGCCTGGTGGATGGACCACTACACCAACCTGGCCGGCATGTGGCTGGTGGGTGAAGACATGCCCCGCGAAAGCAACCGCGTCACGCTCAACAAGAACGTCAAGGACCAGTACGGCAACTACGCGCCCAACGTCCACTTTGACGACCATGACAACGACATCGCCATGCGCAACCACGCCTTCACACAGGCCGAGCGCATCTACGGTGCGGCCGGGGCCATCAAGACTTTCCGCACGCCGCCCTACCCGTCCACCCACAACATGGGCACTTGTCGCATGAGCGCCAGACCCGAAGACGGGGTGGTCAACAAATGGGGACAATCGCACGACATCAGCAACCTGTTTGTCAGCGACGGCAGCCAATTCACCACTGGCGGCGCAGAAAACCCCACTTTGACGATCGTGACGCTGGCCATTCGCCAAGCCGATCAGATCGCCAAATTGATGACCGAAAAAGCGCTTTGAGCTGAAAGCGCCGCCCAAGATGTCCCAGATTGCTGTAGTCACAGGAGCGCACCATGTGTGAATATTTTGTCAAAGCTGACCCCATCCAGTATGAGCAACGCTCACGCACGGTGCGCATCAAAAACGTGCTGACCAGCATCCGGCTGGAAAACATGGTCTGGGACATCCTGGCCGAAATGGCCGAAGAAGAAGGCTGCACCACCAATGCCCTGATCGCCAAATTTCACGAAGAAATCATGGCGCACCGGGGCGAGGTGCCCAACTTTGCATCGTTCTTGCGGGTCACCAGCATGCGTTACCTGCACCGCTCGATGATGAACCTGGAAAAGCAGCTCAACCCGCCAAACCCGGTGGCTCTGCCCATCGCAGCACGCTCTGGGGAGACCATCGCCCCCCCAAAGATGCTCGCGGCAGTGGGCAGGTAATTCATCTCATCACTGCACTGACCTGGCGATCCGAGCGTTCGCCAGACGACTCGCCACGCGTGCAGTTTGGCGAGCCTGTCAGCCATCCCATCCCTCATTCCATCCCTTATTCAATTCATCCTTTTGCCATGACCTTTCGCACAGAAAACCTGCCCGGCGTGAGTCCCACCACCCCCGAACAGACACGCGGCTTTGTGTTCAACCACTCGATGCTGCGCATCAAGGACCCTCAGGTCAGCCTCGACTTTTACACCCGCATCATGGGCATGCAGGTGCTGCGCAAGCTGGACTTTCCCGAGATGAAGTTCTCGCTGTATTTTCTGCACCGCCAAAGCGGCGACACCCCACCCAGCGACGAAGGCGAGCGCACCGCCTGGACCTTCAGCCAGCGCGGCATCCTGGAGTTGACCCACAACTGGGGCACCGAAAGCGACCCCGACTTTAAATACCACGACGGCAACGCCCAGCCCCAAGGCTTTGGCCACATCTGCTTTTCGGTGCCTGACCTGGCTGCCGCCGTGTCCTGGTTTGACGAAAACCAGGTGACTTATGTGAAGCGTCCCGACCAAGGCAAGATGAAGGACGTGGCCTTCATCAAGGACCCCGACGGCTACTGGATCGAAATCGTCCAGCCTGATCTGCTCAAAAACCTGGGGCGCTGAATGAAAACCGCACTGCTTTTGAGCGCGGGCTTGCTGCTGGGCGGCCACAGTTGGGCCAATGAAGCGCTGGCCAAGAAAAACGGCTGCACGGGCTGCCACGCCATGGCCAGCGCCCTAGTTGGACCGGCATTCAAGGATGTGGCCGCCAAATACGCAGACCAAGCCGACGCCAAAGACCAGCTGATCCAGAGCATTCGCCAAGGCAGCAAGGGCAAGTGGGGTCAGATGGCCATGCCGCCCCAAGCCCAACTGTCCGCAGGCGATGCCCAAAAGCTGGCCCTGTGGGTGCTCAAAATCAAGTGATCGGCAGGCACAAGCCATGAAATACCTGCACACCATGGTTCGGGTCAGTGATCTGGACGCATCGCTGCGCTTTTACCGGGATGCGCTGGGGCTGCAATTGCTGCGGCAATTCGATGTGCCCAGTGGGCGCTTCACGCTGGCTTTTCTGGCCGCCCCCGGCGACAGTCAGTCGCAAATCGAGTTGACGCACAACTGGGACGAGAACGCCTACACACAAGGCCGCAATTTCGGCCACCTGGCCTATGCCGTTGACGACATTTATGCCACCTGCCAAAGGCTGCAAGACCACGGCGTGCAGATCGTGCGTCCGCCCCGCGATGGCCACATGGCCTTTGTGCGCTCACCCGACCACATTTCCATTGAGCTGCTTCAACGCGGCACCCCCCTGCCACCTGCCGAGCCTTGGGTGTCCATGCCCAACATCGGTCAGTGGTAAATCACCCTCACCCTGACTCACCCGCCACGGCCATGAACTGCACCGTATCCCCAACACTCGACACCATCAGCCACGACCACGAGGCCCAGCAAGACTGGCCGCCCCATTGGGCCGTGGCCCTCATGCCCGGCTCATTGCCGATGGGCGGCGTGGTGCCCATGACGCCGATTCATGCCTTCAGCAGCAGCCCCCGTGCGCTGCAACTGAAAACGCAAACCAGCCTGAAGTCGGTCCGCCACGACATTGAACTCGGTGGCTTGCTGGCGTTTGAGATTTCAGACTTGATCACGCCCGAAGAAGCCGATGCCATCGTCACCGCCAGCGAACTGCTGGGCTTTCGCGATGAAGCCCCGGGTATCCAGACGCCCCCGGGCATGCGCATGAACAAATCGGTGCATTGGGTGGCCGATGACCGTTTGCTCGACCCCTTGATGAGCCGCATGCGGCACCTGCTGCCCCCCAGCATCGACGGCCAACCCCTTTACGGCCTGCTCAGCCAGCGCCTGAACATGTACCGCTACGACGCCAACGACGTGTTCAACCGCCATGTGGATGGCGAATGGCCAGGCTACAGCCTGAGCGAAGACCGCCGAGACATGTTGCAATGGGGCAGCAGTGTGCGCTCGGGCCTGACCATGATTCTTTACCTCAATGGCCCGGAAGACGGCGTCAGCGGTGGTTGCACCCGGCTGTTCAAGCCCGATGGCAGCGGGGTCGATGTGTTGCCGCGCAAAGGCTCTGCCCTGTTCTTTCGCCACGGCTTTGGCCCTCATTCGGTGGTGCACGAAGGCCGTCAGGTGGGGCCAGGCGTGTCCAAATACGTGGCCCGCATCAACATCATGTACGGGCAGGAGTGATCGGCCTCACCGTGGGGTACGCAAGGGCTTGAGCAAATCGCTCAGGCCGTTGTGGTCGATCTCTTGCATAAGCCGCAACAACTGGCCGACCTCGCCTTTGGGAAAGCCTTCCCGCGCAAACCAGTTGAGGTAGTGACCGGGCAAGTCGGCAATCAGCACACCCTTGTGTTTGCCAAAGGGCATGGGCGTGTTGACCAGCTTCATCAGGTCCTCGGGCTTCATGGGCACACCTGCCTGCCTTGACCGTTCACGCTTCGCTCCACAACCAGTGGCGCACCCGCGCGTGGAAGGCCTCGGGCCGCGAGATCATCACCCAATGCCCGCAGAGCAAGCCCTGCACGGCGCTGCCGGGCGTGGCGGCGACTTTTTCCAGCCACTTGGCCGAATGGAACATGAAGGGTTTGCGCTCGCCATAAACAAACAGCAGCGGCATGGGCAACTGAATTTGCGACGCGCCCTTGAAGCCACCCGCTGTGCCGAACCACCGCATGGCGTAGGGGTAGTTCATTGTGTGGGTGATCGTGGCAGGGTCTGTGGGGCAGCGCAGCCAGCGTGCCATGGCGCGGGTCATGCGGGTGCCTATTTTTTCACTGAAATGCCCCCCCACCTTCCAGGCCAGGGCCAGCCACACTTGGTAGCCCATCACCGACAATTTTTCCTTGGTGCCCCAACTGCGCAACAAGGCACCCGAGTTGTGGTCCCCCACGTCCACCGCCACCACGCGGGCCACGCGCCCGGGGTGGCGCATGGCGAATTCGTAGCCAAAAATGCAGCCCCAGTCGTGCAGCATCAGCGTCACGGCTTTGCCAGGGCTGATCCGGTCCACGATCTGGCGCAGCAGTTGACACATCTCATCCAAGCTGGTGGCAGAGGGGCCGGTTTCAAAACCGGGCAGCGTCAGACGGGCGCAGGTGGCACGGTCTTGCAAAGCGACCACGGTGCCGTCCCAAAGCGCACGGGTGTCGGGCCATCCGTGCAGCATGAGGATGACTTCGTCACCCTCACCTTGAAGCCAGACTTCGGTGCCGTTGACAGTGATGCACAGCTCGTTGTTCATGATTTTGAGGGGTCAGTGTGTTGACAAATAAGGCCGAGGATTTGAGCGCAAACATCGCCAGCAGGGCTGGCTCCCACATGGGCCAAGCAAATTTGTAGGAGCTTGCCCTGCAAGCGATCACACGCAGATTTGAGCGCAAACATCGCCAACAAGACTGGCTCCCACATGGACCAAGGGAATTTGTAGGAGCTTGCCGTGCAAGCGATCACACGCAGACCACAAGCCCCCACATCGCCAGCAGGGCTGGCTCCTACAAAAACAACGGTGTGATCACAGCGCCTTGGCCAGACGCGCCACGCCTTCAAGGATCTTGTCTTCGCCCACGGTGGCAAAGCTCAGGCGGAAGGTGGCGTGGTCGGGGTGGGCGCAGAAGAATGGCGTGCCCGGCACGAAGGCCACGCCTTGGTCGATGGCGCGTTTGGCAAACACATTGCCGTCAGCCACCTTGCCACCTGCGCCCGTCAGGCGTGCCCAAACGAACAGGCCGCCGTGGGGCTGCACAAACTCGACCGCATCGCCCAATTCGCGGCGCAGCGCATCGCCCATGGTTTGGGCACGTTGGGCATACACAGCACGCACTTTGTCCAGCGTGGCCGGCATGCGCCCCGCCAACAGGTATTGCGCGGCCGTGGCCTGGGCAAAGGTGCTGGTGTGGGCGTCGCTGAACTGTTTGCACATGGTGGCGCGGGCCAGCAATTCGGCGGGGGCCACCATCCAGCCCACACGCAGGCCAGGCGACAGCACTTTGGACAGCGAGCCACAATGCACCAGCAGCTCACGGCTGCCGGGCACCGATGCGCTCATGGCCAGCAGACTGGGTGGTGGTGCTTCACCAAAGTACAAATCGCCATAAGGATCGTCTTCGACGATCAGGGTCTGGTGCTTGACGGCCATCTCCAGCACCTGTTGGCGGCGCTCAGCGCTGAGCAAGGCACCGCTGGGGTTGCCAAAGGTGGGGATCAAATACACAAACTTCGGTTGGTGCTCGGCGATCAGCTTTTCCAGTTCGTCGGTCTTCACACCCTGGCCGTCCACCGGGGCGCTGATGAGTTCGGCCCCATACAAACGGAAGCACTGAATGGTGGCGAGGAATGTCGGGCCTTCCACGATCACCTTGTCACCGGGGCTGATCATGGTTTTGCCGATCAAGTCCAGCGCCTGCTGGCTGCCGGTGGTCACGATCAGCTGGTCGGCGGCCACCTCTTGGGCACCCTTTTGGCCCATGAAGTGCGCCAGTTGCTCGCGCAGCGGGCCAAAGCCTTCGGTCGCACCGTATTGCAGGGCAGCCCCCGGGTCTTGGCTCAGGGCGGCGTTGCTGGCTTCGCGGATGCCGTCCACATCAAACATGGCGCTGTCGGGAAAGCCGCCCGCAAAGCTGATGATGCCCGGCTTGCCCAAGAGCTTGAACAGCTCTCGGATGGCGGAGGTTTCGACATTGTTCAGGCGGTCGGCAAATTGCAAAGGCATGGTGGTGTATCTTTCAGGTTGTCTTGGCCGACATTTTGCCAACATCTGTACACCTACTTTTTATTCCCATGAAACCCGCACAGATCGAATCTTTTTTTGCCACCTTGCAAGCCGCCAACCCCATGCCCGTGACCGAGCTGGAATACACCAGTGTTTTTGAGTTGCTCGCTGCCGTGTTGCTGTCGGCCCAGGCCACCGACGTGGGCGTGAACAAGGCCACGCGCAAGCTGTTTCCCGTGGCGGGCACACCCCAAAAGATTCTGGATCTGGGTTTGGAGGGTCTGGAGAATTACATCAAGACCATTGGCCTGTACCGAAGCAAAGCCAAACACCTGATGGAAACCTGCCGAATTTTGGTGGAGCAGCACGGCGGCCAGGTGCCCCGCACCCGTGAAGCCCTCGAAGCCCTGCCCGGTGTGGGCCGCAAAACGGCCAATGTGGTGCTGAACTCGGCCTTTGGCGAGCCCACCATGGCGGTGGACACGCACATCTTTCGCATGGGCAACCGCACGGGCTTGGCCCCGGGCAAAACGCCTTTGGCGGTCGAGCTCAAGTTGCTCAAACGCATTCCCGCCCAGTATTTGGTGGATGCGCACCACTGGCTGATCCTGCACGGGCGCTATGTGTGCCAGGCCCGCAAACCGCTGTGTGGCCAGTGCGCCGTGGCCGCGTTTTGTGACTTCAAGCCCAAAACCAGCGCGATTCAGTAGCGCTCAGTGCGCCCGCCCAGCGACTGCAGCACCCCCAGCCAAAAGGCAGCGCGTTCGGCATAGGGCTCCGGATCTTGGTGGCCGCTGGCTTGGGCATAGACGGCGGTTTGCACCATCACGATGCCGGTGGCCGGTTGCACAAACACCGTCTGACCATACACCCCTTGAAAGCCGAAACTGCGCTCTTTCAAGGGGTGCAACCAAAACTGGTAGCCGTAGCCAAAATAAGGCGTGGCCTTGTAAGGCGCAAAGGCGGGCGGCTGCAACGCAGCATCGGTCGCCTCGCGCAAATAGTCTGCGGGCAATATTTGTTGCTCGCCCAGCTTGCCGTCTTTGGCCATCAAAACGCCCAGCCGCCCCCAGTCGCGCAAGCTGGCGTTGAAACAAAAATACGCCCCGGCCTGCCGGTCTCGGCCATGGCACCAAAAGGCATCACGTTCGGCCCCCATGGGTTTCCAGAGCCACTCACTGGTCAACTCGGCCATGCTGCGGCCCGTGGCACCCGTCAGAACGCGGCCCAGGACTTCGGTTTCGGCGCTGGCATAGACAAATTTTTGCCCCGAGGGGCTGTGGCGGTCTGAAAACGAGCGCAGCACGCTGGCAACCGTTGGGCTGCCCGTGGCAAAACTGCGTGAGAGTTTCGAGACATCGTCTTGCCCGTCGTAGCGTTCGGTGAAGGTCAGGCCAGAACTCATGCGCAGCAAATGCCGGATCGGGGTCTGCCCATAGGCACTGCCCTGCAGGTCTTTGGCGTATTGGCCGGCCGGGTCATCGAGCGAGGCGATCAAGCCCCTTTGCAAGGCGGCCCCCACCAACATCGAGGTCACGCTTTTGGCCATGGAAAACGACAAAAACCGGGCATCTTCGGTGCGACCATAACGGTAACGCTCGGCCACGATTTCGCCATTTTTAAGGATCAACAAGCCCGTGATGCGGCGGCGCTCCAGGTACTCGTCCAGGGTATAGCCCAGGTTGCGGTAACGGTATTTGATCTCTGCAGGCACACTGGCCTGTGGCAAAGGCAAAACGCTGTTGCCGCGCGCCACGTTTTCAGTCAAAACGCCTGGCACACGGTCGAGTGCAGACCAGGCACCCACCCGGTTCTCCATGGCCGTCCAGCGTGGCCCGTTGGGGTAGCCCAGCGATTTGCCCAGCGCCTCTTCATCGGGTTCAGCCTGGGCAGCGGGGCACACGGCCAAAGCCATCACCAGTGCCCAGCCAGGTGTCAGGGAATGGGTCATGGTCAAACCAAAGCCACTGGAGCCGGAAATCCGTTGCGCCCGGGAAACTCGGGTGCCAATGGTCGGGCATTGGGCATCTTGACCCACAAGCGCCACATCTTGCGGTTGAGCTCGTGCACGCCGTGGTCTTCAAACTCGTTGCGCGAGTGCAGCACGGCGTAGTTGTTGGCAAATTGCAAATCGCCGGGCTCCAGCATCATGCTCAGGCGGAAATCTTCGCGGTGCATGATCTCGTCGAACAAATCGAGCGCTTCGATTTCGACCTTGGACAGCGGCAAATTGCGGATTTCATGGCCCAGCTCGATGTACTGGCGCAGGTAGCGACAGCTGAGCTTGCCTTGGTGGTGGCTAAAAATCGGTGACAGGCTGGGCAGGTCTTCACACAGGTGCGAAAAATACCAGGTGCGGAAGTACAGACCCAGGTACTCGGGGTGCTTTTGCAAAATTTCGTTGTAGATCGCCGCCACACTCACCAGCGAACTCAAACCACCCTGCTTGGCCTTGCGCATGCACAACAGGCCCACCACGTCAGACGGGTCTGAGTGGTAAGGCAGGTAGAGGTTGGTTTCATAGACGCGGGTGGTCTTTTTCGTCACATCACCCACGTTCATGACCAAGCCCAGCAGGTCGCCCTTGGGGTTTTGCCGAACAGGCACGCCCATGTGCAGACCAATGCCGTAGTAGATGATCTGAATGTCTGCTTCGCTGTAACGCTCGACCGGCAAGCCGCGCAGCACCAAAAATCCCCGACCGTTTTCCAGTTCGTCGCTGTAGGTTTTCAGGTCCTGCGCCCAGTCGCCAATCGGAAAGTCTTCGCGACTGAAATTGGGAAACGTCAGCCCTTTGGCCTTGACATGGGCCAGAGCGGCGTCGAGGGTTGCCAACACTTTCGGGCTTAAGACATGCATCCAAGTGGTGTCGCCGACCATGTCGGCGCCCTTCCAGACCGCTGGCCCGGTGATGGCTTGTTTCATGATCAGGCTCATGGCGATTCCTTGAACGTGGACACAGCCACAAAAGAGTTTTAACGGCCCAATTGCACCAAGGCGGCTTGCAAACCCGCCAAACCACCCACGCGCTGGTCGTTGATGAAGATTTGGGGCATTTGGCGCACCGAAGGGCCACATTTTTCGTAAAAGGCCATGCGTTCGGCTTCGCCGTCGATTTTGATTTCTTCAAAGGCCAACGACTTGGACTTGAGCACCATTTTGGCGGATTCGCACTGTGGGCAGGCGGACTTGGAGTAGACAACGATTTTGAGTTCCATGGCTTGGATTTTAGCCATGGCCATGCACGCAGGCGGCATCAGGCCACGCGCGGCAAGACCACCCACTGCCCATCGAGCGCATGGATGCGAATTCGCTGGTCAAACACCGCCTCGATGGCGGCGTGCGTGGCCGCATCGCAGCCTGCGCCGTGGTGCACCACTTGGCCTTCGCACATGACCACGATGTCATCCGCGTGCAGCGCCATGCCGATCTCGTGCAGCACACTGAGCACGGTGGTGCCTTGCGCCAAGAGGCAATGCACCTGCTCCAACCAGTCGACTTGGTGCGGCGGGTCCAGGTTGGCCAGGGGCTCGTCCATCAACATGGTGGGCGCATTGCCCGCCATGGCGCGGGCCAGCAGCACGCGTTGGCGCTCGCCACCCGACAGCTCGCCCAGCATGCGCTCGCGCCAATCCCAGGCCTGTGTGGCCTTGAGGGCGGCTTCGACCATCTGCGCGTCTTGCGCGGAGGGTGCAGCCAGCCAGCTTTGGTGCGGCAAGCGGCCGAGCATGGCCACGTCCCACACCCGCAAATCCAGCGTGCTGGCTTCGCCCTGCCCCAGCCAGGACAGTTGCAGCGCCCTTTGTTGGCGGGTGAGTGAGGCCAGCGGCTGGCCCTGCCACAGCACTTGCCCGCTGTGTGGCAACAAACCCGCCAGCGCCTTGAGCAAGCTCGATTTGCCCGCCCCGTTGGGGCCGACCACACAGGTCCAGCGGCCTGCTGCGATCTGCAGGTCAATGCTTTTGAGGACCTGACGCCCACCCAACTCGGCGCACAGTTGCCGGGTTTGCAGCGCGGCGCTCATGAACGCACCCCCATGTCGGCATCGAGGTACACGCGCCAAAGCAAATAGCCCCCGCCCAGCACCGCCGTGAGCACGCCCACGGGCAGCTCTTGTGGTGCCAACATCACACGGGCCATCACATCGGCCAGCACCAGCAAGGCCCCACCCATCAGGGCCGACAAGAGCAAGCGCCAAGCGTGTGTGCAGCGCACCAGCGAGCGCACCAAATGCGGCGCGGCCAAACCGACAAACGCCACCAGCCCGATGTGCGCCACCGCCGCCCCCGTGGCCAAAGAAACCACACCCACCAGCACCATGCGGGCCAGTGGCAGCGGCACGCCCAGGCTTTGCGCGGTGGCTTCGCCCAAACTTAAAGCGTCCAGCACACGGGCAAAAATCCAGGCCAGCACCATGCACAAGGCCAGCACCACCGACATGGTGGCGCAGGCGCTCCAGCTGACAAACGCGGTCGAGCCCAGCATGAAGCCCTGCATGGCCTGCAAGACTTGGGGCTGCAGCAGCGAGATCAAAGACGTGACCGCCCCCAACACCACGCCCACCACCACGCCCGCCAACAACAGGCGCAGGGTTTGTTGCACACCACGCGCCAGCAGCAGTGTGAGCACCACGGCCAGCACCGCACCCACAAAGGCCGCGCCCGTGAGGCCCAGGCCCAGCCAAGCGGTCATGGCCCAAGCGCTGCCACCCCACAAGCTCAAATACACACCCACCCCCAGCGACGCGCCCGAGGCACTGCCCAGCAAATACGGATCGGCCAGGGGGTTGCGAAACAGGCCTTGCGCCACCGCCCCGGCCAGGCCCAGCAAGGCCCCGCCCAGCCACGCGCCCAGGCTGCGCGGCAAGCGGATCTCCCACACGATCTGGCGCGACACCGCATCGGCCCCTGCCAACCACCAGGCCTGCCAGCCCTGACTGCCAGCGGCGGTACCCAGCACCACCACGGACAGGCCCACGGCCAAGAGCAGCAATGCCCAGCGAGATGCTTGGCTGTGTGTGTTCACCGCTGGACACCAGTGTCGGCTTGGGACGCTGCGCGGTTCAGACAGTCGGCCATCAGCTGTGCGCCTTCGGCCATGCGCGGGCCGGCCCGCACCAACATGTCCGACTCATCCTGTTTGAACACACACAAGCGCTGACCTTGCATGGCCCGCAAGCGGCTCCAGCCCGGGCGTTGCAGCATGCTGGCGCGGCTGCTGTCGCCCGCCATGATCACGTCAGGCCGTGCCTGCACCACCCATTCGGGATTGACCTGGGGAAACGGCCCCAACGATGCCGGCAAAATGTTCGCCACCCCCATGCGCGTGAGCGTCTCACCCATGAAAGACGATTCACTTGCGCCATAGGGCGCAGGGCTCACCTCAAAGTAAACCCGCTGCTGCCGTGCAGCGGGGCTGAGCGATTGCACCGCTGCCTGCACGCCCGCCTGAATGCCCTGCCACACCCGGTCGCTCTCAGCGGCGGGCACATGCAGCGCCTGCGCCACGGTGCGCCACACGCGCTGCGCGTCGGCGTGGTTGCGCGGCTCCAGGCGCAGCACCTTCAGGCCCAGCGCCTGCAAGCGGTCTGCACCCCGGGTGGAACCTGCCGCCAGCACCAGGTCGGGCTTGAGCGCGACGATGCTCTCAATGTTCGGGTCCAGCCCCCCGCCCACACGCGGCACCGACTTGACCGACTCGGGCCAATTGGAATACCGGTCCAAGCCCACCAGTTTGTGGCACTGCTTCAAGGCACAAACGGTTTCGGTGAGGGACGGCAGCAAGCTCACGATGCGCTGCGGGGCTTGGGCGATCTGCACTTTTTGCTGGCGGTCGTCGAGCACGGTAACTGCTTGTGAGGCTTGTGCGGCTTGCACACACAACCACACGGCAACCACCAGGGCCAAGGATGGAGCCCAGCGTCGCAAGCGCTCAGCCATGCAGCGCTTCCCATTGGCTGAAGATGCGGTGCATCTGCGCCACGCCATCGGTGAGCGCGGCAGGCCCGGGCTGCAAAATGTCGGCCGATTTGATTTCAAAAATCTGCCCGGTCCACACGGCCGGCACGTCTTGCCAACCAGGCCTCGCCGAAACTTTTTCGGGGCGAAACTTCTTGCCGCACCACGAGCCGATGATGATGTCGGGCGCACGCTCCACAATGCTTTGCCCGTTGGCAATGATCCGGTCCTTGCCCAGGGACTGCAGCGCCAGCTCTGGAAACACATCGTCGCCGCCAGCAATCCCCATCAATTCAGACACCCAGCGGATGCCGCTGATGTGCGGCTCGTCCCACTCCTCAAAAAACACCTTGGGGCGGCGCTTGAAGCCTGCGGCCCGCTGCGCGATGGCATCGAGTTCGGCACGCATGCCCTGCAAGCGCACAAGGCCTTGCTCGGCCTGCCCCACCATGGCCGCCACTTGGTAGAGCATGGAAAAAATCTCATCCACGCTGCGCTGGTTGAACACAGTGACCTGCACGCCGGCCTTGATCAACAAAGACGCGATCTCGGCCTGCAGGTCCGAAAACCCAAAAACACAATCGGGCTTGAGCGCCAAGATTTTGTCAATCTTGGCGCTCAAGAACGCACTGACCTTGGGCTTTTCTTCCCGGGCCCGGCGCGGGCGCACTGTGTAGCCAGAAATGCCCACAATGCGCGCCTCTTGCCCCAGCAAATAGAGCCACTCCGTTGTCTCTTCGGTGAGACATACGATGCGTTGAGGCAAGAGGTGTTGCATGGGCCGGGTCCAATCAATGTTTCATTTTCCAACTCAGGCCCACCGTGGTGGTGCGCGGCAACTGGTTGTAGCCATAAGCTGTTTGGTACGGGCTGTTCGTGGCATTTTCCACGCGCCCAAACAGTGTCCAGTCCCGGCTGAGGTTGTAACGAGCCGTCACATCCAGCAAGGTGTTGCTGCGCAAGCCGGGCACACCCTCAATGTCCGGGCGTGGTCCTGTGTAGCGCACGCTGACCCCCATGGTCAACAAACCCAGAGCTTGGGAGACCGACACCGAAGCCAGGGTCTTGGCCCGGCGAACCAATCTTTGACCCGTTTCTTCGTTCACCGGGTCTTGCAAAGTCAAGCTGGCACGCAAATCGGTCGTGTTCAGTTGACCGCTGTAACTCGTTTCAAGGCCTTTGTTTTTGGCGCTGCTGATGTTGCTGAACTGCCATGTGTTCATGTCATACAACAACAAGTCGCGTGTGCTTGAAACAAACCAAGTTGAACGCAAACGGTGAGGACCCTGCGCCCATTGCACACCCACCTCTCGGGTCTTGGCAGACTCTGGGCGCAAGTCAGGGTTACCGCTGTAGGGGTCAAACAAATAACCCAGCGGGGGCATGTTGAACGCTGTGGCATAGCTGGCAATCAGCTTCCATTGCGCATTCAGATCCAAGCCATAGCCCAAATACACGGAATCTTTGGCAGCCAAGCCTTGAACGTCATCTCGGCGCAGGTTCAATTGCAAACTGTGGGCGGCTTGTCTGTAGACCACACCACCGTAAATGGCTTTGGCGGTCCGATCACGGGTCAAGCCCGACACACCGTCGGTGGCCATGTCAATGGATTGTGTTTGATGGTCCATGCCAGCGGACAACACCATGGATGGCAAATCAAACTGATGGGTCCACGACAACAATCGGGTCTGTGTTTGGGCATGTGTGGTGAAAGAGTAGCCCCCCACGGTGCGGGTGTCATTGAGCTCTTTGGCGTCTGAAAAGCTCAGACGAGAAGTCCACAAAGGCCCCATGCGTCCTGACGCATACACGGTGTGGCTGTCCAGCTGGGTGCGGCCTTGATGAACATCTGTGGGTTCGGCAAAACTGCCAGACACATCGTAATCAAAGCGACCCTGGGTATGCGATGAGCGCAAACCCAATTTGAAGTCAGGGCTCAGTTGGTAAGACAGATTCAAGGCATGGTTGTCGTTGCGATACCCATCACGATCGGGATGGGTATTGAGGGTTTGGGCGGGGTTGGCCGCATTGATGCCATCGGTTCGGTTTTTCCCCACGGACAAAGCGTAAGCGAAAGAGCCCACCGCACCACTTGTCCCCGCATTCCATCGCTGGGCACCCAGCGAGCCCTGCTCAGCGGTCACATAGACCGTCGGCTGACCTTTTCCTTGACGGGTGAAAACCTGAATCACGCCCCCGACGGCCCCCCCGCCATGAATGGCCGAGACATTTCCACGCACAATTTCGATGCGCTCAACTTGGTCAAGCATGATGTGCTCCAGGCTGACCGCACCCGTGGTGTCTTGTTTGGTCATGGGGATGCCATCCACCAAAACCAGCACCTGCAAGGAGGCCGCGCCACGCAAAAAAACTGTGGACTGACCGCCCCGACCACCACTTTGGGTGAACTGAAATCCAGCCTCGCGTGCAAGCAAAGTTGGCAAGTCCAACACCTGCGACTGCTCAATGGCATCTCGCCCCAACACTGTCGTGTGGGGCAACACCTCGGTCAAAATTTGTTCAGTACGGCTGGCCGTCACCACCATTTCGGGCGCTGGGCCTTGCGACCAGGCCACACCTGAAGCCAATGACAGCAAAGACAGTGCAGGCGCAACACGCCGCGCACAAAGAGAACGATTTTTCATGGAAAACGAACAAGTCAAACGCCCTCACCGCCTTCCCCGACAGTGCATGGGCTTTACAACCCGTCTTGCGACAGGTCACCTTGTTGGCCGGTATCCGGGCTGACAGAGCGACCTTCATCACCTTCCCAGCCGTCTGTTTCAGGGCGGCCAGTGGTTTGAGATGAAAGCTGGGTTTCCGTTTGACTGAAAACCCGTCTGCTTACCGTTGCGGGGGCAGCGCAGGTTAGGTGGGCCGAGTTGGCTTGTCCCTCCTGCTTCCCGTTGAACTGCGAGCCGTGAACCGGCAGCGCGAGCACCAACAGCGCCCATTTTAGGAGTGAAGCTGTCGGCAAACCTACACTTGACCTAGAACAAACCAACAAATTCAGTGGCCACTGAATGACTCCCCTACAATAAGGTACATCTGTTTTCTTGTAAGCCATGGCCAATTCCGACACCATCGATCAAATTGCCGAACGTGTGGATCACTTGTTGCTGCGCCACGAAGAGCTTCAAAAGACCAACACTTTGCTGTCCCAGCAAGTCCAGTCTCTCAGCCTAGAACGCGACCATCTCAAATCGCGCCTCGCTGCGGCCAGAGCCCGGGTCGACGCCTTGATTGATCGCCTGCCCAGTGCTGCAACTTCGCCCTGAAAGGCTTCTCCATGACCACACAACAAATCGACGTCCAGATCATGGGCCAGAGTTATGTTCTGGGCTGTCCAGAGGGGGGACAAGCACGTCTTCTGGGGGCTGTTCGCAAAGTGGATGAAGCCATGTGCAAAATTCGCGACGCTGGCAAGATCAAGGCCCGTGAGCGCATTGCCGTGTTGGCCGCCTTGAATGTGGCCTTTGAACAAAACGAGCCCCCCCCCGCCTCATCGCCTGAAGCGATCCCGGCCAATACACAACAACGCCTGATGCAATTGCTGGAAAAGCTCGATGGCTCTCTGAATCAAGATGGTCAGTTGATTTAGGATTTCTCGCCGCGCAGGTCATCTGGCCCGCGCTGCATCTTGCGGCCACAAATGCCCCTACAATGAACAGGTCTGCGGTGCATGCCGGGCTTTATATTTCCTTGAACCAATGCTCTTAGAGCCCGGGCTTGGAACATTGGCTGGTGAGCGTGATCATCTCGCGTCAGATGAACCCAACGTCAGTCTGCCCTCGCCCACCTGAACCCCCGGTTCAGGATGACGGTCCGGTGGCACTTGCAGACACCTTTTCTCACTCCCCCGCTCAAAAATGATCATCGAACCCTTGCTGTTGGCTGAATTGGCCGTTCTTGGCCTGTGCACTGGCTTTTTGGCAGGCCTCTTAGGAATCGGTGGCGGCATGATCATGGTGCCGTTCCTCACCTACATGCTGGGCGCTCGCGGTGTCAGTCCTGACCTGGCAGTCAAAATGGCCATCGCCACGTCCATGGCTACCATCATCTTCACCTCGGTGTCCAGTGTGCGGGCCCATCACAAGAAAAAAGCTGTGCGCTGGGACCTGGTCAAAGGCCTGGCCCCTGGCATTGTCATGGGCAGTCTGATTGGCAGCATGGGCATTTTTGCATTTGCCAAGGGTGCTTATCTGGCCTTGTTTTTTGCCCTCTTTGTGGGTTTTTCGGCCACACAAATGTTTCTGGATAAAAAACCCGCTCCTTCGCGTCAAGTGCCTGGTTTTCAGGGATTGCTCGGCGCAGGTGGCCTGATCGGCCTGCTTTCGGGCTTGGTGGGCGCTGGCGGCGGCTTCATCAGCGTGCCTTTCATGGCTTGGTGCAATGTGGCCATCCACAACGCGGTAGCCACCAGCGCAGCGCTGGGCTTTCCGATCGCGCTGGCCAACGTGGCCGGCTACATCGTGAGCGGGCAAAACGTGCAAAACCTGCCGGACTATACCTTTGGCTACTTGTGGTTGCCCGCTTTGGTGGTGATTGCGGTGTGCAGCGTGCTGATGGCCCCGATTGGAGCGTCCACCGCGCACAAGTTGCCCGTCAAGCAACTCAAGCGCGTATTTGCAAGCGTGCTGTATTTGCTGGCCGCTTACATGCTCTATAAGGGCCTGTCCGCTTGATGGAGCGAGGCCCGCAGCCACCGATTCAGGCTGCAGGCCAACCAAATCAACGCAGCACAATGCTGCCCGAAATGTTCACCACCACGCGTGACTTGCCGGCCACCGCTGGCACCGGCATCGGCGACGGCGCGTCCATCTGGGCCATGGCCATGCGCGGCATGACCTGGCCCTCGCCCGCCTCCTGGGCGCTCACGCGCACGTCTTTGAGCGTGTAAGTAGCAAAGCCAAACTGCTTCGTCAGGGATTGGGCTTTGCTCTGAAAATTCGCCACCGCTTCGGTCTGAATGCGCGCTTCAGCCGCAGTTTTCTGCTCGGAACTCAACCGCCAGTCGATCTGCGACACCGTCAAATCTGGCATGCGCCCTGCGAGGGTGGTGATTTGCTCGACATCACGGCCTTGCAAAACAAGTTGCGCAGAGCCCACCCAGCCGTTCATCTTGCCTTCACGGCCATAGCGTGGTGACACATTCATCTCGCCCGTTTTCACCTCCAAGGCCCCGGGTTTGGCCATAGGGGTGGCCACAGCCAAAGCGGCGGACACCATGGCGTTGAGCTGTTTTTGCACGGCAGGGGCCTGCAAGCCTTCTTTTTGGACCGACAGGGTGATCACCAACCAGTCTTGCGCGACCTCGGTCTGGGCCGAGGCAGTCAAATGCAAGACTTGGTTGAGTGGGGCATGGGGGACGCCGGATGCACTTTGGGCCTGCACGGATGCGACAGGCAGGGCCAGCGCAGTCATCAGGACCCAAGCCATCGAGGGTGTTCGGATCAGTTTCATGGGGAGTCTTTCGCGGAAGGTGGCAAAAACAACGGGCACTTGCCGCTGTGATTGTGAATGCCGCAGAAAGCATCCCACGCCCCGGGCCCTGCGCTTTGGTGTCAGGGTGTAACGCACCATGGTGCCTGGTCATGCACCAGGCCCATCCACAAGGCCCAGGCCGAGACGGCGGACAACGCCAAGCCTGAGACACGCATACCCCATGCCCCATCACCCAAGCTTTGGATGCGCAAAAACAACCAAGGGCCTGCCCACAAACTGAGGCTGCTGCCCAATGCAAACAAAGCCATGGTGGTCGCTCCCTCCAAGGGCTGGCTGGTCAAAGCGGCCACCATCAACGCGGAATACAGCAGACCGCAGGGCATCAAAGCCCACAAGCCCCCAACCATCCACGGGGCTGCACGCCCCCAACGGGCATTAAAGGCGCGAACCTTGGCCCAAAGTTGCCTTGCCGCACCATCGAGCCATGCGGGTTGCCGCGCCTGCAGCATGAGCAACACCCCCAGTGCCAAAGCTGACAAATGCAGCAAAGTCCAGATCGGACGAATGGCTGCTGACTGCGTGGTCAGCCACCCCAAGCCCTGCACACTGGCAGCAGCCACTGCACCCAGCAGTGAATACCCACCCAGGCGCCCCAGTTGAAACGCCAGCAGCGCTTGCCCACGCCGCGCTCCTGCCGCTTGCCCCAAGCCCGCACAGGCAGCGCCACACATGGCCACGCAGTGCGGTCCGCCCAGCAACCCCATCATCAAGGCCGTGATGGCCAAAGAACTTTGCATTGAATTTCCAATTGTTGGTATTCAGTGGCATTGTCCGTGAAGCAGCCAAGCTTGAAACCCACACTCAAATGATTTTGGAAAAACGACTGTAATCCCGGTCTTTTTGCAGATACCGGTCAAACACCATGGCCACGCCACGCACAAAAAACCAGCCCATGCCGGTGACTTGAATGCCGCCATCGCTCAGTTGCACCAAGCCTTGTGATTGCATCTCTTGCAGTTGTTCCAGCTCCTTTGCAAACACCATCTTGAAATCAATCAACCAAGCCAGATTGATGGACTCGTATTGCAAATGTCCTTGGCACATGAGTGCCATGATGACCGAGCGTCGGATCAGGTCATCTCGCGTGAGCGACAGACCCCGAACCACTGGAAAACGCCCTTGATCCAGCAACTCGGCATACTCGGGCATGGTCTTGGCATTTTGGCTGTAGGTGGCACCCACACGCCCAATGGAAGACACGCCCAAGGCAATCAGGTCACAGTCGGCTTGCGTGCTGTAGCCCTGAAAATTGCGGTGCAAACGCCCTTGCCGCTTGGCCACGGACAGGCTGTCCTCAGGCAAAGCAAAGTGGTCCATGCCGATGTAGACATAACCTGCATCGGTCAAAGCGTCCAGCGAGCGCGAGAGCATTGCCACCTTGCCAGCAGCCGATGGCAATTCGTGTGCGTGGATGCGCCGCTGCGGCTTGAAACGCTCGGGCAAATGGGCGTAGGCATACAGGGCGATGCGGTCCGGGCGCAACCGATTGACCTGTGCCAAAGTGCGCTCAAACGATTCGGGCGTTTGCAAAGGCAAACCGTAAATCAGGTCCACATTCACCGACTCAAATCCCAAACGACGGGCCGCTGCAACCAGTTGGAAGACTTGTTCGGCGGGCTGGATGCGGTGCACCGCTTTTTGCACATCCGGATCGAAGTCCTGGACACCAAAACTCAAGCGATTGAAACCCAGCTCGGCCAAAACCGCCAAACGGCTTTCGTCCACGGTGCGCGGGTCCACCTCGACCGAATATTCACCGCCAGGAGCAAAGACAAAGTGTTCACGCAGCATGGCCATGAGTTGGCGCAACTGGGCATCACTCAAGAATGTGGGCGTTCCGCCCCCCAAATGCAGTTGACTGACCGCTTGGCCGCGACCCAGATGGCGGGTGTGCAGCGCCACCTCTTTGTTCAGGTAATGCAGATAAGTCGCTGCTTGCTCTTTGTGTTTGGTGATGATTTTGTTGCACGCACAGTAATAACAAAGGGATTCACAAAACGGTATGTGCAGGTACAACGACAAGGGCGGCTGCTTGCCCACCGCACCCGTTTGACGGTGGGCCAAGGCTTGGATGTAGTCGGCTTGGCCAAAGGTGTCCACAAAACGGTCCGCCGTTGGGTAGGAGGTGTATCGGGGCCCTGGCACGTCAAAACGGACCAACAACTCGGGGGTGATGACAGACATGGCTTGGCCCTTCACTCAAACGTTTTCACAAAAAACAATGTGACTGTGCCTTTTTGGGAATACATAAGTTTTGATGCACGTCAAAGGGTGTACTTGTTTTAGAGGATTTCCCGCACAGAGCAGGTACTCATGCGATTTTGAAAGATTTTTCGGTTTAAGCTCAAACCTTGATCCAAGGCAAATCCAAAGCACTACCCGAGATAAACCATGAATCCCGAAACCATCAAAGTCGCTTGCTCCAACTGCAATTTGCGTGAACTGTGCATGCCCATGGGACTGAGCGACCATGACTTAAAACGGCTTGACGACCTGGTGGCTGTGCGACGCAAAGTCAAGCGGGGCGACACCTTGTTCACCAATGGCGAAAAATTCACCTCGCTTTACGCCATTCGAACGGGGTTTTTCAAAACCTGCTTGGCCACAGAAGACGGGCGCGACCAAGTCACGGGCTTTCAGATGGCGGGCGAGATCATTGGTCTGGACGGCATTGTGAACGACCTACACAGCTGCGACGCAGTGGCGTTAGAAGACGCCGAAGTGTGTGTGATGCCTTTTGACCGAATTGAAGAAATTTCCCGCGAAGTGACGGCGCTTCAGCACCATGTGCACAAAATCATGAGCCGTGAGATTGTGCGCGAACATGGGGTGATGCTGCTGTTGGGCAGCATGCGGGCCGAAGAACGCTTGGCAGCTTTTTTGCTGAACCTGGTGCAGCGCCTGCATGCGCGAGGGTTTTCCCAGTCCGAACTGGTGTTGCGCATGACACGCGAAGAAATCGGTAGCTACCTGGGCCTCAAATTGGAGACCGTGAGCCGAACTTTTTCAAAGTTTGTGGAAGACGGCACTGTCGAGGTCAAGCAGCGCCATGTGCGTATTTTGGATACCGAAGGTTTACAGAGGCTGGTCAACAACACCTCCCATTGCCACTGAGCCCTGGGCTTACGCACTGAACAGATCGTTCGGTGCTTTCAGCGGTTCACTTCTGCCGAGGACAGGCCCAGCAGCGCGGTCAAAGCACTGGACACCATGGCCAAGACCCAGAACGCAAAAAAGGCCAGCGTGTAAATCGCTTGCCTGGACAGGTTCAGGTCTTGCCCGAACCAATGCAGGTCGTGCGGATCCACAAACGCGAAAACCAAAACTTCCAGCAGGCCCGCCACCAAAAAAGCAGGCCAAGCGATCCACATCCAACGTTGAGCGAGCATCGTGTCTCCCTTGGGGATCAGGGTTTGGTGGGTTCAGCAACAGGCGCTTGCAGCGCAGCGGGCAACTCGCCTGTGGCCGCATGGTTGCGCCCCTGCATGGCGGGCACATGGGTGATGCCCTGGCGCTCTTGCGAGGCTGTGCGCGGTGTGACTTGGAGCACCGGGTCCGGGTTGGTCACGGCAATATAGAGTGTGATGAAACCGGCCACCACCACCACGGCGGGGCCGCCAAAAACCATCCACACCAAGCCGAAACGCCACCAGGGTTGCCCCTCTTGGCGCGCATTGAGAACCTTGTTCATGCTTGTCTTTCAAAAATGGGGGTCTCTCAACGAGGGACCAGGAAGACGGTTTTTTCGCTCAGCTGTCCGACCGATTGGCCGTTGGGCGAACGCGATTCGATTCGGAAATGGATCGCGTGCGAACCGGCTGGGGCCGCATCATAGGGCAACTGCAAACGAACAGACACCCAGCGCGACTCGGTGGCGGCCACTTGCACGTCCGTTTCGCTCGCCAGATTCAAGCCCGGCAAGCCATCGACCTGCAGGTGGAACGTCAGGTTTTGTTCCGCCGCGTTCATGATCTGCAGGCGATAAACGTTTTCAATCTTGCCTCCCGCCACGATACGGGCCATGGTGGCACGGTCGCGCACGATGTCCACTTTGAACGGGTCTCGGTTCCACAAGGACAAGCCAACACCAATGATGATGGCCCACAGCACAGCGGTGTAGACCAACACGCGAGGGCGGAAAATGCGCCGCAGCGTTTGCGCCCAGCTCCAGCCCTTGTCCATGGCGTTTTGCGTGGAGAACTTGATCAAGCCCCGCTCGTAGCCCACCTTGTCCATCACGGTGTCGCACACGTCCACACAGGCACCACAGCCAATGCATTCGTACTGCAAGCCTTTGCGAATGTCGATGCCAGTGGGGCAGACCTGCACACACAGGGTGCAGTCGACACAAGCGCCCAGCCCCATGACTTTGGGGTCCGCCTTCTTGGAGCGGGCACCCCGTGGCTCACCACGCGCTTCGTCGTAAGTCACGATCAAGGTGTCCTTGTCGAACATGGCACTCTGAAAACGCGCATAGGGGCACATGTATTTGCACACCTGCTCGCGCATGAAGCCCGCATTGCCGTAGGTGGCCAAGCTGTAAAACAGAATCCAGAAAATTTCCCAGGGGCCAAAACCCAGCGACAAGATGGATGCCGTCAACTCGCGAATCGGCGTGAAGTAGCCGACAAAGCTGAAACCTGTCCAAAGCGACAACGCGATCCAGGCCAGTTGCTTGCCGGTTTTGCGCCACGCCTTGTTGAAGCTCAAAGGGGCGGCATCGAGTCGCATGCGCGCGGAACGATCGCCTTCAAACTGGCGCTCGATCCACAAGAAGATTTCGGTGTAAACCGTTTGCGGGCAAGCAAAACCACACCACAAACGCCCGGCGACTGCCGTGAACAAAAACAGCGACAGCGCCGAGATGACCAGCAAAGCCGTCAGGTAAATGAAGTCCTGCGGGTACAACACCAGGCCGAAAATGTAGAACCGGCGAGCGCCCAGGTCGAACAGCACCGCCTGGCGCTGTCCCCACTCCAGCCAAGGCAGGCCGTAAAAAACAAGCTGCGTGATCACCACCATCAGCCATCGCCATTTGGCAAAAACGCCCTGAACACTGCGGGGGTAGATTTTCTGGTGCGCTTGGTACAGCGACACCATCTCCACATCGCCCTCGGCGGGCACGGGGGTGATTGTAATCACGCTGCGAGAGGGGCGATCTTCAGGGGTGGACAAAATGCAAACCTTGGTTCAAATGCTGCATCAGGTCCAGCCTGATGCAGGGGGTTCAGATCACTTGGCAGGGCTCACCGAGGCGCTGGCTACAGCGTTGTTGGACAAGCCCCAGACATAAGATGCCAAGACATGGATTTGGCCTTCGGTCAACTTGGCAGCCTGCGCGGGCATCTGGTTGACCTTGCCGTTGTTGATCATGTTGACAATGGCGTTCTCACCCCAGCCGTGCAACCAGATGTCGTCCGTCAAGTTGGGGGCTCCCATGGCATGGTTGCCCTTGCCGTCCATGCCGTGGCAGGCTGCACAAGCACCAAACTTGGACTTGCCCAACTGTGCGCGCAATGAATCGTGGGGGCTGGCCGACAGGCTCAGCACATAGTGCGCCACGTTGCGCACGTCTTCGGGCGTGCCTACTGCCGCCGCCATGGGTGGCATGTTGCCCATGCGCCCTTGCACCAAGGTCGCTTTGATAGCATCGGGCGTGCCGCCATACAACCAATCACCATCGGCCAAGCTGGGGAAACCTTTGCTGCCGCGTGCGTCAGAGCCGTGGCACTGGGCGCAGTTGTTCATGAACAAACGGTCACCTATGGCCAGGGCCTGTGGGTCTTTGGACACCTCTTCGGGCGGCATGCCCGAGAACTTGGCATACAGCGGGGCCACTTCGGCATTGCCTTTGGCCACTTCGGCCTCGTACTGACCGGCCGAAGACCAACCGAATTTACCGGCAAAGTTGCCCGCACCGGGGTACATCGCCAAGTACAAAAAAGCAAAAATGATGGTGATGATGAACAAGCCCACCCACCAACGGGGCAAGGGGTTGTTCATCTCGCGCAGGTCACCGTCCCAGACGTGGCCGGTGGTGTTGTCGTTGGCGGTCATGGCCTTGGCCTTGCCGCTGAACCACAACAAAAGCAGACAAGCAATGATGCTGACCAGCGTGATGCCGGCCACATACAAGTGCCAGAAGTTGCTGATGAAGTCACTCATGGAATTTCCTTGAAGTATTTTTTTGAGTTCTGAAGGACCGCTCAGTCGTCCTGGCGAAACGGCAATTGCGCCGCTTCGTCAAAGCTGGCCTGGTTGCGCCTAGACCATGCCCAAACCACGATGCCGATAAAGGCAACGAAGGCGAGGACGGTCACGATGGATCGCAATGTATTGATGTCCATGGCTGTGCCTTATTTGCGGTGAATGCCGAGCACTTGCAGATAAGCAATGACCGCATCCAACTCGGTTTTGCCTTTGACTTCTTCAGGTGCTTTGGCCAACTCTTCATCGGTGTAAGGTGCACCCAAGGTCCGCAAGGCCGACATGTGCGCCACCACTGTGCCGTGGTCTGCAGCCGTCTTTTCCAACCAAGGGTAAGCAGGCATGTTGGACTCGGGCACCAAATCACGGGGATTGGTCAAGTGAATGCGGTGCCACTCATCACTGTAGCGGCCGCCCACACGGGCCAGATCAGGACCGGTGCGCTTGCTGCCCCATTGGAAGGGGCGGTCATAGACGAATTCACCCGCCAAAGAATAAGAGCCGTAGCGCAGGGTTTCAGCACGGAAGGGGCGAATCATCTGCGAATGGCAGTTGTAGCAACCTTCGCGCACATACACATCGCGCCCCACCACTTGCAGTGCGGTGTAGGGCTTGAGGCCCGCCACCGGTTCGGTGGTGGATTTTTGGAAGAACAGGGGCACGATTTCAACCATGCCACCAACCAACAAGACGATGAAGATCAGAACGATCATCAAAAAGTTGTTGGTCTCGACTTTCTCATGCGACAAGCCGCCTGTTTTAGGGTTTTGAGCCATGTTTTATTTCTCCTCAGTGTGCAGGTGCGAGTGTCGGGATCTGGACTTCCACAGAGCGCCCCATGGACACGGTCTTGAAAGTGTTCCAAAGCATGATGACCATGCCACTCAGGTACAACAAACCACCCAGCAAACGCAAGGCATAGAACGGGAAGGTCGCTTTCACAGATTCCACAAAGGTGTAGGTCAAGGTGCCGTCGGCGTTGATGGCGCGCCACATCAGGCCTTGCATCACACCGGCAATCCACATCGCGGCGATGTAGATCACAATGCCGATCGTGGCGGTCCAGAAGTGGATTTCGATGGCTTTGACGCTGTACATCTGCTTTTGGCCAAACAGGCGGGGAATCAGGTAGTACATCGAGCCCATGGTCACCAGACCCACCCAACCCAAAGCACCTGAGTGCACATGGCCCACAGTCCAATCGGTGTAGTGGCTCAGCGCGTTCACGGTCTTGATGGACATCATCGGACCTTCAAAGGTCGACATGCCATAGAAAGACAAGGACACGATCAGGAAACGCAGGATCGGGTCGTCGCGCAGTTTGTGCCATGCGCCCGACAAGGTCATGATGCCGTTGATCATGCCGCCCCAGCTGGGAGCCAACAAGATGAGCGAGAAGACCATGCCCACGGACTGTGTCCAGTCAGGCAAAGCGGTGTAGTGCAGGTGGTGAGGACCGGCCCACATGTAAGTGAAGATCAGTGCCCAGAAGTGCACGATCGACAGACGGTATGAGTAGACGGGCCGCTCGGCTTGCTTGGGAATGAAGTAATACATCATGCCCAGGAAACCAGCTGTCAAGAAAAAGCCCACCGCGTTGTGGCCGTACCACCACTGCACCATGGCGTCTTGCACACCCGCGTAGGCTGAGTAAGAGTGCAACAGACCGGTCGGCAGTTGAATGTTGTTGACGATGTGCAACAAGGCGACGGCGATGATGAAAGCACCGAAAAACCAGTTGGCCACATAAATGTGACGCACCTTACGGATGCCCACCGTGCCAAAGAACACAAAAGCAAAAGCCACCCAGACCACCGCGATCAGCAGATCGATGGGCCAAATCAGCTCAGCGTATTCCTTGCTTTGGGTCAGGCCCAGAGGCAAAGAAATGGCGGCCAAGACGATGACCAGCTGCCAGCCCCAGAAGGTGAAAGCGGCCACCTTGTCACTGATCAAGCGCACGTTACAGGTGCGCTGCACCACGTAATAGGCGGCGGCAAACAAGCCGCAACCACCAAACGCAAAAATCACCGCGTTGGTATGCAAGGGCCGCAGACGGCCATAGCTGAGCCAGGAAATGCCGAAATTGAGTTCCGGCCAAGTCAGTTGGGCTGCAATGATCACGCCAACCAGCATGCCCACCACACCCCAAACCACCGTCATGATGGCGAACTGCCTGACAACTTTATCGTTGTAGGTGGTCGCCTGCACATTGGCAAATTTCATTTTCACCTCTTCTTTTTTAAAAACTTCACTTCGAGTTTGCCTCGGTGTATACCCTGAACACTTGATCAAAATCAATCGTTGCGCAAAATACGCTCGCCTTCGGCCTCAATGTCTTCAAATTGGCCTCGGTCAATGGCCCACCACAGACCCATGAGGATGAAAAACACCAAGGCCACAGACAAAGGGATCAACAAATACAGGATATCCATGGGGTGCTTTCTTCCACATTTCAAGCAGGGTTGAGTTCAGGCGTGGCTCGAGGCGAAAGCTCAACAAAAGCTTTCGACAAACGCAAGGCATTGAGCACCACCAGCAAAGAACTGAGCGCCATGCCCAAGCCAGCGGCCCAAGCGGGCAACCAGCCCATCAGGGCCAAGGGCACGCACGCGGCGTTGTAGACACCTGCCCAGATCAGGTTTTGTTTGACGATGCGCAAAGTCCTGCGACTGCGCTGGACGGTGTCCACCAGGGCACCCAAGTGTCCCCCCATCAGGACAAAGTCAGACTTGGATTGGGCCAAGGGCACGGCCTGCCCCAAAGCGAATGACACATCGGCACCCGCGAGCACCGGCCCATCGTTCAGGCCATCGCCCACCATGGCCACTTTGTGCCCCTGGGACTGCATGGCCTGCAGTGCTTGCAATTTGTGCTGCGGGCTGCATCCCCCTTGGGCATCCGCGATGCCGACAGCCTGTGCCACTTGGGTCACGGCCGCCTGGCCATCGCCCGACAATACTTTCAGGGACAAGCCCATGTCCTTCAATTGCTGGACCACCTTTGCGGCTTCGGGGCGAACTTCTTCGGCCAGCTCAAACGTGGCCAGCCAACCCGATGCATCGGCCAAGCTGACTTGCAGGTGGTGGCCCCCGATCGCCGGGGCGGCACAAAAACGGGGTGAACCCAAACGCAAATCCAAAGGCTGCGCCCCTTCCATCACACGCCCCTGAACGCCCTGTCCGGCCAACTCAGTGACCTCTTGCGCAGTCAGCGCCTCGAGCGCGGGCAACCGTTGCGCGACATCGGCTTGTCTGCGCGCCTCGGACCAGAGGGCACGAGACACCGGGTGCAAAGAGTGGCGTGCCAAGCTGCCCGCCCAGGCCAGCACCTGTGCCTTGGTCAAGCCCTCTCGGGTGTGCGTGTGCACCACCTGAAAAGCGTCGCGGGTCAACGTACCGGTTTTGTCAAAAATCACGGTATCAATGTGGGCCAGGTTTTGCAAAGCACTGAGCCTGCGCACCAACACACCACGGCGAGCCAGCGCCCCGGCCGTGGCCAGCATGGCGGCGGGCGTGGCCAGCGACAAAGCGCAGGGACAGGTCACGATCAACACCGCCACAGCCACCATCACGGCATGCGCGGGGTCACTGGGCCACCAGAAAATGGCCGAAGCCAGCGAAGCCAGCAGCACGGCCACCAAAAATGGCTTGGCCCAGCGGTCCACCAGCAAGGCCATGCTGGGCTTGGAGATCGAGGCGCTTTCCATCAAGGAAACAATTTGGGCGTAACGCGTGGCCGCACCGATTTGCTCAATTTGCACCTGCAGCGTGCCCGTCAAGTTATGGCTGCCTGCAATCACCCGATCGCCAGCACGCCGCGCCAGCGGCCGGGACTCGCCCGTCAACAAGGCCTCGTCCACCTGAGTCTGTCCAAGCAACACCAGGCCATCGCCCGCAAACGCTTCACCGGGCATGACCTCGATCACGTCCCCCACTTGCAAACGGCGAATCGACAAAAGCACCCAGCTGCCATCGCTCTGGCGCTTGCGCACACTGTCAGGCAAGCGGTTGAGCACGGCCTCCAGCGCCCCGGCCGTGCGGTCACGCATGCGCTGCTCCAGCCAGCGACCCATCAACAAAAAGAAAACAAACATGGTGAACGAGTCAAAAAAGACCTCGGCCCCGAATGGCCCCTCGGGTTCAAAGGTGCCCAAAGTACTGACCGTAAAAGTGACCACCATGCCCAGCGCCACGGGCAAATCCATGCTGATCTGGCGCTGGCGCAGGTCTCGCCAGGCGTTGCTCAGAAAAGGGGTGCATGAGAAAAAAATCACAGGCAATGACAACACCCAAGACGCCCAGCGCAACAAATACAGGGCTTCGTCCGAGATCTCACCCGGCTGCGTGAGGTAGGTCGGGGTGGCGTACATCATGACTTGCATCATGCACATGGCCGCCACGGACAAGCGCCAAACCATGCGCCGAGCCTCCTTGCGGCGGCGTTCGTGAGCGTGCGCGTCGTTGGCAGGCAAGGCCTTGTAACCATGGCTTTCAACCGAGCGCATCCATTCCGAGGGACGCGTGTGCTCAGGGGACCAAACAATCTGCCCTCTGTGGCTGGCACCGCTGATTTGCACCGACTGCACGCCAGGCACCGCACGCAAGGCATCTTCCAAGGTGATGGCGCAAGCGGCGCAGTGCATGCCCTCAAACACCACACTGGAACGCCAGCAACCCGATTCGGTCTTCTCCGGCAAACTGAATGCAGCCCACTCTTCGGGTTCATCGAGCAAATGCAAGCGCTGCTCAGGCGATTGCCCCTGAGCACTTTCGACACCCTGCGTCTCGCGCGAATGGGCAAGGACGGCGGATGGATGGCGTGCGTCGGGAACGGAAGGAACATTGACTTGAGTCATGTTTCGAAGATAAGACAGGCGACACGAACAAAGCTTGATGTGCATCAAGCGAGCTCACTTAGAGCTCTTCTAAGCTCAGGTTTTATCCATCTGAACAGGAGCAACTCATGTACAAACGCATTCTTGTGGCCACGGACGGCTCCACCTTGTCCAAAAAAGCCGTGGCCAGCGCCATTGAACTGGCCGCCACCTGCAACGCAGAACTGGTCGCCCTCAAGGTGGTGCCACGCTACCCTCAGGCCTACTTTGAAGGCAGCATTCCCTTGTCTGCAGAGGAAATTTCTCGTGTGGAAGCACAGTGGGCGGAGTCGGCAAAAGCCCAATTGGCAACCGTCGAAAAGTCAGCCAAATCCAAATCTGTGCTCGTCAAAGTCATCACTGTCAAATCAGACGTGGTCTCAGACGCCATCATTGCCTCTGCCAAAAAACACAAAGCCGACTTGATCGTGATGGCCTCACACGGCCGCAAAGGCATCAAACGCTTGTTGCTGGGCAGCGAGACCCAACAGGTGCTGACGCACTCGCATATTCCTGTGCTGGTGTTGCGCTGAAAGGTCCCAGGCGGCAGGACCGCCTGGAACATTCATCGCGTCGATCATGTTTTGAATCGACAATACATAAAATTTAAATAAAATGAATTCATTTTTTATGGTGACATGATTCATGAATTCATTTCGCAGTAGGCATGGGCTCATTGTTAAAGAGAGTCATTGTGTTGGCCGTACGCTGATCGCATGCGGCTTACTGTGGGCCAGCCTGTATGGCATCAACACCGCCCAGGCACAAGAGTTGACCATCGAAAGTTGGCGCAAGGATGACCAGATTTTTTGGGACAAGGTCCTGATTCCAGCTTTCCAGCGACAGCACCCGGGCATCCAATTGAAGTTCAAGCCCGAAGAACCCCTGGCCTACGATTCTCGACTCGAGGCCAGGTTGTCGACTCGGCGGGCGGGGGATTTGATTTTTTGCCGCCCTTTTGATGCCAGCGTGCGCATGCAAGCCAAAGGTTATTTGGTCCCCCTCAAAGAAGAGGCACTGAAAAACTTCAATCCCCAAGCCCGAAGGGCCTGGACCACCGACGACGGTGCCACCACCTACTGCATGCCCGTTGCTTATGTCATGCATGGGCTGTTTTACAACAAAAAAATCTTGCGGGACCTGAAATTGCAAGCCCCGACCACTTGGGAGCAGCTTTACCAATTGCTGAGCCAAGTGGCAGACCACAAGACGGTGACGCCTTTGGCCTTGGGCACGGCGGACATGTGGGAGTCCACCCAAGTGGTCTTCACCGGCCTGGGTCCCAACTTCTGGGAAGGCGAAAAAGCACGTTTTGGGCTGATGGAGGGGACGGTCAAATTCACCGACCCTGGTTTCATCAGGGCCTGGAAAATGATGGCCCAACTCAAACCCTACATGCATCCCGCACAAAACAGCATGTCCAACGGCGACATTCAATTGCTGTTTGCCACGGGCAATGCAGCGGTCTATCCATCAGGCTCTTGGGACATCGACTTTTTGCGCAGCACCAGCTTTGCTTACAAAAAACCCATCGATCTGGGCGTTTTCAAGCCGCCCGTCGAACACCCGGGGCAATCCTGTCACATTTCGGTCCACCCAGATTTCGGGATAGGGGTGAACAAAAACAGCCCCCATCAAGCCGCAGCCCAAAAATTCATGGCCTGGTTGGGTACAGCTGATTTTGCGCAGTTGCTCACCGACACCCTGACAGGCTACTTTCCACTGGCAGACCACCCCATCAAGATCGATGACCCACTGGGCAAAGAAATGCAAAGCTGGCGAAAAACATGCCAAGACACCATTCGCCTGAACGCCCAAAAAATCAACCGCGTCTGGCCCTCTATGGAAGAGGAACTTTGGCACGTCAATGTCAAAGTCCTCAACCAGGAAATGAGCCCAGAACAAGCGGCCAAGCACATTCAGGGTGTGCATGAAAAAAATGCCTACCTGAAGTGAGGCACTGAGCCGAATGACCGATTGGCCGGGTCATTCGCTTTGAAAATGACCCGACCTGATCCATGGCAGTTCAAATCAGAACAAAGCTTTGTATTGATCGCGCAGCAGGTTTTTTTGCACCTTGCCCATGGTGTTGCGCGGCAACTCGGGCACCACAAAACAGCGCTTGGGGATCTTGAAGTTGGCCAGTTTGGCTTTGAGCTCGGCCAAAATGGCTTCAGGCTTCACGTCAGCCCCGGATTTGGCAATGACCACCGCCACGCCCACTTCACCAAAATCGGGATGGGACACACCGATGACGGCACTTTCGGCCACACCAGGCATCTCGTTGATATAGCCCTCGATCTCGGCCGGGTACACGTTGTAGCCGCCGCTGATGATCAAGTCTTTGCTGCGGCCCACGATGGTCACATAGCCACGTTCATCCACTTTGCCCACATCGCCCGTTTTGAAGAAGCCGTCAGCGGTGAACTCTTCGGCAGTTTTTTCAGGCATGCGCCAGTAGCCCTTGAAGACATTGGGACCTTGCACCTGAATGCCCCCGATCTCACCCACGGGCATGTCTTGGCCATCGTCGCCACGCACGCGCAAGGACACGCCCGGCAAGGGAAAGCCCACCGTGCCACCGCGCCGCTCAGACTGCTCGGCATAACGCTGGTCAGCCGCATAGGGGTTGGAGGTCAGCATGGCGGTCTCGCTCATGCCATAGCGCTCCAAGATGGTGTGGCCTGTGCGCTGCTGCCATTCGGTGAAGGTCTCGATTAGCAAGGGGGCGGAGCCCGCGATGAACAATCGCATCTGGCTGACCGCCGCCTTGTCGAGGGTGGGCTCGGCCAGCATGCGCACATACAGCGTGGGCACGCCCATGAAAACGGTGGCCTCTTTCATGCGGGCAATCACGCGTTTGGGGTCGAACTTGGCCATCCAGATCATCTTGCTGCCGTTGATCAGGGCACCATGAATGGCCACGAACAGGCCGTGCACATGGAAGATGGGCAAGGCGTGGATGAGCACATCCCCCTGGCCTGCAGGCCCACCGGTTGCCGTCCAGCCCCAGTAATCCTTGAGCGTGAGTGCATTGCTCAGCAAATTGCCATGTGTGAGCATGGCCCCCTTGCTGCGGCCGGTGGTGCCGCTGGTGTAAAGGATGGCGGCCAGGTCATCGGCCAGTCGCGGTACGGGGGTGTGCTGGTCGCTGTGCTGAGCTGCACGGTCGAGCAAGCTGCCGGTGCGGTCGTCATTCAAGGTGAACACATGCTGGGTGCCTGCCTTGAACGCGATCTTGCTCACCCAGCCAAAATTGGCCGCACTGCACACCACCACGGCCGGTTCGGCATTGCCAATGAAGTACTCGATCTCAGCGCTTTGATAGGCGGTGTTGAGTGGCAAAAACACGCAGCCCGCACGCAAGCAAGCCAGATAAAGCACCATGGCTTCGACCGATTTTTCGACCTGCACGGCCACCCGACTGCCCTCGGGTAAATCCAGCGATTGCAGCAAATTGGCCACCATGGCCGTGGCGCGATCAAGGTCTTGCCAGCTGTACAGCAAGCCCTCGTCGGTTTCAACCGCTACAGCGCTCAAATCGTCTGGAAATGCAGCTCGCAAAGCGGAAAAAAGATTGTGGTGACTCATGGAACTCCCTCAAACTCTGGCAAATAAGCACATCCAGACCAGCTCAGGATCTGGCCTTCAAAAAACAACTCAGTCGAGTTTGGCACCCGATGCCTTCACGACTTGAGACCACTTGGCCAGCTCTTTCTTGATAAAAGTATCAAATTGACTGGTAATTAGATTTGGAAAATCGGCGCCTTGGTTGGCCCAAACGGCTTTGGCCTCATCAGTCAGACAAGCGCGACGAATTTCTTCGATGGCCCGAGCTTGCGCATCGGCAGGCGTTCCCTTAGGTGCCCAGACGCCATACCAAGTGGAAACGGTGTAATCGGGCAAACCCAACTCGGTTGAGCAGGGAACATCTGGAAAGGCCGGATTTCGTTTGGCACCCGAAACCATCATGGCCTTGACTCTGCCGCTTTTGATGTGCGTTGCCGATGAGCCCAAACCATCAAACATCATGTCTACATTGCCCGCAATCAGGTCTTGCAATGCAGGACCTGCACCACGATACGGTATGTGAGTGATGAATGTTTTGGTCTGAAGCTTGAACAACTCACCGGCCAAATGATGAGAGGTTCCGCCACCGGCGGAGCCATAGTTCAAACGAGCTGGGTTCTTTTTAACAAAGTCCAAAAACGCTTTGAAATCAGTCGCTTGAACTTTTTTAGGGTTCACCACCAACACTTGGGGCACATTGGCCACCAAAATCAGCGGCACCAAGTCACGTTCGAGATCGTAATCAAGTTTTGGATACATGCTGGGCGCTATCGTGTGATGCACTGCGCCCATGAACAAGTTGTAACCATCTGGAGACGATTTAGCTGCCACTCCGGCACCCAAAGTACCCCCGGCCCCACCACGGTTATCAATGATCAGTTGCTTGCCCGTTAATTTGGAAAACTGAGCCGACAAAGGTCTGGCAAACGCATCTGTCCCACCACCGGCAGGAAATGGAACCACCATCGTCACTGGCTTGGTGGGCCAAGCAGATTGGGCTTGAGCCCAAAGCGGGATTGCACCCGAAACGGCGGCCAAGGTTTTCAGAAAATCCCGACGCTGGCTCACTAGGTTTGAATCTGTCATGACGTGTCTCCTCTTTTTGGTGGGAGTGCGCATCATAAAGTCTTTGACACCGAATGACCGCAGCAGGTGTCGCACAAAAATCAGAGGAATTGCGCAACAGGCAAGAGCCCTCTGTCTGCCAGCAAGATCAACAATCTGCAGGAGTTTTCAAAAGGATGCCAAAGTATGCACAGCCCATTCAAATCCTTTTTCGGGCTGCTGCACGTCCAGCTGAACAACTCGCAATCCACAACGCAAGGCACCGTCAATATTTCGTGGCTGGTCGTCCACGAACACCGCGTGCTCGGCCCGCACCCCCAAAGCCTGCAAACAAGCTTGGTAAGCGCGCGGGTCGGGCTTGAGGATCTGGGTGTAAGTGGCGTCCACGATCACGTCAAACTGCTGGAGCAAGGGCAAACGCTCGCGAAAATCAGCCCCGTAAAACAGGTCCAGCTCGTTGGACAAAATGCCCAGCTTGTAGCCCAGCGCCTTGGCTTGGTGGATGGCCGCCACCGCTTCGGGCCGGATCACGGCCTGCACATCGGCCCCCCGGGCACGCTGGACAAAGGTTTGCATCGCGGTCCAGTCTTCCCCCAGCAAGCGCCCGACCTCGCGGGTGCGCTGCAGCCAGTAATCGCGTTCACTGATCTGATCGGCCTGCATGGCTTGCCACAACGCATCGGTTTCTGGGGCAAACGGGCCTTGCCAAGTGAGCGTGCCGGCGGCCAGGCCCAAAGCGGCTTCACTCAGGGCGTGGGTTTCAAACAGGGTGCGGCTGATGACGCCGCCAAAGTCCAGAATCAAAGCCTTGTCTTCGGGTTTCACGGCATCAGACATGTGAGGCTTTCTTGCCCACAGCGGGCACCACCAGCCCACGCGCAAGCCAATCGTCAAACACTGCAAGCACCTGCTGCACAAAGCCCGCATCGTTGATGTGTGCATCGATGCGCGAGACCTCGGCCGCGCCCCAATCGCATTGCACCATTTCGTCCATCATCGCGGCCAGACCTTCTGGATCGTGCAGCGGTGCACCGACCCGGTCCCACTCTTGTATACCTTGCAGGGGCAGCACCAGATGCACCGGGCCTTGCGCCTGACGCAAGCGGTTGGTCAACTCCCGAGCAAATTCACGGCGCATGTCTGCGTCGATGCCCACCGACGCGATCAGGCGGTTGTGGTCGTGTGAGGGCCGCCCGGCAAAGCGCTCGGGCATCTGACCCCAGGCGGGGTAATCCACCAGGTCGGTCGCACCCGGGGCGACGATCATGGGCACGCCTTTGAGGCCAGCGCCCATCAAGCGGTCCGGCCCCGCGCTCACCACCGAGCCGCCCATCTGGTTGACCATCTCCTGCAGGCTGAAATCCATCACGCAGGCGAACTGACCTTGTGCAGCCAGCGATTCAAACGCCCGGCCCCCCATGCCTGTGGTGTGAAACACCGCCAGGTCAAATCCGCGTTTGTCGAGTTCGGGCTGCAGTTGAACCATGTATTTCAGGCAACTCGAGCCCAAGGACGTCATGCCCACCACCGGCCGGTCAAAACGCGGCACCCGCGCCACGCGGCAGGCCCCCACCACCGCGCCTGCGGCTTGGGCCAGCGCCGACTGGCACAGGCTGTTGAGGCCGTAAAGGCCGCCCGCCCACAGCACCATCATCAAATCGGGCGGCATGCGCTCAGGTGGCAACAGGGGCGAAAACGCCACCGTGGACAACACCACTTTGGGCACGCCCAGCGGCAAGCTGCTGGCGACATCGAGCGCCAAATCGGTGCCCATGGTGCCGCCCAGCACCAGCAAGCCGTCCATGCTGCCCGTGCGCTGCAATTGCACCGCCAGGCGACTTGCACCCAGGGCCATCAAGGCCATGGCGCTGTTTTCGTCGCCACTGTCCATGACCTGCTGCAGCGTCACGCCCGCAGCTGCAGCCACATCGGTGTTGGCGATGTCCGGGACCACACGCCCTTTGGCCAGCACGCCCACGTCCATGATCAGTGCCTGGCCACCAGCGGCCTGCACCTGCTCGCGCATGAAGCCGATCTCGTCGCTCTTGGTGTCGACGGTGCCGACGATCAGGATGACCGGGCTCTTCATGCGCGGCCCTCCTGCACAGCCGCAAACGCGGCTTCGAGCACGTCGCACATGAAGTCGACCTCCTCACGGGTGATGACCAGCGGCGGTGACAGGATCAGGTTGGGGCCGGAGATGCGCACCATCAGGCCCGCTTTGTAGGCCGCCTTGGCCACCCGCGCCGGGATGTCGCTGCTGCGTGTCATCGGCGTGCGTTTGGCCTTGTCGCTCACCATCTCGATGCCCAGCATCAGGCCCACACCACGCACATCGCCCACAAAGGCGCAGGTGTCCACCAACTTGCGCAAGCGGGTCTGCAGGTGCGCGCCCACACGGGCGGCGTTGCCGGTGATGTCCAGCGCCTCGATCTGGTCGAGCGTGGCCAGTGCCGCAGCAGCCGCCACCGGGTGCGCGCTGTAGGTGTAGCCGTGCGAGACCGAGGCCGTGCCCGTGGTGTCGGCATCAAACACGTCGGCAATGCGGCGGTTGATGGCCGTGGCCCCGAGCGGGATGTAGCCCGAAGAAATGCCCTTGGCCAGGCACCACATGTCGGCATTCACCCCCCAAAGGCGGGTGCCAAACATCTCGCCGCTGCGGCCAAAGCCGGTCACCACCTCGTCGGCGATCAAGAGCACGCCGTATTTATCGCAAATCTGGCGCACCAGCGGCCAGTAGTTGGGCGGCGGCACGATCACCCCGCCCGCGCCCTGCACCGGCTCGGCAATGAAAGCGGCCACCGTGTCCGGCCCCTGAAAGACGATCTCGCGCTCCAGCAACTCGGCGCAGATTTCGCCCAGTCGGATCGGGTCATCGGTGTAGGGGTTGTGGTAGGCCCAAGGCGTGTCGATGTGGAAGCACCCGGGCAGCAGCGGCTCATAGGCGCGGCGGAAATTGGTGTTGCCGTTCACGCTCATGCCGCCAAAGTGCACACCGTGGTAACCCTGGCGCAGGCTGATGAACTTGAAGCGGTCGGCCTGACCCTTGAGCTTCCAGTACTGGCGGGCCACCTTCAATGCGCCCTCCACCGCGTCCGAGCCACCGTTGGAAAACATCACGGTGGCCACGTCTTCGGGCTGCATCATTTGCACCAGGCGTTTGGACAACTCGATCGCCCGCACATGGGTGGTGCCGCGGAACACGTTGTAAAAAGGCAGCTCGTCCATCTGCGCCACGATGGCGTCGCGCACAGGTTTGTTGCTGTGGCCCAGGTTGCAGGCCCACAGCCCCCCCACGCCGTCCAGCATCTTGTGGCCATCTACATCCCAGATCCAGCAGCCCTCGCCTTTGGCGATGATGTCGGGGGTGGATTTTTTCATCGCCCCCGGGTGGGCCATGGGGTGCCACAGGTATTGCGCGTTGTCGGCCTTGAGTTGCTCGTGGTTCATGTCGCGTACTTTCAAAATCAAAGCTGAATCCAGGCCGTTTTCAGGTCCAGGTATTTGTCCATGGCATGCATCGACTTGTCGTGCCCATTGCCCGACTGCCGCACCCCGCCCAGCGGCACGGTGATGTCGGGGCCGCCATAGGTGTTGACGTGCACCAGCCCGGCCTTGATGGCGCGCACCATGCGGTGGGCACGAGACAGGCTGCCCGTCCAGACACCTGCGGCCAGGCCGTATTCGGTGCCATTGGCCAAGCGCACGGCCTCGGCCTCGTCCTCAAACGGCATCACGGCCAGAACCGGGCCAAAGACTTCTTGCCGGGCAATCTCCATCTCGGGCTGAACGCCATCGAGCACGGCGGGGCTCATGAACTGGCCACCAGGCACAGGCGCAATCACCTGACCACCGGTGCGCAGACGCGCGCCCTGCTCTAAAGCACGGGCCAGCATGCTCTGGTTGCGGGCCAGTTGGCGGGCGCTGCTCACGGCACCAATGTCCATCGTCACATCCAGCGGGTCACCCACACGCAGGCTGGAAGCGATGTTTTGCAAGCGATCCACGAATTCGTCATGCACCGAGCGCTGCACCAAGAGGCGCGAACCCGCCACACACACCTGACCGCTGTTGCGGAAGATGCCCATGGCCGAGACCTTGGCCGCCTGCGCCAGATCGGGCGCATCGTCAAACACCACATTGGGCGACTTGCCGCCCAGCTCCAGGTACACCCGCTTGAGGTTGGACTCGGCCGAAGCCTTGAGCAACATGCGTCCCACTGGGCCCGATCCGGTGAAGGTCAAGATGTCCACGTCCATGTGCCGCGCCAGCGCCTCGCCCGCCTCAGCGCCGGTGCCGGTGACCACATTGAGGACACCCGGCGGCAAGCCCGCATCCAGGCACAGCTGCGCCAGGCGAAGCAAAGACAGCGAGGCGTCTTCGGACGGCTTGAGCACCACCGAGTTGCCTGCTGCAAGCGCTGGGGCGATCTTCCAGGCACCGATCATCAGCGGAAAGTTCCAGGGCACGATGGCCCCCACCACGCCAACCGCCTCCTTGTGGATCAGCCCCAAGGTGCCTTCTGGGGTAGGGGCGATCTCGCCGTTGATCTTGTCCACACACTCGGCGTAGTAGCGGAAGGTGCCCGCAGCACTGCCCGGCTCGGCCTTCCAGGCCATCGCAATCTCGGTGCCGTTATCGCGCACGCCCAGCACCGCCAGCTCGGCGTGGTGCGCCTCGATGCGGTCGGCGATGCGGTGCAGAATTTTCTTGCGCTCGGCCGGCGCCATGCGCGACCACACGCCTTGCTCAAAACTGCGGCGGGCCGCCTGCACCGCGCGGTCGACGTCCACAGCCCCGGCAGCGGCGATGCTGCAAAGCGTCTGCCCGTCGATGGGCGAGACCACGGGCAAGGTCTGGCCAGATGCTGCGGGCTGCCACTGGCCGTCGATCAGCAGGCCTTGGTGGGCAATGGGCAAGTGGCGCAGTGCGTCGATGTGTTCTTGTTTCATGATTTCTCCCTACGTTCAATGGATCAGTGGTCCGAAAAATTTTCAGTCAGGCACATGCAGCACGATGCCGTCCAGCGCAGCAGAGGCCATCAGCTGGCAGCTCAAGCGGCTGCCGCTTTGGCGTGGCGCGATGACGATGTCGAGCATGGCGTTTTCGACCTCATCCATCGGCGGGCAAGCAGCCAGCCAGGCTTCGTCGACGTAGACGTGGCAAGTGGCGCACGACAGACAGCCACCGCATTCGCCCGCCACGCCGGGGATGCCGTTCATCTGCGCGGCGTCCATCAGGTTGGTGCCGTCGTTCACGTCGTCGCTCACGCGGTCGCCGTTGCTCATGATCCAGTGCACTTGGGGCATGGGTGGGTTCTTTCAGGTCAGATGAATCGGATGTAGTGGTCGCGCAGCGCATCGCCTTCGAGGCCTGCGGTGCGTTCGATCTCGTGGCGCTTGATGCCCACATGGTTGGCCACCAGGCCTTCGCCCAGCGCTTGCGTCAGCACGATATCGGCTTCGAGGGCATCTAGCGCACCCTCCAGGGTGCCGGGGACGCTCTGGGTCGCGTCCTTGTTTTCGAGGCAGTCGCCGGTTTCGGCAGGCTGCAGTTTGTAAGCATTGGCCACGCCCAAACGGGCGGCCTGCAGCACGGCGGCGGTGTGGGTGTAGGGGTTGGCGGCAGCGTCGCCCATGCGGTGCTCAATGCGTGCGCCCGGACCGCTTTCAGCCGACAGGCGCACCGTGACGCCCCGGTGGTCCACCGCCCAGTTTTGCCAGAAGCCCGAAAGGCTGGCCGGTTGCAGGCGCTGGTAGGAGTTGGCGCTGGGGGCCAACAAGCCCGCCAAAGCCTGGTGGTGGTGCATCAGCCCTGCCGTGCAGCCGAGCGTCAATGCATTGAACTGGCTGGCGTCGTGGCCGCCCGAGATCGCATTGTGGCCTTGGCCGTCACGCAGGCTGAAGTTGATGTGCACCCCGCTGCCCCCCACGGTGAGGATGGGTTTGGGCATGAAAGTCAACACAATGCCGTGCTGGAAAGCAACTTCGCGGGCCAGCAGGCGGAACAAAAAGATGTCGTCTACCGCCTTCACGGCACGGTCGTATGTCAGCGTGAACTCGAACTGCGGCGCGTCGTATTCGGTGTTCATGCTGTCGATGCGAAAGCCCGCGGCCGTGGCCTTTTCCCACAAGGCGTCGGTGAAGCCCCTCGGATCGGAGAATGGACCGGTTGAATACACATGGGCCGCAGGCGTGTCGTAGGGTTTGAGCGAGCCGTCCGGCTCGATCTGGAAGGCAAAGGCTTCGAGCTCAATGCCCACCATCGGGTCGTAGCCCATGGCCTGCCAGTCGGCCACGGCACGCTTCAAGGCGCTGCGCCCGCACATGGGCAGCGGTGTGCCGTCGTTGGCTTTCAGATCGCCAATGGCCACTTGGGTGAACGGCTGCCAGCCCGGGCGGATGTCGTCGGCGGTGTAGACCGCCTCCATGTCGGGCAGGCCTTCCATGACCATCGCACCCGGGGCAGGAATCAGCTCTTTTTCATACGTCACGCCAAAAGTGCCGCGACAAAAACGGGCACCGCCGCCCTGCCCGGGTTGGAGCGTGACGTATTTGCCCCGCGCAATGGCCAGGTGGTCACAAAACAGCACCCGCAGGCGTTCTTGAACATTCGACATGGTGATTCCTTTCAAACCTAGGTTCAGATGAGGTGCATGCGCACCGGCAGGCGTTTAATGCCACAAACAAAATTCGAGCGCAAAAAGGCGTGTTCGCCTGTTTGCTCAATGCGGTCGACACGTTGGATCAACTCTTGCAGCAAGACGCGCAACTCCAGCCGCGCCAGCCACATGCCCAGACAGGCGTGCGCCCCGCCCTGCCCAAACGACAGGTGGCGGTTCACGCCCCGGCTCAAGTTGACAGTGAAAGGCTGCTCAAAGGCCCGCTCGTCGCGGTTGCCCGAGATGAACCAGAGCAGCACCTTGTCGCCCGCCTTGACATGTTTGCCGTGGTAATCAAAGTCCTCGGTCGCGGTGCGGCGAAAGTGCGTGGCGGGTGAGGCCCAGCGGATGAACTCGTCGGCCACGCCCTCCCAAGCGGCCTCGCCCTGCACCGCCTTGAGCTGCGCCATGAGGCCCGGTTGGTTGGCCAGCGCATGCAAAGCCGCCGCAATCGAATACCGCGTGGTGTCGTTGCCCGCTGCCACCAGCAGGCAAAAGAAATTGCGAAATTCGGTGTCGCTGATCACATTGCCTTGCGCATCGGGCTGGGTGATCAGGTGCAGCACGCCGCTGGTGTCGCCCGCTGCGCGTTTGCGCTCCATCATCTGGGCCGCGTAGTCGAACAAGTCGGCCCCTGCAGGCGAGCGAAACGGCATGAAGCGGTAGGCCTCGGTGTCCATCTTGTCGACGACATGGCTGGTGAAGTCGCTGTCGGTGTTGGCCATGAGCGCATCGCCTTTGTCCACCAGCCAGTCCAGGTCTTCCTCGGGCAGGCCCGCGATGCGCCCGAGCATGCGCATCGGCAGCTGGCGGGCGATCTGGTGTGTGGCGTCAAACTCACCCAGCCCCAGCGCTTGGTCGAGGATGCCCACACAGAGCTCGCGGATTTGGTCTTCGTACAGCGCCATCATGGGCTTGGAAAAGGCCTTGGCCACCAGCATGCGGGTGCGGGTGTGCTCGGGCGGGTCGGTCTCCTGGAAGGTGCGCCGCGCCATGTACTCCTCGTGCGTCTGGTCCTCCATGCGGATGCCTTGGGCTGAAGACAAGCGCTGGTGGTTGCGGTTGAGCTCCAAGATGTCGGCATGCCGCGTGACCGACCAAAAGCCCTTGCCTTCGGACCAATCGCACCAGGCCATCGGGTCTTCGTCGCGCAGACGCTGGAAGGTGTTGTGCGGCGTGCCGTTCACATAGCTGTCGTGGTCCGCCAAATCGGCGTGGCCATCGTCGGTGGGGTGCCAGACGGTCATTCTTGATTTTTCCTTGCGTGTTCAAAAAACTGCACCATCCACTGGCCAAACAGCGGCACATCGGCGGCCTGCTGCAGGCTGGTGTGGGCGCGGGCCATGGTGTTCGTGTCGAGCTTGTCAGCCAAGTAGCCCAGCAGCGCCTGCATGAACACCAGCGGCATTTCGGGGTGGTACTGCGTGGTCCAGATGTGCTGGCCGATCTGCATCGAGCCAGTGGGGCAAAAATCGCTGCCACCCAGGCATTCGGCCCCCTCGGGCATGCGGGTGACCTGTTCGTTGTGGGCGGCCATCAAGGTGGTGGTGCTTTGCGCGGGAAGCATCCAGGGGTGGGTGTGATGCCAGTGCGTGGGCGCTGTGCCCAAGCCCCAACCCGCCGCGTTGCGCGCCACCTGCCCGCCCAGCGCTCGGGCCACCGCCTGGTGGCCAAAGCACAGGCCAATCAGCGGTTGGCGTGCGGCATGCACGGCACGGATGAAATCCAGCAAAGGCCCGACCCAAGGCAGGCTGTCGTCGTTGACCGAAGCCGGGCTGCCGGTGATGACATAGCCATCAAAAGTCTCAGGGCCGCTCGGAAATACGCCGTCCTTGACCGAAACCACTTCAAAAGACCAGTCAGGCCGCAAGGGCTGCAGCAACTGGACGACCTTTTGACCGTCATTCGGAAAATGCGCGGCAAACGCCGAGGTGTCGTTGTTGGTCAGCAAAACGGCGATATGCAAGTTCGGCAGGTTCATCGGGTGTCTTTCAAGCTGACAGCCATGCTATGCACAAGGCGCTCATGGCGCTATCAAGTTTGGGCATCACACACCCCGGGTTTTCACGAAAAAGCCTGCCCATGCGAAACAGGCACACTCAGGTGCATGCCCCAGCTGACTGTTTTGACTTTTTGATGACCTCACCCACCCCCGATTCGCCCTGGGTCCAAGTGCTCGACACCCAGGACATGGACCAGCACGCCCTGGCCCAGCAAGGCTGGGCGCTGCAGTACGAACAGCTCTCGCCCGGCCAGTTCAAGGGGCGTATCCACCAGGTTCACCTGCCCGAGGTGACGCTGCTGCGCGAAGACACCAGCATCGCCTTACGCCAGCGCGGGCGGCTGCATGAGAGCGTGTACGGCTTTGCCATGGCGCTGCAGGACTCCTCCGACCTGTTTTTCAACGGCCAACGGGTGCCCGCCCACGCCATCATGTGTGGCAAGGGCGACGAGGTGGACCTCACCACCCCGCCCCACTTCACCCTGATGGCCGTGGTCGTCAACCGCAGCCTGCTCAACCCGCTGTGGGAGCGCATGTACCAAAAACCCCTGGCGCATTGGCTCGAAAAGCAGCTGGTGCTGCAAACCACCGACATCAAAGCCCAGAACCTGCGCGACATGCAGCTCACCGTCCTGGACCAGGCCAGCGCGCTGGCCCACCGCCAGCACGACCCCCAGGCCCTGCGCCAGCTGCGCGACGAGATCCTGATGGAATGGCTCGAAGCCTTGCCTGCGAAGGTCGACACCTCGGAGTTGCCCACCCTGGAGCGGAGAAAAAAACTGGTGGACCGCGCCTGCGAGCTGATGCTGGGCCACGCCGACGAGCCCTTGTCCATCTTGGAGGTATGCAGCCGTGTCGGCACGAGTCGGCGAAAGCTCAACTACTGCTTTCAGGACGTGCTGGGCACCACGCCCATCAAGTACCTGCGCTCGCTGCGCCTGAACAGCGTGCGCCGCGCCCTGCGCCAGGCTGCGCCCGGCGTCACCATCCAGGACATCGCCTCTCACTGGGGCTTTTGGCACCTGAGCCAATTCGCCCAGGACTACCGTCGCCTGTTTGGCGAGCTGCCCTCCGACACCCTGCACAAGAGATGAGCACCGCCCGCCAAACCCAGCTCACCGCCATCCTGACCATGGTCGCGGCCATGGCTTGCCTGTCGACGCAAGACACTTTCAGCAAAAAGCTGATGCTCAGCGTGGCCCCGGTCATCATCATTTGGACGCGCTATGCCCTGCAGACCGCGCTGGTCAGCGCCACGATCTGGCGCAGACAATCGCCCGAACTGTGGCGCACACGGCAGTGGCGTCTGCAGTGGCTACGCGGCGCGCTGGTCGTGGGGGGCAGCGTGTTGGGTTATGGCGCTTTGCAGCGCATGCCTGTGGCCGAGTTCACCGCCATTTATTGCCTGGTGCCGCTGGCCGTGACTTTTGTGGCCCGGTTTGTGATGAAAGAAAGCGTGTCCTGGCTGGGCTGGCTGTGTGTGGCGGGCGGCATGATGGGTGCCCTGCTGGTGGTGCGTCCAGGGGGCCATGTGGACCCGACGGGTGCCTGCCTGGCACTGATGGGGGTGGTCTGCTACACCGGCTTTCAAACCCTGACTGGGTACTTGGCGCGGCAGGACTCGCCGCTGACCATCCAGCTGTGCACCAGCGCGCTGGGCTTGGCGCTCATGTCGGCCGTGGTGCCGTTTTTCTGGCCGGACCAGATGTCCTGGCCAGACTTGGCCCTGCTGGGCTTGGTGGCGCTGGCGGGCTCTTACGGCCAGTATTTCACGGTGCTGGCGTTTTCCAAAGCGCCCGCCTCGGTCTTGTCGCCCTACCTGTACACGGCCATCGGTTTTTCTGCACTGGGCGGCTGGTGGATGCTTGACCACCTGCCTGACGCACTGGCCCTGTGCGGCATGGGGATGATCGCGGGCTTTGGCCTGGCCACAGGCTGGCTCAACCAACACAAGGCCACAGCATGAACACACCGCTTTTCAGCCCCAGCTATCGCGAGGCCCGCGCTCGATTTGTGCTGGCCGCGCAAGCCTGCAACGCACAGTTGCACATTAACGCCATGTCACTGCCAGGTGCAAATGGCGAGCAACTCGCCATGGATGTGGCCGTGCACGGCCCGGCCGATGCCGCACAAGTGCTGATGACCACCAGCGCAGTGCACGGCATCGAGGGGTTTTGCGGCTCGGCCATCCAGACGGGCTTGCTGCAATACCTGACGCTGCCGCCCGGAGTGGCCGTGGTGCATGTGCACGCAGTCAACCCGCATGGGTTTTCACATGCTCGCCGGGTGAACGAAGACAACGTCGACCTCAACCGCAACTTCATTGACTTTTCCCAGCCCCTGCCGGTCAACGCCGACTACGCGCAGGTTCACGAACTGCTGCTGCCAACCCACTGGCCGCCCAGCCCAGAGGCCAGCGCTGCTTTGCAGGCTCAGGCCGATGCCTGGGGCGAGCGCCGCATGCAGCGGGCCATCACCAGTGGGCAGTACCAGTTTCCCCAAGGCGTCTGGTTTGGGGGGCTGGCCCCCACTTGGAGCCACCGCACGTTCAGGCAGGTGCTGCAAAAGCACCTCAGGCAAGCGCGCCAGATCGCCTGGATCGACCTGCACACCGGCCTGGGGCCTCACGGCCACGGCGAGCGCATTTTTGCCTGCACCGACAACGGCCAGACCCTGCAACGCGCCCGCCAGTGGTGGGGGCCAGACATCACTTCGGTAGATACGGGCACGTCCCAGAGCGTCCCGCTCTCGGGCCCGATCCAGATGGCCATTTATGAAGAGTGCCCGCAAGCGCAGTACACCGGCATTTGCTTGGAGTTCGGCACCTTGCCCCTGGCACAGATGATCCAGGCCATGCGGGCCGATCACTGGCTGGCCCTGCATCCAGAAGCCCAGCCCGAGCAGCAACGCGCCATCCGTGCCGACATGCTGCAGGCCTTCAACCCGCCCTCGCCCGCTTGGCAAGAACAGGTCTGGCAGCAGGGATTACAAGCGGCGCAGCAGGCCATCCAGGGCTTGGGTACAACAGACTGAACCGGGTCACCCTCCGCTTTTTCGGGAAAACCCCGCCCAGGGTTTGCAAGTTTTCGATAGCTTGAAACCCGTATCTTGTTCAGACTTTGGTTCTGCTGCGGGGTGTCAAGCGCCCCACTCCAAAAAGACACACAAGGACGACACCCATGATTTCACGCCGAACGATTTCCAGCCTGCTCGCAGGCCTGCTGGGCAGCTTGATGGTGCTCAGCGCCTCTGCGCAAAGCTTTCCCAACAAGATGGTCACTTTCATGGTGCCCTATCCGGCAGGGGGGGCCTCTGATGCTGTGGCCCGCATGGTTCAGATCGAGTACGAAAAAAGCCTGGGCCAGAAAATCATGGTCGAAAACCTCGGTGGCGTGAGCGGCGCTCTGGGCATTCAAAAGGTGTTGGCCGCACCGGCCGATGGCTACTATCAAATCCTGGGCACGCCCATGGAGCTGGTCATGGCGCCCCTGGCGCTGTCGGCGGTGAAGTTCAAGCCCGAAGAACTTCGTCTGGCCAGCCTGATGGGCCGCACATCCATTGGACTGGCGATCCGCAAGGACATCCCGGCCAACAACATCGAGGAATTTCTGGCTTGGGCCAAAGGCAAACAAGTCAGCTATGCCAGCGTGGGTCAAGGATCGCTGTACCACATCATGGGCGAACAATTCAAAGCGCAAAGCAAACTCGACATGCTGCACGTGCCCTACAAGGCTGCTGTGCAGATCTTCACCGACCTGGGTGGCGGCGCGGTGGACATGAGCTTTACCCCTCTGGCAGGACCGGCCCCGGGCATGATCAAGGACGGCCGTTTCAAGTTGATCGGCGTGTCCTCGCCCCAGCCTCACACGCTTTTCCCCAACGTGGCGCCGATCAGCGCCCACAAAACCTTCCCGGGTTTCAACTTTGACATCTGGATCGGTCTGCAAGTGCCCAAAGGCACGCCCGAGGCCGCCGTTCAGAAAATCAACCAGGCCATGAACGAAGCCATCAAGAGCGAGGCTTATGTCAAAGGCATGTCCACCACGGGCAGCCAGATACCTGCGCCCATGAGCATGGCCGAGCTGGACAAGTTTTACTACGGCGAAGTGGAACGCTACCGCGCCTTGTTCAAGGCCGCCAAGGTCGAACCGCAGTGAAACACTGAGTGCGCAGCGCACCCGTGCTGACGCTCGCGCCACCCGGGACATGCTCACCCCTCGTGACATGCCCGGGTTTTTTCATTCCAGCCTAACTTGTTCAGCATGACCGATTTCACTTACAGCACCGCCACCGAAATGATGGCCCGCCTGCGCGCAGGCGAAGTGACCAGCAGCCAATTACTCGCACAGCACATCGCCCGCGTCGAGCAGCGCGATGGCCCGATCAACGCCGTGGTGGTGCGCACCTTTGAGGCCGCCCGCGAACGCGCCGCCCAAGCCGACGCGGCGCGTGCCCATGGCGAAGACTGGGGGCTGCTGCACGGCCTGCCCATGACCGTCAAAGAGTCGTTTGACCTGCCGGGCACGCCCACCTGCTGGGGCTTTCCTCAGTACAAGGACAACATCGCACAACAACCAGCCGTGGCCGTGCAGCGCTTGCTGAACGCCGGGGCGGTGGTGTTTGGCAAGACCAATGTGCCGGTGGCTTTGGGCGACTGGCAATCGTTCAACCCGGTCTATGGCACGACCCATAACCCCTGGGACCTGAGCCGCACGCCGGGCGGATCGTCGGGCGGGGCCAGCGCGGCGCTGGCCGCAGGCATGACGCCGCTGGAGCTGGGCAGCGACATTGGTGCCTCCATCCGCAACCCGGCACATTACTGCGGCGTGTATGGCCACAAACCCACCTGGGGTGTGGTGCCCATGGAGGGCCACCAATTGCCCGGTGTGCGCTGCATTGACAGCCTGGACATTGCCGTGGCAGGGCCGCTGGCGCGCAGCGCTCAGGACCTGCAACTGGCCATGCAGGTGCTGACCACCCCCTTGCAACAGTTTGGCCCCATGGGTTGGACGCCCACCCAATGGCGGCAGACCGACAAAGCCCCCTGGCAATGCCGCGTGGCCATCGTCTACGACGACCCCGAGGCTCGGGTGGACCAGAGCATTCAAGACCGGCTGCACGCGTTGGCCGACTTTTTGCGGTCGCAAGGCGTGACCGTGCTGGACGACCACCGACCGGTGGACAGCGCGCAGTCGCACCGTGTGTACTCCTACCTGCTGCGCTCGGCCACTGGCGCCTGGCTGGACGACGCGACCTTTGCCCGCTTTCAGGCGCTGGGCCAGCAAGCCGACCCGGCGCTGGACACCATGCGCGAGCGCGTCTGGCGCGGCAGCACCCTGACGCACCGCGACTGGGTCGAGTTTGACCAGCAACGCGCCGTGCTGCGGACTCAGTGGCAAAGCTACTTCGAGACTGTGGACCTGCTCATCACGCCAGTGGCCACCTCGCCCGCCTTTTTGCACAACCAGCAAGGCGAACGTTGGGAGCGCATGCTGCAGGTCAACGGCCAGAACCAGCCGCACACTGACAGTCTGTTCTGGGCGGGCTATCCCGGCTTGGTGGGCCTGCCCGCCACCGCCATCCCGATCGGTCAAAGCCCGGACGGCTTACCCGTTGGCGCGCAAATCATCGGCAACAGTTTGGCCGACCCGCTGTGCCTGAACATGGCCCGCTGGCTCGAAACCGAGTGGTGCGGCTTTGTGCAGCCACCGCACCTGGCTTGAACCCCCCAAATCACACCGTGCCCCTGACTGGCCAACCACTGGATGGTCTGAGCAAGGTCACAGCACAAGGTCTCAAGGTCAGTCCACCGTGATTTTTTCATCCTTCACGATTTTGGCCATGGCCGGAATTTCTGACTTGATCCATTGGCCAAACTGCTCAGGTGACATGCTCGAGGGCTCGGCCCCCAATGTGACCAAGCGCTCTTTGATGTCGGGCATGGCGGCGATCTTTTGGACCTCTGCATTGAGCTTGTCCACAATCGCTTTGGGCGTTCCAGCGGGTGCCAAAAGACCCTGAAAACTGCCGGTCAAGAAACCCGGCAGGCTCTCACTGATGGCGGGTACATCGGGCAACTGGCCATTGCGCTTGGTGCTGGACACCGCAATGAGTTTGATTTTTCCGGCTTTGACATGTGGGTAGGTGGCCACCATGCCATTGAACATCACATCCACCTGGCCACCGATCAGATCGGTGATGGCCTGTGCCCCACCTTTGTAAGGGACATAACCCCACTCGATACCCTGCCGCTGGGCAAACATGACACCGGCCAGGTGCGTGGCGCTGCCCATGCCCGCCGCCGCTGCGTAATTGAGTTTGCCCTTTTGTGCTTTGGCGTATGCCACCAATTCGGCGGGTGTGTTGGCGGGCACCTTGGTGCTGACGGCCAACAGGTGGGGTGAATAGGCCACCATGCCGACGGGAGCGAAGTCATTGAGCACATTGAACGGCAATTTGTACAAAGCCGGGCTGATGACCAGGTTGCCCACATCCATGAGCACCAAGGTGTGACCGTCGGGGGCCGACTTGGCGACCCAATCAGCGCCCAAATTGCCGTTGGAGCCCGGTTTGTTGTCCACCACCACGGGCTGACCCCAAGACTCGGTCAGCTTTTGCCCGACCAAACGGGCCAGCACATCGGATGTGCCGCCTGCCGGAAAAGGCACCACGATCCGGATCGGTTTGCTGGGGTAAACGGCCGGGCCAGAGGCGGATGTCTGGGCTTGCGCCTGCAAACCCGTTAACACGGCGATGACGCCAAAGGCCAGTGAAAAGCTTTTTTTCATGGTGCATGTCTCCTGTGGTTGTAATTTGGCTGAAAACGAACTTGCAAGCGCCGGGGCACTTCAATAGGTCAACTCCAGCACCGTGGTGCGACCCTCTGCCAAGGGCCAAGTCAAGCCGACCAGGCGCTCGCCGTTGAATTCAGCGGCCACAGTTCGCTGGGTTTTGTCATCCAGCCGCAGTTTGGAACTGGCCACGCCCGCTCCGGGGGGCACCCCCGGCAAGCTCGTTTTGCCGTCCAGGCGCATGCTGTCACGCGGCGGGTCAAAGTAGCCACGGGGCCGCACAAAACTGACCAGTGCCGCAGCCGACCGGTCGGCCTCGGCCACGCGCTCGGGCTTCATGTGAACAATGTCGCTCGAGCGCGGGAATGGGCTGCGGTAAATGTGTGTCGTGGCATAGCCCTTGGCCGTGATGACAAACTCATAGGTTGCTTGTGATGTGCCTTTGAAAGGCCCCCAAAGCCCGTCGGTGCCCACTGTTTTTTGATGCACCGCAGCGCCTTTGCGCTGCCCTGTCACGGGGTCGATCTCATAAACCTCAAGGCCTGCACCAGCCAGTGGCAAATTGTTCACAAAGTTGCCGCTCTGCGCGTCTTGTGGATTCAAGCCCAAACCCACCACTTTGCCGTTCAAAAGCACCGAAGCCTCGGTTTGGATGCCCAAAGCAGGCGTGCGACCCGTGATGAAACGGTAAGTGGCTTCAAAAGCCGCTGCCGAATAAGACGTTTCGCGGTGGTCAATGCGGGGGATCACCACGTTGGTCGCCCCTTTGAGCTCCGGGCCGGCAAAAGTCACGTTGGTCGCTTTGCCTTTCATGCCAATCCACAGGCCATCGGGCTGCGCAAACTTGTCGTTGTTGTCCGAACGGATGGTCATCCATTTGGCTAGGCCACAGACCTCGTCGCCCTGTGCATTTTTGGGCGCATTGAGCTGACTCAGAAAGGGTCCAGTGCCGGAAAATTCATTGGCTTCGTTGACGCCGGGAATAGCCTGAACACCGTGATTGGGTGTGCCGCCCAGCACCGCATGGCTGACGAGGTTTTGCCCCCCACCATTGCAGATGAAGTTGCGAATCGCATTGCCACCCCGCGAGTTGCCGACCAACACCACCTGCGCGGCACCGGTTCGCTTCAAGACCGCTTGCACTTCTTCGCGCAAAAAGGCCATGTGCTCGGCGGTGGAGGTGCGGCCCGCTTGGGGCCTGTTGTCGGCGTCTCGCGCCAGGGGATAGGGCACATCGATGGCATGCAGGCGTTCACGCGGCCAGCCGTTGGATTCAAAGCGCCACATCGTGCTTTGCCACAGGGCGGCCGTGTCCCCATTGCCGTGGACAAACACCACGGGCGGTTTGTCAGCCCCCGCAGTGCGCAAGGTACCCGAGCAGGCCCCCAGCAACAGCGTGGACAAAGCAGCAAGCCAAAGGTTTCTGCGCAGCAAATTCATGGGACCCGTCCTTCCATGTCAAAAGTGCTTCATGGTGAAGGATTCCGTTCACGGGTGCTGACCCGAAGGTGTCAGCCCACGCCCTTTCAGTTGGGTTTTCGGGCTGAGAAGGCCCACAAAGCCACGCCGCCCAACATCATCGGCACACACAACCACTGCCCCATGCTCATGCCCAGACTCAAAAGGCCCAGATGCGCATCGGGTTCGCGGAAAAATTCGGCCACAAAGCGGAAAAAACCGTAGCCGAGCAAAAAGGCTGCCGACACTTGGCCGGTGGGACGGTCTTTGCGGGCAAACCACCACAGCAACACAAACAACAGCAAGCCTTCCAGGGCAATTTGGTAGAGCTGCGAGGGGTGGCGCGGCAAATCGCCCGCCCCCCGGAACACCATGCCCCAAGGCAGCGAAGGGTCGGCCACCCGGCCCCAAAGCTCGCCATTGAGGAAATTGCCCACCCGTCCGGCGGCAAGTCCCGTGGGCACACAGGGCGCGACAAAATCCATGACCTGCAAAAACGACCGCTGTCGACTGCGTGCAAACCACACCATGGCCAAGATCACGCCCAGCAAGCCCCCGTGAAAACTCATGCCACCTTGCCAGACAGCCAGGATTTCCAGGGGATTCGACAGGTAATAAGCGGGTTTGTAAAACAAGCAATAACCCACGCGCCCGCCCAAAATGACACCGAGCACGCCCAAAAACAGGATGTCTTCCACATCGCGTTTTTGCCATTGCGGCAGGTGCTTGAAGGGCGCATGGCCCAGACGACGCACGCCCAACCAGAAAAACAAGCCAAAAGCGGCCAAGTAAGTCAGGCCATACCAATGGATGGCCAAGGGGCCCAATTGCAGGGCGACGGGGTCGATTTGAGGATGGATCAGCATGCCCGGATTGTGCACCGGAGATGCCTCGAACTGGACACAAAGGCCTGACCAGCGCCCGTTAGAATGTGGCGACTTTCTTTTGGGCTTCTACTGAGACACCACCATGAGCGACAAAATCATCCCGATCACCCCCATCAACCGCCGCAGCGCCAACATCACACAGGGCAAATCCCGTGCCCCGAACCGCTCGATGTACTACGCCATGGGCTACGAAGAGGGCGATTTCGTCAAACCCATGGTGGGCGTGGCCAACGGCCACAGCACCATCACCCCGTGCAACAGCGGCTTGCAAAAACTGGCCGACGCGGCCATCCAAGGCATTGAAGAAGCCGGTGGCAACGCCCAGGTGTTTGGCACCCCGACCATCTCGGACGGCATGGCCATGGGCACCGAGGGCATGAAGTTCTCGCTGGTCAGCCGCGAAGTGATCTCGGACTGCATCGAAACCTGCGTGCAAGGCCAGTGGATGGACGGCGTGCTGGTGGTCGGCGGCTGCGACAAGAACATGCCCGGCGGCATGATGGGCATGTTGCGCGCCAACGTGCCGGCCATTTATGTCTACGGCGGCACCATCTTGCCCGGCCGCTACCAAGGCAAAGACCTGAACATCGTGAGCGTGTTCGAGGCCGTGGGCGAAAACGCTGCGGGCAAATTGAGCGACTTTGACCTGAAAGAAATCGAAAAACGCGCCATTCCCGGCACAGGTTCTTGCGGCGGCATGTACACCGCCAACACCATGTCATCGGCTTTCGAGGCGCTGGGCATGTCCCTGCCCTACTCGTCGACCATGGCCAACCCGCACGACGAAAAGCAAAACTCGGCCAAAGAATCGGCCAAGGTACTGATCGAGGCCATCAAGAACGACTTGAAGCCCCGCGACATCGTGACCAAAGAAGCCATCGAAAACGCCGTGGCGGTGATCATGGCGACCGGCGGCTCAACCAACGCGGTGCTGCACTTCTTGGCCATCGCCCACACCGCAGGCGTGGACTGGACGATCGACGACTTCGAGCGCATGCGCAAGAAAATCCCCGTGATTTGCGACCTCAAGCCCAGCGGCAAATATTTGGCCGTCGACCTGCACCAAGCGGGCGGCATTCCGCAAGTCATGAAAACCTTGCTGGCCGCTGGTTTGTTGCACGGCGACTGCATGACCATCACAGGCAAAACCATTGCCGAAAATCTGAAAGACGTGCCCGACGTTCCTCGCGCTGACCAAGATGTGATCCGCCCCATCGACAAGCCCATGTACGCCGAAGGCCACTTGGCTATCCTCAAGGGCAACCTGTCGCCTGAAGGCGCCGTGGCCAAGATCACTGGCCTGAAAAACCCGGTCATCACCGGCCCAGCCCGTGTGTTCGACGACGAGCAATCGGCCCTCGAAGCCATTTTGGCGGGCAAGATTGTGGCTGGCGACGTGATGGTTTTGCGTTACCTCGGCCCCAAAGGCGGCCCTGGCATGCCCGAAATGCTGGCCCCCACAGGTGCACTGATCGGTGCCGGTCTGGGTGAAAGCGTGGGCCTGATCACCGACGGTCGCTTCTCCGGTGGCACCTGGGGCATGGTGGTGGGCCACGTCGCCCCTGAAGCCGCAGCAGGTGGCACCATCGCCTTTGTGAACGAGGGTGACAGCATCACCATCGACGCTCACAAGCTGATTTTGGAGTTGAACGTGCCCGAAGCCGAACTGGCCAAACGCCGTGAAGGCTGGAAAGCCCCCGAGCCCCGTTACACCCGTGGCGTGCAGGCCAAGTTCGCTTTCAACGCATCGAGCGCCAGCAAAGGTGCTGTGCTCGACCTGTATTGACGCGTACTTGACGCCCACAAAAAAGCCGCTTTTCAGCGGCTTTTTTGTGGGTCAATGCTATTGGCAAACCCGTCAGAACAGCCGCAGGCTGCCCTGATCAGACCATCACAGACCGATGGCGGCGATACCGGCTTTGGCGATCTGAGCGTCTTCGTTCGACTTGACGCCGCTCACACCGACTGCGCCCAGGCAAAAACCGTCTTTCATGATCGGCACACCGCCTTCGAGCATGCCGTGGATGGTCGGAGCCGACAAAAAGGAAGTGCGTCCACCATTGATCACGTCTTCGTACACCTTGCTCTCGCGGCGACCCAAGGCTGCGGTGTGCGCTTTGGCTGGGGCGATGTGCGAAGACACGGGAGGCGCACCGTCCAGACGGGCAAAGTGCAGCAAATGGCCACCCGCATCCACAATGGCGATGCTGACTGCCCAATTGTTCTGGAGGGCTTCGGCTTCGGCCGCAGCGGCAATGGCTTTGACATCGGACAGTTCGAGAGAAGACTGAGTTTTCATGGGCGTGAGGGTCTGAAAAATGAAAACCACAAGCATACACGGGCCCGCGCCCTCGATTGCTCACTTCAACGCAAAACTGATGCACCCGTATAACCCCATCAACTGCCGGGAATCCCAGGAGTCAAGCCAAAGCGATGAGGGTCACCCTACAATGAGACCACCTTTAATCAGGCATGACAGGAGATACACCATGAGCGACCTTCAAACTCTCAATTCCAATGGCTGGGGCCATGTGGACACAGCGGCTCGCAACCGCGTTCTGCGCAACACTTATTGGCTGCTGGCCTTGAGTCTATTGCCCACTGTTTTGGGCGCTTGGCTTGGCGTGGCCACTGGCATCACCCGTTCACTGTCCGGCGGCGTGGGCCTGATTGTGTTCATGGCCGGAGCCTTCGGTTTCATGTTTGCCATCGAAAAAACCAAAAACTCTGCGGCTGGCGTGCCCGTCTTGTTGGCATTCACCTTCTTCATGGGTTTGATGCTGTCCCGCATGATCGCCATGGTGCTGGGCTTCAAAAACGGCTCCGAACTGATCATGACCGCCTTTGCAGGCACAGCAGGCGTGTTTTTCGTGATGGCCAGTTTGGCCAGTACCATCAAACGTGATCTGTCAGGCATGTCCAAGTGGCTGTTTGTCGGTGCTTTGGCCATCATGATCGGCGGCATCATCAACGTGTTTGTGGGCTCTACTGTGGGCATGATGGTCATCTCGGTCATGGCCATTGGCATTTTCAGCGCTTACATGTTGTATGACCTCAAACAGATCATCGATGGCGGCGAAACCAACTACATCAGTGCCACCTTGGCTTTGTACATGGACATCTTCAACGTTTTCCAAAGCCTTCTGGCTCTGCTGGGCATCATGGGCGGCGAACGCGACTGATAACGGTCCTGTGGTTCCATCAAAAAGGCTCCCTCGGGAGCCTTTTTGACGTGTGCGCCCAGCATGGGCGCACACCTGCGGGTGCAAGTCCCGCTGCGAGCTGGTCACAGTGAGCAAAGTGAAGCGCAACTGCGTGAGGGCGACCGAGCGTGGGAAGGAAGCGTGGAGCGTAAATCGTGAGCCGATGAACAAGAACCGCATAGAAGGCGTTGCCAAGCAGGGCGAGCGGGCACGAAACCGCGAAGCTCTTGTGACCAAGGCGAGGTGGCGTAGATGCGGCGGTTGTGCGATGAAGGTGTGCGACCCTTACCTGGGGAGATCTCGCCTTGTTTCTGAAAGGAAGACGGCTTTGCCGGAGCGAGAAGTCAGCAGAGGTCGTAGTAGTTGGAGCCGGGGCCGCTGAGGCCACAAGGCAAGAGCGAAGGACCGAACGAGAGTG
>NKIP01000054.1 GCA_002256145.1 Comamonadaceae bacterium PBBC1
CGCGTGCGCGAAGGCGTTGAAGGGGTAGGAGTGTCTTGATTCATCATCGTGTCCACGTTGTTGTTGTGTGGCCAGGATGTTGCCGGGATGGCATTTGAATCTCAAGATGGGTTCACCGGACGCTTACAAACCAAGTAGGAATTTGGAAGAAGAGCGCCAGGTAACCTACACGGTGATGAACCTCCGCGTGCATGAGTTCGTGGGCAACGACATCAACGTTTTGCCCTTTAGGGCCAACCATGACGCAAGTGCGGCTCCCGATAGACTGTGTACTACCGTAGGCGTTGAGCCTAAACGGGCCAAACCCGTCTGGTTGATGGAAGAACAGAATGATGGGTTTCGATTCAACTGGGCCGAAGCTAGTTTCAATTCGCAAGCGGGCATCTCGCGTGAGTTGAGCGTAGCGCTGTTGATCGACCACAGATTCACTTTGCGCAAGAGAACCACCCGAGAGTTTATGCAAATCGGATACCCCAATGAGAAGGCAGGCCGTTTGGCTAGGAAGCGCGATGGCAAAAGTGGTCGCTGTTGCCAATACAACGGCGAACATGGCGATCAGAAATTTGTGTTTGATTGCTGGCATGGTGTCCTTTCTAGTCCTACCGAATGAATGAGCGTTATGAGAAGTCCTCGCGACGGAAGGTTTTGGCATCGCTAAGCCAGAGCAATACGAAAGCGAAGACATGGTTGGCTGCCAAATTGGGGCGGCTTATTGAAGCGCTCATGAAGTTTTCCGCCTGCTGCCAAGATGACCTTCTGCGAAGGCAGGTTGTCAGGGTCTGTTGTGATCTCTACGTACGGTAGCGCCATCTCGCGGGCCTCTTCGAGCAACATCAACAGCGCTGACGTGGCGTAACCCTGCCGCTGCTTCCATGCAACGACGGCGTAACCCATGTGCCCGAGGCAGTAGGCCGGAAGCTCCGCCGTTCCGTGCTGCCACCTGAAGCCAATACTCCCGGCGAACTCTCCATCCCACATCCAGCGTCTGAACCCAGGTAGCCGAGGCACCACTGAGCCATCGGGCATCTTCACGGGTGAGCCTTTGGCCTGTCTGTCATCGAGCGAAGCAATGAAAGAGACGGGATTCGCTTCTATCTGCGCAAGCTCTTCGAGGGACGCTGCTAAGCCACGCTCATTGTCCGGCGACCAGCCGCGCCGAAGCGCTGCTGTGTAGCTCGGGAGGTATTGTTCAGCTGGAACTACGAGTTGAATCATCTGCTTTGATGCCTAATGTTCGAACTGGGCGGGCGACGACGTCAGGACGCCAGGCTCTGACTGGCGGAAATGTACCGCGTACCTCCAGACCGGGCCTGTTGGCCTGCCGTTGTCGCTACGCTTGATCAAGGGGTTGCACTGGTGGTGCTAGGCATGGCGTGACCGAATTTCAGCCACGGCAGCAGCCAGAAGGCGCAGACCAAACGCACCCACAACAGCACTGGCGAGGCGATTGAGAAGCTCGCGATTGCGTGAGTAGGCGAACTGAACCGCAGGGCGAGAGAACGCAAGAGCGAGAAAGGTATGCCAGGCCAGCGCATTGACGAAGACAAGCGCGATGCTGGCAGCCAGCAAGTCAGGCGAATTCTCAGCGGGTAAGGCTGTGGCGAACACACTGCCGAAGAACAGAGCGGACTTGGGATTCAGGAGGTTTGTGATGAAACCGAGGCGGAAAGCTGCCCATGCGTGCAAGTGCACTACTCGTGACTCTGATGCACAAGCACCCGAGCGCCATAGCCTGACCGCCACGTAGCATAGATACACGGCACCAGCGATTTGCAGCGCCAGACGAACAATAGGGTGCGCTGCGAACAGCGCGTTCACGCCGAGGATCGCAAGCAAAGCCCAAGTGACAGCCACGAAGCTGATGCCGAGCCCGGCATAGAAAGCGCTGCTGCGGTGACTGCTGGCAGCGAGTTGCGACACAAGGAGGACATTTGCACCTGGGGTTATGAGCACGAGCCAGTGGAGAAGCGCGATGGAAAGTAGGGCGGGGAGCATTTAGGCAACCTAAGGTCGAAGCTGTCCGGCACGCAGCATGCGCCGCGCAGCAGCAACCTGCTGCTGCGTGACCGTGATGAGTGAAATGTTAAACCTCACAGGTTTGGCTCAAACGCTGAGCAGGCGAATAGCCCAGTACACACCAATGCCCAACTGCACGGCAAACGCTGAAAACCGAAACGTAACCGCCAAAGCAGAAATCGAAATGAGGTGAATCACTGACTGCAGAATGCGCGCAAAGAGAAAGGTGTACGCCAGCGGATCGGTGATGGAGGTTCTACCCGCCACGACAGCAATGAGCATGAGGCCACCAAAAATTGGTAAGCCTTCGATGCAGTTTGCGTGGGCCCGTGCGAGGCGCTGCATAAACGGAGAAAGGTTTGAATTCTCTGGGTTGATCCCGTTTGCCGCAACGGCCTTGGTGAGGACAAGCTTAGAGCGAATGACCTCCATGAGTACCAAAAGGAACAATGACCAGGCGACGAAGCCGGCGAGGGTAGTCAGTGTGGGGTTCATGTTTTACCGTGATGACGTTTCGTGTGTTTTTTTCTTACGCGCGAGGGCTGCTTCTTTGAATGCCTAACGTTTGACATAACCGGCACCAAGGTCTTTATCGCTGGCATCCGTGTTGATGGATGGGCTACAAGGCTAGGTCACAACTGAACGATCTTGTCTTCTAGGGCCTTAGCCCAGGTGAACAGTCTGTAGCTCCGTACTTCTGGTGCGTAATACGGGTCGTTCTCGATTAGCTTTACGGCACGATCTCGACTGACAACCTCTAGAACCCACAGCCCCCCGGCAAAGGGCTCGCCCGGCCCACTTCGGAGGCCACCGCCGATGAGAATTTCATTCTCATTCTCGGCCAAGTAATTTAGATGCGCCTGACCGTGCCGTTTACGAACCCCCAACATACCGGGATCATCTTGAAATATTGCAACCCACCTCATATGGCTTCCTTACATGTTGCCGCATATCGTGATGCAGACCGCAAAACCCGTTTGATACACCCGGTCCGTGTCGATACATCTTTTTGTTGAATTCATTGCAATCGACTTGTGCCGTGGGTTTCAGACCAGTCACTGTATTTGCATGCAGGGATAAATGAACAGACCCAATCCGGCACCCAGTCCTTCGCAACATCCCTCCCGCACCATTCAGCGCAGCAGGCGTGAAGCGCTCCACTATACCGAAATAAATACGAAAAATTAACTACAAAATATTTTGGTGAGCTCAACTCTTTTCAGAAGCACGCCACTTCAAAGCACAACAGAAAACCAGCTTCGCACCCGCACGCTGCCATGTGAAACCATCAATGCGCTGCACGAATCCAACCCGCCGCCTTCTCCGCAATCATGATCGTCGGCGCATTGGTGTTGCCGCTCACGATGCGCGGCATGACCGAGGCATCGACCACGCGCAGGCCCGGTACGCCGTGCACGCGCAGCTGCGCATCGACCACCGCCATGCCGTCTTGCCCCATGCGGCAGGTGCCCACCGGGTGGTAGACCGTGTCGGCGTGTTGGCGAATCCAGTGGTCGAGTTGTTCGTCGCTGCGCGCATCGGCAGACGCTGCCCACTCTTTGCCATACGCGGCCAAGGCGGGCTGGGCCAAGATGTTTTGAGCTTGGCGAACACCGCCGCGCAAGCGCTGCAGGTCACGCGGGTTGCTCAAAAACTGCGGGTCGATCAACGGGGCGCTGTTCGGGTCGCGGTCGGCCAATTGCACGCGGCCTCGACTGTCGGGTTGCAACAAGCACACATGCAAAGAGTAGCCATGACCCAGTGTCAATTGGCGGCCATGGTCCACCAGTTTGGCCACCACAAAGTGCAGCTGGATGTCCGCGTGCGCCTCGTCTGGACGGCTTTTGTAAAAGGCACCGCCCTCGGCAAAGTTGGTGGTGAGCGGCCCCTTGCGGTGCTGCCGCCAGGCCCAAAGGGCTTGCAAGGTCTGCCACGCGCCTTGGGGTGAGACGCCGATCAAATCGGTGTGCCCCGGCGCATCGGCCACCAGCACTGCGTCGGGGTGGTCGTGCAGGTTTTCGCCTACGCCGGGCAAGTCGCGCAGCACCTCGATGCCCAGCGTTTGCAAATGCGCGGCAGGCCCAATGCCTGAGCGCATGAGGATGGCGGGTGACTGGAAAGCGCCTGCGCTCAAAATGATTTCGCGCCGGGCGGTCACGGTCTGCGCTTGACGGCCATGCAATGTGTGCACCTGCCGAGCCGCGCCATCCACCAGGCCAATGCGGTCCACAGTGACGCCGGTCATGACGTGCAAGTTGGGGCGGCCCAAGTTTGGCGTGAGGTAGGCCTTGGCCGCGCTGAAACGCTCGCCTGCCTTCTGCGTGACTTGGTACAGGCCCACGCCTTCTTGTGTGGGGCCGTTGAAGTCGGTGGTGTGTGCCAAACCGGCTTGCACGCCCGCCTCGACAAAGCGTTTGGCGAAGGCATTGGGGCTTTGCAGATCGGCCACGTTCAAGGGGCCGTTTTGGCCATGCCATTCGTTGTGGATGCGCTCGTTGTGCTCGGCCTTCAGAAAGTAGGGCAAGACCTCGGCCCATGACCAACCGGCGCAACCCATCTGGGCCCAAGTGTCGTAATCCACGGCTTGACCACGGATGTAAGCCATCGCATTGGTGGAGCTGGAGCCCCCCAAGGTACGGCCTCGCGGCTGAAAACCGATGCGGCCGTTCAAGCCGGGTTGCGGCACGGTGTTCAGGCCTTGCGAGACGATTTCGGTGCGGGCCATGAGCGCGATGCCCGCCGGGCAGTGGATCAGGGCACTGGTGTCGGGTGGCCCGGCCTCGATCAGGGCCACCTGCACGGCAGGGTCTTCGCTCAAACGGGCGGCCAGCACACAACCGGCCGAGCCACCGCCCACGATCACGTAGTCAAATTCCATGAATTCCCCGAAAAAATGCTGAGTGCTGCCAATATAAGGTTTCGGGTCAAGGGTGCAACAGATTGCATGACACCTTGTCGGTTGCAAAGTTGAACAGGGTGTTCAATGGCGCGGCACAGCCTGATGCAGCGCTGGGCCTGAACCCGTTGCCCGTGCTTGGGCCTCGCCTCAGGTTTCCACAAAAGCCAACACCGCCTCCAACATGCGCCGCACATGCGGCTGCACGCCCGCTGCCACCTCGGGCAGATAGTCAAAAGGCCAGCTTTCTTGCATGTAGCTGCACTGCGTCATTTCCAGCTGCACCGCGTGAATGCCTTGCGCCGGGTTGCCGTATTGGCGGGTGATGTGCCCGCCTTTGAAGCGGCCGTTGAGCACGGCGGTGTAACCCGGTGCTGACTGGCCAATGGCCAGCAGCTGCTCGGCCAATGCCGGGTCGCAGCTGGCACCGTTGGCGGTGCCCAGGTTCAGGTCGGGCAAGCGGCCCTCAAAAAATCGCGGCAGCACCGAGCGAATCGAGTGGGCGTCCCACAAGGCGGCCACGCCGTGCTGGGCCTGGATGCGGGCCAGCTCGTGCGCCAGTTGCGCGTGATAAGGCTGCCAAACGGCGTCTCGGCGCTCGGCGATTTCGGCCTCGCCCGGCACATCGGCCGGGTCGCGGTACAGCGGCTGGTCATCGAACAAGTCCACCGGGCACAGGCCTGTCACGCTTTGGCCGGGGTACAGGCTGGCCCCGTCCGGTGGGCGGTTCAGGTCGATCACAAAGCGTGAATGCGTGGCCACCAACACAGAGGCCCCCAACGCGTCGGCAAAGTCGTACAGGCGCTCCAGATGCCAGTCGGTGTCGGGCACGCGCCGGGCTTCGTCAGTGAGGCGTGCGGCCAGTGCGGGCGGCACATGTGTGCCCACATGCGGCATGGAAATCAGCAAAGGGCGCGTGCCTTGGCGAAAACGAAACGGCGGCTCGGTGGTCTGAAAAGTCATGGCGTGTTCTCAAGAAGTTGTTGACGTGCGGCCACCAAGCCGCTCAGGGCTGTGTCGTGCAAAACATGGCGGCCCGATTGCACCTGCACACGGCCTGCCACCCACACCTGTTGCAAGGCCGACTGGCGGTGGCTGGCAAACACATGGGCCGACAGCATGGCCTCGGGTGTGGACAAATCGCGCAGCAGCGGATGCTGTGCGTCCAGCACCACCATGTCAGCCTGCTGACCCACAGCCAAACCGGCGACCGGGCGTGCACTGGCTTGAGCACCACCGGCCACCGCTTGCAAGGTCATGGAGGTGGCCACCGAAGGCTGCGCGGCACTGGCCAGCACATTGCGCTGGCGCGTGGACAGGCGCTGGCTGTATTCGAGTTGCATCAGTTCTTCGGCCGCGTTGACACAAGCGTGGCTGTCCGAGCCCACGCCCCAGCGCCCACCAGCTTGCAACCAAGTGGGGGCATCAAAAATGCCATCGCCCAAATTGGCCTCGGTGCTGGGGCACAGGCCCGCCACCGCGCCGGTCCGTGCGGCGCGGGCACTTTCCTCGGTGCTCATGTGGGTGGCGTGCACCAAGCACCAACGCTCATCCACAGGTGCATGGTCAAGCAGCCACTGCACCGGGCGCTGCCCGCTCCAGGCCAGGCAGGCATCGACCTCGGCGGTTTGCTCGGCAATGTGGATGTGCACCGGGGCCGTGGCGTCCAGGGCGTGCAAACCGGCCAAGGCCTCGCGCAAGCTGTCGGGCGGCACGGCACGCAAAGAGTGCGGCGCCAGGCCCAGGCGAGCACCTTGCGCTTCGCACAAGGGTTTGAGCTTTTGCAGCAAAGCCAGCATGTTGTCTGTGGAGCGGATAAAGCGCCGCTGGCCAACGCTGGGCGGTGTGCCGCCAAAGCCACTGGTCTGGTAGAGCACGGGCAACAAGGTCAGGCCAATGCCTGCATGCGCCGCCGCACGCAGCAGGCACATCGACAAGGCGGCATCGTCGGCATAGGGGCGGCCCTCTGGGTCGTGGTGCACGTAATGGAATTCGCACACGCTGGTGTAACCGGCTTCCAGCATCTCCACATACAAACCCGTTGCAATGGCTTCGAGTTGTTCGGGGGTGATGGCAGACGCAAACTGGTACATCAGGCTGCGCCAGCTCCAGAAGCTGTCTTGCGCAGCGCCCCGGTATTCGGTCAAGCCGGCAAACGCCCGTTGAAACGCGTGCGAATGCAAATTGGGCATGCCGGGCACCACGGGGCCTGTTGCGCGTGGGGTGCCTACAGGACAAACCGTTTGCGCCTTCACATCCGTGAGCACACCGTGGTCATTCCATGACAAGAGCACATCGCGGGCCCAACCACTGGGCAGCAAGGCGTGTTCGGCAAACAGGCTGTGTTTGTTCATGCTGAACCCCTCTGCACGCCCATGCCGTCAACCGCCAAACGGCCCTGGCGCACCACGCTGCAGGCCGGACGCTGGCCCAACCAATAGGCCAGCTCGGCCACCTCGCCCAAAGGCCACAGCACAAAATTGGCGGGGCACCCGGCTGCGATGCGCCCATGTGTGGCCTGAAGGCCCAGCGCCTGCGCGGCATGGCGCGTCACACCCGCCAGCGCTTCAGGCACCGTCAAACGAAACAAGGTGCAGGCCATGTTGACCATCAGCAGCAAGCTCAAGGCCGGTGAGGTGCCCGGGTTGTGATCGGTGGACACCGCCATGGGCACGCCTGCGGCACGCAGTGCGGCAATGGGCGGCATGTGGGTGTCGCGCAGGGTGAAGTAAGCGCCAGGCAAGAGCACCGCCACCGTGCCCGCTTGCCGCATGGCGGCGATGCCTTCGGCGCTCAGGTGTTCGATGTGGTCGCACGACAGCGCGCCGAAACGTGCTGCCAGCGCCGAGCCGCCCATGTCCGACAGCTGCTCGGCATGCAGCTTGACCGGCAAGCCCAGCGCTTGCGCGGCCTGGAACACCTGCTCGGTTTGCGCCAGCGTGAAGCCGATGGTTTCGCAAAACACATCCACCGCGTCCACCAGGCCTTCGGCCGCGAGCGTGGGCATCATCTCTTCACACACCCGCTGGATGTAGTCATCGCTGCGCCCGGCGTATTCGGGCGGCAGCGCATGTGCCCCCAAAAATGTGGTGCGCACCGTGACACCAAACACCTCGCCCAAGCGCCGGGCCACGCGCAGTTGTTTGCGTTCGTGCGCCAGACTCAGACCATAGCCCGATTTGATCTCGATGGCGCAAACGCCTTCGGCCAGCAAGGCTTGCAAACGGGGCACGGCCGCGTCGAACAAGTCGTCTTCGCTGGCGTCGCGTGTGGCCTTGACGCTGGACACAATGCCGCCCCCGGCACGCGCCACCTCTTCGTAGCTGGCACCGGCCAGGCGCATGGCGAATTCGTGGGCCCGCTGCCCGCCGTACACCAGGTGCGTGTGGCAATCGACCAAGCCGGGCGTGACCAAGGCGCCCTGGCCGTTGTGTTGGGGCAATTGCCGATAAGCGTCTAGCAAATCGGCGTGAGCGCCCACCCAGGCGATGGCCCCTTGTGCAACCACGATGGCCGCGTCGGTCAAGGCTGGCGTACCTGCATCCAAAGCCTCGGGTGCCAAGTGCAGGTTCTGCCAAACGCCGTCGGCGCTGGGCCATGAATCAGGGGACAGTGAAGTGGTCATGTTCAGTGAAATTGAAGTGTCAATGCAAGCAGCGCGGCATCGGGGCTTTGCGGTCGCAGTCGCCACGCCATGGCCATATCCGACCACCACAAACCTTGTTGCGGCGTGAGCGTTTGGGAGCTTGCGCCTTCCAGCTGCCAGCCGCCCTGCACTGCCATGAGCAGGCCCTGCGATGCGGCAGGCCAGTCGCAAGCGCTGCGCAACACCTGCAGCGAAGCGCTGCACGCGCTGCGCCGGGTCATGACGTTGTAGTCGTGACAGTCGCCCGCCAGCAAGCGGGCATGGATGGGCGCCTCGCCCGCAAACGCAAAGGGGGCCAGCGAGGTGTCCAGCCGGTGGTCCACCTCGCCACCTTCGCTGAGCAAATGCACGCCCCCGCCGCTCAGCAAAGTGATGATGCGGTCCACACCCGGAAAGGCCGAAAACGGCCCATCGCTGGCGATGTGGGCAATGCTCACGCGCCAGTCAAAATCATTCATGCCAGCGCCGGGGGGCTGGCAGACGATCTCGCGCGTCACACCGCCGCCGTTCTTCCAGGGCGTGGCGGGCAAATCATGAACATCGAATCGGTGCAGTGTCATGGCTTGTAGATCCGGCTCCGTGAAGTGGTCAATGGTCAAAGATGTTGTAGGTCGGTGGCTTTAGCCCCGACATGCAGCATGCGCCGAAGCCATCCATGTCGGGGCTAAAGCCGCCGACCTACGGGAAGAAGGTGCATCAATTTCAATCGTCATCGCGCCGAATCCATAGAGGGGTTGGGCAACATCAACGGCGCGACAAGATGGCTTGCAAAAAGCTGCGGGTGCGCTCTTGCTTGGGCTGGCTGAAGATGGTTTCGGGCGGGCCGGATTCAACCACCATCCCCGCGTCCATCACCACCACCAAGTCGGCCACTTCTTTGGCAAAGTCCATCTCGTGCGTGACCACCATCATGGTCATGCCTTCACGGGCCAGCAGCTTCATGACTTGCAGCACCTCGCCCACCAGCTCGGGGTCCAGGGCCGAGGTGGGTTCGTCAAACAGCATGACACGCGGCTGCATGGCCAACGCACGGGCAATGGCCACGCGCTGCTTTTGTCCACCCGACAAGCTGGCAGGCATGGCATCGGCCTTGTGGGCCAGACCCACTTTGTCGAGCAAAGCCCGGGCCTGAACCTCGGCCTGTGCCCGGCTTTGTCCACGCAGCTTGCGTGGCCCCAAGGTGATGTTGTCCAGCACCGTCAGGTGCGCAAACAGGTTGAAGGACTGGAACACCATGCCCACCTCTTCGCGCAAGGCGTTCAGCTGGGCTTCGGGCAACAGGCGTCCTTGGTCCACCAGCGTTTGGCCGCAAATGTCCACCCGTCCGGCTTCGGCTTGCTCCAGCCCGTTGCAGCAGCGCAGCAAGGTGCTTTTGCCCGAACCGCTGGGGCCAATGACCACGACCACTTGTGAGGGCAGCACATCCAGATCGATGCCCTGCAAAACCGGCTGCGCCCCAAAAGACTTGCGCAAGCCGCGAATGCGGACGATAGGGTCTGCGCTTTGTGAAGAAACGTTCATTGCACCATTCCCCCGGCCCGCAAGCGTTGCTCCACATGGCGCAGCGCCAGCGTGGTCAAACCCGTCAACACAAAATACATGAGCGCGATGGCCAAGTACACCTCCAACGAGCGGTAAGACACGCTGATGATTTTTTGACCTTCGTGCATCAGGTCGTGGATGGTCAGCAAAGACACCAGCGCCGAGTTCTTGATGAGCGCGATGAACTCGTTGCCCAGCGGTGGAATCATGCGCACCACCGCCTGCGGCAAGATCACATTCAGCATGGCCTGGCGCGATGACAGGCCAATCGAGCGGGCCGCTTCCATCTGGCCCCGGTCAATCGACTGGATGGCGCCACGCACGATCTCGGACACATAAGCGCCCGAGTAAATGCCCAGCCCCAAAACGCCGCACAAAAACGCGGGCAGCATGATGCCAAACTGCGGCAAACCAAAAAACAAAATGAACAGCTGCACCAGCAAGGGCGTGCCACGGATGACGGCCAGGTAAGCGGTGCAAAAACCGTAAACCCAACGGCGCTCGGGGTGCAGCCTACCCATGCCAATGAGCAAGCCCAGCACGCAGCCCAAGAGCAAGGACACGCTGGTGACTTCCACCGTCACCAGTGCCCCTTGCAGCAGTTGTGGCCAACCCGACCAGACGGGAGAAAAATCAAGATCCATGGGGTACTGCTGAAGCCGGTGGTTTTATTTGTTGCTGAACCATTTTTTGACAATGGCCGCATACGTGCCATCGGCCTTGAGCTTGGCAATGGACGCATTGACCGCTTTGGTCAGCTCGGGCGTGTCTTTGCGCAAGGCCATGCCGTATTCCTCGGTGGTCAACTGCTCATCGAGCACACGCAAACCGCCACGGGTGCGTACGTACTGGAAGGCGGCAGGCTTGCCGGTCACAGCCGCATCGGCACGGCCGATGTCGACCAAACTGAACATCTCCTGGTTCTTTTCCACTTCGACGCGTTGCACCTTGGGGAATTTTTCAGCCAAGTAACTGACCGACTTGGTGCCCACTTGCACGCTCACTTTTTTGCCGTCCAGATCGGCCAGCTTCTTGATGGCGGCATTGTTGCCCTTAACCATGGCCACCAGACCGCCTGCGTAATAGGGGTCGGTGAAGTCCACCACTTTTTTGCGTTCATCGGTGATGTAGATGGCCGAAACCGCCATGTCAAAACGCTTGGAGATCAGGCCGGGAATCAGACCCTTGAAGTCGATGTCGATCCACTCGATTTGTTTGCCCATGTTTTTGGCAATGGCCTCCATCAGTTCGATGTCAAAGCCCGTGCGCTTGCCGTTGTCCACAAATTCCATGGGCGGGAAGGTGGCATCGGTGCCCACGCGCAAGACGTTGTCCTGGGCGTGGCTCAAGCTGGCCCCCAAGGTGGCCAGGGTCAAAGCGGCAGAAATGAAATGGCGGCGCAATGTCATAAAAATGTTTCCATAAGGTTGAAGGGGTCAGGATAGGTCAATACACAAAGAGCGTCATCCGGGAATTCACCCGGGCTCACTTGATCATGGGCAGCTTGAGCCCCTGCTTTTTGGCGGTGGCCACGGCCAGCTCGTAACCGGCATCGGCATGGCGCATCACGCCTGAGGCGCTGTCGTTGACCAGCACACGCGCCAGGCGCTCGGCCGCCGCGTCGGTGCCGTCGGCCACGATGACCATGCCCGAGTGTTGTGAATAGCCCATGCCCACGCCGCCGCCGTGGTGCAGGCTGACCCAGCTGGCACCGCCTGCGGTGTTGAGCAAGGCATTGAGCAACGGCCAGTCGCTCACGGCGTCGGTGCCGTCTTTCATGGCTTCGGTCTCGCGGTTGGGGCTGGCCACCGAGCCGGTATCCAGGTGGTCACGCCCGATCACGATGGGGGCTTTGAGCTCGCCCGTGCGCACCATCTCGTTGAAGGCCAGACCGGCCAGGTGCCGCTCACCCAGGCCCAGCCAGCAAATGCGTGCGGGCAGGCCCTGAAAGCTGATGCGCTCACGCGCCATGTCGAGCCAGCGGTGCGTGTGCGTGTTGTTGGGAAACAGTTCCTTGATCTTGGCGTCGGTTTTGTAGATGTCTTCGGGGTCACCCGACAAGGCCACCCAGCGGAACGGGCCCTTGCCTTCGCAGAACATGGGGCGGATGTAGGCAGGCACAAAGCCAGGAAAATCAAACGCGTTGCTCACGCCATGGTCAAAGGCCACCTGGCGGATGTTGTTGCCGTAATCCACCGTGGGAATGCCCATGGCCTGGAAGTCCAGCATGGCTTGCACCTGGGTGGCGCAGCCTTGGGATGCATCGGCCTTCAGGCGGGCGTGTTGTGCAGGGTCGTGTTGGGCGGCTTTCCACTGCGCCACGGTCCAGCCCGGGGGCAGGTAGCCGTTGATGAGGTCGTGCGCCGAGGTCTGGTCGGTCACCAAATCGGGGCGCATGCCACCCGCCTGGGCGCGGCGCACCAGCTCGGGCAAGACCTCAGCGGCATTGCCCAGCAAGGCAATCGACACCGCCTCTTTGGCGGCGGTGTGGTGTGCGATCAGGGCCAGCGCATCGTCCAGGTCTTTGGCCTGTTTGTCCACATAGCGGGTGCGCAAACGGAAGTCGATGCTGCTTTGCTGGCATTCGATGTTGAGCGAACAGGCCCCGGCCAGCGTGGCGGCCAAGGGTTGCGCCCCGCCCATGCCGCCCAGTCCGGCCGTCAAAATCCAGCGGCCGGTCCAGTCGTTGTTGTAGTGCTGGCGACCGGCTTCCACAAAGGTCTCGAAGGTGCCTTGCACGATGCCCTGGGTGCCGATGTAAATCCACGAGCCTGCGGTCATCTGCCCGTACATGAACAGGCCTTTGCGGTCGAGTTCGTTGAAGTGTTCCCAGTTGGCCCACTTGGGCACGAGGTTGGAGTTGGCAATCAGCACACGCGGCGCGTTGGCGTGCGTCTTGAACACGCCCACCGGCTTGCCCGATTGAATGAGCAAGGACTCGTCTTCGTTCAGGTCTTTGAGCGAAGCCAGGATCTGGTCAAAGCAGGCCCAGTCGCGGGCCGCGCGGCCAATGCCGCCGTACACCACCAGGCTTTGCGGGTTCTCGGCCACCTCGGCGTCCAGGTTGTTCTGGATCATGCGGTAAGCGGCTTCGGTGACCCAATTCTTGCAAGTGAGCGTGCTGCCACGCGGCGCACGCACCACGCGGGTCGGGTCGAGGCGGGGGTCGATGGAGGGGGTCATGGGGTCTCCTTGAGGGTGAGCAATGGATACATAAAAGGCGTTCAGCGCAGGCCGGGCAAATCAAGGCCCGAGCCGCTTTGCAGCAGGGCACCGCTTTTGACCATGTCGATGGCGGCTTGCATGTCGGGCTGGATGTGGCGGTCGTCGCTCAGGTGCGCCACGCGTGAGCGCAGCAAAGCCACCGCAGCGGCCAAAGGCGCACTGGTGTGCAGCGGCGCATGAAAGTCACAACCCTGGGCCGCGGCCATCCACTCGATGCCGATCACCGCCATGGCGTTGTCGGCCATGGGCAGCAGGCGGCGTGCACCGTGCGCGGCCATGGACACATGGTCTTCCTGGTTGGCCGAGGTGGGGATGGAATCGACACTGGCCGGGTAGGCCCGTTGTTTGTTTTCTGACACCAAGGCAGCGGCGGTGACCTGCGGGATCATGAAGCCCGAATTGAGCCCCGGCTTGGGTGTGAGGAATGCGGGCAGCCCCGACAGCGCCGGGTCCACCAGCATGGCGATGCGGCGTTCGGCCAAAGAGCCGATTTCGCAAATGGCCATGGCGATCATGTCGGCGGCAAAGGCCACCGGCTCAGCGTGGAAGTTGCCACCCGACAGCGATTCGTCGGTGTCGCTGAAGATCAGTGGGTTGTCGGACACGCCATTGGCCTCGGTCTCCAGCAACTGGGCGGCGTTGTGCAGCACATCGAAACACGCGCCCATGACCTGCGGCTGGCAGCGCAGGCAATACGGGTCTTGCACGCGTTCGTCCCCCTGCAGGTGCGAGGCGCGGATGGCGCTGCCGCTGAGCAACTGGCGCAAAGCCTCTGCGGTAGCGATTTGCCCCCGGTGCTTGCGCAGGCGGTGGATGCGGGCATCAAAAGGCGCGTCGGACCCCTTGGCCGCATCGGTGGCCAAAGCACCCGTGAGCAGCGCCGACTGGAACAGGCGCTCGGCCTCGAACAAACCGGCCAGTGCGTTGGCGGTGGAAAACTGCGTCCCGTTGAGCAGGGCCAGCCCTTCCTTGGGGCCCAGCGTCACCGGGGTCAGGCCCACGCTGGCCAAGGCTTGTTCGGCGGGCATGCGGCCTTGGGGCGTGTCGGCATCGCCCACGCCAATCATCACCGCCGTCATATGGGCCAGCGGTGCCAGATCGCCCGAGGCCCCAACCGAGCCCTGACCGGGCACCACCGGGACGATGCCTTGGGCCAGCATGGCTTCGAGCAAAGCCAGTGTGGCCGGGCGAATGCCCGAAGCGCCTTGGGCCAGACTGGCGATTTTGAGCGCCATCATCAAACGGGTGATGGCCACCGGCGTGGCTTCGCCCACACCCGCCGCGTGCGAGAGCACGATGTTGCGTTGCAGGGTTTCCAGGTCTTCGGCCGGAATGCGCACACTGGCCAGCTTGCCAAAGCCGGTGTTGATGCCGTACACCGGCTCGCCCTTGGCCACGATGCGGGCCACGCTGTCGGCGCTGGCTTGAATCGCCGTGGCGCAAGCTGTGTCCAGCACGGGCGCAGCACCCCGGTAAATGGCGCACCAATCGGCCAAAGGCACCTGGCCGGGAATGAGGTTCAAAAATGTGTGTGTCATGTGCTGGGTGCTGAGGGGATGGGTCATGACCAGCTTATTCAGCCGGCCTGTTGAAGTCTTGATCGCAAGGCCTGTCGCAGGTGTCTAGCTGTAGGAGCCAACCCCGTGGGCGATGGGCGTGGCACACGCCCCTGAAACCATCGCCCACGGGGTGGGCTCCTACAGGGGAGGCCGCACGCGTGAAACGGGGGAGAAAACTCGCAAACATCAAGGGCCTTAAGTTTTGTGAAGGCATCAGGTCGATATCGGGTTGCCACTGGCGCTGTAACGGCTGCCCAAGCGGTAGCGGCTGGCCGGGTGCAGGCAGCGCACCAGGGTCACCGGCACGCCTTGCGTCCAGGTGCGGCGCGTGAGCAGCAAGCAGGGCTCGGCCGCGTCCATCTGCAGGCGCTGCGCCTGCTCGGGCGTGGGCAGCACCGCATCGACCACATGCTCGATTTCGTCAAAGGGCACGGTGCGCACCAAAAATTCGGAAGGCTGCTGCTGCGTGAAATCTTGCTGCGCAAAGTCGGGCACCACTTGCGGGTTGACAAAGCGGTCTTCGAGCTGAATGGGCACGCCATCTTCCAGGTGCACGCACACCGAATGGAACACCGACTCGCCGGTGCGCACATTCAGGGCGGCTGCCACTTCCAGGGTGGCTGCCACGCGTTCGACCACCAGCATTTGGCAGGCGTAGTCATGGCCGCGTTGGCGAATCTCGCTGGCCAGGTTGACGATCTGCAGCAAGTTGGACTGGGGTTTTTGTTCGGCCACAAAACTGCCCACACCCGCCACACGCACGATGCGCCCCTGCGTCACCAACTCGCGCAAGGCCCGGTTGACGGTCATGCGCGAGATGCCAAACTGCGCCACCAGTTCGTGCTCGGACGGCAGGCGGTCACCCGCACGCAGCGTGCCGTCCTGAATCTGGCGGGCAATGTGGTCCTTGACCTGCTGGAACAAGGCCACATCGCCCGAGGCCAGCCGCGCCGCCCGCGCCTTGTGCGGGCGGTGGGCGGTGGCCTTTTTGTTGGCCGTGTCAGTGGCCTTGTCAGTCGCCGTGTTTGCGGCCAACTGGGCGGGAGAAGGATCCAGGCGGGTCATGAAGGGCATCGGTTTCAAGGCAGCGCGAAAGCCGACTCAGTGCAGATCGGTGGCCATGGCCTCGGCACGAATTTCTTCGGTCAGCCGCGCCTTGAGGGCCATGAACTCGGGCGAGGTCTTGATCGTGTAATGCCGGGGGTGCGGAAAATCCACCGCCAGCTCGGTCTTGATGCGGCCAGGCCGGGCGCTGAACACCGCCACGCGGTTGGCCATGAAGATGGCTTCGTCGATGTCGTGCGTGACGAACAGCACGGTTTTTTGGGCGGATTCCCAAATGCCCAAGAGCAGCTCTTGCATCAGCACGCGGGTCTGGTTGTCCAGAGCGCCAAAGGGCTCGTCGAGCAACAAGATTTTGGGGTCGTTGGCCAGTGCCCGTGCAATCGCGGTGCGCTGCTGCATGCCGCCCGACAGCTGCTTGGGAAAGTGCTGCTCAAACCCGCGCAAGCCCACTTTGGCGATGAAGTAGTCGGCCCGTTCTTTTTGCTCGCGCTCGGGCATGCCGCGCTCGCGCAGGCCAAAGCGGATGTTTTGCTCGATGGTCAGCCACGGAAACAGGGTGTAGCTCTGGAACACCATGCCCCGGTCGGCCCCCGGGCCTTGCACCGGTGCACCGTCCAGCAGCACTTGGCCGGTGGTGGGCTGGTCCAGCCCCGCCACGATGCGCAACAAGGTGGATTTGCCGCAACCCGAGGGGCCGAGGATGGTAACGAAATCGTTTTCGCGCACCTCAAAATCCACCGGCGTGAGCGCCTGGGTTGTTTGGCCTTTGGGCGAAACGAAGAGGCGCGAGACGCCTTGGATGGACAGTTGGCTGCTCACAGTGAACTCCAGGCAAACAGGCGGCGGTTGAGCGCTTTGAACGCAAAGTCAGACACCAGACCGATCAAGCCGATGACGATGATGCCGAAGATGATCTGGCCCGTGTTGAGCAGCGCCTGGCTGTCGGTGATCATGTGGCCAATGCCCGAAGACGAGCCAATCAACTCGGCCACGATCACATAGGTCCAGGCCCAGCCCAGCACCAGTCGCAAAATTTCAGCGATCTCGGGTGCCGCACCCGGAATCAACACACGCTTGACGATGCCCGCCGGGTTGGCCCCCAAGGTGTAGGCGGCTTCGACCAGGTCACGCCGCGCCGCGCCCACACACACCGCCACCATCAGCACGATCTGAAACACCGAGCCGATGAATATCACCAGCACCTTTTGCAATTCGCCAATGCCTGCCCACAAGATCAGCAATGGGATGAAGGCCGACGCAGGCAAATAGCGGCAAAAGGACACAAAGGGTTCGAGGAAGGCCTCTACCCCCTTGTGCGCCCCCATGGCAATGCCCAAAGGCACAGCGATCAGGCTGGCCAAAATGAAGCCGGCCAGCACGCGCCAGATGGTCATGCCGATGTCGAACATGAAGTTGAATTCGGTGAACAAGAGCACCGCCTCTTGCACCATGGTCACCGGGCTGGCCAAAAAGGTGGGCGACACATAACCGCCCAGCGTGAAGAACGCCCAGACAGCAAAAAACAAAATGAAAAAACCAATGCCCAGCACCCACCGCGACTGCGCACGCACCGGCTCCAGCGGGGCCAGTGCGCGGCGGCGTGGCCGCACGGTGGTCGGGCGTGTCGAAGTCGGGTGTGTGGTGGCCATGGCTTTACTTGATGAAGCTGGTGTCAAACATGGCCGCAAAGTCGGTCGGCGCTTTGCGGATCACACCAGCCTCCAGCAAGATCGCTGCGGCGTCTTTCATGAAGCTTTGCAGCTCGCCTGCAAAAAACTTCTGGTTGGCCGCCTTGTCTTGCCAGCGCAGGAAAGCCGAGGACTTGGCAAAGGCTTCGCCGGTTTGTTTGACTGCCGCGCCCATGATCTCATTGGACTTGGCTGGATCGGTTTTGATCATCTCCAGCGCGTCAAAGTAGGCATTGGCCAGGCTTTGTGCGGCCTTGGGGTTGGCCTTGAGCCACTCGGGGGCGCAGCCCACGGTGTCCATGACCATGGGGTAGTCGAGTGTGGTGGCCAAAATCTTGCCAGCCTGTGGGTTGGCACGCACGGTGGACAGGTAGGGCTCGTAGGTCATGGCGGCGTCGTTTTGACCGGCCACAAAGGACTGCGCAGCCGCCTGGGGTGACAAGGTGCTGAGCTTGACGTCTTTGAGGCTCATGCCGTTTTTGCTCAGCATCCAGGCCAGGCCAAAGAAGGGCGCAGTACCGGGGGCATCCACGCCAATGGTCTTGCCCTTGAGGTCGGCAAAGTTGTTGATGTTGCCGCGCACCGCGATGCCATCCGCACCAAAGGACTTGTCCATCTGGAAAATCTGAACGATGGGCACACCATTGGTGTTCCAGGCCACATGCGTTTCCACTGTGGTGGCCGCGCACTGGATGGCCTTGGAAGCCAGGGCCAGGTGGCGGTCTTTCTGGGGGATCATTTTCAGCTCCACATCCAGGCCGTGTTTCTTGAACAAACCGGCCTTGTCGGCCAGGGTCAGCGGGGCAAAGCCGGTCCAGCCGGACATGCCCAAAGCGAGCTTGACCTCTTGGGCTTGCGTTGAAAAGGCCAGGGTGGCCGCGGTCGCACCGGCCAAGAGCAGCGAGGCGAATTTGACGTTTGACTTGCGCATGAAGGAACTCCTTGTTGTTGATCAAGCCTGCACTTCAGATGCCGCAAATCGGCACTTGAACGGCAGGCACACAGCCATCACCGACACCCCATCAAACCTGTATAGACAGGATGGGTCCAAAAAAATTGCTGTTCGCGTGCAGGACACAACATCTTTCCCAACATTCGCACCAGCACTGTGCATCATGAGCCCAGACGCCCCAAAGGGTATCGGGAATTGCACCATCTTGCTGTCTATACAAATAGGTGTTATGGATGACCTTGAAGCACAGCAAGGCGCGTGCCAAGCCAGGTCGGCCAGCAGTTGTGTCGTTGCTTTGACTTTGCAGGAGCCCAAGCTGTGGGCGATGGTTTGATGTGGCGGTACGCGTGCAATCGCCCACAGGGTGGGCTCCCACAAAAACCACCATTGCCCACTACAGGAGTCGCCCCCTGCGCGGATCAGCGGGCCGCCGCCTTGATCAGGTCCGCCGCTTTTTCGGCCAGCATGATGGTGGGCGCGTTGGTGTTGCCGCTGGGCACGCAGGGCATGACCGAGGCGTCGACCACGCGCAAACCGGGCACGCCGTGCACGCGCAGCTGGGCATCGACCACCGCCAGGGGGTCTGAGCCCATGCGGCAGGTGCCCACGGGGTGGTAGATGGTGTCGGCGTTTTCACGAATCCACTGGGACAGCTGTGCATCGTTTTGCAAACTGGCCGATGCCCGCGATTCGCGGCCATAAGCGCTCAGGGCGGGGGCTTGCAAGATGCGCCGGGCTTGGCGCACGCCTGCGATCATTTGCGCCATGTCATCGGCATGGGTGAGGAAGCGGGGATCGATCAAGGGCGAGGCGTTGGCATCGGTGCTGGCCAAGCGCACGGTGCCCCGGCTTTGGGGTTGCAGCAAGCACACATGCAGCGAAAAACCGTGACCCCAACTGGGCGTGCGGCCGTGGTTGACCAGCTTGCCCACCACAAAATGCAGCTGAATGTCGGGTCGGGCTTGCTCGGGTGAGCTTTTAAAAAAGCCGCCCGCCTCGGCAAAATTGGTGGTCAACAGGCCTTTTCGCTGCTGACGCCACTGCCACATGCCTTGCAGAATGTGCCAGGCCCCCATAGGCGAGACCCCAAACAATTCGGTGTGGGGCGCATCGGCCACCAGCACCACATCGGGGTGGTCGTGCAGGTTTTCGCCCACACCTGGCACATCGCACTGCGTGGCCACGCCCATGGCCTGCAGGTGGGCACCCGGACCGATTCCAGAGCGCATCAACAAGGCCGGGGACTGAAAAGCCCCGCCACTGACAATGATCTCGCGCCGCGCCCTCAAGCTGCGCTGGCTGCCGCCTTGCAGCACCTGCACTTGCCGGGCCTCACCACCTTCGAGCACGATGCGCTGCGCGGTCACACCGGTCATCACCTGCAAATTGGGGCGCTGGCGGTGGGGGGTGAGGTAGGCCTTGGCCGCACTGAAACGTTCACCGTTTTTGTGCGTCACCTGGTAGAGCCCCACGCCGTCTTGCCTGGCCCCGTTGAAGTCGGGGTTGTGCGCCCAGCCGGCCTGCACACCGGCCTCGACAAAGCGTTTGGAAAAAACGTTGGGGCTTTGCAGTTCGGCCACATTCAGGGGGCCGTTTTGCCCATGCCAGTCATCGCTAAGGCGCTCGTTGTGCTCGGCTTTTCGAAAGTAGGGCAACACATCGGCCCAGCCCCAGCCGGGGTTGCCCATGGCCGCCCAGCGGTCGTAGTCGGCATGCTGGCCTCGGATGTAAACCATCGCGTTGGTGGAGCTGGAGCCACCCAAGGTGCGCCCCCGGGGCTGGTAACCGGTGCGGCCCAGCAAGCCTTCTTGGGGCACGGTGTTCAAGGGCTGGGACACACTGTTGATCAAGGGCATGGCCGCAATGCCGGCCGGGCAATGGATGAGCGGGCTGGTGTCGGGCGGCCCCGCTTCGAGCAAAGCCACCGTGACCGACGGGTCTTCACTCAGGCGTGCCGCCAGCACACAACCGGCCGAGCCCGCACCGACCACGATGTAGTCAAATTCCATGCTTGTTCTCCCTTTGAAAATTATTTTTTTCCTATCGCTGGCTGTGTTGTAGCCCATCCCGCTGACAAAAGGTTTTTATTTGATTGCCCACCCAGTGTCACACCGCATAACCAGGTGACACCTTGTCCGCCAAACGCAGCATGGCAGGCCATTCTTTCCAACCCAGGGGACTTCGTCCCTCGGGGTATTCCCGCAGTGCGGCTTTGTTGAAGCCCAGGCGACTGATCTGCTCGGCCACGCCTTCTGGGGGAAAGTTCAACTCTTGCCCGCAGGCCATGGCGTCGAGTTGGGCCTGGCAGGCTTTTTCGAGGTGCCACATGCTGCTGAAGGCTTCGGCCACGGTGTAACCGACCACCAGCGTGCCGTGGTTGCGCAAGACCATGACCATTTTGTCGCCCAAGTCGTGGGCCAGTCGCTGGCGCTCGTCCAGTTGCACCGCCAGGCCCTCGGACTCGTGGTAGGCCACTTTGCCGTGGAACATCATGGCGTGCTGGCTCAGTGGCAGCAGGCCGCACTTGAGCATCGAGATCGCCATGCCAGCACGGGTGTGCAGGTGCAGCACGCAATGGGCGTCGTCGCGTGCGGTGTGGATGGCGCTGTGGATCACAAAGCCGGCGCGGTGCACATCGTGCGGGCTGTCACCGACCTTCTGGCCATCGCTGTCGATCTTGACCAAGCTGGAGGCGGTGACCTCGTCAAAAGACCAGCCAAAGGGGTTGATCAAAAAGTGCTCGGTGCCTGGCACGCGCAGCGAAATGTGGGTGTAGATCAGATCGGTCCAGCCGTGGTGCCCCACCAGTCGGTAACAAGCGGCCAGGTCGATGCGTGCCTGCCACTCCTGGGGTGACATGTGGGCCGGTGCCGGGGCGTGGCCGCAGGGCTGCGCGGGGGAGGGGGTCATGGAAGGCTCTCCTTTGGGGGCGTGGCAGAACAGTTGGTCCAGCAAGGTGGCTTTTTACTGTATCAGGGCCCGGCCAAAACCTGGTGCCTTGGGCGACCGGTTTCACGGCCCGGGCGGCGCACGCAGCAACACGATGTTGCGGTAGCCCAGCCGTATCAGGCCTTTGTCCTGAAAGCGTTGCAGCTGCTGGTTGACGCGTTGGCGCGAGGCCATGGCGGCCTGGGCCAGGTCCGATTGGCTCACGCGCAGCTGCACGCCGTCGGCCACTTGCACGCTGTTGAACTTGGCAATGCGCTCCAAAGTGGCCCACACGCGCTGTTCCAGCGTGTGCATGCCCTGGTCGGCCAGGGTGTCAAACAGCTGGTTGATGCGCAAACCCAAAATGCGCAGCAGGTCCACCGCCACGGTGGCGTCCTGGCTGATCAGCCCCAGCAGTTTGGCCCGCTCGATGTGCAGCACCTGGCTGGGGCCGGCCGAGACCAGATCGGCCGGGTAAGTGGTTTCTGCAAACACCGAACTCAAGCCTGAAATCTCGCCGGGCAGCATCCAGCGCAGCAGTTGTTCTTCGCCTTCGGGGGTGGTCACGCTCACGCGCAAGCGGCCTTTCATGAGCAGCAGCGCGGTCGAGATGGACTGCCCCCGGCTGAGCACCACTTGCCCCTCTTGCCAATGGCGCAGCACGCCAATGCCCAGCAGGGCTTGGGTCGAGCGTGGCGTCAAGGCCGAGTTCACGGACCACGTCTGCGACAGGGCCTCCACATCCATGTTTTTGAAGGCCCGGCCACGGGCGTGAGGGGGTGCTGAATTCATGTTGGACAAAGAAATGGCCCTGTGGGCGGGAAGGGGAGTCGGAAGGTGAGCGATTTTGAGTGCTTTCCCTTAAATTGTCACATCAGAAACAATTCGTGATCGCTCAGGGGATTTAAATCGGGCACACAGAGTTTGACGGTGATCAAGCCAGTACCCCAACCCCATGGAGACGACATGACCTTATCTGCCCCCGCCTTGCTGCGCACCGCCCTTGGTGCCCTTGCCCTGTCGCTGAGCGCCAACGCCATGGCGCAAACCCAGACCTTGCGCATCCAGGACTATCCTGGCCTGGGCAACATGATCGTTCGTGTGGCGGCTGCCAACGGCTACTGCGAAAAGAACGGCCTCAAGTGCGAACTCAAAACCATTCCTGCAGGCCCCTTGGGCATCCAGACCCTGATGGCGGGTGACATTGACGTGGCCTTTGGCCCGGCCGAAGTGGTGATTCAGGCGGCCAACAAAGGTGCCGACCTCAAGATCATTGGCAACGCGGCGCGTGACAACATCTTCTTTTTGATGGCCGGTGCCCACACCGAAACGCCCAATGCCGCCAAAGGCTACCCCGCCGTGATGGCCGACCTCAAGGGCAAAAAGATTGGCGTCACCGCCCGGGGCTCCGGCGCTGAATTCCAGTTGCTCGACATGCTCAAGGGCGCTGGCCTGTCGGGCGCTGATGTGACCATCGTGCCCGTGGGCGCACCCAACACCGCCTTGCCCGCCATTGCCAACAAGCAAATCGACGCCGTGATGCTGTTCGCCCCCATGGACGGTTTTTGCGCGGCCATGAAAATTTGCCGCGTGATTGTGGACCCCCGCAAAGGCGAAGGCCCCAAGGAAATCACCCAGCTCAACGGGGCCTCTGGCCCGATGACGGTGCGTGGTGACTATGCGCAAAAGAACAGCGCCACGCTGGACGCATTTGCCAAGGCCATGCGCGAGTCCGAAGCCTTCATCCAAAACCCTGCCAACTTTGCGGCCGTGCTCAAGGTGATCAACGACACCTTCAAGATCGAAGGCCCTGCAGGCGCTGCGGCGGTCGAGGCCTCTTTGCGCAACTCAATTGGGGGTTCCAAATTCTCGCTGGACCCCAAAGCCTTGCAGCATGCGGCCGATTACCTGCACAACACCAAGCAAATCGACAAGAACTTCGACACCAGCAAGATCTTGCAACTGCGCTGATCGCTGCACGACCTGACCCCCTGATTGCATGAGCGGAGCACCTGAATTGAGCGCAACGTCCCTGGCCATCGCTGCCGATGGCGTGCACCTGAGCTTCGATGGCACCAACCAGGTGTTGTCCGATGTCTCGCTGCACGTCCGTCAAGGCGAGTTCGTATCCTTGGTCGGCCCCAGCGGCTGTGGCAAAACCACGCTGCTGAACCTGGCCGCCGGGCTGGTGGCGCACACCGGCAAGGGCAGTTTGACCGTGGGTGGCCAAGCGCCACGCCAAGGCAACCCGCAGGTCGGTTACATGCTGGCCCGCGACAGCCTCATGCCCTGGAAAACCGCTTTGGGCAACGCCATGTTTGGCATGGAAGTGCGCGGCGTGCCGCGTGCCCAGGCCGAAGAACGTGCCCGCGCCATGCTGCAAGAAGTGGGTCTGGCGGGTTTTGAAAACGCTTTGCCCAAGGCCCTCTCGCATGGCATGCGCCAGCGGGTGGCCCTGGCCCGCACCTTTGCCATGGGTTCGCCCCTGCTGCTGATGGACGAGCCTTTTGGGGCACTGGATGCACAAACCAAGCTGCAACTCGAAGACCTGCTGCTGCGACTGTGCCAGCAGTACAAACAATCGGTGTTGTTCGTCACGCACGACCTGTCCGAAGCGGTGGCCGTGTCGGACAGGGTGGTGGTCATGACCTCGCGGCCCGGTCGCATCGTGGCCGACATCCCCATCGACCTGCCCCGCCCGCGCTCGATTCGCGAGCTGCAAAAAGACCCGCATTTCCATGAGCTGTATGCGCAGCTGTGGTCGCACCTTGAATCTGGCTGGAGCAAACATGAAGGCTGACACCCTGCGCTGGGGCGGCGCCCACATCGTGTTCATCGCCGTGCTGCTGGCGCTGGGCGAGTGGCTCACCGTCAACCGCTGGCTGGACCCCACCTTTGTGGGCCAACCCAGTGGCGTCATCAAATTTTTGTGGAACAACATCGCCACGGGCAAGCTCTGGACCGACCTGGGCTGGACCATGGCGGGCACCCTGATTTCCTTTGCCTTGGGCAGCACGGCAGCCCTGGCCGTGGGCTTGTTGTTTGTGGCTTTTCCGAAGGTGGAGAAATTTCTCGACCCCTACCTCAACGCCATGAACGTGATGCCCCGCATTGCGCTGGCACCGCTGTTCATTTTGTGGTTTGGCCTGGGTCTGGGCTCCAAGATCGCCGTGGGCTGCAGCTTGACCTTTTTCATCGTGCTGTCCAGCACGGTGGCCGGCATTCGCGGCGTGAGTCAAGACCACCTCACCCTGTGCAAAACGCTGGGTGCCAGCCCGGTGACCACCTTTTTTCAGGTCACCTTGCCCGGCGCGGTGCCGGTCATTTTTTCGGGCCTGCGCCTGGGTCTGATCTACGCCATGTTGGGTGTGATCGGTGCCGAGATCATCGCTTCCGAAAAAGGCCTGGGCCAATCGCTGGCCTATCTGGGCTCGACTTTTGAAGTCAATGGCGTGATGGCGCTGCTGCTGGTGCTGGCCCTCTTGGGCGTGGCCGTGGTGCGCACCATGACCTGGCTCGAAAAACGTTTGCTGCACTGGCAATGAGCCGGGCTGCTTTGACACAACAAGGAGATTAATAATGAAATTCCGTCACATCCAGGTGGACCCGATGACGCCCACCATCGGCGGCATGATCAGCGGCGTGGACCTGAACAACACCCGCTCGGAAGATGTTTACGAAGAAATCAAGCAAGCCCTGTGGCAATACGGCGTGGTGTTCTTCCGCAAGCAGGCCTTGAAGCCCGAGGCCTACATCCGTCTGGGCCAGAACTTTGGAGAGATGGAGCAGCACGAGTTCTTCCCGCACATCGAAGGGCACCCCCAAATTCAGCTGATCGCGCACCAGGGCAGCGAAGCCCCCGAAACCGACCGCTGGCACACCGATGTGACCTTCCGCAAAAAGCCCAATATGGTGTCCATTCTGCGCATCACCGACTTGCCCCCATCGGGTGGCGACACCATGTGGATGCACGGGGGCGCTGCGTATGACGCGCTCAACCCCGGCATGCAGCAGATGCTCGAAGGCCTGCAGGCCGACCATGATTTGCCCTGGCATTTCCGCCGCATCAATGCCAACGAACGCCTGGCCCAAAGGGCCTCGGCCAAAACGGGCCAGATGGTGCTGGCCAGCCAGCAAGAGTGCAAGATGATCGAGAACACGCCCACGGTGACGCACCCGGCCGTGATCACGCACCCCTACAACGGCCGCAAGATTTTGTTCGTCAACTCGATCTGGACCAAGCGCCTGCTGGGCATGCACATGGACCTGTCCGAGGCGGTGCTGAACATGCTCTACGAATGGGTGAAGAAGCCCGAGTTCATGGTGCGCTTTCGCTGGGAAAAAGATTCGGTGGCCATGTGGGACAACTGCGCCACGCAGCACTACGCCGTGTTTGACTACGCGCCGCACTACCGCGCAGGCCAACGCATGACCTGCGGCAGCTTTGTGCCCACGCTCAACCCCGGTGCCGCCGCAGGTGGCCAGCCGTCGGTCATGCGCCAGCTGCTCGACACCACCCGCATGCAAGCGGCCAGCCCGCGTGAACAGCAGGCGGTGGAAGCCATCTTCAGCGCCCTGGAAAGCGTGGACCTGAACGCCGTGGCCGCTGCAGCCCAGCGCCGTTGATTCAGGAACGCACCCCGTCATGAGTTCAAGCAAGCCCATCGACCTGGCCGACCACGACCTGGCCGCCTTGCAGGAGGCCCGCGACCTGCTGGGCCGCGCCCGGCAAGCCGCCGCCACACTGGCGCTGTGGTCGCCCGAAGAGGCCAAACGCGTGGCCAAAGAAGTGGCTGCGGCCTTGCTGCCGCGTGCCGAGTTTTATGCCGAGTGGGCCGTGCGCGAAAGCCGCATCGGCAAAGTGGCCGACAAGATCGCCAAAAACCAGATCGCCTGCACCCTGACGCCCAGCGCTTGGGACAAGGTCGCGCTGGGCGGCGTGCGCCGGAATGACGCGCTGCGCATCGTCGAAATCGGCCGCCCCGCAGGCGTGGTGGTGGGCTTGTCCAACTCCACCTCGCCCGTGGCCACCATCATTTTCAAAACCATCTTGTGCCTGATGACGCGCAACGCGCTGGTCATCTCGCCGCACCCGGTGGCTTTGGCTTGTTGCACCGCCGTGACGAATGAACTGCAAGCGGCCATTGAAAAAGCCGGCGGTCCGGCCCATGCGCTGCAAATCCTGACCCGCCCCACGGTCGAGGCCACGGGGGCGCTGATGCGCGACGCCCGCACCGACGTGATTTTGGCCACTGGCGGCACGCCCATGGTGCGTGCGGCCTATGGCTCGGGCAACCCCGCCATTGGCGTGGGCTCGGGCAATGTGCCGATTTATGTGGACGCCAGCGCCGACATCGAAGCGGCTGCGCAGACGATTGTGGCCGCCAAAAACTTCGACCACGGCAGCCCCTGCTCAGCCCCTTCGGTGCTCATGCTGCACGCCAGCATTGCGCCGCAGATGCAGCAAGCGCTGGCCCGCCAGGGTGCGCATGTGTGCACCGACGCAGAGGCACTGCAAATCCAGAATTACGCCTTCCCCGGCGGCAAGTTCAACGGCAAGGTGGTGGGCCGCCCGGCGCACGAGATCGCCCAAGCCGCAGGCGTGCAAGTGCCCGTGGATTGCCAAGCCTTGGTCTGTCCCATTGCCAACCCGCAGGCCGGTCATGTGCTGCTGAAAGAAAAGCTCTCGCCCATTTTGGGCTGTGTGGTGGTGCCGGGCATGGACCAGGCCATCGACGTGGCCCGGCTCATGCTGCAGCACAGCGGCGCTGGCCACACCTCGGGCATCCATTCGGCCAGCGCCGAGCAAGCGGTGGTCTGGGGTGCGGCACTCGACTATTACCGTGTGGTCGTCAACGGCTCCACGGTGCACGACAGCACGGGTGCCAACACCGGCTTGCCCTACACCTTCACCATTGGCACGGGTTACGCGGGCAAAAGCTCGGTGGACTGCAACGTCGGCCCCGAACTGCTGGTCAACTGGAAACGCGTGGCCTTTCCGCTGCCCGGTGGTTGGGCCGGAGCCATGGCTTCGGGCGCGGCCTCTGCGGCTCCTTCGGCCGGTGCCTCGCCTTCGCAACTGTCCACCCTCACGCCTGAACTCCAGGCCATGGTCCTGCGCATCGTGCAGGAAGAACTCGAACACCTTCGCTGAAAGCCTGACATGTCCACTTTGCGCAGCTATATTTTTCTGGACCGCTTGCAGCCACAACTGATGTGTTTGCTGGGGTCGACGGCCCGTGGTTTTTTGCCGCGCCACAACGACGCCGCCATGGTGATCGAAGTGGCCCCCGGCATGGACATCGAGTGGTTGACCGACATCGCCTTGAAGCACGACAACGTCAAGCCCGGCAACTTGGTGGTTGAGCGGCAGTTCGGTTATCTGGAGTTCCACGGCCAGTCTTCTTCGTCAGTCAAGTCGGCCGGTGCTGCCGTGTTGGATGCCATGGGCGTGAGCGAGAAAAGTGTGCTCAAGCCCGAAATTTTGGCCTCCAAAGTCATTGACCGGGTCGATGGCTACCACGCGTTTTTGATCAACCGCAGCAAAGCCGGCAGCATGCTCTTGCCCGGTGAGTCGCTCTACATCATGGAGATGACCACCTCGTCTTATGCGCTGCTGGTGGCCAACGAGGCTGAAAAAGCCGCCAACGTGAAACTGATCGACTGCCGCTTCATGGGCCCGGCCGGTCGCCTGTACCTGTCGGGCAATGCCTCAGACGTGCGGGCAGCCGCTGCCGTGGCCGAAGCCGTGATCCGCGATGCCGGAGGTGCTGCATGAGCGCAGACGCTTTGCGCGAGCAAATTCGGGCGCAGGTGCGCACCGCCCTGGGGGCCAAAGCCACGGGCGCTGACACATCGGTGGCCGCCTTGATGCAACGCTTCGAAGCCGGTTACGCCGCTGCCAATGCCGAGGCGATCGTGGCTTGTTTTGCCCCCGATGTGGTGTGGACCCTGCCCGATTCGCGTGTGCTCAGTGGCCGCGCAGCGTGCCTGGCGTTCTTGAAGGAACGCTTTGCCAGCCCCACAGGCCCCAAGTTCTCGGACTCGCACATGAACGTGCTGGGCCAGACCGTGGTGCAAAACTACAAGGTGAGCGTGCCGCTGCCCGGTGGCCAATTGCTCACCTTGGACGGCACCGATGTCTACCAAATCCGCGATGGCCTGATTGCCCGCAAAGACGCTTACTGGAAGCAGATCGGTGCACCCAAACCAGCAGCGCCTGCCGCTGCGCCAGCGACTGGGACTCAAGGCGTGGTGGTGCCCTTGCGTGTGGGCACGGCTGCGCACGCCGCCGCCCTGACCGATCTGTTCAAACGCCTGGCCGCCAGCCCGGCGCTGTTGCAAGCGGCGCAATCGGGCTTGCTGCGTTTTGACATGCGGGTGGACCAGGCGGCCGTCAAGGCTGTCGCCGCAGGTGCAGCCACACCCACGCCCGCCACTGCGGCAACACCCCCCACTGCACCCGCTGGCACATCGGCCATGGCCGCCACCACGGCCATCGACCCGGCCGCCTGCTGTTCGTCCTGTAAGGCGGGCAAGGCCTGCGAGTGCAAGGGCGACACCTGCGGCCTGCACGATCACCCAGCAGACGTGCCCGAACTCAAGGGTGTGATCGGCGAGAAACTGCTCAAAACCCTGTCGCCGAGTGTGAAAACCGTTCGGCTGCATCCCAAGGCGGTCCTGACCCCCTTGGGCAAAGAAGCGCTGCGCAAGCGTGGCATCACCATTGACCGTGGAGCAAAAACATGAAAACAGGAACCGTGATCGGCCGCATCGTGGCGAGCAAACGCCTGCCCGAACTGCCGCCAGGCGCATTGCTGGAGGTGCAACTGGACTACCCCAAAGACGTGGTGGTCTGCTATGACCCCATGGGCTGCGGCATTGGCGAGCGCGTGATGATCACCATCGGCGCACCCGCGGCCTGGTGGTTCGCCCCGGCCCACCCGCGTGTGGTGGCCGATGCGCTCATCATCGCCTCGCTCGACAACTACGACACCCCCACACCGATGCGTTGACGCAGCGGTATTTTTTTCCTTCACCCTTTCCCTCAACCCTTTCTTTTTTAACCCCTCTAGGAGACTCACATGTCACAAGCCATCGGAATGATCGAAACCAAAGGTTATGTTGCTGCTTTTGCCGCTGCTGACGCCATGGTCAAAGCTGCCAACGTCAACATCGTTGGCAAAAAAGAAGTCGGTGGCGGCCTGGTCGCCATCATCGTTTCGGGCGACGTGGGGGCTGTGAAGGCCGCCACAGAAGCCGGTGCTGAAGCCGCAGGCGCGATCGGTGAAGTGGTGTCCTGCCACGTCATCCCACGTCCACACGCTGACGTGTCCAAAGCTTTTGACGGCAACTGATCGCCAGCTGCCTAAATAAGGAGGCCGCATGGCCACAAGCAAAAAAGCCACCACGCCTGTCCAAGCTGCCGCCAAACCACCTGCCAAACCGGCCGCTGAGCTTCGGGTGTACCTGACGCTCACCGACCTGCAACGCCAGTTTTCATCGTGGATGAGTTCGCCCCTGGGCGCACGCGGCTACGTGGCGATGCAGGGCACCCACGCGCTGCTGGTCGAGATCGCCCCAGGGCTGTCCATCCAGCGCGTGATTGACCTGGCCCTGAAAGCCGAGCCCACACTGGAGCCGGGCATTTTGGCGGTGGAGCGCCAGTTTGGTGTGCTGGAGCTGCACAGCAACGACGGCGCGGCCTTGCAGCGTGCAGGCCAGGTCATCCTGGACTGGATGGGGGCCCAAGCCGAAGACCAATTGCGCCCGCAATTGCTCTACAGCGACATTCTGGAAAACGTGACCGATCAGCACGCCGTGCTGATGAACCGCACGCGTCAAGCCAGCATGGTGCTGCCCGGCGACAACATGCTGCTGATGGAAGTGGCCCCAGCCTTGTTTGGTGCCCACATGGCCAACGAAGCCGAAAAAGTCGCCCCCGACCTCACCTTGGTCGAGTGCAGCATGATCGGTGCCAGCGGCCGCATGTACCTGACCGGCAGCTTGGCCTCGCTCGAAAAAGCCAAGGCGCATGTCGAGCAGTTGCTGGCCGAGATTCCTGGCAGGGGCTGAGCTGCATTTGTAGGAGCCCACCTCACGGGCGATTTTTCGCACACCACGACATCATGCAATCGCCCACAGGGGTGGGCTCCTACAAAACCATCACCTGCAGGAGCTCACCCCGTGGGCAATTCCCCACACACCCCCCCTCACGGCCCCACATACACCGGCGCAAAGCCCCCGCCAGGTGTGCGGAAGTTGGTGGTTTGTCCTTGGTACAAACGGGCCGCCAGCGATTGCACATGGCCACCGTACACGTAATTGCGCACATCGAACTTGAGCACCTGCCCCGACTCGCCCGCCGAGATGGTGCGCTCGCCCGGGGCCACCCAGGCCTGAGCGATGTAGCCGCCTGACTTGATTTCGTCCCACACGCGGTGGGTCAGCTTGTCGCCCCGGTAAGCGGCCTTGCCGCCATAGCCCGCAAAAGGCTTGAAGAAATAGCCCTTGCGCTGCGCCCAAAAGCGCTCGGCGTTGTTCGGCGTCACCACCTCGGTCTGGGGAATGCCCTCCAGCAACACCGCCTGCGTGTCGGCAGGCACGCCCATGGCCTGCAGGGTTGGGGCGTGGCACAGCAGGGCCAGGTTGCGCTTGTCGGCCAACAGCGCATGGGCCTGCGGGTGCGGCGTCAAGACCACCGCATCTTGCAAGTAGGCCTCTCGCACATGCGCGTGTGCGGGCTCACTCAAAGCAAAGTCGGTCAGGCGGTTGTAGACGAGGTCTAACGCCACGCCATCGCACCACAGCCGCTGATCGCGCCAAACCAGTTGTGCGGGGTCGGCAATGAAGGCCTTGAGGCCATGGCGTTGGAACAAGTTTTGAAACAGCAAAAACTCCGGGTACAGGTATTGCTGCGCGGGCAAGGTGTCGATAATCGCCACCGTTTGCAAGGGGCGTGAAGCTTGGCACAGCCGCCACTCGTTTTGAAACATCGCCACAAAAGCCGCCTCCAGGGCATCTGCCTGCGCGGCGGTGGGCACCCAATTTTCAATTTCTGGGCAGCAGGCCCGTTGCGCGCGCGCCAGCATGGCGTTCAGCAAAGCGCCGCCCGCGTTGGTATTGACCTCAATCAGGCCAAAATCACCGGGGTCTTGGTGTCCCGCGTGCACATGAAAGTCGTAACCCATGAACACGCTTTGGGCACGGGTCGGGTGCCGCGCAATCGGATCCGAGCGCGACAGCACCTCTTCACGGTAAGCGGGCAAAGCGACCACCGACTCCAGTGCGGTGATCAGGCGTGCCATGCGCTGAACCTGCTCTGCGGCCAGCACCACCGGACGCGCAGAAAACATCGACGGCAAGCGGTCACGCACCAGATCCAGCAAGGACGCATTGCCCAGGCCTTCAGCCATGCTGCGCGCCAGGGCCTGATCGTCCAGGCTTATGCAAAAACATGCGCTGTTGAAGTTGTCCGCGTTGATGTGTTCGGTGTTCACAAAGGACCCTTCATGTGTTGCGTCCGCACCTTGAGCACAAGGGCTATGAGCAGCATGGGCACGGATTCACACGATCTTACGCTCGGGGTGAAGGACAGCCTTGTGACAGGCGTGTTGCGGGTTTCAACGGACAATCCGCGCTCGACAACGGAGCCAATGGGCGTGCGCGCCTGGCCAAAGGATTCAAGACAATGACAGACATGCAAGCGATGGACATCGGCCTGGTGGGCCTGGGCGTGATGGGTGAAAACCTGGCCCTGAATTTGGAGCGCAACGGGTTCTCGGTCAGCGGCTTTGACCTGGACGCCACCCGCCGCGAGAACTTTGCTTTGCGCACGCAGGGCCTGCGGGCACAGGCTGCTTCGTCGCTGCCCGAACTGGTGTCCAGCCTCACGCTGCCCCGGCGCATCTGGATGATGGTGCCCGCCGGTGCCGCTGTGGACGAGGTGCTGGCGCAACTGCGCCCTTTGCTGTCGGCCGGCGACGTGCTCATTGACGGTGGCAACACGCTGTACACCGACACCCAGCGCCGCATCGCGGCGCTGCAAGGCTCGGGCATTTTGTATGTGGGCGCGGGGGTCAGTGGCGGTGAAGAAGGTGCTTTGAGTGGTCCGGCGCTCATGCCCGGCGGATCGCCCGAAGCCTGGCCGCGGATCCAAGCCCTGATGCAAGCCATGTCGGCCAAGGCCGAAGACGGCCAGCCCTGCTGCCAGTGGATGGGGCCGGGGGGCTCGGGCCATTTCGTGAAAATGGTGCACAACGGCATTGAATACGCCGACATGCAAATGATCTGCGAGGCCTACGCACTGATGCAAAGCCTGGGCATGACCGCGAACGACATGGCCGCTGAATTCGAGCGCTGGAACGACGGCGAGTTGGGCAGCTACCTGATCGACATCACCGCACAAATTTTGGCCAAAACCGACCCCGAAACGGGCGTGCCGCTGGTCGATGTGATTTTGGACACGGCCGAACAAAAAGGCACCGGCAAATGGGCCAGCCAAATCGCACTCGACCTGGGGGTGAGTGCGCCCACCATTGCCGAAGCGGTGTTCGCCCGCACCCTGAGCGCCATCAAGACCGAACGTGTGGCCGCATCGCTTGTGTTGTCGGGTCCGAGCGTGGCCACGGCACCCGAGCGCGGGGCCATGCTGGGCAAGCTGCGCCGCGCCTTGCTGGCCGCCAAAATTTGCGCCTACGCCCAGGGCTTTGCCCTCTTACGCGCCGCCGACCGCGAACACCAGTGGCAGCTGCCGATGGCCCAGGTCGCCTCGGTCTGGCGCGCAGGCTGCATCATCCGGGCGCACTTGCTCGAAGACATTCGCCGCGCCTACGCCCAACAAGCCGACCTGCCCAACCTGTTGGTTGACCCGCACTTTGCCCGCGTCATGGCCGACTGCCAGCAAGACCTGCGCGAAGTGGTGGCCATGGCCGCCTTGAGCGGCGTGGCCGTGCCCGCCTTCATGAGCGCCCTGAGCTATTACGACGCCTACCGCTCGGCCCGCTTGCCCGCCAACTTGCTGCAAGCCCAGCGCGATTATTTTGGTGCCCACACCTACCAGCGCACCGACCGGGCGGGGAAGTTTCACACGCGGTGGGGGGATTGAGCGATTGGGGTTGGGTTGCTGGTGCGGTCAGGGTGTGTTGAGGGAGCGCGTGCTGGGTTTTGAGAGGCACATGACGGGTTCGGGTCGGCCACTGGCGGTCACTTGCTCGCTGCGATGGTCCGCTCCCAGCCTTTTACAAATCATAAAAACTGACAGCATTGCAAATATTGACAATGGACGGCTTCAGGCTGAACTGAGTCATTCGTAGGCGTCGGCCAGAGTGACCCTTTCAGACTAAATTGGACAGCCACCGAGTAATGAATCGGGTGATTTGACGGGTTTAAAGGTTCAGCTATACATCCGTTTTGCAACGGATGGACAACATGAGTTGCTTTGGCCACTGCCTTAGGTGTTGACCGTGATTGGCACAGCAACTTGAGCCGCAATGATCTGCTCGATTGGCGTGTAGAGATCAACGTCCACACTAGGCGTGTGAATGGATACGATGAGGCTGTATCGCGCCGGCAAATCATATCGCTCCTGCGCCTGCCGGGTTCTCCACCAGCCGTTGGCGGGATATACCCCGATGAAGCCACGACTCGCAAGGTCTGCTGCACTGCCACGCCAGATGTCGTGATGCAGAGAGCCGCGATGACGAAGCCCATCTCCCAACAACCATTCGGGGTCAGCAGGCGCGGCTACACGCCCCTCTTCCTCACGTACTGTGGCTGCATTAATACGCGCCTGAAAGTTCTCGACTGACTCCAAGGGACGCCGAACTGCAAAGCGTAGGCGGTGGGATGGGTAGTGATACTTTGAGGTGCTGCCTCGAGCAGATGGATTGGGTTCGATGAAGTAGGAAAGCGTCACGCGCATTTCAACTTGGGTGTCCTGCAGTTCCTCTAGCTGTTCAAGAGGCCACGGCAAGGCATGAAAGTTCATCTCCCTGGTCTTGATGGTGCCGCCATCTTTGATATACGGGTTGAGCTGATCTTCAAGTACCAGAGAAAGCGAATTTCCTGCACTCCAAAGTGCCCGATCTAGGTCTGGAACACCCCATCCACAATGCTTGATGAGCACCAAGTTTTCCTGCTTGGTCCGCTGCGCACCCTGGGCCGGGAACATCTGAAGCATGGCTTCAGTCCATTTTGCCGAACTCACAATCAGCGCTCGTACTGTCTCGGGACGGAGCTGCGGATAAGCAGCCATGATCTGTGCCGCCATGCGGGCGCACAATGCTGAGGCGGCGCTGGTGGCATTTGTTGTCCAGAATAACCTAGTCAACGGTTGATTGTTGGTTGTCAGCAGCTCAAGGCTCTCAAAGTTGTCAGCGACGACGCCATCCGTTGCAGCATTGCCGCCTTCAAACACAACGTCAGGCTTCAATGGCCAGGCTTTATTTGTCCACTGGGACGATGTGGTCGTAAACGGGCTCAATGCGCCCTCGGGTGCAATGGGGGTGAACGCGCCAGCGTTCGGCACATTCAAGTTGACCTTGCTGCTGAACGCTCCAACAGTCAACGCATTCCAAGACTGGCCGGGATCATGGATCTGGTTAACGGCGAGGCTCGCTGGATACTGCATCCAGTGATTCGGGTCGACGGTGTTGCCAGCTGAGAGAACAAAAAGCCGGGGGAACGCGCCCTCGCCTAGTCCGTCGGATGCAAGCGCGTCTACGGTAGAAGACCAAGCTGAGGGCCGGCCAAAATCTCGGTAATCGGTGGCCGTAACCGCCGACGTGAATACTCTCTTGCGACCGCCGAAATGAGTCTCTGGCCGAGTGACGGCATCGATAAATAGTCGCGCGTGATGCTTGTCATCCCCCTCATTGGCCCCTTGATTCGGTGTTAGCTTGACGGACTCCAGACGGTGACCGATCTGAACAAGTTCGTTTGACGCCAAATGCTCGTGCAGATCGCCATATGCAACAAGGCCTGCCAGACCAGTGCCATGATTTGCTTGGTCGTGCGCCCCCCAAGCGGCATTGACGGTGTGAAGGTCTGCCTGATCCATCAAAGGCTCAAGCAGTGGGTGAGCTCGATTGACTCCCGAATCAAGGAGGCAGACACGCGGTACGTCGTTGGTGTCAGGTGGAATCCGAAGTCGCCCTACGAGGTCAGCGGCCCATTGGCGCTGCTCTGGAATGGTCAGCCCAACAAAGAAGGCTGCCGTATCTTTCGCTCGACGCAATTCCGCTACGCAGTTCAACAGCATCACGGACTGCGCCAGTTGCCGTTGGGAGCCGTACATCACGACGACTGAGCGCTCCGGAAACTCAACGACAGCATCACTCACTTGGCATTCAGCCATCGCCGCGATGCGCCGGAAATCATGGAGGTAGTGGCCTGAATCACCCTTTGCACGGCGCAGCCAAACTTCCCACCAGAACGGCTCGTTCTGATCAGCAGGCAGCAGCTCCGGGGCATCCGTCCACAAGCCTGCCAACGCAGAGGCGCGAATGCTGCCGATGGTGTTCAAGAGCTTCTTGTTGTCTCGGGCAACGCCTGCCGCTGTCCTCTTCTCATTGAGGTAGTCGACAACCAGCGCCTCAAAATGCTGCAGCTGCCCATCTGGAACGAAGACGTTGGCCACTACGGCCTTGCCGTCGACCTCCTGAACACTCAGCAACTCAATGCCTTTGTGCTTGGCTTCAGAGGCAAGTTTGTCGAACGCTAAGTCAGCGTCTGGCCGAGACAAGAATTGGATTTGGATGCCAAGCCCAGCTTCAAGGCCAATCTCCTCCTGGCGTTCCTTGGCCGCCGTAGCCAGTGGCCTCAGCACTTGCAGTTGCGTAGTCAGCGCTCCGCCATGTTGGGCCCGATCTAAATCGGGAATGGCAGGTTTCCTACTGCCTTTCGGCTTGTGAGCCGTATATGGTTTCGCTTCGGAAGTCGTTTCGAGTACGAGGTGACGGCGCTTATCGTTGGTTTGATCCGGCATGGTTTGACAGGTGATTATTGTTCTGCGCCAGCTTTGTACTTATCAGGCGGCGTTCCCCTAACGCACGTCCAAGCTCGGTTCGTTGCACTTTGGTTTGGTCATGCATGATCGCGTCCTTGATGGAATCATCGACAGCACGGCAAATCTCAGCGTAGCTCAACCCTTGCGCCTGCTCTATAAGTTCGTCCTTTTTGAGCGGCTTGGGGACAAAAGAGCCAAGGCGCGACCGGATCAGATCAAGCGCTTGTACGGGCGTGGGAAGGTGATACGCCAGCACATCATCGAACCGCCGGAACAGCGCGTAGTCGAGGACCTCAGGATGGTTGGTCGCGGCGACGATCAAGCTGTTCGATTGATCGTGTTCGATCATCTGAAGGAAGCTATTTAGGACTCGCCGAATTTCGCCAACATCGTTCGCAGCACCTCGCTGCGAGCCTATGGCATCAAACTCATCGAAGAAGTAAACACCGCGGATGTCAGCAATAGCATCAAAGACCTGCCGTAGTTTTGACGCCGTCTCGCCCATGAACTTCGTGATTAGTGAATCAAGGCGGACAAGGAACAGTGGAATTCCAAGCTCCCCTGCAAGGGCCGATGCAGTCATCGTCTTGCCTGTACCAGGTGGACCAACCAAGAGAAGCTTTCTGCGCGGTGAGAGCCCATGTTCTTTGATTCGGGCGAGCAAGCGTTGCTCCTTGATTATTCGGGCAAGCTGTTGCGAAGATTGGTCATCCAGCACCATGTCGCTCAGTCGATTAGCTGGGTAGGTCACGGTTAGCAGACTAGCGAGTTCACCGCGAGGTTTGCCACCGATCTGCAAGGCACCAGCGATTGGCACCAATTTTCCCGAACCGTCTTGCCCTAGGCGGGTCTTGGCTGCATCGATCAAGCCACGCAGTTCCTCTGCTAGCTTTCCATGGCCCAGCTTGGCCTCATGCGCGGCAACTTGCATCGCGACGGAATAAAAATGTCCGTCATCCCGACTGATATGCGACTTGATAAGCGCTTTTAGTTGCTCCGAGCTTGCCACGATTGCCTCATTTTTTCGACTGAAGCCGAAGAGATTTGATTGATGTGCTGTTTGAACGATTGTCGCCTAAGTCGACACCTATCAATCGCAAGACCAGCTCCATGGTCGAACTCCAGCTTTTGGGTCGCTGCGTACGGTCTCAGTGCCCCTTCGCATAGACTTAATACCAATTATGTGGAAGATGGGCAAATCAGTGACCGGTGAGCACCCGACTGCGTGAGTTCGATCATCGCAGATGACTTACGGCTACCGCTGCAAACCCGCCCCACAAGATCTTGATTCTGACCTTGCACCAAACCCCGAGTTACAAAACCAAAACAAACCCACACCAGTCAAGGTGCATGTAACAAAGTTTCATAAATTCGCATACGATGGTTACATCACCAGCAGCCCTACGGGCGCGCTGTCATTGAAACCTCCAACGAAAGTGAGACCCCCATGACCACCCGTATCGGTATCAACGGATTTGGCCGCATTGGCCGCATGGTGCTGCGTGCAGCGGTGCAGAACTTCAACGACATCGAGATCGTGGGCATCAACGATTTGCTCGAACCCGATTACCTGGCCTACATGCTGCAATACGACAGCGTGCACGGCCGCTTCAAGGGCACGGTGGCCGTGGACGGCAACACCCTGGTGGTCAACGGCCAGCGCATTCGCCTCACACAAGAGCGCGACCCGGCCAACCTCAAGTGGAACGAAGTCGGTGCCGATGTGGTGATCGAAGCCACCGGCCTGTTTCTGGACAAAGACAGTGCGGGCAAGCACTTGGCCGCAGGGGCCAAAAAAGTCGTCATGTCAGCCCCGTCGAAAGACGACACACCCATGTTTGTGTACGGCGTGAACCACGCGTCCTACGCCGGGCAAGCCATCATCAGCAACGCCAGCTGCACCACCAACTGCCTGGCCCCCATCACCAAAGTGCTGCACGACAAGTGGGGCATCAAGCGCGGCCTGATGACCACGGTGCACGCGGCCACCGCCACGCAAAAAACCGTGGACGGACCCAGCAACAAGGACTGGCGCGGCGGGCGCGGCATTCTGGAAAACATCATCCCCAGCAGCACGGGCGCGGCCAAGGCGGTGGGTGTGGTGATCCCGGCCATCCAGGGCAAGTTGACGGGCATGGCGTTTCGTGTGCCCACCTCGGACGTGTCGGTGGTGGACCTGACGGCCGAGCTGGAAACACCAGCCACCTATGCCGAAATTTGCGCCGAGATGAAAGCGCAAAGCGAAGGCGCTTTGAAGGGCGTGCTGGGTTACACCAACGACAAAGTGGTGTCGACCGACTTCAGGGGCGAGGTGTGCACCAGCGTGTTTGACGCCGATGCGGGCATTGCGCTGGACAGCACCTTCATCAAGGTGGTGGCCTGGTACGACAACGAGTGGGGTTACTCGAACAAGTGCTTGGAAATGGCACGGGTGGTGGGGCGCTGATGTAGATGTATCCACCCACATGTCGCGCGGTATACGCGACATGTGGCATGGCGGTTCAAGCAGCTGTTTCTTTGGACAACAAATAATCCAGCGCCGAAAACCCGGCCGCCCGCTCGATCACCTCACCTGCGGCCAACATGCGGTCTTCACGGAACTTGGTGCTGACGATTTGCACGCCCACGGGCAAGCCGTTCACCACCCCGGTGGGCACCGACAGGCCCGGCAAACCCAGTGTGGCGGTGCTCAGCAAGGGCGCTTGCGCCAGCAGGATTTGTGCGGTGCGCTCGGCCGAGCGCTGGTCGTCGTCGATGGGGAACTGCCGCTCCCACGAGTTGGGCATGAGCAGCACGGGGTAACGCTCCAAAAACACCGCCCAATCGCGGGCGATGTTGAAGCGCCGGGTCATCGAGTCCAGATACTGGTCGCGGTCCCACACCGGGTTGATGGCCATGTAGTGGCTGAGGGCTGTGCGCAGCGCGTCGTCGCCGTGCTCGCGCATGAAGGGCTCGCCGCCCCGGCGCATGTCGTTCATAACCATGTGGAACTGCATGGCCGAAACCTCGGCAAAGTGGGGTGGCTCCACTTCTTCGACGGTGTAGCCCGCCTCCTGCAACCACTGGGCCGCCTGATCGACGGCAGCGCTCACAGTGGGGTCAACGGCCGAATGCGCCCAGCTGCGAAACACCGCCACGCGGGTGGGTTGCTTGGCATCGGCAAATTCGAGCGGGGCGGGCACCCACTGTGGGTCGAGTGCCAAACTTTGGGGCGTGCCTTGCGCCATGACCTGCAGCGCCAGCCGGGCATCGGCCACGGTGCGGGTGAGCGGGCCTTGCACCGACATTTGCTGATTGCTGATGATGCGGTTGGGGGCGCTGGCCTTGTAAGACGGCACCCGGCCCACCGTGGTGCGCAAACCCACCACGCCACAGGCCCAGGCCGGGTAGCGGATCGAGCCGCCGTAGTCGTTGCCGTGCGCGATCGCGCCCATGCCCAAAGCGGTGGCCACTGCTGCACCGCCGCTGGAGCCACCGGGGGTGACGCCCGCGTCAAACGGGTTGAGCGTGCGGCCATGCAAGTCGTTGTCGGTGAACCAGCGCAGCGAAAACGCGGGCGCGTTGTTGCGGCCCACCATGATCGCGCCCGCATCGCGCATGGACTGCACCAGGGGTGAGTCGGTGCTGGCGATGTTGTCTTTGAAGTCGTGCACACCTTCGTCGGTGGCCTCGCCCTGCACGTCGATGTTGACCTTGATGGTGACCGGCACGCCGTGCAGCGGCGCGAGCGCATCGCCCCGGGCCTGCTTGGCGTCGGCCGCGTCGGCGGCTTGCAAAGCTTTGTCGGGCGTGACGCTGGCCAGTGCCTTGACCTGCGGGTTGACCTCGGCAATGCGGGCGAGCACGCTTTCGGTGGCGGCGCGTGCGGTGGTGTCGCGGCGGGCGATGCGAGCAGCCAATTCGGTGGCGCTCAGTTGCCAAAGTTCGGTGGCCATGGTGTTCAGTCTTTCAAATAGCGTTGTGTGAGCAAGGCCCAGAAGGCTGCGCCCACGGGCAAGATGTCGTCGTTGAAGTCGTAACCCGGGTTGTGCACCATGCAGGCGTGGGCAACCGCACTGTCACCTGTGCCTTCACCCGTGCTCTCGCCCGCACCGTTGCCGATCATGAAATAACTGCCCGAGCAGTGCTCCAGCATGAAGGCAAAGTCTTCACTGCCCGTGAGGGGTCGGCCCTGGCGCGTGACGCGTTCTGCCCCCAGCAGCTCGGTGCCCACCTGGCGGGCCAGCTCGGTCTCTGCGGCGGTGTTCACCAGCACGGGGTAGTCGCGCTTGTAGTCGATGTGCGCTTGCACACCCAGGCTTTGGGCTTGCGCCGTGACCAGACTGGTGATTCGTTCTTGCAGCAGGTTGCGCACCTCGCGGTCGAGCGAGCGCACGCTCAGCTCCAGCCGGGCGCTGGCAGGGATCACGTTGTTGGCTTTGCCCGCCACCAGCGATCCGACGGTGATCACGGCGGTGTGCTGCGGGTCCACATTGCGCGAGACGATGGTTTGCAGCGTCATGACAATGGCCGCCGCCGCCACGATCGGGTCTTGTGCGCGGTGCGGCATGGCGCCATGCCCGCCCACGCCGGTCAGGGTGATGGTCACGTCGTCGCTGGACGCCATGGCCGGACCCTCGATGAATACCAGCTGCCCCGCAGGCACGCCGGGCATGTTGTGTGCAGCAAAAATCGCGTCACACGGAAAGCGCTCAAACAGGCCTTCTTCGATCATGATCTTGGCGCCGCCCGGGTGCTCTTCGGCCGGCTGAAAAATCAGGTTCAGCGTGCCCGAAAACTCCACCTCTTGGGCAATGTATTGCGCCGCCGCCATCAGCATGGCGCTGTGCCCATCGTGGCCACAGGCGTGCATCACGCCCGCGTGCACGCTGCAGTGCGCCAAGTCATTGACCTCGTGAATGGGCAAGGCGTCCATGTCGGCCCGCAGGCCCAGGCGTTTGTGGCCGCTGCCGCGCTGCAACTGCGCCACCAGCCCGGTGCTGGCCAGACCGCGTGTGACGGTGTAGCCCCAGCTTTGCAACTGCTCGGCCAACAGCTCAGACGTGCGGAACTCTTGCAGGCCCAGTTCAGGGTGGCGGTGCAAATCGCGGCGCAGCGCCACAAAGGGTGCGGCCCGCGATTGCAGGGCCTGCAGCACGCTCATTGGGCTTCCAGCTTGATGGATTTGGCGATGCCCTGGTACAGCTTGACTTCTTCGGCATAGACCTGATCGGTCTGGTCCAGGCGCAAAGCTTCACCCACTTCCTGGCCCATGGCGGTCATGGTGTTGCGGAAATCGGCGTCGAACATGGTCTTGGTCAGCGCCCGGTGCAGGGCCTCAACGATGGGCTCGGGCGTGCCTTTTTTCACGTAGTAGCCGCTGCCAATCGTGTAGTGAAAGCCTTTGAGTTCTTTGGCCTGGTCCACCGAGGGCACCTCCGGAATCAGGCGCTGCGGCTGGGGCGACAGGGCACCGATGAATTTGGTTTTGCCTTCTTTGGCCATGGCCACATGGGGCGCACCATAGGGGGTGATGAACAGGTCAATCTGGCCGCCGAGCAAGTCTTGCAGGATGGGGCCACCGCCTTTGTAGGGCACATGCAGCATCTGGGCACCGAGTTTTTTGGCCATTTCTTCGCCCAGCAAATGGTAGAAGCTGCCAATGCCCACGCTGGCGTAGTTGACCGGTTTGCCCGCTTTGGACCGTTTGATGATCTCGGCCACCATCTCTTGCGGGTTGTTGGCCGGGAAGTTCTTGCTGGCGACGATGGCCATGGGGGCCATCGCCATGCGCTGGATCAGGCGAAAGTCATCGGGTTTGTGCTTGACGGCCTTCATGGCCAAGGGAGCGAGGATGAGTTCGTTGGGCGAGCCCTGAAACAGGTAGTAGCCGTCTGCGGGGGCATTGAGCACTTTTTGCGCCGCAATAGCCCCACCCGCGCCACCCAGGTTTTCGATGATGACCGGCTGCTTGAGTTCGGCCGCCAAGGCCACGTTGACCTTGCGAGCAATCAGGTCCGACAGACCACCGGCCGGATACGGCACCATGAGGGTCACGGGCTTGCTGGGGAAGTTTTGTGCCAGAGCGGGGGCGCTGGCCGCCATGGCCAGGCTCAGCAGCAGGCCCAGGGGTTTGAGCAGTTTCATGCGGGTCTCCATCGTCAAAATGATGGCGCGATGCTAGACCTGACAGGGGACAACCGAAAGACTGTTAATTATTTTCATGACAACCCATGGTTGTCATTGAATTAAACTGCCTGACCATGAAACTGCACCAACTCCAGGCCTTGGTGGCCGCCGTCGAACACGGCAGCATCCGCGCAGCCGCCCGCGAATTGCACCTGACGCAGGCAGCCCTGACCAAGTCTTTGCGCCAGCTGGAAGAAGACACGGGCGTGGCCTTGTTGATACGCAAATCACGGGGCATCGTGCTGACCGAAGCAGGCCAGCGCCTGCACGCCCGCGCCCAGCTGGTGATGCGCCAAATGGCCTTGGCGCAAGACGAGTTGCAGCAGGCCCAAGGCGACCAAGAGGGCACGGTGCGGGTGGCGCTCACGCCTTACCTCATGCTCACGGTGTTGGGCGAGGCGTTTTTGTGGTTTCGCAAACGCTACCCGCGCATTCAGCTGCGCCTGATCGAGGGCCTGGTGGCGCGGGTGTTGCCGGGTTTGCGTGACGGCACGGTGGACTTTGCCATCGTGGCCGACAGTGGCGACGTGACGCCGCAAGAGTTTCAGTGCACCCGCTTGCAAAAAGACCAACAAAAACTGGTGGTGCGGGCGGGGCACCCGGTGTTGCTGCAGCCCACCGCTGCCAAGCTGGCGGCGTTGGAGTGGGTCATGCCGGGGCCGTTTTCGCAAGGGCTGGACGAGGGGCTGTTGGCCATGTTTTCACAAGCAGGTGTGGCCCCGCCCAGCCAAATCACCCGCTGCGACGCCATGGCTGCCATGGCCTTGATCCGCCAATCGGACGCCATGAGCGTGATGCCCGCCCCCTTGCTGGCCCAACCCGAGGGACATGGTTTGGTGGAGTTGTCATTACTCAGCATGCGCCCACCGGACATCGAGCTGGTCTTGCTGTCTCCACCCGATGTGCCCCTGACCCCCGCAGCGGCTTATTTGGCGCGCTGCCTGACGGATGCCATCGCCGCGCGGGGCTCGAATTGAAAGTGATCCCCCTGTGGGAGCTTGCCTTGCAAGCAATCAACCCTCTTTTGTAGGCGCTTGCCCTGCAAGCGATCAACCCTCGCATCCCCACCACCGTCCCCATCGCCAGCAGGGCTGGCTCCTACAAAAATCCGTTGACTGTTGCTGCCTTTGTAGGAGATTGCCCTGCAAGCGATGAACCTTCGCATCCCCACCACCGTCCCCATCGCCAGCAGGGCTGGCTCCTACAAAATGCAGGCTCATCTTCCACAGGGTGGGGGGTTACACAGCGCAGCTAGCTGGCTGGGCGGTGCAAGGCATGGCGCGGGCATGGCGCAAAGTGCCAAACAGGTTCTTCGGGTCACGCATGGACGGGATCAGGTCCAGTCGTTGGCCGTAACCCAGCGCCAACGCGGCATCGTGCATGAAGCGCAGCGCAGAAAAGTCTTCCAAGGCAAAGCCCACCGAGTCGAAAACGGTGATTTGCTGCGCACTGTCACGGCCAACGCAGCGCTGGCTGAGCACCTCCCACAGCTCGGTCACGGCAAAGTCAGGTGGCATTTGCTGAATGTCGCCCTCCATGCGGGTTTGCAGTGCGTACTCCACAAACACTTTGGCCGCACGCAGCACGCCTGCAGACAGCTCGGTTTTGCCCGGGCAGTCGCCGCCCACCGCGTTGATGTGCATGCCCGGCTCCAGCATGTCCGCGCTGAGGATGGTGGCGCAGGTTTTGTCGGCGGTGATCGTGGTGACGATGTCGGCTCCTTGGACCGCGTGGGCGGTGCTGGGGCACACCACCAACTTCAAGCCGCTGCCACTCAAATTGCTGACCAATTTGGCGGTGGCTTGTGGGTCAATGTCGTATAGGCGCAAGGTGGTGATGCCCACCAAGTGCTGAAACGCCAGCGCCTGAAACTCGCTTTGTGCGCCGTTGCCAATCAGGGCCATCACCCGGCTGTCGGGTCGCGCCAAGGTTTTGGCGGCCAAAGCCGAGGTGGCGGCGGTGCGCAGGGCGGTAGTCAAGGTCAGCTCGCTGATCAAAGTAGGGGCACCTGTTTGCACATCGGCCAGTACCCCGAAAGCCATGACGGTGGGCAGGCCCAGGGCGGTGTTGCCGGGGTGGCCGTTGACGTATTTGAAGCTGTAGGCCTGGGCGTTGGAGATCGGCATCAGCTCGATCACGCCGTGGTGTGAGTGGTGGGCCACGCGGGGTGATTTGTCAAAGTCGTGCCAACGTAGAAAGTCGGCTTGGATGTGGTCAGCCATGCAGGCCATGCAATTGTTCAAGCCCAAGTGTTGGACCATGGCCACGGCATCGGGGGCGCTCAGGTAAAGCGGGGACTGGAATTCGGTACGGACGGGGCGGTTTTGTACTTGAGCGTTTTGGGCGTGGTTCATGCGCGGGTTCTGTGGGTCCTTCAGACCCTGTTGATCGAGGAAGCAGTTTCTTGGATCGCGATGCCAATGTAAATGGATATAAATATGCTGTTTTGTTCGTTATATTGCCAAAATGTCAAGTTACAGTGACAATTTGGCACATGGATGACATCGACCAAAGCCTGATCGGCCTGCTGCGGCAAAACGCCCGTTTGAACATTGCCGACTTGGCCCACAAGCTCGGGGTGTCTCGCGGCACCGTCAACAACCGCCTGCGCAAACTCGAAGACAGCCAGGTCATCGTGGGCTACACCATCAAGCTGCGCCCCGAGGCCGAGACCGAGCGCATCAAGGCCTGGATGGGCGTGCTGGTCGAAGGCAACACCACGCGCCAGGTGATTGCGAGTTTGTTGGGCGAGCCTGGCGTGGCCGCCCTGCACGACACCAATGGCCGCTGGGATTTGCTGGCCGAAATCGAGGCCACTTCGATGAAAGAGCTGTCGCAGGTGCTGGAGCGCATCCGCCTGATCAGCGGCATTCGCAGCACCGAAACCAACATCCACCTGGCGACTTACCGTTGACGCTGTTTGCGTCAGAGTTGAGCTGACGCATTCCCTGCAAGTGGGCCTGGTTCGTTGCGGCAGTTGTTCATGGCTTGCCTCGCGGCGCTGGCAGGTTTTGCCAGCGGTTTTGTGCTTTTCGGCCATTTGAGAATGCGCGCTTGTGCCCTTACCCTGAAGTCCGATGAAAAGCCTGTGCATGCGCCTGTTGTCGGGTGCCGTGGGCTTTGCACAAGGAGACACACATGAACCCGCACGGATTCCCGGTTGACCGCAGGCAGGCTTTGGTGGCCCTGTCGGCCATGGCGGTGGGCAGCGCGGCGCTGGCTCAAAACCGCCCCACAGACGCTTTCCCGACCAAGCCAATCCAGCTGGTGCTGCCCTTTCCACCCGGGGGCTCGATGGACCCGATCTTTCGCACATTGGCCGAGGCTGCGTCCAAAGAGCTCGGCCAGAGCGTGGTGCTGATGCACAAGCCCGGTGCGGGCGGTGTCATGGGCACGGCGGCGCTGGCGAGCATGCCCGAGTCGGACGGCTATACGGTGGCCGTGATGCACAACTCGGTGATCCGCGCACCTCTGGTGCAAAAGGTCAACTTCGACCCGCTTAAAGACTTCACTTACTTGATTGGCCTGTTCAACCTGACCACCGGCATTTGCGTGGCCGCCGATGCCCCTTGGCAAACGCTGGGCGATTTGCTGGCCGATGCCAAGAAGCGCCCGGGTGCCATCAGTTGGGGCACGGTGGGGGCGATCAGCATCAACCGCATCGTGGCCGAGCGCTTGGCCAAAATGGCAGGCACTTCGTTCAACATGGTCCCTTTCAAGGGCGGCAGCGAGGCCTTCACCGCCTTGATCGGGCGGCACTTGGACGTGTACGGCGACCCCGGCTTTGGCGCACAGGTGCGCGGCGGCAAAGCGCGGCTTTTGGCCACTTTCACGCAAGAGCCCCTGAAAGGCTACCCGGGTGTGCCGACCGTCAAGGCGGCGGGCTTTGACATCACCATCGACTCGCCCATGGGCTTGGTCGCGCCCAAGAACCTGCCGCCCGCCATCGCCGCCAAGCTGGCAGCGGCTTTTCGCAAGGCCTCGGCCGACGCGGTGCACCAAACCCAGTTGGAGAACTTTGACATGCAGCCCAACCTGATGACGGGCGAGGCCTACACCGCTTACGCCCGCACGGCCTTCGAGCGCGACGCCAAGATGCTCAAGGACATGGGCTTCAAGCTGGACTGAAAGCACCGCCATGAAACCCGTCATCTCTGACGACCCGCTGGCGATTTTTGCGAAGACGCCGTTCACGCGCCTGATCGGCATGCGGCGTGATTTCTCCGAAGGCGGCAAGGCACAAATTTCGCTTGATCCGCACGCCGACTTGGGCAATGTGATCGGCGCAGTACACGGCGGCGTGGTGGTCACGCTGCTCGATGTGGTCATGGCCAGCGCATCGGTCTCGCAGGTCGATTTTCAAAAGACCGTGGTCACACTGAACCTGGACACCTGCTTTTTGGAGCCCGGGCGTGGCCCGCTGACGGCGCATGGCGAAGTGGTCAGCTGCGACGACGATGTGGCTTGGTGCCAAGCCAAGGTGTGCGACGCCCAAGGCCGCGTGGTGGCCAAAGCGCAGGGCTCGTTCCGTTACTTGCCCAGACCCCAATGAAACCATCGCGTTCAATTTGGCACTCAAGGAAACTGCATGAGCCTTCCCCATGAATCCCCGGCCCTCTTGAGCCGCAGTGCGGTGATGAACCTGCTGGATGAGGCCATGGTTCAAGCGGCTTTGGCCCGAGTCAACGGCGGCAGCGCTGACAAGCAGCCGGTGCGTTCGGTGGTGGCCGTGGACCTGCACATGTCGTTCATGCGCCCGGCCGCAGGCCAAGCCATGGCCACGGCCCAGGTGGTCGGCGGCGGCAAGACCATGGTGTTTTGCGAAGCGCAACTGTGCAACACCGAGGGCGACGTGTTGGCTCAGGCCCTCGGCACCTACAGGGCACAAACATCCTGACGGGGCCCCAGGTTCACCGTTGTTGAGGTCTGTGACCGGTCACAATCGGCACCCTGCTGACGATGGCGTATTGACCCCACTTTCTCCCATGCACACCTTGGAACAACTGCGCAGCGGCGCTTTGGCGGGCACGCGCCGCCTCGATCTGTCTTGCGGCCTGACTGAGCTGCCCCACGAGGTTTTTGCCCTGGCCGACACGCTGGAGGTGCTCAACCTGAGCGGCAACCGGCTGCGCGATTTGCCACACCAGCTGCCGCGCCTGCACCGCTTGCAGGTGCTGTTTGCGTCTGACAATGACTTTACCGCGCTGCCCGAAGTGCTGGGCGACTGCCCTGCATTGCACATGGTCGGCTTCAAGGCCAACCGCATTGCCCATGTGCCTGCCGCCGCGCTGCCGCCCGCTTTGCGCTGGTTGACGCTGACGGACAACGCCATCGGCCATTTGCCCGACGAACTCGGTCAGCGCCCGGCTTTGCAAAAGCTGATGCTGGCGGGCAACCAACTCACCGCACTGCCCGACAGCCTGCAGGCGGCACACCGACTGGAATTGCTGCGCGTATCGGCCAACCGCCTGAGCAAGGTGCCCGGCTGGCTGACCGAATTGCCGCGCCTGTCCTGGTTGGCGTTAGCGGGCAATGCCTTGGGCTGGACTTTTGCAGAAGATTTTGCAAAAGAGGTGCCGCTGCCCGAAGTGCCGTGGGCTTCACTCACGCTGGGCCCATTGCTGGGCGAAGGCGCATCGGGCTACATCCACCGCGTGCAGGCGGCTGGCTGGCCGCAGCCGCTGGCGCTTAAGCTGTTCAAAGGCGCAGTGACCAGCGACGGCCTGCCCCAAGACGAACTGGCCGCGTGTCTGGCCGCAGGCCAACACCCCACCCTGACCACGCCCGTGGCGCGGCTGAGCCAACACCCCGCTCAGGCTCAGGGCTTGTTGATGCCACTCATCCCCGCCGCCCACATCAATCTGGCGGGGCCGCCCAGCTTGCAAAGCTGCACGCGTGACGTGTACCCGCCGGGCTTTCAACTTTCAGCGGCTTTGGCCTTGGGCATTGCCCACGATGTGGCCGATGCGCTGGCGCACCTTCACCAGCGTGGTGTGATGCACGGCGACTTGTATGCGCACAACATCCTGATCGACCCAGTGCACGGCCAGGCGCGACTGGGCGACTTTGGCGCGGCCACGCGATTGCCCATGAACACACCCGAACTGCGCCAAAGTCTGCTGGCGCTGGAGGTGCGGGCCTTGGGGTGTTTGCTGGAAGAACTGGTCCTTGCGGTGCAGCACCCATCACCAGCCTCTGCCCTCACACCTTGGGGTCAAAAGGCTGGCCCGTCCTCAACAGCCGATGATTCAACAGCCGACGCAGCCGTCCAAACCCTGCAAGCACTGGCCCGTGCCTGCCTGTCAGAGCAGCCGCGTCAGCGTCCCACTGCAGCCGAGGTGGCCCAAGCCCTCCAAACCCTCAAGCCTTGACGATCGTGACCTGATTCAGCTGGGCCTGCGCCTTGACCAGCGAGGGCACCATCTCGCTGCCGTAGCCCAAAGCCACGGCCGTGTTCAGGGCCTGGTGCACGCTGGTGCCAATCATGGAGGGCACCTTCACGCTCTCGGTCAGGTGTGAGTAATAACGCAAATCCTTGGCCGCGTTGTTCAGCTCGAACTTCATCGCGCCGTAGTCGCCCTGCAGGGTTTTGCTCATCAGCTGGAACAGGCCCGAATTCACGCCCCCGGCCGAAATGACTTGCACCAATTGGTTCAGGTCCACGCCCGCCTTGGCCCCCACGGCAAAGGCCTCTGCTGTGGCGGTGCAAATGGCCTGGGCCACAAAGTTGTTGAGCAGCTTGATGACGTGGCCTGCGCCCATCTCGCCCACATGGAACACGTTTTCGCTGTAGGCGCGAATCACCGGCTCGATGCGGGCGAACACCTCGGGCGATGCGCCCACCATGGAATTGAGCTTGCCCGCCTCGGCCTCGATGGGCGTGCGTGTGAGCGGCGCGTCCACATAAATCACGCCCTGCTTGGCGCACAGCGCTGCCAGGCGGCGGGTGGACTCGGGCTCGCTGGTCGAGGTGTCGATGACGATCAGGCCCGCGCGTGCCTGGGACAAAATGCCGCCTGGCCCGGCCACCACCGCCTCGACCTGGGGAGAGCCGGTCACGCAAATGATCACCGCATCGCAAGCCGCCAAGTCGGCATAACTGCCCGCTTGGCGGGCACCTGCGGCCAACAGGTCTTGCACGGGCGCTGTGCGCTGGTGGACCGAAATCGACAAGTCAAACCCCTTGGCCCGGATGTTCTTGGCCATGCCATGGCCCATCAAACCCGAAGCGCCGATAAATCCGATGTGTTGCATGTGAGTCTCTGGTGTGTGGTGAATGAGAGGCAATCATTCTGGAAGATTGCGCAGGGTGGGGGTGTCGCGTGTGCAATGTCAAACCCATGCTTGATGACTCGTTCGGATGGGCTTGCGGCTATAGTGGCCGACTTTGAAATTTGTCAGGGGCTTATTTTTTGGAAACATCTTCACGCCATTTGATTTTTCATGGCGCCGTGGTGCTGTTGGCGGCCTTGTTGTATGGCGCGCCTTATGCAAAAGCCATCAAATCCGTGGCAACTGCTCAGGTGGTGAATTCATGGCGTGTCGCGCACCAAAGCCTTTGTCTGGGCGCAGTATTGATGTTCAGCGTCGCGGCCATACTGCCCTTTTTGTCGGTCTCTGCGGCCCTGAAATGGCTGATCGTCGTCGCTTTGGTCACTTCCAGTTATGCATTCACCATCGCCACCCCTTTGGCCGCCATCACCCAAGACAGAGGTTTGGCTTCAGGGGGTCAAGGTTGGGCCCGACTGGTTTACTGGGGCAATATCACGGGGGCTTGGACCTCGTTGGTGGCCGCTGGTGCACTTGTCGTGGCTGCGGGCATGTCGCTTTGAAGTGGGCTGCCTATTTCAAGCAGTGTGGCCTTGTCGATCGCGCCCACTTTGTACAAAGCTTTGGCGGATGCATGGGCCACCTGCAATGCGTGACTTCGGAATTTGGCTTGAATGGTCATGACGTCTCTCAACAAAATCACCTTCACCAGCTTTGCTGAATTGAAGGCGTAGGGTCGGCTCTGTGAAGGATTCAATGGTCAAAGGTGTTGTCACAGCTTAAGCGAAGACAGGGATGGATTGTTGGGTGTGCTGCGCACCCATCGCCCACAGGGTGGGCTCCTACAAAAAAGTCATCCCTTGCCTGTTGCTCAAGACTTCAATGGGCCGAATCAATCGGGTGACAGAACACGCAGCTACAAGGCCAACGCCGTTGTGTTCTTGACCTCTTCCATCACCGCGTAGGTGCGCGTTTCGCGCACGCCGGGCAGTTGCCACAGCACGGTGCCGGCAAATTCGCGGTAGGCGTTCATGTCGGCGGCGCGGGTCTTGAGCAGGTAGTCAAAGCCCCCGGCCACCATGTGGCACTCCATGATTTCGGGGCGCACCTGCACCGCCGCCTTGAACTGCTCGAACACATTGGGGCTGGTGCGGTCGAGCAAGATTTCCACAAACACCATCATCCCCGCGCCCAGTTTGAGCGGATTCAGCCGCGCCTCGTAGCCCAGGATGAACCCTTCGCGCGTCAGGCGCTGCACCCGCGCCAGCACCGCCGTGGGCGACAGGGCCACGCCTTCGGCGAGCTTGAGGTTGCTGATGCGGCCGTCGCGTTGCAGCAGGTCCAGGATGCGGCGGTCGGTGCGGTCGATGTCCGGGGTTTCGGTGGGCATGGTGATTTTTATCCGGCTGATTTGATTGAATTTGGTGAAATATTTATCAAGTTTTCCGGATGATAGCGATTCATGCCCCTTGGTGGTCTTTGTCGGGGCTGAAGCCACCGACCTACGAAGACAGGTTCTTGTAGGTCGGCGGCTTCAGCCCGGACATGACGCCAGCATCAAGTGCATCGAATCTGCAAGGCCACCACCATGAACGCACCCATGACCCCAAACACGCTGCCCACGGGCGCCCACTTCACCCCCGGCGGTCCCTTGCCCGAGCGCAGCGCCCTGCGCGAAGCCATCGCCCGCGCCACCCGCCTGCCTGAAGCGCAGGCCCTGGCCCCCTTGCTGGCCGCTGCCCGCATGAGCGGCCCCCAAGCCGAACGCACCGACGCGCTGGCCCGCCAACTGGTGAAGGGCATGCGCGAAGGCCAACGCGGACGCGCCGGCAGTCCGTTGAGCGGCCGTGCCGGCCGCGTGCAAAGCCTGATGCAGGAATACGCGCTGTCCAGCGAAGAGGGCGTGGCCCTGATGTGCCTGGCCGAAGCGTTGCTGCGCATTCCCGATGCGGCCACGCGCGACGCGCTGATCCGCGACAAAATTGGCCAGGGCGACTGGCACCAGCATGTGGGCCGCAGCCCTTCGCTGTTTGTGAATGCCGCGTCCTGGGGTCTGCTGCTCACAGGCAAGCTGGTCGCCACGCACAGCGAGGGTGCGCTGCTGGCCTCGCTCACCCGACTGATCGGCAAGAGCGGCGAGCCGCTGATCCGCCAGGGCGTGCAGCTGGCCATGCAGATGCTGGGCGAGCAGTTTGTGACGGGCGAGACGATTGACGAAGCCCTGCAACGCGCCCGCGCCATGGAGGCGCAAGGCTTTCGCTACTCGTACGACATGCTGGGTGAAGCGGCGCTGACCGAAGCCGACGCGCAGCGTTACATGCAGGCCTATGAAAACGCCATCCACGCCATCGGCCAAGCGTCGAACGGACAGGGCGTGGTGGACGGCCCCGGCATCTCGATCAAGCTCTCGGCCCTGCACCCGCGCTACAGCCGCGCCCAGCACCAGCGGGTGATGGATGAACTGTTGCCCCGCGTGTTGCAGCTCACCGAATTGGCCCGCCACTACGACATCGGCCTGAACATCGACGCCGAAGAGGTGGACCGCCTGGACATCTCGCTCGACCTGCTCGAAGCGCTGTGCCTGTCACCCAGCCTGCAGGGCTGGCACGGCATCGGTTTTGTGATCCAGGCCTACCAAAAGCGCTGCCCCTTGGTGATCGACTTTGTTGTGGACTTGGCACGCCGCACAGGCCACCGGCTGATGGTGCGTCTGGTCAAAGGCGCTTATTGGGACAGTGAAATCAAACGCGCCCAACTCGACGGGCAAAGCGACTACCCGGTCTACACCCGCAAGCACCACACGGACGTGTCTTACCTGGCCTGCGCCCAAAAACTGCTGGCCGCGCCGGAGGCGGTGTACCCCCAATTTGCCACGCACAATGCGCACACGTTGGCGGCCATCGTGAGCATGGCCCAGGGCATGCACGGCGACTACGCGCCGGGCCAGTACGAGTTTCAGTGCCTGCACGGCATGGGCGAGCCGCTGTACCGGCAGGTGGTGGGTCCGCTCCAGCGCCCTTGCCGCATCTACGCCCCGGTGGGCACGCACGAAACCCTGCTGGCCTATCTGGTGCGCCGTTTGCTCGAAAACGGGGCCAACAGCTCCTTCGTGAACCGCATGGGCGACGCCAGTGTGTCCATCAGCGATCTGGTGCAAGACCCGGTGGCACGCACCGAAGAAGACGCCCAGCGCGAAGACTCAAGCCCCGGCCAGCCCCACCCGCAAATCGCGCTGCCCGCGCAGCTGTATGGGGCGGCCCGCCGCAATTCCAGCGGCCCCGACTTGGCGCACGAGCCCACGCTGCGCCAATTGGCCGCTGAGATGCAAGCGCAAGTGCAGCCTGTGACGGTGACACCTCTGACCGCATCACCGGCCTTGGGCGGTGCCATCCACACCCTGCGCAACCCTGCCGACCACAGCGATGTGCTGGGCACGGTGCACTGCGCCAGCCCGGCCGATGTGGAGGCTGCGCTGCAAGCGGCGACTGACTTTTCCCCAGCATGGGCCGTGACGCCACCCGCACAACGCGCCGCATTGCTGGAGCACGCGGCCGATCTGCTGCAAGCCGACTCCCCCCGCGTGATGGCCTTGCTGGTGCGCGAAGCAGGCAAGACCTGGGCGCATGCCGTGGCCGAACTGCGTGAGGCGGTGGACTTTTTGCGTTACTACGCTGCACAGGTGCGCCGCGACTTTGACCCCGGCACCCACACACCGCTGGGCCCGGTGCTGTGCATCAGCCCGTGGAATTTTCCGCTGGCGATTTTCGTGGGGCAGGTGGCCGCCGCACTGGCTGCAGGCAACCCGGTGTTGGCCAAACAGGCCGAGTCCACGCCCGCCATTGCCGCGCTGGCGGTGCAGACTTTGTGGCAAGCCGGCGTGCCCCGGGCGGCTGTGCAACTGTTGCCAGGCCAGGGCCGCGAGGTGGGTATGCAACTGGTGCGCGATGCCCGCGTGCAAGGCGTGCTGTTCACCGGCTCCACCGACACCGCCCGCGTGCTGCAAGCGACGCTGGCCGAGCGCCTGAACGCACATGGCCAGCCCGTGCCGCTGATCGCAGAGACCGGCGGGCAAAACTGCATGGTGGTGGATTCGTCGGCCCTGCTGGAACAGGTCGTCACCGATGCCATGACTTCAGCCTTTGAAGCGGCCGGTCAGCGCTGCTCGGCCCTGCGTGTGCTGTGCGTGCAGGACGATGTGGCCGACCGCCTGATCGAGATGCTGCAAGGCGCGATGGCCGAGATCCGCATGGGCGCGCCCACGCATCTGGCGGTGGACATGGGGCCGGTGATCGACGAGCGGGCCCGCATGGGCATCGAGGCGCATGTGAGCGCCATGCAGCAAGGCGGCTGCCCGATGCATCGCATCAGTGCCAACAAGCCCGACCGCTTGCCCGCAGGCACCTATGTGCCCCCCACGCTGATCGAGATCGAGACCATGGCCCAACTGGAGCGCGAAGTGTTCGGCCCGGTGCTGCACATCCTGCGTTATGCCCGCAGCGATTTGCCACAACTGCTGCAAAGCATCAACGACACCGGTTACGCCCTCACGCTGGGCGTGCATTCGCGCATCGAGGAAACCATTGCGCAAGTCATTGACCACACCCACGCAGGCAATGTGTATGTGAACCGCAACATGGTGGGCGCGGTGGTGGGCGTGCAGCCCTTTGGCGGTGAAGGCTTGTCGGGCACCGGCCCCAAAGCCGGTGGCCCGCTTTACCTGTTGCGCCTGCTGGCCACTTGTCCGCCCGACGCCGCCTTGCGCAGCGTGCAGGCCTGTGGCGGTGCCGCTCTGCCACAAGCCACGCCCGCGCTGCAGGCCCTGCACGATTGGGCAGTCGCGCAAAACCGTTTGCCTCTGGCGCATGCGTGCGCACAGTTTGCGTCGGTCAACCCGGCCGGTTTACAAGCGACCTTGAACGGCCCCACGGGTGAACGCAATGTCTACCGCGTACAAGCCCGTGCGCGGGTGCTGTGTCTGTTGGGTCACGATATCTCCCCCGGCACACCCAGCGTCAATGCCACACCAACCGACCGTTTGATTCAGTTGGCAGCCGTACTGGCCGTGGGCAGTCGAGCGGTTTGGCCTCTTCTGGCCAAAACTGAATACGCGGCATTGCCTGAACTTGTCAAAGCCCGAATTGATCTGCTGGACTGGACCCACAGGCCCTTGGCAGACGCTGTTTTGTTACATGCCGACACTTCAGTCACCTTGCTCACCCAAGCTTGGTTGGCCCAACAGCCAGGGGCCATCCTCACGCTCACGGCTTTGCGCCCCAGCGACACGGCTGTCCCGCTGGCCCGCTTGGTGCATGAGCACAGCCTCAGCACCAACACCGCCGCAGCCGGTGGCAACGCCCATTTGATGACCCTGGGGCTTTGAGCGACATGCATCTCTGCTGAAGTTCGGTAGGAGCCCACCCTGTGGGCGATGGTTTGCAAGGCGTGTTCCACGCCCATCGCCCACAGGGTGGGCTCCTGCAAAAGTGTGACACTGACGGACCCGCCAGAGCCATGACATCCCGTGTGCAGGCAGTGCCACCACCCGCGTGAACCCGTGGGTTGGACAGCAAACAGACCGCGGGCGGTTTGGGTGCTAACTTGATTCACCCTTTGCTCATTGGAGTGTGCATGCCGAAGCCGAACGTCCCAATCAAGGCGTGGTGGGGATTGTCCAAACAAGTTGCCAACGCCTGGCTTGACGACTATGTGCCGAGCATGGGGGCGGCGTTGGCCTACTACACCCTGTTTTCGTTGGCACCGCTGTTGCTGATCGTGGTGTCGGTAGCCGGTTTGGTGTTCGGTGAGGAAGCCGCTCGCGGTGAGATCCAGGCGCAGCTGAAGGACCTGATGGGCGATGTCGGCGCGGGTGCCGTTCAGGGCCTGCTGAACAGCGTGCGCGAACCCGCTGAGGGCTTGACGGCCACCGCCGTGGGCCTGGTGCTGCTGGTTGTCGGTGCCACCACCGTGTTTGCCGAACTGCAAGATGCGCTCGACCGCATCTGGAGCGTGCCGGAACGCTTGCGCAAGAGCGGCTGGCTCACGCTTGTTCGCGCCCGTTTGATGGCATTCGGCATGATCCTCGCCTTGGGATTTTTGCTCATCGTGTCGCTGGTCACCAGTGCCATGATCGCGGCCATGGGCCGAAGCCTCGACCCCTTCTTCGGCGGCTGGCAGGGTGTTGTGCAGGCGGGCAATGCGATCGGTGGCTTCCTGCTCGTGGCCACCATGTTCGGCCTGATCTACAAGGTCATGCCTCGTCAGCGTGTGCGGGTCTCCGATGTCTGGCTCGGTGCTTTGATCGCGGCCTTGCTGTTCACGGGCGGCAAGTTCCTGATGGGCGCCTACATCGGGCGCAGCGGTGTGGCGTCGGGTTTCGGCGCGGCCGGCTCGCTCGTGGTGGTGCTGTTGTGGGTCTACTTTTCAGCCCAGATCTTGCTGGTGGGTGCAGAGTTCAGCTGCGCCTATGCCCGGACGTTCGGTTCTCACAAAACGCCCGAGCCACTGCTGAAGCTCGATCATTCAACGTTGTAGGCGTGGCGCATTGAGCCTTGTACTTTTTATCCACCTACTTTGGCTTTGGGTTGAATGACCCACTTGCAGCGATTGCAGTCAGTCGAACACACGACACCCTGCATCACCGCTGACCGGTTTCAGGAGAAACTGACATGGTCAAAGCTCAGGATCGCAGCAAAGCGATGAAGGGCCGCTCTTGTTGGTGCGAACGCCTACTGCCGACACACAGTAGAAGTTTGTCGTTAGATAGCCAATGACCGCTTTCGCAGTGCTTTAGACCTGCTGTACGAGTTCAGGCACAGCCGCAAACAAATCGGCTTCAAGGCCAAAGTCGGCCACGCTGAAGATCGGCGCTTCGGGGTCCTTGTTGATCGCCACGATCACCTTGGAGTCCTTCATGCCCGCCAAGTGCTGGATCGCACCCGAGATGCCGCAAGCGACATACAGCTGCGGCGCGACGATCTTGCCGGTCTGGCCGACCTGCAGGTCGTTGGCGGCATAACCGGCATCGACTGCTGCGCGGCTCGCACCGATGGCGGCGCCCAGTTTGTCGGCCAAGGGCGTCATCACTTCGTTGAACTTTTCCGAGCTGCCCAATGCGCGGCCACCCGACACAATGATCTTGGCGGCGGTGAGTTCTGGACGGTCGTTCTTGGCGATTTCGCTGCGTGTGAAGCTGCTTTTGCCGCTGTCGGCTTGGGCTGCGGCGCTTTCAATGGCTGCTGCGCCACCGGTGGCGGCTGCGGCGTCAAAGCCGGTGGTGCGCACGGTGATGACTTTGGTGCCGTCGGTGCTTTGCACGGTGGCGATGGCGTTGCCCGCGTAGATCGGGCGCTCGAAGGTGTCGGCCGAGATGACTTGCGTCACATCGCTGATTTGCGCCACATCGAGCTTGGCGGCCACGCGGGGGGCCACGTTCTTGCCTGCAGCGGTTGCTGGGAACAGGATGTGGCTGTAGTGGCCAGCAATCGCCAGCACCTGGGCTGCGACATTCTCGGCCAGGCCATGGGCCAAGGCTTGGCTGTCAGCGTGGATCACTTTGGATACACCCACGATTTGGGCAGCGGCTTGCGCAGCAGCAGCGGCATTGTGGCCCGCCACCAGCACATGCACATCACCACCACAAGCGGCAGCGGCCGTGATCGTATTAAGAGTTGCGCCCTTGATGGAGGCGTTGTCGTGTTCGGCAATAACGAGAGAAGTCATGAGATTTCCTTGGATGGTCAGATGACCTTGGCCACGTTCTTGAGCTTGTCCACCAGCGTGGCGACATCGGGCACCTTGATGCCAGCGCTGCGCTTGGCAGGCTCCATCACCTTGAGGGTCTTGATGCGGGGGGCCACGTCGACGCCCAGGTCTTCAGGCTTGAAGGTGTCGAGCTGCTTTTTCTTGGCCTTCATGATGTTGGGCAAGGTCACGTAGCGTGGCTCGTTCAGGCGCAGGTCGGTGGTCACCACCGCAGGCAGGCTGATGCTCAGCACTTCCAGGCCGCCATCGATCTCTCGGGTCACCTGGGCTTTGCCATCCACGATGTCGACCTTGGAGGCAAAAGTGGCCTGGGGCAGATCGGCCAAAGCGGCCAGCATCTGGCCCGTCTGGTTGCAATCGTCGTCAATGGCTTGTTTGCCCAGAATGATCAGACCGGGTTGCTCTTTGTCCACCAAAGCCTTGAGGAGTTTGGCCACTGCCAGGGGCTGCAAGTCCAAATCCGCTGGGGTCTCGACCAGGATGCCACGGTCGGCACCGATGGCCATGGCGGTGCGCAGGGTTTCCTGGCACTGGGCCACGCCACAAGACACAGCGATGACGTCGGTGGCCAGACCTTTTTCTTTCAGGCGCACGGCTTCTTCGACGGCGATCTCGTCAAAGGGGTTCATGCTCATCTTGACGTTGGCAATGTCCACGCCCGAACCATCAGACGTGACACGGACCTTGACGTTGTAGTCCACCACCCGCTTGACGGGAACGAGAATTTTCATAACAAAGACTCCGGGGATATCAGTTCGAGAAAGCAGGGATCCCGGTGATGGCGCGTCCCAAAATCAAAGCGTGCACGTCGTGTGTGCCTTCGTAGGTGTTGACCACTTCCAGGTTCACCAGGTGGCGGGCCACACCGTATTCGGCGCTGATGCCGTTACCGCCCATCATGTCGCGCGCCAGGCGGGCGATGTCCAGGGCCTTGCCGCAGCTGTTGCGCTTGAGGATGGAGGTCACTTCGACCGGGGCGTTGCCCGCGTCCTTCATGCGACCCAAAGCCAGACAGCCTTGCAGGCCCAGGCTGATTTCGGTCAGCATGTCGGCCAGTTTCTTCTGGATCAGCTGGTTGGCGGCCAAGGGACGGCCAAACTGCTGGCGGTCCATCACGTACTGGCGGGCGCGGGCGTAGCAGTCTTCGGCGGCACCCAGAGCGCCCCAGGCGATGCCGTAACGGGCGCTGTTCAGGCAAGTGAAGGGGCCTTTCAAGCCGCGCACTTCGGGGAAGGCGTTTTCTTCGGGGCAGAAGACTTCGTCCATGACGATCTCGCCAGTGATCGAAGCACGCAGGCCGACCTTGCCGTGAACAGCGGGTGCGCTCAGGCCTTTCCAGCCTTTTTCCAAAATGAAGCCACGGATCTGGCCGCCATCGTCCTTGGCCCAGACCACGAACACATCGGCGATCGGGCTGTTGGTGATCCACATCTTGGCGCCGCTGATGCTGTAGCCGCCGTCCACCTTTTTGGCGCGGGTGATCATGCTGCCGGGGTCAGAGCCGTGGTTGGGTTCGGTCAGGCCGAAGCAGCCGATCCACTCGCCACGGGCCAGCTTGGGGAGGTATTTCTGTTTTTGCGCTTCGGTGCCGAAGTCGTTGATCGGCACCATCACGAGGGACGACTGCACGCTCATCATGGAGCGGTAGCCGCTGTCCACGCGCTCGACCTCGCGGGCCACCAGGCCGTAGCAGACGTAGTTGAGGCCTGCACCGCCGTACTGCTCGGGGATGGTTGGGCCCAAGAGGCCCAGCTCGCCCATTTCGCGGAAGATGGCCACGTCGGTGGTTTCATTCAGAAACGCGTCTTTCACGCGGGGCAGCAGCTTTTCTTGGCAATAGGCGCGGGCGGCTTCCTGCACCTGGCGCTCGTCTTCGGTGAGCTGGGCGCTGAGGTTGAAGGGGTCTTCCCAGTTGAAGGTATTTTTTGGGTTGGCCATAGGAGTTCTCAGGGTTAAAGGTCTGGTGTCAGGCCGCGCGCAACAGTTCGCGGCCGATGATGATTTGCTGCACCTGGGTGGTGCCTTCGTACAGGCGCAGCAGGCGGGCGTCGCGGTAAAAGCGCTCGACCGGGTATTCATTGATGTAACCTGCCCCGCCGTGGATCTGAACGCCGCGGTCGGCCACGCGGCCCACCATCTCGGTGGAGAACAGCTTGGCGCATGACACCTGCATCGAAATTTCAGGGTCAGACACATGCGGCGGCTTGAGGTCAAAGCGCGCAGCCACGTCCTTGACCAGCGACCAACCCGCCAGCAGCTCGGCTTGGCTGTCGGCCAGCATGGCCTGGATCAGTTGGAACTCGCCAATCGGTTTGCCGAACTGTTTGCGGTCGCGGGCGTAGCTGCGGGCCTCATCCAGGATGCGCGAGGCCAATCCGCAGGAGACGGCCGAGATGTTCAGGCGCCCACGGTCCAGCACTTTCATGGCGGTCTTGAAGCCTTGGCCGGGCACGCCGCCGATGATGTTGGCGGCGGGCACGCGCACATTCTCCAGAATCACGTCGCAGGTCTTGGTGCCGCGCTGGCCCATTTTCTTGTCGGGCTTGCCCAGCTTGATGCCCGGCAGATCGGCCGGCACGATGAAGGCCGACACGCCACTGGCGCCAGGACCGCCGGTGCGCGCCATCAGGGTGAAGGCACCGGCACGCGGCGCGTTGGTGATGTAGCGCTTGGTGCCACTCAGCACATAGTGGTCGCCGTCGAGTTCGGCACGGGTCTTGAGCGAGGCGGCGTCGGTGCCGACATCGGGCTCGGTCAGTGCGAAGGACATGATCAACTCGCCACTGGCCACGCTGGGCAGGTAGGCGGCTTTTTGCTCGGGCGTGCCGTCCATCAGGATGCCTTGCGAGCCGATGCCGATGTTGGTGCCAAATACGGAGCGGAAAGCGGGCGCGGTGCGGCCGAGTTCGTAGTTAACCAGCACCTCTTGACTGACCGACAGACCGATGCCGCCAAATTCCTCGGGCACGGTCAGACCAAACAGGCCCATGTCTTTCATGTCCTGAACGATGTCCAGTGGCACGTCGTCGTGCTCTTCGAGGTGATTTTCGGCCGGGATCAGGCGCTCGCGGATGAAGCGCTGCAAGGTGGGCAGCAGGAGATCAAAGGATTCGGAGTCGAGAGCCATGGTCAAAGTGGGGTTAACGGTGCTGGAAAACGGGTTTTCGTTTGTCGAGGAAGGCGTGCATGCCTTCATGGGCGTCGGCGCTGGCGAAGCGGGCGTGCAGCGCACGGCGCTCGAACAAAATGCCTTCTGTCAGGCTGGCCTCGTGGGCGCGGTTGACCGACTCCTTGATGGCCATCAAGGCGGGCAGCGAGTAGCCCGCAATCTGCGTGGCCAGCTTCAGCGTCACGGCCTGCAGCTCGGCGTCGGGCACCACGCGCGAGACCAGGCCGTAGCAGTCGGCTTCTTCGGCGTTCAGCATGCGGGCCGACAGGCACATGTCCATGGCTTTGGCCTTGCCAATGGCACGCGGCAAGCGCTGTGTGCCCCCCGCGCCGGGGAGCATGGCCAGCTTGATTTCGGGCAGGGCAAACTGCGCCGACTCGGCCGCGATCACGATGTCGCAAGCCAGTGCCAGCTCGCAACCGCCGCCCATGGCGTAACCGGCTACGGCCGCAATGACGGGCTTGCGCACTTGGCGGATGGTTTCCCAATTGCGGGTGATGAAACCGCTTTGGTAGACGTCCATGTAGGACCAGTCGGCCATCACGGCGATGTCGGCACCGGCGGCGAACGCCTTGTCACTGCCGGTGATGACGATGGCGCCAATGTCCGGGTCCGCATCCAGACCCAGCAGCGCCTGGCCCAGCGCGTCCATCAAGGCGTCGTTGAGCGCATTGAGCTGGGCGGGCCGGTTCAGGGTGATGACACCGACACGGCCATGCCGGGTGCTCAGGATGGGGGACTCGGACATCGCGCGCTCCAGCTTACTCGACGGTGATTTTCTGGTCGCGGATCAAAGCGCCCAGGACTTTGCCTTCGTTGGCCAGCAGCGCCTTGAATTCGGCCGTGTCCAGCGCAACGTTCTCGCCGCCCAGATCGGCGTAGCGGGCCTTCAGTGTGGGCGATGCCAAGGCCTTGGCGACCTCACGGTTCAAACGGGCGATGACCTCGGCGGGGGTGCCGTTCGGTGTCCACATGCCAAACCAAATGTCCAGATTGGCCCCTTTGAAACCTTGCTCAGCCACGGTGGGCACATCGGGGAAAAAGGGTGAGCGCTTCTCGCTCACCACCGCCAGCAATTTGACCTTGCCCGTGCGGATGTGCGGGAAAGTAATGCCCGGGTCGCACACCATGTCGGCTTGTCCTGCCAGAACGTCTTGCAGTGCCGGTGCGGCCCCTTTGTAGGGCACGTGCAGGATGTTGGTGCCGGTGGCCTGTTTGAACAGTTCGCAAGCCAGGTGGGGGGGCGTGCCAGCACCGGCTGAGGCGTAGGCCAATTTTCCGGACTTGGCCTGTGCGACCAGTTCGCGCACATCTTTGGCGGTGCTTTGTGGCTTGGTCACCAAATACATTTGCGATTTACCGATGCCACTGACCGGGGTGAGGTCGCGGGAGGGCAGCAAGTTGGATTTGATGAGGTGCGGGTTGACGGTTTCTACCGATGTGGGTGAGATGAACAAGGTGTGACCATCAGGGGTTGCGCGAGCCACCTCTGCGGCTGCAATGTTGCCGCTGGCTCCGGGCTTGTTGTCAATGACGACAGACTGGCCCAAGCTCTCGGTCAAGCCTTGAGCGACCAGTCGCGCCATGGCATCGGTCGTGCCACCGGGGGCAAAACCGACCACGATGCGGATGGGCTTGCTGGGCCAGGCCTGTGCATGGCTGCTGACGCTGGCACCCAAGCCGAGCAGGGAAAGGGCGGCGACCGTCAAGGTGCGGCGCAGTTGAAAACGTGGTGTGGATGTCATGGTTTGTCTCCTGATGGGGTGGTTGAAAGTTGAGCGCTTTGTCTTAAGCTGCACCGTCGCGCAAATCCTCGCGCAGCTTGAATTTCTGGATCTTTCCGGATGGGGTGGACGGCATGCTCTGGCGAACTTCCAGCCGCTCTGGGATGTACTGGATGGCGACCTTTTGTTCCTTGAGGTAAGCGACCATGGTGGGCATGTCGAAGGTTTGACCGGGCTTGGGCACCACCACGGCGCAAGCCCGTTCGCCCAGGCGTTCATCGGGGTAGGCCACGATGGCGACCAAGGCCACTGCAGGGTGCTTGTAGAGCAGCGACTCGATTTCAACCACTGGGATGTTTTCGCCGCCTCGGATGATCACGTCCTTGCTGCGCCCGGTGATGCGTACGTAGCCTTGCTCGTCGATACGGGCCAGATCGCCTGTGTCAAACCAGCCTTCGGCGTCGGTGCCGTTGAGATGCTGTCGCTTGAGGTATCCGCCAAAGTTGGAGCAGGCACGCAGATACAACTTGCCTTGCGTGCCTGCAGGCAGTGCAGGATCCGAGGCGTCCGCTTCCACCACCTTGAGCTCAACCCCGGGCAGGGGCAGGCCATCTGTGTTGAAGGCGCGTTCATCGGGATCATTGAGCCGGATCAGTGTGACGGCCCCGTTTTCACTCATGCCCCAGGCTGACACGATTTTGGTGCCCAGTGAAGCGCGAGCTTGCTCGACCAATGGACCGGGTATTGGAGCGCCAGCACACAAGAAAGTCTTGAGGCTGGGCACCGGTGTTTTGTTTTCCGTCACCACGCGGGTCAAGTCGGTCAGAAACGGCGTTGAAGCCATGGTGAAGCTGGCTTTTTCGGCGTTGATCACCTCGACCGCCTTCTTGGGCTCCCAGATGTCCTGCAGCACGGCGCTGGCCTGGAGCATGATGGGCATCATCAGGCCGTACATGAAACCTGTCTGGTGCGCCATGGGTGAGGCCATGAGCACCACGTCCTCGGCATCGAGCTGCAGACGCTTGGCATAAGGAATGATGTTGGCCATCACGGTGTTGGCCGAATGCATTACGCCTTTAGGTTCGCCTGTGGTGCCCGAGGTGTAGATGAACTGTGTGATGTCATCCGGGCCAGGGCGGTGCGCACTCAGGATGCTTGCAGCATCGGACTCGTTTTCCCAGGTGGGGCCACTCAGCAAGGCTTCGAAACTGTTGGGGCCATGGCCATCGATCACCACCACATGCTGCAGATGCGGCAGGCCAGGCTGGATCGCGGTGATCATCTGCTCGAAGTCAAAACCCCGAAACGTCTTGGGTGCGATGATGACCTTGGCCTCGCCGTGTTTGAGCATGAAGTTCAGCTCGCGCTCACGGAAGATGTGCATCAGGGGGTTGATGACCGCACCGATGCGCGAGCACGCCAGATAGGTCACGGTGA
>NKIP01000022.1 GCA_002256145.1 Comamonadaceae bacterium PBBC1
GATGCGGGCAATCTCGCGCTGGGGCGTGTTGCGCTGCAGCAGCGTGATCACCGTGGCGCGTTGGTTGGGTTTCAAGACATTCACTCCTTGGCCTTCCTTCGAGGAAGGCCAGAACATGCGTCCTGCCAACAGGTGCCGACGGTGTCGGCGTTGAGACCCTGTCCCCGATCAATTCAGGTGGGGGAGTTTGAGGTGGCCATAAGTGGGGGAATTTGGGTGGCCATCAGGGCAGGGAAAAACCCATGCCATTGATCAGTTGGATATTGCGTTGTAATGAGCAATGATCCTGTGCGCATTCGACGATCAATCACATCAAGCAAGAACTGCGACGCATGTTGATTCATCTCACCCAAACCCAGATCGTCAAGTATCAACAAACTTGGTTTGCTCAATGACAGCTTCAGAGCGGGCAATGAGCCATCAAGCAATGACTCTGAGATTGCTCCGTAAAGATCATTGGCGCGATAGAACAGGACTGGCATTTTTAGCCTGCAGGCCTGCTGGCCAAATGCACACGCAAGCCACGTCTTACCAACACCCGTTGCGCCTTGGAAGACCAAGGCAGCACTGGAACTGGCAACCCTGGAATGGGTGGCTTGGTTCAACCATCACCGACTGCTCAGCTCGATTGGGTATATTCCACCGGCTGAAGCTGAGGTGAACTACTACCGGCAACTAGCCGGAAAGAACGAGACCGAAGTCTCAACTTAAACCAACTGGCCTCCACGAATCACGGGGCGATTCATCCAAGTAGTCGTTGCGAATTTAGTCTAAACAACTCTAATCAACGTTCAAAGTCACAACAACTCTGTGCCAGCGCTGCTACCTTTGGTGCAAGATGATGGGCTGTTGAACGTCTGTAGACAGCAAAATACTGCACGTCAGGCAATTCTGGTGTTACAGCTAATTTAACTAACTTTTTTTTCTTCAGCGCTTCAGAAAACACGCCAACTGGTAATTGCGCTACCGTGACTCCAGCCAACGTCAATTGACCCAACACACTCAGGCTATGCGCTTGAACGACTTTACGCAGGGGGTGTCCAGCACGCGTAAACCAAGCACTTTGTAACCTCGCATGAATCGTATCGGAGTACTGGGCCCCGATTGGATACTTTGATAATTCTTCTACGGTGATATTCTTTTTGGGAATTTTAAGCGTGGGATTTGCCATCCATGCACGTTCCAGTGTTTTCATGGGCAAAGCTTCATAGATTCGCCCCCACATCGGTCCAGGTAATAGCGCGAGATCGTAGCGGCCTTTATTAAGTTGCTCCAGCAAAACGCCACCCTCATGTATTTCTACTTCTAAGCGCAATGTTGGAAACTCGACAGCAATGCGTTTTGTAAATTCCGGCAACCAAGTTAACGCGGTGGACTCAGTCGCTGCAAGTCGGAAAATAGCTTGATATTCCTGTGGGTCATCGCCTTCTTCCAATAATTGGGAAGACATAGAAAGCATCTGACTGGCTATGTTGCTCACCCGCTCTCCAGCAGGCGTGAGCTGAGCGTTACGCCTCGTACGATCAAATAACTGTTTTCCAAGTGCCGTTTCTAGCTCAGCAATGCGTTTTGAAATTGCTGATTGCGTAGTGTGGAGTCGATTTGCTGCAGCTTGAAAGCTACCAAGGCTGCCTGCCCAATACAAAGCCTCAAGCTGCCTGATATTGAAATTCATCCTTATGGACCTCTAATAGTTGGACTTCAACTATAAGTCCCTTAAGGCTATCCCTCAAACAGTTTGAGAAATCCTGCCATCTGCAACGATGCAATGCGCCGGAACTTCGACCCCTTCAAGTGCAGCAGCAACACAATCTACTGCTGCAAAATTTGCGCGTGTCAGACTATCGTGTGTAGAAGCTGCCGTGTGAGGCGTACCAATTACATTGGGCAGCTCTAACAACTGCGCAGCTAATGTCCTTGCTGAAGGATCTTTTTCTCCTAAGAAAACGTCCAAACCAGCTCCTCCGATGGCCCCGCTTTGCAATGCGTTCAAAAGTGATAATTCGTCAATCAACTCACCACGAGAGGTATTGATCAAAATTGCGTTTTTTTTCATCAACGACAGTGAGTGCGCGTTGATCAATTGCCTAGTGTCCGGTGTTAGGGGTGCATGTAAACTGATGAAGTCGGACTGCCTCAAGAGGTCTTCTAAACTGCATGTTGTCACGTTTGCGGCTTGTGCAGCAGATGCATCAAGAAATGGATCGCAAACAAGTGTCCGAACATCGAAACCCTGAAGACGCTTGGCTACCATACGTCCAATTCGGCCCATACCTATCAATCCAACCGTCTTACCGTACAGTTCGTTACCAACAATAGCATTCCAATCACCATACTGCATTCGCTGGTGAGACTCAGCCAAACGCTTGCCAACCGCCAGCATCAGTGCCATTGCGTGATCTGCCACAGCGGGTTCACCACCACCAGGTGTATTTGTCAGTATCCGTCCAAGTGACTTGATCGCTGAAACGTCCACGTTGTCATAACCGACACCACGACGCGCAATGATTTTGAGATTTGGAAAGCGCTCAAGTAGTGAATGAGTTACTGGCGCTGTTCCCAAAATCCATGCGTGTGCAGTTGCAAGTGCTTTTTCAATGCCAGGTGTTATAGCAATATCCAACTCATCATAGGCGATGTCAGCCCTGATGACTCGATGCCCTCTTGACTCTAAACGAGCTACAGCAGCTTCGTCAAAGAAGCGAATGGTGACCAGTACGGTGGAAGCAGTTGATGAAGTGTTTTCCATTTCAATCGATTCCATTGGCCTTGAACATCTTTTCCATCCACGACTGATGAACAGCGCCTGTAGCGATCTCATCACGAATGGCTTGTTCGTTAAGTCGACTTTTCTCAGCTGCTGCGAGAACAATGTCTAATTCTTCGAAAGGAAAACTCACGAGTCCATCTTCGTCGCCTACGATGACATCGCCAGGTTCAATAACTTGCCCCCCGATGCTGACAGGCAAATTGATAGTGCCGGGACCCGTCTTATAGGGGCCACGATGTGTTACTGAACGAGCAAAGCAAGGGAAATCTGCTTGCGCGAACGCAGCTGAATCTCGAAAAGCACCATCAATGACGAAGCCCACACAACCACGCTGCTGTGCATAGAGCATCAATAATTCACCCACGATTGCATTGCTGGTAACACCGCCTGCATCCACCACTAAAACATGACCAGGTTGCATCATGCTTAATGCTTTGTATGTCAACAGATTGTCACCAGATCGAAGCTTGACAGTCACAGCAGTTCCAACCAACTTACGACTTGGGTTGTAACGTTGCAGTCCGAGTACACCTTCGAGACGTCTTAAATTGTCACTGATTAATGATGTGGGCACATCTTCCAGCAATGTCGAATACTTTTCTGGCAATACAGGTGAAACAGGGTGAATGATGAATTGATCTTTAATTTGCATGTTTGTTCACTTACGGTTAGCGGCCATTTGCTTCAAAGCTTTTTGGTTCTGTTCAAGAGATTTGCTCCATTGCGCACCTGGCAAAAACGCAATCACTGGCGCATCAGCGGCGGCAGCTGTTAAAAACTCGGGATCTTTGAGGACAGCTGCAATAGCCGACTCAAGCCGTTTAACGATATCGGAGGAAACGCCTTTAGGCGCAGCCACACCACGCTCTGATGACATGAGGACATTAATCCCTGCCTCCATGGCAGTAGGCACATTTGGCAAAGCTGCAGAACGTTTTGACGTGAACTGAACAACCGCTTTGACGGTTCCTGTGCCACCTTTTTGCAACTCCGGAACTTCACCAGCACTTACTGTTCCGAGCGGCAAATGTCCACCAATAACATCTATCTTCTGAGGCCCAGTGCCTTTGTAAGGGACTCCTGTCAGCTCTACACCAGTAGTACTTCGCAATAACTGCAAAACCAACTCACCATTGCTACCGTCGCCGTTGTGTCCTACAGAAATCACCCCCGGTGTTTGTTTGGCAATTCCTAAAACAGTCGGTAAATTGTCAATTCTTGTTTCTGAGCGCGTAATCAGGACGGTTGGATCGTCAACAACGCGCGCGACGAGTTGAAAGTCCTCTACCTGATATTGGGTCTTACGAACCATCGGCAAGTAAAGGAGCGTTGGGACATTGACAATGCCCAATGTATAGCCATCGGGCTGAGCTTTCGCCACATAAGCATTTCCTAACTCACCTGAAGCGCCTGGTTTGTTAACCACTACAAATTGAGCTTTACCTCCCAGGCGCTTTTGGACAAATGAAAAAAGCTTTCGAGCCATCAAGTCAGTACCACCGCCAGGCGCAAATCCCACGACAACCTCTACGGGCTTATCGTCCGGCCATGCAGCCCAAAGTGGGTTTGAAATTGCTAATGCAGAAAATGCGAGAACAAGACGCTTAAATCTCATCATGCTGTCTCCATGGAGTTAATTTTTGAAGATCTGCAGTCTCCATTAGTTCCAATCATCACACAAGCGACTTATTTGAATGCGTCAATGATTCCAAAATGGAATATAAAAAACTAAATCCAATGCAGATAGGTGAGAGAACAAGCCTGCTGCACCAAGACTTATGGGTAGCGAACTAAACGTGTGGAAGCAGTTATGAGTCTGTTGCCATGCCTGCGATGGGTATTGGTGTTTTCAAGTTTCCGGTGGAGTTAGCTGCCGACATCACTGCCAAGGTATTGTGAATCGCCCCGGGTTTTGAGGAGACTCCACCATTTCAGAAGATGGAGCCATAAGCAAGAATTCAAGCTGCCCTACCCGACACAATCAGTCATCTCACCTCAGCCATTAACCAAGTTGGATACGCTACGCGGTTACGGTCCGTCAATGACCATGACTTTATGGCCGCTTACAGCCTCAAGCCGCCATTGCCTCATCAAAGTCAAAAGACCTCACGGCATCAATACCTACCCCGCATACCCATACCCCAACTCCCAAGCCTGCGCCATCTGCGCCTGCAGCGCCTTGGGCACACGCGGATCGCCTTTGGCATTTTCCATGGTGCTGTGCATGGCTTGGGCAATGCGCGCCAGCGTATGCGCAGGCTGACTGACGCCACACACGCGTCGGCCAAAATCTTCCAGTTCCTCTTTCGTGGGATAGGCTTTGCTGTGGTGCTTGCCCGCAAACAGTTTGAGAGCCAGGGTGCGGTCCTCCAGCTCAGGGCCGCCCGCGTATTGGGTGTAGGTGTAGATGCTGGTGGTCACCACATCGAACATGGGGGCCAGCCAAACTTGTTCAGCACAGCGGTAGAGCAAACCATAATTTTTCAGATGTGCGTCGCCGTTGCGCACCATGATGGAAAACGCCACTTGCTCAAAAAACCGGTGCAGGTTGTCGCTGGGCAATTGCAGTTGGCGCAGGAGTTCTGCAATGCGCTGGTAGCTGCCCTGGTACTTGCGGTCCGACAAGATGTCGCGCACACGCAACCCAGCCAGGGCCGCGATGTCTTCAAAGCCCAAGCGTTCAACCCGGCCATCGTCATGCATCACCAAGTCAAAACGGTCCAGCACCAACATTTGTCCATCGTCTGAAAGATCGAATGTAGGGGTCTCGATGCCCGCTTCGCGTGCGGCCGTCAGGCACAAAAATTCGTTGGCGGCCAAGCCTGGGTATGCAGGGCTGGCGGCCTTCACGATGAGCGAAGGGATCGGCACGGTGGGGCGGTCAGGCACCATGATCTTGGGCTGCATGCCTGCGATGCCAGCGCCTGTGCTCAGGTATGCGGCCACCAACTCGTTGAACATCTTGGGGGTGTAGGCCGTGCCCAATAACTCGTTTTTGCTCAGCGTTCGGGGCATGGGCGTGGCCGTGTGGTCGGGCAGGCTGTAACCCAGTCGGCCAATGCCATTGCGCCCTACCAGCGCCAGCATGTGCATGGGCGTCATGGGCTGCTTCGAGAAGAGTTCCCGAATTTTCATGAACAAGTCGCCTTCGGGCAGGTTCTGGTCCATCGGCGGAAAAAGGTCACCGTCCTGCCAAGTGAGCTGCTGTGCGGGCGGCATCAGCAAGGCCACAGCCGCTTGCGCGGGGTCGGTCTGCACATAGCGAAATTCGTAGGTGGACGCCCGGATCAGTTGACCCGCGTTGTCGGCATCGCCAATCGAGACGTTCAGCAAACGAATTTTTTCAGGCAGCATCGTCGTCCTCTTCCATGAACCTGGCAGCGACTTCACTGGCGCTGGGCAGGCCTGCGCGCTCCATGCGCATCACCAGCCCCAAGGCCCCCATGACGGCCAAAAGCGAGGACACGGTGGAATCTTCCCCGGCCTCCAGTCTGTAAATGACTTCCCGGACTTTGCCCGCCTTTTCGGCCAGCGCGGACTTGCTCAAGCCCAGCGCTTCGCGACGTGCACGCAACTGCAGGCCCAATTCATCAGGGAGGCGAATATTGTCAGTCATGGCTTGCATTTTGAGTCTAAAACACCATAAATGCAAGCCATAACTTTCATTTTTGCCCCCCCCCAAAAGCCCAAAATTCCTCTCTACAACCAGCGCCATGCGATGCAAAAGAGGATGCGAGGGCACCCGCGAGAAAGGGAAGCGTTCCGCCCATCTGCACCAGCGCAATGCCAACACACGCCCTCACCCCCCAGACTCAAACCGCACAGGAATGCGCTGACGCCCAAACGGCTTGAACGCCTGCCCGTCGGGCGCAAAGTGTCCGGGCAGGGTGCAGCCGCAATGGCCGCAGCGGTGGCCTTTGAGTGCGTTGTGTGTGACCAAATGCCAGTCGCGTACCAACACGGGGGCTTGGCATTGCGGGCAAAACGTGGTGCCGCCTTGTGCGTCGTGCACATTGCCGGTGTAGACAAAACGCAAGCCCTCGGCCATGGCGATGTGCCGGGCGCGGCTCAGTGTCTCGGGTGGCGTGCGGGGGAGGTCTTGCGTTTTGTAGGCCGGGTGAAAGGCTGTGAAATGCAGCGGCACATCCGGCCCGAGTTCTCGCACCATCCAGCGCGACAGGGCGATCAATTCGGCATCTGAATCGTTGGCACCGGGGATCAGCAAGGTGGTGATTTCCAGCCAGCAGCGCGTGGCGTGCCGCACATGCACCAGGGTGTCGAGCACATGGGCCAGATCACCGGCACACCATTGGCTGTAAAAGTCCTGGGTGAAGGCTTTGAGGTCGATGTTGGCCGCATCCATGTGGGCAAAAAACGCACGCCGGGGCGCATCATGGATGAAGCCGGCCGTCACCGCCACCGACTTCACGCCCGCCTCGCGACAAGCCTGCGCGGTGTCGATGGCGTACTCGGCAAAGATGACCGGGTCGTTGTAGGTGAAGGCCACCATGGGCGTTTGCGACTGCACGCAGGCAGCGGCAATGTCAGCGGGCATCACCCGTTGACCGAGCTTGTCCACATCGCGGCTTTTGGAGATGTCCCAGTTCTGGCAAAACTTGCACGACAGATTGCAGCCCGCTGTGCCAAAACTCAAGATGCTGCTGCCCGGATAAAAGTGGTTCAGCGGTTTTTTTTCGACCGGGTCCAAACAAAAACCACTGGAGCGGCCATAGGTGTCCAGCACCATCTGCGCGCCCACGCGTTGGCGCACAAAACACAAGCCGCGCTGCCCGTCATGGAGCTTGCATTCACGCGGACACAGGTCGCACTGCATGCGGCCGTCGGCCAGCAGCTGCCACCAACGGGCGGGGTAAGCGGCTTCAGGCGGCATGGTCCGCCTCGGAAAATTTTTGCACGCGGTACACCGACAAGTGCACCGACGCTGACCAGTGGTCATACGGCAAACCCGCTTTGCGTTTGAGCTGCGCCATGAACTTGCGCGGATCGGGCAATTGGGCCCACACCTGTGGCAAGAACGTGCTGCGGTAAGTGCGCCCCTCATGCTCACAGCTGAAAATCACGCCGTGCACATGCGGCTGCAGCTGCCACAGGGCGTGTGATTCATTGGCAAAGTGCAGCGGCTCGGGCTTTGTCAACACCGAGACCTCCACCGCCAGATGCGGGGCCTCTTGGGCTGTGACGGGCGCAAAGCGCGGGTCTTTCAAAGCGGCTGCTTGTGCATTGGCCACCACGTCTTGGTGCAATGGGCGGTGCGCTTGCAAGCTGCCAATGCAGCCGCGCAATTGGCCGGATTGGGTCAGGGTCACAAAACTCGCGCCCATCGTGCTCAAGTCCTGCACGGCGGGTGCTGGCACTGGCGCAGCGGCGGTGGCCTGGTGCAAGCTGTGCCGTGCCAGCTGCAACAAACGGGCCCCCGCTTGTGCATCCAGCCCAGCGGCGTCGCTTGGCGTCGGGGGCTCATACAAAGCAAAGCTGGCATACCCCACCACACGCTGGCGGCCTTCGTGCGTGTTGCCCGCAGTGTCACCAGAGTTGCAATACCCCAGCTGCCGCACCTGCAGTGCACGCGTGCGCGCCTGAAGCAAGGCTGCATTGAGCGGGGTGGCACCACAGGCTTGCTGGTGGTTCACACCCACCGACATGGACAGCACCTGCGCGCAGGTGGCCAAGTCCATGTGGCGGGCTTGGTCATAGGGGTGAAAGTGCGACAAGTCCGTGCTGATGATGATCAGGGTGTCATCGCCGCCCCACAGGCGGTCGAGCAACAAGGCCACCTCTTGTGGTGACACCGAACCCACCAACAGTGGCAATACGCGGGGCATCTCCTGCCCTGCCCATAAGCGCTGAATGAATGGCAAATGCACCTCCAGACAGTGCTCTTGCGCGTGGGCTTGGGGCACCGACAGCACACAGAGCAAATCGGCCACGGCGTGCGCCGCCAATGAGTCCACCTCCACGGCCCCCAGCGGGGTGGCAAAACTGCCCACCCCGGGCAAAGCCACACCTGGCACCGCCATGCGGTGGGTCGGCCCCAGCATCACGATCTTGCGAATGCGTGCCACATGCGGGCGCAACAAGGCATAGCCGCGCGCCGCCATGCCCCCCGAATAGACATGCCCGGCATGCGGCAGCACCAGCACTTTGGGTGCTGCGCCTGCAGCCCAAGAGGGGGCATGGGTCGCATCCTGCGCCACAGAGCCCGCAGCCTGGTGCGCCTGTTCGGCCTGCAACAAAGCGGCATCCACATCACGGGCCAGTTGCGCGGCATCTCCAGGGTAAAACCGCCCCGCCAATGCAGCTGGGCGCGCCATGGCCAGATAGGCTTGCACCAACGCCTGCTCCAGAGCCTGCCCTTCAGGCTGTTTCAAGGCCAGCCTTGCCGCCCGGTGACGTGCGGCCTCCACATGGCCAAGCCCCAACTCAACCCGCGCCAAATTGGCCTCGATCCCGGCATCGTCTGGTGCCTGCGCGTGGGCTTGTTGCAGCAAGGCCAAAGCCTGCTCTCGCTGGCCGCCCTGCCAGGCTGCAAATGCCTGCTGAACCCAGCTCGTCACAGGGGACGATGTGGTGGTGTGAGAATTTTTTGACATGCTCCAGACTTCCTGCTCAAAGTGCCAAGAACAGCTCGAAGACCCGCTGACTGCACTGGCAAGCCCCACTTGCCTGGCCACGGGGTGAGCACCGCTGAAGCGCTGGCGGCTGCATCGGAGCCGAAAGCGCGGCCCAGAAAAGGCATGGCGGCAGGCTCAGAGCACCCGCGCCAGCGCCGCCTGCAAATGTTCTGACGGCAAGCGTTTGAAGCCCGAGCGGGCGAAGCGCTGCAAGCGCCCTTGCATGAAAGCCACCAGCAAAGAGGCTGTGACTTGTGCGTCAGCCGAGGGCGTGGCCGATTCGATGCCTTTGAGCGACTGCCGCAACTGCGCCTCGATCTTGTCAAACAGCAAGTTGATGCGCTCTTGCAAGCGCTCGTGCTCCAACACCAGCGCATCGCCGATCATCACCCGGCTCATACCCGGGTTTTTCTCGGCAAACTGCAGCAGCAAGGCCACGATGCGACTCGCTTGCACAGGGCCTGCGGGCTCACGGTCGGTCACTTGTCGGATGAGGCCAATGACGGACTGGTCCACAAAATCAATCAGTCCTTCGAACATCTGCGCTTTGCTGGCAAAGTGCCGGTACAAAGCCGCTTCGCTCACACCAATTTTGGCGGCCAGGCCAGCGGTGGTCACGCGCTCTGTGCCTGGTTGCTCCAGCATGGCGGCCAGGGTTTGCAAAATTTGCAATCGTCGCTCGCCCGGGCGTGGTCGTTTGCGCACGGGTGAAGCTTCCTCATCAGAGTAGCGCTCACTTGGTTTTTCTTGGTCTGTCATCTCTCCCCCTTTTTTAATTCAACTCACCCCACGACCATCCCCCAAACGCTCAACGGCTGCGAATCATGGTGCCAAAGGCCTGCTCGGACAGCACTTCCAACAGCATGGCATGGGGCACGCGACCATCAATGATGTGCACCGCATTCACCCCGCTCTTGGCCGCATCCAGTGCGCCCGCAATTTTGGGGATCATGCCGCCGCTGATGGTGCCATCGGCGCACAACTCGTCAATGCGGTTGGGCGTCAGCTCGGTCAGCAACTGGCCTTGTTTGTCAAGCACACCACGAATATTGGTGAGCATGAGCAGCTTTTCAGCTTGCAAGACCGTGGCCAGCTTGGCAGCCACCACGTCGGCGTTGATGTTGTAACTTTCGTTGTTGGCACCAAAGCCGATGGGGCTGACCACCGGAATGAAGGCGTCGTCTTGCAGGCAAGTCAGGATCGAGGGGTCAATGCTTTCGATCTCGCCGACCTGGCCCACATCGTGTTCTTTGCTCGGGTCTTGGCTGTCCACCAGACGCAGTTTTTTGGCCCGAATCAAGCCGCCATCACGCCCCGTCAAGCCCACGGCTTTGCCACCTGCGCGGTTGATCATGCCCACAATGTCTTGCTGAACTTCGCCGCCCAGCACCCACTCGACCACTTCCATGGTCTCGGCATCGGTCACACGCATGCCTTGGATGAATTCGCCGGTTTTGCCCAAACGCTTCAAGGCCGTTTCAATTTGCGGGCCACCGCCGTGCACCACCACCGGGTTCATGCCCACCAACTTGAGCAGCACCACGTCTTCGGCAAAAGCTTGCTGCAGGGCGGGGTCGGTCATGGCGTTACCGCCGTATTTGATGACCAAGGTCTTGCCATGGAACTTGCGGATATAGGGCATGGCCTGCGCCAGGATCTGGGCCTGGTCGTGGGGAGCAACGGTGTTGGCGGCAGTCGATTCGGTCATGGTAAGCCTTGAGGGTTGATCAAATGGGCGAAATTTGGGGGAATTGTGCCCCAAGCCTGTCGCGCGTCAGAGGATCTCGGTCAGCAGCCGATCGACCCCTTGCTGCCAAGGCGGCAACACCAAACCAAAGGTCTGCTGCAGCTTGCGCGTGCTGAGCCTCGAATTGAGTGGGCGCTGAGCAGGTGTCACAAACGCTGAAGTGGGAACCGCCACGATCTCCTTGACCTTCAAATCCAGCTCAGGCTTCATGCCACGGGCTTGGGCCACCACATGACTGGCGTAGCCGTGCCATGTGGTTTCACCGCTGGCCACCAGATGGTAAATGCCGGCCAGGGACTCATGGGGTGCCGCCAAGACCTGCCGAATGGCATGGGCCGTGACATCGGCGATCAAATCGGAGCCTGTGGGTGCGCCATGCTGGTCATCGATGACCGTCAGACGCTCGCGCTCACCGGCCAAACGCAGCATGGTGCGGGCAAAATTGCCCCCGCGTGCCCCGTACACCCAACTGGTGCGAAAAATCAGGTGCTTGGCGCAACGCTGCGCAATGGCCTGCTCGCCTTCCAGTTTGGTTTGTCCATAGACGCTGAGCGGGCCCGTGGCATCGTCTTCTTGCCAAGCCTGGCCACCTTGCCCATTGAACACATAGTCGGTCGAATAATGCACCAGCCAAGCGCCCGTATCGGCGGCCGCCTGCGCCAGCGCGGCCGGTGCCGTGGCATTGAGGCAACGTGCCAAAGGGGTTTCGGACTCGGCTTTGTCTACCGCCGTGTGCGCGGCCGCGTTCACGATCACATCGGGTCGGTAAGCCAACACGGTTTGCGCCAAATGCTCGGGTTGACTGAGGTCGCCACAAAAATCACGGCTGTGCCTGTCCAGCGCCAACACCTCGCCCAGCGGGGCCAAGCTGCGTTGCAACTCCCAACCCACTTGGCCGTTTTTGCCCAAAAGCAGAACTCTCATGAGGCGTTGTACTGTTTTTGCACCCACTCGCGGTAGGCCCCACTTTGCACATTGCTCACCCATTCAGGGTGGGCAAGGTACCACTGCACTGTTTTGCGAATGCCGGTTTCAAAGGTCTCGGCAGGCTTCCAGCCCAATTCAGCTTCAAGTTTGCGGGCGTCAATCGCGTATCGGCGGTCATGACCTGGCCGATCGGTCACATAACTGATCTGGCTGGCATAGCTGCTGCCATCGGCTTTGGGGCGCATCTCGTCGAGCAGCTGGCAAATGGTTTTCACAATGTCGATGTTGGGCTTTTCGTTCCATCCCCCCACGTTGTAGGTTTCGCCCAAACGACCCGCCTCCAAAACCCGGCGAATGGCGCTGCAATGGTCTTTGACATACAGCCAATCGCGAATTTGCATGCCGTCACCATAGACAGGCAAGGGTTTGCCAGCCAAGGCGTTCACGATCATCAAGGGGATGAGTTTTTCAGGAAAATGGTAAGGCCCATAGTTGTTGCTGCAGTTGGTGGTCACCACCGGCAAGCCATAGGTGTGGTGCCAGGCCCGCACCAAATGGTCAGATGCCGCTTTGCTCGCGCTGTAGGGGCTGTTGGGTTCGTAGCGATGGTTTTCGGTAAAGGCCGGGTCCGCGTGCCCCAAAGACCCATAGACCTCATCGGTCGAGACATGCAAAAAGCGAAAAGCCTGCTGATCAGCTTGTGGCAACGCACTCCAATAACCCCGCACCGATTCGAGCAAATTGAAGGTGCCCACGATGTTGGTATGGATGAAATCACCGGGCCCATGAATGGAGCGGTCCACATGGCTTTCTGCGGCAAAGTTGACCACCGCCCGTGGCCGATGCTCGGCCAACAACTGCCGCACCAAATCGACGTCACCAATGTCACCTTGCACCAACTGGTGTCGGGCATCGCCTTGCAAACTGGCCAATGTTTCAGGGTTGCCTGCGTAAGTGAGTTTGTCGAGGTTGACAACAGGCTCTGGGCTCTGGGCGAGCCAGTCCAGCACAAAATTGGCACCAATGAATCCGGCACCGCCGGTAACAAGTAAGGTCATGGTCGTATCGAGATGTGAGTCATTGCAATGGCCGCACACCCCAAAGAACGGAAGTCATGCGCTACAAAGCCTTGATTTTAGAACCATTGAACGCAGACCCAGGTCCTCAGGCTCTGAACATTCATGCGTACTTTTTGTGTGCAGGTTAAAGTGTTTGCTTCTGCAGGAAATACGCCATGGTCAAATCGTTCGATACCTCCAAAAATCCGGCCTCTTCACCCCACACCGACACCCCACCTGCCCAGCACATCTGGCTGGCAGGCCTGGGGGCCATGGCCAAAGCCCAAGAACAAGGCACCAAAGCGATTGAGGCCCTGGTCAACGATGGGCTGGCCTTTCAGCGCAAGAGCCAAGCCGAGGCACAACAACGTCTGCACGAAGCCACCGAGCGGCTGACCCACATGGCCAGTGATTTGGGGCAGCAAAGCGTTGTGCGCGTCGACCGTCTGGAACACTTGTTTGAAGAACGCGTGGCCAAAGCGCTGCACCGACTGGGCATGCCCTCCATGGGCGACATGCAGCTGCTGCAGGCCCGTGTAGACCAATTGCAAGAACAGCTGAACCAAATTTTGCAGGCCAACGGCACCGATGCGCCCAAAAGCAAAGCTGCACCGGCGAAAAAACAAGCCGCCAAGTCAGGCTTGACTGCGAGTGCCAAAACCAAACCGCAGCGTACCCCTGTCAAATCTTCGCGCCGCGCTGCGGACTAACCCCCATCAGGGCGCGTCATGGCCAAAAAAGCCCCCCGTCGCACGGCCTTGCGCATCGCGGAGGTCACACTGGACTTGTTCAACCGCTATGGTGAGCCCAATGTCTCCACCACGGTGATTTCAGCCGAATTGAACATCAGCCCTGGCAACCTTTATTACCATTTCCCCTCCAAGGATGCTTTGGTCAACCATTTGTTTGACCAATACGAAACGGCGATGCTGGAACTGCTGGAAGCCGCTCCCGATGTTCAAGACACCGAAGGGGCTTGGTTCTTTTTGCATTCTTTGTTTGAACAAATCTGGGCTTTCCGGTTTTTGTACCGCGACTTGAACAACCTCTTGTCGGGTAACCGGCATCTTGAGACGCACTTTCACCAAGTGCTCGAACGCAAAACCCACGCTTTGCGCTTGATGCTTGAATCAATGGCTGCAGCAGGCGTGATGCACATCGACCCCGACAGCATTGAAACCTTGTCGGCCAGCATGTCGGTCATGGTCACTTATTGGCTCAGCTTTGAATATGTTCGCAACCCCAGACAAGCCATGGAGCCGGCCAGTGCAGACCTGGCTTTGACACGGGGTGCACGCCATGTTTTGGCCTTGTTGACCCCCTACATGGCCAGTGCAGAACTGCGCTCACACTTGCAAAGCCTGACGGCCGCCTACAGCCTGCCTGCGACCTGAGGCCCAAGCCAGCGCCTCACATCAGCCAAAGCGCTGAGCGGCAATGGTCAGCAAACCATCAAAAATCAGGTTGTCCACCAACTCAAACTGGACCGACATGCTGGGGGCCATTTTCCAGCCTGCACCGCCGGTCATCACGCACATGGGCTCTTGCCCGGTGTATTCACGCAGGTGCTGCACCATGCGTTCACAAGCTCCGGCGATGGCATAGGTGCCACCACTGGTCAGGGCATCGCTGGTGTTGGTCGGAAAAGGGCGAACTTCACCGGTCGGCACATGCAAACCGGCCGTTCCCGATTCCAGCGCCCGCAGCATGATGCCGTGTCCCGGCAAAATCAGACCGCCCAAAAAGCGTCCTTCCTCGTCAATGGCTTCGACCGTCACAGCGGTGCCAACCATGACGACCACCAAGGGGCGCTGGGGCCCCTTTTCCCACATGCGCTGACGGGCGCCAATCATGGCGACCCAACGGTCAGCCCCCAGGCGTGAGGGATGGTCATAACCATTGGTCAAACCCGCTTCATGCAAGCCCGGTACCACCCAGTGGGGCGTGAAATCCCACAAATCCATCTGCTCTTGAACACGGCGCTTGATCGCATCACCCGCAACAACACAGCCCAACATCTGGTCTGGTTCAGGCAGTTGAGCCCATGGCCCCTCTGACAATCGGTCGATGTTTTCCAGAAATTCGGCACCATGGGCCAGCAAACTGGCTTGCGGATGGGGTCGGTCATACAACGCCCATTTCAGGCGGGTGTTGCCAACATCAAGGGCTAAAAAGGTCATGCACCGATGATAATGAATTTCATCCGGTGCCCGCAGAAAGCTTCAGTGACCTTGTCCTGCGTTTTGTGCTTTGCGAATAGCGTCCTGTGCGTCGCGGTCCGATTTGGACGGGGCCTCGGACGACGTGTCCACCTGCAACAACAATCCCAGCAGCTTGGCACCGTGCTCGACTGCAATCGATGCGTATTTGATGTCGCCTTGAACCAAGGCGCTCGACATCAACTCCACCCGTTCATACGCATGGATGTTGCCAGCGACTTTGCCCGCCACAATGATCCGACTGGCCATGACATCGCCCAAAATTTCCCCCATGGGCCCGATCACCACCGAGATGGCCGAGTCTTTGGGGGCTTCGATGTTGCCCACAACTTTGCCATCGATGCGAACACTTTCTTGCAAACGCAAACATCCGTGTATTTCAGCGTGACGCCCAATCAGGGTGTCAAATTTTTCCTGACTCATGACCAAGGGTGTGTTGTTGGCCTTTTTTTTCCCGAACATGTTGTCTCCTTGAGTTTCAAAATTTCGTTGACCTTAAAACCGCGACCAAGCTGCCAAGGCTTTGGCCGGATGCATGGGCTGGCCGCGCAACAAGACTTCATAATGCAAATGTGGTCCAGTGGATCGACCGGTATTGCCCAAGGCACCCACCGGATCTTCACGGCGCAGGATCTGACCCGGTTTGACAAAGATGGTTTTCAAATGAGCATAGCGGGTGACAAAGCCATCTTCATGACCGATTTCAACCATATTGCCGTAAGCCCCTGAATATTCAGCTTTCAAGACTTGTCCCGGAGCAGTGGCCAACACAGGCGTACCCATGGGGGCCACAAAATCAATGCCTTCATGCATGCTGGGCAAATGGGTCATGGGGTCAGCACGAACCCCAAACGAACTGGTCAACAAATACTCACCCGATAAAGGCAACTGGGCTGGCACCAATTCCAAACGATCAAGGTTCTTTTGCCACTGAATCTGCATGTCTCCAAGGGTCTTCTCATAGTAAAACAACAACTCCTGTGTCAGCTCTAACTGATGGCTCAACTGGGCACTGGAGCGCCCCCAAGAGGGCAATAAATTCAATGGGCCTCCACGGCCCCAAGATGTTGTGGCTTTTGGCGTAGATGAAACAGGCAGCAGTTTTTCGACCCCTAATCGACTCAATACCTCATTTTTGATCCGTTCCATGTCATCGAGCTTGTTGGTCACGGTGCTCAATTGCTGGTTCAGCATGTCCAACTTGGCACGGTAAATCGCTTCTGTTTTCAACTGCTCCGTTTGGCTGGTCACACCGCCCATGCGATGCGCCAATTCAGGGGCGTACTCGATCGCGACCCTGAGACCAATAAAGTGAAAAACGAATCCCAGAATCAATAAAAAACTGGACATGGCAAACAACGCCATGAATACCTTGCGTGCCGTGATGGAAAGGGTCACCACTTGGGCCGCAGGGCCAGCTACCCAAATCAATTGCATAAGAACTCCAAGGTCTGTAACGCAGACAGAAAGCCCTTCAAATTAGATCAGAAAATTTTCAAAATTGAATCAATATTTAGTAAAATTTAACTGCCGTATTTTACGATTAACTTATATCAAGGATCAAAAAAATCATTTATCTCAGTTATTTCGCATAATCACAAGGCCAGCGTATGCATTGTGATCATGAGCAACGCGATTTGCTGCAGAGAAGGTCCTTCGGCCTTCAGATGGTGGGCCGCACGACAGGCATCACCGACTCGTAAGCCCGGGCGGCACGCAACACCAAGGCGTCGCCAAACATCGGCCCCACAATCTGCAAGCCCATGGGCAGGCCGCTGCGGGTCAGGCCGCAGGGGACGGTGATGGCGGGCTGCTGGGTGAGGTTGAAGGGGTAGCTGAAGGGTGTCCAACCGAGCATGGACACCGGGTTCATGGCCACCGTGCCAGCCGCACGCGCCTCGAACGCCGGTATCGACACAGCGGGGGTGACCAGCAGGTCATAACGCTGCATGAACTGGCGCATGTGCGAGCCCAACACGCCGCGGCGTTGGTTGAGTTGCTGGATTTGCAAGGCGCTCAATTGAGCCCCTAACTCGGCCTCGGTTTGGAAGTCGGGATCGGCCACGGCCTGCTGCTCGGCACTCAAGCCCTTCCAGACGGTGTAGGCCCCCAAAAACCACAGGCCCGTGGTGATCTCGAGCGGGTCTTCAAACCCGGGATCGATCTGGTCCACATGCGCGCCCAGCGCTTGCAGTTGCTGCACAGCGGCATCGACCGCAGCCGCGATTTCGGGGTGCACGTTCTTCGCATAACCCAAGGTGGGCGAGTAAGCAATCCGCAGGCCGCGAATACCGTCTTCCAGGCCCACGGTGTAGTCGCTGGCATCTGGGGGCAGGGATGTCCAGTCGCGGGCATCGGGCTGCTTGAGCACGTTGGTCATCAAGGCGGCGTCGCGCACGCTCATGGTGTGCGGGCCCAAGTGGGCCACCGAGCCAAACGGCGACAAGGGGTAGGCGGGCACGCGGCCAAAGCTGGGTTTGAGGCCCACGTTGCCGCAAAAAGCCGCCGGAATGCGCACGCTGCCCGCACCGTCGGTGCCCACGCCAATGGGCCCCAAGCCTGCGGCCACGGCAGCGGCTGTGCCACCCGAAGAGCCGCCGGGGGTGTGGTTCAAATTCCAGGGATTGCGCGTGATGCCAGTGGCTGGGGAATTGGTCTCGCCTTTGCAGCCAAACTCAGGCGTGGTGGTTTTGCCCAGCAAGACCGCCCCCGCTTCGCGCAAGCGAGCGGTGGCCGGGGCGTCCACATCCCAGGGCTGGTTCGGGTCAATGGTGCGGCTGCCGCGCAGGGTGGGCCAGCCTTGGGTCAGGATAAGGTCCTTGATGGAGGTGGGCACGCCGTCCAATGCGCCCACGGGCGTGCCTTGCTGGCGGTGCGCTTGCCAACGCGCTTCGCTGGCACGGGCGCTGTCCAAAGCGGCTTTCTCGTCCACCAAACAAAAGGCATTGATTTGCGGGTTGACACGCTCGATGCGCGAGAGCACCGCCTGCGTCACCTCGACCGGTGAGGCCTGGCCACTGCGGTACAGCGCCAGCAGTTCGTGGGCGGGAGCTTGGGTCAGGTCTTGGGGTGTCGCGCTCATGGGTGTGCCTCTTCTATCAAGTTCAAAAGCCTGGCTGTCAAATCGCCTCAAGGCCGGGTGCGGGTGTTGGGGCTGAGTTTTTTCCAGGGCAAGTCGCCCGGATCGGCCGCCATGGGGCCGGCCGCTTTGGCCACCAAGACGCGGCTGGCGATGGGGGTGAAGTCGGCCCGGAAATGGTTGGAGCTTTTGACCACCAGCAGCTTCATCTGTTCGGGGTGGATGCCCACGGCGCGGAACAGTTCGCGGTCGAGCATTTGCATCTTGCCGCTGGCCACGGCGATCAGCACGCCATCGATTTCGAGGCATGCGCAAGGGCCGATGTGGGCTTTCATGCCGGTCATCATCGGGCCTTTGAGTTCGCAATAATCCGGCCCCAAAGCCCGCACCGTGAAACGCCCTTGCAAAGGCGGGTCACTCGCCTCACCGGTGAAGGTGGGCACGGCTTTGCCCAAAGCCAGTTGCAGGCTGGCCCCCACCCCAGCGGCATGGGCCATGCGGGCGGCTTCGGGGTCGTACAACAAACCCAGCGCCACCTGGCCAGGCCAGCGTTGGCCTGCGCCTTGTTGCAACAAAGCGTGCAACATGCCCGTGGTGTTGCTGTCACCGCCTGCGCCCGGGTTGTCCTGTGTGTCGGCCATGACCACGGGGGCGGCCGACACCTCGGCCGTGGCCAGGGCTTGGGTCACCGCCTCGCGGGCGGGCAGCACATCGGGACGCCACTGGCCGGGTTCGGCCACGCGTTCAAACAAGCGCTGCACCACCATGTCAGCCTGCGGCCCGTGGCCCCAAACCATGGGGCCGCACTCGGCAAAGTCAGACGCCGGAAAGCCCATGCAAAAACTGAGCATGCAACCGGTTTGAGACTCCAGCGCGATCATCTCGTCGTAGAGGTCTTTGGCCGGGGCCATCCAAGTGCTTTGGGCATTCAGTGGAATCAAGAATGGCAGGCGACGCGCTTGCATGGGGCGTTTGCCGCCTGCACGCAAATGCTCGCGCAGCAGCAAGGCAGCCCGCTCGCCGGTGTCGGCCATGTCGATGTGCGGGTAGGTGCGGTAGGCCACCAGACCATCGGACAGTTGCAGCATGCGCTCGGTCACGTTGGCGTGCAGGTCCAGGCTGGCGACGATGGGCAGCTTGGGGCCGACCACCGAACGGATGCGGGCGATCAGTTCGCCTTCGCTGTCGTCGGCGTTTTCGGCCACGGCTGCGCCGTGCAGATCGAGGTACACCCCGTCCAGGCCCTGCACCAAGGCGGAGCGGACGTCTTCGACAATGGCCGCGCAAATGCGCTCAAACGCGTCTTGGGTCACATACGACGAGGGCGTGGCCCCGGCCCAGGCCGAGGGCAGCAGTTGCCAGCCTTCGCGCTTGGCCGCGTCGATGAAGCCGCCCGCCGGGATGTTCACGCCCGTCATCTGGTCGATCAGGGCCTGCCCACGCACATAGGCCGGAAAGGCCTCGCCGCTTTGGAAGGCGGCCCAATCGGCCAGGCTGGGGGCAAAGGTGTTGGTCTCGTGCTGATAACCAGCGATCAGGATACGGGTCATGGGCGCATTGGGTGTGACAGATCAGGCCGATTCGAGCGGCGGCAAAGCGGCCGGCGCAGCTTGGAGCAGGCGGCGCGTGTAGTCTTGTTGAGGGTTGGCGTAAAGCGCAGCGGTGGGGCCTTCTTCGACAATGAGGCCTTGGTGCATCACGATCACGCGGTCGCACAACTGGGCGGCCACACGCAGGTCGTGGGTGATGAAAAGCAAACCCAGACCCAGACGGCCCTGGATTTCGCGCAGCAAATTGAGGATCTGTGCCTGCACGCTTACATCGAGGGCACTCACCGCCTCGTCGGCCACCAGCACCTGGGGCCGACAAGCCAGTGCACGGGCAATGGCCAGGCGTTGCCGTTGACCGCCGCTGAATTGGCTGGGGTAGCGCTGCAGCGCTTCGACGGGCAGGCGCACTTGCGTCATCAACTCGGCCGCCAAAGCTTCGGCTTCGGCGCGTGACTGGCCAAAGTTCATGGCCCCTTCGACCATGGACTGGCCCACCGTGCGGCGCGGGTTGAGCGAGCGATTCGGGTCTTGGAAGACCACCTGCACCCGGTTGCGCAAAGGACGCAAGCGGCCCTCGGGCAAGGTGGCCACCTCGTCGTCGCCCCACAAGATGCGCCCCTCGGTCGGGTCGATCAGGCGGATCAGGCAACGGGCAAAGGTGGACTTGCCCGAACCGGACTCGCCCACAATGCCCACGGTCTCGCCCGCGTGCACCGCCACATGCGCGTTTTGCAAGGCTGCATTGGCGCGGTTTCGACCCATCCAGTCGCGGCTGGCGTAGGTCTTGCCCACACCTTGGCCCGATAGCAATGCCGGGCCACTGAAGGCGGGTTTGGCGGCAGGCGGCGTCATGCCCGGCACGGCTGCGAGCAACTGGCGCGTGTACTCGGCCTTGGGGCGACGCAAGACCTGCTCACAAGGCCCACCTTCCACGGCTTCACCTTGGTTCATCACCAGCACATCGTTGGCAATTTCGGCCACCACACCCATGTCGTGGGTGATGAAGAGCACGGCACTGCCTTGCTCGCGCTGCAGGTCGGCAATCAAACGCAAAATTTCTTTTTGCGTGGTCACATCCAAGGCCGTGGTCGGCTCGTCGCAAATGATCAGGGCGGGCTTGAGCACCACGGCCATGGCGATCACGATGCGTTGACGCTGACCGCCGCTGAGCTGGTGCGGGTAGCTGCGCAGCATGCGCTCGGGGTCGGGCAGACGCACCCTTTCAAAGATGCGCAAAATTTCGGCGCGACGCTGGTCGCGGGGCCAGTCAGTGTGGGTCGAGAGCAACTCGTCGACTTGGTCGCCGCAAGTCATGACGGGGTTGAGCGCGGTCATGGGCTCTTGGAACACCATGCCCATGCTGCGCCCACGCAAGGCCCGCAAACGCGTGGCCGAGGCACCGAGCAAGGACTCGCCTTGCAACAAAATCTCACCCTCGCTGGGGCGCAGCTCTTTGGCCAGCAAGCCCATCACGGTGGTGGCCATGACCGACTTGCCCGAGCCCGACTCGCCCACCACACACAAGGTCTGGCCAGGAAGGATGCTGAGCGACACCTGGTGCACCGCGTGCGCCCGGTCACCGCCCGCAGGCAAGGCCACCGAGAGTTGGCGGATGGTCAGGACAGGTTGAGCAGATACAGCGCTCATCACGCTCCCCTTTTCGCAAACTTGGGATCGAGCACGTCGCGCAAACCATCTCCCAACAAATTCACGGCCAGCACCGTGGGCACCAAAAACAAAGCGGGGTACAGCACGTTGCCGGGGTACTGGCTGAACTGCACACGCCCCTCGGCCATGATGTTGCCCCATGTGGGGATGTCAGGCGGCAGGCCCAGGCCCAGAAAACTCAAAATCGCTTCGGTCAGCACTGCAGATGCGGCCACAAAGGTGCCCTGCACAATCAGCGGCGCCAAGGCATTGGGCAAGATGTGCCGCCACAAAATCACGGGCGTGGGGGTGGCCAGCGCACGCGCCGCTTCCACAAAAGGCTCTTCACGCAAACTCAGCACCAAAGAGCGCACCAGGCGCGTCACACGCGGCACCTCGGGAATCGCGATGGCCACCACCACTGTGGCCACCTGCGCCCCCAGTGCGGCCACCAGCGCAATGGCCAGCAAGATGGCGGGAATGGCCATCAGGCCGTCCATGAAGCGCATGAGCACCGCATCGACTTGCCGAAAGTAACCCGCCATCATGCCCAGAAAGCCGCCCAAAGCCAGCGCCAGCGCAGCGGTGAAACCGCCCACCAGCAAAGACACTTGGGCCCCATACACCACACGGCTGTACAGGTCGCGGCCAAAGCTGTCGGTGCCCAACCAGAAGGTGTGGGCCACCGTGCTGCCGTCGAGCAAGGTGAAGTCGCCCTTGAGCCCTGCGGGTTTGTTGATGAAGTTGGAGTCCATGGCGGACGGGTCCACCGTGCCCAGCCAAGGTGCCAGCAAGGACACCAGCACCATGAACCCGAGCACCACGGCACCAAACCGGATTGAGCCATTGGCCCACAAACGATGAGAGACTGACATCAGTAACGGATCCTCGGATCAAGAAAGAGGTAGCTCAAATCGACCATGAGGTTGATGAACACGTAGGCGCATGAAAACAGCAGGACCAGCCCCTGGATCACCGGGAAGTCGCGGTTGAGCACCGCATCCACCGTGAGCATGCCCAGGCCCGGAATGGCGTACACCGTCTCGGTCACCACCACCCCGCCAATGAGCAAAGCCACGCCAATGCCAATCACGGTGACGATGGGCACCGCTGCATTGCTCAGGGCGTGACGCAGCAACACCACGCTTTCGGTCAACCCTTTGGCCCGAGCCGTGCGGATGTAGTCTTCGGTCAGGGCTTCGGACACGCTGGCCCGGGTCACCCGTGCAATCAGCGCCACATAAATCATGGCCAGCGTCATCCAGGGCAAGATCAGCTGCCGCATCCAGTCCCACACCCCGACGCTGCGTGGCCCGAACAAGGCCTTGTAACCTTGCACCGGCAACCAGTCCAGGCGAATGGCAAACAGGTAAATCAGCAAGTAGCCGACCACAAACACCGGCACCGAAAACCCGGCCACCGAAAAACCGGACAGGATTTTGTCGAGCCAGCCGCCCATGCGCCAAGCTGCGATGGTGCCCAAGGGAATGGCCACCGCGATGGCCAGCACCAAGGTGCCAGCCGCCAAAGACAAGGTGGGCTCGATGCGCTGCGCAATCAGCTCGGTGACGGGCTTGCTCAGGTAATACGAATACCCCAGATCGCCCTGAAACACCCGCCCGATCCAGATGAAATACTGGGACAGGATCGAGCGATCCAGGCCCAGTTGTTCACGGATGCGGTTGATGTCTTCGTTGGTGGCGCTGTTGCCAGCAATGACCGCCGCCGGGTCACCGGGGGCCAACCTCAAGATGAGGAAGACCACCAACGACACGACGAGCAGGACCGGCAGCACCGCCAGCAAGCGGCGCAGGACGAATTGAAACATCGCTCAGAACCTGATCAGTTTTTCTTGATGTTCCACATGGCCGGGATGCCGGGCGTTTGCAAAATGCCACTCACATTGCTGCGAATCACTGTCGGCTGACGGTATTGGCCCAAAGGTGCGTGGGTGGCTGTTTCAAAGGCCACGGCCTGAATCTGGCTGGCCAGTTTCTTTTTCTCTTCGGTGGAGCTTGCGCGGGCGAAGCTGGCCTTCAGGGTTTCCAAACGTGGCTCGTTTTGCCAGCCGAACCAACCGGTGTCACCCTTGGCGTTCAGCATGGCCATGGCCAGCGGGTTGGAGATGTCGCCCGCCGTCCAAGCGGTCAGGAAAGCGTTCCAGCCACCGGCTGCAGGCGCGTCTTTCTTGGCACGGCGTGCCAACAAGGAAGCCCAGTCCATTTGCTGGAAGTCCACCTTAAAACCTGCGGCTTCGAGTTGCTGCTTGGCCACCAACGGGATCTTGGCGATCGAGGCCAGATCGGTGGGGCGCATCAAGAGCACAGGGGTGTTGTCGTAACCCGCTTCTTTGAGCATTTCGCGGGCTTTGGCCGGGTTGGCAATGCCTGTGAAGTAACCGGTGTTTTCATCCGCATAGGTGGTGCCGCAAGGGAAAATGCTGCGGCACAGCTTGCCCAACTCGGGCACACCAATCTGGGTGTTGATGTAGGCCTGCTGGCCCATCGCCACCATGGCGGCCTGACGGATTTTGGGGTTGTCAAACGGCTTGTGCAGGTGGTTAAAGCGCATGATGAACTGCAAGCCCGCTGGCGAGAAGTCATCGACCTTCAAACCTTCGGTTTTCTTGAGGGTCTCGTACTGCTCGAAGCTGGGCTGTTCAATCATGTCCACTTCACCCGCCTTGATGGCGTTGAACTGGGTTTGTGGATCGCGGATGATGACCCACTCCACACGGTCAAAGTTGACCGGACGGCCACCGGCCATGCCGCTGGGGGCTTCGGTGCGGGACTTGTATTTGGGATTGCGCGTGTACACCGCCAGAGCACCGGGCTTGAATTCGTCGGCCTTGAAGATGAAGGGGCCTGAGCCAATGTGCTCCTTGATTTGCTCAGCGCCGGGTGTGGCCGCAATGCGGGCGGGCATGATGAAGGGCACGTTGGACGAGGCCTTGCCCAAGGCGTCGATCACGATGCCGCTGGGCTCCTTGAGGATCATGCGGAAGGTGCTGGCGTCGGGGGTTTCGTAGCGGTCGATGAAGGTATTCAAAATGCCGCCCATGGCATCACGGCTGGCCCAGCGCTTGAGCGAGGCCACCACGTCTTCGCTGGTGACCGGTTTGCCATCGTGGAACTCCAGACCGCTGCGCAGCTTGAAGGTCCAGGTCTTGCGGTCGGGCGAGTTGGTGTAGGTGTCCACCATCTGGGGCTTGATGTTGCCCTGAGCGTCTTCCGAGAACAGGGTGTCGTAAATCATGTAAGCGTGGTTGCGCGTCACATAGGCGGTGGTCCAGATGGGGTCCAACACGGCCAAGTTGGCGTGCGGCACAAAGCGGAACACTTTGTTGTCTTGAGCTTGGGCCACCACGGGGGCCAGCATGCTCAAACCCAACAAGCCGGTGGCGGCAAACAGAACACGTCTCTTCATGGTCAGATCTCCAAATGGAACAGTTGAAATTTCATGATGACAGCTTTCAAAAAGATCGGGCGTCACCTTTGCGCAAATCGGGGTCGGGGTTTTTACCAGTGGTTGCAAGGCCCCTTGCCAAATTCATAATACAAGTTCAACCGAGAGATTTACCACATGGTCAACCCTGATACCTCTGCACTGAATTTGTCCCGCGCCCTTCACCTTAAGCAGGTGTCGTGCCAGGAAGTGATGCAGGCCACCCTCGATCGCATTGCACGACTCAATCCGCAGTCCAATGCCATCGTCAGCCTGCAAGAACCCGAACTTTTGATGGCACAAGCACGCGAGCGCGATGCCCAGTTGGCCCGGGGTGAATCCATGGGCTGGATGCACGGCATGCCCCAAGCCATCAAGGATTTGGCCAATGCACAAGGCCTGCGCACCACTTTGGGCAGCCCCCTCATGAAGGACTTTGTGGCCAGCGAGGACGGGCTCATGGTCCAGCGCACCAAAGCGGCCGGTGCCATCGTCATCGGCAAAACCAACACCCCCGAATTTGGCCTGGGCTCTCACACCTTCAACGAAGTCTTTGGACCGACCCGCAACGCCTGGGACCCGAGCAAATCGGCCGGCGGCAGCAGCGGCGGTGCGGCTGTGGCACTGGCGCAACGCCTCCTGCCCGTGGCCGATGGCTCCGACTTCATGGGCAGCTTGCGCAACCCGGCGGGCTGGAACCATGTGTTTGGCCTGCGCCCCTCGCAAGGCCGCGTGCCCATGTCCCCCGCGCAAGACGTGTTCATTGCCCAACTGGCCACCGAAGGGCCCATGGCCCGCCATGTGGCCGATCTGGCCATGCTGCTGTCGGTGCAGGCCGGAGCGCACCCCTCCAGCCCCTTGAGTCTGAGCGATGACCCAGCTGTGTTTGCGGGCACGCTGGACATGGACCCCAAGGGCCAGCGCATCGGCTGGCTGGGCAACCTGCAAGGCTATTTGCCCATGGAAGAAGGCGTTCTGGATGTGTGCGAATCGGCGCTGAACAGCTTGTCGGGCATGGGCTGCACCGTGGACGAAGCGCGGCTGGGCATGCCACCTGAGCAAATTTGGCAAGCCTGGCTGGTGTGGCGTCAGGCTTTGGTGGGGCCACGCATTGCACCGTTCCTGATCAACCCGGCCAACCGCACCCACATCAAACCAGAGGCCCTGTGGGAGCATGACCAATCGCTCAACCTGACCGGTGCTCAATTGATGTCTGCCAGCGCCAGCCGCACACGGTTTTACATGAACATGCTGGCCTTGTTTGAAAAATTCGACGTGCTGGCCATTCCTGTTGCCCAGGTTTGGCCTTTTGATGTGAGCCAGCGCTGGCCACAGAGCGTGGCGGGCCGAAGCATGGACACTTACCACCGCTGGATGGAGGTGGTGATTTACGCCACATTTGCAGGTCTGCCCTCGATCAGCGTGCCCGCAGGCTTTGGCGATAACGGCCTGCCCATGGGTCTGGCCCTGATTGGCAAACCACAAGGGGATTTGGCGCTGTTGAAACTGGCCCACGCCTATGAAATGGCCAACCAAGAGATGATCAACCGCCGCCCGCCTGGCGTTTGAAGAAGGTCCCCAGGTTGGCGCTCGGACTCACCCCCGGGCTCACCCCCGGGCTCCCGCCCGGGGTGGCACCATCAGATCAACCCCGTCAAACGCCCCTCAGTTTTGTTGCCATGGCAGGCCGCGCAAGCGCCAGCCGCCCTTGAGGCCCCGGTGGGCCTGCTCGTCGGGATCGCCCTCAAAGCCTTCGAGGATGTTGTAGGCCAACAGGCCCAGCTCGGTGGCACGCTGGGCGGCGGCGATCGAACGCACACCGCTGCGGCACAGCAGCACCAGCTTTTTGCCGCCCGCACCCAAGGCCTGCACGCCTGCGTCAAAACCCGGGTTCATGGCCATGCCGGGCCACTGTTTCCAGGCCACGGCATGGGCCCCTGGCACAAAGCCCACCCAAGCGCGTTCCGCGTCGGTGCGCACATCCACCAGTTCGGCCTCGCCCGACTGCACCCAGGCCCAGGCCAACTGCGGCGAAATGTCGCCAGCATAGCCAGCGGCAGGTTGAACGTCTTGAGCAATAAAGGTAGATGGTTCGGTCATGGTGGGCATGGGGTCTGTGCATGGGCCTCGGGCTGAGTCCCAGATTGGGCTGGAATCATAGCTTTTGGCCAAGCTGCCCCGGTGTCAGTGACAGGACAGGCTGCAGCGGATAAGATGCGGGTTTTGGTTGACGTTTACGTCAACGTCAAAGCCATTCAGATCGCCCGCCAACGGAGACCCCATGACCGACCTGTCCGCCGAATTCAAAGCCCTGGCCGAATACCGCCCCACGAACAAGGTGCGTTTTGTCACCGCCGCCAGCCTGTTTGACGGCCACGACGCCGCCATCAACATCATGCGCCGCATCCTGCAGAGCATGGGTGCCGAAGTGATCCACCTGGGCCATAACCGCTCGGTGGACGAGGTGGTGACCGCTGCCCTGCAAGAAGACGCGCAAGGCATCGCCATCAGCTCTTACCAAGGCGGTCACAACGAGTACTTCAGCTACATGGTGGATCTGCTCAAAGCCCGAGGTGGCGAGCACATCAAGGTCTTTGGCGGCGGCGGCGGCGTGATCGTGCCGGCCGAGATTCGCGCCCTGGCCGACAAAGGCGTGCGGATTTTTAGCCCCGAAGACGGCCAAAAAATGGGCCTGGCCGGGATGATCGGCGAGATGGTCATGCGCTGCGACCAGGACGTGAGCCCGCTAGCCCCGAAAACCATCGATGCGATTCAGGGTCACGGCGAGATGAACTGGCGTGCCCTGGCGCAACTGATCACCGCTTTGGAAAACGACAAGGCCGATGCCAGCGTGGTCAAAGCTGTGCGCGAACAAGCCGCGCAAAAGAAAGTGCCCGTGTTGGGCATCACCGGCACCGGCGGTGCGGGCAAGTCTTCGCTGACGGATGAATTGATCCGCCGCCTGCGACTGGACCAGGGCGACGCGCTGCGTGTGGCCGTGATCTCGATCGACCCCTCACGCCGCAAGAGCGGTGGTGCGCTGCTGGGCGACCGCATTCGCATGAACGCCATCAGCCCCTGGTCACAAGGCCCGCGTGTGTTCATGCGTTCGCTGGCCACGCGTGACTTTGGCAGTGAAATTTCAGCCGCCCTGCCCGACGTGGTCGCGGCCTGCAAGGTGGCCGGCTTTGATGTGATCGTGGTCGAAACCTCGGGCATTGGCCAGGGCGACGCGGCCATCGTGCCGCATGTGGACGTGCCCATGTACGTGATGACGCCCGAATTTGGCGCGGCCAGCCAGCTCGAAAAAATCGACATGCTGGACTTTGCCGAGTTCGTGGCCATCAACAAGTTCGACCGCAAAGGCGCGTCTGACGCCCTGCGCGACGTGGCCAAGCAGGTGCAGCGCAACAAAGAAGCCTGGACCGTGCCCACCGAGCAAATGCCCGTGTTTGGCACCATGGCCGCCCGCTTCAACGACGACGGCGTGACCGCGCTGTACCAGGCGCTCAAAGCCCGTCTGGCCGAGCTGGGCATGCAGACCACCGAAGGCCGTTTGCCAGTGGTCAGCGTGCGCTACAGCACCCACCAAAACCCGGTGGTGCCCTCTTCCCGCACCCGCTACTTGGCCGAGATCAGCGACACCGTGCGCGGCTACAAAAAACGCGCCATCGACCAGTCGCGCCTTGCCCGCGAAATCCAACAACTGCGCGCTGCGGCCCGCATGCTCGAAGTCGGCAAATCCGGTCGCGCCAAAGCCGCCGAGGCCGCCATTGACCTGGCCGTGAGCCGCGAACAAACACAAGACCCCACCGCCCGCAAACTGCTGGCTCAGTGGCCTGACATGCAAAAAGCCTATGCGGGCGACGAGTACGTGGTGAAAATCCGCGACAAAGAAATTCGCACGGCGCTCACCACCAAGTCGCTGTCTGGCACCACCATCCGCAAGGTGGCACTGCCCAAGTACGAAGACGACGGCGAAGTGCTCAAGTGGTTGATGCTGGACAACGTGCCCGGCAGCTACCCCTACACCGCTGGCACCTTCGCCTTCAAGCGCGAGGGCGAAGACCCGACCCGCATGTTTGCCGGTGAAGGCGATCCCTTCCGCACCAACCGCCGCTTCAAGCTGGTGTCTGAGGGTTTGCCCGCCAAGCGCCTGTCCACAGCCTTCGACTCGGTCACCCTCTACGGCAACGACCCCGACCTGCGTCCGGACATCTACGGCAAGATCGGCAACTCGGGCGTGAACGTGGCCACGCTCGACGACATGAAGGTGCTGTACTCGGGCTTTGACCTGTGCAACCCGACCACCAGCGTGTCCATGACGATCAACGGCCCCGCACCGTCCATCCTCGCCATGTTCATGAACACGGCCATCGACCAAAATCTCGATAAGTTCAAGCTTGAGAACGGCCGCGAGCCGACCGAGACCGAAGCCGCCAAGATCCGCGAATGGGTGCTGGCCAATGTGCGCGGCACGGTGCAGGCCGACATTCTGAAAGAAGACCAAGGCCAGAACACCTGCATCTTCTCGACCGAGTTTTCACTCAAAGTGATGGGCGACATCGCGCAGTACTTTGTGCACCACGACGTGCGCAACTTCTACTCGGTGTCCATCTCGGGTTACCACATTGCCGAAGCCGGGGCCAACCCGATTTCGCAGTTGGCCTTCACGCTGAGCAACGGCTTCACCTTTGTGGAAGCGTACCTGGCGCGTGGCATGCACATCGACGATTTCGCGCCCAACCTGAGCTTCTTCTTCAGCAACGGCATGGACCCGGAGTACACCGTGCTCGGCCGTGTGGCACGCCGCATCTGGGCCGTGGCCATGAAAGAAAAATACGGCGCGAACGAGCGCAGCCAAAAGCTCAAATACCACATCCAGACTTCAGGCCGCTCGCTGCACGCGCAAGAGATTCAGTTCAACGACATCCGCACCACGCTGCAGGCGCTGATCGCGATCTACGACAACTGCAACAGCCTGCACACCAACGCGTTTGACGAAGCCATCACCACGCCCACCGAAGACTCGGTGCGCCGCGCCATGGCGATCCAGATGATCATCAACCGCGAGTGGGGCCTGGCCAAAAACGAGAACCCGAACCAGGGTGCCTTCATCATCGACGAACTCACCGAGTTGGTTGAAGAAATGGTGCTGGCCGAGTTTGAAAAGATTGCCGAGCGTGGCGGTGTGCTGGGTGCGATGGAAACCGGCTACCAGCGCGGCAAGATTCAAGACGAGTCTATGCACTACGAGATGCTCAAGCACACCGGTGAGCTGCCCATCATCGGCGTCAACACCTTCCGCAACCCCAAGGGCGACGAAGTGCTGGAAAGCCTGGAGTTGGCCCGCTCGACCGAGGAAGAAAAGCAGAGCCAACTCCAACGCCTGAACGACTTCCACGCCTTGCACGCCGCCGAATCGCCCGCGATGCTCAAGCGTTTGCAGCAAGCCGTGATCGACAACGGTAACGTGTTTGAAGTGCTGATGGACGCGGTGCGTGTGTGCTCGCTCGGTCAGATCACCAACGCGCTGTTTGAGGTGGGTGGTCAGTACCGGCGCAATATGTGATGCACGAAGTCGGAGCTGAAGTTCCGACCTACAAAGAGATTCCTGTAGGTCGGCGGCTTCAGCCCCGACATGCGTCTGGGTTTCACCCAAACTTGCCGGACCTGAAAGACCGACCTGCAAGTACACCTGTCACACATCACAGGCTCATCGGGATCTTGCCCATTGATCCGACACCCCACAAACAAAAAGCCCCGCCAATGCGGGGCTTTTTGTTGTCATCGGCGTGTCTATTTAAACGCCGATGGCTCCGCCGTCTTTGCGGGTCACAATGAAAGTGGCCGAACGTGGACGCTTGCTGGAGCCTGCCGAAGTCTGGCTGTCAGGCCAGGCGCTGGACGGGGTGGCCAGCGAGCCGTTTTCGCCGGGGTGCTGCACGTTGCAGAACATGGTTTTGCCATCGGGCGTGACGGCAACGCCTGTGATTTCGCAATCTTTGGGTCCCACCAAAAAGCGGCGAACGCTGTCAGGGGTGGCATTGGCACCCTTGATGGTCGCGGTGCCGCCTGCAGCAGTGGCCTTGCCACCGTCACCCACTTTGCCAGGCACAGCGGCCAGCATCATGCAATTGGTGACGTCGGTGTACGCCCCGTCATCCGTCTGAATCCACAACATACCTCGGGGGTCAAAGTACAAACCGTCTGGGCTTGAAAAGTCATTGACGGCAGTCAAGCCGGACAAGTTCACATCGGCTGCGGCATTGTTTTCGGCAGCGAACAAATAGATATCCCAGGCAAACTGGGTGGCGGCGACACTGCCTGCGTTTTCTTTCCAGCGGATGATGTGGCCGTGCGGGTTGCCCTTGTTGGTCTTGGTGGTGTTGTCAGCGTTGGTGTAAGTGTCGGTGTAATAACGGGGGTTGGCAGCATCCGGCTTGAGCTGGCTGCCTGTGGGTGTGGCCGTTGGGTCGACACGGTTGCTGTTGTTGGTCAAGGTCATGTAGGCCTCGCCGTTGAGCGGGTTGACGGCACCCCACTCAGGACGGTCCATCTTGGTGGCACCAAGGCTATCAGCGGCCAGACGAGCGTTGATCACCACATCACCCTGATTCTCAAAGGCATACAGCGCATTGCTTGCGTCGAGGCCATTTTTGCCGTGCGTCAATTCCAGCCAGGTGCCTGTGCCATCGGCGCTGAACTTGGCCACATACAAAGTGCCTTCGTCCAGGTATTTGGCACCAGCAGCCAAGCCGCCATTGACATCGCTGGCGCTCCACAGGGCTTTGGAGACAAACTTGTAGATGTACTCGTTGCGTGCGTCATCGCCTTGGTAAATCACAATGGGCTGACCCACAACAGCAGGGGCTGGCCATGCGCCTTCGTGATTGAATCGGCCCAACGCAGTACGTTTCACAGGCATCGACGTGTTGTTGAACGGATCGATTTCGACCACCCAACCGAAGTTGTTGGCGGTGTTGCGGTAATCGTCAGCAGCGCTGGCCCCCACCACGGATGACGACCAACGGGCAAACAAGTCATCCGATCCAGCCGTGTCCCAAAGGTAAGGACTCTTGCGGTTTTCGGTCAAACCATAGCGCTTGAGCGAGACGACCTCTTTGGCGGTGCGCAAGGCATCATCGCCCGCAGCACGACCCACCACGTTCAACCAGTTTTCTTCACAAGTCAGGTAGGTGCCCCAAGGGGTGTAGCCATTGGCGCAGTTGTTGTTGGTGCCACGGGTTTTTGTACCATCGGCCGAAAACTTGGTTTTTAACCCATCGTTGCCCTTGGCCGGACCCGAGAAGGCCATTTCAGTGGCCGAAGTGATGCGACGGTTGTATTTGGAGCCGCGCACCATGCTCATGTCATTGCCGGAGCTGCGCTTGACTTCGACGACGCTCACGCCGTGGGCATAAATTTCTTTTTCCACTTCGCTGGCCACACGGCTTGCGCCAGCAGTGATGCCCGCAGGGTGCAAGCCATAGGGCTGAACCACGTATTCATGATTGACACACAACAAACCTCGGTCAGAGCGGTTTGCATCGTACTTGCCGTCTTCGGTCAGACCAAAATAGTACATGCCATCGTGACCATCGCCGATGCGGCGGTTGTACGAGTCGGCAGTTTCCGTGCCATTGTTCTGCCAAGAAGAATCCCCGTAGTGCATGGGGTCGCCCAACGCATGCAGGATGCTGACTTGGTAGCCATCAGGCACCGTGACTACATCGTTCTTGTTTTTGGCCACAGCGGCAAAACCCAGCGCCAAACCTGCTGCGCTGTCTGAGCCACCACAGGCTGTCAAGCCTAGACCACCCAGCAAAACCGTGGCAGTGACACCGACGCCCCCTTTAAGGGCTTGACGACGGCTCAGGCGCATGGCGAGCAAGTCGTTCATATGCAGGTTGCTGGAGGCATTGACGATGGCGTTGTCGTCGTATTCGTTGTGCTCGCTCATGGTGAGGTCCTTGGTTAAAGAAAACTTCATTCTCAAAAGCTCTGTTGACAGCCTTATGTAAATCAGATGAAGTTTTGATGAAAAACATCCACACCCCCATGTTGGATTTCCTGATCAGCTCAAAGGCACAATGAGGCCATGCAAAGACCCACTCCATTCATCGCCCCCGAAGTGTTTGACGATGCCGATGCTGCCTTGCAGCGCGTGCAGACCATCTACGAACAAAGCCTGCGCCATCTGCGCGAGGCCATGCGCCGCTATGTGGCGGGCGAACCCATGGTCGACAAGGTGCGGGCGTGCTACCCCTTTGTGCGCTTGCAGACCACCACCGGATGGACGCCCCCCAAGAGCCTTGAGGCCGAGTGGCTGAGTTACGGTTTTGTGGCCACCGCCGGACGCTACGAAACCACACTCACACGCCCCGACCTGTTTGCGGTGTACCTGCGCCAGCAGTTTGCGCTTCTGCTAGCCAACCATGGCGTGGCTCTGGAGGTGGGCACCAGCCAGTTGCCGATACCGGTGCATTTTTCTTTCGCGGAAAACGACCACATCGAAGGCGAGATGAATGCCGAACGCCGCGCTCAGATGCGCGAGGTGTTTGATCTGCCCGACCTCACGGCCATGGACGACGGCATTGCCAACGGCACCTATGAGCCTGCACCGGGCCAAGCCGCGCCGCTGTCGCTGTTCACCGCGCCGCGCATCGACTATTCACTGCACCGGCTGCGCCACTACTGCGGCACCAACCCGGCGCATTTCCAGAACTTTGTGCTGTTCACCAATTACCAGTTCTACATCGACGAGTTCATCGCGCTGGGTCACGCCGAAATGGCCAAGGCCGACAGCCCCTATGCGGCCTTTGTGGAACCGGGCAACGTGGTCACGCGCCGAGTGGGCTTGCCTGACCAGACGGACGACGCGCTGGGCAAAACCCCACCGCGCCTGCCGCAAATGCCCGGCTACCACCTGGTGCGTGAAGACCACAGTGGCATCACCATGGTCAACATCGGTGTGGGTCCGGCCAATGCCAAAACCATCACCGACCACATCGCCGTGCTGCGCCCGCATGCCTGGCTGATGCTGGGCCACTGCGCTGGCCTGCGCACCACGCAGCAACTGGGCGACTACGTGCTGGCCCACGCCTATGTGCGTGAAGACCATGTGCTGGACGAAGAGCTGCCGCTGTGGGTGCCGATCCCGGCCTTGGCCGAAATCCAGGTCGCGCTGGAAAATGCTGTGGCGCAAATCACGGGCTGCGAAGGTCATGACTTGAAACGCATCATGCGCACCGGCACCGTGGCCAGCACCGACAACCGCAACTGGGAACTGCTGCCCGACAACAAACCGCAAAGGCGTTTTAGCCAAAGCCGCGCCGTGGCGCTCGACATGGAAAGCGCCACCATTGCCGCCAACGGATTTCGCTTCCGAGTGCCCTATGGCACGCTGCTGTGTGTGAGCGACAAACCGCTGCACGGCGAAATCAAACTGCCCGGCATGGCCAACCACTTTTACCGCGAGCGGGTCAACCAGCACTTGCAAATCGGCATCCGCGCACTCGAGTTGCTGCGTGCCGCAGGCCCTGCCCAGCTGCACAGCCGCAAGCTGCGCAGCTTTGCCGAAGTCGCGTTTCAATAAGCCATGGCCCTGGTCCTGCTCAACCCCCACGCGCAAGGTGGCCGTGCGGCACGACGCGTTCCAGCCCTTCGGGCATGGCTGGCAGCACATGCCCCGGGCGTGCACTTGGCGGCCCCCACCAACTTGAACGACAGCCTGGCCCTGCTGCAATCACGGCCCGAAGGCAGCCGCGTGGTGGTGGTGGGCGGCGACGGCACGCTCAACCGCTGGCTGCCCAGCCTGCTGGCGCGGCGCCTGACGGTGGGTCTGGTGCCCATGGGCAGCGGCAACGACAGTGCGCGAGCCTGGGGCCTTTTGGGTCTTCCCTGGGCGCAAGCCCTGAGTCTGGCACTGCATGCCCCCGCGCAAAGCATTGACACAGGATGGGCCTGCTGGTGCGACTTGCAGGGCCGGACCCATGAAACGCCATTTTTGTCCAGCCTGACGGCGGGCTTTGACTCCGCCGTCGGTTGGCGTGCCCTGAATGGGCCAACGTGGTTGCGGGGCTTGCCCCGCTACCTGTGGGCCACATTGGGCGAGCTGATGCACCTGCGCACCTGGCACCTGACCGTGCACAGCGATGGGCAACTCCAACACCAAGGCCCCTGCCTCTTTGCCTCCAGCCTGAACACACCCACCTTCGGCTCGGGCATGCCGGCCGTTCCCCACGCGCAGTTGAACGACGGCCAGCTTGACGCCCTGCTGGCAGGCACGTTTGACAGTCTGGGCGTGTTGCTCATGTTGCCCAGACTGTTGATCGGCCAGCACCTGAGCCACCCACGCGTGAGCAGTTGGCCTTATGGGCACTTGGCGATTGACTGCCCGCAGGGCGTACCTCTGGCCGCTGATGGAGAATACTTGGGTCAAGCGCAGCATGCGTCCGTGCGCTGCCAGGCCGCCAGCCTGGAAGCGGTGTGCCGTTGATGTCTGCTGGATGCCACCCTTTTGGGGCGTTCTGTGTCACAGTGCGCCCATTGAATCTGAACACCGCCCTCTTATGAACATCCTCTTCATTGCCGACCCCCTCGAGTCCTTCAAAATTTACAAGGACACCACGTTTTCGATGATGCGCGAAGCGCAAAAACGCGGTCACCAAGTCACGGCCTGCCAAATGACCGATGTGCGCTGGCAACAAGGCGAGGCCGTCTCAGCCCAGGTGCGCGACATCACGCTCACTGGCCAGCCCGATACCTGGTTCACCCAGACCGCCACGCGCCGCGCCAACCTCAAGGACTTTGGCGCGGTCATCATGCGCACCGACCCGCCTTTTGACAGCGAATATTTTTACGCCACGCACCTGCTGAGCCAAGCCGAGCGCGAAGGCGCCAAGGTGTTCAACAGCCCTGCGGCACTGCGCAACCACCCCGAAAAGCTGGCGATTCTGGAGTTTCCGCAATTCATCGCGCCGACCCTGGTCACACGCAGCGAGGCCGACATCCGCGCCTTCCATGCCGAGCACGGCACCATCATCTTGAAGCCCCTGGACGGCATGGGCGGCACGGGCATCTTCAAGGTGGGCGCCGACGGCCTGAATTTGGGCGTGATCATCGAGACACTGAACCAGGGCGGAGCACAAACCGTGATGGTGCAAAAGTTTTTGCCCGGCATCGCACAAGGCGACAAGCGCGTGCTCTTGATCGGCGGCAAGCCCGTGCCCTTTTGCCTGGCCCGCATTCCCCAAGGCGGCGAAGTGCGTGGCAACCTGGCCGCAGGGGGCAAGGGCGTGGCCCAACCGATTTCGGCGCGTGACCGCGAAATCGCCGAAGCGCTGGGTCCGATCCTCTTCGCACGCGGTTTGATGTTGGTGGGCCTGGACATCATTGGCGAGAACCTGACCGAGATCAACGTGACCAGCCCCACCTGCTTTCAAGAAATCACCGACCAGATGGGCTGTGACGTGGCAGCGCTGTTCATGGACGCGGTGGAAGCGGCGCTGTAAAGCCCCTGTGGCGATTGGGCGTAGCACACCCCCCAAAACAGCATCGTGCACAGGGTGCGCTCCTACAAATGAGCGCAGCGCAGCATCAACGGCTCACGGTCAAATCTCCGCCCTCAAAGGTGTACAAACGTCCCGACTCAAAGGCCACCCAGGCCTCGTCGGTGGTCAAGGGCGCGGTCACCACCACCGCCACCCGATCTGTCTCTCGGGTGTGGTCGGCAAAGTTCACACTCAGGTCCTCGTCGCTCAAAGTCGCTTGCGTGAAGGGGTGCTTGCGCAGCACATAGTGCAGGTTTGTGCTGGCGTGCGCCCACAAGGCCTGGCCGTTGGACAGCAAGAAGTTGAAGGTGCCAAAGCGGGCGATCTGCGGCACCAGCTCGCGCAGCGTGAGCGACAGCTCTTGCACGCTGGGCACACTGGCATGCGACTTGGCCAGCTCTTGCATGATCCAGCAAAACGCCCGCTCACTGTCCGTCTGCCCCACGGGCTTGAAGCTGCCGTGCAGGCGCGGCGCGTAGTCCACCAAATTGCCGTTGTGCGCAAACACCCAGTAGCGGCCCCACAGCTCGCGCACAAAGGGGTGACAGTTTTCCAGGCTCACTTCGCCTTGTGTGGCCTTGCGGATGTGGGCGATGACGTTCTGGCTTTTGATCGGGTAGCGCCGAATCAGGTCGGCAATGGGCGAGGTGCTGGCGCTTTGGTGGTCCACAAAGTGGCGCACGCCCTGACCTTCAAAAAAGGCGATGCCCCAGCCGTCGCCGTGGTGGTCGGTGATACCGCCACGCTGCGCAAAGCCGCTGAAGCTGAAGGTCACATCGGTGGGGGTGTTGCAGTTCATGCCGAGCAGTTGGCACATGGTTCAGTCTTTCTTGGAAGGTGTTGGGGCTTCCCCCATTTTCCAGGCGGCCAACAAGGCCAAGGCGGTCATGGTGGCCAGAAAAACAAAGGTCTCATTGAAGGCCCGTAAATCGGCGCTTCCCAGGCTGCTTGAAGCCAAGGCGTACACCGCCAAACGCCACTCCAGCACGATGGCGCAAATGCTCACGCCTGCCGCACCGCCCAGCATGCGCACAAAACCAATCACGCTCGACGCCTGCGGGATCAGGTCTTTGGGCAAGCCCCGCATCGCGCCCAGGTTGAGCGAAGGCAAGATGAAACCCAGGCCAATGCGCCCGAGGATCACCAAAATCCACAGCAGCGCCAAGCCCGCCGCCGGGTGAACTAAGGGCATGAGCGCAAACGACAGCGCCAGCAAAGCCAGGCCACAGCTCACCCAACGGGCGGGTGGCATGTGGTGCGACAAACGTCCCACCGACGCGATGGTCACAGCCAGCAAAATGCCCGCTGGCAACAAGGCTGCACCAATGTAGGACGGCGACAGACCCAGACCCATCTGCATGTAGACCGGCAGCAAATAGGTGGAGCCAAACAGCGCAATGCCGTAAGTGAACGACACCAACGCCCCCATGGCGAAATGGCGGTGGCCAAACACCTGCAGGTTCATGAGCGGACCACGCCTCGCTTGGCGGTCCTGTTGCAAGGGCTTGGCTTTTCGTCCCGAAGAGGCGCGGCGCAAGCGTCGCATGCGCCGCCCCGGCTGCAACAAATGCCGCTGCCAAGCCACAAACACCGCCATGCCCACGCCTGCCAGCACGAGCAGGATCACGGCCACCGAGTTGTCATCGCCGCGCAGCTGCACCAAGCCGTTGAGCAGCATCAGCGTAGAAGCGCTGGCCAGCGCCAGCCCGATCCAGTCCAGGCCCGGGCTGCCCGCATCGGCTTGCACACCACCCGGGGCCGAGGTGGGCACGTATCGGCGCGACAGCCACAGCGCCACCATGGCCAGCGGAACCACCATGAAAAAAATCGATCGCCAGCCGAACACATCGACCAGAACCCCGCCAATGCTGGGGCCAATGGCCGGGGCCAGCACCACACCCATGCCAAACAAGCCACTGGCGCGGCCCTGCTCTTCTGAAGCAAAAGCCCGCAAGATGATGATCGCCGGGATGGGCTGCACCACACCTGCGGCCAAGCCCTCGGCCACGCGTGCGGCCATGACCAGCGGAAAGTCATTGGCCAAACCGCCCACCACCCCACCGCCCAGCAGCAGCCACATGCACACCTCGTACACCCGGCGGTAGCCGTAACGCGAGAGCAGCCAAGGCGTGGTGAGCATGGACACGGTCATGGCAACCATGAAGCCTGAGGTGACCCACTGCACCCGGCTTTGGCCCAGGGTGAAGTGTTGGCTCATGTCCGGGATGGCCACGTTCATGATGGTGGACGACATCACCGCCGCCATGGAGCCCAGCATGACCGACAGCAGCAACAACCAACGGTGCCGCTCGCCATAACGCGCTTGCAGCGCCTGCAGACTGTGGGGGCCTTGGGCCAGGCTCATGCGTTTTCGCCTTGGTTTTGGCCTTCGTTTTGGCCTTCGTTTTGGCCTTGGCTTGTGCCTTGAGATGGCTGTTCGGACGCCGCCACACAGGCTGCGCAAATGCAAGCTTTGTGGCGTGCCGCTTCGGGCACTTGCTTCAACAAATCGGCGCTGAAGTGCAAGCGCGTGCACCAGCACGGCCCGGGCTCTGCGGCCCCGGTGTTGGGCGTGGCCATGGCGCAGGCATTGGGCTGCCCACACAAGGGACAACGGCAGGGGTCAAGGACTAGCTGCGTCATGAACGTGAAATCTCAGTTTTTGCCCTGGCGACGCCGCTGTGCGTCACGCCACAGGCGAATGGCCAGCACCACCATGGGCACGGTGTGCAAGAAGAAATCAAAGATGTCGATGGGTTTGCTCAAGTTGCCGTCCAACAGCATGCGCCATTTTTCGGTCAAGTGCGGCTCGGGCACAAACGGGGCTCCAGCCAGGTAAAGGGCAATGCCCACCAGCCACAACATCGGAATCCGGTCAATCCAGCGCATTTCGCACCTCCTGAAAACCTCTATTTTCGGGCATGCCAGCCTGGGCAGCTTGAAAGCCACACCAGCACAGCAGACATCTTCTCTTTTGCGGGAGCCCCGCCCTGGAGGCAAGGTCGGTGGTCTGCAAGGCGCTATCGCGACGAGGGCGTCGCTCCCACAAAAAAGCGTTCACGCAAAACCCATCGGGTCGGATCACGGGCAAAGCACATCGCCCAGCAAAAACGGCTCCCGAAGGAGCCGTCTTTTCAAGTGCCAGAACTGCCCAAAATCAGGCCGCCTTGACCTTCAAACGCCAAGCGTGCAGCAGCGGCTCGGTATAGCCGCTGGGTTGCGCCTTGCCTTTGAAGACCAGGTCGCAAGCCGCTTGGTACGCTGCCGACTTGGCAAAGTTACCGGCCATGGGCTGGTAAGCCGCGTCGCCCGCGTTTTGCGCGTCCACCACAGCGGCCATGCGCTCCATGGTGGCTTGCACTTGCGCTTCGGTCACCACGCCGTGCTGCATCCAGTTGGCCATGTGCTGGCTGCTGATGCGCAAGGTGGCGCGGTCTTCCATCAGGCCCACGCCGTTGATGTCGGGCACTTTGGAGCAGCCCACGCCTTGGTCAACCCAGCGCACCACATAACCCAAGATGCCTTGGGCGTTGTTGTCGAGTTCTTTTTGCTTGTCTTCTTCCGACCAATTGGCCGCGTCGGGGGCCACCACAGGGAACTGCAGCAAAGCGTTGAGGGTGGTTTCGCGCAGTTCTTTGGGGTCCTGCTTGGCCACAGTCTTTTCCATCTGCTTTTGCAAGGCAGGCACGTCCACCTGGTGGTAGTGCATGGCGTGCAGCGTGGCGGCGGTGGGGCTGGGCACCCAGGCGGTGTTGGCACCGGCCAGGGGGTGGCCGATTTTGGCTTTGAGCATGTCGGCCATCAGGTCGGGCATGGCCCACATGCCCTTGCCGATCTGGGCACGGCCACGCAAGCCGCAGGCCAGGCCCACGTTGACGTTGTTCTTTTCGTAAGCGGCCAGCCAAGTGCTGTTCTTGATGTCGCCCTTGCGCATGACGGGACCCGCCAGCATGCAGGTGTGCATCTCGTCGCCGGTGCGGTCCAGGAAGCCGGTGTTGATGAAGGCCACGCGGCTCTTGGCAGCAGCAATGCAAGCCTTGAGGTTGGCGCTGGTGCGACGCTCTTCGTCCATGATGCCCAGCTTGACGGTCGAGGGCTTCATGCCGATGACTTTTTCGACACGGCCAAACAGCTCGTCGGCAAAGGCGACTTCTTTGGGGCCATGCATCTTGGGCTTGACGATGTAGACGCTGCCGGTGCGGCTGTTGCGCAGGGGGTGCGAGGACTTTTTCTGCAGGTCCACCAGGGCGCAGGTCACGGTGACCATGGCGTCCAAAATGCCCTCAGGAATCTCTTTCATGCTGCCGTCAGCGGCTTTGTAGAGGATGGCGGGGTTGGTCATCAGGTGACCGACGTTGCGCACAAACATAAGCGAGCGGCCGTGCAATTTCACGGTGCCTTTGCCGGTGGGCTTGGTGTATTCGCGGTCACCGTTCATGGTGCGGGTGAAGGTCTTGCCGCCCTTTTGCACTTCTTCGCTCAAGGTGCCTTGCAAGATGCCCAGCCAGTTGGCATAGGCCAGCACTTTGTCATCGGCGTCCACCGCAGCCACCGAGTCTTCCAGGTCGAGGATGGTGGACAAGGCGCTTTCAGCGATCAGGTCGGACACACCAGCGGGGTCGGTCTTGCCGATGGGAGTGGACTTGTTGATTTGCAGGTCGAGGTGGATGCCGTTGTGCACGAACAGCACCGAGGCAGGGGCCTTGGCATCGCCGGTGTAGCCCACGAACTGCTTGGCATCGGCCAAGGTGGAGTTTTTGCCATTGGCCAGGGTCACGACCAGCTTGCCGGCTTTGACGATGTAACCCTTGCTGCCGACGTGCGAGCCGGTTTTCAGAGGGGCCGTGCGGTCGAGCACATGGCGGCAGTAGTCGATGACTTTGGCACCGCGCTTGGGGTTGTAGCCCGAGCCTTTTTCGCAACCGTCGGCCTCAGAAATGGCGTCGGTGCCGTACAGCGCATCGTACAAGCTGCCCCAACGGGCGTTGGCGGCGTTCAGGGCGTAACGTGCGTTCAAAATCGGCACCACCAGCTGCGGGCCTGCCAGCTTGGCCAGTTCGGCGTCCACGTTGGCGGTGGAGGCTTGGGCGTTGCGCGGTTCGGGCACCAGGTAGCCAATTTGACTCAGGTATTTACGGTAGGCCTTCATGGCCTTGCCCTCAGCCACAGGGCCAGGGTTGGCGGTGTGCCACTCGTCCATGGCGGTCTGGATGCGGTCACGCTCGGCCAGCAGGGCGATGTTTTTCGGGGCCAGGTCGGCCACGATGTCGTTGAAGCCTTTCCAGAACTTGTCTTTGTCCACGCCGGTGGCGGGCAGCATCTGGTCGTTGATGAAACTCAGCAGTGGGTTGGCCACTTGCAGGTTGTGAATCGCGGTGCGTTCAGTCATAAAAACCTCTGGGGTCAAGTCAAAAAAATGGGGGAAGGCCGCCATGCGCATCCACAGCGTCAACGGTCGGCCAACATCGTCAAGCACTCTATTCTAAATTTAGACGCAGATAAACCTGCCCAAACTGCATAGACCCATGACTTTTAAACACAAATACAAGTCGGGATTGAGCGCATCAGCCGCTCTGAGCACTGCGGTTTAATTCAGCCATGACACCTGCCCTTACTCCATCCGTTTTGATCAGCGAAGTCGGCCCGCGCGATGGCCTGCAATCGGTCAAAGCCACCATGCCCACGGCGAACAAACTGCGCTGGATTGACGCACTGGCCGCGGCCGGTCTGCGCGAAATCGAAGTGGCCTCGTTTGTGCCGGCCCAACTGTTGCCGCAAATGGCCGACGCCGCGCAGGTGGTGCAGCACGCGCTGCGCCACAGCGGTGTGCGGGTGATGGCGCTGGTGCCCAACTTGCGCGGTGCCCAAGCCGCGCTGGCTGCAGGCGCTCAAAAGCTCACCCTGCCCGTCTCGGCCAGTACCGCCCATTCGCTGGCCAATGTGCGCAAAACGCCCCAAGCCATGGTGGATGAGGTGCGTGCCGTTTTGCGCCTGCGGGACGACATCGCGCCCCATGTGCCGGTCGAAGTGGGCATGTCCACCGCCTTTGGCTGCACTTTGCAGGGCTTGGTGCCCGAGGACGATGTGCTGCGCCTGGCGGCGCAACTGGCGCAAGCGGGGGTGAACGAAATCGGCCTGTCGGACACGACCGGCATGGGCAACCCGGCACAGGTCAGCCGCTTGTTCAAGGGGCTGTTCAGCGAAATTGGCACCTTGACGGGCGCAGCCCATATGCACAACACCCGAGGCTTGGGCTTGGCCAATTGCCTGGCCGCTTACGAGGTGGGGGTGCGCACCTTCGACAGCTCGCTGGGCGGCCTGGGCGGCTGCCCTTATGCGCCGGGTGCATCGGGCAATGTGGTCACCGAAGACCTGGTGTTCATGTTCGAGGCCATGGGCGTGTCCACCGGGGTCGATCTGAACCGCCTCATGGCCGCCCGCGAGCCGCTCAAAACCGGGCTGCCTGGCGAGCCGCTGTATGGCATGACCCCTGAGGCGGGATTGCCCAAGGGCTGGCCCTCGGTTTTGTAGGCACCCACAAAGACAACATCAATCCAGCAAAATCCGCAAAAATTCCAACCTTGAACCCGCATAATCGGGCCGCATGGACAAGCTCAAAGCCTTTGAAACCTTTGTCGCGGTTGCCACCAAAGGCAGCCTGACCGCTGCAGCCCGGGCCGAGGGCGTGGCCCCGGCCATCATCGGCCGCAGGCTGGATGCACTGGAAGAAAGCTTGGGGGTGAAACTGCTGGTGCGCACCACACGGCGCATCACCCTCACGCATGAGGGCAGCGCATTTCTGGAAGATTGCCAACGCTTGCTGTCCGATGTGGCCAACGCCGAGGCCAGTGTCTCGGCAGGCGGCGTCAAGGCCAGTGGCCATTTGCGCATCACTGCCCCAGCCGGTTTTGGTCGCCGCCATGTGGCACCCTTGGTGCCGCGCTTTCGCGAACTGCACCCCGATGTGACCATTTCCCTGAACCTGAGCGACCGGGTCGTCGATCTGGCAGCCGAAGGCTTTGACTGCGCCGTGCGCGTGGGCGACCTGCCCGACTCTTCTTTGGTGAGTGTGCGCATGGCCGACAACCGGCGTTTGTGCGTGGCCACTCCCGGCTATTTGGCGCGGCGGGGCACCCCCAAACATCCGTCGGACTTGCTTCAACACGATTGCCTGACCTTGTCGAGCGACGCCTCACAAACAAGAGGCTGGGCCTTTCGCACCCCCACGGACATCGGCCACGAGGTGACGCACCTTCGGCCAGGCGGCCCCCTCGACTGCTCGGATGGACAGGTGCTGCACGACTGGTGCCTGGCCGGCTACGGCATTGCCTGGCGCAGCACTTGGGAGGTGGAAAGCGAAATTCATTCCGGCCAATTGGTGGCGGTGCTGGAAGACTTTGCCGCACCACCCAACGGGATTTTTGTGGTGTTTCCGCAGCGCAAACACTTGCCCTTGCGTGTGCGCTTGTGGATTGATCACCTCAAACACCACTACGCACAACCGGGTTACTGGCAAGCGGCCAAGGTTTAGCGCTCGGTCAAGGCTTTGGGGGCGTGGGCGTGGGCGTGGGCGTGGGCGTGGGCGTGGGCCACGCCCAATCGCCCACGGGGTGAGCTCCCACAGGAGCTCGCTTTCAGATCACTTCTTGAGGCATTCCGACATGAAGGCCTTGCGCTCATCGCCTTTTTTGCCAGCAGCGTCTGCGTTGCAGGTCTTCATTTTGTTTTGCTGCTTTTCTTGCTTGCTGGCGCTCAGGCAGTCTTTCATGAAAGCTTTGCGCTCATCGCCTTTTTTGCCTTCGGCTTCTTTGTTGCAAGTGGCCATTTTGCTTTGTTGAGCTGTTTTTTCAGCCGCAGGCGCAGAAGCTGCGGGGGCGGGGGCGGCCGCGGCAGGGGCTGCAGCAGCGGGTTTGACGGGGTCGGCAGCGAAAGCCGAGCCGCAAACCAAGGCAAAACCCAAAGCAGCGATAGAAATGGTGTGGCGCATGTGTGAACTCCCAATAAATGATGCAAGGACAAAAAACACCGCACAGAACTGTGCAGTTCTCAGATTAACGCGCCATGGTGACCACCCGGCGACAGCAGTTGTGACCAACTGTAATTGCGGCCCCTCAAAACACGCCCAGGGCCTGTTCAAAGCCAGGCCTGCCCCATCCCCGTAAAATCGCGCCCTATGCTTTCTGCCAAACAACATTTGCTCGCGGCCTTGGCCACTGAGCTCGACAAACTCCAACCCGGCGCAGGCGCACGGGCGGCCTTTGAATCCCCCAAGGTCGCCGCCCACGGCGACTTGGCCTGCACCGCTGCCATGCAGCTGGCCAAGGCCCTCAAACAAAACCCCCGGCAACTGGGCGAAACGCTGCGAGCCGCCTTGCTGACCACCCCCGCCTTTGAGCGTTGGGTGGACGCCATCGAGCTGGCGGGGCCGGGCTTCATCAACATCCGCCTCAAAGACACCGCCAAACAAGCCGTGGTGCACGAAGTCTTGCAAGCGGCCGACTGCTTTGGTCAGCAGCCCGCACAAGCGGGCAAGGTGTTGGTCGAATTCGTCTCGGCCAACCCCACAGGCCCACTGCATGTGGGCCACGGCCGCCAGGCCGCACTGGGCGACGCCATCTGCAACTTGCTGGCCACACAAGGCCAGCAGGTCTACCGCGAGTTCTACTACAACGACGCGGGCGTGCAGATTGGCACGCTGGCCAAGAGCACGCACATGCGGGCGCAGGGCGTCAAACCCGGTGATGCCACTTGGCCCACCGACCCCGACAACCCCGAAAGCAAGGCTTTCTACAACGGCGACTACATCCAGGACATTGCCAACGACTTTCTGGCGGGCAAAACCGTGCAGTCCGACGACCGCAGCTGCACGGCCAGCGGCGATGTGAACGACCTGGACGGCATGCGCGAGTTCGCCGTGGCCTATTTGCGCCGCGAACAAGACCTGGACTTGAAGGCCTTTGACGTCAAATTCGACAACTATTACCTCGAGTCGAGCCTCTACACCAGCGGCAAGGTCGACGCCGCCGTGCAAAAACTCAAGGACGCAGGCAAAACCTACGAACAAGACGGTGCCTTGTGGCTCAAATCGACCGATTACGGCGACGACAAAGACCGCGTCATGCGCAAGGGCGACGGCACCTACACCTACTTTGTGCCCGATGTGGCGTACCACATCGCCAAATGGGAGCGCGGCTTTTCGCGCGTGGTCAACATCCAGGGCACCGACCACCACGGCACCATTGCCCGCGTGCGTGCGGGCTTGCAAGCGGCCAACGTGGGCATTCCCGAGGGCTATCCCGACTACGTGCTGCACACCATGGTGCGCGTGATGCGCGGTGGTGAAGAGGTCAAGATTTCCAAGCGTGCGGGCAGCTACGTCACCTTGCGCGACCTGATCGAGTGGACCAGCAAAGACGCGGTGCGTTTCTTTTTGCTCTCGCGCAAACCCGACACCGAATACATCTTCGACATCGACCTGGCGCTGGCGCAAAACAACGACAACCCGGTGTACTACGTGCAATACGCCCACGCCCGCATCTGTTCGGTGCTGGCGGCTTGGAAAGAAAAAGACGGTGGTGACACCGCCAGCCTGACGCACGCCGACCTTTCTGCCCTGCAAAGCCCGCAAGCCCACGCGCTGATGCTGGCCCTGGCCAAGTACCCCGAGATGCTGACGTCGGCCGCCAACGACTTCGCACCGCACGACGTGACCTTCTATTTGCGCGACCTGGCCTCGCTGTACCACAGCTACTACGACGCCGAGCGCATTTTGGTCGACGACGAAGCGGTCAAAAAAGCACGCTTGGCGCTGGTTGCAGCCACTGCACAGGTGCTGCGCAATGGCTTGAAGGTCCTGGGTGTTTCAGCACCTCAAAAAATGTGAGCGGTTTTAACATGAGTCTTCAATCTCAACGCGGCGGTACTTTTCTGGGTTTCATCATCGGCTTGGTGCTGGGCTTGACCGTCGCCATGTCTGTGGCCATTTACGTGACCAAGGTGCCTACGCCTTTTTCCAACAAGAACCAACCACGCACCAACGACCAAGACGTGCAGGAAAGTCACAAGAACAAGGACTGGAACCCCAACAGCGTGTTGCAGCCCAAAGCCGCCGCGGAGCCTCCCCCATTGCCCGAACCCACAGCAGTTGTGACGGACGATAAGCACAAAGACAAAGTGATTGAAAAGCCAGCCGACAAGGCCCCCGCTGACACGGCTAAATCCGAGCCCCGCCCTGCTGCGGTGACAGCCGATCCCCTGGGTGATCTGGCAAAAGCCAAAACCACCTTGAGCACACCCGCCGCCAACGCCAGTGCCAACGATCCTTTTGACTACGTGGTTCAAGCCGGTGCTTACCGCACCAGTGCCGATGCCGATGCTCAAAAAGCGAAACTCGCCATGTTGGGCATGGATGCCAAAGTGTCTGAGCGCGATCAAGGCGGACGCATCGTTTACCGCGTCCGGATGGGGCCTTTTGAAGACAAAAATGCTGCAGAACGCGCACGGGCCAAAATGGACGCCAACGGCATCGACAACACGCTTGTGCGATTGCAGCGTTGACATGACATGAACACCAGCGCCCAAAGGGTCGCTGAAACCCAAGGAGCTTTGATGAAACGTCGCTTTTTTTCCACCGCCTTGCTGTCCACCGCCGCCTTCTTGGGCAGCTTGCCTGCTTGGGCGCAGCAAGCTTTCAAATCGGGCAAGGACTACATCACGCTGGGCAGACCATTGGCCACCGATGTGGGTGCCGGCAAAATTGAAGTGCTTGAATTCTTTTGGTACAGCTGCCCCCACTGCAACGCTTTTGAGCCCCAATTTGCGCAATGGGCAAAAAATGCCCCCAAAGACGTGGTCGTGCGTCGCATTCCCGTGGCCTTTCGCGAAGACTTTGCACCACAACAACGCCTCTACTTCACGCTCGAGGCCATGGATTTGGTTGAAAAAATGCATGTGCGCGTGTTCACCGCCATCCACGGCGAAAAACTCATGCTGAACTCCGACGCGGCGGTGCTGTCCTGGATTGAAAAGCAAGGCATCGACAAAACCAAGTTCAATGAAATTTACAAATCATTTGGCGTGGCGACCAAATGCAAACGGGCGGTGCAACTGCAAAACGACTTCAAAATCGAAGGCGTGCCCTCTTTGGGCGTAGCGGGTCGCTATTACGTTGATGGCACCTTGGCGGGCAGCATGGACCGCGCCCTGAAGGTGGCCGAATCCCTCATCGCCCAAACCCGCACGGCACGCTGAGGCCTCCCCCAGCCTGAGGATGGGTGCTCGCACAGCATCCATCCCGGGTTTTTCTTGGGCCACGGGCGTGCTGGCAGCCGATCGTCAAGGCTTGGGCCTACAATCGAACGATTGTCCAGCAAGATTCATGCCCTCCACATTCCACACCCCTTTTTTGACCGTCGTCTTGAGCACCATGCTCATGGGCCTGAGCGGGTTGAGCCTGCCTGCATGGGCTGAAAAAGCTGACCGCGACAAGCCCATGCACATTGAAGCCGACAGCATGCGGCACGACGACAACAAACAACTGACGCAGTTCAACGGCCAAGTGGTTGCCACCAAAGGCACCCTGGTGTTGCGGGCCGACCGCATGGAAGTTCAGCAAGACAGCCAAGGCAAACAAGTGGCCCGCTTGTGGGCGGCCCCCAATGAACGGGTGTTCTTTCGTCAAAAACGCGAAGGTCTGGAGGAATTCACCGAAGGCGAGGCCGAAACCCTCACCTATGACAACCAAGCCGATGTGGTCACCCTGGTCAAACGCGCCGAAGTGCGCATGCTTCGTGGCACCATGGTGGCAGACCAAATTCAGGGGCAAACCATTGTGTTCAACAACACCACCGAAGTGATTCAGGTGGATGGCCGGACACAAGACAGCCCCAACGCCCGGGACCAGCGTGTGCGGGCCACCTTGACGCCTCGTCAAAACCCATCGGCCCCTGCGGCCGCTCCAGCCCAGACCGCACCGCGTCCCGTTTTGCGCAACAGCCCTGGCCTTGCCACGCCGTCCAAACCATGAAACAGGCCCCGTTCACCAGCCGCCTGGAAGCCCGGCACCTCAAAAAAGCTTACGGCAGTCGCAAAGTGGTGCACGATGTGTCAGTGCAAGTCGACAAAGGTGAAGTGGTCGGTTTGCTGGGCCCCAATGGCGCAGGCAAAACCACTTCGTTTTACATGATCGTGGGCTTGGTCAGCGCCGACGGGGGGCAAATTCTGATCGATGGGCAAGACGTCACGCGCATGCCGATTCACAAGCGCTCACGCATGGGCTTGTCTTATTTGCCACAAGAAGCCTCAATTTTTAGAAAACTGTCCGTGGCCGACAACGTGCGGGCCATTCTTGAGCTGCAAACCGATGGCCAAGGCCGCCCTTTGGCCCATGCCGAAATCGAAAAACGCCTGAGCGAACTGCTGGCCGATTTGCGGGTGGACCACCTGCGCGACTCCCCCTCGGTGGCGCTGTCGGGCGGCGAGCGCCGCCGCGTCGAAATTGCCCGCGCCTTGGCCACCGACCCGCGCTTTATTTTGCTGGACGAGCCTTTTGCCGGCATCGACCCGATCGCCGTGATCGAGATCCAGCGCATCATCGCCTTCCTCAAGCAACGCGGCATTGGCGTGCTCATCACCGACCACAATGTGCGCGAGACCCTGGGCATTTGTGATCACGCGTTCATCATCAGTGAAGGCCGCGTGCTGGCCGAAGGCACACCCGAGGAAATCGTGGCCAATGCCGATGTGCGCCGGGTGTACCTGGGCGAACACTTCCGCATGTGATGCACCCATCCCAACGCCTTGACACGAAAGCACAGCCATGAAGCCCGGCCTGTCGCTGCGCATGTCCCAGCACCTGGCGCTCACGCCCCAGCTGCAACAATCGATCCGCCTGCTGCAACTGTCCACGCTGGAGCTGTCGCAAGAGGTCGACCAGATGCTGGACGAGAACCCGTTTCTTGAACGCACCGAGGAAGAAGCGCCTGCCGAAGCCTTTGGTCTGGACCAGGCCGACACCCACGTCAGTTTGGGCGACCGCGTGAGCGAAAGCGCCAGCAGCGCCAGCAGCAGCGAGGACAACGCCAACGAAGCCCGCGACGAAGCCGTGACCGATGTGGCCGAAAGCTGGGACGGCGACGGCAGCGTGGACATGCGCCCCGACGACAGCGAATGGGGCGGCGACGCTACCCCGCGCCAAAACAACGGCGAAGAAACCGCCGACGCCATCGACCTGGCCGGCAGCAGCGGCTCTCTGACCGACTTTTTGCACCGCCAGGCCCTGTCGCTGCGCTTGTCCGAGATTGACCGCGCTGCGCTGCGCTTTTTGATCGAGTCGCTCAACGACGATGGCTACCTGACCGACACCCTGCCCGAACTGGCCGCCAGCCTGGCCGGCACTGACGACCTTGAACAAATCGACGAGCTGGTGCACCGATTCACGGTGGCGCTGGGCTTGCTGCAATCGCTCGAACCCGTGGGCGTGGGTGCACGCGACTTGGCCGAATGCCTGCGCATCCAGGTCAAAGCCTGTCTGCAGGACTCCCCCGACGACGAAGTGGCCCAAGCGGCACTGGCCATCTGCGCCCAGCCGCTGGACATGCTGGCCAAGCGCGACTACAAGCGTTTGGCGCTGGCCTGTGGCCTGAGCGAAGCCGTTGTCAAAGCCGCCATTCCCTTCATTGCCCGGCTTGAACCCAAACCGGGCCGGCCCTTTGTGCAGGCCGAGCGCAACATCATCATTCCCGATGTGCTGGTGGTCAACACCAGCAAAACCGGCACACCCAAATTTCGAATCCAGCTCAACCCCGACGTGATGCCCAAGCTGCGTGTGCACGACATCTATGCCAACGCCCTGCGCGGCGGCAAGGGCGACAGCCACGCGGGCTTGCAGCAACGTCTGCAAGAAGCCCGCTGGTTCATCAAGAACATCCAGCAACGCTTTGACACCATCTTGCGCGTGTCCACCGCCATCGTCGAGCGACAAAAGAACTTTTTGACGCACGGCGCTCTGGCCATGCGCCCGCTGGTGTTGCGCGAAATTGCCGACGAGCTGGGCATGCACGAGTCCACCATCAGCCGTGTGACCACGGCCAAATACATGTCCACGCCGCAAGGCACCTTTGAGCTGAAGTATTTCTTTGGCTCGGGCCTGGGCACCGACAGCGGCAGCGCCGCATCGAGCACCGCCGTGCGGGCGCTCATCAAGCAGTTTGTCGCTGCTGAAAAACCCGCCAAACCCCTGTCGGACAACCAAATTTCCGAGATGCTGAAAGAGCAAGGCATCGACTGCGCACGTCGCACGGTGGCCAAGTACCGCGAAGCCCTGAAGATCGCGCCCGCCAACCTGCGCAAAACCCTTTGAGAAGACTTTCCCCGTGAATTCATTGAACCTGTTCATGCCCTGCGCCGCTGGCGTTGAGGGCTTTTTGGCCGACGAGGTCCACGCCATCACCGGCCTCACGGGCCACGACCTGATGACCGGGCGCGGCGGCGTGATGGCCCGCGCCTCCTGGCGCGATGCGATGCGCATCAACCTGCACAGCCGCCTGACCCAGCGCGTGCTGGTGCAGCTGTCGGTCACCGATTACCGCAACGAAAACGACCTGTACCGCGCAGCCAGCGAAGTGGCTTGGGAAATCTGGTTCACGCCCAAGCAAACCTTCAAGATCGACATCACGGCGCAGCACAGCCCACTGACCAGCCTGAACTTTGCGGCGCTCAAAATCAAAGACGCGGTAGCCGACCGCTTTCGCGCCAAGCGCGGCGAGCGTCCCAGCGTCGACACCAGCTGGCCCGACGTGCGCATCTACGCGCACCTGACCCCCGAAACGGCCACGCTCTACATCGACACCTCGGGCGAGCCGCTGTTCAAGCGCGGCTGGCGCACCGACAAGGGCGATGCGCCTTTGAAAGAAACCTTGGCCGCCGCCATGATCGCGGCCAGCGGCTGGGACGCCACCGTGCCCCTGTACGACCCCTGCTGCGGCAGCGGCACCATCCCGATCGAAGCGGCGCAAATCGCCTGCGGCATCGCCCCCGGTTTGCAACGCCGCTTTGGCTTTGAAAAATTGCTGCCCTTCCAGAACCACGTCTGGCAAGGCCTGATCGAAGAAGCCCGCGACCTGGAACACGAACCCACCGCACCGGTTTTTGGCAGCGATGTGGCCTTCCGCATGGTCGACTTTGCCGAGCGCAATGCCGAACGCGCAGGCGTGTCGGGCGTGATCGAGTTTCGGGGCGGCGATGCGCTGCAACGCATGCCGCCCAGCGAGACCCCTGGCGTGATGCTGCTCAACCCACCCTATGGCGAGCGCATTGCCGCAGCGGGTGTGGCCGGGCGCGGGCGCGAGAACTTCCAGCCGGGTGCGCTGGCAAGTTCCAGAGCAGCCGAGCAAAGCCACCACCGCGAGACTGCCCAGACCGACGACGGCGGCGACTTCTTTGCCCAACTGGCCAGCCACTGGAAGAAAAACTACAGCGGTTGGAGCGCCTGGATGCTCACGCCCGACCTGAAGCTGCCCAGCAAAATGCGCTTGAAAGAATCGCGCCGCGTGCCCATGTGGAACGGCCCCATCGAATGCCGTCTGTTTCGCTTTGACATGATCAAAGGCAGCTTGAAGCGCGTGCCTGGCGACGGCACGAGCAGCCCAGCGGGCACGCCCGGCCCCGACGCCTCGGGCACGGCTGCCCCATGAGTCTGGAGGTGGGCATGGGCTTGAAAGTGGGTGCTCAGATTGGCGATCAGGTGGCGGCTCAAGTCAGCGCTCAGCTTGGCCTTGAGGGTGGCTCTGAAGTTGTCTCGCCCCAGCGCCAATCTGCGGGAGCAGACGGGATTCAAGCACCGATCCGCCGCGTGCTGGACACCAACATCGTGCTCGACCTGTGGGTGTTTGACGAACCCCGTGCCGAAGCGCTGCGTACCAGCGTCGAGTCCGGCAGCACGCAGTGGCTGGCCACCGCAACCATGCGCGAAGAACTGGCCCGCGTGCTGGCCTACCCGCAAATCGTCAAACGCCTGGCGCACCGCCAACTGCCCGCCAGCGCCGTGTTGGCGCACTTTGACCGCTGGGCGCAACTGCAGCCGGACGCACCCAAAGCCCCCTATGTCTGCAAAGACGCCGACGACCAAATGTTCATCGACCTGGCCGTGCAGCACACCGCCACCCTGCACAGCAAAGACGCGCAAGTGCTGTGCATGAAAAAACGCCTGGAGCGCTGCGGCGTGGCCCTCAACCCGGCCATGCCCAGCGCAAAATCAGCGCCGCTGTAGGAGCTGGCCATAGAAAGCTTCTGGTCCACAAGCCATCGCTTGCAGGGCAATCTCCTACAACGGCAGCAACGGTCAAGGTTTTTTGTAGGAGCCAGCCCTGCTGGCGATAGGCGTGATGCACGCCCCTTTAATGTTCCTGTGACTGCACGCTCGCATCAAGCCCGACACCAGCTGTCGCCCTGCCGCTCATACTGGCCGATCCATTGCATTCAGGAGCTCACCGCATGACCACCGCCCCCAACGCCGCCATGGTGCCACCCAAAAACCTGATCGAAACCCTGCTGCAAGCGCGGCGCATCGTGGTGTTCACGGGCGCGGGCATGTCCGCCGAAAGCGGGATCGCCACTTTTCGCAACACATCCGGCGACCAGCCCGACAGCTTGTGGGCGCAATTCAACCCCCAAGAACTGGCCTCGCCCGACGGCTGGCGCAGCAACAAGCAACGCGTCTGGGCTTGGTACGAAGGCCGCCGGGGTGAGGTGCTCAAAACCCAGCCCCACGCAGGCCACCTGGCCATTGCCCAGCTGGCTGACACGCTGCAAAGCGTGCATGGCCAAGCGGTGCACGTCGATGTCGTCACACAAAACGTGGACAACCTGCACGAACGCGCAGGCAGCGCCCACGTCACGCACTTGCACGGCAGCCTGTTTGCGCCGCGCTGCGCGGCCTGCGCACGCCTCGGCGCTTTTGCCTCCGGCGAGCCCGACCTCAAGCTGATGCACCTGGAGCCGCCACGCTGCCTGCACTGCGGCGGCTACATCCGCCCCGGCGTGGTCTGGTTTGGCGAAGCCATGCCGCAAGAACCCTGGCGACACGCCGAAGACGCCGTCGACGCCTGCCACGCCATGCTGGTCATCGGCACTTCGGGCGTGGTTTGGCCCGCTGCCGAGCTGCCCATCAACGCCCACCGCCTGGGCAAATTTGTGGCCGAAATCAACCCCACCCCCTCGGGCCTGGCCCAATACCTGAGCCTGCAATGGCCCAGCACGGCGGCAGCTGGTTTGCCCGCCTTGTTGGAAGCACTGAAGGCGCGTGCTGCATGACAGCGCCATCCCTCAAGGTCTTTTTGGACGACGAACGCCAGACCCCCGCCGGGTGGACGCGTGTCTATTGGCCGGACGAAGCGATAGCTTTGCTGAAATCAGGACAGGTCAGCGACATCAGCCTGGACCACGATTTAGGCGATGACAAACGCGGCACCGGCTACGACGTGGTGCTGTGGATCGAAGAAGCTGTCTTCACCCAAGGCTTTGCACCGCCCAGAATGCAAGTCCACTCGGCCAACGCATCGGCCAAACAGAAAATGCTGGCGGGCATTGCCGCCATTGAACAGCGGCACGCCGCCCCTCAATCCCCCACCCACACCACAAACCGCTTGTGACCCACCGCCAAATGCGGGTCCCACACGTCCCAATAGCTCACGCGGCAATGGGGCTGCAGGCCCTCGCGCCAGGCCGTCCACAGCGCTGACTTGGGGTTGAAGTCGCCCGGCGCATGCACCCTCAGCAGCAGCGCCCGACGGGTGTCGGGCTTCACCACTTGCGACCAGGCACCCTGCAAAGCGCGAGGCTGATCGGCGGGGCTGCACGCAACGCCAAAGCCTGCACGCAGGCCCCAGGCCACGCCACCTGATGGTGCACCATCACCGCCAGCTCTGACGCCTTTACAAGGGTCAGGTCGCAAGGCCAACAAGTCTTCGATGTCGGCGTTCACCCGCAAAGACCGTTCGCCATCCACGGCCAAAGCCATACGCGTGTCACGGACAGCTGCCAAAGTCTGGCGGCTGCTGTGCCACAAGGCCCATTGGCCCCACCAGCCCGCATCCACCGGTCAGACCCGCTGGGCCAAGCTCAAAGCTTCTTGCTTGAGCTTATGGCCGTGCCCCATCCAGGCGCTGAAATAGCGGTCAGCCGGGTTTTGCTTGCGCCCTTTTTCGTGGTGGTCCACATACTCGGTCACCGCGTTGAGCAAACCCCAGACCGTGCCCCGGCTGCCCTTTTGGTCGGAGCCCATGCCTTCGCCGTCGAACAAACGCATCATCGTTTTGTAGGCATGGGCCTCCTCGATCTTTTGGCGATCGAGGTTCGTCGGCAACTCCTGCAGCGACTGTCCCGCCTCCAAGCCTGCGCCCATAAAACCATGGCGCATGCGTTGCACCACCGCCACCAAATAATCTGATGCCTTGCGGGCATTGACCTGGCGTGTGGCCAAGTCCTTGGCTGTTTCGACAAACGCCTCAAAGGGCAAACGGATATCGCCCATGTGCCGCATGTTGAACTCGCGCCTGACCGACTCCTGGTCGTACATGGCCGAATGCCGGATCTTGACCGAGGCCCTTTCTTCTTTGGCCTCGGCCAAGGTGTTGGCACACACCACCCGCACATGGGTCAGGCGAACCTCGGTGCTGCTGCTCGCGTCGCAGCTGGTGGACATCAACACATACTGAGCCAGCTCATCGCCATCGGGCAAGGCCGCGCTGTTGCCCGTCTTGGCGGTGGCCCACAAAATCGCCCCGCCCCGCATCGTGCCTGCGGCCGACATGGTGAAAGCGTTTTCCCGCACGTACCACTCAAAAAAATTCATCACCTGCTGCGGCTGCACCACCTTGTAACGGTCAGACACCACCGCCAAGCCCTGATGCGTATCGCTGCGGTACAACACCTGCCGATTGGGCAAACTGTTGCTGAATCTGCGCCGCTCATAAACGCTGTTGTCCACAAACTCGCCCGGCAATCCGTCTACCTGAAACTCGACATTGGCACTGCGAATCGACCAATCCAGACCCGCCTGCTGGCACCACACATCCATCGGCGCACCCGCTGGCAGCTGCTGCCCCAAACGATGCCAAGGCGTCTGCCCCGTCCAAGCCATTTCCACAAAGCCGTCCGGCCGCATCGTCAAATCGTGACTCATCATGAACCCCCAGAAAAAGCTGGCCACCCCCACTGGATGGCCTGAGTGCATTGTCTGGACGGCTGCGACAAAAGGTGTCGTACCCGGCTGCAAAAACTGAATCGCCTGCAAAGACACCACCAGCGAGGCCACCACATCAGCGGCTTGCAAGGCCAACCGCAGCGCATTGCGCAGCGCGTGAACCGGGCCCTTAACCAAACTCACGCACCATGCGCGTATCGGCTGGCAAACCCAGCCAAGCCAGGTTCTCGCTGCGCGTCTTCGCGACTTGCGACGCATCTGGTCCGGTCGCCGACTTCACTTGCTCTCAGGCGATGCGAACACACCCGCCCGCAAATCAAACGCATACGAATGCACCGTATGCACCTCCACCCACACGGTGTCTGTCTGCAACAAAGCCGCCACGCCAAAGCGCGGATGGTGGCCACGGTTGTGCGCCAGCAGATCGTGCGTCAGCCAGCCTTGTCGATCCATCCAGCGGTGCTTTTCATCCAGCCAGTTGTGCTTTTCATCCAGCCAGTTGTGCACGGCCGGGTCATCGTCCATCACCTGCATGTTCAGACCCTCGGGACCCACACGCCCGCCCATCGCCTCTTGGCTGGCCAACAGCTTGTTGCTCATCTCGTCATACAAAGCGTTGGACTCGTCCAGCTTGTATTCCAGCCGGACCTCCACCTCGGCATCACTCAAAGGCGGCAGGCCCTGCCCGGCGGGGTGAATATGTTGGGGATGGATGGAGTGTCGAGAGGGATGCGACAGGATGTGTCGGCGTCGGACTCCGGTGCGCAGGGCTTGCCCCCCCCCGCCACGCCCACCCCAATGCTTGCACTTCTGCGATCAACGGCCAGGCTGATCAAGCAAGGTCGCCTCACAAAGCCCTGATCGCCTCAACGATCGCCCAGTCATGGTGGTTGTTCAGGTGGTTCATGAGTTGGTTGACGGGCACCAACATGACGGCCTGCGTTTCCCAGCACATATCCCCCGGGTAGCCGCCCAACCGCTCGGCCAGGTAATAGCGCGTGTAGCTGACAGAACGGGGCACGTCCACCAAATGGCGTTTGAGCCGGATTTGCAAACCCGTTTCCTCAAACACCTCGACCAATGCCGTGGCTTGCATGGACTTGCCATCCAGCGTGCCCTTGGGAAAGGTGGCTTGGTAGCCCGCAAACTGGTTGGTGGGTGCCACCAGCCAGATGCGCCCATCGGGCTCCCGCACCACGGCACCGGCGGCAGTTCTGTCCAACCCGGCGGGCACAACAAAGGCCGGCTCATCAATCCAGTGCCGTTTGGCCAGCTCTTCCCATTCTTGCGTTGTGGCAGATGCCGCATGCCAACGCTCGACAGGCACACCATGGAGCTCGTCGGGCATGGGGCCATCGGGCACCACGCAGGCCATGGCGGCGGGGTCCTGCCAGGTTGGCAATGGCGTGGCTTGGCTGGGTGAGTGGATGGCGACGGGCTGCCCATGATTGTTCGGGCGCGGGTGGTGGGTCATGTGGGGCATTGGGTTGTGTGATGTTGGGATTGGCATCAGATGCAGGCTTAGGAGGGGGATGAGCACTGGCTTTTAGGTGGGTCTACGGCTCGCTGCGCACAGAATATATGCAGGCTGTAACCATGTTTTACGGCGATTCACAAGCTTGTATTTCCGCAAGCGGCGCGGGCATTGGCGGTCGTTGTTGCGCAGGGATTTTCCGAGGTGCTCGGTCATGCACCCACCGCCGTTTTTTGCACATCCCGAATCTGCCCGCCAAAGCTGAGCAGCCAGCGGTCGAGCAGCAGGGTCTGCACCACGGTGGCGGTGATGCGGTAGTCGGTGTCGGTTTCGGAGTGGGTTTGGTCTTCGGACAGGCGCGATTCGAGCAGGTGTTTGCCGGGGGCTTTGTCGATGACGAAGCTCAGGCGGATGCGCTCACCGTTGGCGATGGCAAAGCGGCCGTCGGCGTCGTAGCGGGCCAGGTCAAAGTCGGGGCGCTCGAAGGTAAGCGTGCTGGCCTTGGCGCTGTGGACGCGGTGCAGGGCCATGCTGCGTTCGTTGTTGTAGCCGTCAAAGCGGCACACCAAATAGATGCGCGGGCCTTGTTGGGCCAGGCCCAGGGGCATGACGCGGTGTTGTTTGCGCTCTTCTTTGGCGTTGGTGTAGTCCAGCTCCAGCCATTGGTTGTTGTAGAGGGCTTGGCTGGTTTGTTCGAGCACGCCTTCGGCGATTTGGGGCGGCAGCAGGGGTTGGGTTTCGCTGACGACGCGCACTTTTTGGAGCCACTGTTTTTCGAGGGTGGCGTTTTGGTGCGGGGCGAGGTTGGCGCGGGCTTGTTCAAAAAAGCCGTTCATCGATTGCATGACGCTGGGCGGCAGCAGGGGGCGCAGTTGTTGCTCGGCCAGCATGAGCATGAGCGATTCTTGTTTGCTCAGGGCGGGCAGCATGAAGCCGGCCGATGGGCCTTTCCACTCGTAACCGTAGGGGATGCTGCGCTCGTCGCGGTCGATGCCAAATTCCACACTCAGGCTTTTGAGCAGGCGCTGGATGCTGCGTTCGTCACGCTCAAAGCCTTCGGCGGCCAGGGCTTCGCGCAGCTCTTTGGCCGTGACTTTTCGGCCTCGCGGTATGCGGCGCAGCAATGCCAGCACCAGGAAGGTGGTTTCCAGGGTGTTGGATTTGGTCTTGGGCATGGTGGGCGGGCAGTCAAAAAAGCAGTGACAAAGTATCACTTGTAAATGTGTATTTTTTTGTGATCGGTATTCATCATTTGATTCAATTTGTACTTTTTTATGACGTATGAATGGGGGCGTGTGCCACGCCCTGCCCCACGGGTGGGCTCCTGCGTGGCGGGGTCCCGTGGGGAATGGCCGCAGATCAGACGACGAAGCCGATGGCCCGGCTTTGTGCGCCGGGTTTGAGGGCGCATTCTTCGGTCAGGGCTTGCACCATTTGGCTGGCGCTTTGGATGGGGCGCAGGCGGCTTTGGCGCACGATGGCGGCGTAGTCGCCCGGGGTGAGCAGGCCCAGGGCAGCCAGGGCTTGGCGGTCTTGGGGCGTGGGTTCGCCCAGGCCCATGTGCTGGCAGTGGCGCTGCAGCAGTTGCAGGGCTTGTGCGGGTTTGAGGTAGCCAAACTTGAGCTTGAGGTCAAAGCGGCGCAAGGCGGCACTGTCCAGTCCGGCCATGAGGTTGGTGGACGCGATGAACACGCCGCCAAAGCTTTCCATTTGCGTGAGCATTTCGTTGACTTGGCTGACTTCCCAGCTGCGTTGGGCGTCTTCGCGGTTTTGCAAGAAGGTGTCGACTTCGTCAATGAGCAGCAGGGCCTTGGCTTCTTCGGCCTGTGCAAAGGCTTTGGCGATGTTTTTTTCGGTCTCGCCCACCCACTTGCTGATGAGGTCAGACGCGCGTTTGACGTGCAGGGTCAGGCCCAGTTGCTGGGCCAGCCAGCGGCCGTAGGCGGTTTTGCCGGTGCCGGGCGGGCCGTACAGGCAAATGCGGCCGGAGGGGTGTTGGCGCAGTTGTTCGGCCATGGCCAAGAGGTCGGTGTCGGTGTTGACGAAGGCGGGGTCGTACACCTCGGGCAGGGCATTGGGGTTGTGGCGGGCCAGTTGGGGGTGGTCTTGCGCTTGCAGGGTTTGGTTGATGAGCAACTCCACCGCTTGCTCGGTTTGGCCTTCGGGCAGTTGCGTGGCAATGCTTTGGATCACGCGACTGGTGCGCGTGATCACTGCCGGGGCCAGGGCTTCGGATTGCGCAATGCGTTGGATGGCCGCGTCGCTCAGCAGACCTTGGCTGGCGTTGCGGATGATGCGTTCGCGCTGGGCCTGCGGGGGCACGGGCATCTCCAGCACCACGTCAAAACGGCGAATAAAGGCCGCATCCATGCCCATGAGCGAGTTGCCAATCCACACGGTGGGCAGGTGGTTGTTTTCAAGCAGGCGGTTGATCCAGCCTTTGGTTTGGCCGGGGCTGCGGCGGCGGTGACCGAAGATGTCGCTCTCTTCGGGGTGGTTGAAGGCGTCTTCGATTTCGTCAAACATGACCAGCGCCTGGCGCTGCGCAAACAGGCTGTGCGTGGCGCTGAGCGCTTTGATGCGCTTGCGTCCCGAGATGGGTTCTTCGTCTTCATCTTGGGTGGTGACTTCAAAGAGCTCGCAGCACAGGTCTTTGGCCAGCAGCTTGGCCAGCTGGGTTTTGCCGGTGCCGGGCGGGCCGTACAGCAGCACATTGACGCCGGGCTGGCTTTGGGTGAGCGCTTGACGCAAGTAGGGGCGCAGCACCTGCAGGGCCTTGGCGCAGTGCGCGTAGTCGTCAAAGTCCAGGTGGCCGGGATCGCTGGGCACGATCATGTCCTTGAGCCAATCGGTGGGCTGCAAATCGTTTTCGATCAAGCGGTGGGGCAGTTTGTTGGACAGCAGGTCGAGTTTGCTGTCCAGCGCATGGTTGGCGTGCACATCCACAACAACCAAGCCCGTTTTGGACAGCAAACCATCGCTGCGCAGAGCCTGGCGAATGGCCCCGAGGTCCAGGCCAAGGAGGGTGGCCATGGCTTGGTACAGCCGTTGGCTGTCCAGATTTTTGACATAGCCCGTGGCCTGGCTCAAGTGGATGTCGCCTTTGATCAGCATGGCGAACTCCAGCACACGGCTCTCGACATCGGACAGCCCCACGAGTGTGGCGATGCGTGCCACGTTGCCCGTCAAGGTGGCGGACACTTGCATCTGGTGGGCGCGGCGTTCGACTTGCGCCAGCAGGCGAGACAGCGTGAGCCGGGTTTTGGCGGGTTTGGGTTGTTCGACTTCTTCTTCGTCTTCGTCTGTCGAGGGAACCACCAGCCCGAGCCAGCGGGCCAGGTCGGCGTCCTCAAACCCGAAGCGTGTGACGAAAAAGCGATCGCCTTTGAGCAACACCAAGATGCGCAAGACCCACAGCCGAACAATGTCAGGGTCGGTGCAGTCCTGGTCGGCGATGAGGGTTGAAACGAGCGAGCTGATGCGCGAGTTGGCGGCCATTTTTTCCTCCTGATGATAGGTTCACCATTGTCCGAACGAGGGCGACAAGCCGTGTCGGGGTGACGCACAGCCCGACAAGGTGCTGGCCAGAAAAACCTCAGGCCCTGCGGCTTGCGTCGGGCGGCTTCGCCGCCCTCCTACAATGCAAGCCTGCAAAACAGGAACACCCCATGAACACCACCGCTGGCTTGGAAGCCGAAGACTTTGACACCTTGGACAACATCCTTGATGACCTGCGCGAGCGCTTTGAAGAGACGCCTCAGTGGGAGTTTTGTGAGGGCTTCATGGCCGCGCTGGTGTGCTGCCGCCGCGCCATTCCCGACAGCGAGTGGCTGCCGATGCTGCTGGGCATTGACCCGGACGAGGCCGAAGGCGGCAGTTTTGCCGATGACGCCCAGCGCCAGCAGTTCATGGCCTTGTGGCAGCGCCGTTTTGACGAAATCAAGCTCGCGCTGGACACACCCGTGGAGGCTCTGGACGACGACAAGGCCTATGCGCCCGAGGTGATGGATGTGCGTGGCGCCATCGCATCTCTGCCGCCCGAAGAACGTGAAGAGATCGACGACAGCGAAATCCCGTCTTTTGCGCAGGTGTGGGCGCTGGGCTTCATGTTTGCGGTGGAAAACTGGTCCGATGAATGGACGGCTCCAAAAGACAAAGACGCGTCCAAGTGGCACGACCTGTCACTCGAAGCCGTTGTGGCCCTGACCGAAGATGACGACGCAGTGCCGACCCTGTCAGCCTTGTCAGAAGACGGCCCGCCCAGCGTGAGCGAAGAACGCCTGAACGCCTATGGCGAGGCGCTGTGGGCGGTGTACGACCTGCGCGAGATCTGGCGCAACATCGGCCCGCGTGTGGCCCAAGTGATCAAAGAAGCCACGCCGGGACGTAACGACCCGTGTTCGTGCGGCAGCGGGAAAAAATTCAAGAAGTGCTGCGGGGCCTGACCGATAAAGAGGGCATACCCAGCATGGGTTGGAAACCCCGCCGTTTTGGGGAAGCCCCACATTTTGATAGGGGTAGAGAAGGCCGAAGCCTCCCCTCCCTCCGAACCGTGCGTGCAGTTTTCCCGCACACGGCTCTCCAGTCAGTGGTTTCCTCATCGGGATTGGCTCGCTTTCAATCGGGCCTGCGT
>NKIP01000002.1 GCA_002256145.1 Comamonadaceae bacterium PBBC1
GTCTGATCCAGTCGGCCAAACTCAACGGTCACGACCCGTACGCGTACTTGAAGGACGTGATGGAGAAGCTGCCAACCTGGCCCAACAGGCGGATTCAAGAGTTGCTGCCACACCGCTGGCAGCTGACAGGGCAAAGAATCGGCTGAAACTTGTGGGTGGGCAGGGGTTCGCCGTACGCTTACGTTGTCGGTAGGTGAAGGCCCGCACATCTACAAGCTGGATGGCAGCGGCAAGAAGTGATTTTTGCCTTGCTCTAAAGAGAAACGGCCTTCGGGCCGTTTTTTGTTGTCTTGCTTGGTTTTGTGGTGTTTTCCGCCTTGTCACTGCGGGCAGCCGGCCAGCCTCATACTCGCTTCGCTCGCCAAATCGGCTGGTCCGGCTGCCCGCAGTGACAAGGCTGCGTGGCCTGAATCAATCGGACCCAGAACTACCGTTAGTCACTTCAATCTGACTACGCGTTAGCGCTCGACGAGCAGCGAATTTCGCTTCAACTTCTGCTGCGAGATGTAAATTTTCAGCATGTGCCGATTCAAGCCCCGCACGAACCTGCTGACAAAACCAGGCGTCATGAACGACTTCCTGCTGATCAGGGACTGGGAGTTGCATAAAGTCTTTCAACAACGATTCATGCATGCGCAATCAGCGTGCCGATTGCCTTGCGTAAGCCTCTAACTCCAACGGCGACCGGGCATAGCCCATCATTTCCAATTCCGCCAGATAACGTCGCAAAAAAGCTTCTCGCCCTAAACGATCGTGCTGAGCAACATGCACCAATTCATGCGCAATGACCGTCGGGTTATCCGCCAATTTCGGCTTGAGCATGATGGCATATCCCATGGCACGCCCACCTTCCAATGCCCCACCCAAACCCAATTTCTCGGCCTCAGCGGCCAATTCGTGATTCGATGGCATTGGGAATTTTTCAAGCACCACAATTCGAACATTTTCGGGAAACTTCACGCCCAAGCGTTGTGCAAGCGCCTTCTCTTGATTCGAAAGCATGCGCCCCTGCGCAAGCATCTGGCGCTCAACCTCCTCATACCACGCCAAAGTCAGGGGATAAAACCTGTCCAGCTTGGCCTGCACAGCACTGGGCGGATGATCCAAAGCACGCAACTCAGTTTCACTGGGTTTACGCACCACCATGCAGGCCGTCAGCACGCCACACAACCCCAGTAAGAATAGGCGCTTGGTTAATCGATGAATTGGCATTGACCGCATCAGGCTCTCTAAAGTTAATTAAAAAGAAATCATAACCGGACCACCGATCTGGAAAATGCAATCCCTTGAAGCAAGAGCTGAATGCGCAGATGACACGTAGCGACGGGTTGGGGACTGAGCGGATCGGGCGATTTGGCGAGCGAAGCGAGTGATGAGGCCGACCGCTCAGGCCCCAACCCGGCGCGGAACAGCACCACAGACGCAAAAATCAAATCACAACCGGCTCAGGCTCCAGCCGAATGCCAAACCGCTCATACACACTGGTCTGAATCGCCTTGGCCAAAGTCATCACCTCGCCCCCCGTACAAGGGTTCTCGCGTCCACCCCGGTTCACCAGCACCAGCGCCTGCTTTTCGTACACCCCGGCATGGCCCACGGTCTTGCCTTTCCAGCCGCAGGCGTCAATCAGCCAGCCCGCAGCCAGCTTGATCGTGCCGTCGGCCATGGGGTAATGCACCACTTTAGGCTCGCGGGCGATGATGTCGGCGCATTGCTCAGGGGTGACGGTGGGGTTCTTGAAAAAGCTGCCCGCGTTGCCGATCACCTGCGGGTCGGGCAGCTTGGCCCGGCGAATCGCCACCACCCAATCAAAAATCTGCCGGGCATCGGGTCTGTCGATACCAGACTCGGCCATCTTGCGCTCCAGGTCCAAGTAGCCCAACTCGGGCTTCCAGCGCTTGGACAGTGCAAAGCGCACCCGCAAAATCACCGCACGGCCCGCCAGGCCCAGGCCATCCTCGCCGCCCGACGCGTGTTTGAACACCGAGTCGCGGTAGCTGAAACCGCATTGCGCGGCATTCAGGCTGAACATCTCTCCGGTGAACATGTCCATGGCGTCCAGCGAGTCAAAACGGTCTTGCAGCTCCACCCCATAGGCACCGATGTTCTGAACGGGCGATGCGCCCACCGTGCCGGGAATCAGGGCCATGTTCTCCAGCCCCGGGTAGCCGTGGTCCAAGGTCCAGGCCACCAGCGCGTGCCAGTCCACGCCCGCGCCCGCCTCAATCAGCCAGTGTTTGTCGGTCTCACCCACCAGGCCAATGCCGGGCACCTCCATCTTGAGCATCAGCGCCTTGACGTCGCCCGTCAACACCATGTTGCTGCCACCGCCCAGCACCTGCCTGGGCAAGGTGGCCAGTTGCGGGTCGGCCAGCACGGCCAGCAGGTCGGCTTCGGAGCGCACCCGCACCAAAGCCTGGGCCTTGGCGGCGATGCCGAAGGTGTTGTACGGCTGCAGGGGGAAATTTTTCTCAAGGAACATGGGAGAATTGTCGCATTCTCAACCTCGGATTTTTCCCACCATGCCCTCGTTTGATACTGTTTGCGAACCCAATATGGCCGAAGTGCGCAACGCCGTTGACACTTCTGCCAAAGAAATCGGCACCCGCTTTGACTTCAAAGGCACATCGGCCAAGATCGAGCTCAAAGACAAAGAGATCACGATGTTCGGCGATGCCGAGTTTCAACTGACACAAGTCGAAGACATCCTGCGCAACAAGCTCACCAAGCGCAGTGTGGACGTGCGCTTTTTGGACATTGGCAAGGTCGAAAAAATCGGCGGCGACAAGGTCAAGCAAGTGATCAAGGTGAAGAACGGCATCGAGACCGAAGACGCCAAAAAAATCACCAAGCTCATCAAAGAGAGCAAGATCAAGGTGCAAGCTTCCATCCAGGGTGATGCGGTGCGCGTGACCGGTGCCAAGCGCGATGACTTGCAAGAAGCCATGGCGCTGCTGCGCAAGGACATGACCGACTTGCCGCTGTCCTTCGACAACTTCCGCGATTGATGGGCAGCGAGGGCTTGCCCTCGCGACTTAGCCCTTGACGGCCGCCGTCACCACCACTTCAATCTTGTAGTCCGGGTTGGCCAAAGCGGCCTGCACCGTGGCACGGGGCGGTGCGCTGCCCGCCACCACCCAAGCGTCCCAAACTTCGTTCATGACCGCAATGTCGCCAATGTCCTGAAGGTAAATTTGGGTGCGCAGGATGCGGGTTTTGTCACTGCCCACCTCCAACAGGCGCAGTTCGATCTGAGCCAGAACATCGGCCGTCTGACTGCGGATGTCTTTGGCATCGCACTCGGGCACCATGCCCGCCAAATAAACCACACCATTGAAGACGGCGGCCTCGCTGTAACGGGGCGCCACATGCAATCGTTGTATGTCCTGGCTCATGCTTTTTTCTTTCCCAGTTGGGACTCGGTCCCTGCCAACAGGCGGCTGATGTTCTCGCGGTGCCGCCAGACCAAGAGCAAGGCCATGATGGCCAAGCTCAGCACTTCGGGTGCCGTCGCCTGCCAGGCCACACCATCGCCAAAAAGATAAAACACAGGCGCAAACACCGCTGCGACCATGGAGGCCAGGGACACATAGCGGCTGAAAAAGACCACGATGGCAAAAGTCAGCACCGTGGCCAGCGCCAGCAGGCCATGCACGCCAATGACCACACCCACGGCGGTGGCTACACCTTTGCCACCTGCAAAACCGAAAAACACCGGGTACAGGTGCCCCAGAAAAGCCGCCAGCCCCGCCAAAGCCGCCACCTGCGGACCCAAACCGTATTCGGGGCCATACGCCAGCACCACGGCCACGGGCAGCCAGCCCTTCAGTGCGTCCAGCAACAGGGTCAAAATGGCGGCTTTTTTGCTGCCCGAACGCAACACATTGGTGGCACCGGGGTTTTTGCTGCCGTAGCTGCGCGGGTCGTTCAGCCCCATCAGGCGGCTGACGATCACCGCAAAACTGAGCGAGCCCACCAGGTAACTGGCCAGCACCACGCCCACTTGAATCAACATCTCCATCCGAGTCTCCCTTGTTTTTGAATGGGCGTCATTCTGCCAGTGCGCAATGGACTGGCTTGGCGTTCAGCAGTTGCAAGCACACCTGCGGATCGATGCCCACCAGATACCCACGCCGCCCACCATTGATACAGATGCGCGGCAAGGCGAGGATGGTCTCCTCGATGAACACCGGCATCTGCTTGCGCGTGGCAAAGGGCGAGGTGCCCCCCACCAAATAACCGCTGTGACGGTTGGCCACCTCGGGCGCACACGGCTCGATGGATTTGAGACCCACTTGCCGCGCCAGGTTTTTGGTGGACACCTTGCGGTTGCCGTGCATCAGCACCACCAGGGGCTTGGCATCCTGGTCCTGCATGATCAGGGTCTTGACCACACTGAACGGGTCCATGCCCAAGACCTGGGCGCTGTGCTGCGCACCGCCATGCTCCAGGTATTCGTAAGGGTGCTCGGTGAAGCTCACCCCGTGCTGGCGCAACAGCGCCGTGGCCGGGGTTTCACTGACTTTGTCTTTTTTGGCCATGCGCCAAAACCCCCATCACAGGGACGGATCGCGGATTTCCCAGCGGATCTGGTCAATCGCCTTGAGCACCTCGGGCGAGAGCTGCACCGACCAGGCGGCCAGGTCTTCGTCCAGCTGCGCCACCGAGGTCACGCCGATGATGGTGCTGGTCACGTTCCAGCGGTGGTAACAAAACGCCAAGGCCATTTCAGTGGGCGTCAGGCCGTTGTCACGCGCCAATTGGTTGTAGCGGCGTGCTGCGGCCAGGGACTCAGGGCGCGACCAGCGCTGCTTGCGCACCGACTCGTAGCGGGACACGCGGCCCTCAGGGGCACCGGAGCCTTCGAAACCGGTATCGTCGTACTTGCCGGTGAGCAAGCCAAAACCCAGCGGCGAATAAGCCAGCAAAGACACATTCAGGCGGTGGCAGGTCTCGTCCAGCCCGTTGTCATACACCCGGTTGACCAGCGCATAGGGGTTTTGAACAGTGGCCACGCGGGGCAGACCGTGCTGCTCGGCCAGGCGCACGAACTCGTGCACGCCATAGGGCGTTTCATTGGACAGACCGATGTGGCGCACCTTGCCAGCCTTGACCAGCTGGGCCAGGGCTTCGAGTTGCTCATGGATGGAGGTGGCCGACTTGTCCTTGCTCGGGTCGAAATAATGAAAACCCAAGGCCATCACATGGCGCTCGGGCCAGTGGATTTGGTACAGGTCAATCACATCGGTCTGCAGGCGGCGCAAACTGCCTTCGCACGAGGTCAAGATGTCTTGTGCCGTCATGCCAGTGCCCTCTCGCACCCAAGGCATGCCACGGGAGGGACCCGCCACCTTGGTGGCCAGCACCAGCTTTTGGCGGGCACCGGGGTTCTTGGCAAACCAGTTGCCGATGTAGGTTTCGGTCAGGCCACAGGTGTCGGCCGTGGCAGGCACGGCATACATCTCGGCGGTGTCGATGAAATTGATGCCAGCGGCCAAAGAACGATCGAGGATGGCATGGGCCCCCTCTTCGCTCACTTGCTGGCCAAAGGTCATGGTGCCCAGGCAAATGGGGGTCACTTGCAGGTCGGTTTGGCCAAGTTGAACAAGTTTCATGGGGTTTCCTGTGAGGTTTTTTGTTCGGTCACTGCGGGCACACGGTGCGCCCGGTCAAGCAAGCTGAGGACCAAGCCACTTGGGTGGACCTGATTCAGTGGGCTTTATTTTGTCATGCCCGCCGTCAGACCAAGCGTTGATCGTGATCGATTCGGCCTAATAAAGAGTGCGGTGTATTGAAAGTGGGGAAGATTTTGTAGACATGATGGATGACCTGCCCACCTGACAAACGTGGGTTAAGTTGATGGGTGCGAAACCTTTATCAACTCAGTGCCATAACTCAGGAGGCAGGTTATGAAACAGTTTAACGATATTTACGTGGGCCTTGATGTCCACAAAGACACCATCGCAGTCGCCATCGCACGCGGCTTGCGCACTAAACCTCACTACTTTGGACAAATCCCCAACACCCCTGCGGCCGTCACCAAGTTGCTCAAACAACTGAGCCCCGATGGCGAGGTGTTGAACTTTTGCTACGAAGCGGGGCCATGTGGTTACGAGGTCTACCATCAGGTCACCCGGCAGGGCCACGTCTGTGACGTCGTGGCCCCCTCCTTGATTCCGAAGATGCCAGGCGTGCGCATCAAAACCGACAGGCGTGACGCCATGAGCCTGGCCAAGTTGCACGCCGATGGCAGCTTGACGGCCGTGTGGGTGCCAGACAAAGAGCAAGAGGGCATCCGAGATCTGAGCCGGGCACGTGAAGATTTCAAACAAACCGAGACCAAGGCACGCCAACGCTTGGGGGCATTTTTGCTGCGCAACGGCAAGGTCTTCACCGGCAAAAGCAAGTGGACCGTGGCGCACTGGCGCTGGATGGAGACGCTCACATTTGAGACGCCCACGCAGCACATCGTGATGCAAGAGTACGTGGAGGCGCTCAAGGAGTCCAGTCGGCGCGTGCTGGGCATGGAAAAGCAAATCTTGCTGGCCGTGCGCGGCTGGAGCCTGGAGCCAGTGTTGAACAGCCTGTTGGCCATGAGGGGTGTGAACATGATCACGGCGGTGACTTTGTTGGCAGAGCTGGGGGACATCACGCGCTTTGACAACCCCAAGCAGCTGATGTCGTATTTGGGGCTGGTGCCCAGCGAATACAGCAGCGGCAGCAAAAGGCAGCAAGGCGCGATCACGAAGACGGGCAACGGGCACGTCAGGCGGGTGCTGATCGAGGCGGCCTGGAACTACCGATTCCCGGCACGCAAGAGCCGCACGATAGAGATGCGGGCAGAAAAGACCAGCGAGCGGGTGCAGGCCATAGCGTGGGAGGGGCAAAAGAGACTGTGCGGGCGGTATCAAAAACTGCTGACGTCGGGCAAGCTCAAACAAAAGGTGTGCACGGTAGCCGGGCAACAGCATGAACAAGAGGTCGGTGATTGTGGTTCAGGGACTGCGCAGGCAGTACTGCAGAACCCCAGATGCTCCTACGTGGCGCTCACTCGCAAGGGGGAGATGACCCACGACTATAGAGATGGGCAGCTGCGCGACCGAAGACAAGGCATGTGGTAACCAACCCATGAATACCAGATTGATCTACCGTCGCCCAATCAGCCTCGTAGTCCCTGAACCACAGTCACTGACCGAGAAGACAAAAGAAACAGAGAGACAGTTGTAAAACAACCGGCACCTATTGACAGGTCAATCCATACCAGGAGCCTGCCCTGCAAGCGAAAAGCCTGTGACCCACAAATGTCTTCTCGCCAGCAGGGCTGGCTCCCACAAGGTGCAAGTTGGAAGCCGCCATGCCAACTTCAAAGTGCCGAATCCATAGCACCCTTGGCCCTCGCCTCTTCCTGCAGGCGCAGCACGCGGCGCTGCACCTTGCCGGTGGTGGTCATGGGCAGCTGGTCAATGAACTCGATCTCCTTGGGATACTCGTAGGGTGCCAGCAGCCCGCGCACATGGGCCTGCAGCGCCTGGCGAACTGCGCCCTCAAACTCTGCGCTGCTGGCCGCCTTGGCCCGCTGCGCCAGGGCGTCGGGCGACAGCACCACATAAGCCTTGACCAGCGCCCCCCGGTCTTTGTCGGGCTTGGGCACCACGGCGGCATTGGCAACGGCCGGGTGCTTGACCAGGCAGTTTTCAATCTCGCCCGGACCGATGCGGTAACCCGCCGCCTTGAACATGTCGTCGGTTCGGCCTTGATACCAGAGGTAGCCGTCCGCATCGGCCACAGCCATGTCGCCCGTGCGGCACCAGTCTCCTGTGTATTTGGCTGTGGTGGCTTTGTTGTTGTTCCAGTAACCCAGAAAGAACACCGGGTCGGGGTGGCCATGCACATCCAGGCGGTTGACAGCCACCTCGCCTGGGGTGCCTGCAGGGCACAGCTGGCCCGCCTCGTCGATCACCGCCACGCGGTGGCCAGGGTAGACCTTGCCCATGCTGCCGGGTTTGGCCGGCCACAGCCGCGCGCAGTTGCCCACCACGTAGTTGATCTCGGTCTGGCCGAACATCTCGTTCACTGTCACGCCCATCTGCTGCTGGCAGTAAGCAAACACCGCATCACCCACCGCCTCGCCCGCGCTCATGATCGCCTGGAGCTTGAGGCGGTAGCGGGTTTTGGCGTCGGGTACCGCCTTCATCATGGCCTTGAGCGCGGTCGGGAACAAAAAGGTGTGGGTCACGCCGTGGCTGTGCAAGATTTCGAATGCCAGTTCGGGCGAAAACCGCCCATTGAACGCCACGATGGGCCGCCCAAAGTACAAGCTGGGCAGCAATGCGTCCATCAGCCCCCCGGTCCAGGCCCAGTCGGCGGGCGACCAGAACACCGCTTTGGAGGGGCGATCCGCTTTGAAGGGGTCAAAGCCAAACCAGTTCTGGCTGCAAACAAAGCCCGTGAGGTTGCCGATCAAGGCGCGGTGCGGAATCAAGGCCCCCTTGGGGTTGCCGGTGGTGCCGCTGGTGTAGATCAACACAGCCGGGTCTTCGGCCAGCGTGCTCACAGGTTTGAATGAAGCGGCCTCAGTGGCCATGGCCTGCTCAAAATCAAGGTCTGACAAGGGGCCCGCAGGCCCCATGCCCATCAAGGTTTGCAGCCCAGGGCAATCTGACCTGGCCTGCATCAGCGCTTGCACGGTGGACTCGTCACAAACTGCCACCTTCGCCTGACTGTCGTTGATGCGAAACGACAGCGCCTCAGGGCCAAACAACATGGACAATGGCATGGCCACCGCGCCCATTTGCAGCACCGCGATGTAAGCCACGGCCGTCTCATAGCGCTGAGGCAACACGATCGCAACCCGGTCGCCCCGCTTGACGCCTTGGCGCTGAAGTACCCTGCTCAAGCGATTGGCCGCCGTTTGCAGCTGATTGAAGGTCCAGCTTTGACCCAAACCCACCCCCGCAACATGCTCGCGAATGGCCACGCGCCGGGCAGTAGAGGCTTGGGCGACCCATTGACCGCAGCAAGCATGTGCCATATTGAAGCGCTTGGGGACTTTCCAGCCAAAACCTTGGTGAATGACTTCATAGCGGTCCGTCGGCTCAGAATGGGCCTTCGGCTTGACATCCGCCTGGGGGTTTTCTGGATCGCGGGTTTTGCTGGGAGCCTTCAGTCCAGCTGTTGGCACTGGACGGTCTTGGCTGCGACTGACGCTCATGGTGTGTCTCCTTATGATCCAAAGTATGTACCAAGTTCAACGCCCATCACAAAGCCAGTGGGTGCCGCTGCGCGGCTGCCGCTACCACATCCGTCATTGGGGTGCGCATGCACCCGAAGCAACCCCGCTGGTATTGGCCCACGGCTGGATGGACGTGGCCGCCTCTTACCAGTTCATGGTGGACGCATTCAGCGAAGATTTTGTCAGCCAGCGCCCCATCATGGCCATGGACTGGCGTGGCTACGGCCTGACCGAATCGCCGCTCACGGACAGCTACTGGTTTCCCGATTATCTGGCCGACTTGGACGCCCTTCTTGATGCGCTCTACCCCGGACGTCCCGTAGATCTGGTGGGACACAGCATGGGCGGTAATGTGGTGATGATGTATGCCGGCGCACGGCCCCATCGGATCAAAAAACTGGTCAACCTGGAGGGTTTTGGCATGGCCCCCACCCAACCGTCGCAAGCGCCCGGACGACTGGCCCAGTGGCTTGACGAAATCAAACCCGTCAACTTGAATGAAAAAAAGCTCAAGCCCTACCCAAATGTCGAAGGCGTCGCCGCACGCTTGGTCAAAACCAATCAACGTCTCTCCATGGACAAAGCCCTCTGGTTGGCCCACCACTGGGCACGACCAGACCCAAACGGTCAATGGCACATTCTGGGCGATGCCGCCCACAAAGTCATCAATCCTTATCTATTTCAAGAAAAGGAGTCGCTCGAACTTTACAAAAAAATTGCCGCCCCCTTGCTTGCGGTAGAAGCAACCGACAACGCTCTAGCGCAATGGTGGAAAGGCCAATACACATTGAGTGACTACCACGCCAGATTGCAGTGCGTGCCGGACCTTCAAATCGCCGTCATTGAAGATGCAGGCCACATGCTCCACCATGACCAGCCTGAAATTTTGGCCCGCTGCATCGAAAACCATCTGAAAAACACGGCCACCTGACAGGACCTCGGTCCCTCGTGTGTGGATGGTTCAGTTTCGAAACCACCTCACGAAGGTTTCGAAATTTTCAAAAAAACTCTCTTTTGTAGTATTATTAAAAGGACACTAATACCAAAAACTCAATGCATCGCTCGATGAAATCAACCGTTGCACACCATAGACCGCATTTACTCAAGGCACTTGAAGACCGTTACTCTGCTGCAGGTCCATTGAGTTTGCAAAATTTGCGGGGTCTATGGAAAAGAAATGCTTGGTACGGCACCATTGTTCTCGCAAGAATACTTAAGCGCTCCATTGATATTTTAGGAGCTTCAGTCGGACTCTTGGTTTTATCTCCTGTTTTTTTGATTGTGGCCTGCGCCATTGGCTTGCACGATCGTGGCCCCATCTTTTTTGTCCAAAAACGCGTGGGCCAATGGGGACGAGAATTTGACTTTCCAAAGTTCAGGTCCATGGTCTGCAATGCAGAGGCCTTGAAAGAGCAACTGCTGTCTCAAAACCATCACAAAGATGGTGTCACCTTCAAAATCAATGGCGATCCGCGCGTCACACCGATCGGCCGTTGGTTGCGCAAAACAAGCATCGACGAATTGCCACAGTTGTGGTCCGTCTTCAAAGGGGACATGTCACTGGTTGGACCCAGACCCCCCATTCCCGACGAAGTCCTGAAATACAAACTCGCTGATCGCAGACGCTTGGACGTGAAACCCGGTCTCACCTGTTATTGGCAGGTTGAAGGTCGCGGCGACATTCCTTTTGCGAAGCAGGTTGAAATGGACATCCGTTACGTGGACAGCCAAAGCATCTGGGTCGACATTTGGCTGCTGATCAAAACCATTCCTGCGGTCATTCAAGGCAAAGGGGCCTATTGATGACTTCCGCACACACCCTGTGCGCCATCTTGATCGCTGGATCCCCCGCAGATGACACAGAGCGAACACCACTGGCCCAAGAAATTCCGCTGCACCTGACCCCGTTGTTGGGCAAAACGCCGCTCGTCTATGCCGTTCAAGCTTTGGTCGAGGCAGGCATCACACACATCACCTGTTTAGGCTGGGATGAGCCTGAACAATGCCAAGCACAACTGCAGTCGGGACTTCAGTGGGGCTGCCACATCACTTGGCACTCCTTGTCTGGGCCCCGCCAAGCCTTTGCACGTTTGGTGGACCTTGCACCAGCAGAGGGACCCTTTTTGTTGGCCACCACATGCTCCTTGATGCGGGTGTCATCCACGAACACGGCGCAGCCGGGCACCTTGCTGGAACCACCAGCAACAGACACATCCGACTGCTCACCTCTTTGGAACTGGGCCTGGCTGGATCGCCAACTTTGCCAAGAAATGAGCGCAGCACACCGTTGGCATGAATGGCCCCAGGCTTTGGCAGCAACTTGCCATTCACGAGTTCCCGCTCAAGCCCTGAGCCTGATGGATGGCAATGACCTGCTCAATGCCATACCGCGCATGATCAACCGGTCATTTCCCGTGGTTTTGGATGCCAGCGAAGTGGAGCCTGGCATTTTCTTGTCGAGAAACGTCATCATTCACCCGACGGCTGAAATCATCGCCCCGTTCTACGCCGGACCCGACGTTGAAATCGAAAAAAACTGTCGAATCGGACCGGCTGTGGCGCTCAGCGGGCGCACCCACATAGGTCACAGCAGTCGCCTGTCTGAAACCCAAATCGGACCTGACAGCTGGATTGGTGATGCACTGGACCTGCACGAATGCGTGGTCTTCAGGGGTGTGATCTGGAGCCGCAGACACCAAGCCCGCATGACCATTTTTGATGCACTCATTTTGGCGCACGGCAGCACACCCTTGAAATGGCACAGCCTCGTCAACGCCTTCACTGAACGCACATTGGCACTCATGCTGTTGTTTCTGCTGGCCCCACTGTTGCTCTTGGCGGTCACTGCTTCGGCCGCCGCTCAAGCAGGCCCAAAGATCATTCAGTTGGTTCGTCCGGACATCAGCCACATGGCCATCCCGACAGTGGCATTCATCAGCTGGCTAGGTGCACACCCTTGCACCCTTGGCTGGAAACACATGGTGGGTTTTGTTCTGCCCAATTTGCCGGGTGTCTTGATGGGCAAATGCCACCTCATCGGTGCTCGGCCCAGAAGTCTCGATCAATGGGCCCAACTGCCGCTTGCACACCAACGGTGGTTGGCTCAAAAAGCCTGTGGTTTGCTGCAAGAGGAATGGGTTGTGGGTATCCAAGAAAACGATCCCCTGCAAAGCATGGTTCTGGAGCGTTACCAAGAAACCCGATCGCATGAGTGGACCTACAAATGGGGATTGATCTGGCGGTATTTACACAAAATCCTTGTCAACTCCAACCCCGTCAAACTTCAAGCCATAAAGACCTGACATGATCGAATTAAGCCAAGTCCTGCACGATGGCATCAATGAAATGACCCCCAGAATCAAGTCGCTGGATGCCTCCAATGTGGCGGTTTTCAAAGACATGCTGCGCGATCGCATCAAAGACAGCCCTTGTCTTTTGATGAATCTTGAGCACGTCGAATTTCTCGACAGTTCGGGCCTGGGCGCATTGATCTGGATGCTGCGTGAAATCGAAGCACAAGCTGGAAAAGTCAAACTTTGCAACCTTCAAAAACCAGTGGTCATGCTTTTAGAAGTGGTGCGCATGCACCGGGTCTTTGACATTTACAACGACAAAGCTGAGGCTCTGAAATCATGGGGAAAATGATTCTTTCATTCAACGCCAGCCCCATCGTGCCTGACGCCATGTCTTGGCAACCCGCGGTGGGTCTGTCACGACTGGATCACGATGAGGTCCTCATGGGCGAAATCATTGCATTGCTTGAAACTGCCTTGCGAGATCGCGTCCTGGACGTGAACATGCGGGCACATTCAAATGACTTCAACAGCTTAAGGCAACTGACCCACTCGCAACTGCCCAGTTTGAAAATTTTGGGTTTTGATCAACAAGCCAAAGTGTTTGAGGCTTTTGAATCGGCTGTTGTCATGTCGGACGAATTGGCGTGCAAACGCTTGACCCCAATGGTCCAGAAAATTTGGATGAGCACCATTGAATCTCTGACGCAACACCAACGAACAGTGGCCCCCTGACCGTGCGCATCGGTGTGATCTCTGCACTGTATCCGCCGACGGCCATCGGTGGCGCAGAGATCATGGCGCAACAATTGGTGGACGGTTTGCGCAGCCAAGGCTTGGATGTCTTTGTTTTGACACTGCAAGCACCGCAAGCGCCCATGGCCGATGAACCACACATCCATCGTGTTTCCCTTCAAAATATTTACTGGCCCTATGAGCGGGGTCAAAAATCATCCTCTTCACTTCGACGACTGATTTGGCATGCCCTGGACACATCCAATCCCTGGATGACTCAGCAGGTTCGGCGATGGGCACTCGAAAAAAAACTGGACATCGTCAACACCCACAACCTGCAGGGGTTTTCGACGGGCATTTGGCCTGGATTGCAAACATTGAACCTGCCCATCGTGCATGTGTTGCATGACTTTTCACTTTTATGCCCTCGAACCGTGCTCTACAAAAACGGGCGCGTTTGTGGCCTGCATGAACGCAGGTGCACCGAATGCCGTTGGTTGACCGCACCACGCGCCAACCACACCGCTTCAGTCTCGGCCGTGGTGGGGGTCAGTCAATTCATTTTGCAACTCCATCGTGAGCACGGCTTGTTCAGACAAGCGCAGGGGCAAGTCATCTACAACGCACTGAACCCCCAAAAAAGCCATCACCAAGCCGCGACTCGGAGCCGCATCGGCCCACTCCGATTGGGATTTTTGGGACGACTTGACCAAGCCAAAGGCTTGGATGTGTTGCTGGCGGCCGCAGAGATCTTGCGGTTGAAAGGCTTGCCCATCCAATGGGTGCTGGCAGGCAAAGGACCGAGTCAAGACATTGAACGCTGGCAAATGCAATACCCCTTGCTCGACCTTCAATGGCGTGGCCACATTGACCCTGACACCTTGTGGCCTGACGTGGATGCCCTGGTCTTTCCAAGCAATTCGTACGAAGCCCTTGGCAACGTCATTTTGGAGGCTGCAGCTGCCGCCAAAGCCAGCATTGCCAGTCGACATGGTGGCGGGGTCGAATTGATTGAAGAGGGACTCACAGGTGCCTTCTTCGAGCCCGGCAATCCAGAGGATTTGGCCAAGGTCATTTGGGCACTGGAGCAGGATCCCGAGCGGTGGCAAACCATGGGTCTGCATGCTCGCCAAAAAGCACAAGCCTTCACGTCACAACGCCGCTTGAGCCAATTCACTGATTTATTCAAGGATGTCCTGCATGCCCACCGCACATGAATCCCACACGCGGCGTGCACATCACCTGAAAGTGGCCATCGTTCATGACTGGTTGGTCATCTACGGTGGGGCCGAGCGTGTGCTCGAGCACATCATTGACCTTTACCCTGATGCCGATGTCTTTTCGTTGATCGATTTTGTGAAAGATGATCAGCGGCATTTTTTGCGCGGCAAAACACCCATCACCAGTTTTCTGCAAAAAATTCCAGGTGCACGCCACCATTACCGAAAAATGTTGCCCCTGATGCCCCTGGCCATTGAGCAACTCGACCTCAGCAGTTATGACCTGATCATCTCGAGCCACTACAGCGTTGCCAAAGGGGTGTTGACAGGCCCCAATCAAACCCATGTTTGTTACTGTCATTCCCCCATGCGTTATGCATGGGACCACTACCACGAATACCTGCGCGAGATGAACCTGGAGCGGGGCCTGAAATCCTGGTTTGCCCGCTGGCAACTTCACCGCATCCGAGGCTGGGACATTCAAAGTGCCAATGGCGTGGACCAGTTCATCGCCAACTCCAAATTTGTGGCCAAACGCATCAGCAAATACTACCGTCGCACCCCTTGCGTGATCCCACCGCCCGTGGACACCGACTTGTTCTGTTTAGAGACTGAGCGGGACGATTTTTATGTTTGTGCAGGCCGATTTGTGCCCTTCAAACGCATTGACCTGGTCGCACAAGCGTTCACCAGCATGCCTGACAAACGGCTGCTCCTCATCGGTGATGGTCCTGAAATGGCCAAAATCCGAAGCAAAGCAGGACCCAATGTCACCTTCACAGGCTTTTTACCGCCAGAGCAAGTTCGGGCTTATTTGGCCAAGGCACGGGCATTCATTTTCCCCTCCGAAGAAGACTTTGGCATCGTTCCCGTCGAAGCCCAGGCTTGTGGAACACCGGTGATTGCATACGGTCGGGGGGGGGCACTGGAAACCGTGATTCCTTGGCCTGGCACACCACAACAAGGTCTTTACCCCACGGGTGTTTTTTTTCATGAACAAACGGCAGAGAGTTTGTCTGAAGCAGTTTGGCAATTTGAACGGATTGCCACAGAGCTTGATGCCGAGAAAATTTGTCAGCACGCCCAGATTTTTTCAGTACCTGCCTTCAAAGCCAGCTTTGCACGGGCGGTCAATGAGGCGCTCAAAGCAGGCTAAAGACCCTCGATCGCGATCACAAACGAAGCCACATGCCCATCAAAGATGGATCATCGGCATGGTGCTGTGACGGCCTCCAAAATGACCGTGGCTGTTTGTCGCCAGACAAAAGTTCTTGCCCTGTCTTGACCACGGCGGCTCATTTGCAAACGCAGAACAGGATCGTGGACCAATGAACTCAATGCCGCTGCCAAGGAGGCTGGATCATTCGGATCACAGTAAAGCGCCGCATCGGCACTGATCTCGGGCAACGCCGACGTGCGAGAGACCACGACAGGGCAACCGTGCCACATGGCCTCCAAGGGTGGCAAGCCAAAACCTTCATAAAAAGAAGGGTAGGCCATGACCGTGGCGCGTCGGTAGAGGGTCACCAATTCGGCATCAGTGACGTATCCCAAATGGTGAATTTTTTCGGTACTGAGCGTGCTGCGAGAGAAAACCCGATCATTTTTTTGACCCACGATGACGCAGGCTGGCGCATGTGGCCCCATCAGTTCCAAGGCCTTGATCACGCTCAAAAAATTCTTATTGGGGTTGTCACTCGACACCGCCAACACAAAGGGTCGATCGGCCAACAAGTCCATCAAAGTTTTGAGCCTCGGGGTCAAGTCTGGTATCACACGCTCCATGTGATCCGCTCCCAAATGGGCCACGGTCAATCGAGATCGGTCCACTCGCATGAATCTGGCCAACTCACTGGCTGAAAACCTCGAATTGGTCAACACACCCAAACCCCAACGGGCCACCATCCAAAACATCAAGCGATACCACCAACGCAGCGCCAGCGTGAAGTTTTGCGGAATGGCAAATGTCTGAGCGTCGTGCAAAAACGTCCATTGATGCCGTTTGAACAATGGGGCGGTGTTGCAAAAATTGAGCAAAAGACGACCCGCAGTGCAGCGTGGCAGGTCCCACTGCTCCCAGGCATGGCCTTGAAAAACCCCCGTTTGCCACAAACGCAGTTCTGGCCAAGGGTTGGACAGTGCTTCTGGCGTGCGTGGGGCAATCAAGCCAAAACGGAGCACCTGACCTGAACCCCGCCAGCATCCCTGTGAGTCCAGATGATCGCGTACCAAAGCTGAAATGACTTCGCGGGCCACGCGCTCGACCCCCGTCACAGGCCGCGTCAAAAAACGTGCGTTGATCCAGATGACCTTCTCTGGGGATAACATTTCTCCCGTCATTTCAAATCTTTTGGTTTAAATGTGGATAATAAAGAATAAATTCATCATATCTAAATTCAACAGCCCATCAAAGTGACAGAAACGTTATCACCCGTGAGTGTGCTGATGGTTGACGATGACGCCGTCATGCGGCATCTTGTCAAAACATGGCTAAAGGGCCACGCACACTGTCTGGCCGTGAACACCCCCAACCAGGCCCTTGAGGCTCTGAACGGCAAGCACTGGGATATTTTTTTTGTAGACCTGAATTTAGGCAGCCACCATCCAGATGGCGGTGGACTGAGTTTGGTCGAGGCTGCGCACCGCCTGCACCCCCAAGCCGCCTGCGTCTTGATGACTGCACACGGAAAACAGGAAGAGTTTTCCAGTGCCGTCAATCTCGGCGTCGATCAAATCCTGATCAAACCCTTTTTAAAACAAACTTTCTTTGCCACGCTCAAAAGATTGCAAGACATTCGGCAAACGCGCGAAGCACTCAAGGCCGCTCAAATCTTGCTGGAACAGCAAAACAAAGAACTCCAAACACGCCGTTTACACGAGCAAAAACTGGCCACATTGGCCCAAAAATACCTTCTTTTTTCTTTGCCCCAAGAAAGCATTCCTGGGCTGAAAATTCACGCCGTATCACAAGCACAAGACGGTGCCAGTGGAGACTTGGTCGATGTGGTCGCAACGCAGCGCGGTGTTTGTCTGGTCAGCGGTGACGTGATGGGCAAGGGTTTGGGTGCTGCCATTGTCTCTGCTGGAATCAAAATCAGCCTCTCCCAACTCAGACCCCTGCAATACATGGCCAGCCCCATGCAGGTGCTCCAACAGCTCAGAGAAAAAGTCACGCCCATGCTCAAAGAGAGTGAAAGTCTCTTGACTTTGAGCTTGGCGGACATCGATACCCAGCAAGGCCTGCTCGAATGGGTCGATTGCGGCGCACCACATCTGCTGCTGCAAAGAGCCTGTGATGGGCATATTTTGTTCATTGCGGGCCACATGATGCCCTTGGGCATTGCGACAGAAACCATCACCAGTTGCTCGGTGCCCGTGTTGCAAGATGACCGCTTGCTGCTGGTCTCGGATGGCATTCTTGACGCTTGGGGACTGCCCTTGGCTCAAGAAGCCTACCAAAAAATAGCGCAGATCATGGCCCTTTATCCAACGGGTCAAGAAGCCCAATTGGTCAATGCGCTGGTCAAGCAACCCTGTGCAAGCACAGGGGTCGCTGACGATCGTTCATGCATTGCCTTGCACTACACCGCCCCGAATCCACCTTACAGAGCAGTCCATTCAAAGCAGTTCAAAGCCGAAATGCAGGTTTTACCGGACATCCGCGCCTGGGTTGAAGACATCGTTTCTACATGTCTGTCCCATTGTGAAGAAGCAAGCAGCGTGCACTGGAAACAGCACATGACATTGGGACTGTCAGAGACCGCAAGCAATGTCATTGGACATGCGTGTCTGACAGCACAGACCCACGCCACACCGATCCATTTGCTGGTCATCCTGGATCGCCACGGACTGTGGCTTGAATGGCATTACCAAGGCCAGGCGTTCAAACCTGCCGAACGGGAATCACGAACATTGCCTGAACCCGACTTGCTGGCGCAATCGGGTTATGGACTGTCCATCATTGATGCGGTTTTTGAACACGTCCACTACTTCACCAGCATCCCGCACGGCCAATCCATCGTCACCTACAAACCTTGGCCCCAAGAACCATCGATTCACATTCATCCCACTGGGGTGACCCCATGACACCGTTTTTTTTAAACCCTATGGCACCTCCATCACGCGCTGAAAATGCAGGCCACAAGCGATGGATGCACTCCGTCCTTGCCTGCTTTTTCTTAAGCACCTTGCTGTGTGTGCCGGAGTCATTCGCCCAAGAATACAAGGCCCCGTCCATCACTGAGCTTTATGGCAGCCCTAAGCCACAAAACGCCAACACAAGCACAGAAGCCCCACAGGACAGCAGCTCATCACAACGGCAGGAAAGACCCGGCAGTCTTTATCCCAGTTTGCGTGCCAACAACCTGTCCACAAGGGTGGTGGTCGAATCAGCGCCCCAATCACGTCCCCCTGAAAAAGCATCACCCTTGAAATCGGACATGTCCGATTTTGAAATACTCGTTCAACAAAGTCTGGGCATTGCACTGCCTGTCTTTGCAGACCATCTTTTTCAAAGCCCAAACGCCTCGTTCAACATCGGCGATCAAGTCAATGTCCCCGCTGACTTCGTCATTGGTCCTGGCGATGACATCATCGTTCGAGCCTGGGGATCCATTGAACTGGAATACGCCGTCACTGTTGACCGCAGGGGCAGCGTCTTCATTCCCAAAGTGGGCAGCATTCAGTTGTCTGGTCTGACATACAAAGAACTGCAACCCGTTTTAAATCAAGCGATGTCACGGGTTTACAAAAGCTTTGAGCTGTCTGTGACCATGGGCAGCTTGCGCAGCATCAGCCTTTATGTGACCGGATTTGCTCGCAAACCTGGAACCTACCAAGTCAATTCACTGTCATCACTGATCAGTGCGCTGTTCGTCACCGGGGGACCCGCTGCCAACGGCAACCTGAGAAACATTGAACTGCGCAGAGGCAATGAAAAAATTGCCGAACTCGATTTGTATGATTTTTTGCTCAACGGCAACCGCAGTGCCGACATGCGCTTGCAAAACGAAGACGTCATCCACATCCCCCCCATGCAGGGCCAAGTGGCCATTGCAGGCAGCGTGCGCAACTCGGCCATCTACCAATACAAAGCAGGGATGACGCTGGCTCAGCTGTTGAGCATCAGCGGGGGAACCACATCAACAGCAGATGGTTTGCGCATCAAACTCGAACGCATTGCCAAACCTGCAGACAAAAAGACCCCGATACCAAAAGCCAGCCGTTTGATTGAGGAGTTGGACTTTGGCAAAGAGGCCATGCAAACCGTTTTGCGCGATGGCGATCTGGTGGTGCTGGTGCCTGTCTCGCCACAATTCAACAACGCGGTGACCCTCAAGGGACAAGTGGCCCTGCCTTTGCGGCATGCATGGCGAGAGGGCTTGCGCATCTCGGACATTCTTCCCGATGTGAACGCGCTGATTTCACCCGCCTACTGGATTGAAAAGAACAGTCAAAACAAGATTGCATCTTTTTTGACAGATCCCGCCAACATCAAAATTGAACCCAGATTTCCCGAGATCAATTGGGAATATGCAGTCATTGAAAGGGTTCTGAACCCTTCACTTCAAATGACCTTGATACCCTTTGAACTGGGCAAGGTCGTCTTTAACCGAGACCCTCAACACAATTTGGTGCTGCAACCCGGTGACACGATCACCGTTTTCTCTCGCAACGACTTTCGAGGCCCCATTGAGCAAAGCACTCGCGTGGTCAAGATCGAAGGTGAAGTTCGCAGGCCTGGCATGTACACCGTCCAAGCAGGAGACACACTGTCAACGCTCTTGGAAAAAGCAGGCGGCGTCACGCGCTTGGGTTATCTCTACGGCGCACAGTTGTTTCGAGAATCGGTCAGACAACAACAACAACGCCGCACAGAAGATGCCATCAACGCCATGGAGCGTGATTTCGCCAAATTCCTGATTGAACGCAGCCGCGAAACCGTCGCAACGGGCGAGACCGAAACCGTTTCAGCGGAAAAAAATGCAGTCCAGTCCTTCTTGGATAACCTGCGCAAACTCAAACCAGAAGGCCGAATGATTTTGGAGCTCAACAGCCAAACTCGGCATCCGGACCAGCTGCCCAAAATTCGACTCGAAAACAACGACAGTTTTTTCATTCCCGCTGTTCCTGAAACCGTGGAAGTGATGGGCTCGGTCATGGCCGAACGTTCATTCCTTTGGCAGAAAAACAGAGATGCCGAGGACTACATCCAAATGGCCGGAGGGCGTCGAAGTTCCGCCAGAAGCACAACCGCCATCGTGATTCGTCCAGATGGCACCCTCGTTGCAGCCGATCAACTCGGGTCTGAAGACATCGCCCCGGGTGACACGATCTGGGTCGAAGAAAACACCGAAGCGGTCAGCTGGATACGACGCGTCAAGGACATCTCACAAATCGTCTACCAACTGGGCATGGGCATTGCAGGCATTCGCATTGTCAAAGGGCTGTAAATGAAACCCAGCCGCCCCCTGCCCAAGCACAGAGAGGTATCTTCAAGACCGCCCTCTGCAAGCTCGGACACCTACAGCCTCATGCCCGTGCTCTTGCCTCTGGTGCAAGCGAAATGGTGGGTGATGGGAGTGCCCTTGGTGGTCTCGGTTCTGGTCCTGTTGCACGGGATATTTTCAACCCCGTATTTCAAGGCATCGACCAGGGTTCTGCCGCCTCAATACAACCAAAACACCATCAGCCGCGGCCTGATTGCCATGGGGGGCGAAAGCGCTCTCGGCAACTCTGCACTCAACCTGAAAAACCCAACCGATCTTTTTGTGGGCATTTTGCGCAGCCGCACCATATTGGATGGTGTGATTCAAAACCATGATTTGCTCAAGCACTACGAAGCCAAGGACATGGACACGGCCCGGCAATTGCTTGAGTCACGCACCGACATCAATTCTGGCAAAGATGGCATTGTGGAGATTTCGGTGGAAGACTCAGACCCGGTCAGAGCGGCACAACTGGCCAATGCCTACGTCCTGGAACTTCAAACCTTTTCCAGTGATTTGGCCAAAAAAGAAGGTGGCAGGCGAAGCGACTTTTTCAACAACGCGCTGAGCAAAGCCCGGCAAAGCCTCAACGAAGCAGATGAACAACTGCGAAGAACCGAAAAGCGAACAGGTTTTACACGCCTTCGCGGCCAAGATGAGGCCATCTTGAGCACCGCACGAGATTTGCGCAATCAAATTGCCAACAAGGAAGTTCAACTGAGAACCTTGCTCAGTTATGCCACCGACGACAACCCCGACGTCCGACTCTTGCGCAGCGAACTGGGCAACCTGAAACAAAAAGTGCAAGAAGCCACCAGCGAAATACCGGGCTCTGCATCCAAACCCAACAGTCAAGGCGCGTTTGTCCCTCTGTCAAAGGCACCCGATGCCTTGATGGAGCACAGTCAACGCAAGCGCGATGTGGAGTATTGGGAAAACATTGTGACCATCTTGGGGCAATACACCGAGCTGGGCAAGATGGATGAAACCCGGGATTTTTCCTTGTTTCAGGTGCTCGACATCGCCATCAGCCCCCAAAACAAATCGCGGCCACGCATCAAAGTCAACGTCATCCTTTCCGGGGTCGGCTCCACCATGCTGACCATCATGTTCATTTGGGCTCGCGCCTACGTTCGACAACGCAGAAATGCGAGCACCAAATTTGCCGACCAATTCGTCATTCTTAAAAATGAATTGTTCAAAAACCCTTTGAAGCGCCCCGAATGAGGACATTGCCCATGCCCTCCACCTTGCTGCGCAATGCCTATGCCTTGTACGCCCTTCAGCTGGCCAACTACATCATTCCACTGCTGACATTGCCTTTTTTGGTTCGGTCTTTGGGCACTGAAGCCTTTGGCTGGTTAGCCTGGAGTGCCGCTGTTAATTTTTATTTTGTTTTGCTGGTGGATGCGGGCATGAACACACATGCCGCGAAAGAGCTTGCCAAACTGGACCCTCAAAACAAAGCAGAAAACAGACACGCTGCAGGTGCCGTGGTGGTGCATGTCACGGCCCTGAAATGGCTTTTGCTTTTTGCAAGCGCCTTGGTGATGCTGACCTGCACCGCCCTGATCACCTCCTGGCATGCCCAATGGCCCTTGTTCGCCTGGTGCTTCATGACGGTGGTCGGATCGGCCGTGTTTCCCACATGGTTGTTTCAGGGCTTGCAAATCATGCACAACACCTTGTTTTTTGGTTTGGCTGGACGTGTGTTGGCGACTTGCGGCATTTTTCTGTTGGTGGATGGGCCTCAAGACCTGCTGTGGGCCGCCGCACTCCAAAGCAGTGCCACATTTTTGTCAGGCCTCATGGCCTTGCCCACCATTTTGGCCCTTCCCTGCTTGGCATGGTCCAGGCCCCATTGGGCAGGCATCTGTGATGTCGCCCGAAAAAGTCGCCACTTGGCCATCACCGATTACACATTGACGGCTCTGGCCAACAGTACCGTTTTTTTGATGGGTATGGTGTTTTCAAAAGAAGTGGTGGGCATGTATGCCGCCATAGAAAAAACAATACGCGCTGCAGCCAGCATGTTTTCTCCATTGATTCAAGCCGCGCAACCGCGCTGGGTTCAAGCTTGGCATCGACAAGGGCAAATCTTTCAGCCACAACGACTGCACAGCTGGACTGTTGTATTTCTATTATTGGCCTTGGTAGGCGCGGTCACTGCACATACTTTCGCTGAATGGGGTTTGGCCCTTTTGTTCAATGAGGCAACCGCTTCGCACGCTGATTGGGCCAAAATTTTGTCATTTTGGTTGCCCTTCAACGTTGCCAATGCCATGCTCAGCGCGTGGTGGTGGGTGGCCTCAGGCAGAGAAAAACAGCTGGCCAAAAGGGTGTTGCCCGGCGCAGTGCTGCAAGCGACTGTTTTTGCATGGGCACTCAACACAACCCACACCGAATTGGCCTTGTGGGCCTGGGTCACTTGTGAAGCATTCATGACTTTGTTGCTCACGCATCGCAGTGGTCTGCTGTCCAAACAACACGGCTAAGTCATGACTTCGGCTGACCGCATGCCTGCTCGCCCAGCCAGGCTTGGCCCTGTGATGAATCACCCGGGCTTGACCTCACCCGTTCAAGACATGAACTGGCACAGCTGGACGGCCAATGATGGTGTTCAGGCCTTGGCATTGCTTGCACTGTTGAGTTATTGCGTGACAGCCGCCATCACCGGGCCATTCAGGTGGGCGGTTGGACTTGTGGGGTTGACACCCATCATTTACTTTCCACAGATCTTGATGCTCGGCTCCACATTGGCTGTGGTCGTCTGGGAATGCCGCCAAGGATTGCAACCGCTTCGAGCCATGACGTTGTTGGTCATTTCATATTCTATTTTGGTGGGTTTGTTTCATACACCGGTTTACCAAGTTCTTTTTGGCATTTACACCTTGCTGCCATTTTGGTTTGGTTTGTCATGCTCTGAAATCATTTTCAGACACTGGCATCTTGTTTTCAAAACGTCTGTTTGGCTTTGGCTTTTGGTCGTCACTGGCGTTATTTTGAACTACTGGATCGCTTATCCATGGGAAGGTTTCGGTTACTCCGTGGGTGACCTCGACGTCGTCAGCTCCCGTGAATGGGAAAACATTGGCGGTGGCAAACGATTGGCTGGATTTTCAAGGGCTTCATTTGATGCCGCTTTGCAGACCTTGCTGTTGGGCGTCATTGTAGTCATGGGCACACGCTCGGCGTGGCTGCGCCTTTTAATTTGGAGCATCACATTTTTAACCATTTACATGACCACGAGCAAAGGCGTTTACAACATGTTTGCGATATTGTCGCCCGTGGTCATATTGGGTCAAAAAATACCTTCCTCTGCCATTCGATGGTGGCCTTTGGCGCTGGGTTTGGTGGCTCTGCTGTTGCCAATGACACCCTTGTTCATGGATGTGAATTTTTACATCCGAGATCAAGAGTTGGCGAATTTGACATTTTCATTTTGGGACCGCTTGAATGACATGTGGCCCAACGCTTGGAAGCTGTTGGAAAACCAAGGCAGTTCACTTTGGGGACGGGGATTAGGCGGTATCGGTACTCCTCAAACTTATTTCGAATTCAATCGATTCAATGCAGCAGACAATATATTTGTTTATTGGTTTGTTATTTTTGGATGGGTGGCGCTGCCTGGTTTTTTACTGTTGCTACTGAGATCACTCCGACTTAATCCTTGGCGAGACCCAGTTGAAGCTGCTGCTTACTGTCTATTGCTGGCGACTTTGATTTATGGGATCACGGCCAATGTGGTTGAGAGTGGTTTTTTTGCCATTGCTGCCGGCATGGCAGTTCGCTACTTATTTCATGAAACGGAGGAACTCATAATATAAAAATAAATTCATCCAAAAAAATCAGGGACCTCTATGCAAAATAAATTTAAAAACTGTTTTCTTTTAATATCTTCAACCATTTTTCTCTCCATCACAAGTCAAGCCATTGCATCAGAAACATATTGCCCCTCCTTTTTGAGCGTGCAAGGTGCACCCGAGCCGACCCATCGGGGTGAATTCACCTTTTCACCTTATACCCATCACTGGAGTCGCAGTCCGGAACACAAAAATGTGGTGCTGTTTGCCGTTGATCAACCATTACCCGGGGATCGCTTTTGCGGTGTGAGTTTTTTCAGCAACTCATTTGGACAGCCCACGGTCTACCTTTACGGTGGCCGTCAATTCAACAACGTCTTTGGCGTACCAGCCCTTTTTGTCAAACTGACGGCAGGCTTGATGTACGGCTATGTGGCACCTTACGAAGACAAAGTTCCACTGAACCGAAATGGTTTCTCACCCGCCGTGATCCCTGCACTGGGCTACAAATTGAATGAGCACGATTCGGTTCAAATGAAAGTGCTGGGCACTGCTGGTCTGATGTTTTCTTACGGCAGACGCTTTTAAAACCACAAGCCCACAAAAAGTTGGCACCTGGCCAAGCCAGACCCCGAAAAACTTGCCAAAGGCGCAAGTTCGAACTCATGAGAAAATGCCCGGTTTACCGAACCGGAGCATTTCCCCATGGACGCAGAACGCATCAACCAGATTGGCACCACCCTCAGCGACCTGAGCGCCCGGACCCAAGAGTTACGGGGGTATCTTTGACTACGATGCCAAATCTGAACGGCTGAGAACCGTCAACGCATCACTCGAAGATCCCACGGTCTGGAACGACCCCAAAAAAGCCCAAGAATTGGGCAAAGAGAAAAAAGCCCTGGACGGTGTGGTGGTCACCATCACCAACCTGACCAGCGAGTTGTCTGACAACCTTGAGCTCTTTGAGATGAGCAAGGAAGAAGGCGACGACGATGGCTTGATGACCATCGAGGCGGAAACCGCCAAGTTGACCCAACTCGTCGAAGACCTCGAATTTCGCCGCATGTTCCGGCACGAGGCCGATCCGCTCAACTGCTTTGTCGACATCCAGGCGGGCGCGGGTGGTACAGAGGCCTGCGACTGGGCCAGCATGTTGCTGCGCCAGTACCTCAAGTACGCCGAGCGCAAAGGCTTCAAGGCCACCGTGGAAGACGAAACTCCGGGCGACACCGCAGGCATCAAGGGCGCGACCATCAAGATCGAAGGCGAGTACGCCTTTGGCTTGCTGCGCACCGAAACTGGTGTACACCGTTTGGTGCGCAAGAGCCCGTTTGACTCGTCGGGTGGCCGCCACACTTCGTTCGCCTCGCTGTTTGTTTATCCCGAAATCGACGATTCGATCGAGATCAACATCAACCCGTCTGACGTGCGCACCGACACTTTCCGAGCCAGCGGCGCGGGCGGTCAGCACATCAACAAGACCGACTCGGCCGTGCGACTGACGCACATCCCTACTGGCATCGTGGTGCAGTGCCAAGACGGCCGAAGCCAGCACAGCAACCGCGATGTGGCTTGGCAACGCCTGCGCTCACGCCTTTATGACTTTGAAATGCGCAAGCGCATGGAAGAGCAGCAAAAGTTGGAAGACACCAAGACCGATGTGGGCTGGGGTCACCAGATCCGCAGCTATGTACTGGACAACAGCCGCATCAAGGATTTGCGCACCAACGTCGAAATTTCGGCCACCCAAAAAGTGCTCGATGGCGACCTCGATGCGTTCATCGAAGCCTCACTGAAACAAGGCCTCTGAGCTGCTCAGACCTCAACAAAAATGGAGTTAGTGATGCGTGAAGGACAACCCACCGCGATCCAGCGCGAGGCGTACACCGCCCCGGCTTTTTGGATCGATACCGTCGATCTGACCTTTGATCTGGACCCGGCCAAAACCCGTGTCCTGAACAAAATGCGCCTGCGCCGCAACCCCGACGTGGCGGCCCAGCCGCTGCGTCTGGATGGCGAAGACCTCAACCTGGCCCGCGTGCTGGTCAACGGCGGTGGCACCTCGTTCAAGATAGACGGTACGCAGCTGGTACTGGAAAACCTGCCCGAAGGCCACGAGCCCTTCGATCTGGAAATCTTCACCACCTGCAACCCCGAGAAGAACACCCAGCTGATGGGCTTGTACGTCAGCCAGGGCACGTTCTTCACGCAATGCGAGGCCGAGGGTTTCCGACGCATCACCTACTTCCTGGACCGCCCCGATGTGATGTCCAGCTACACCGTCATGCTGCGTGCCGACAAGGCCAAGTACCCGGTGCTGCTGAGTAACGGCAACCTGGTCGAGCAAGGCGCCTTGGACGACGGTCGCCACTTTGCCAAGTGGGTTGACCCGCACAAAAAACCTTGCTACCTGTTCGCCTTGGTGGCCGGTCAGTTGGTCGCACGCGAGCAACGCATCACCAGCCGCAGTGGCACCGAGCATCTGCTGCAGGTGTTCGTGCGCCCCGGCGACCTGGACAAAACCGAACACGCGATGAACTCGCTCATGGCCAGCGTGGCTTGGGACGAGGCCCGCTTTGGCTTGCCGCTCGATCTGGAACGCTTCATGATTGTTGCCACCAGCGACTTCAACATGGGCGCAATGGAAAACAAGGGTCTGAACATCTTCAACACCAAGTTCGTGCTGGCCAACCCAAACACCGCCACCGACATGGATTTCGGCAACATCGAAAGCGTTGTTGGCCACGAGTATTTCCACAACTGGACGGGCAACCGCATCACCTGCCGTGACTGGTTCCAGCTCTCGCTCAAAGAAGGCCTCACGGTCTTCCGCGACCAAGAGTTCAGCCAGGACATGGCGGGCGAGGCCAGTGCCCGCGCCGTCAAACGCATCGAAGACGTGCGCGTGCTGCGCACGGTGCAGTTTGCCGAAGACGCCGGCCCCATGGCCCACCCCGTGCGCCCCGACAGCTATGTCGAGATCAACAACTTCTACACCGTCACCATCTACGAAAAAGGTTCTGAAGTCGTTCGCATGATGCAGACCCTGGTGGCCACGCCCAACGACCTGCAAGGCCGCGATGGTTTTGCCAAGGGCATGAAGCTTTACTTTGAGCGCCACGATGGCCAAGCTGTGACCTGCGACGACTTTGCGCAAGCCATTGCCGACGCCAACCCCGGCTCCGCCTTGGCGCAAAACCTGAGCACCTTCAAGCGCTGGTACAGCCAGGCGGGCACCCCGCGCCTGCAAGCGCGTGGTGTCTACAACGCGGCCGAGCGCAGCTACACCCTCACACTTGCTCAAAGCTGCCCCGCCACGCCCGACCAAGCCAGCAAGCAACCCTTCGTGATCCCGGTCACGCTGGGCCTGCTGTCAAGCGATGGCCAAGCCCTGCCCTTGCAACAAGCTGGCAGCGCCGACGTCTTGCCCCAGCAAACCCTGGTGCTGACCGAAGCCAGCGCCAGCTACACCTTTGTCAACATCGACAGCGAACCTGTGCCTTCGCTGCTGCGCGGTTTCAGCGCCCCTGTGGTGCTCCAAGATGGCCTGAGCACGGCCGACCTGCTGTGCCTGCTGGCCCACGACAGCGACCCCTTCAACCAATGGGAAGCTGGTCAACGCCTGATGCTGCAAAGCGCTGTGCAAGCGCTGACGCAGGCCGAGGCTTCAGGCCCCGTCCTTTCGGATGAGCTGGTCGCTGCGCTGCGCAACGTGCTGCGCCACCCTGGTTTGGATGCCGCCTTCAAAGACCTGGCACTCACCCTGCCGTCCGAAAACTACATCGCGGACCAACTGAGCGTGGTGGACCCACAACGCGTGCACGCCCTGCGCGAAGCCATGCGCCTGCAACTGGCCACCGCCTTGCAAACCGACTGGCAATGGGCCTGGGACGCTCACAAGCACAACGGTGCCTACTCGCCAGACGCCCAATCCAGCGGCCGCCGCGCCCTGTCGGGTCTGGCCATGGGCATGCTGTGCATCGCCGCCGTTCAGTCGGGCGACGACGTGACGCCCGGCCGCGTGTACCAGCAGTTCAAGGACGCGGGCAACATGACCGACCGCTTCAACGCGCTGTCAGCCCTGGTGATCAGCGGCCATCCACGGGCACAAGACGCCTTGGCCTTGTTCCACAAAATGTTCCAGCACGAAGCCCTGGTCATCGACAAATGGTTTGCCCTGCAAGCCGGTGCACCTGACCGCGCGGGCGACGTGCTGCCGCGTGTGCGCCAGCTCATGCAACATGCCGACTTCAGCCTGCGCAACCCCAACCGCGCCCGCAGCCTGATCTTCAGCTACTGCAGCGCCAACCCCGCAGCCTTCCACCGTGCCGACGCCGCAGGCTATGTGTACTGGAGCGAGCAGGTACTGGCCTTGGATGCCATCAACCCGCAAGTGGCCGCCCGCCTGGCCCGCGCCATGGACCGCTGGAGCCGCCTGGCCGAGCCCTACCGCAGCGCGGCCAAAGTGGCCATCGAGCGCGTGGCCGCCAAAGCCGACCTCAGCAACGACGTGCGCGAAGTCATCAGCCGTGCGCTGAGCAGCACCTGAACCCAAGGACCGAACATGAGCTCCAAAATTTCCCTCTCTCGCTACCTGGTCGAACAGCAACGCGACAAAGGCCACATTCCGGCTGACCTGCGCCTGCTGCTCGAAGTGGTGGCCCGTGCCTGCAAAAGCATCAGCCACGCCGTCAACAAAGGTGCGCTGGGCGGTGTGCTCGGCAGCGCCGACAGCGAAAACGTGCAAGGCGAAGTCCAGAAAAAACTCGACATCATCGCCAACGAAGTGCTGCTCGAAGCCAACGAATGGGGTGGACACCTCGCCGCCATGGCCTCTGAAGAAATGGACAGCATCTACCTGGTGCCCAACCGTTACCCACAGGGCGAATACCTCTTGCTGTTTGATCCCCTCGATGGCTCGTCCAACATTGACGTCAACGTCAGCATTGGCACCATTTTCAGCGTCCTCAAAAAGCCCGAAGGCAGCCAGGGCGTGACCGAGCAGGACTTCCTGCAAGCGGGCAAGCAGCAAGTGGCCGCAGGCTACTGCGTCTATGGCCCACAAACCACGCTGGTGCTCACCGTGGGTGACGGTGTGGCCATGTTCACCCTGGACCGCGAGCAAGGCTCCTTTGTGCTGACACAAGAAAACGTGCAGGTGCCTGCCGACACCAAGGAATTCGCCATCAACATGAGCAACATGCGCCACTGGGACGAGCCCGTGCGCCGCTACATCGACGAGTGCCTGCAGGGCAAGGAAGGCCCGCGCGGCAAAGACTTCAACATGCGCTGGATCGCCAGCATGGTGGCCGATGTGCACCGCATCCTGACGCGTGGCGGCGTGTTCATGTACCCCTGGGACAAGCGCGAACCGCACAAACCCGGCAAGCTGCGCTTGATGTACGAAGCCAACCCCATGAGCTGGCTGATCGAACAAGCCGGTGGCGCCGCCACCAACGGCAAACAGCGCATTCTCGACCTGCAGCCAACCCAATTGCACGAACGCGTGAGCGTGGTGTTGGGCTCCAAAAACGAAGTTGAACGCCTGACCAGCTACCACGCGCAGGTATAATTTTTGAAGGTCAGCCGGTGTAGCTCAGTCGGTAGAGCAGCTCATTCGTAATGAGAAGGTCGGGTGTTCGATTCATCTCTCCGGCACCAGTCAACATGAGGGTCAGCAGATCAAGGTCTGCTGACCCTTTTTTTGTACCCAACCCTCGGTCAACGAGGCTTTACGCTTTGGTCAAGCCATGAGCGACAGCTTCGCGCAATGCAGCATTGATGCGGGTTTGCCAGCCTTGCCCAGTCGCCTTGAAGGCTTCGAGCACATCGGGGTCAATCCGCATGTTCAGCGTCGGGCGCTTCACTGCTGCGGCTGGCCGGCCGCGCCCCCGCTTGAGCGTAGCTTGTTGCCAATAGGCGGCCACTGCTGCCGCATCATTGGGGTCATAGGGACCATCGGCCGCACCATGTGCAATCGGTGCATCCTGCAAAGCCTCTCGCTTGACGCGATCCCAATCCGTCCCGGTGGGTTTAATCCGTGTTTTGGGCATAAAGCGTCCTTTCTTGTTTGGATGCGCGCCGCAGCGATATGGCTCGCACCACGTCTGGATCACGCAGCACATAGACAAGCACCAAGACCACGCCAGCCACTTCCACCATGGCCACATCCATCCAACGAGCCTCATCAGCTCGAATGCTCTCAATCGTCAGTTTGTTGACCGCATTAAAAACCAGCGGCGCGTCTGACAACGAAAGTCCGTGCTTCAGGATGTTGGCCGCGTCCTTGCGGGGATCAAACGTGAATTGCATGAATGGATTTATTGTATGGGCATCAATTAAATATTACAAGCGCGAGGCACTTTGCACCCGCACCCAAGACGCATGCACGACGCCATGTGTTGATGCACAGCTCACCAGGCTCTTGGCGCGAGCCTGACGGCCCCCATCATGTGACAGACGCACGGCGCACCAAGCCAGCGCATTAGACTGCTCAAAAATAGCACCTCACGCCGCCATGTCTGAAATCGACCGCCTGTACCGCTACAAAACCTTGCTCAGCAGTCGCCGGGCCATGCCGCGAGAAGACATCTTGAACGAGCTGGAAATTTCCCCCGCCACCTTCAAGCGCGACCTGGCCAAACTGCGCGACCGGCTCAACTCGCCCATCGTGTTTGACCGAGACTTGGGCGGCTATCGGCTTGAAAAGCCCGACAACGCCACCGAGCTGCCGGGCTTTTGGTTCAGCCAAGACGAAATCCTCGCCCTCATGACCATCCAGAGCATGATCGAGCAGCTTGAACCCGGGCTGCTGGGCCCCAAACTTCAGCCCCTTCGCAAACGGCTGGACGACATGCTCACCCACCAAGGACTCGACCCCCAGCTGTTGACGCAGCGGGTACGGGCCGTACATGCTGGCAAGCGACACCTGCCGCTTTTGGCTTTTGAGCATGTGGCCAAAGCCACCTTCGAGCGCAAACAAGTGCGCATCCAGCACCACAACCGCATGAGCGGCCAGACCCTCGAGCGCGACATCTCACCGCAGCAACTCATCCACTACCGCGACAACTGGTATGCAGACGCCTGGTGCCACCTGCGCAAAGAAGTGCGCAGCTTCTCGATCGACGCCATCCAACATGCCACCGTGCTGGACAAGGACGCCAAAAATATAGACCTCCAAGCCATGCGACACCAGCTCGACGGGGGCTACGGCATCTTTGGCGGCAGCCCCAAAGATTGGGCCGAACTGAACTTCAGCGCTGCCCGTGCAGGCTGGGTGCAACACGAAAGCTGGCACCCGCAACAGCAAGGTCTGCTGCACCCTGACGGCAGCTACACCCTGCGCCTGCCCTACGCCGACGAGCGCGAGTTGATGGGCGACATCTTGCGCTTTGGCGCAGAGGTCGAGGTGATCAAACCCGTCGCCTTGCGTCACCAGGTGCAAACCGAAATCGCCCGCATGGCCGCGCTATACGGGCGCTGATACAGCCGCTGACTCGCCCTGCGAAGAAGTCAATGAAGCGGGCTGCGACACAACAAGCCCTGCAGCCCGCAGTGCACCCGTGTAAAGGTCGCGCAAAAACTCGCTGGCCACACACAGGCGCAAGCGCTGCAAGTGAGGCGCAGCATCCTCGGCACACGAGAGCACCTTGGCCATGATCTGAGCCGCCAGGATGGGCGGAAACGCAAACACCCCTGTGCCTATCGCAGGCAGGGCCATGGTGCGTATGTCGTTTTGGTGAGCGCCTTGAATGGCCGCTTGCAAGGCCTGCTCCAGAATGGCTGGCGCATCGTCGTGGTGGGTGTACGAAGCCGCACGCAAATGGATCACCCAAAGGTTGGGCAAATTAAATCCCGGCGTGACCAAAAAAGCGCCATAGGCCAGCGGTACAAAAGGCTTGCAATGCTCTTCCAGCTTGGGGCCTGCGGCGGTGTGAATGGCCCCCGCCACGCCCGAGCCCAAACGCAAATGGGCATTGGCACTGTTGACCACGGCCTCCACATCGGGCTGTTTGACGATGTTGCCGACAATGACTTCGATCTTCATGGCTTGACTCCTGTGAACGATCGAATCTTGAACGGCCAGAGGCTCAGGGCATGAGCTATCCAAAATGGGCATGCCAAAATTGCCCATGGCCCGAATTCACCCCAGCTTTCCACTGCACGCCCCTGCCCACCTGGGTGGCTACCGAGAACGTGACGTTTTGCGCACACTGCAAGACGATTTGCCTGATGCGTTTGACGTGTTTCACAACCTGTCCTGGTCGGGCATGCAAGGCCATCAGCAAAGCTTTGGCGAATACGACTTCGTCATCGTCTCGCCCGGCGGACAACTGCTCATTGTCGAAGTCAAAGCTGGCAACGTGAACGACAGCGAAAACGGTCTGACCAAACACTACGCACGCCAAGGCCCCAAAGACATCGGCCACCAAATGCGGCGCATGCATTCAAGTTTTCTGCAGCGCATGGACAACGGCGATCTGCCACAAGTCCATGTGGGTGCCCTGCTGGTGCTGCCCGACTTTCGCATGCAAGGCCCCATCGTCGGCTACCCGCCTGAGCGCATTGTCGATGCCACTCGGATCGACCAGCTGTGCCACACCATCCGCCAAAGCTTTACGCCCCACACACTGCCCGCCGACCAACGTCAGCGCGTGCTGGACTTTCTGGCCAACCGCTTTGACGTAACGCCCGACGTGGCCACACACATTGGGCAATTGCAACAAGCCACCACCCAACTGGCCAACGGCCTGGCCAGCTGGGTGCCCCGCATCAGCCACACCGACCAGCTCTACCAAATCGAGGCTACCGCAGGCTCGGGCAAAACCCAGCTGGCCCTGACCCTGCTGCGCCAAGCCGTGGCCCAAGGCCACAAAGCCCGCTATGTGTGCTTTAACCGCCCACTGGCCGACCACCTGGCCCGCCTGGCCCCGGCCAGCTGCGAAGTCACCACCTTCCACCAACTGTGCCGCGACCACGCCGAACGCCAAGGCCACACCCTGGACTTTGCAGCCCCCCAAGTGTTTGCCCGCATGACGCAGCAATACCTGCAAGACGCCGCCACCCTGCCCGCCCGCCTGGGCCTGCTGATCCTGGACGAATCACAAGACCTGGACCTGGCCTGGGTCGACGCCCTGTCGCAAGCCCTGCTGCCCGAAGGCCAGCTGTATGTGATGGGCGACAGCCAGCAACAGCTGTACGAGCGCGAACCCTTTGCGCTGAACAACGCCGTGCAAGTGCGTTGCATGGACAACTTCAGAAGCCCCCAACGCGTGGTGCAGATGATCAACCGCCTGCAACTCACCCCCGAGCCCGTGCTGGCCCGAAGCGCCCACACCGGGGAACTGCCGCATTTTCATGTGTGGGAATCAGGCCAAAGCAGCGCACAAGGCCAACTGAACCAATGCCTGCAGCAGTTGTGGCAATTCGGCTACACACCAGAACAAGTGGCCGTCATCAGTTACCGGGGTGTGCAGCAATCTGAAGCCCTGCGCCAAGACCGCCTGGGCGGGCACGCCACACGGCGCTTTACGGGCCAATACGACAACGCAGGCAACCCGCTGTGGAGCGATGGCCCGCTGCTGGTTGAAAGCCTGTACCGCTTCAAAGGCCAAAGCGCCCCCGCCGTGGTGCTGTGCGAAGTCGACTTTGAAACCCTGACCGAGCGCGACCAACACAAACTCTTTGTCGGCCTCACCCGGGCACAAATGCGGGTGGATGTGGTGCTGAGCGAACGGGCGGCGAGGGCGCTGGCCGAGTGCTTGTCGAATACACCTTGACGCCTGACTTTTACAGCAGTTCAGAACTCAATCACAAAGGACGGTTTCGGTCTGCCCCAGACAACGCATGATGGGCGCTGGGCTGAATTGATCGGTATGAGATCCCCACCGTCGTGGCGACAGGTGGTGGGTTGTGGGGCGTCATCGCGACGAGGGCGTCGCTGCTACAAAAAAATCTACAGCCCCAACCAAGCTTGGCTTAAACGTGGCAAGCCTTCAGGCGCGACCCGTCATTTGTGCACCTGAGCCGAGCGACAGCATTTCAAGCCGGTTCAAAGCGCCCAAGGCCTGAACGGCTTTGCGGGTTGCGCTGGGCACATTGCCACCGCTGGCCCGCAAATAATGGAGCGCCATGGCCAGCGCGTTTTCTGCCTCTTGGTGCATCGCCAACGTGAAATGGTCTTGTGGCAAAGCGCCCGCTGTTGAGCCAATGGCTTGCGGCGTGAAGTGTGCTGCTGTTGTCATGACTTGCTGCTCCAGTTGGAAGATGTTTGATCGCATGGTCAGAATTTAGCAGCCTCAAAGTTATTTTTGTTACTTTAATAACTATTAATTGCAACAAATTGATAACAAGAAAATCTTCCTGCAAGCACTGGCTCAACGGGGCGCGTGACGGTCTCAATCCTCGATGTCGGGGGGCAAACCGTCGCCCACCAGGGCGGGGGCAGCCGGCTCAGACACCACGGCACGCAAGGTTTCGCGCAACATTTTCTTTTCAGGCAGGCTCAAGGCCCGTGCCAAACGGTGACGCATGCGCAGCAGCAATTGACGGTCCACCTCTTGCGGAATGCCTCGGCTGATCATCAGGGCTTCTTTCAAGTCTTCGCGCAAGTCCTCGGGTTCGTCGGCCCACCATGCGGTGATGACTTCGTGCATGGATTTGCGCAGTTCTTCCACGTCTTCAACGGCCAGTCCCATGCCGGTGGGCATCTTGCCTTGCAGCATCTCGGCCAGGGCCTGTGAGTTGACCACCACGCGGCGGTCGGCCTGAGCCAAGAGCCTGGCCCAACCTGGATCGGTGCGCACCATTTGTGGCATGTTGCGGGCCGACTCGTCGGCCAGCAAATGCACGCTCACGCCGCTGAGCTGGGCTTCATCGATGGTGGCCAAAAACCGTTCATCGTCGCTGGCCACCAGCACATGGTCGCAGGCATGGTGCTCGGCCAGTTGCTTGAGGTCATGGCCTAAAGAGCGAAGCAAAGAAGCGCCGCCGTCGGCGTCGTGGGCTTGCACCAGCCGAACGATCTGATCATCAATCACCAGCCCATCCGAGCGGTCGCTGTACCAATAAATGCGTTTTAGATCAACGTCCAAGGCCGACTGCGAAAGCGCCTGCGACAACAAACCGAGCAACCCCTGGCGGTTGACCGTCTCGCCTGTAGCACCCATGGCACCTTGCTGCGCCATCCAAATCAAAAAGCGCCCATCAATCAGGGCCATGCAAGTACCGCTGCGGTGTTCGCCAAAGCGGCGTTCAGGACGGGCGTCGTGGGAAAAATAATCGCGTTTCATGGATTGACCTATTTGAATATGAAAAATAAAGCCGCTAAAGAATGCGGCTGTTACATTCTAAAGCCTGACCTCTGTCTCGATGAACCCAAGGCCATGTTGGGTGACATGCCTCACATCGGTGTTGAGATGGGCCATCAAGGCCTTGCAAGCAGCAAGGTCGGTTATAAATCACCCCTGTGCCTAAACCTTTGAACTTTGACCCCCGCACCGTCCCTTTTTGGCGAGTGGACCACGACATGCCTGCGGTATCGCCTGAGCTGTTGCACCCCGATGCCTTGAGGGCCCGGTTTCAGCAAAACCTGGCCTGGCAGCCTGAAGTGGAGCGCGAACCGTCCTTTTCTGACCGAACACCGGCCAAAGCGGCGGTGCTTGTGCCGATTGTGATGCGGGGTGCACACGCCACAGAGCCCACCCTCTTGCTGACGCGCCGTGCGGCCCACATGTCCACACACTCGGGGCAAATTGCCTTTCCGGGTGGCAAAGTGGACCCGGAGGATGCCGACATGCCAGCCACCGCGCTGCGCGAAGCCCAAGAAGAGGTCGGACTGCACCCGCGCCATGTGCAGGTCTTGGGTGAATTGCCCCTGTATGTCACCGGGACCGCGTTTTGGGTGACGCCTGTGGTGGCCTTGGTCACACCGGATTTTGAACTGACACCCAACCTGGATGAGGTAGACGATGTGTTTGAGGTGCCTTTGTCTTTTTTGATGAACCCAGCGCACCACAGACGCCACAACGTGGACTGGCAAGGCAGCCAAAGAACGTGGTTTTCCATGCCTTACCTTGAGCACCAACATTTACCGTCGGGGGAAGTGCAGACTCACGAGCGGTACATTTGGGGCGCAACAGCGGCCATGCTGCGCAATTTCTACCGTTTTTTGGCCGCCAACCCGAACCCCTGAGGAAACCATGAGTTTTTTTGCCATTTTGCTGGCCTTGGTGCTCGAACAAGCGCGACCCTTGAAGACCCACAACCTGGTCTTCACCACCATTGGGCGATGGGCCGCCTGGGTTGCCCGCACCTTTGACGCGGGCACACGTCAACAAGCCTGGATCACATGGGGCATCGCGGTCATTGGCCCTGCCTTGTTGAGCATGCTGGTTCACTGGGGCTTGGAATTTGGCTTGGGGTGGTTCATGGCCGTCCTCTGGAACGTGGCTTTGCTTTATCTGACCTTGGGCTTTCGCCAATTCAGCCACCATTTCACGGGCATTCGGGAAGCCCTGGAAAACAGCGAAGAAAACAAGGCGCGTGAACTGCTGGCCGAATGGCAGCAGGTCCAGGTGGGACAAATTCCGCGCAGCGAAATTGTGCGACACGTCATCGAATACTCCATGGTGGCCGCGCATCGGCATGTGTTTGGCGTGTTCTTCTGGTACGCCGTGTTGTCCATCATTGGCCTAGGGCCTGTCGGTGCGGTGGTTTACCGTTTGACCGAATTTGTGCAGCGCAAATGGCCCATGTCGGCCAACCCCAACACCGTGTCCAGTGACGTTCTGTGTGCTGTGGCCGCCCGCGCATGGGTGGCCATGGATTGGTTGCCGTCGCGCATGACCGCGCTGGGCTTTGCGATTGTGGGCAGTTTTGAAGAGGCCATGGATGGCTGGCGAAACCACGCGCAAAATTTTCCCGAAGACAACGATGGTGTGATTTTGGCGGCCACGGCGGGGGCCATCAACATCCGACTCGGGGGCGCATCCCTTCAATCCAGCGATGACGACAGCGCTGTCTCCACGGACAGCAGCAGCACGCCCGGTCGCTCACCCGAGATTGCTCACTTTGCCCAAGTGGTGGGTTTAGTTTGGCGCACAGTGATCATGTGGTTGGTGCTGGTGGCCTTGCTCACCATGGCCAATTTGGTCGGTTAGTCACCCCTGTACGGCCTGGCTTCGGGCAGAACGCCCAGAGCCTGAACCGTTCACCAGCGCTGCTGGCCCAATTCCTCAAACAGCTGCGCGTAAATGCGGTGACGGCGCACGCTGATGGTGCCGGGGTGCTGCTCGGTTTCGACCTGCGCCAACACGGCGCAACCGGGCTCGTGCAAATGCGTGCAGTTGTAGAACTTGCACCCGCCCAAATGCTGGCGCAAATCGGGCATGCAGTCGGCCAGGCGGGTGGGCTCGATGTGGTGCAGGCCAAACTCCTGAAAACCGGGTGAATCGATCAAGGCGGTGCGTGCAGCGCCCGTTTCAGCACCCATTTCAGTTGACGCATCGAGCGCGGGCACCCAGTACCAACGCGTGCTGGTGGTGGTGTGCTTGCCTGAGTTGAGGGCCAGCGAAATTTCACCCGTCTCGACCAGCGCACCGGGCACCAAGCGGTTGATCAGCGTGCTTTTGCCACTGCCCGACGGGCCCAGCACCAAGGTGGTCAGGCCTTGCAAATGCTTGCACAAGGCGGTCACGCCGTCGTCGGCCACCGGACTGCGCGGGCTCAGGCTGATGGGCATCACGCTGTAACCCATGGCGCGGTAAGGGGCCAGGCGCTCCCAGGCTTGGGCAAAGGGCTGCGCCAGATCGCTTTTGTTGAGCGCGATGATGGGTGTGATGCGCTCGGCCTCGGCCGCCACCAAGGCGCGCGAGAGCTGACTTTCCGAATACTCAGGGTCGGCCGCGATCAGGATCAGCACGCGGTCCAAGTTGGCTGCAAAGGATTTGGTGCGGATTTCGTCTTGCCGGTAAAACAGGTTGCGGCGCTCTTGCAGTTTTTCGATGCTGCCCTCGTCGCCCGCGATTTGCCACAGCACCTGGTCACCCACCACCACCTGGTTTTTCTTGCCCCGGGGGTGGCAAATCAGGCGTCGGCCTTCGGGGGTTTCGACCAAGCAGTGGCGGCCATAGGTGGCCACCACCAAGCCCGGCTCCAGATCGTGGGCCTGGGGCAAGGCCGATCGTGTTTTGGGTTTGTTCATTCAGGCTTTTGCCGCTAACAAGGCGTCGGTCTGGGTGGCCGCCTCAAAATCAAGTCGGCTCAGGCCGCGCACATCGTGCGTGTTCCAGCGAACCACACATCGTTTGTAAGTCAAGACCAGCTCGGGGTGATGATTGAGCTTTTCAGACAACCAACCCACGCTGTTGACGAAGAGCAGCGCTTGAGTGTGGCTGTCAAATTCAAAGGTCTTTTCAATAGCAACGTTCTCACCATCGCCCGACAAACGCCAGCCCGGAATCTGGCCCAGCGCCATGATCACTTCGGTGGGCTTGAGGGCCCTGACTTCTGGGGTGCTCATGCGGTTTTCATCCTGAGCAAACGCTCGCTGGCCGGGGGGTGCGAGTAATAGAACTTCACATACCAAGGGTCGGGGGTGAGGGTCGAGGCATTGTCTTGATACAGCTTGAGCAGGGCCGAAGACAAGTCCTTGCCGGGGGTTTGTGACACGGCATAGGCATCGGCCTCGAACTCTTGCTGGCGCGAGCGCCAGGACGAGACCGGCGCAAAAAACAAGGTGAACACGGGTGTGACCAGCATGAACAAAACCAGCGCCAGCGCATCGTTGCTGCCCGACAAATTGGGCATGACACCCAGGCCCGTGTAAAACCAGATTTGCTGGGCCAGCCAGCCCAGCAGCGCCAGGCCCGCCAGCGTCATGGCAAAGCTGGTCACCATCATTTTGACGATGTGTTTGTGCTTGAAGTGGCCCAGCTCATGGGCCAGCACCGCTTCCATTTCGGCCGGGCTCAGCTGCTTGAGCAAGGTGTCAAAAAACACCACACGCTTGCTGGCCCCAAACCCTGTGAAAAACGCATTGGAGTGCGCCGAGCGGCGGCTGCCGTCCATGACAAAAAAACCTTTGGCGGTGAAGCCTGCGCGTTGCATCAGGCCCTGCACGCGGGCCTTGAGCGACTCGTCTTCCAAGGGCGTGAATTTGTTGAACAGCGGCATGATCACATTCGGCGCAATGGCCATCAAAAACAACTGCCAGCCCACCAACACGCCCCAGGCCCACAGCCACCACCACGCGCCCCCGGCTTGCATGAGCCACAGCACCACCCACAAAAGCGGCAGTCCCAGCACCAAACCCAGCGCCAGGCCTTTGGCCATGTCGCCCAGCCACAGGGCCGGCGTGATCTTGTTGAAACCAAAGCGCTGCTCCACGCCAAAGGTTTGCATGAGCGACAAGGGCAATCCAATCAGACCGCCGACCAGCGTGAAGCCCAGCACCAGCGCGATTTGCTGCGCCATGCCCGGGCCCATCCAATCCAGCAGCACCTGGTTGAGCGCATCGAGCCCGCCCAGCAGCGTCCAGCCCAGCAGCACGGCGGCGTCCAGGGCGATGTCGATTTGCGACAGACGGGCTTTGGCCAGGGTGTAATCGGCCGCTTTTTGATGGTCGGTCAAGGTCATGGTGTCGGCGTATGCCTGCGGCACCGCATCGCGGTGGCGGGCCACATGCCGCACCTGGCGGGCGTTCAGCCAGAACTTGAGCGCCACATGGGCCAGCAAGGCCACCACCAGAGTCAGGGTCAAAGTCAGGGAAGCATTCATCGCTGTATTGTAGAAGCGGCCTTGTCTGGCTGAGCTTGACAAGGGCTTGTGTGCCCATGCAGCGAGCCAGCATCAGCGACAATCTGCGCATGTCTGATGTGAACACCACCCCCCAAGAAGCCGCAGAGCTGCCCAAGTCCGACCAAAATCTGGTCTGGATCGATTGCGAAATGACGGGCCTCGACCCTGAAAAAGAGCGTCTGCTGGAGATCGCCGTGATTGTGACCGGGCCACACCTCACGCCGCGCATCGAAGGGCCAGTGTTGGTGATTCACCAAAGGGACGAGCTGCTCAACCAAATGGACAAGTGGAACAAGGGCACCCACGGCAAAAGCGGCTTGATCGACAAGGTCAAAGCCTCCACGACCAGCGAAGCCGATGCCGAAGAACAGATCCTGGCCTTTCTGAAAAAATACCTGCCCAAGAGCGCGTCACCCCTGTGCGGCAACACCATCAGCCAGGACCGCCGTTTTCTGGTCAAGTTCATGCCCAAGCTGGAAGCGTTTTTCCACTACCGCAATCTGGATGTGAGCACGCTCAAGGAACTGTCACGCCGCTGGAAGCCCGAGGTGTATGCCAATTTCAAGAAGCAGCAAAAGCACACCGCCTTGGCCGATGTGCACGAATCCATCGACGAATTGGCGCATTACCGCGAGCATTTCATCCGACTGTGATTTTTTTCAGGGAAAACCCTAGCGTTTTTTCTTGATCCGTGCCATAATCGTGGGCTTGCTGCATTTCAGGTGCGGCATTTCTTACATCTCCCTTCATGCCTTGACCCAACGATAGGGTCACTCACATCGGCCAGGCTCCACGCCCAGCGCCCTCGCGAGCACCGTTTGATGGTTGATGTTTTTTCAACCTTGCGGTGCTAAGACCTTATGCAACAGCTTTCTGTTGGCGGTCGTTGTTCCGTGCGAGTTTTTTATACACACATGACTGACACTTTGAACCCAGTGCAGAGCGACTTGTCGCCTGCCGAAATCACATCCATGGCCACCGAGTCGACTGCACAAGCTGCAGCAAGCAACTTGGCCCTTGAAATCATGGCCGCCGCAGCGGCTGAAATCACCCCCGAGCCAGCCGCTGAAGTCACGACTGAAGCAGCCGAAGAAGTGGAAGCCGTCGCCGACGTGCCCAATGGCTTCATCGAACTGGGCCTGGCCCCTGAGCTGGTGCAAGCCGTGGCCGATCTGGGTTACACCCAACCCACCGCCGTGCAATTGCGTGCCATTCCTTTGGCACTGCCCACTGCGGGCGGCTCCAAGGACGGCAAGTCTAATGGCTACACCGACCTGATGGTCTCCAGCCAAACCGGCAGCGGCAAAACCGCCGCCTTCTTGTTGCCCGTGCTGCACACGCTGATCCAGCAAATGGCCGAACAAGAAGCCGCCGAACGCGCTGAATTTGAACAAGCCTGCGCCGACGCTGCCGCCAAGGGCGAGCCCGCCCCCAAGCGTGCCAAGCGCAAAGACCCCACCAACCCACGCAACTTCAAGGCCCCAACACCCGGCGCCCTGATCCTTTGCCCTACACGTGAATTGGCCCAACAGGTGGCACAAGACGCCATCGAGCTGGTCAAGCACACACGCGGTCTGCGCGTGGCCAACGTGGTTGGCGGCATTCCTTACCAGCTGCAAATTGCCAAGCTGCAAAACGCCAACTTGGTCGTGGCCACCCCTGGCCGTTTGCTTGACCTGCAACGCTCCATGCAGATCAAGCTGGACCAAGTGCAGTTTTTGGTGGTGGACGAAGCCGACCGCATGCTTGACCTGGGCTTCTCGGACGACTTGGCCGACATCAACGACATGACCAGCCAGCGTCGCCAGACCATGATGTTCAGCGCCACGTTTGCGCCGCGCATTCAGCAACTGGCCATGCGCGTGATGCACGACGGTGGTTCTTCGGTCCAGAAAATCCAGATCGACAACCCCCAAGAAAAGCACAACAACATCAAGCAGGTGCTGTTCTGGGCCGACAACGCCCAACACAAGCGCCAGATGCTGGACCACTGGTTGCGTGACGCCACGATCGACCAGGCCATCGTTTTCTCCAGCACCCAAATCGAGTGCGACGGCTTGGCCGCTGACCTGCAGCAAGACGGCTTCTCGGCTGTGGCCCTGCACGGCGCCCTGAGCCAGGGCATGCGCAACCGCCGCCTGATGGCGCTGCGCAATGGCCAAGTCCAGATCTTGGTCGCCACCGACGTGGCCGCACGCGGCATCGACGTGCCCACCATCACCCACGTCTTCAATTTCGGCTTGCCGATGAAGGCCGAGGACTACACCCACCGCATTGGCCGCACAGGCCGCGCTGGCCGCGATGGCCTGGCTGTGACCTTTGCCGAAATCCGTGACCGCCGCAAGATCGGTGACATCGAGTCCTACACACGCCAGCCCTTCAAGGCCGAAGTGATTCCAGGCCTGGAGCCCAAAGTGCGCATGCCCGAAGCCCGCAAGCCCATGGGCCGTGGCGGTGACCGCTTTGGCGGCGAGCGCAATTACGCCAACGCTGGCGGTGGTTTCCGTGGTGGCCGTCCCGCCCCCGGTGGCCGCGACTTCGGTGGCAACCGTGACCGCGACAACGGTGGTGGCTTTGACAACCGCGCTCCACGTGGCAACTTCCGCGACGAACAACCCCGCTTTGAGCAGCGCAGCGAACCCCGCTTCGATGCCCGCAAAGAAGGTGGCCGTTTTGACGCTCCCCGAGGCGACAACCGTGGTGGCGATCGCTTTGAGCAACGCGCCGCCCCCGCACACCCCTGGGACAAGGGCGACAGCCGCCCTGCCCCACGTCAAGACGCACGCCAAGACGGTCCACGTCAAGGCGGTCGCTGGGAAGAGCGTGGTGGTGACAACCGCAACGCCGCTCGCCCAGCGCCTCGCGGCGCGGCAGGTGCAGGCGACAAGTTTGCACGCGGCCCCAAGCAATTTGGTGCCAGCAACTTCAAGCCCCATGCCGCAGGCGAAGGCCCTGCCAAGCGTGGTGGCACCCGTGTGCTGAAAATCACGCGCGGTTAATGGACAGGGCGTTCAGACGCCTGTAGCGCTCTGGGCTTGATATGGCCCTGAGTCGCAAAAAACTTGAAAGCCTTGCAGCCCATGCAAGGCTTTTTTTTGGGCTGCGCACATTGTTGATGCGGCCCTGCGAAGTTTGTTTTGTGGGGGTACCACCCTTGGGGCGATTCTGGGTGGTTTACAAGGCTTGATCGCGACGGGGGCGTCGCTTCTATAAGAGGCTGCCAGCATTTTGTGGAGCCCCGCCCTCGGGGCGATGGCGCAAGGCATAAAAAAACCGCCCTGGGCACGAACCCGGGCGGTTTTTTTGTATGGCCGAAAAGGCTTTACGCTTTGGCAGCAGGAGCTGCTTTGCGCTGAGGCAACTTTTCTTTGATACGTGCCGACTTGCCGCTGCGGTCACGCAGGTAGTACAGCTTGGCGCGGCGGACATCACCACGACGCTTGACTTCGATGCTCGCGATCACGGGGCTGTAGGTTTGGAACGTACGCTCCACGCCTTCGCCACTGGAAACCTTGCGCACAGTGAAGCCGCTGTTCAGGCCACGGTTACGCTTGGCGATCACAACACCTTCGTAAGCTTGGACACGCTTGCGCGCACCTTCCACCACGTTGACGCTGACGATCACGGTGTCGCCGGGGGCAAATTCAGGAATCACTTTACCCAAACGGGCAATTTCTTCCTGCTCAAGAGTTTGAATCAAATTCATTTTTTGAACTCCGTCCGATCATGCCTCGCTACACAAGGGGCGTTTTGTGCTGTAAAGGCCATGCTTGAAACATGACTGAGCCAAATCGCGGCGGGTAGAGGATCGAAAAGCCTTTGATTATAACTTTTTCACAGGCCAGTGCGAAATTTTTAAGCAAACCCAGGCGTCAGAGTCGATTCAGGCTGGCTTCATCTTGACGACTCAGATGGCCCGCTGCACGGGCTTGCTCGATCAGCTCAGGGCGATACAAGGCCGTCAGGCGCAGGCTTTGCTCGCGCCGCCACTTCTCAATGTTTGCATGGTGCCCGGACATCAGGGGCGCGGGAACAGCATGCCCTTGCCACACTTCAGGACGGGTGTAATGCGGGCTATCGAGCAAACCATCGAGCGCCGGGTTGAAACTGTCGAGTTGGTGGCTGCCCTCGTCATTGAGCACGCCCGGCTGCAAACGGGCCACCGCGTCCAGCAAAGCCATGGCCGCGATTTCGCCACCCGAAAGCACGAAGTCACCCAGGCTGATTTGCTGGTCAACATGGTGGTCGATGAAGCGCTGGTCCACGCCTTCGTAGCGACCGCACAGCAGCACAGCGCCAGCACTGTTTGACCATTGCGCCACAGCGGTATGGTTGAGCGCCTGTCCAATCGGTGAGAACAACACCAAGGGCGCAGGTTGCGCCTCTCGTCGCTCGGCGCGAATGGCCGTCAGACACTTGAACAAGGGCTCGGCCAGCATGACCATGCCCGGACCACCACCAAAAGAGCGGTCATCCACCCGGCGGTAATGGCCTTCGGCATGGTCGCGGGGATTCCACAAATGCACATCGACCAAACCGCTTTCGTAAGCGCGGCGTGTGATGCCACTGGTCAACAGCGGTGCAAACAGCTCGGGAAACAGGGTGATGATGTCAAAGCGCATGGGGATGGCCCTCCACGGCCGGGGCAGCTCAGTAGTCGGGCTGCCAGTCGACTGTGATGCGCTTGCCTGGCAAATCAACGCCATCAACAAAAGCCGCCACAAAAGGAATCATGCGCTCGACAGCTTTACCGCCTTCAACCTCAGGCTGATCTTCGATGACCAGCACCGTTTGCGGCCCGGTGGACATGAGGTCGCGCACCTGACCCAGATTCACACCTTCGCGGTTGAGCACTTGCAGGCCGATCAAATCGACCCAGTAATACTCGCCGTCGGCCGCTGTGGGAAAACTTGAACGGGGCACAAAAACGCGTGCGCCACGCAAAGCCTCTGCGGCATTGCGGTCGTTGATGTCGTGGGCAGTGGCCACGATGGTGTCGGAATGGTCTTTGGACTCTTTGATGAGCAGCAGCAAAGGTTCTGTCCATGCGGCAGCCTCAGACTTGGCGGCTGCAGCTTCCGTGGGCCGCTTGGGTTTCATGGGCCGATCGGGCGGCAACAAAAACCAGCGCTTGGAAGAAAAAAGCGCCTCGGGCGAGGCGCTGTGGGGCAAGACCTTGAACCAGCCTTTGATGCCCCAAGCATCGGCAATGCGCCCAACCTCAATCGCGTCAGCGGGCAGAGCCGCTGTCTCTAAAGGGGGTCGCATCACCAACATCGGCCGATCAGGCTGCAGCTTTGCCAGCTTGACGGATCAGGCGTTCGACAGTGGGGGAAGCTTGGGCACCAACGCCTTGCCAGTAAGTCAGGCGGTCTTGTGCAATGCGCAGACCTTCTTCGCCGCCTTTGGCTGTGGGGTTGTAGAAACCGATGCGCTCGAGGAAGCGACCATCGCGACGCACGCGCTTGTCGGCAACGACGATGTTGAAGAAAGGACGTGCTTTAGAGCCGCCGCGGTTCAAACGAATAACAACCATGATTTATCCTTGGGTGGTTGGGTTTCTCCAGAACAAATGCTGGGAAGCCCGTTTTCTTTCAGCGTTTGAGACACGCAACTGGCCACCCGGCCAGTGACACACTGAAAAGCCCACCATTATACAACGGGAGCCTTGACTTGCCACTCATCCGACCCAGCCGTGACGAAGATGTCGCGGCCATCACCGCCATTTACCGCCACCATGTGCTCAACAGCACAGGCACCTTCGAGATCGATCCGCCAACCGAGGCCGACATGGCCAGTCGCCGCGCCGACGTGCTGTCCAGGGGCTTTCCGTATCTGGCGATCGAAGATGCAGGCCGCCTGATGGGTTTTGCGTATTGCAATGTGTTCAAGCCCCGTGCGGCTTACCGATTTTGTGCTGAGGATTCGATTTACCTGGCCCCAGACGCCCACCGCAAGGGCATGGGCAAAGCTTTGTTGGCCGAGTTGTGCACCCAAGCCGAACGCGCAGGGGTGCGCAAGTTTTTGGCCGTCATAGGTGACTCGGCCAATGCGGGGTCCATCGGTGTGCACACCGCCTTGGGTTTCAGCCAAGTGGGTGTGCTCAAGTCCTGCGGCTGGAAGTTTGGGCGTTGGCTCGATATTGTGATGATGGAAAAGCCTTTGGGCGCTGGCGACAGCAAGGCTCCGCAATAATCAGTCCCATGAAAAACAAAACAATTGCCACTTGGTTGACTTTTTGGACCGGCCCCATGGGGCTGCACCGCTTTTACCTTTATGGTTTTAGCGACATGCAGGGCTGGTTGCTGCCCGTTCCCACCGCTTTGGGGGTTTATGGGCTGGAGCGTGTGCAGCAGTTTGGCCAGGACGATACGCTCAGCTGGATACTGATTCCTTTGCTGGGGTTCACCATTGCAGGCTGCGCTCTGAACGCCATTGTTTATGGCCTGACTTCTGCTGAAAAATGGAATACCAAATTCAACCCCAAAGGCGATGAACTCAACCCGGCTGGCAGCACCCACTGGGGCACGGTCATTGGGGTTGCCATCGCATTGATGCTGGGCACCACCGTGTTAATGGCCAGCTTGGTATTTAGCTTTCAGCGGTTTTTTGAATACCAGATTGAAGCAGCCCGTTTGATCAGTCAATGAAAAAAAGCCGCCCGGTGAGTGCATTCGGGCGGCTTTGACAGACAAAAGCCCATTGGCGCTGGAAAAGCCAGTCGAGGGGTGGATCAGTCAAATACCTGAAAACTGATCCAGTACGATATGGCAGCCACAAAAGCACTGGCCGGTATGGTGAGCACCCATGCCCACACAATGTTGCCCGCCACACCCCAACGCACTGCACTGGCTCGCTGAGTTGAGCCCACACCCACAATGGCCCCAGTGATGGTGTGCGTCGTCGACACAGGAATACCCAGCGTGGTGGCCAAAAACAAGGTCATGGCACCGCCTGTTTCCGCACAAAAGCCGCCTACAGGTTTGAGCTTGGTGATTTTCTGCCCCATGGTCTTGACGATGCGCCAGCCACCAAACATGGTGCCCATGCCAATGGCGACGTAGCAACAGATGATGACCCAGCCCGGAGGCGATGCGTCGGTTGTGCTGGCGTAGCCGGTGGCGATCAACAACAACCAGATGATGCCAATGGTTTTTTGCGCGTCATTGCCACCGTGACCCAGGCTGTAAGCCCCCGCAGAAACCAGTTGTAAGCGACGGAACCACTTGTCAACTTTAGAAGGCCGGGCACGCCTGAAAAGGTGAGCCACGACCACCATCATCAAGGAGCCCAACAAAAAACCAAGCAAGGGCGATACAAAAATGAAAGCCACAGTTTTCATGATGCCCGTTGAGATCAAGGCCCCTGCCCCGGCTTTGGCGATGACCGCACCCACAATGCCACCGATCAAGGCATGCGATGAGCTGCTGGGAATGCCGTAATACCAGGTGATCACGTTCCATGTGATGGCACCGACCAGTGCCCCAAACACCACATGGGTGTCGACCACGCCGGGCTGCACAATGCCTTTTCCCACAGTGGCTGCCACGCTCAGGTGAAAGATGAAGATCGCCACAAAGTTGAAAAAGGCCGCAAAGACCACCGCTTGGGTGGGTTTGAGGACACCCGTGGAGACCACCGTTGCAATGGAGTTGGCTGCATCATGAAACCCGTTCATGAAGTCAAAAATCAGGGCCAGGGCGACCAGCAAAATCACCACCCACAGGGCCGCTTGTACGGTTTCCATAGTCAGGATTCCCGCGACAGATCAGGAGTTTTCGAGGACGATGCCCTCGATCTGGTTGGCCACGTCTTCACACTTGTCGGTGATGGTTTCCAGCAACTCGTAAATCGCTTTGAGTTTGATGATTTCACGCACGTCGGCTTCTTCACGGAAAAGTTTGCTCATGGCGCTGCGCATCACGCGGTCGGCATCTGACTCCAGGCGGTCGATTTCTTCGCAGGTTTTCAAAGCGGCCTCTGCAACAGAGGGGTCGCCAATTTTGGCCAGCAATTTGACCGCATCTTGCACCCGCTCGCAGCAGCGAACGGACAAATCGGTCAAACGGGTGATTTCTTCGGTCATGTGGCGCACGTCATACAGCGCCATGGTTTCAGCCGAATCTTGGATCAGGTCGGCCACGTCGTCCATCAAGTTGATGAGGGCGTGGATTTGCTCGCGATCGATGGGGGTAATGAAGGTGGTGTGGATCAGTCGGTTGACTTCTTGCGTCACGCGGTCAGCAGCGTGCTCTGCATTGTCGACATCGCGGTTGTACTTTTCACGCAGGTGAAGATCGTTGTAATTGGCCACCAAATTGGAGAAGGCCCTTGCGGCCTCGACAATGCGGTCCGCGTGTTGGTTGAAGAGTTCGAAGAAGTTGCCTTCTTTGGGCAGCAATTTGCCAAACAGCATGGAAGAGCTCCTGAAAACGGTACAAGGTCAAATGTGACAAAGGCGTGACATTGCTGAGTTTAACCGTACGAAATACAGGAATTGAGGCCCCACAAATCAGTGACTTCTGAAAATGAAATAAACCGCACCCACCATGCACAAAGCCGCCCACAAATAGTCCAGCTTGAGGGGCTCTTCAAGATAAAAGACCGCAAAAGGGACAAAAACACTCAAGGTGATGACTTCTTGCATGATCTTGAGCTGCGCCACGCTGAACTGCGTGTAACCAATGCGGTTGGCTGGCACCTGCAACAGGTATTCAAACAGGGCAATGCCCCAACTCACCAAGGCGGCGGCATACCACGGGGCTGTGGCCATGTTGCGCAGGTGGCCGTACCAGGCAAAAGTCATGAACACGTTGCTGGCCAGCAAAAGCAAGAGGGTCTGCAAGGACACGGGCAAGCTGGTGAAAAAAGTCATTGGGGTGCCACTCCATCACGCTCGATGGCCTGACCCGCCACTCGCGCCAAGTCTTCAGGCCCCACACCTTGTGGCCACACATCGGCCAAGGGGACCAGCACAAAGGCCCGTTCGCGCCAACGCGGGTGGGGCAGCGTCAAGCGAGGGCTGTGCATGCAAGCATCGCCATAAAACAGCAGGTCCAGGTCCAAGCTGCGTGGGGCATTCACATAGGGTCGCAAACGACCGGCCTGGTGCTCAATGGCTTGCAAGGCGTTCAGCACATCGGGGGCCGTCAAACACGTGTCAATGCGGGCCACCGCGTTGATGAAGTCGGGCCCTTGGGCTTCGTGGGGCGCTGTGCGGTACAGCGCTGAGCGGCCCGTGACTTGCGTGCCGGGCAAACAGGCCAATGCGTCAAAGGCCTGCAGCACAGCCGCGCGGGCATCGCCCAAATTGGCCCCCAAGGCCACGTAGGCGGTGACTGGGTCTCGCAAGATCACCCCTGCCTGCTTTCAGCTCACAGATTCAAGCGGCGCTGCTGCCGTCGCCCGCCTGATCGCCTGCAGCACCGGGCTTGCGGCGACGGCGGCGGCGTTTTTTGGCAGCTGCATCGTCACCGCTGTCAGCCTCGGCTGCAGGGCGGCTCTCGGCTGGCGCAGGTGCACCTTCGGGGCGGGGTGCCCGGCGCACGCGGGGCTTGGCCGCCAGCAAGGCTTGCTGCTCGACCTTGGCGGCTTGAACCAGGTCTTCGCGCTCTGAATCACTGGCCATGCTGAACTCTTGCCACCAGTCGGCCAGGCGCACATCCACTTCTTCGATGTCTGCCCGCAGACGCAAAAAGTCAAAGCCCGCGCGAAAGCGTGGCTGCTCGACCAAGCCAAAGGGCGTGCTGCCCACCCGTTTTTCAAAGCGCGGCTGCATCATCCAGATCTCGCGCATGTCAGCGGCCAGCTTGCCGCGCCCAGACACGTCACCAATGCGGGCCTCAAACACCTCGTCGATCGCGTCTTGCAAAGCCGGGTGCGGGTGTTCCTTGCGGGCCAGTCGGGCGGCCCAGGCATCACGCACATCGGCCCACAACACACAAGCGAGCAAAAAGCTGGGGGCCACGGGTTTGCCTTCGCCCACACGGCGGTCGGTGTCGGCCAAGGCCACTTGCACAAAAGCACTGTCGGCCCGCTCCACCACCACATCCAGCAATGGGTAAATGCCGGTGGCCAGACCCAAGCCCTTGAGTTGCTCAATGGAGGCCAGTGCATGGCCTGTCTGCAGCAACTTCAACATTTCATCGAACAACCGGCTTTGGGGCACATCGGCCAACAAAGCACTGGCCTGAACCAGCGGTTTGGCGGTTTTGGCCTCGAGTTTGAAACCCAGCGGGCTGAGCTTGGCCGCAAAGCGCACGGCTCGGATGATGCGCACCGGGTCTTCGCGGTACCGCGCCACCGGGTCGCCAATCATGCGCAACACCCGTTTTTTGGAATCCTGTATGCCCCCGTGGTAATCCACCACGATTTGCGACTCGGGGTCGTAGTACATGGCGTTGACGGTGAAGTCACGGCGCGTGGCGTCTTCGTCTTGTGGACCCCAGACGTTGTCGCGCAGCACCCGACCGCTGGAGTCGACCGCATGCTGCATGCCTTCGAGCTGACGTTTGCTGGTGCGCTCATTGCCTTTGACTTGTTCGGCCGCCGCGTTGTCCAAGTGGGCACGGAAGGTCGAGACTTCAATCACCTCGTTGTCGCGCCCCCGGCCGTACACCACATGCACGATGCGAAAACGACGGCCGATGATGAAAGCACGGCGAAACAGACCCTTGACCTGCTCGGGCGTGGCGTTGGTGGCCACATCAAAATCTTTGGGACGCAGCCCCAGCAGCAGGTCACGCACCGCACCGCCGACCACATAAGCCTCGTATCCGGCTTGTTGCAGTGTGCGGGTGACGTTGATGGCGCGTTCGTCCACCAAGCTGGGGTCGATGCCGTGCACCGAAGCAGGCACCTCGGTACGGCGGCCAAAATGGGGTTTGTTGCTTTTGGGGCCTTTGCCCATCAGCTTGTCGATGAATTGTTTGATCATTCTTGAAAAAGTTCGAGGATGCGCCAGCCACGCTCTGTGGCCAGTTGACGCAACCGAGCGTCAGGGTTCGTTGCCACCGGATGGTGGGCTTTTTCCAAAAGGGGCAGATCGTTCATGGAGTCTGAATAGAACGTGATTTCTGCATCCGCCCAATCCAGCCCTTGCTGGCTCAGCCACTGGGCCACCCGGGTCACTTTACCGTCCCGAAATGACGGAATCCCCCGGATCTCGCCCGTGATCCAGCCGCTGACATCACGCTCAAGTTCCACGGCGATCAATTCGCTCACCCCAAAGGCCTGGGCAATCGGGCGGGTCACAAATTCGTTGGTGGCGGTCACGATCATGACCGTGTCCCCCGCGTGCTGGTGCGATCGTACCAGCGCCAGCGCCTCGGGCGTGATGCGCGGGCGGATCACTTCATCCATGTAGTGGGCATGGGCATGGGCCGCCTCAGTGGCTCCTTTTTCCCGAGCGGCACGGGTTGCAAATCGCACGTACTCGTGAATGTCGAGTGTGCCCGCTTGGTAATGCGCGTAGAACTCGTCGTTGCGCTGGTTGAACGCCACCGGGTCATTCCAGCCCAACTCGGTCGTGAACACACCCCAACTGTGGTCAGAGTCCAGCGGCAACAAAGTGTGGTCCAGGTCAAACAGCGCAAGTTTCATTCGTTCTCCAGCATCGCACGCACCAACGGAATGGTCAGGGCGCGTTGGGTTTGCAAGGCGTAGTGGTCCAAGTGGTCGAGCAACTGCATCAAGCTGCCCAGATCACGCGAAAAGCGCTTGAGCATGTAGGACATGACTTCATCGCTCAAAAACAAGCCTCGGGTGTCGGCCTCTTGGCGCAGCACAGCGCGGCGTTCAGGCTCACCCAGCACTTGCAGCGCTTCAATGTGTCCCCAGCCCAGGCGGCTGCGCAAGTCGTCACGCAGTTTCAGGTCGGCTGGTGGCAAAGCCCCCGCAGCCAACACCCAACGCGGCGTGCCGCTTCGGGGGGTCAAGGCATTGACGAACCAATTGAAGGCGGTGTGCTGCTGCTCGGCGTTGTACAGGTGCACATCGTCCATCAGCACAGCGGCCCAGTCGTCGTTGAACTCGGGCGGGTCCATGGTGTGGGCATCAAGCCACCCCACCTGCGCGCCCTGCTCTTGCAAGGCATGGTGCACCGCGTGCAGCAAATGGGTTTTGCCCGAACCACTTTCACCCCACAAGTAGCTGGGCACTGGCGAACGACTGGCCGAGTCCGTCCATAAACGCAAATGGCTCAATGCGGCCGCATTGGGCCCGGCAAAAAAATTGTCCAGCGTGGGTGTTGACGCCAAACCAATGTCCAAAGCCAACTGCTTCATGGTCTGTCTGACCCTTGTTCGTCCAAGCCAGAACCGCTCTTTTGGTACAAATCACTGTTCAGATACCGGTGGCGCAAACGACGCAGCGCCACCAACAACACCGCACTGGCGGGCAAAGCGATCAACACCCCCACAAACCCCATCACCTGACCAAAAGCCATCAAAGCCAAAATAACCGCCAAGGGATGCAAGCCAATGCGCTCACCCACCAGTCTGGGCGTGAGGACAAAACTCTCAATCAATTGCCCCAAGCCAAACACCACCGCCACCATCAACACCGCCTGCGCTGAGGCAAACTGGAGCAAACCGGCCAGCAAAGCCAGCAACAAACCCAAACCAAAACCCAAATACGGCACAAACACCGCTAAGCCGGTGAACACCCCAATGGGCAAAGCCAATTCAAGGCCAAACAAACTCAGCCCCACCGCATAAAAAAGAGCCAAAGCCAGCATCACCAGCAATTGCCCTCGCAAATACTCGCCCAAGACCAAATCACTGTCGTGCATGAAGCTGTCAAAGCCGCCACGCCATGCCGGGGGCACCAATTCGAGCAGCATGTTCACCAAACGGGTCCAGTCATTGAGCATGTAAAAAAGCGCCACCGGAACCAACACCGCATAACCCAAAAAAGCCAAAGCGGCACTGCCGCCCAATTTGAGCGAGGACATGAGCGGGGCCCACCAGTCATCGCGGTTGGCGCTGAGGTAGGCGACCAATTGAGATTTCAAGTCTCGCAAATCCAGCGACACATTCAAGCCCAACTGGGCCAACAAGGGGTTGATGAACTCCACCAGACGGTCGAGCAACAAGGGCAACTGCTGCTGAAGCAAAGGCCATTCGCGCACCAAAATGGGCACCAGCATGAGCAAAACACCCAAGACCAGCAAGATGGCCATGAACTCCACCAGCACCACCGCCAAGGCATTGGGCAAACGCCCCCGGGTGAGCTTGTCCAAGCGGAGCACCAAAGGGTGCAAGACATAAGCCATCACCCCCGCCACCACAAAGGGGGCCAAAACAGGCGCAAGCAGCCAAAAAACAATGACAGCGACCAAAGACACACCCAGCCATGCGGCCAAACGGGTCATCAAAAAAGGCAGAGGTGCTTGCAAGTGAGTCTCAACATTTGCGGTGACTGACCTCCAGCGGTCAGGGTCAACCCTTAAAATAAGCTTTCATTTTAGTCTGCCAGCCCGTTTATTGGCCCTTCGTAATCCAATTACCTACCCTTTCGGGTCAAAACCATGAGTCAAACTCCTCTTTCCTACAAAGACGCCGGCGTCGACATTGTTGCGGGCGACGCGCTGGTCGAGCGCATCAAACCCCTGGCCAAAAAAACCATGCGCGAAGGCGTGTTGGCGGGCATCGGCGGTTTTGGTGCCCTGTTTGAAGTGCCCAAGCGCTACAAAGAACCCGTGCTGGTCAGTGGCACCGATGGCGTGGGCACCAAGCTCAAACTCGCTTTTGAATGGAACATGCACGACACCGTGGGCATCGACTTGGTGGCCATGAGCGTGAACGACGTGCTGGTGCAAGGCGCCGAGCCCCTGTTCTTTTTGGACTACTTTGCCTGCGGCAAGCTGGACGTGGACACGGCAGCGGCGGTGGTCGGCGGCATCGCCAAAGGCTGCGAGCTGTCGGGCTGCGCCTTGATCGGCGGCGAAACGGCCGAAATGCCAGGCATGTACCCCGCTGGCGAATACGACCTGGCCGGTTTTGCGGTCGGTGCGGTCGAAAAATCCAAAATCCTGACGGGACAAAATGTCCAAGTGGGTGACGTGGTGCTGGGTTTGGCTTCGAGTGGCGTGCACTCGAATGGCTTTTCACTGGTGCGCAAGTGCATTGAACGCGCGGGCAGCAACGCCCCCGCAACCCTGGACGGCAAGCCCTTCAAACAAGCCCTGATGGAGCCCACCCGCCTGTACGTTTTGAATGTCTTGGCTGCTTTGGCGGCACATCCCATCAAAGCGTTAGCTCACATCACTGGCGGCGGCTTGCTTGAAAACATTCCCCGCGTGCTGCCCGACGGCCTGGCCGCTCACCTGCAAAAAGGCAGCTGGCCACAAACCGAATTGTTTGCCTGGCTGCAAACAACCGCCGGCATTGACGACATCGAAATGAACCGCACCTTCAACAATGGCATCGGCATGGTGGTCGTCATTGAAGCCGCTCAAGCCGAGGCCTGTGCACAAACCCTGCGTGATGCCGGCGAACAAGTGTTCACCATTGGCCGCATTGCAGCCCAAGGCGATGGAGCGCAGGTGCTGGTGGCCTGAGCGCAGCGGACTCTCCAAAGAACCTGAGGCTCTGAGCAGGGCCCCAGGTCCTCGTCTTTTGGGCCTCGCAACCCCTTCAAAGCTCCGACAGCTCGCTCACGCGGTTTCTCAGCGCCACGGTGTCTGGCCCTGAAGGCACGGCCTCCAGATACAGCCTCAAGTCCTGCAAGGCCTCGTGAACATGGCCCAGCTCGGCATGCACCAGGCCCCGGTCACGTCGCTCGGCCCAGTACTTGGGCAACAAAACCACCAAACGGTCCATCACCTGCAGCATGCGGGGCCAGTCTTCTTGTGACCTGAAAATCTCTTTCAAGTTGCGCAGCATCCGCGCCAAAATGTCGCGCTCTGGGCAGGCTTGCAAATAAAGCCCCAAAGGCGTCTCCCCTTCGTCCAGGTCGGCCGCCACCGAACGGTCCGCAGGATCACGATAAGGACTTAATCTTTCGGACAAATTGTCCAAGCCCAAAGATTTTCCCGTAAGCGGGTCCAGCACCACCAAACCGCCCTCCAGGCTGACCTTGACCAAAAAGTGTCCAGGGAACGAAATGCCCTGCGCCTGCAAGCCCAAGGCCTGTGCCAATTCCAGCCACACGATGGCCAAAGAAATGGGAATCCCACGGCGCGTGCGCAGGACCTCGTTCAGATAGCTGTTTTCGGGCGCGTAATAGTCATTGGCATTGACCCCAAATCCCAAGTCTTGATAAAAAACCTGGGTCAAGATCGCCAACTGGGTCAAGTCATCGGCATCTTCTGGCAAACGTGCCTGAACTCGCCTGAGCAAGCGCTCCACATCGTCCAGCACATGCTGCACATCCAAAGTGGGCTCTTCATCTTGGGCCAAACTGGCAGCAGCCTCGAGCAAAGGGAAATGCTCATCGCTTTGCACCAGACTGGCAAAGTAGCTGAGCGGGGTCGGCGGTGATAAATTCAAAAGCATGTCAATTCCGAAAGCCAGTCACCGTTTGAGAAAGGCCTTGAGACGCACACCCGTGGCCCACAAGACGCCAAAATAAAGAAGGGCCGAGCACACCAAAATGCCCAACATCCAAGCGATGCGCAGCCAAGCTTCTTGGCGCATGGTCACCCAAGGCAGGTGATGGGCCGCCAAGCCCAACAGCGCCGACAGCAAGGCCGTTGCCAGCAGCACCTGAAACGCAAAGCGCCACCAACCTGGCTGAGGTGTGTAACTGCCCCGGCGCAGCAAACCCAGCAGCAACCACAAGGCGTTGACCAAAGCCCCCAAACCAATGGACAGCGCCAGCCCGGCATGGGCCAGATAGGGCACCAACACCACGTTCAAAATTTGGGTGAGCACCAGCACCACCACGGCAATGCGCACAGGTGTGCGGATGTCCTGACTGGCGTAATACCCCGGCGCAAGCACCTTGATGGCCACCAAGCCCAGCAAGCCCACACCGTAGCCCGTCAAAGCCAAGGTGGTTTGTTGCACATCCTTGTCGGTGAACGCGCCATAGTGGTAGAGCACCGACACCAGCGGCTGCGAAAACACCAACAACGCCGCCGCACAAGGCAAGGCCAGCAGCAGCACCAGACGCAAACCCCAGTCCAGCATGGCCGCATAGCGATCACTGTCGCCCGTGGCTTTGGCCGCCGCCAACTGCGGCATCAACACCACCCCCAGCGCCACGCCCAAAATGGCGGTCGGAAACTCCATCAAACGATCAGCATAGGTCAACCAACTCACACTGCCCGGAGCCAAATGCGAGGCAATTTGCGTGTTGATGAGCAAGGAAATCTGGGCCACCCCCACCCCCAACAAAGCGGGGGCCATGAGGCGCAAGATGTTCAAGGTGGCAGGGTTGGTCCATGCCCTTTTGACGGCAGACGGACGAATGCCGATGCGAGGCAGCAAACCCAGGCGGGCCAAGGCGGGTATCTGCACTGCCAGCTGCAAAAAGCCCCCCAGCATCACGCCCACGGGCATGGCATAAATGGCCTCGATCCCTTGACGGCTGAGCCAAGGCGCCAGCAGCCAGGCTGCGGCAATCACACTGACGTTGAGCAGCACAGGCGTGGCCGCAGGCACAGCAAAGCGCTTCCATGTGTTCAAGATACCTGCCGACAAAGCCACCATGGACATGAAAGCGATGTAGGGGAACATCCAGCGCGTCATGTTCACAGCAGCGTTGTAACCCCGTGCATCTTGCTGCAAACCACTGGCCAAGGCCCACACCAGCCAAGGCGAGGCCAACACCCCCAGCAAAGACAAAGCCAACACCGACCACGCCAAGGCCGTGGCAACACTGTCGATCACTTCCTTTGTGGCCTCGTCACCATGTTGGGCCCGCGTGGCGGCCAACACCGGCACAAAAGCCTGGCTGAATGCCCCTTCTGCGAACAAGCGACGAAACAAATTGGGAATTCGAAAGGCCACATTGAAGGCATCGGTCAAGGCACTGGCCCCAAACATCGAAGCCATGAGCAACTCGCGCACCAATCCCGTGACCCGAGAGGCCAGGGTCAACACCGAGACAACAGAAGCAGATCGTAAGAGGCTCACAGTGCAGGAGTGTAGCGACCTCTTGGCAGCGCAAAAGCAGTCATCCAAGGGCAATCAAGTGCAAATCTGCTGGACGAGCCAGGATGGGGCTCGCGCTGGGTGCATGCATCAGCCTGGATGCTGGGGTCAATAACGCTGCCGGGGACGGCAGAGCATCTGCTAGAATGCCGGGTTCGCTTGACAACATCCTCAGACATTGAAAGAACATAAATATGGCATCCGCTAAACCCAAAAAGAAAAACCCCCGCCTTGCTTCCGGCCGTAAACGCGTCCGTCAAGACGTCAAAATCAACGCCGCGAACTCTTCGCTGCGCTCCAAATACCGCACTGCTGTGAAGAACGTCGAAAAAGCCGTTGCAGCTGGCGACAAGACCAAAGCCACCGAGTTGTTTGCCAAAATGCAAACCGTGGTGGACATCATTGCCGACAAAGGCATCTTCCACAAAAACAAGGCTGCTCGTGACAAGAGCCGCCTGAGCGCCAAAGTCAAGACTTTGGCTCTTGCAGCCCCAGCCGCCTGATCCGCTTATAAAGATCAACAGCCCGGCCAAACCTCACTGGCCGCCGTTTGAAACGGGTGCGCTGTCAGCGAAACAAAAAAACCGCCTTCGGGCGGTTTTTTCATGGTCGGCCGGCATCAGGACAGATCGGGCAACAAGCAAGCTTCGACCACTTGCAAGCCGTTGTCGCGGGCAAAATTCATGACAAAGTCCCAGGCCATGACGTTGTAGTCGCGCAAATCGCGGTGCACCACCACGCATTTGACGCCCCCCAAGGTGGTGGGAATGCACCAAGGTGAATAACTGAGGTGGCTGCCCGGTGTGGCGCCGCCCGGGCGAAACGGGCTCATGACGCCTGCCAAACGCTCGGCCCAGTCGCTGGGCCGAAAGGTCTTGCCGTCCTCGGTGACCCCTTGGATAAAGACTTCTTTGGCAGTGTTGGAGACCATCGGATAGAGGTGTGAATCAGTGGAGTCCAGAGCTCGGGATCGCCGACCACTGGTTTACCCGAATATTCTATCTTATATAAGACTTGAAACCGCTCGCTCACCCGCAAAAGCGAAGTTGACAAGTCCTGAACCTGCCGGGTATTTCTGCCTCTAAAATCTGCTTTCAGCGGCCCCTCTTCGTTGGGCCGATTTTTATTTCAGGAGTTCACGCATGTCCGCTTTCATTGAAGCCGCCTCACCGCACACCATGAACACCTATGGCCGACTGCCCATCGCACTCAGCCATGGTCAAGGTTGCCGAGTTTGGGACGTCAATGGCAAGTCCTATCTGGACGCTTTGGCCGGCATTGCGGTGAACACCTTGGGCCACAACCACCCCGATTTGGTGCCTGCGCTGCAAGATCAATTGGCCAAAATGATCCACAGCTGCAACTACTTCCATGTGCCCAACGCCGAAGTGCTGGCGGCCAAGCTGGTCGAGTTGTCGGGCATGACCAATGTGTTTTTCTGCTGCACGGGGCTTGAGGCCAACGAAGCGGCCATCAAACTCGCGCGCAAATACGGCCACGACAAAGGCATCGACAAACCCGAAATCGTGGTTTACGAAAAAGCCTTCCACGGCCGCAGCATCGCCACCCTGAGCGCCACGGCCAACGAGAAGCTCAAAACAGGCTTTGGCCCCATGTTGGAGGGCTTTGTGCGCGTGCCGGTCAACGACATCGAAGCCCTGAAAAAAGCCACCGAAGGCAACCCCAACGTGGTGGCGGTGTTCATGGAAACCATTCAGGGCGAAGGCGGCATCAACCCGATGCGCATCGAATACCTGCAGCAAGTGCGCGCCCTGTGCGACCAAAAAGACTGGCTGATGATGATCGACGAGGTGCAGTGCGGCATGGGCCGCACCGGCAAATGGTTTGCCCACCAGTGGGCGGGCATCGTGCCCGACGTGATGCCCCTGGCCAAGGGCCTGGGCTCGGGCGTGCCGATTGGCGCGGTGGTGGCTGGCCCCAAAGCCGCCAACATCTTCCAGCCTGGCAACCACGGCACCACTTTTGGCGGCAACCCACTGGCCATGCGTGCAGGGGTCGAGACCATCCGCATCATGGAAAAAGACGGCCTGATGGCCAATGCGGCCAAAGTCGGTGCACATCTGCGCGGTGCGCTGGAGAAGGCTTTGGCGGGCGTGCCAGGCGTGAAAGAAGTGCGCGGTCAGGGCCTGATGCTGGGCATTGAACTCGACCGCCCCTGCGGCCCGATCTGGAGCCGCGCCGCCGAAGCCAGTCTGCTGCTGAGCGTGACCGCCGACAGCGTGATCCGCCTGGTGCCTCCGCTCATCATGACCGAGGCCGAAGCCGACGAAGTGGTCGCCATTTTGGTGCCCCTGATCACCACCTTTTTGGCAGAAACCGCATGAGCCTGACCCCACCCGTGCCTGTGCGGCACTACCTGCAGTTCACCGACCTGAGCGCCGACGAGTACGCGCACCTGTTTGCACGGGCTGCCGAGATCAAGCGCAAGTTCAAGGCTTACGAAAAGTACCACCCGCTGGCCGACCGCACGCTGGCCATGATTTTCGAAAAAGCCAGCACCCGCACGCGAGTGAGCTTTGAGGCGGGCATGTACCAACTGGGCGGCTCGGTGGTGCACCTGACCACGGGCGACAGCCAGCTCGGCCGCTCAGAGCCCATCGAAGACAGCGCCCGGGTGATCAGCCGCATGACCGACATCGTCATGATCCGCACCTACGGCCAAGACAAAATTGAGCGCTTTGCCTCGCACTCTCGTGTGCCGGTTATCAACGGCTTGACCAACGAATTTCACCCCTGCCAAATTCTGGCCGACCTGTTCACCCTGCTGGAGCACCGGGGCCTGGACGCCCAGGGCCAACCGGACCCGTCTTACCTGAAGGGCAAAGTGGTGGCCTGGGTGGGTGACGGCAACAACATGGCCAACACCTGGCTGCAAGCCGCCGAATTGCTGGGTTTCACGGTGCACCTGAGCACGCCCAGCGGCTACGAAGTGGACCAAGCCGTGGCGGGTTTGCGCAGCGCCGACTGCTACAAAATCTTCCAAAACCCGCAAGACGCCTGTCGTGATGCCGATCTGGTCACCACCGACGTGTGGACCAGCATGGGCTACGAAGCCGAGAACGAGGCCCGCAAGAAAGCCTTTGCCAACTGGTGTGTGGACGAAGCCATGATGAAAGTGGCCAAGCCCGACGCCCTGTTCATGCACTGCCTGCCTGCGCACCGGGGCGAAGAAGTCAGCGCCGAAGTCATCGACGGCCCGCAATCGGTGGTCTGGGACGAAGCCGAAAACCGCATGCATGTGCAAAAGGCACTCATGGAGTTTTTGCTGTTGGGTCGCGTCCAAGCCTGATCTGTCACCCCGGACTTGATCCGGGGTCCATTCCCCTTTTCACCCCATGTCCAACTGCACCACCTGCGGCGCTTGCTGCGTGAGTTTTCGGGTGGATTTTTCCGTCTACGAATACGAAGAAGGCGGCGGCGATGTGCCTGCCGGACTGGCCTCGCCCATCACTGAGCACACCTGCCGCATGCGCGGCACGGACCACAGCCCGCCGCGTTGTGCAGCGCTTTATGGCAAAACGGGCGAAAAAGCCATTTGCGGCATTTACGAATGGCGGCCCTCGCCTTGCCGAGAGTTTGAAGAAGGCAGCCCCGCTTGTGAGCAAGCGCGGCGACGCCATGGCCTGCCTGCGCTGAACGTCTGAAGTCTTTTTCACGGGTGTTGGAAATAACCGACACCACGGTTTTTTGGGCGGTGCTACCTTAGCTCACCATGAAAAAACTTTGGGACATTTCCCCACCCGTCGATGCGCAAAGCCCGGTCTTTCCGGGCGACACGCCTTACACCCAGCAATGGGCTGCTACCCTGACCGAAACCTGCCCGGTGAACGTGAGCGCCATCACCCTGTCGCCCCATGTGGGCGCACATGCCGATGCCCCGCTGCATTACGACCCACAAGGTGCGGCCGTGGGCGCTTTGGACCTGCTGCCTTTTCTGGGCAGATGCCGCGTCATCCATGCGCTGGATGCTGGCCCTTTGATCACCATCGCCCACTTGCAGCGCGCACTGAACGACATGCCCGAGCGGCTGCTGGTGCGCACCTACCGCCAATTTCCACGTCAACACTTCGACACCCAACTCACCGCCTTTGACCCTGCCACAGTGCAGCAGTTGGCCGACCTGGGCGTGCTGCTGATCGGCACCGACAGCGCCAGCATCGACCCGGCCGACAGCAAAGCCTTGCCCAGCCACCAAGCGATTCGGCAGCGCGGCTTGCGCGTGTTGGAAAACCTGCTGCTCGACAACGTGCCCGAAGGCGATTACGAACTGATCGCCCTACCCCTCAAACTCATGACCGCCGACGCCAGCCCCGTACGTGCGGTATTGCGCGAACTTTGAACACACTTTGAAAGACACCCTCATGATGAACCTCACCCCCACCCTGCAAGACTGCGAACTGCTGGACGCACAAGACCCTTTGCGCAGCCTGCGTGATCAATTTGACCTGCCCGCTGGCGTGATTTATTTGGACGGCAACTCGCTGGGCGTGCTGCCCAAAACCGTACCCGCCCGCGTGGCCCATGCCGTGACGCAAGAATGGGGCACCGACCTGATCAAAAGCTGGAACACCGCAGGCTGGTTCACCCTGCCCCAGCGCGTGGGCGACAAGATTGCCCGCGTCATCGGTGCACAGCCGGGCGAAGTGATCGCGGCGGACAGCACCTCGATCAACCTGTTCAAAGTGCTGGCCGCCGCGCTGCACATCGCCAAAGCTGACCACCCGCACAAAACCAAAATCGTCAGCGAACGCAGCAACTTCCCCACCGACCTTTACATCGCAGAGGCCTTGTGCAAAGAGCGCGGCTACACCCTGCAACTGGTCGAAGCCGAAGACCTGGCGGCCGCCTTGCAAGCCGATGTGGCGGTGCTCATGCTCACCCATGTGAACTACCGCACCGGGGCCATGCACAACATGCAGGCCGTCACCGCCCAGGCTCATGCGCAGGGCATTCTCACCGTGTGGGACCTGGCGCACAGCGCAGGCGCGGTGCCCGTTGACCTGAACGGCTCAGGGGCCGACTTTGCGGTGGGCTGTGGCTACAAATACCTCAATGGCGGCCCCGGCGCTCCGGCATTTGTGTGGGTGCATCCGCAACACACCGACCGCTTTTGGCAACCGCTGGCCGGTTGGTGGGGCCACGCCGCGCCCTTTGCCTTCACGCCCGATTACCAGCCCGCCAAAGGCATCACGCGCTACCAATGCGGCACGCAACCCATCTTGAGCCTCACGGCGCTCGACTGCGGCCTGGACGCTTTTTTGGCCGCCGAGGCGCTGGGCGGCATGGCCGCGCTGCGCCAAAAATCGCTGGCACTCACGGGCTTGTTCATGCAACTGGTGCGCACGCGCCTGCACGGGTACGGCTTTGGCATCGCCACCCCTTCCGAAGAAGCCCTGCGCGGCTCGCAAGTGAGCCTGACCCGCGCCGAGGGCGCCTACGCCATCGTGCAAGCCCTGATCGCGCGCGGCGTGATCGGCGACTTCAGGGCGGGCGATGGCGGCGTGCACGCCGACATCTTGCGCTTTGGCTTCACACCGCTGTATGTGGGCTATGCCGACGTGTGGCAGGCCGCAGAACACCTGTGCCAGGTCATGCAAAGTGGCGAGTGGCAAGACGCCCGCTTTGCGCAAAAAAACGCTGTGACCTGAAAGACCTGTCATGAGTTCATGTCCTTTCCACACCCCAAACGCAGACACCGCAGCCAGCGCCAGCACCGCAGCGGGCGATGCCACAGGCGAGCGCATCGTGCACGATGAAAAAGCCCAGCTCGACTTTGATGGCCGCATGAGCTACGGCGACTACCTGCAGCTCGATGCCATCCTGAACGCCCAAAACCCGCTCTCGCCCGACCACAACGAGATGCTGTTCATCGTGCAGCACCAGACCAGCGAGTTGTGGATGAAGCTGATGCTGCATGAGCTTAAGGCCGCCATGGCGGGCATCGCACAAGACCAATTGCCCGACGCCTTCAAAAAACTCGCCCGCGTCAGCCGCATCATGGAGCAGCTGGTGCACGCTTGGGACGTGCTGGCCACCATGACGCCACCCGAATACAGCGCCATCCGCCCTTACTTGGCGCAGTCCAGTGGCTTTCAAAGCTGGCAATACCGCTGCATCGAGTTTGCGATGGGCAACAAAAACGCGACCATGCTGCAGCCCCACGCGCACCGCCCCGACCTGTCGGCCACCGTGCAAGCAGCCTATGAAGCACCTTCGTTGTATGACGAATGCCTGCGCCTGCTGCAACGCCGAGGTCTGGATGTGCCGAGCAGCCACACCCAACGCGATTGGCGACAGCCCTACCCGGCAAGCGTTGCGGTCGAAAACGCCTGGCTGGTGGTCTACCGCAACCCGCAGCAGCACTGGGACCTCTACCAACTGGGCGAAGAACTCACCGATCTGGAAGACGCTTTTCGCCTCTGGCGCTTTCGGCATGTGACCACGGTGGAGCGGGTGATCGGCTTCAAGCGCGGCACGGGCGGCACAGGTGGTGTGAGCTATTTGCGCAAGATGCTGGACACCGTGCTCTTCCCCGAAATCTGGACGCTGCGCACGCAGCTGTAAACGCCTGGGTGCTGCGAAGATACCGCTCCACAGGACGACGAAATGACAAAAGCCAACTCGCAGGCATCGGTTTTTTGTAGGAGCCCACCCTGCGGGCGATCGGGTCTGGCACACGCCCTCGCAAGCCATCGCCCACAGGGTGGGCTCCTACAGGGTCAATTTCCTCCCCCTCTGTGAACGCAGCCACCAGATCGTTAACATCTCACATCAATAACACCATCGGGAGACCCCGTGCAACTGAACATCAACGGCCAAAGCCGCACCGCCACCGCTGACCCCAGCACGCCCCTGCTGTGGGTGCTGCGCGATGAACTTCAGCTTACGGGCACCAAATTCGGCTGCGGCATTGCCGCTTGCGGGGCCTGCACCGTGCATGTGGACGGCCAGCCCGTGCGCTCTTGCGTGACGCCCACATCGGCTGTGGCCAATCAACAAATCAAAACCATCGAATCCTTGGGCACGTCAGAAAAGCCCCACCCCCTGCAAACCGCGTGGATTGCAGAGCAGGTGCCGCAATGCGGCTACTGCCAAAGCGGCATGCTGATGGCTGCGGCCGCACTGCTGGACAAAAAACCCCAGCCCAGCGACGCCGACATCGACGCCGCCATGACCAACCTGTGCCGCTGCGGCACTTACCAGCGTGTGCGGGCGGCCATCCACCGGGCTGCGGCTGAACTGAAGAAAGGCGGTGCCGCATGAAACGCCGCACCTGGATTTTGAGCGCCCTGGGCGCTACCGGCGCGCTGGTCGTGGGCTGGGGCGCGATGCCCGCCCGCTCACGCTTGGGTTCGCCCGCATTGATGCTGCCCACACAAGGCGATGTGGCCCTGAACGGCTGGATCAAAATCGCCGCCGATGGCGCGGTGGTGCTGGCCATGCCGCGCAGCGAAATGGGCCAAGGCGTGCACACCGCGCTGGCCATGCTGGTGGCCGAAGAGCTGGATGTGCCCCTCGCCCGCGTGCGTCTGGAACAAGCCGGTGCCGACAGCATTTATGGCAACGTGGCCATGCTGGTGGCCAGCCTCCCCTTTCATCCGCTGGACAGCGAAGGCGAACACAAACCCACCAAGATCAAACTGGCCGAGTGGATGGTCGGCAAGATCGCCCGCGAACTGGGCATCAACGCCACAGGCGGATCGTCTTCGGTCGCCGACCTGTGGGAGCCACTGCGCATGGCCGCCGCCACTGCACGCGCCAGCTTGGTGCAAGCCGCAGCCGCCGCCTGGAAAGTGCCCGCCAGCGAGATCACCGTGCGCGATGGCGTGATGCAACACGCCTCGGGCCAAAAGGCGCACTACGGCCAAATGGGTGCAGCCGCTGCGGGCAGCACCCCGGCAAACATCGCACCCAAAGCCCGTCAAGACTGGAAGCTGATTGGCCAAAGCGCCGCACGCAGCGACATTCCCGCCAAAGTCATGGGCCAAGCGCAATTCGGCATGGACGTGCGCTTGCCCGGCATGCTGTTTGCAGCCGTGCGCATGAGCCCGATTTTGGGCGGCTCGGCAGCGTCGATCGACCGAAAAACGGCGTTAACGCTGCCCGGTGTCGAGCAAGTGGTGCCATTCAACGCCTGGGGCGGGGGAACGGCCGGTCTGGCCGTGGTGGCCAAGAACACCTGGCAGGCACGCCAAGGCGTTCAAGCCTTGCAGGTGCAGTGGCAGCCCCCTGGCACTGGCGCGGCAGACACCGTCCGCATTCAGGCTGAGCTGCTCAAAGTGCTGAACACCGAAAGCGGCTTCACCTTCCACGAGCAAGGCCTGCCGCTCAAAGCCGAGCAAACGGCGGCCAGCCGCATCGACGCGCTGTACCAAGCGCCCTACTTGGCCCACGCCACCATGGAGCCGATGAACTGCACCGCACAGGTCAAAGACGGCAAAGTCGAAGTTTGGGTACCCACACAGGTGCCGCAAATGGCGCGTGCCATGGCCGCCAAAGTGGCGGGCGTCAAAGAAGACGACGTCACCGTGCATGTGACGCTGCTGGGCGGCGGTTTTGGCCGCAGGCTCGAAGTCGACTTTGTCGGCCAGGCCGTGCAAGTGGCCATGGCCTGCAAGGGTGCGCCCGTGCAGCTGGTCTGGTCGCGCGAAGAAGACATGACACACGACTTTTACCGCCCGATGCACCTGGCCAAGTTCCAGGCGTCCATCGACGCGCAAGGCGAAGTCAGCAGCTTGCGCATCAAGTCGGCGGGCGACGCCATCACCCCGCGCTGGATGGCGCGGGCTGCGCCGAACCTGTCGGGCCCCATCGACATGCCGGACAAAACCACATCCGAGGGCCTGTTCGATTTGCCCTACGGCTTTTTGAACCAACACATGAGCCATGTGGCCACGAAGTCGGGCGTGCCCGTGGGCTTCTGGCGCTCGGTGGGCCATTCGCACAACGCTTTTTTCTCGGAAAGCTTCATTGACGAACTGGCCGTGGCCACCCAGCAAGACCCGCTGGCTTTTCGCCTGAAGCTGTTAAAAGACGCGCCGCGTTATGCCGCAGTGCTCAAGTTGGCAGCCACCCAAGCGGGCTGGGGAAAGCCCATGCCCGCAGGCCGTGCGCAAGGCATCGCCCTGCACGAGTCTTTTGGCTCCATCGTGGCACAAGTGGCCGAGGTCTCGGTCGAACAAGGCCAGATCCGCGTGCACCGCGTGGTTTGTGCCATCGACTGCGGCACCGTGGTCAACCCGGACACCGTGGCCCAGCAAATGCAAAGCAGTGTGGTCTATGCCTTGAGCGCTGCGTTGTACGGGCAAATCGACATTGTGGGCGGCGTGGTGCAGCAAAGCAATTTTCCGAGCTACCCCATGGTCACGCTCAGCCAGGCCCCGGTTGTGGAAACCCACATCGTGCCCAGCACCCGCCACCCGGCCGGCGTGGGCGAACCGGCCGTGCCGCCGCTGGCCCCGGCCGTGGGCAATGCGCTGTTTGTTTTGACAGGTAAAAGGCTGAGGGCTTTGCCACTGAAAATGTGAACTCAACCCCCGAGGGGCTCACCCTGCTCGCAAGGTTTTGAGGATTTTCTGGCCACCACGGCCATTGACCTCTAGGCCCAAGCGCTGCTGTTCAGCCCGAATGGCGTCGCGAGATTTGTCGCCCAACATGCCATCCACCGGGCCAATGTCGTGGCCTCGCATCACCAGCAGGCCTTGCAACTCGCGCCGCTCGGCACGTGACAGGCCCGCATCATCGGTGGGCCAGGGCGTGGCGAAGGGGCCAGCGCCACGCAAGCGGTCACTCAAGTGGGCAATGGCCAGCCCATAGCTTTCAGCCGCGTTGTAGCTGTAGAGCGCATCAAAGTTGCGTGTGACCAAAAAGGCGGGACCATTGCCACCGGCCAGTGTCAGCAAACCCAGGTTGCCCAAATCGGCGGGCAGGGGTGAACCATCAACGCGACGCACGCCACGGGCGATCCACTCGGACACTGAACGCTTGATGCGTCGCCCTTCTCCGGCCAAAGAAATTCCCGCGGGCAATTTCACCTCGAAGCCCCAGGGTACGCCTGTTTGCCAACCCGCGCGGGCCAAAAAATTCGCTGTCGAACCCAACGCGTCCACACTGCTGTCCATCAGGTCAGCGCGGCCGTCGCCGTCAAAGTCCACCGCCAATCGCTCAAAGGTACTCGGCATGAACTGAGTATGGCCAAACGCCCCCGCCCACGAGCCCACCAAACGTTCGGGCGCGATGTGACCCGCCTGCAAAATGCGCAGCGCCGCCAAAAACTCGCCTCTGAAATAACTTTGCCGCCGCCCATGACACGACAGCGTGCCCAGCGCCTGCACCAGCGGGTATTTGCCAAACGTCTGGCCAAAATTGCTCTCCACACCCCAAACCGCGACCACCGTGGCAGCATCCACGCCAAAGCGTTGCTCGGCTCTTTCGAGCACCTGGCGATGCTGGGCCAAGCGGGCAGCACCGTCGGCCACACGCTCCTCGTCTACAAGGGCCGAGAGGTAATCCCAAATGGCGGTGCGAAATTCGGGCTGAAAGTTCAGCTTTTCAATGACGCTGAAGTCGGCCTGCAAGCCCGCCGTGTGACGCGCCCAAGTGGCGTCGCTCACTTTGCCGCTGCGTGCCGCCGGTCGCAACTCGGCCATGCAGGCCGATAAATCAGTGCTTTGCGCCCTGGCAGCGGGAACGAGCAAAGCGCTGGCCAATGCCGCACTCATGCAAATGGATCGCAAGCGAACCGCGTTTACGAATGTCAAAAAGAATTTCACGCTCGGGCCTCCCTGCTGCAGACCAGTGCTGTAGCTTCCGCGCTTGTTATCAATAAGTGAAGTGATGACATGACCAAAATTCCCTGAAATTTATAAAATTTTGAAGACTCACCACCGAATGTACCGCGTGAGTCGGCCGGACTGCCAAGGCTTGGCGAGGCGGGATGCGTCTTGAATTCAGGTCTCAAAACGCGGGCCAGAAAGCGCAAAGTTCATGGAGCCCATGGTGCCCCGCCCCCATACAACCAAGGGACATCCATCACCCGCCCCCCTAAGAGCCGCATCGACAGGTTGCGCCCCAGCGCCACAGCGCCTTTGGCGTGGAAGATGCGGCCGTTGCGGATGGCACGGGCTTGCACGCGGGCGTTACGTGCCCAGCGCTGCTCGGCATAAGCCTTTAGCTGCTCTGGCACCGTCGCATTACCTACACTCAGGCACTGCGCCAAGGCCTGCGCGTCTTCGATGGCCATGCCCGCGCCCTGCGCCAAATAGGGCCGCATGGGATGGGCCGCGTCGCCGAGCAAAGCCACACGGCCTTGGGCCATCTGACTGGCCGCACTCAAAGGCGCTCGGTCATGCAGCGCCCACTGACGCCAGGCGGGCACCGATGCCAAACGCTCGTGCAAATCACGGCCCACTGCGCCCATGGCCTGCATCAGCGCTTGGGTGTGCCCCGCCTGGTCCCAGTTTTGAAACTGATCTGGTTTGACACCATGCACGATGGCCACCAGGTTGAGCCATTGCCCGCTTCGCACTGGGTAATGCACTACATGCAATCGCGGTCCCATCCAGACGGTGACCTGGTCGCTGCGCAAGTGCTCGGGCAAATCGGTCTGCGCCACCAAAGCCCTGTAAGCCAAGTGCCCAGTAAAACCTGCCGGAGCATCGCCCAGCAGTTGCTGGCGCACCACACTCCACACACCGTCTGCACCGATCAGGGCACTGGCCAAAAAGGGCTGCACACCGTCCGTGCGCACGGCCAGAGTGTCCGACGTCTCCTGCCAGGCACGAACGCTCTGGCCCAGACGCATGCCCACACCCTCGGCCTGCGCGGCTCGGTGCAGCAAACCATGCAAATCGGCCCGGTGAATGGTGGCGTAAGGTGCGCCATAAAGTGCTTGCGCCCGCGCGCCCAGAGACAGGGTGCCAAGCACCTGTCCAGTTTGGGCATCGCGCGCTTGCAGTTGTTGAGGGAAAGCCGCCACCTGCGCCAGAGCCGGTCCAAGACCCCAGGCCTGCAAAATGCGGGTCACATTGGGGCCGATCTGAATTCCCGCGCCCACCTCACTGAACTGCGCAGAGCGCTCGATCAATTGAACCGGCAGACCGTGCTGCGCACACGCCAAGGCTGCAGCCAAGCCACCAATGCCTGCGCCTGCGATCAACACCTGTTTACGCGCCATGTTTGTCATGTTTTGATTGTCCGCGAAGCCCCGATTTCAAATTTCAGCCAATGTGTCGCATTCATGTGTTTTAAGGACCCATCAGCACCGGTAAGCCTTGCACCGCAGAAAAATCCCGGTCGTGGGTCACCAATGCAGCCGCGCCAAGTTGCAGCGCCGAGGCCAATTGCACCGCATCGGGCAACTTCAGGCGGTATTGCACGCGCAACTGTGCCGCCAGACTGGCCACCGCCGCCGACAGAGGAACCAAGAGGTAAGCGCCCAAAGCCGTCTCGTAGCGTTTGGCCAGGGCCGTTTGACCTGCTTTGAAGGGGCCGGTCAACACTTCGGACAAGGTCACGGCACTCAGAGCCAGATGAATCTGGCCGCGCTCCGCCGCTTCAAAGAGACCCACAAAACGGGGGGCAAATTCGGCATGGTCTTCGAGCAGGTAAATCCAAGGCGCGGTGTCCACAAGAACCGTGTCCCCTTCGCTCAGACCGCCCCACAGCAAAGCCGAAGTCGTACGGACTCGGGCACGGGTTACCACCGTTCAGGTCCATTCATCGCGTAGCTTCGCCACCGCAGCGGCCGCTCCCTGCGGCCACAGTCCGCAGCCCGAACCACGCAAGGCCAGCACGCCGCCCTGCTTCAGCGAGCGGATCTGTTGATCGCGCCACTGATCTACCGGCACCACCACCGCCACGGGTTTGCCATGGCGCGTGATCACACTGCTGCAACCCGCGACAGCCTCCGAGGCAATGTGCGGCAGCTGCGCACGGGCTTGTTCGAGTCCGTATTGCGGGGTTTCTGACATGGCCAACTCCGTAATTTTGTACAGAATGTACAGAATTTGGAGGGCGTATGTCAATCAATGGCTTATCCCTTGGCCAGCCAGTGGATAAGCCAGAGAAAAGCGAAACCGCTGATTTCAGCGACCGTTCAATGGATAAGAAGGGTCGTTGTAACCCGGCGTCGATGGATGGCCCGGTGCCACCAGGCTGTCGACCAGGGCCTCGTCTTCGGCTGTGATGGTCACCTCCAGAGCGCCTGCGTAGTCTTGCCACTGCGCCAGCGTACGGGGGCCGGCAATGACGGCGCTCACATGGCAGTTGGCGAGCACCCAAGCGGTGGCAAAGTGCGCCAATGAAACGCCTTTGGCCTCGCAATGTTGGCGCAGCGTTTGCGCAATCTGCAGCGACTCTTCGCGGAACTCGGTCTCCAGAATGCGCTTGTCGCCCCGTGCGGCGCGGCTGCCTTCGGTGGGCGTTTGGCCGGGTGCATATTTGCCCGTGAGCACGCCGCGCGCAATCGGGCTGTAGGGCACCACGCCCAGGCCGTAGTGCCCGCAGGCCTCCAGAATCTCCACCTCGGGCAAGCGGTTGAGCAGGTTGTAGTAAGGCTGGCACACCACGGGGCCGGGCATGTTCATCTGGCGGGCCATGTTGACCATCTCGGCAATACGCCAGCCCCGGAAATTGGACACGCCCCAGTAGCGGATCTTGCCGTCGCGCAGCAAGGCTTCGATGGCCCGCAAGGGCTCTTCGAGGTTCATGCCGTTGTAGTCGCGGTGCAGGTAATAAATGTCGAGGTGATCGGTGTCCAGGCGACGCAAGCTGTCTTCGCAGGCCCGCAGCATCCAGCTGCGCGAATAACGGCTTTCGTTGGGCAAGGATGACATGGCATTGCCCACCTTGCTGGCCAAGACCCAGCGATGGCGCTGCCCCTTGAGGACCTGGCCGACGATTTCTTCGGATTTTCCGAGCGTGTAGACGTCGGCGGTGTCGATGAAGTTGCAGCCTTTTTCTTGCGCATCGGCCACGATGGATCTCGCGTCTTCGAGCGGGGTCTGGTCACCGAACATCATGGTGCCCAGGCACAGGCGGGACACTTTCAGGGGGCTTTTGCCCAGGGTGGTGGTTTTCATGGTGGGGTCCTTGGCATAGGGGGTCAGATGACAAAGGCTAAACCGAATGCGTGGCGGATGCTGTCACCTGTGCAGAGTGTTGCTGCAGGGTGTGGCTGCATGTTTTTGTTGGAGCCCCGCCCTCGGGGCGATTGTTTGTGGTGTGCGGGGCTTATCGCGTAGAGGGCGTCGCTGCTACAAAAACGCGACGGGTACGTTGCTCCTGCGGGGGGCGGTAAAAGGCTTACGCCAAGCTGTCTCTGCTGGGACATGGAAGGCCATCGTGAAGAAATTAGGATGTGGAATCGGTGAATTCATGCGGTGTCGATTTGAGATGTCGAGCGACATCCAACCCGTTCATCGAGTGCGCAGTCGATTTTCTTCATCCAATTATCAGGAGACAAAACAATGAGTCGCAAGAACCTTGTCATGAAACTTTCGCGTGTGGTTGCATCGTTGGGCTTGATGTATGCAGCATCGGGCACGGCCTTGGCCCAAGAGACATTTCGCGTGGGCATTGTGAGTTTTTTATCCGGTCAAGCCGCCGACAGTTTTGGCATTCCCGCCGTCAATGGCGCAAAAGTTCTGGTCGACGCCTTCAACAATGGTCAGGCACCCGCGCCCTTCAACAAAAAGGGTTTTGGCGGCATGAAGTTTGAAGCCGTGTACGTCGACGAAGCAGGCGGTGCGACCAAACAAGTGCAAGAACTCCGAAATTTGTATGACCGCGAAAAAGTCGATGCAGTCGTGGGCTATGTGGGTTCAGGTGACTGTCTGGCTGTGGCACCTGTGGCCGAAGAGATGAAGAAATTTCTGATTTTGTACGACTGCGGAACCCCCCGGATTTTTGAAGAAAAGTCCTACAACTACGTCTTCAGAACCGCGGCCCACGCCACCATGGACAACGTGTCTTTGGGTCGGTATCTAAAAGCGAAAAACATCAAGGTCGACAACATCAATTACATCAACCAGGACTACGCCTGGGGACATGATTCATTGAAGGATTTCCAGCTGACCGCCGAGCAGTTGTTTCCTGATTCCAAAACCCAGCAAGACTTGCGCCCCAAGTTCGGCGCCGGTCAATATGGCACCGAAATCTCTTCGCTTTTGTCCAAGCCCGCCAGCATCACCCACTCGAGTTTGTGGGGTGGTGATTTGCAGTCTTTCATTTTGCAGGCAGCACCACGCGGCGTGATGCGCCGTTCGCAGCTGATCCTTTCTGCGGGTGACCACGTTCTGCCGGGCCTGGGCGACAAAATGCCCGATGGTGTGATTTTGGGTGCTCGTGGTGCGTATGGCCTGATGTCGCCAGACACGGCGCTCAACCGTTGGTGGTTCAAACTGTACGAAGACAAGTACAACACCATCCCCGTGCAAGCGCCCTACCGCATGGTGCAGGCTTTGCTGGGCCTGAAACTGGCGACAGAAAAAGCCATGGAAGCCAACGGTGGCAAAAAGCCCAACCACGAGCAGTTGGCCGCCGCCATGAAGGGTTTGAGCTGGGAATCGCCTGCAGGCACTATCCGAATGGTCAACGGCAATGGTCACCAGGCCATTCAAGAAACCGCGATCGGTCGGACCAAGTACAACCCTGCCAAAAAACGGGTGGACATTGTGGACATCCTTCGTTTTCCCGCCGAATGCGTGAACCCGCCTTCGAACATGAGTTCAGAAGAGTGGATCAAGAGCGGCTTCAAAGGTGCCAAGTGCTGAGCTGAATCAGCTCACTCGCCCCTGCCTCATTTTTTTTCATGCGGCAGGGGCGCTGGCCACGTCACATTTGCGCAGGTCAGCCCCATGGGGCTTGGCCCTGCTCGACCCTGAAGTTCTTTAATCTGGTGGAAATTGACCGATGCTCGCACTGACCATTCTTTTTGACGGCATCATTTACGCCTCATGGCTGTTCATCGTTGCCTTGGGTCTGACCTTGGTTTTTGGTGTTCTCAAAATCCTGAACATTGCCCATGGCAGCTTCTATGCGGTGGGTGCCTACGTGACCGCCTCGTTTGTGGCCTGGTCTGTGGCTTGGGGACTGTCGCCCGCGTGGTCGCTGCTGGCCATGGTGCTTGCGGCATCGGCCGTTGCGCTGATTCTTGCGCCCTTTGTGGAGCGCGTTTTGTTGCGGTCTTTTTATGGTCGCGATGAAGTCTTGCTGGTGCTGGTGACCTATGCACTTTTTCTGATTCTGGAAGATGTGACCAAGCTGATTTGGGGGGCGGTGCCCTATTACGTGACCGAGCCCTACATGCTGTTCGGGGTTCTGGAGATGGGGCCACTGTCCTACGTGGGCTATGACTTCACTTTGATCGCGTTTGCCATCGTTTGTGGCATCGGCGTGTGGTGGGGCCTGAATCGGACTCGAACCGGAAAAATTGTGCTGGCCGTGATTCACAGCAATGAAATTGCGGCGAGCATGGGCATCAATGTGGCACGCGTGTGCACATGGGCCTTTGTCTTTGGCGTGTTCCTGGCATCACTGGCGGGGGCCATGACAGCCCCCATGATTTCGGTGCAGCCGGGACTGGCCTCGGGGGTGATCATTGTTTCTTTTGCGGTGGTGATCATCGGTGGATTGGGCAGCATTCAAGGTGCCGCCATTGGGGCCATCATCGTTGGCTTGGCCCGCGCCTTGGCCGTTCACACATGGCCTGCCGCTGAACTCTTCAGCATTTACATCGCCATGGCGATTGTTCTGGTGTTCAAACCCGAAGGTTTGTTCCAACGGATTCAAGCGAGGAAGATCTGATGCACGCAAGTCTGAGCAAAACAGTGCGCATGGGTGCGCTGTTGGTCGTTGTATTTTTGCTGGCAGGCCTGGTCATGCCCAAGTGGCTGCTGTTCCTGTCCACCATGGCTTTGTCTCACGGCATGGTCTCCCTGGGCATTGTCATTCAAATGCGAAGCGGGGTGGTGTCGTTTGGACAAGGTTTTGTTTTTGCGGCTGGGGGTTACGCCACGGCTTTGGCCGCCAACCACTTGGGCATCACCGATGGCATTTTGATGGTGCTGGTCGGCGGCTTGGCAGCCACACTGTGTGCGCTGCCTTTTGCCCCCTTACTGTCCCGTTATCGCAGCATCTTTTTTGCGATGCTGACTTTGGCCATTTCCATGGTGCTTTATGGCATCTTGGTCAAAACAGAAAGCTTGGGCGGGTCTGATGGTTTCAACGTCAGCAAGCCGACCCTTTTTGGCCAATCCATTGCATCCGAAAACTCCAATTGGGTGCTGTACAACTTGGCGGTCGTCGTTGTGGGTGTGATCGCGACCATGGCCCGCATTTATGCAGACTCTGTCAGGGGTTTGGTGTCCTTGGCGATTCGAGAAAATGAATTGCGCGTCGAGTATTTGGGGGCCTCGGTGTCGCAGTCCATCGCATCCAATTACCTGATTGCGGCTTTCATGGGCGGTGTTGGTGGCGCACTCACACTGATGTCTTTGGGTCACATCGAGCCCAACTTTAGTTACTGGACCACGTCGGGTGAGTTTGTGTTCGTTGCCATTTTGGCGGGGCACCACAGCATGTTGGCCGTGTTCATCGGCTCATTTTTGGTGGAGGTGGTTCGGTCTTTCTCGAACTTGTATTTCCCCAACACCTGGCAACTGGCCATGGGCCTGTTTTTGCTGGTCGTGATCCGTTTTCTGCCGCGTGGTTTGGGCAGTCTGTGGATGGACCGCCGCCAAAACAAAGGAGATAAAACATGAGCGCCCAACACATGCCCTACATGCTGTCGGCCAAAGGTTTGAAAAAATCATTTGGCGCTGTGACCGCTGCGGACGATGTCAACATCGACATCCCCATCGGCCAGCGTGTGAGTTTGATCGGCAGCAACGGCGCGGGTAAAACCACGTTTGTGAACATGGTGACGGGTTACCTCAAGCCCGATGCGGGCCGCATTGAACTGGATGGCAAATCCATCGAGGGCTTGGGGCCGCGCCAAATCACGGGCATGGGCATCGCCCGGTCGTTCCAGATTCCACAGTTGGCCCTGGACATGACGGCCTTGGACAACATGCTGGTGGCCGCCGCTTGCAACGATGGCCATCAGTCATTTTGGCGTCCGGCACACGCTGGCGATCGCATCGCTCGGGCCGAAGCCTTGCTGGAAAAATTTGAGTTGACCGCCCACATTCATCGGCGGGTGGCCGAGTTGCCCGGTGGCGTGCGAAAGCTGTTGGACATTGCCATGGCCTTGACCGGAAAACCCAAACTTTTGCTGCTGGACGAGCCAACGAGTGGCGTGTCGGTGGATGAAAAATTTCCGATGATGGACACGATTTCGGCGGCCTTGTCGAGCGAAAAGGTCACGGTCTTGTTTGTGGAGCATGACATGGAAATCGTGACCCATTATTCAGACCGCGTGATCGCTTTTTACAGCGGTCGTGTCATTGCCGACGACAAGCCACAGTCTGTGCTGAGCAACGTCGAAGTTCAACGCTACGTCACCGGCACCGTCAAACAAGGCCATTAATCATGTTGAAAATTGATTCGGTGAATGTCACCATCCAGTCGGTTCAAGCCCTGCGGGGTTTTTCATTGAACGTTCAGCCTGGCCAAATGGTGGGTCTTGTGGGACGAAATGGCGCGGGCAAAACGACGCTGCTGCGCACCGTGATGGGCCATCTTCAGCCCACAGCAGGCCACGTTGAATGGGCGGGGGTTCGTCTGAACTCGCAAGCCACCCACACGCGGGCCGCGCTGGGCATTGGCTACATGCCCGAGGACCGTGGGCTTGTGCCAGAGTTGACGGTGGAAGAAAACATCCTGATTCCTGTCTGGGTTTCGGCAACACTGCAGCCCAAAGAACGCCTGGAGATGGTTTACAGCGTGCTGCCCGAGTTGCACACCATGAAGGATCGCCGCGCTTTGTTGCTGTCGGGCGGTCAACAAAAATTGGTGGCGCTGGCGCGTGCCCTGGCCGTGGGGACCCGTTTGCTGCTGCTGGACGAGCCTTTTGAAGGCGTTGCACCGGCGCTTTCGCAACGTTTGTCGGATGTGATTTTTGGACTGCGGGGCAAAGACATGACCGTGGTCATTGCTCAGTCTGAACTGAACCATGCGGCCTCGATGCTGGACCAAAAGGTGCTGATTGAACGCGGATCGAACGCTGTGGCTGTGGCCGACTGAGTGACAACCCCCATGAAAACCGACAGCTCTGCTGCACCTTCACCCTGGCTGAGCTGCAACTTGCCGGGCATGCGTGTTGAGGCCCACTTTGGCGACCGGTTGGTGCGCACATTTGAGCCCCGAGCACGCCGCATTCACGACTTGCTGGCCCACACGGTTTTGCACCGTGCCGACGATTTGGCTTTGGTGTGCGAATCACAACGCTTGACCTGGCGTGAACTGCATGCCCAAGTTGCCAGTGTGGCCACAGGGTTTCAGCAGGCGGGTATTTTGCCCGGGGACAGGGTCGCCTTGTTTCAAGGCAACAACCCGGCGTTTGTGATCGCTTTTTTGGCCATTCAGCAATTAGGGGCCATTGCTGTGGCGGTGGGCCTGCGGGAGCAGCGAGCGGGCCTGACATGGATTTTGCAGCATTGCGGGGCCAAAGCTTTGGTGTGTGATGCGGACCTGCTGGAGCGTGTGCCCGAGCCCGCGCACACCCCGGATTTGCAATGGATTCTTGTGGCAGGACAGTGCCCTGAAGCCTTGCGCAGCGACCGCACCGTGGCCTGGAGTGACTGGCTTGCTTTGCCGCCGTGCGACAGTGTGCATTTGGCCGATGAAGAGGACACGGCCATCATCCTCTACACCTCTGGCACGACGGGACGACCCAAGGGCGCGATGTTGACCCATTTCAATGTGGTGCATTCTGTGCAGCACTATGTCAGCTGCATGGGGCTTGGTTGCACGGACAAATCCATGCTCGGGGTGCCGGTGACGCATGTCACTGGCTTGATCGCGAACATGATGTGCATGGTGGCGGTGGGGGGCACCTTGTTGATGCTGCCTGTTTTCAAGGCCGATCATTTCTTGCACATGGCGCAGCAAGAGGGCATGACACACACCTTGATGGTGCCGGCCATGTACAAACTTTTGTTGATGGCCCCGGACTTTGAAACCTTCGATTTATCGGCCTGGCGCATTGGTGGTTTTGGTGGCGCCCCCATGCCCACGTCGACCATTGAAGAAATGGCCCACAAACTCCCCAAGCTGCAGCTTCTGAACGCTTATGGGTCCACTGAAACCACCTCACCGACCACCCTCATGCCCATGGGCCTGGATCGCGCTCCCCGCGACTCTGTGGGCATGCCCCTGCCCTGCGCTGACGTTTTGGTGATGAACGATGCGGGCCAAGCCCTGCCCGCCGGAGATGTGGGTGAAATCTGGATATCCGGGCCGATGGTGGTCAAAGGCTATTGGAACGACCCGGCCGCAAGCGCTCGAGAATTCACGTCGGGTTGGTGGCATTCTGGCGACTTGGGCTCGCTGGACGCTGAGGGGTATTTGCGCATTTTTGACCGCAAAAAGGACATGCTCAACCGAGGCGGCTACAAGATCTACAGCGTCGAGGTCGAAAACGTGTTGCTGCAAATTCCGGGTGTCTTGGAGGCGGCCATCATCGGACGACCTTGCCCCGTTCTCGGCGAACGGGTTCATGCCGTTGTGCACACGCTGCAAGAAGATTTCAGTTTGCGGGTGTTGCAGTCGTTTTGCAAAGACCAGCTTGCAGACTACAAAGTCCCCGAAACCCTGGACATCCGCCGGCAAGCGCTGCCACGAAACACCAACGGAAAAATCATCAAACGTGAATTGCGCGACGCCCTGAAAGCGGCATAAGGGCGCTGTTCATCCGCACACGTCAATCACTTTTGCAAACAAAAAAGCCCAAACCATCAGGTCAGGGCTTGGCAAATGGGCGAATGAGATCCCGAATCAGGCTACCGGCACAAACTGGTAGCCATTGCCCGATGGCGTGATGGTTCCAAAGGCTGGGAACGGGAAGTGGAAACCACCTGCCATCATTTTTTCTTTGACCAGCATGTCAAAAACACGGCGGCGGGTTTGACGCGCCATTTCGGGATTCATGTCAAACAGCACGGCCCAGTCGGGGTTGCGGGCAAACAATGAGGGCACGTTGGTGATGTCGGCCACGTAAGCAAAAGACTGCCCCTCAGAGCGCACCGTGAACAGGGTGTGACCCGGTGTGTGGCCAAAGGCGGCAACCGACTGGATGCCGGGGGCCACGGTGCTGCCGGGCTCGAACTTGACCAATTGGTCTGAGGTCAAGCCATTCAAGGCACGTTTTACCCCCGCAAAAGCACCTTGCATTTGCGCAGGCGCCGCCGCAATGCGGGCTTCATCTGTCCAAAAGGCGTGCTCTGGGGCTGGCACATGCACACGGGCATTGGGGTAAACCAAGCTGCCGTTTTTGAAGCGCAAACCGTTGATGTGGTCGCCATGAAAATGGCTCAGCACCACGTTGTTGATGTCCTCGGGCTTGAATCCAGCAGCCGCCAAGTTGCCCAGCAACTTGCCGGTGGTCGGGCCTCCGTTGTCGGCAAAGCCCGTGTCAAACAAGTATCGCTGGTTCCCATTGACCAGCAAAAATGGGGTGTAAGGCACATCGATGTAATCGGTGGGCAGGTTTTGTGTTGCCAGCAAGGCCTTGACCTGGTCCAGCGGCACCGCAGGCACAAACTCCTGACCCAAGGGGCGACGCGTTACGCCATCGTTCAGGGCAATGATTTCCATGGCCCCCAACTTCATGCGGCGAAAGCCCACGGCAGGCAATTCAGGGGCACCGAATTGAGGCGTGTTTTGCGACCAGACAGAAGAAAAAGTCAGCGCAGTGGCTCCAGCCATGCCTGCACCCAAAAAATGACGACGGTTCAACATGCTTTGTATCCTTCAACAATGAGGAGAACAGAATACGCGGCCCTCGCCACTGGCAGGCTTGAAGGGTGATTGTCCACGGTCAATGCAGGGTCATTGAACGCCCAACGCCCCAGAAAAAAGCCCCGCCAGCTAGCACCGACGGGGCTTTTTGCTCAACGCGGAGTTGATCAGGCAGTCACGCCCTTGGCCGTTTCGACATACTCTTCAATCTGGTTGAAGTTCAGGTACTTGTAGATGGCTTCGCCGTCCTTGTTCACCACACCCATGGCTTCGTGGTATTCGGCCACAGTGGGGAACTTGCCCATCTTGGAGGTGATGGCCGCCAGCTCGGCCGAGGCCAGGAACACGTTGGTGTTCTTGCCCAGACGGTTGGGGAAGTTGCGGGTGGAGGTAGACACCACCGTAGCGCCTTCGCGCACTTGTGCCTGGTTGCCCATGCACAGCGAGCAGCCGGGCATTTCGGTGCGCGCACCGGCTGTGCCAAACGCCGCATAGTGACCTTCCTTGATCAACTCGCTCTCGTCCATCTTGGTCGGTGGTGCCACCCACAGCTTGACGGGGATGTCTCGCTGGCCGCCCAGCAGCTTGGCTGCGGCGCGGAAGTGACCGATGTTGGTCATGCACGAGCCAATGAAGGCTTCGTCGATCTTGGTGCCAGCCACTTCAGACAGGAACTTGGCGTCATCGGGGTCATTGGGGCAGCAAACGATCGGCTCTTTGATGTCGGCCAAATCGATTTCGATGACGTGTGCGTACTCGGCGTCTTTGTCGGCTTCGAGCAAATCAGGCGCGGCCAGCCATTGCTCGACTTTTTCGATGCGGCGGGCCAATGTACGGGCGTCTTTGTAGCCGTCGGCGATCATGTTTTTCATCAAGACCACGTTGGACTTCAGGTATTCCTGCACAGGCTCTTTGTTGAGCTTGATGGTGCAACCCGCAGCAGAACGTTCGGCAGACGCGTCGGACAACTCAAATGCTTGCTCAACTTTCAGGTTAGGCAGGCCTTCGATTTCCAGGATGCGGCCCGAGAATTCGTTGATCTTGCCCGCCTTGGCCACGGTCAAGAGACCTTGCTTGATGGCGTACAGAGGGATCGCGTGCACCAGGTCGCGCAGGGTCACGCCGGGCTGCATGTCGCCTTTGAAGCGAACCAGGATCGACTCGGGCATGTCCAGAGGCATCACGCCTGTGGCCGCGCCGAAGGCCACCAGACCGGAGCCAGCTGGGAAGCTGATGCCGATGGGGAAACGGGTGTGCGAGTCGCCACCGGTGCCGACGGTGTCGGGCAACAACAGGCGGTTGAGCCAGCTGTGGATCACGCCGTCACCAGGACGCAGGGACACGCCGCCACGGTTGCTGATGAAGGCGGGCAATTCGCGGTGGGTTTTGACGTCCACGGCCTTGGGGTACGCTGCGGTGTGGCAGAAGGACTGCATGACCATGTCGGCCGAGAAGCCCAAGCAAGCCAGGTCTTTCAGTTCGTCGCGGGTCATCGGGCCGGTGGTGTCTTGTGAACCCACGGTGGTCATCTTGGGTTCGCAGTAAGTGCCGGGGCGCACGCCTTGGCCTTCTGGCAGACCGACGGCGCGACCGACCATCTTCTGGGCCAGTGTGAAGCCAGCTTTGGTGCTGATCGGTGCTGTGGGCAAACGGAACACGGTGGATGCGGGCAAACCCAAGAACTCACGCGCCTTGGCGGTCAAGCTGCGGCCGATGATCAAGTTGATACGGCCACCGGCACGCACTTCGTCAAACAGCACATCGCTCTTGAGTTGGAAGGTGGTGATGGTTTCGCCATTCTTCACGATCTTGCCGTCGTAGGGCAACACGTCCACCACGTCGCCCATGTTCAGGGCAGTCACGTCCACTTCGATCGGCAAAGCGCCCGAGTCTTCTTGGGTGTTGAAGAAGATGGGGGCAATCTTGCCGCCCAAAGTCACGCCACCAAAACGCTTGTTGGGCACAAAGGGGATGTCTTCGCCAAAACCCCAGATGATGCTGTTGGTGGCCGATTTGCGGCTGGAGCCTGTGCCCACCACGTCGCCGACGTAAGACACCAAGTGGCCTTTTTTCTTCAGCTCTTCGATCATGGCCATGGGGCCACGCTTGCCATCTTCTTCGGGCTTGAAGGGGGCGCCTTCACGGGTGTTTTTCAACATCGCCAAGTAGTGTAACGGGATGTCGGGGCGGCTCCAGGCGTCAGGCGCTGGCGACAAATCGTCGGTGTTGGTCTCGCCTGGCACCTTGAACACGGTGATGGTGATTTTTTTCTCGACTTCAGGGCGGGTGGTGAACCACTCGGCATCGGCCCAGCTTTGCATGACTTCCTTGGCCTTGGCGTTGCCAGCCTTGGCTTTTTCGGCCACGTCGTTGAAGAAGTCGAACATCAACAAAGTCTTTTTGAGGGCTTCAGCGGCCACGGCAGCCACTTCGGCGTCGTCCAGCAACTCAATCAGGGGGTGCACGTTGTAACCACCGACCATGGTGCCCAGCAACTCGGTAGCCTTGGCTTTGGAAATCAGGCCAACTTGAACTTCACCATGGGCGACAGCGGCCAAAAACGAGGCCTTGACTTTGGCCGCATCGTCCACGCCTGGGGGCACGCGGTGGGTCAGCAGGTCCATCAAAAAGGCTTCTTCGCCTGCGGCGGGGGCTTTGATCAACTCGATCAGTTCAGCCGTTTGCTTGGCGTCCAGTGGCAGTGGCGGGATGCCCAGCGCTGCGCGCTCGGCTACGTGGTCACGGTAGGCTTTCAACATGGTTTTTTCTCCGGTCAGTCAAAGTTAATCGTTGGGACGCCCCATGCCTGTTGTGTCAAACAGGACGGGGGGTGGGTTGGTTTTCATGTTTTCGGCAAAGGCCATTTGTTCGGGGTGTGCGCACTCGTCAGCCAGACGACGGCCTTTGCTTTGGTCCATCAACATGGATTTGTTGGCCAATTGCAGCCAGACAGCGCCGGCTTTTTTGTCTTCCAGCCGAATGGCTCCCGTGGTGGTCGTCACAGGGTGCATGCGGTAATGAAAGCCCTTGCCCAAGACGTGGAAGTAGCCAGGCTGGGTGGCATCGGCTTCGAGCCTCACACTGGCCCCCAATTCGCAGGGCAAACGGCCCAAATGGACCCGCTCTGCGATGGCCAATTCGTCGACTCCCATGGGCAGGGGGGTGTGCACCGCCGCCGCTGGCTGCACCCACTGGGGTCGTGAAAGAGGGTCGGCTTGGCGTGAAGCGCGGGTCTTGGGTTGGGTCTTCTTTTTGTCCACCGCTTTTTTGGACGACGCTTTGTAGTTTGCCGACTTGTTGACGCCAGGCTTGGTCACAGGCACTGCGGTTTGTGCACCCACGGCCCAAGGCAGCAGCAGCACCGAGACAATGACAAAAACTGGTTTCATGACAAGCGACCTCAGGTTTGAAACAGCCATCATGAACCAGTTCCGGACAAAGCCACGGGTTCAGAAAAAAACAATCGGATTTCGGGGGGCAAGGTACAACCGGTCTGGTGGGCTCGTTCGAGCAACTGCCAGAAAAAGCGGTAGCTGGCCCGGTCATGCAGCTGGCCCGCATGGCTGATCGGTGCCCATGCAGCGGCCTGAGCGGCCAACACGATTGCGCTGGCCTGCTCAATCTGCGCCTCGCTGGGAGACATGGCGGCCAAAATGGGGCGAATCTGGTCCGGGTGGATGCTCCACATGCGGGTGTAACCCAGCTCACAAGCGGCTTTGTGGGCGGCCATGCGCATGGCCTCGGAGTTCTTGAATTCGGTCACCACGCAGTGCGAAGGCACCTTGCCGTGCGCGTGGCAGGCACTGGCGATGTCGAGCTTGGCTCGCAGCACCAAGGGGTGCGTGAATTGGCCTTGAATGCCCATGCCCTCAGCGGGTATGGCCCCGCCATGGGCCGAGACAAAGTCCATCAGACCAAAGCTCAGCGACTGCACACGGGGGTGGGCAGCGATGTCAAATGCCCGGTGCACGGCAGCCGGTGATTCAATCAACACATGCAGTGGCAAATGACTTGCCCCTGCTTGCAACAAGGCCGCTTGCGCACGCTCAACATCGGCCACGGTTTCGACCTTGGGCACCATGATGTGCGACAGGCATGAACCCGCTTGGGCTGCAATCAGCGCCATGTCGGCATCAAAAGAGGGGTGATCGACAGGATGGACACGCACGGCCACACGGGCCCTGGGGTTGGCAGCCGTTGCGGCCAATGCCAGCTCGGTGACCAAGGCGGCATGCTCGGTTTCGCCACCCACGGGCGCACCATCTTCGCAATCGAGGGTGACATCAAAGACGCAAGCACCAAACTCTTGCATCATGTCTGCCTGCAATTGCAGGCTTTTACGCATCCTCGCTTCGACACCAGAGTAATGGTCACACACCGGCAGCTGGACGGCTCCGGCTTGTGCTCCCAACAGGACGTCGCGAGGATGGCTCACTTGGACTTCTCGGCCTGAAATCAGATCAGGTGAGCGACGCCAGCTTGCTCGTCGGTCAACTCTTTGAGCGTCTTGTCGATGCAGCCTTGGCTGAAGGCGTCGATGTCCAGGCCTTCCACGACTTTGTATTCGCCGTTTTCGCAGGTGACGGGGAAACCGAACATGACGTCTTTAGGAATGCCGTACCAGCCTTGTGATGGGATACCCATGGTGACCCACTTGCCGTTGGTGCCCAGGGCCCAATCGCGCATGTGGTCGATGGCCGCATTGGCAGCCGAGGCAGCCGAAGACAGGCCACGGGCTTCGATGATGGCTGCGCCGCGCTTGCCCACAGTGGGCAGGAACACATTGGCGTTCCATTCCTGGTCGTTGATCATGTCCTTGACCGATTCGCCGTTGATGGTGGCGAAACGGTAGTCGGCGTACATGGTGGGCGAGTGGTTGCCCCAGACGCACAGTTTTTCGATGTCGGCCACGGCTTTGCCAGTCTTGGCTGCGATTTGTGACAGAGCACGGTTGTGGTCCAAACGCAACATGGCGGTGAAGTTGCCGGGCTTGAGGTCAGGCGCGGCCTTCATGGCGATGTAAGCGTTGGTGTTGGCGGGGTTGCCCACGACCAGCACTTTCACGTCACGCGAAGCCACTGCGTTCAGGGCTTTGCCTTGTGCAGTGAAGATGGCGCCGTTGATGGCCAGCAACTCGGCACGCTCCATGCCGGGGCCGCGTGGGCGCGAACCGACCAACAAAGCGTAGTCAGCGTCTTTGAATGCGGTCATGGGGTCGCCGTGGGCTTCCATGCCCACCAGCAATGGGAATGCGCAGTCTTCGAGTTCCATCATCACGCCCTTGAGCGCTTTTTGGGGGCCTTCAACGGGCACTTCGAGCAATTGCAGGATGACGGGCTGGTCTTTGCCCAACATTTCGCCAGAGGCGATGCGGAACAACAATGCGTAACCGATTTGACCTGCTGCGCCGGTGACGGCAACGCGGACGGGCTTTTTGCTCATGGTGGAAAACTCCAGAAGTGTTGTAAACAAGGGTTGCAGTCCGTTGCCAACATCTGTGTCAGCAAGGCTGTCCAGCGCACCGGACCCGCACCCCCAACCCACCAAATAGGCCAAAAGCGCTGGCAAACAGCCAAGGAGTGTACTCGCGAAAACCCTGATTCGTCAATTTGTCTTATGTCTTATATAAGATATGATGCGGCATCTGACATGCACCTGACCGCATGAAGCATTGGCGCCCATGAACCTCCCTTTGACACCGACCGACGCTGCCTCGCCTGCTGTACAGGCCGCCGCCGTGACTCCGGCATTCAGCCCCCTTTATCAGCAAATCAAAGGGTTGATTTTGCAAAGTCTGCAGTCCAGCGAGTGGAAGCCCGGCGAGTCCATTCCGAGCGAAATGGAACTCGCTGCTCGTTACCGGGTCAGCCAGGGCACGGTGCGCAAGGCCATCGACGAATTGGCCAGTGACCACCTTTTGATCCGCAAGCAAGGCAAAGGCACCTTTGTGGCCACCCATGCCGAGCACCAGGTGCAATACCGTTTTTTGAAACTCGTGCCCGACCAAGGTGACTTGAACACCGAAGGCCCTGCCCAGCGTCAAATCGTCGATTGCAAGCGTTTACGCGCATCGGCCGACATTGCCAGGGCGTTGGCGCTGAGGACCGGAGACGCCGTCTTGCAAGTGCGGCGCGTCCTGTCTTTTGCGAGCATTCCCACCATTTTGGAAGATCTGTGGCTGCCGGGTGTCCCTTTCAAAGGCTTGACTGCAGAAAGGCTGACGGCCTATCACGGCCCCATGTATGCGCTGTTTGAGACCGAATTTGGCGTACGAATGGTGCGGGCAGAAGAAAAAATTCGGGCGGTCTTGGCGGACAAGTCTCAGCGAGAGTTGATGCAATTGGCCAGCAACACCCCCTTGCTGAGTGTCGAAAGGGTGGCCTACACCTACAACGACACCCCCATGGAACTGCGGCGCGGTTTTTACCGCACCGACACCCACCACTACCACAACGCCCTGAATTGATGAAAACCACCCTGTACAAGTCTGTTTTGAGACTGTCGCTGAAATGCTCATGTCAGTTTGCTGCGTTGCAATAGAATTCGATCGTTAGCCTCAAATGTCAAGAACGCGTTACACCCAGAAAGTACCCACATGACCGAACTCGCCCGCAAGCGGCCTGAATTCCGCAACATCAACGCCCTGAAAGACTTGCCCAGCTACCGCCTGCCGGTGGCGGGCATTGTGTCCATCTTGCATCGCATCAGTGGTTTTCTGATGTTTTTGCTGATGCCGCTGATCATCTGGATGTTTGACAACTCCATCTCGTCCGAAATTTCCTTTGCCAAGTTCTCTGCCGCTTTTAACATCGGCATGGGTTTTGTGCCAGGCTGGTTCATGAAGTTGGTCGCACTGGCCCTGATCTGGGCCTACTTGCACCACTTCATCGCAGGTCTGCGCCACTTGTACATGGACATGTTCCACGCCGTGACCAAAGAATTCGGCAAGTCCTCGGCCATCGTCACCCTGGTTCTGAGCATTGGCCTCACAGCCGTGCTGGGTGCCAAGATGTTCGGCTTGTACTGATTTCACCCCACAACAACAAAAAGGAAACTCCACTATGTCCGTGAATTACGGCTCCAAACGCATCGTGACCGGTGCTGGCTACGGCTTTCGTGACTGGCTCGCACAACGTGTGACCGGCACTTTGATGGCCCTCTTCACCGTGATCTTGTTGGCCCAAGTGATCTTCACCACTGGCCCTATCGGCTACGAAGAATGGGCTGGCATTTTTGCCTCCCAATGGATGAAGGTCTTGACCTTCTGTGTGATCCTTTCCCTGCTGTACCACGTTTGGGTGGGCATGCGTGACATCTGGATGGACTACATCAAGCCCTTGGCCGTGCGCTTGGCTTTGCATGTTTTCACCCTCGTCTGGCTGATCGGCTGTACTGGCTGGGCTGTTCAGGCCCTGTGGCGCCTGTGATGCGTCAACCCTCGCCTGTCATTGCGCTGAACCCCTACCTACCAAGATAAACCATGAGCTATACCAAAGACAAAATCACCACCCGCAAGTTTGACGTCGTGATCGTCGGCGCCGGTGGTTCCGGCATGCGTGCCTCGCTTCAGCTGGCACGCGCTGGCTTGAATGTTGCCGTGCTGTCCAAAGTGTTCCCTACCCGTTCACATACCGTGGCCGCCCAAGGCGGCATCGGTGCCTCGCTGGGCAACATGTCCGACGACAACTGGCATTACCACTTCTACGACACCATCAAGGGCTCCGACTGGCTCGGCGACCAAGACGCGATCGAATTCATGTGCCGTGAAGCGCCCAAGGTCGTGTACGACCTGGAGCACATGGGCATGCCTTTTGACCGCAACCCCGATGGCACCATTTACCAGCGTCCGTTTGGCGGCCACACCGCCAACTACGGTGAAAAGCCCGTGCAACGCGCTTGCGCTGCCGCTGACCGCACCGGTCACGCCATGCTGCACACCCTGTACCAGCAAAACGTCGCAGCCAAAACCAGCTTCTTCGTCGAGTGGATGGCCCTGGATCTGATCCGCGACGCCGAAGGCGACGTGGTGGGCGTCACGGCATTGGAGATGGAAACCGGTGACTTGCACATCCTGCACGCCAAAACCGTGCTGATGGCCACCGGTGGTGCTGGCCGCATTTATGCCGCATCCACCAATGCCTTCATCAACACCGGTGACGGCTTGGGCATGGCCGCCCGTTCAGGCATCCCGCTCGAAGACATGGAGTTCTGGCAATTCCACCCCACCGGCGTGGCCGGTGCTGGCGTGTTGTTGACCGAAGGCTGCCGTGGCGAAGGCGCGATCTTGCTCAACAGCAATGGCGAGCGCTTCATGGAACGCTACGCCCCCACCCTGAAAGACTTGGCCCCGCGTGACTTTGTGTCCCGTTCCATGGACCAGGAAATCAAGGAAGGCCGTGGCTGCGGTCCGAACAAGGACTATGTGCTGCTCAAGCTCGACCACCTCGGTGCTGAGACCATCCACAAACGTCTGCCCTCGGTGTACGAAATTGGTGTCAACTTTGCCAACGTCGACATCACCAAAGAGCCGATTCCTGTTGTGCCCACCATCCACTACCAGATGGGCGGTATCCCGACCAACATCAACGGCCAAGTCGTCATCCAGAACCCCACCGACCACAACGCCGTGGTCAACGGACTGTACGCGGTGGGCGAATGCTCTTGCGTGTCGGTGCACGGTGCCAACCGCCTGGGCACCAACTCCTTGCTCGACTTGCTGGTGTTCGGCCGCGCAGCGGGCAACCACATCGTGGACTTCGCTTCCAAAACCAAGTCGCACAAGCCTTTGCCTGCCGACGCTGCAGACTTCACCCTGAGCCGCTTGAACAAGCTCGAAGGCCGTGGCGGTGAATACGCCCAAGACGTGGCCAACGACATGCGTGCCGCCATGCAGCAACACGCTGGCGTGTTCCGCACCCAGGCCAGCATGGACGAAGGCGTGCAAAAGATCGCAGCCATCCGCGAGCGCGTCAACGCCATCGGCCTGAAGGACACCTCCAAAGTGTTCAACACCGCCCGCATCGAAGCCCTGGAAGTGGACAACCTGATCGAAGCCGCGCAAGCGACCATGGTCTCGGCCGCCGCCCGCCGCGAGTGCCGTGGTGCCCACACCGTGAGCGATTACGAGCGCCCAGCCGATGACGCCGTGGCCCCATTGGGTCGCGACGACGCCAACTGGATGAAGCACACCTTGTGGCACAGCGCCGACAACAGCCTGACCTACAAACCGGTCAAGCTCAAGCCTTTGACTGTGGACTCCGTGCCACCCAAGGTTCGCACCTTCTAAAGATTGTCTGGACCGCGCACCGCCCGTGGCGGTCCACCCCCCGAATACACCAGGAGTTCTTTCATGACCCTACGCACTTTCCAGATCTACCGCTACGACCCTGACAAGGACGCCAAGCCTTACATGCAGACCATCCAGGTCGAACTGGACGGCAACGAGCGCATGTTGCTCGACGCCCTGATGAAGCTCAAGGCCGTGGACCCGACCATCTCTTTCCGCCGCTCGTGCCGCGAAGGCGTGTGCGGCTCGGACGCGATGAACATCAACGGCAAAAACGGACTGGCATGTTTGACCAACATGAACACGCTGCCCGGCACCATTGTGTTGAAGCCCCTGCCCGGTCTGCCCGTGATCCGCGACGTGATCGTGGACATGACTCAGTTCTTCAAGCAGTACCACTCGATCAAGCCTTACCTGATCAACAGCACCATCCCGCCCGAGACCGAGCGCCTGCAAAGCCCCGAAGAGCGTGACGAGCTGAACGGCTTGTACGAGTGCATCTTGTGCGCCAGCTGCTCAACCAGCTGCCCCAGCTTCTGGTGGAACCCCGACAAGTTCGTGGGTCCCGCTGGTTTGCTGCAGGCCTACCGCTTCATCGCCGACAGCCGTGACGAAGCCACCGCCGAGCGCCTGGACAATTTGGAAGACCCTTACCGTCTGTTCCGCTGCCACACCATCATGAACTGCGTCGATGTCTGCCCCAAGGGTCTGAACCCCACCAAGGCGATTGGCAAGATCAAAGAGATGATGGTTCGCCGCGCTGTCTGATGACCGTCACCCCCATCCTGGAAGACGCGTCGCTCGTTGGCGCTGACCGATTCGCTGCCTTGAGCGAGCGGTCATTGAGCAAGCTGCGCTGGCGCAGCCGACGCGGCCTGCTCGAAAACGATTTGTTCATCGAGCGCTTTTTCAACCGGCACGCTGCTGCGCTGACGGTTGGCCAGGCCCGGGGCATGTACGTGCTGATGGACCTGTCAGACAACGATCTCATGGACTTGCTGCTGCGCCGCACGGAGCTGCAGACCGAGATCAGCACCGAAGAGGTGCGCGAAGTCCTGGACATGTTGAGAGCGTGAACCCAACAGGTTCACCCCCCTGAATTTTTGAGGAAACCCACCATGAAACTCGCCGATAACAAAGCCACCCTGTCGTTCTCCAACGGCAGCCCCAGCATCGAGATGCCCGTTTACTCCGGCAACATCGGTCCCGATGTGATCGACATCCGCAAGCTGTACGGCCAAAGCGGCATGTTCACTTATGACCCGGGTTTTCTGTCCACGGCTTCATGCCAGTCCGCCATCACCTACATCGACGGCGACAAGGGCGAGTTGCTGTACCGCGGCTACCCCATCGAACAGCTGGCCAACAAGGCCGACTACCTGGACACCTGCTACCTGCTCTTGAATGGCGAATTGCCCGTTGGACAGCAAAGCAAGGACTTCCACAAGCTGGTCAACAATCACACCATGGTCAACGAGCAAATGCAGTTTTTCCTGCGTGGCTTTCGCCGTGATGCGCACCCCATGGCCGTGTTAACCGGTCTGATTGGCGCTTTGTCGGCCTTCTACCATGACAGCACCGACATCAACAATCCAGAGCACCGTCACATTGCGGCGATCCGTTTGATTGCCAAAATGCCCACCCTGGTGGCCATGGCCTACAAATACGGCGTGGGCCAGCCTTACATGTACCCACGCAATGACCTGACTTACGCGGGCAACTTCCTGCGCATGATGTTTGGTACACCGTGCGAAGACTACGTGGTCAACCCCGTGCTCGAACGCGCCATGGACCGCATCTTCACGCTGCACGCAGACCACGAGCAAAACGCATCGACCTCCACCGTTCGTCTGTGCGGCTCGTCCGGCACCAACCCGTTTGCGGCCATCGCTGCGGGCGTGGCTTGCTTGTGGGGCCCTGCCCACGGCGGTGCCAACGAGGCTTGCTTGAACATGCTCGAAGACATCCAAAAAATGGGTGGCATCTCCAAAGTGGGCGAGTTCATGGAAAAGGTCAAAGACAAAAACTCCGGCGTCAAGCTGATGGGTTTTGGTCACCGCGTTTACAAAAACTACGACCCCCGCGCCAAGTTGATGCAAGAAACTTGCGACGAAGTGCTCAAAGAGTTGGGCCTGGAAAACGACCCGCTGTTCAAGTTGGCCAAAGCCCTGGAAAAAATCGCTCTGGAAGACGACTACTTCGTCAGCCGCAAGCTCTACCCCAACGTGGACTTCTATTCCGGCATCGTGCAACGCGCCATCGGCATTCCAGTGAACCTCTTCACCGGTGTGTTCGCCTTGGCCCGTACTGTGGGCTGGATTGCCCAACTGAACGAAATGATCAGCGACCCCGAGTACAAAATCGGCCGCCCACGTCAGCTGTTCACCGGCTCTGTGCGCCGCGACGTTCAGCGTTGATCGGTTTTCAACCGAACCCGAAAGCCCGCCTTGTGCGGGCTTTTTTCATGCCTGGTGCAACCCCGTAGGTCGGCGGCTTCAGCCCCGACAATCTTGTCCCATACAAATCTGCGGGCCACATATCGGGGCTGAAGCCGCTGACCTACAAAATCACAACAACTTGAGGGGACGGGTCCGGGGCCTGGCTGGCCGATTTGCTGGCGCGAAGCGACTGATGAGGCCTGGCAGGCCCCGGATTCGTCCCCTCAAGTCCACGCGAGGGGGGGCACTTCATCTGTCCATTGACACAAACCTTGGCTAGGCATCAGCCAACGCGACTGACACAGCATGCGAACCGCATAAAATGGCAGGTTGCACAGCAAGGAAGCTCCATGGCACGCACGCTCTACGACAAGATCTGGGACGAACACGTCGTCCACACCGAAGAAGACGGCACCTCCGTCCTCTACATCGACCGCCATCTGGTGCACGAAGTCACCAGCCCCCAAGCCTTTGAAGGCCTGCGCCAAGCTGGCCGCAAAGTCTGGCGCGTCAGCTCCATCGTGGCGACTGCCGACCACAACACCCCCACCACCGGCTGGGAACTGGGCTACGACGGCATCACCGACCCGATCAGCAAAGAACAAATCACCACGCTCGACGCCAACATGAAGGAATACGGCTCGGCCGCGTTCTTTCCGTTCCTGTCCAAGCGCCAAGGCATCGTGCACGTCATCGGCCCTGAAAACGGTGCCACCCTGCCCGGCATGACCGTGGTCTGCGGCGACTCGCACACCTCCACCCACGGCGCGTTTGGCGCACTGGCCCACGGCATCGGCACCTCCGAGGTCGAGCACGTCATGGCCACGCAAACGCTCTTGGCCAAAAAAGCCAAGAACATGCTGGTCAAGGTCGAAGGCACGCTGGCCAAAGGCCTCACGGGCAAAGACATCGTGCTGGCCATCATCGGCAAGATCGGCACCGCAGGCGGCACCGGCTACACCATCGAATTCGCAGGCTCGGCGATCCGCAGCCTCTCCATGGAAGGCCGCATGACGGTCTGCAACATGGCCATCGAAGGCGGCGCACGCGCGGGCCTGGTGGCGGTGGACGAAAAAACCATCGAGTACGTCAAAGGCCGTTTGCTCTCGCCCACGGGTGTGGAGTGGGACCACGCCGTGGCCTATTGGAAGACCCTGCAGTCGGACCCTGGCGCACATTTTGACGCCGTGGTCGAGCTGGACGCCAGCGCCATCGTGCCGCAAGTCACCTGGGGCACATCGCCCGAAATGGTACTGGGCATCGACGGCCACACGCCCGACCCTGACAAAGAAAAAGACGACGTCAAGCGCGATGCCATTGAGCGTGCACTGACTTACATGGGCTTGCAGCCCGGCAAAGCGCTGGCCGACATCACCATCGACAAGGTCTTCATCGGCTCGTGCACCAACAGCCGCATCGAAGACATGCGCGAAGCCGCTGCCGTGGTCAAAAAGCTTGGCCAAAAAGTGGCCAAGAACGTCAAATTGGCCATGGTCGTGCCCGGCTCAGGTCTGGTCAAAGAACAAGCCGAGCGCGAAGGCCTGCACGAAATCTTCAAGGCCGCTGGCTTTGAGTGGCGCGAACCCGGCTGCTCCATGTGTCTGGCCATGAACGCCGACCGCCTGGAGCCCGGCGAGCGCTGCGCGTCCACCAGCAACCGCAACTTCGAAGGCCGTCAGGGCGCGGGTGGCCGCACCCACTTGGTCAGCCCCGCCATGGCCGCTGCGGCTGCCGTGCACGGCCACTTTGTTGACATCCGCAAATTCGCCTGAACCCAAGGAGCCTGGACATGAACACCCTGATTCGCCTGATGCTGATCGCCAGTGTGCTGAGTTTGACCGCGTGCAACACCGTGCGCGGCATCGGTCAGGACATTGAAAAACTGGGTTCCACCATTGAAGGCGCTGCCAAGAAATAAAGCCATGCAAAAATTTACTTTACTCAAAGGCCTGGTGGCCCCGATGGACCGCGCCAACGTGGACACCGACGCCATCATCCCCAAGCAATTCCTCAAGTCGATCCGCAAAACCGGCTTTGGCCCCAACCTTTTCGACGAATGGCGCTACCTGGACGTGGGCTACCCCGGCCAGGACCCGGCCAGCCGCAAGCCCAACCCGGACTTCGTGCTGAACCAGCCGCGCTACCGAGGTGCCAGCATCTTGCTGGCCCGCAAGAACTTCGGCTGCGGGTCATCCCGTGAACACGCGCCTTGGGCCATTGACCAATACGGCTTTCGCTGCGTGATCGCGCCCAGCTTTGCCGACATCTTCTTCAACAACTGCTTCAAAAACGGCCTGCTGCCCATCGTGCTGCCCGAAGCCGTTGTGGCTCAACTGTTCGACGAAGTCGCTGCCTTTCCCGGCTACGAACTGACGGTGGACCTGGAACGCCAAGTGGTGGTGCGCCCCCAAGGCCAGGAAATTCCGTTTGAAGTGCAAGCCTTCCGCAAGTACTGCTTGCTCAACGGTTTGGACGACATTGGCCTGACCCTGCGCCACGCCGACAAGATCAAAGCCTATGAAGCCGAGCGTCTGGCCACCAAGCCCTGGCTCGCCCACACCGCCCATTGACCCCTTGTAGGAGCGGCGCCCCCGCCGCGATGAGCGCACACCCACCGGTGTACGCGCCATTGCCAAAGGCCGCGCCACCTGCCCAGACACCCCCTAGGAACACCCATGAAAATCGCAGTCCTCCCCGGTGATGGCATCGGCACCGAAATCGTCGCTGAAGCCGTCAAAGTCCTGAACACGCTCGACTTGAAGTTCGAGATGGAAACCGCCTTGGTCGGTGGTGCCGCTTACGACGCCTATGGCCACCCCCTGCCCGAAGCCACACTCAAGCTGGCCATGGACAGTGATGCCGTGCTGTTTGGCGCGGTCGGCGACTGGAAATACGACAAGCTCGACCGCCCTTTGCGCCCCGAGCAAGCGATTTTGGGCCTGCGCAAAAACATGGGCCTGTTCGCCAACTTCCGCCCCGCCATTTGCTACGAGCAACTGGTGGGCGCTTCCAGCCTCAAGCCTGAGCTGATTTCGGGCCTGGACATCCTGATCATCCGCGAGCTGACGGGTGACATCTACTTTGGCCAGCCACGCGGGCGCCGCATCGCGACCGACGGTCACTTCCCCGGTGCAGAAGAAGCCTTCGACACCATGCGCTACTCCAAGCCCGAGATCGAGCGCATCGCGCACGTCGCCTTCCAGGCCGCCCGCAAGCGCAAAGCTGCGGGCACCGAGGGCCGCGTGACCAGCGTGGACAAGGCCAACGTGCTCGAGACCTTCCAGTTCTGGAAAGACGTAGTCACCGAAGTGGGCAAAGAGTACCCCGACATCGCGCTGGACCACATGTATGTGGACAACGCCGCCATGCAGCTGGTCAAGGAACCCAAGCGCTTTGACGTGGTGGTCACCGGCAATATGTTTGGCGACATCCTGAGCGACGAAGCCTCGATGCTGACGGGCTCGATTGGCATGCTGCCCTCGGCCAGCCTGAACACCAAGAACCAAGGCCTGTACGAGCCCAGCCACGGCAGCGCCCCCGACATCGCGGGCAAAGGCGTGGCCAACCCGCTGGCCACCATCTTGTCCGCCGCCATGATGCTGCGCTTCAGCTTGAACCAACCCGAAGCCGCCCAACGCATCGAAGCGGCCGTGCAAAACGTCCTGGCCCAAGGTCTGCGCACGGGCGACATCTGGAGTGAAGGCACCACCAAGGTGGGCACCGCGCAAATGGGTGATGCGGTGGTCAAAGCGCTGGGTTGAGCACCCAAAGGATGCTGTCAGGAAGCACTCAGGCAGCATCCATTACAATTTCGGCCATGTTTCACGCCCACCTGTTCTCCCTGAACCTGATCACTGCCGCTGCAGTGGCAGCTGGTGCGCGTGTAACTTCCACAAAAACCACGACCATTAAGGGCTGATCCGGCCTGGTTCGTCGTGCGCCCTCCCGGCCAGACGAGCCGGGCAAACAGTCTGGTCAAACACTGTTTTAAATACTGAAAGGGCGTTGAAATGAGCAAGTTAGTAGGTTTGGTCGGCTGGCGCGGCATGGTCGGCTCGGTTCTGATGGACCGCATGATTCAGGAAAAAGACTTTGACCTGATCGAGCCATTGTTCTTCTCCACATCGAACGCGGGTGGCAAAGCCCCTTCGATGGCCAAGAACGAAACCACACTCCAAGACGCCTTCAACATCGAGCAGCTCAAGCGCTGCGAGATCATCATCACGGCCCAAGGCGGCGACTACACCTCTGAAGTCTTCCCCAAACTGCGTGCAGCAGGCTGGAACGGGCACTGGATCGACGCGGCCTCGACCCTGCGCATGGAAAAAGACGCGGTCATCATTCTGGACCCGGTCAACATGCCCGTGATCAAGAACGCCTTGGCGCACGGTGGCAAGAACTGGGTGGGCGGCAACTGCACTGTGTCGTGCATGTTGATGGGCGTAGGTGCTTTGTACAAAGCGGGTTTGGTGGAATGGATGAGCACCCAGACTTACCAAGCGGCTTCAGGCGGTGGTGCGCAGCACATGCGCGAATTGCTGACCCAATACGGCACCCTGAACGCCGAAGTCAAATCCTTGCTGGACGATCCCAAGAGCGCCATCCTCGAAATCGATCGGATGGTTGTAGCCAAACAACGCGCCCTGACCGCCTCTGAGACCGCCAATTTTGGCGTGCCACTGGGTGGCTCTTTGATTCCCTGGATCGACAAGGACCTGGGCAACGGCATGTCCAAAGAAGAGTGGAAAGGCATGGCCGAAACCAACAAGATTTTGGGCATGGGCGAGGGTTTTGACTCTGCCGCCATCCCGGTCGACGGTTTTTGCGTGCGCGTAGGTGCCATGCGCTGCCACAGCCAGGCCTTGACCTTCAAACTCAAAAAAGATGTGCCCGTGGCCGACCTCGAAGCCATGATCGCGGCCGACAACGAGTGGGTCAAAGTGATTCCTAACACTCGGGAAGCCACCATCCAGGGCTTGACACCAGTGGCCGTCACCGGCACCATGGCAATCCCGGTGGGAAGAGTACGAAAGTTGGCAATGGGTCCAGAATATGTAGGAGCATTTACCATCGGGGATCAACTTCTTTGGGGTGCAGCGGAACCGCTGCGCCGCATGCTGCGCATTCTGTTGGAAGCCTGAATCTCAGGCCAACGACAAACCATCTTCAGGGAAAAAAATGGGTTCATCAAAACAGGTCAGAGTGACCAGCTTCAAAGTAAAAGCAATCAGTGCTTTGATGGTTTCTGTCTGGGGTTTGCCCACTTTTGCCCTTGAATTAGGCCGACTGCAACTTCAGTCGGCCATTGGTGAGCCCTTGCGTGCAGAAATTGAAATCGCCAAGCTTTTGCCTGAAGAGCTCAAGAGTTTGCGTGTACAGCTGGCTTCACCCGAAAGTTTCCGCAAGGTCGGCATGGAATTCAACCCCGCATTGAGGGGGGTCACCGCCACACTGAGAACCGGTGCCAATGGCAACTCCGTGATCGTCCTGAATGGCAAAACACCCGTTCAGGACAACTTCATCGATTTGGTCATCGAAAGCCAATGGGCGACCGGTAATGTGGTCAAAAACTATGCAGTCCTGCTCAATTCGGTCAGTGACAAAAGCAGTACCAGCGCAGCACCCGCATTGCAATTGCCTGTGACCGGCAACGCAGCCGACACAGCCGCCACCCGTTCGACAGCGTCCAGTTCACGACTCAACCCCAGCAGCGTCGAACTCAATGCACAAAAAGTGCCGGTTTATCGCTTTGAGCCGGTCGACAACAAAGCGGCTCCACCCGCCCCTGCTCGGACAGCCAATGGCGCTGCGCCAACGGCCAACGCATCAGAATCGGCACCGGCCGTTCAAGCGCAACCCAAAGCCATTGCCAACCCTCAAGAGGGCGACCGTGTGCTCGTCATGCCAGGGGACACCGCCTCACGATTGGCCATTCGGCATTTGGCGGCCAACATTTCGCTGGACCAAATGCTTTTGGCCATGCTCAAGGCCAATCCCGATGCCTTCATCGAAAACAACGTCAATTTGATCAAGGCGGGAGCCTCATTGCGCATCCCCACCCCGGATGAAGCCGCTCAGATTTCCCGGGGTGAAGCCCGTCAAACGGTGATTGCACAGACACGCGACTTTGCAGAATACGCCCGACGACTGGCGCAATCACCCATGGTGATCGGCTCTCGCAACACCCGCGAAATGACGGGCAAAGTGGGCGTCGATGTGCAAAACGTCGATGGACAATCACCCCAGCAAGACAAGCTCACTTTGTCAAAACCCCAAGTCAGCACGGACAGTGCTGAAGCCAAATTGGCCGTTCAGCGTGAAAGTGCCGACAAAGCCAGCCAACTCGAGAGTCTGAACCAGAACCTGAAAGACCTGGAGGCCTTGGCCTCCGGCAAAACCCCTGCCGCTGCAGGCCTTGCTGCCTCAGCCCCTCAAGATGCATCGGCATCGGTGGTCACCGCGCCCGCCCCTGACGCGTCCGAGTCCAATTTGTTCTCGTCCATTCTTGAAAAAACCCAACAAAACAAGGACATCTGGCTGTGGGCTGCAGCGCTCTTGAGCCTGATGCTGCTCTTGGTGTTGTGGGTCAGAAAAAAGACCGAACCCCAAGAAGATGTTTTTGCGCCGTCTTACAACGACATCACCGAAAGCGCCATCGAGCCCTCTGCGACACCTGCGCCAGCAGATCAGGGTATTCCAGCCCAAATGTCATCGATTGACTTGAATTTGAATGCGATGGCCTCGGCACCTTCACCGGCGAGCGTGCCCGTGCCCCCCCCTTCGGCGACCCTTGCCGCCGATGAAACCGAAAATAACAAATTGAATCTGGCGCAACAACTGCTCTCCAAAGGGGATCACGATTTGGCACGCGCCCTGATTTTGTCTGTGGCCTCGACCGCCACAGGAGATTTGAAATCACGGGCCTTGCAGATGCTCGGTCAAATCCGGTGAGGCTGGCACTGGGCGTTTGTTACTCGGGTTCAGCCTACCAAGGTTGGCAAAGCCAGTCTTCGGGCCTGACGGTTCAAGACAAGCTGGAGAAAGCGCTCACCCAGTTTGCCAATGTGCCTCGCATCAGCACCCTGTGTGCAGGCCGCACCGATGCGGGGGTGCATGGACTCATGCAGGTGGTGCATTTCGACACCGATTTACAACGCGATCCACAGTCTTGGGTGCGCGGCACCAACCGTTATTTGCCGTCTGACATTGCAGTGCAGTGGGCACAAGTCATGCCTGACTCTTTCCATTGTCGCGCCAGCGCCACGGGCAGGCGCTACATCTATGTGGTGCTCGACTCGGCCGTTCGCCCCAGTCTGGAAACCGGCCGGGTCGGTTGGGTGTACCGGCCTCTGGCCGAAGACGCCATGCGCCAGGCCAGCTTGTACCTGCTGGGCGAACATGATTTTTCATCCTTCAGGGCCAGCAGCTGCCAGGCGTTGTCGCCTGTCAAAACACTGCGGCACATCCGCATTTCCAAACAGGGTGCCTACTGGCGATTTGAGTTTGAAGGCAATGCCTTTTTGCACCACATGATTCGCAACATCATGGGCTGCCTGGTGACCATTGGACAAGGCAACCACCCTCCCGAGTGGATACAAGAGGTCTTGCTGGCCAAAAGTCGTGACGCTGCTGCCCCCACGTTTTCACCCGACGGTCTGTACTTTGCAGGCCCCATTTACAGCCCCGACTGGGGTTTGCCCGACACCACCCCGGCTTTTGATTGGTTGCCATGACCCAACCGAACACCACAGTTTGCAACGCTGTACAGCAGCGCACACGCATCAAAATGTGCGGCTTCACCCGCGAAGCCGATGTGCTGGCGGCCTGTGCTGCGGGTGCAGACGCCATCGGCTTTGTGCTTTACCCACCGAGCCCTCGCGCTGTGAGTGTGAACAGGGCTGCCGAGCTGGCCAGCTTGCTGCCCCCCTTTGTGTGCCCGGTGCTGTTGTTCGTCAACGAAAATGCCGACCGCATTCAAGCCGCTTGCAGACAGGTGCCTGGCGCTGTGCTGCAGTTTCATGGCGATGAGTCTCCCGAATTTTGCGAAGCCATGTCGCTGCTCACAGGCCGCCCGCACCTCAAAGCGGCCCGAATCCCCCTGTCCGAAGTCCAGGACTTCGACTTGCTAGAATTCTCCGAAACTCACCACGCTGCCCAAGCCCTCTTGCTCGACGCTCATGTCGACGGATACGGCGGGGGCGGGAAAACATTCAATTGGTCACTGCTGCCACCAAACGTCAATGCTCACCTCGTTTTGTCTGGTGGACTCACACCTGCAAACGTGGGCGATGGCATTCGGGCACTGCGCACGCACGGCCTGTCTCTGGCCGTTGACGTGAGCTCTGGCATCGAGGCAAGCAAGGGCCTCAAAGATGCCGACAAAATGCGGCAGTTTGTCCAAGCGGTGCGCACCGCAGACAACAACCTCTCCTTTTAAAGTATTGAAGGGCTTGCTTCGGCACCCTCTGCAGCGTTCACCACTGCAAGCACCGAGCGGCCCCCGCCCCAACCAAGGCCATCACCATGTTCGAATACCAACAACCCGACCTCAAAGGCCATTTCGGCATCTACGGCGGCAGTTTTGTCAGCGAAACCCTGACACATGCCATCAACGAGCTCAAAGCCGCTTACGCCCAGTACCAGCACGATCCGGCCTTCATGGCCGAATTCAAGTCCGAATTGGCGCACTTTGTGGGCCGTCCCTCCCCCCTCTACCACGCAGCCCGGATGAGCCGTGAGATGGGCGGTGCGCAAATCTTTTTGAAGCGTGAAGACCTCAACCACACCGGTGCCCACAAAATCAACAACACCATTGGCCAAGCCATGCTCGCCAAGCGCATGGGCAAACCGCGCATCATTGCCGAAACAGGCGCTGGCCAACACGGCGTGGCCACCGCCACCATCTGTGCCCGTTATGGTTTGGAATGTGTGGTCTACATGGGCAGTGAAGACGTCAAGCGCCAAAGCCCCAACGTTTACCGCATGAAGCTCTTGGGTGCCACCGTGGTGCCCGTGGAAAGTGGCAGTCGCACCCTCAAAGACGCGCTCAATGAAGCCATGCGCGATTGGGTGGCCAACGTGGACAACACCTTCTACATCATCGGCACCGTGGCCGGTCCACACCCCTACCCGATGATGGTGCGCGACTTCCAGAGCGTGATCGGCGAAGAGTGCCTGACGCAAATGCCCGAGATGTTCAAGTCACTCAAGATGGCGGAGCAGCAACCGGATGCGGTGATCGCCTGCGTGGGCGGTGGCAGCAACGCCATGGGCATTTTTTACCCCTACATTCCGCACGAGAACACCCGCCTGATCGGCGTAGAAGCGGCTGGCGAAGGCATGGATTCGGGCAAGCACTCGTGCTCGCTGCAACTGGGCAGCCCCGGTGTGTTGCACGGCAACCGCACCTACATCCTGCAAGACGACAACGGCCAAATCACCGAAACCCACAGCGTGAGCGCGGGACTGGACTACCCCGGCGTCGGCCCCGAACACGCATTCCTCAAAGACATCGGCCGCGCCGAGTATGTGGGCATCACCGACAAAGAAGCGCTCGAAGCCTTCCACTACCTGTGCCGTACCGAGGGCATCATCCCGGCGCTGGAGTCGAGCCATGCCGTGGCCTACGCCATGAAACTGGCCAAAACCATGCGCCCTGACCAGTCGATCCTGGTCAACCTGTCGGGCCGTGGCGACAAAGACATCGGTACTGTGGCCGATTTGTCGAATGCCGACTTTTTCTGCCGTCCCAGCTGCCAGGGCCAGTCGGTCAAAGGCGCTGAGCAGCCTGTGAACTTTGTGAAGTGAGGGCAAAAACATGAGCCGCATCGACACCACCCTCTCCGCCCTCAAAGCCCAGGGCCGAAAAGCCCTGATCCCGTATGTCACGGCTGGTTTTCCGCAAGCGGACACCACCGTCCCCCTGATGCACGCCATGGCCCAAGCCGGGGCCGACGTCATCGAGCTGGGGGTACCGTTTTCGGACCCGTCAGCCGACGGTCCGGTCATCCAGAAAGCCGGTGACAAAGCGCTGGCTTTGGGCATTGGCACCGCGCAGGTGCTGGCCATGGTGCGCGAGTTCCGCCAAACCAACAGCACCACCCCGGTGGTGCTGATGGGTTACGCCAACCCGGTGGAGCGCTACGACCAAAAACACGGCGCTGACAGCTTCATCCGCGACGCCTCGGCAGCGGGTGTGGACGGCGTGCTGATCGTGGACTACCCACCCGAAGAGTGCGTGGAATTTGCCGCCAAGCTCCGAGCACACAGCATGGACCTGATCTTTTTGCTGGCCCCCACCAGCACCGACGAGCGCATGCAGCAGGTGGCCCAGGTGGCCAGCGGCTATGTGTACTATGTGTCGCTCAAGGGCGTGACCGGCTCGGGCACGCTCGACACCGATGCGGTCGAGGCCATGCTGCCCCGCATCCGACAGCACGTCAGTGTGCCCGTCGGCGTGGGTTTTGGCATCCGCGACGCGGCGACTGCCCAAGCCATCAGCCGTGTGGCCGATGCGGTGGTGATCGGCTCACGCCTGATTCAGTTGATCGACGCGGCCCCAGCCGGTCAGGTCAATGCTGTGGCCGCCGAGTTCCTGAGCGGTATCCGCCAGGCGCTCGATGCCTGAACAGGCTTGCCTGCCAAAGTCATCGAAAATGACAAAAGCGTTTCGACGATAATCCGCCCCTGAAGGAGAACCCTCATGAGTTGGCTAGAAAAACTGCTTCCCCCCAAAATCCAGCACACCGACCCGGCCGAGCGCCGCACGGTGCCCGAAGGTTTGTGGGTCAAGTGTCCCAGCTGCGAGACCGTGCTTTACAAGAGCGACCTCGAAGAAAACCAGAACGTCTGCCCCAGCTGCTCGCATCACCTGCGCATCGGTGCCCGTGCCCGACTCAATGGCTTCCTGGACGGCGAAGGCCGCTACGAAATTGGCCAAGAAGTTTTGCCAGTGGACGCCCTCAAATTCAAGGACAGTCGCAAATACCCCGAACGCCTCAAAGAAGCCATGGACAACACGGGTGAAACCGATGCGCTGGTGGTCATGGGCGGTGCGGTACACAGCATTGAACTGGTCGCGGCGTGTTTTGAGTTCGACTTCATGGGCGGCTCCATGGGCTCGGTGGTGGGCGAACGCTTTGTGCGGGGTGTTGAAACCGCCATCGCACAAAAAGTGCCTTTTGTTTGCTTCACCGCCACGGGCGGTGCCCGCATGCAAGAGGGGCTGCTGTCCCTCATGCAAATGGCCAAAACCAACGCCGCGTTGACCCGTCTGGCCAAAAAGGGGCTGCCTTACATCAGCGTACTGACCGACCCAACCATGGGTGGCGTGTCCGCAGGATTTGCCTTTTTGGGTGACGTGGTCATTGCCGAACCCAAAGCCCTGATTGGCTTTGCAGGCCCGCGCGTGATTGAAAGCACTGTGCGCGTGACTTTGCCCGAAGGCTTCCAGCGTGCCGAGTTTTTGCAAAGCAAAGGGGCTGTGGACTTCATCTGTGACCGCCGCGAACTGCGCAAGACCATTGCCAGCACCTTGGCCATGTTGCAACGCCAACCCGCCGATGCGGTGAGTTGATCACTCAAGACCCCATGACAAAGGCCCTCTCTCGAGGGCCTTTGTCATGGCATGTACCGCCACACGCCCTCAAGATTGGAAAGAACCCCTTTCAGCGCATCAGGCTCATTTGCAGGCCTGACAACAGCATGCCGAGCAATTGGAGAACCAACAGCAGCGCCATGGGCGATAAATCAATCCCGCCCATCAAAGGCAACACACGCTGAAATGGGCGCAAAAACGGCTCACACAAACGCATGGCCAAGACATGCATGGGCGTGCCCGGGTTGACCCAAGAGGTGATGGCCAGCACCAGCACCAAGGCGCTCAGGGCAGAGGCGAGCAATTGCGCCAGCCCAACCAGGCTGACCAGGGGCAGCAGACCCCAATTGCCATGTGCCCCTGCGACCAGCCAAAGCAAAATAAACTGCACCAACTTGACCAGCCAGGCGCCCACCAGACTCGATAAATCCCAAGACAAGACGGGGGGAATCACTTTGCGCAAAGGCAAGATGAGCCAGTCGGTCATCGCGAACACAAAACGCCCCAAAGGTTGATTGAACGATATGCGCTGCCACTGCATCAAAAGACGCAGCAAACACGTGCCCGCCACCAAGCCTGCAAGCACATCCAACACCATATTGACCATTTGAAACCACATTGCTGTTCTCCTGCTCGTGCGATGATACCCAGATGTCCAAGCTGCCCCCTCCACCCCATGACTTGTCGCCGCCATTGCCGCTGTTCCCTTTGTCTACGGTGTTGTTTCCCGGGGCTTTGTTGCCTTTGCAACTGTTTGAACTGCGTTACCTGCAAATGATTGGTGAGTGCGAACGCCAGGGCACCGACTTTGGCATCGTGACGCTGACTCAGGGCCGGGAAGTGCATCGCCCCGGCGAACCCGCTGAGCAGTTTGAACTTTTGGGCACCCGCGTGCGGATCGAACGCATTGAAAGACCCCAGCCCGGCTTGGTGATGGTCTGGTGTCGGGGGCTGGAGAAATTTCGCATTCAAGACACTCAGCAACGCAGCGATGGCCTTTGGCTCGGTCATGTGCAGGCCTTGCCACCCGAACCCGCCGTGCAAGTGCCCGACGACTTGCAACATTTGTCCACACACATGCACGAAGCCTTGAGCCAACTGAGTCAGCAGCCCAGCGTGGTGCCGCACTGGTCAGAGAGCTGGCGACTGCAAGACTGCAGTTGGCTGTCCAACCGTTGGGGTGAATTACTGCCCCTGCCTTTGCAAATGAAATACCGGCTTTTTGCCCTGAACGAGCCGCTCATGCGGCTGGAACTTGTGGGCGATCTGGTGGCCCCGGCAGAGCCGTCCTCGCAATCCCAAGGCAAACCCGACACCAAGCCCCCTGCGAACTCTTAAAATAGCAGGTTTTGCGCTTTGGCGCAGTCTCACCATTCTTTGCAACCCAGGTACAGGTCGCCCCCGCGCAACCGTCCCCAAACACCGCCCGACATGTCCGATACAAATGCCTCTGCCGCCGCGCAAACGCCAGCCCCACAAGATGAAAACCAGCTGATCGCCGAGCGCCGCGAAAAACTCAAAGCCATGCGCCAGGCGCAGGCCGACGGCAAAGGCGTGGCCTTCCCCAACGACTTCAAGCCCGAGCACCACGCCGCCAACTTGCACCAAGCCCATGGCGAGAAAGTCGCCGAAGAACTGAACGGCGAAGGCGTGGCCAAAACCACCGCCAAAGTCGCGGGCCGCATGATGCTCAAGCGCGTGATGGGCAAGGCCAGCTTTGCCACGCTGCAAGACGCCACGGGCCGCATCCAGGTCTATGTGACCCGCGACGATGTGGGCGAAGACCTGTACGCCCTGTTCAAACACTGGGACTTGGGCGACATCGTGGGCGTGGAAGGCCATTTGTTCAAGACCCGCACGGGCGAGTTGTCGATCCACGCCACCAGCATCCGCATGCTCACCAAGAGCCTGCGCCCCATGCCCGACAAGTTCCACGGTGTGGCCGACCAAGAAGTCAAGTACCGCCAGCGCTATGTGGACCTGATGACCGACGAAGCCGCACGCAAGCGCTTTGCGGCCCGCAGCAAGGCCGTGAGCGGCATCCGCGAGTTCATGGTCCAGCACGGCTTTTTGGAAGTCGAGACGCCCATGCTGCACCCCATCCCCGGTGGTGCCAATGCCAAGCCGTTTGTGACGCACCATAACGCGCTGGACCAAGAGATGTTCTTGCGCATCGCGCCCGAGCTGTACCTCAAGCGCTTGCTGGTGGGCGGTTTTGAGCGCGTGTTCGAGATCAACCGCAACTTCCGCAACGAAGGCATCTCGGTGCGCCACAACCCCGAGTTCACCATGATGGAGTTCTACGCGGCGTACTGGAACTACCAGGACCTGATGGGCTTCACCGAAAGCCTGATCCGCGACGCGGCCATGACCGCGGCTGGCACGCTCGATTTGACCTACAACGGCAAGCCGGTCGACCTGAACAAGCCTTTCGCCCGCATGACCATCCGCGAAGCCATCGTCAAACACACCGAAGCGGGTGACAACGTCGACAACGCCGAGTGGCTGATCAATGCCCTGAAAAAGCTGGGCATGAGCGAAGCCAAGGACAAGCTGTCCACCCGCAGCCTGGCCAGCTTGCAGGTGTTTTACTTTGAAGAAACCGTGGAAGACAAGCTCTGGGAGCCGACCTTCATCATGGAGCACCCCACCGAGATCAGCCCACTGGCCCGCGCCAACGACACCCGCCCCGAAGTGACCGAGCGCTTTGAGCTCTACATCACGGGCCGCGAATTCGGCAACGGCTTCAGCGAGTTGAACGACGCCGAAGACCAGGCCGCACGTTTCCAAGCCCAAGTCGCCGCCAAGGACGACGGCGATGACGAAGCCATGTATTACGACCACGACTTCGTGCGTGCGCTTGAATACGGTATGCCCCCTGCAGGCGGCTGCGGCATCGGCATCGACCGCTTGATGATGCTGCTGACCGACAGCGCCAGCATCCGCGATGTGATCCTGTTCCCTGCCCTGCGGCACGTTCAGGAATAAACCCCTTGCTTACTCCAACCGTGTGCGCGTTTTTTGCAGGAAATCCACCAACAGTTTTTCTGTTTTGACGCCACCGTTGGACAGCATCAGCAATTGAAAATTGCGCTGCTTGTTGAAATACAAGGCTGTTCGGTAGGCCCCTAACCTGCCTGTGTGCCCCACACCAGCAGCGGGCAGCGTGCTCGACATGGCGGCCCATCCCCCCAATTGACCGATGTACCAACCATAACCGTAACGTTTGCCATCCTCAAAAACGGCGTGTGGAAACATCATGGTGGCCAGTGTTTCGGGTCGAATCAGCTGCTTGTCCATCAATGCATTGACAAATTTCGCCAGGTCATGGATTGAGCTTTTTTGATTGATGGCACCCAACAGGTTGTAGTCTGCCTCGTGGATTTTGCTGTTTTCGGCATAAGGCAAGGCATGGAAAACGCCCATGGCACGCCAACGCTCAGAAGACACTGTGCTGGAGGCCATGCCAGCGGGGTCAAAAACATGCAGTTTCAGGTAATCCCCAAAGTCTTGGCCTGAAACCTGCGCCACCAATTCAGCCAGAAAAATGTAGTTGGTGTTGCTGTAGGCCGCTCGTGTGCCGGGTTCAAACTGCAGACGCGCATTGTGTTCAAAATGCGCCATCATCCCCTTCAGGTCAAGACCATTGACGCGTCTGCGGGACCACTGATTCATCAAGTCGGGCAAACCCGATTGGTGAGACAACAAGTGGTGAACGGTCACGCCTTGCCACGCTCGCGGCAGACCACGAATGTAGGTGCCGACGGGTGCGTGCAATTCAATGAGACCCTGCTCCTGCAACTGCATCACGGCCAAAGCGGTGAATATTTTGGACAATGAGGCCAACTCGAAAGTCGTGTCCTCATGAATCAAGTTAGAAAACCCCGCACCCGCATAACCGGTGTCGTGGGCATAGACCAATTGGCCTTGCGAATAAACCCTCAAAGCATACCCGGGCAAATCGGCCGATTCACCCGCTTGGGCAAGGTCTGACAGCTCTTGCCGCAAGCTTTGGCTTGGCTGTGACAGCACACCAAGTGAGGAAACAGGGACACAGGCAACACTCAGAAATCCGCACAAAACGGCGAATACAAGCCGCTTCATTTCAAAAGTTTGACGGGATCAGGGGTCGGTTTGACTTCGCGCACTTCCACATCCACCACATCATCGGACATGCCTTGCGCTGGGCCCGCAGGCCGCCATGCGCCGGCTCGCGCACTGCGCATCTCACGGTATCGCTGCCAGACCACCGCCACTTGGGGTTTTTGGCCCGTCAACAGCCAACGCACACTGGCCCAAACGATGTAAAGCAGCAAAAACACAAGCATGCCCAACATCAACACCAGTCCCAAAAAAGCTAAAAAAAGCTTGAATACCCAGCCGACCATGGTTTGTTTACTCTTCGTTGAAATTCAGTGGTGTCACGGTAACAAATCCAGCGCACGCATGTAATCGGCCGAACGCACCAAGGTTTCCCAATCTCGGGCAATGGCCGTCGGCAACAAGCCCAAACGGCGTTGCTCGCTCACCTCACTGGGCAGCCAATGCCCTTTGACCGCCGCTTCGCTCAAATCGTCCAGCACTTGGTCCAGTTCGGCCCCGCCCCCGACCGATCGGTTGCACAGCAAAGCCAGATCACAGCCCGCATCCAGCGCGGCACGCACGGCTTCGGTGGAGCTCAGGCTGCGACCGTCCATTTGGCGAGCACCGGCCATCGACAAATCGTCGCTGAAAACTGCGCCTTGAAATCCCATCTGGCCACGCAAAATGTCTTGCAACCAGCGCTTGGAAAAACCAGCGGGCCGGGTGTCGACCCGGCTGTAAATGACGTGTGCTGGCATCACGGCGGTGAGCACGCTGCCCAACCAGGGATACGGCGCGGCATCGTCCGACAAAATGGTCTTGAGGCCGCGCCTGTCCACCGGTATGTCGGTGTGTGAATCGGCCTTGACCGCGCCGTGGCCTGGAAAATGCTTGCCGCAGTTGCCCATGCCAGCCTGGAGCAGGCCGTGCATCAGACTGCGGGCCAGCAAGCTCACCACACGCGGGTCTCGCGCCAAAGCGCGGTCACCGATCACCCCACTTTCGCCGTGATCGAGGTCCAGCACTGGGGTAAAGCTGAAATCGACACCACAAGCACGCAATTCGCTGGCCAACACAAAGCCCACCGAAGTCGCCGCCTCGCAGGCCTTGAGCACGCCCGAGCCGGGTTGGCCCTTGTCGTCTTGACCCCAAAGCTCGCCAATGGCCCGCATGCTGGGCAAGTGGGTGAAACCGTCGGTGCGAAAGCGCTGCACGCGCCCGCCTTCGTGGTCCACCGCGATCAAGAGGTCCGAGCGGATGCTTTTGATCTCGGCGCACAAGTCGGTCAATTGCGCCCGGCTTTGCCAATTGCGGCCAAACAAAATCATGCCGCCGGTCAGCGGGTTCGCCAATCGACGGCGGTCCACCGCCGTGAGGCTGTGGCCTTCAATGTCCAGGATCAGGGGGGCGTGGATGCTCATGGGTGTCTCAACAGTTCAGGGTGATCGTGTCCAAATCAAGGGCCAGCCATGTCTGCAGCCGCTGCAGGTGCTCGGGTCTCGACCACACAAAAGCTGGCCGCGTACTCGGACTCGTCGGTCACGGTGATGTGAGCGCTCAGGCCTTTGGCTTCAAACCATTCTTTCAAGCCCCCATGCAGCACGATGACCGGCTGGCCACTGGGGAGTTTGCCGATTTCGCACAGCCGCCAGGTCATGGGCATGCGCATGCCCAAGCCAATGGCCTTGCTGAAAGCCTCCTTGGCCGAAAAGCGTGTGGCCAAATAGCGCACTCCCCGCTCAGGCCAACGGGCACTGCGGGCTTTCCAGGTGCCCATTTCGGCATCAGACAGCACCTTGGCTGCAAAGCGCTCGCCGTGCCGCTCCAAGCTGGCCCGGATGCGGCGGATGTCGCAGATGTCAGTACCGATGCCGTAAATCATATGTTGGGGGTTGGGCGTTGAGCGTTAGACGGGGCTTTGATTTCTACACGCTGAACACTCAACTCTAAACGTTCATCCCAATAGCGCCATATAGGCTTGAACGCTCGCGGCATAGCCCATCTCCAGCGCATCGGCCATGAAGGCGTGGCCAATCGAGACTTCTTGCAGGCCCTTCACCGCGGCTACAAAGGCGGGCAGGTTGTCGCGGTTCAGGTCGTGGCCAGCATTCAGGCCCAAGCCTGCTTGCATGGCCGCCATGGCGGCAGCGGCGTAACGTTGCAGCTGCGGGTCTTGATCTGGCGTGCCAAAGGCAGCGGCATAAGGCTCGGTGTACAACTCCACCCGGTCGGCCCCCACGGCACGGGCTGCGGCCATTTGCTCTGGGATTGGGTCCATGAACAGGCTGACGCGCACGCCCAAGGCCTTGCATTCGTCAATCAGGGGTTTCAGGCGCTCGGCGTCTTGCGGAAAGGTCCAGCCGTGGTCGCTGGTGAACTGGCCTTCGCTGTCGGGCACAAAGGTCACTTGGTGCGGGCGCACGGCCCGCACATGCTCCATCAGGTTGTGAAAGGGGTTGCCTTCGATGTTGAATTCGCGCTCGGGCCAGGCCTGCATGAGGGCGTGCAGCTCAGGCACGTCGCTGGCGCGGATGTGGCGCTCGTCCGGGCGGGGGTGGATTGTGATGCCGTTCGCACCGGCTTGCAGGCACAGCTCGGCCGCACGCCTGACGCTGGGAATGCCCAAGTGGCGCGAGTTGCGCAGCAAGGCGACTTTGTTGACATTGACCGACAGGGCCACGCGTTGGGAAGAAGTCGTCATGGAGGTGTTCATAAGGTTTGCAAGTCCAGCATCATTTGGCGGGTGCGCAAAGCGCCCACACCGCAATGGTAGTTGAGCAAGAGGCGCAAGGGGCGCTGCAGCTGCACCAGCAGGTCGGCGCACTCGCGCAGCAAAGCGGCCAAGGGGCTGGGGGACGCCAGCGCCGCGTGCAACGCCAGCCATTGCTCGCCGCGCAAGGCTTGGCGGTCATCGCTGACCCACTGCAATCCCGCCTCGGGCACAAGCGCATAACTGTCCGTGAGCGACAAAGGCTTAAGGGTCAAGGTCTGCAGGTTCAGGGCGGGCAACAGGCCCATTTCACGCAGCAGCAGCAACTCAAAGCCGCGCAAGGCCCATTGCAGGGCATTGGGGTCACCACTGGCCAGCAGACGCACGGCGGCGGCATAGACCTCGAACAAAGCTGGGTGGGGATCATCTCGCGCAGTCAAGCGCATCAGCAGCTCATTGAGGTAGTACCCCGACAGCAGCGCCTCGCCCGTGGGCATGACGTGCCCGCCCACCCATTCAGCCGACTTGAGGGTGCGGATGTCACCATCACCCCCAAAGGCCAGCGACAAAGGCTGCAACGGCAAGAGCACTGGGCGAAAGCTCGATGTTGGGCGTTTGGCCCCTTTGGCCACCAAAGCCACCCGTCCATGGTGACGGGTGAAGACTTCGAGGATCAGACTGGTTTCGCTCCAGTCGTAGCGGTGCAGCACATAGGCTGGCTCGTCTGCGATCCGCTTGGAGGCCATTGGCTGTGGAATTACTCGTAGCCGAAGCTGCGCACACGGGCTTCGTCGTCGGCCCAACCCGAACGCACCTTGACCCACAGCTCAATGAAGACCTTGGCGTCGAGCAGCTTTTCCAGCTCGACACGGGTTTCGGTGCCGATGCGCTTGAGCTTTTCGCCCTTGTCACCGATCACCATGGCTTTGTGCCCTTCGCGCTCCACTACGATGGTGGCGGCGATGCGCAACATGCGTTTGGCCGTGCGCCCTGCTTCTTCATCAAATTTATCGATCACCACGGTGGAGGTGTAGGGCAACTCGTCGCCCGTCAAACGGAAGAGTTTTTCGCGCACCATTTCGCTGGCCAGGAACTTCTCGCTGCGGTCGGTGAGTTCGTCTTCGGCATGCCACCAGGGCTGCTCGGGCAGGTATTTTTCGCAAATATCGAGCAGGCGCACGATGTCTTTGGGCTGCTTGGCCGACATGGGCACAAACTCGGTGAAGGCATGGCGCTCTTGCATGCTTTGCAGCCAAGGCGCGATGTCGCCACGGCGGTGCACGTTGTCGAGTTTGTTGGCCACCAGCAAGACCGGAATGCCGGGCTTGAGCAGTGCCAGCACTTTGGCGTCTGCCGTGGTGAAGCTGCCCGCCTCGACCACGAACAACACCAAGTCCACATCGCTCACAGCGCCGACCACGGTTTTGTTGAGCGACTTGTTGAGCGCGGTGCCGTGGATGGTCTGGAAACCAGGGGTATCGACAAACACATATTGGGCAGCGCCCTGGGTGCGAATGCCGGTGATGCGGTGGCGCGTGGTTTGTGCTTTGCGCGAGGTGATGCTGATTTTTTGACCCACCAAGGCGTTGAGCAAAGTCGACTTGCCCACGTTGGGCTTGCCCACAATGGCCACGAGGCCACAGCGCTGGCCTTCAACGGGCACGGGGGTTGCTGTAGCCGTCACCGGGGGTAAATCGGCGTCTTCCGATGCGTCGCGTGGCTGGATGGTCACACCCGCGATTTGCACAGGGCGGCGCATGGTTTGCTCTTGCGGCGTGCGTTCAGTTTCAGGTGTTTTTTTGTCGGTGCTCATGCGGCGCTTTCGGATTTCAGGGTTTGCAGCATGGCGGCGGCCGCTGCTTGTTCGGCGGCGCGACGCGATGCGCCCGAGCCTTGTTGGGTTTGGCGCAATTCGGTCACTTCGCAAGAGACCTCGAACTGCTGGCGGTGCGCCGCACCGGAGGTGCCGACCACGGTGTATTTGGGCAGCGCGAGCTTGCGCCCTTGCAACCATTCTTGCAATTCGGTCTTGGGGTCTTTGCCCACGGCTTGCATGTCAGGCTTGATGTCCACTTTGGCAAACAGGCGCTCGACCAAGGCTTGTGCATCCTTGTAACCACCATCGAGGTACACCGCGCCAATGATGGCCTCGACCATGTCCGCCAGGATAGAGGGCCTGCCCTGACCACCGGAACGCATCTCGCCTTCACCCAAACGCATGACCTCGGCGACATCCAGCGTTTTGGCCAGTTGGTGCAGTGTGTCTTGCTTGACCAAGTTGGCCCGCACGCGAGACAAATCACCTTCTGGCATGTGCTGCAACTGGGTGTAAAGCATGTGCGAGACCGCCAAATTGAGCACCGAGTCACCTAAAAACTCCAGACGCTCGTAATGATCTGCACTGAAACTGCGGTGGGTCAGCGCCTGTTGCAGCAAACTCCATTGGCGAAAGGCATAACCCAAACGGATTTGAAGCTGGGACAAGCCTGAAGGCACGGGGGATTGAACGACCACACCCACCTCAGTCAAAAGCGCCAATGCGCTGGAGGTTGCCAAAGTTCATCCAGACAAAAAAGGCTTTGCCCACAATGTTGGCATCCGGCACAAAACCCCAATAACGCGAATCCAAAGAGTTGTCGCGGTTGTCACCCATCATGAAGTAGTGACCCGCAGGCACCTTGCAGGTCACCCCTTCCACGGTGTAGTGACATTGGTCGCGACCAGGAAATGGGTCTGCGCCAGGTATAAAAGCTGGTCGCTCATCGTCTTGCAAAATTTGGTGTGGTTTGCCACCCACATTTTCGCTGTAGTGCTTGAAATAACGCATGGTGGATTCATCAAAGAAATCTGGCAATGCCTTGGTCGCAATGGGCTGACCATTCACGGTCAAACGCTTGTTCAAGTAAGACACTTCGTCACCTGGCACCCCCACCACACGCTTGATGTAATCCACACTGGGCTTTGGGGGGTAGCGAAACACCATCACATCCCCACGCTGTACGGCCGAACCCTCGGTCAATTTGGTATTGACCACAGGCAAACGCACACCATAATGGAACTTGTTGACCAAAATCAGGTCACCAATGTGCAAGGTCGGGATCATGGAGCCCGAAGGAATCTTGAAGGGCTCGAACAAAAACGAGCGCAGGATGAACACCACCACAATCACCGGAAACAATCCCGCTGTCCAGTCCAACCACCAAGGCTGCATCAGCAGTTTTTCGCGGCTTTCGCGGATGTCTGTGTCCACCTTATCAATGCCCATTTTGGCCAATTCGGCCCGACGCTGAGCCGTCTGCGCCTCTAATTGGGCCACCGCCTTTTGTCGCTGGGGCAAAAAGAAGAAGCGCTCTGCCAGCCAATAAATGCCAGTGACCACCGTGGCCAGCAGCAAGAGCAATGCAAAATTGCCCTCTAAATAGCCGAAATACCAAGAACCGGCATAGCCGACAAAAGCCGCCAAGACCAAAGATGTGAGGAACTGCATCAATCTTCCACCTGCAAAATGGCCAAGAACGCCTCTTGGGGCACCTCGACCGAGCCAATTTGTTTCATGCGCTTTTTACCGGCCTTTTGCTTTTCAAGCAGTTTGCGCTTGCGCGAAATATCGCCACCGTAGCACTTGGCCAGCACGTTCTTGCGCAAGGCCTTGATGCTTTCACGCGCAATGATGTTGGCACCAATGGCGGCCTGAATGGCGACATCGAACATCTGGCGGCTGATGATCTCGCGCATCTTGGCCACCACCGCACGCCCCCGGTACTGGGACTGCGAACGGTGCACGATGATGGACAGGGCATCGACTTTTTCGCCGTTGAGCAAAATGTCGACCTTGACCACATCGGAAGCGCGAAACTCCTTGAACTCGTAATCCATGGACGCATAACCTCGGCTGACCGATTTGAGCTTGTCAAAGAAGTCGAGCACGATCTCGCCAAGCGGCATTTCATAGGTCAACATGACCTGGCGACCGTGGTAGGCCATGTTCATTTGCACGCCGCGCTTTTGGTTGGCCAGCGTCATGACGGGGCCAACATAATCCTGCGGCATGTACAGGTGGACCGTGACGATGGGCTCGCGGATCTCTTGTAGCTTGCCTTGGTCGGGCATCTTGGACGGGTTTTCGACCATGAGGACTTCCCCTCCGGGCTGGACCACTTGGTAGACCACGCTGGGCGCGGTGGTGATCAGGTCCTGATCAAATTCGCGCTCCAAACGCTCTTGCACGATTTCCATGTGCAACAAGCCCAAAAAGCCGCAGCGAAAACCAAAACCCAACGCCTGCGAGACTTCGGGCTCGTAATGCAAAGACGCATCGTTGAGTTTGAGTTTTTCGAGCGCGTCGCGCAGACCGTCGTATTGGTTGGCTTCCGTCGGGTACAAACCGGCAAACACTTGGGGCTGGATTTCCTTGAAACCCGGCAGGGCCTCGGCGGCAGGGCCCAAGTTATTGGGCAGCTTCTTTTCCAAGGTCACGGTGTCACCCACCTTGGCCGCCTGCAATTCCTTGATGCCCGCGATGATGTAACCCACCTCGCCGGCTCGCAGCGACTGGCGCGGCTCGTTGGCGGGGGTGAACACGCCCAAGCTGCCTGCTTCATAAACCGCATTACTGGCCATCATCTTGATGCGCTCGCCCTTGAGCAATTGGCCATCAACCACACGCACCAACATGACCACGCCGACGTAACTGTCAAACCAGCTGTCAATGATCATGGCCCGCAATGGCGCATCGGGGTTGCCTTTGGGCGGCGGGATGCGGGCCACCACGGCTTCGAGGATTTCTTCGATGCCCATACCGGTTTTGGCTGAGCATGGAATCGCATCGGTCGCGTCGATGCCAATCACATCCTCCACTTCGCTGCGGGCATTGTCGGGATCAGCGTTGGGCAAATCCATTTTATTGAGCACTGGCACCACTTCCACGCCCAAGTCGAGGGCGGTGTAGCAGTTGGCCACGGTTTGCGCTTCGACACCTTGGCTGGCATCGACCACCAGCAACGCGCCTTCACAGGCCGACAGCGAACGCGACACTTCGTAGGAGAAGTCCACATGGCCGGGCGTGTCAATCAGGTTCAGGTTGTAGATCTGCCCGTCTTTGGCTTTGTAGTGCAGCGCAGCGGTCTGGGCCTTGATGGTGATGCCACGCTCTTTCTCGATGTCCATCGAGTCGAGAACTTGAGCCTCCATCTCACGGGCCTCAAGGCCCCCGCAGCGTTGAATCAAGCGATCGGCCAGCGTGGATTTGCCATGGTCAATGTGCGCAATGATCGAAAAATTTCTGATGTGATTCATCAAGCAAGTTCTGCAAGTGTTTGTGGATCAAGGACCCGTAAAAGAAAAAGGGCGCGTCTGGTGGCGACGCGCCCTGAACCAACAATCATTGGCAACTGCGATGGCTGGGGCTTCATTGTAGGCAAATTGGCCCATTCTCACAGCCCCCCCAACTCGCTAGGCAGGTCATTGCATCCATGCAAGTCGAAATTGATGAACAACTTATCCACAAAACAATCAGAACGCCATTGAATAACTTGTGGACTGTCTGTGGATCATCGGTGGAAGGCCCACTCAAATATCACTTCATGGTTACAAACCTGCTTGATATGCCACGAACGTAGATCAAGACCATCGATTTTATCCAAAATTGGCATGAAAAAAGATATTTGTTAGCACCCACCCACCTCAATGAAGTGGCATGGACTCCACCGTGTTCATAGCTTCAAAATGTTGCGGAACTCAGGGCGCCGGGCGAATCAGCACATATTGCGCAGCATCTCCTCGTCGAATCAAGACGCTCACAGGACGGGTCTTGTCGATGCGAGACATCAAGGCTTCAAACACCTTGACCGAACCAATTTCCGTGTTGGCAACCGCCAAAATCAAATCGCCCTCACGGATGCCGGCCCGAGCTGCCGCTTCAACGGCAGCATCCACACGAACACCCGAACGAATTCTGGCCTCTTTTTTCTGAACATCGCTCAAATCACTGAGGGTGAGCCCAAGATGTTGAATGGTGGCAACCGGTGCTTTTTTCTCTGGGGCAGCGGCAGCTGTTTTTTCCGGCTCGACTTCGGCCACCGTGACGTTCACATCTTTGCTGGCACCGCGATGAAACACCGTGACCACCACCCGGCTGCCCGGCTTGGTGTTGCCCACAGCGCGTGGCAAATCAGCCGGTTTTTCAATGGCTTTGCCATCAAATTTGGTAATGATGTCGCCCGCCTCGATGCCCGCCTTGTCGGCTGGCGAGCCCTCCTCCACACCGCGCACCAAAACACCCTGCAATTTGCCCAAGCCGATGGACTCGGCCACCTCTTTGGTCACGGGCCCGATTTGGACACCAATGCGTCCCCGGCTGACACGTCCACTTGCGCGTAACTGCTCGCTGACGCGCATGGCTTCATCCATGGGAATGGCAAATGAAATGCCCATGAACCCACCCGAGCGCGAATAAATCTGGCTGTTGATACCGACCACTTCACCACGCATATTGATCAAGGGACCACCGGAGTTGCCGGGATTGATGGCCACATCGGTTTGAATAAAGGGCAAGTAGTCACCCGTGTCGCGCTGCTTGGCACTGACAATGCCGGCCGTCACGGTGTTTTCCAATCCAAAGGGCGAGCCAATCGCCATGACCCACTCACCCACACGCAAGCGACCCACATCACCCACCTTCACTGCGGGCAGGCCTGTGGCCTGAATTTTGACCACGGCGACATCGGTGCGCTTGTCTGCACCCACGATGCGGGCCTTGAATTCGCGTTTGTCGGTCAGGGTGACCATGACTTCGTCTGCACCCTCGACCACATGGGCATTGGTCATGATGAATCCATCAGAGCTCAATATAAAACCCGAACCTACACCGCGAGGTTGTGCCTCTTGCTCAGGTCTGTTTTGGCGCGGACCTTGACGAGGAGCATTGGGCATGGGGACGCCAAAAAACCGCCGAAACAGCTCTTGCATCTCTTCGTCCTGTGCGCTTGCACCGGGCGCAGAAGAACGCGCCTTCTCCAAGGTGCGAATGTTCACCACCGAAGGCCCGACCAATTCGACCAGATCGGTAAAGTCAGGCAAACCCCTGGCACCCGCGCTTGGGTTTTGAGCCCAAACCGACGCCGTAGGAACTCCGGCCAAACCCAACAACAAGGCACCGCCAAGAATGGCCGATGCTGCCCCTTTGGTCCAATTCATTTTCAGCACTCAAGACTCCTTGTGTACAGTCAACCGTTGTGGAAATCAGATGGTAAATAAAGTCGAAAAAGGCAAATTCAAGGCGCATCAGGCACGGACATCGTCTGCCGTGGGTGTATGAATTTCTTCTCTGCTGCGCGAATATACAGCGCATCTAAATCCATGCCATTTCGAGGGCAACTGTGCTTCGCAGAGCCAGGCAGCACGCAAAGAAGATCCACCATGGTCTGGTGTATCCATCGGTTTGACCCAGAGCAAAAGTCCTGTGCCTGTATCCCAACCTTTTTCCAAAAGCACCTGATGTGCTTGAAATTGACAGTGTGGGTCACGGTACTGCCAAAACCAAGCTTCACCAGACCAAAACAATTCCCCATGGCTCAGGGTTTGCCGAGGCCCCCACACTGCAGTTCCGATCAAACAGACCAGCCATCCGAGCCAAGCAGCATTACAAACAACGCTGTAAGCGCCTTGTATTTGCCAAACCAACAAACCCAAGGCGGACAACAAAGCTGTCGTCACAAAGACAACACGACCCCAAACAAAATGCCCCACCGGGTAAACCACAGGTGGGGCATGATGGCGCATCAGCGGCTTTCAAGTCAGATGCGCTTGAACACCAAGGATCCGTTGGTACCACCAAAACCAAAATTGTTTTTGAGAGCCACGTCGATTTTCACATCACGCGCTGTGTTGGCGCAGTAGTCCAAATCACACTCAGGATCGGGATTGGTCAAGTTGATGGTCGGCGGCACTTTCTGGTGATGCAGTGCCAAAACCGTGAACACACTCTCAATGCCTCCTGCTCCACCCAAAAGGTGACCGGTCATGGACTTGGTTGAGCTGACCACGGTTTTGTAGGCATGGTCGCCCAAGGCGGCCTTGATGGCATTGGTTTCGTTGATGTCACCCAGCGGCGTGGACGTGCCGTGCGCGTTCAAGTAATCAATTTGGTCGGCGTTCACACCGGCATTGCGCATCGCATTGATCATGGCCCGACGTGGTCCATCCATGCTCGGTGCAGTCATGTGACCGGCATCGGCACTCATGCCGTAACCGCCCAGCTCGGCATAAATTTTGGCACCTCGGGCCTTGGCGTGTTCGTACTCTTCGAGCACCATCACGCCTGCACCTTCACCGAGCACAAAACCATCACGGTCTTTGTCCCACGGGCGTGAAGCAGCCGCAGGGTCGTCATTGCGTGTAGACAAAGCACGCATGGCGGCAAAACCACCCACGCCCAAAGGAGACACACAGGCTTCCGCTCCACCTGCCACCATCACGTCGGCGTCACCGTATTCGATCAAACGGCCGGCTTCACCAATGGAATGCAAACCCGTCGTACAAGCGGTGACAACCGCCAGGTTGGGGCCTTTGAAACCGCTTCGCATTGAAACATGTCCAGAGATCATGTTGATGATCGAAGCAGGGACAAAAAATGGGGAAATGCGGCGTGCACCCCGCGCTGTGTACTCGGTATGTGTTTCTTCAATCAGTGGCAAACCACCAATACCAGAACCAATCACCACACCGATACGACAAGCATCCTCTTCATCCAGCGCAGCCCCTGTAGGCAAGCCAGAATCCTCAATGGCCTGAGCAGCAGCTGCAATACCAAAGTGGATGAATCGGTCCATGGTCCTCGCTTCTTTGGAGGACATGTAAGACTCAAGATCAAAGTTTTTGACCTCACCCGCAAACCGGCAGGCTACAGCTGAAGCATCAAAACGAGTGATCAGACCAATGCCGGACTGGCCGGCAATCAGGTTGGACCATGCATCAGCGACCGTGTTGCCCACGGGGCTGATGCATCCCAAACCCGTGACAACAACGCGGCGCCGGGTCATTGCCTGTCAGGCCTTCTTGCTTTGGGCGTAGTCGATCGCAGCTTGCACCGTGGTGATTTTTTCTGCGTCTTCGTCAGGAATTTCGATGCCGAACTCGTCTTCGAGTGCCATCACCAGTTCCACCGTGTCCAGGGAGTCGGCACCCAAATCGGCCACGAAGGCTTTTTCATTGGTGACTTGTGACTCTTCAACGCCGAGTTGTTCAGCAATGATTTTTTTGACACGTGCTTCGATATCGCTCATGGGGTCCCTCTGAGGGTTGTGAAAAATGAAGATTTTACCTGTCCGGAAGGGGTTTCCGAAAATCAGGCCATGAACATGCCACCATTGACATGCAATTCTTGTCCGGTGACATAGCCCGCATGGCTTCCAGCCAGGTAGGCCACTGCGTGTGCGATGTCATCGGGTTTGCCCAAATGGCCCAGGGGAATCTGGCCCAACAAGGCTTTTTGTTGCTCTTCAGGCAGGCTGGCGGTCATGTCGGTCTCGATGAAACCGGGGGCCACGCAGTTGACCGTGATGCCACGGCTGCCCAGTTCGCGGGCCAGCGCACGGGTCATGCCCGCCACACCGGCCTTGGCGGCGGCGTAGTTGGCTTGGCCAGGATTGCCCGATGCACCCACCACGCTGGTGATGCTGATGATGCGGCCATAACGCTGCTTCATCATGGGGCGGATCACGGCGCGGCTCATGCGGAACACCGCCTTGAGGTTGGTGTCGATCACCGCGTCCCAGTCGTCGTCCTTCATGCGCATGGCCAAGGTGTCGCGGGTGATGCCCGCGTTGTTGACCAGCACCTGCAAGCCACCGTGTTCTTTGACGATGGCGTCGATCAAGGCCGCGCCAGCCTCGGCGTCGTTCACGTTCAGATTGGCACCTCGGCTGCCGGGGAAGGCCGACAAAGCCTGGCTGATTTTGGCGGCGCCGTCATCGCTGGTGGCAGTGCCAATGACCACAAAACCTTGTTGGGCCAAATGCAGGGCAATCGATGCGCCAATGCCACGGGATGCCCCTGTGACCAGGGCAACTTGTTTGTGTGTTTCGCTCACGAGAGGAGTCCTTTCACTTCAGCCAAGGTGGCGGGGTCGTACAGGGCCACGCCGTTCAATTCAGCGTCAATGCGCTTGGTCATGCCCGCCAGCACCTTGCCAGGGCCGCACTCGACCACAGTGGTCACACCTCGGGCCTTGATGGCCTGCACACACTCAACCCAACGCACCGGGCCAAAGGCCTGACGGTACAGCGCATCGCGGATGCGGTCGGCATCGGTTTCGATGGCCACATCGATGTTGTTGAGCACCGGGATCTGCGGAGTGCCCAGGGTCAGTGTGGCGAGCTTCTCGCGCAGCTTTTCGGCGGCAGGCTTCATCAGGCTCGAATGAAAGGGAGCCGATACGGGCAACAACAGCGCACGTTTGGCCCCCATGCCTTTAAGCACTTCGCAGGCTTTGTCCACCGCCGCTTTGCTGCCCGCAATCACGGTTTGCGCGGCGTCGTTGAAGTTCACGGCTTCCACCACTTCAGCGCTGCCCGCAGGAAATGTGGCTTGGGCTTCTTGGCACCCGGCAATGACTTTGTCTGAGGCCAAACCCAAAATGGCGGCCATGGCACCTACGCCCACGGGCACGGCTTCTTGCATGGCAGCGGCACGCAAGCGCACCAGGGGTGCAGCTTGCGCCAGTGTCAGCACACCCGAAGCCACCAAGGCGCTGTATTCGCCCAGCGAATGCCCCGCCACCACGGACGGCTTGGCTCCACCTTCGGCCAGCCAAGCGCGGTAAGCGGCCACAGCAGACACCAGCATCACCGGCTGGGTGTTGGTGGTCATGGCGAGCGCTTCTTTGGGACCTTCGTGGATCAGTTGGGCCATATCTTCGCCCATGGCGTCGGAGGCTTCTTTCAGGGTTTCGAGCACCACGGGGTGGTCACCCCAAGCGTCCAGCATGCCCACTGATTGGGAGCCTTGGCCGGGAAAAACAAAAGCAAATGTCGTCATGTGCAAATTTTGTAACGGTAAAAAATGAGCTTGAGCGTGCCGCGCATCACTGACCACGGGTTGTGTCTGTCAACTGCCCCTCAGTAGCGCAGGAGCACCGAGCCCCAGGTGAAGCCGCCGCCCACGCCTTCGAGCATGAGGGTCTGGCCGCGCTGGATGCGCCCGTCTCGCACGGCGGTGTCCAGCGCCAGCGGGATCGAGGCAGCCGAAGTGTTGCCGTGCTGATCGACAGTCACTACCACTTTGTCAGGAGACATCCTCAACTTCCTGGCCGTGCTCTGCATGATGCGGATGTTGGCTTGGTGCGGGATCAGCCAGTCGATGTCGGCATCGGTCATATTGGCCTTGGCCAGACTTGCACGGGCGGTTTCTTCCAGCACACCGACGGCCAGCTTGAAGACGGCCTGGCCGTCCATCTTGAGCACAGGATCGCCCAGAATGCCACCCCTGTTGACATGGCCAGGCACACACAAAATGTCTTTGTATTTGCCATCGGCATGCAAGTCAGTGGCCAAAATGCCTGGCTGCTCAGAGGCTTCGAGGATGACCGCGCCAGCACCATCGCCAAACAACACACAGGTTGTGCGGTCTTTGAAATCGAGGATGCGGCTGAACACTTCCGAGCCAATCACCAAAGCACGCTTGGCCGAACCGGACTGGATCATCGAATCGGCGATCGTCAGCGCATAAATGAAGCCACTGCACACGGCCTGCACGTCAAACGCCGGGCAGCCTGCGGTGCCCAGCTTGTGCTGCACCATGGTCGCCACCGACGGAAACACCATGTCGGGCGTCGAGGTCGCCACAATAATCAGGTCGAGCTCTTCGGCAGAAATGCCGGCCGCCGTCAGCGCCTGGCGTGCGGCTTCGGTTGCCAAGTCGCTGCTGCCTTGGGTGTCGGCCGCAAAATGACGGGCCCGAATGCCGGTGCGCTCAATGATCCAGTCATCAGAGGTTTCAACCCCTTGCTGCGACAGTTCGGCGGCAAGGTCGGCGTTGGTCAGGCGTTTTTCTGGCAAGTAACTGCCGGTGCCCAGAATGCGGGAATAAATTCTCATGGTGTGGTGACCGCGGGTTCTGACCGATCGGCTTGCGCTCCCATCAACAAGGGGGCAGCATGCGCGATGCGTTCACGAACGCGGTCCAGCAATTGGTTTCGGGCTGCATCATAAGCCCGGTTCAGTGCCGTCTCAAATGCCACCTCATCGGCCGAACCATGGCTCTTGAACACCAAACCACGCAAGCCCAACAATGCTGCACCGTTGTAGCGGCGGTGATCTACCCGATTTTTAAAAGCAGATAAGACCGGATAAGCCAGAATTGCCGCTGTTTTCGTGAAAATATTGCGCGAAAACTCGGTTTTCAAAAAGCCGCCAATCATGGTCGCCAGACCTTCGCTGGCCTTCAAAGCCACGTTACCCACAAAGCCATCGCACACCACAATGTCCACGGTGCCCTTGAAAATGTCATTGCCTTCGACGTTGCCATGAAAATTCAGATCACCCGAACTGCCCGCTGATCGGAGCAATTCACCTGTTTTTTTGATGATCTCATTGCCTTTAATGGCTTCTTCGCCAATGTTGAGCAAACCCACTGTGGGGTTTTCTTTGTTTTGCAAGACCGACACCAAGGCCGATCCCATGACCGCAAATTGCAGCAAATGTTCGGGTGTGCAGTCCACATTCGCACCGAGGTCCAACATGGTGGTGCCGCCACCCTTGAAGTTGGGCATCTGCCCTGCTATGGCCGGGCGGTCAATGCCGTCCATGGTTTTGAGCACGTAACGGGCTATGGCCATGAGGGCACCTGTGTTGCCCGCAGACACCGCTGCCCCAGCTTTGCCGTCCCGCACCTGCTCGATGGCCACGCGCATCGAAGAGTCTTTTTTCTTGCGCAGCGCCACTTCAAGCGGATCGTCCATCTCGACCACTTCGGAGGCAGCCACCACTTCGGCGCGAGGATCGACAAATCCGGCCAAAGCCTCTGAACGGCCCACCAACAAAAGGCGTGCATCGGGATGGGTCGACAAGAAGCGGCGGCAGGCCGCCAGCGTGACGCGGGGACCGTGGTCACCGCCCATGCAATCGACAGCCAACGTGATCGTAGTGGGCGAAGTCATGAAATCCTTGGGCACAAAACCTGAATGTACAAATCAGAGCCAGAAATACAAAAGCCCGAGGCTACTGTGAAGTAGCGCCGGGCCTCATTAGGCTGAAGGGCTGACGCCGATCAGGCTTCGGATTTGTTTTTCAGCACTTGACGACCACGGTAAAAGCCATTGGGGCTGATGTGGTGACGCAAGTGGGTTTCACCCGTTGTAGGTTCCACGGCAATGCCTGGCACATTCAAGGCATTGTGTGAACGGTGCATACCACGCTTGGAGGGTGATTTTTTGTTTTGCTGAACAGCCATGATGGCTCCTTGGAAGCTTGGAGGCCGCGCAGTCAAACGCAGCTTCTGGTTGATGGGAATGTCTCCCGGCGTACCGGGCGAAGCCGTTAATTATAGCCCAAGCCAAAACCAAATGGAGACATTGCGCAGAATGGTCAGCTGGTCGAGCCTTTTTTGAGCCCAGCCAAGACACCAAATGGATTGGGGCGTTCGGCGGCCATTTCAAATTCCGGGTCAACGGCTGTGGTGGGCAACACCTCTGGGCATGTGTCATGCAAAGGAACAAGAGGCAAAGACAAAATCAACTCGTCCTCGACCAAGGCCAATGCATCGAAATCGCGGCTGATCACCAAAATATCCTCTTCAGCTTCGTCGTCCAAGGCAGCAGCCGTGGCCTCATCCGCCACAAAACGAAAGGACTGCTGGGCCAGCACCTTTGTCAAAACAGGTGACAAACAGCGCTGACACTGCATGGGCAAACTCACTTCAGCGTTCAAATCGAGCCAAATTTCATCGCCATGACCCAGCTTGGATACGCTTCGACCTTGCAAATGCCACAGCACAGGGCCCGCAAGCACGTCGACTCCAAATTGCTCTTCGAACAAACGTGGCCAGGCAGTCAAAGCCCCCTCGCCCGACAATGCAGCACCCTCACGGGCAAACGACAACAAATCCAAATGTTGAGGGTCTAATTTTTTATCCATGACGCCAGTGTAAGAGAATCACCTCTTTGAATTTCATTTGGATTTGCGCTTTGACATCGACCAAGACCTCAAATCACAACCCGCACACCAGCGGCCCGAACCTGGTGTTGGGATCGACTTCACGCTACAGACGCGAGTTGCTTGAACGCCTGCGCATTCCCTTTCAGGTGGTTGCCCCTTTGGTTGACGAAACCCCCCTGCCTGGCGAGCAGCCTAAAGCCTTGGCATTGCGCTTGGCCTTGGCCAAAGCCCGCGCCGTGGCAGCCTTGAATCCCCAAGCGGTGGTCATTGGCTCTGATCAGGTGGCCGATCTGTCTGGACAAGCTCTGGGCAAACCAGGAGACCATGGGCGAGCGGTGCAACAACTGCGTCAAATGCGTGGCCAAACGGTGATTTTTCAAACCGCACTGGCCGTGATTTGCCAGGCAACCGCTTTCGAACAAGTCGAATTGGCCGAAGTGCGGGTGGTGTTTCGCGACCTGAGCGATGCAGAAATCGAGGCTTATCTTCAAGCAGAAAAACCTTACGACTGCGCCGGCAGTGCCAAAAGCGAAGGACTCGGCATTGTTTTGCTTGAATCCATTGACAATGATGACCCCACTGCACTGGTCGGTCTTCCCTTGATCCGCACAGCACGCCTGCTGCGCCAAGCTGGCATCAAATTGTTGTGAACATGTCCTCATCTCTCATGAAAAACGATCCAGGGCATTTGTTTTTGGTACCCACTCCTTTGGACTTTGGCTGCGCTGAGTCATCGCCCATCACCGATGTATTGCCGCAAGCGACTTTGAAAACCGCATCGGAAATCAGGCACTGGGTCTGTGAAAACGCCAAATCGACCCGCGCATTTTTAAAGCGCGTGAATGAAATTCACCCTTTGGCCGTTCCGTTGTCTGAGCAGACCATCACCGAACTGCCGCGCCATGTGCACAAAAAAGGCGATCATCAATCTGGTTTTGATGGCAAACCGCTTTTATCGGCTGCATTAGATGGACATCACGTGGGTCTGCTCAGCGAAGCAGGCATGCCGGCCGTGGCCGATCCCGGCAGCTCGGTGGTGCGTGCCGCTCACGATCTAAATTTGAAGGTGGTGCCCTTGGTGGGTCCCGTGTCTTTGCTGTTGGCCTTGGCCGCCAGTGGCCTGAACGGTCAAAATTTTGCTTTTGTGGGGTACTTACCGCAAGATGCCGCTGAAAGAACAGCACGGGTCAAGCAACTTGAAAATCTAGCGCAAAGAACCGGTCAAACACAACTTTGGATCGAGACCCCGTACCGCAATGCGGCCATGCTGTCGACCTTGGTACAAGGCCTTCAAGGGTCAACCCGATTAGCCATTGCCAGCGGCCTGACCTTGGCCACGGCCAGCATCCAAAGCCACAGCGTGGGCCAATGGAAAAAGGGAATCAAAGGTCCGGATGGTCACACGCCTGCGGTGTACGGCATCGGACCTTGATGGTCAACGCAATCCTGTACTCGCACGCAAGGCTCGAACAGAGCCCTCGCCCACGGCTGCGCCAAAACGCTTGACCAAGCGCTCAGCCACGTTTTCGCGCTGGGTGTAATCGATCACATCGGGGGCCTGTACCACTTCACGGGCCACCCCATCCACACTGCCCAAACTGTCAGCCAGTCCCATGTCAACCGCTTGCTGACCGCTCCAGAACAAGCCACTGAACATGTCAGGCGTTTCTTTGAGTCGATCTCCCCGCCCTTTCTTGACCGCATCAATGAACTGGTTGTGAATTTGATCTAACATGGCTTGAGCATGTTTGCGTTGAGGTTCGGTTTGCGGGCTGAAAGGATCCAAAAAGCCCTTGTTGGCACCAGCTGTCATCAATCGTCGCTCCACACCCAGCTTGTTCATCAGTTCGGTAAAACCAAAACCATCCATCAAAACCCCGATGCTGCCCACAATGCTGGCCTTGTCCACATAAATTTTGTCAGCAGCTGCCGCAATGTAGTAAGCCGCCGACGCGCACGACTCTTCTACCACCGCATAAATCGGTTTGTTATGAAGGGCTCTCAGACGAACAATTTCATCGTTGATAAGTCCCGCTTGCACCGGGCTTCCCCCCGGAGAGTTGATCAACAAAACCAAGGCTTGCGAACCGGAATCTTCCAGGGCCAATCGCATGGCTGACATGATGTTTTCAGCACTGGCTTCAGTCCCTGCACCAATTTCCCCCACAATAGTCACCAAGGCAGTATGGGCAAGCGCAGGATGATTTGTGGGAGATTTGTAGCTGAAAGCTTGCCAGAAAACAAAAACAAACAAGATGAGCCAAGCAAGGCGCAAGCCAACGCGCCAACGACGTGCGGCGCGTTGTTCATTCAATTGCGCAAAAGCCAAGCGCTCCAAGGTCTGTCGCTCCCACCCGTCGGCAGAGCTTGGGGTTGGCATTTTCAAAGGATCGTGAGGCGTGGTGGAGGACGTCAGGTCCTGTGGTTCTTGCATGTTCAAAATTCAAGGGGTTTCAAGTTGTAGGCAGTATGCCAGTGAACCACGCCATCACGTTCTGAGAGTTCAATTTTCACCAAACCACCACGGCATGGGCCGCCCGAGCAAGCCCCTGTGTCGGCGTGGTAAGTCGCTCCATGCGTGGCACACATCAACCAGCGACCGGATTCATCGAAAAAACGGTCTGGCTGGTAATCCATTTCCATGGCCACATGGGTGCAGCGGTTGAGATAAGCATGCACTTGCCCCTTGTATCGAATGGCAAAAGCGCGACACGTCTGGCCAGCATAAACAATGTCAAATGGCACAGCGCGACCGCTGTTGGTCAAATCCGCACTGTTGCATAAGGGGATCATCGGTTCCATGAAAACTCCTGTTCATGCGTGTTGTAACAACCATTGGTGCAAATCAAGCACGCTGTGGGCCACATATCGGGGCTTCAACTCATGAAATGCATCCGGTTCATGAGCGCCATAACTCACGCCCACACTGGCACAGCCCGCATTCAAAGCCATTTGCAAATCGTGGGTGGTATCTCCAATCATCAAAGTGCGCTCGGGTTCAACGCCAAATTCACGCATCAACTCAAGCAGCATCAAGGGATGCGGCTTGCCTGCCGTTTCATCCGCCGTACGTGATCCGTCAAAACGTTCCCGCAACTCCACGGCTTGCAAAGCTTCATTCAGTCCCTGACGGCTTTTGCCCGTTGCCACGGTCAACCAATGGTGGCGACTCTTCAAATCGTCCAGCATGTCCAGCACACCTTCAAAAAGGCTGATGTCGTTTTGGTGTTGAATGTAATGGTGGCGATATCGCAGACCCAAGGCAGGGTATTTTTCCTGAGGCACATCTGGAGCAGCGTGGGCCAAAGCGGGCATCAAGGCCATCCCAATCACGTAGGAAGCCGCCTCTCGCGTCGGCTCGCGCCCGCCCACATCCACGACCGCCCGCTGAATACAACGGGTGATGATCGCGGTGGAATCGAACAAAGTGCCGTCCCAATCAAAGGCAATCAGATCAAATTGCCGAGGTCGAAACTGATTCAAATCAAGTGACATGGTCTAAATATGCTTTCAATTCAGGAGGTAAATCGGCCTGCAAGGCCACCCGTTCAGCAGTCCCAGGATGGTTGAACTGCAAACGCCAAGCATGTAAAAACATGCGCTTGAGTCCCTTGCTTTCCAATTTTTGAAGCTGACGATTCCATTCAAAATCACCATATTTGTCATCCCCTGCGATGGGATGACCTTGGGCAGACAAATGAACCCTGATTTGGTGAGTTCGCCCGGTTTTGATGGTCACCTCCAGCAAAGTAGCGCCAGCCCAGCGCTGGGCCACCTTGACCAAGGTGATGGAGCGCATGCCATCCGGATCGTCAGGCGTGGTCACACGCACCCGGCGTTCGCCATCTTGACCCTCTTTGCCAGGCAACAAAAACTTGAGCAGGGGCTGATCAATGACTTTCAGTTTGGCTGGCCACTCGCCCTTGACCAAGGCCAAATAAGTCTTGCCCGTTTCTCGCTCTCGAAACTGGTCTTGCAAATGCTTGAGGGCACTGCGCTTTTTGGCCACCAGCAAAATGCCGCTGGTGTCGCGGTCTAAGCGATGCACCAACTCGAGCAGCTTGGCTTGTGGGCGGGCTTGGCGCAATTGTTCGATCACACCAAAGCTCACACCCGAGCCGCCATGCACGGCCACCCCGGAAGGTTTGTCAATGGCCAATAAAAAGTCATCTTCGAGCAGCACAGGAAACTCTCGGCCAGGCGCGGGATGCAGGGCCTTTTCAATCACCTTTTCAGACACCCGCACGGGGGGTAAACGCACTTGGTCCCCCGCTTCGACACGACTGTCCGCCGACGCGCGACCTTTGTTGATGCGCACTTCACCGCTGCGAATGATGCGATAAATGTGGGTTTTAGGGACCCCCTTGAGATGACGCATCAAAAAGTTGTCCAAACGCTGTCCAACGGACTCCTCATCCACCAACAACCATTTGACGGCAGGTGCTGCAGCTGGGGTTTGGGCCTCTATAATGTGTTTCACTGGCAACTGGCTGTAAGTGGTTGATTCAGATGGAAATGAATTCCTGCAAATCAGGAGTTTAGTTCACCACCACCAAGCCAATCCAGATGGTCGATGCCACCCTCGGCACGTTTTGCAGACTGAAGGCGAGTGCCAACAGTGGCCAAACGACCCGGAGGTTGGGCCGACGCCCAGAAACCCAGATACGGAATACCCCAAGTTCAGCAGCCCTTTTGGCTGCTGAACGGATCAAAGCGAGATGGCTGTGTTGTTCGGAAATTTGTTGATGTGGATGAAATGGCTCACGAAGCCAAGCACACCCGTCACGCCTTGTGCCCGACAATTTGTCTTGGACACCGGAGGAAGCCTCCGGCAGTGGACGAATATTTGCATGCCCCTAGCCTCGCCCCATCCACGCGCCACGATCCCCCTTGCTGTACTTACCCACAGCTGAGCGGACGATCCTCCAAGGCAATTCCCTTCGTTTCTAGCGTCAGCTCCGGCAACGTGGGCTTTGCGGTTTTCTGAACCCAAAGCCGGTTGTGTAATCAGGCTTCAAATCGCAGACACTTCTGCGCTGGGGCCGCCGCTGTCAATAAAGGAACGCATCATGAAACGGATGCTGATCAACGCCACGCAAGCTGAAGAGCGCCGCCTGGCCATCGTCGACGGACAAAAACTCCTCGACTACGAAATCGAAATCGAAGGCCGCGAACAACGCAAGGGCAACATCTACAAAGCCATTGTGACGCGCGTCGAGCCCTCGCTCGAAGCCTGCTTTGTGGACTACGGCGAAGACCGCCACGGCTTTTTGCCCTTCAAGGAAATCTCGCGCCAATACTTTGCTGAAGGCGTGTCCGTCAGCCAAGCCCGCATCCAGGACGTCATCAGGGAAGGTCAATCCCTCTTGGTGCAGGTCGAAAAAGAAGAGCGTGGCAACAAAGGCGCGGCGCTGACCACCTTCGTCAGTCTGGCAGGCCGGTATGTCGTGCTAATGCCCAACAACCCCCGTGGTGGTGGCGTCAGCCGCCGCATCGAGGGTGACGACCGGGCCGAGCTCAAAGAGGCCATGGACCAACTGGAATACCCCAAGGGCATGTCCATCATCGCCCGCACCGCAGGCATCGGCCGCACAGCGCCAGAGCTGCAATGGGACCTGAACTACCTGCTCAAACTTTGGACCGCCATCGATGGCGCCACCCAGGGCAAAGGCGCTTTCCTGATTTACCAAGAATCGTCGCTGGTCATCCGCGCCATTCGTGACTATTTCAACAACGACATCGGCGACATCCTGATCGACACCGATGACATCTATGACCAGGCTCAGCAATTCATGAGCCACGTCATGCCCGAATTCGCACCGCGCGTGAAGCGCTACCGCGACGACGCGCCCCTCTTTAGCCGTTTCCAGATCGAGCACCAGATCGAGTCGGCCTACGCCCGAACCGTGCAACTGCCCTCTGGCGGCGCCATCGTCATCGACCACACCGAAGCTTTGGTGTCGGTGGACGTCAACTCGGCCCGCGCCATCAAAGGCGGCGACATCGAGGAAACCGCGACCCGCACCAACCTGGAAGCCGCCGACGAAGTGGCCCGCCAGATGCGCCTGCGCGACCTGGGTGGTCTGATCGTGATCGACTTCATTGACATGGATGAAAGCAAGAACCGCCGGGAAGTGGAAAACCGCTTGCGCGATGCGCTGCGCCAAGACAGGGCACGCGTTCAGTTCGGCTCCATCAGCAAGTTCGGCCTCATGGAAATGAGCCGCCAGCGTTTGAAACCCGCCCTGTCCGAAGGTGCCTCCATCCCCTGCCCACGTTGCGGCGGTGCGGGCCACATCCGTGATACCGAAAGTTCGGCGCTGCAAATTTTGCGGATCATTCAAGAAGAGTCCATGAAGGACAACAGCGCTGCCGTGCACGCCCAAGTGCCCGTAGAAGTCGCGTCTTTCCTGCTCAATGAAAAGCGCTCCGAGATTGCCAAGATCGAACTGCAGCAACGCATCAACGTGCTGCTGGTGCCCAACAAGTCGCTGGAAACGCCGCACTACAAGCTCGAGCGCTTGAAGCACGACGACCCACGCCTGGACCGCATCGAAGCCAGCTACAAAATGGCCGAAGAAATCGAAGACGCGACCACCGTGACGCGCCGCTCGCAAGAGCCCACCAACAAGCAAACCCCGGTCATCAAAGGCGTGCTGCCCGATGCACCAGCGCCTGTGGCTCAGGCCAAACCCGAAATCGCCAAACCGGCCCCCAAAGCTGTCCAAGCCCCGGCGGTTGCAGCCGCTGCCCCCACAGCGCCTTCCACAGGTGGTGGTTTCTTCGCTTGGTTGAAAAATCTTTTTGGTTCAAGTGCCACACCCCAAGCGCCTGTTGAACCCGTCAAAAAAGAAATCAACACACCTGAATCACGCCGTGACAACGAACGTCGGGACAACGAGCGCCGAGAGGGACGCCGTGGTGGCCGCCGTGGTGAACGCGGTGAGGCCGCCACAAGCGAAAGCCGCGCTCCACGCGAAGGTTCACGCGAAAACGGACGCCGTTCAGAAGGACGCATTGAAGGACGCGACAACGAAACACGCCCAGCCCGCAGCGAGCGACCTGAGCGTGGCGAACGCATGGAGCGGTCTGAGCGCCCCAGCGGCGAACGCATGGAGCGTTCTGAGCGTCCCAACGGCGACCGCCCACAGCGCGACAACCGCCGTGGCGAAGCTCGCGGTGAACCCCGAAACGAAGTACGCGTGGAGACAACGGCTGAACTGAACGCTGAAAACACCGAAGCACGCACAGACCGCGCACCTCGCGCTGAACGCAGCGAAGGCCAAGGTCGCCGCGAACGGGGCGAAAGAGGCGAAGGTCGTCGGGATCGGGCTGAACGCGGCGAACGTCGACAAGACGACAAAGCGCCCATGGAGCCCACGGTCACAGAACCCACAGGCAACGTGGCCGAAACCTCTGACAACCCGGTTACAGAAGGCCACGCGTCAGACAACACGTCTGAACGCCGCGAACGTCGCTCCAGGGATCGTTATGGTCGCGATCGCCGTGAACGCAATGCGGAGCCGCGTCAAGAAAACCCTGCGGAGCAAGACACGGCTCCCACCGGCCATGCTTTGGCTGCACCTGCAACGGAAACCTTGTCAGAAGAGCGTCCTGCGCCCCGCTCGTATTTCGAGCGGGCTCAGCAAGCTGCAGTGCCCACCGTCACGGAAACCGCCGCTGCAGCAAGCGACTCCAGCCCTGCGATGGTCAACGCAGCAGCGGCCAGCGCAAACTCAGAACCCCTTGCCAACACTGCAGCTGATCACACCCCGACTGCCGCAGCCCATGCCAGCCCTGAGCCTGTGGTATCTGCACCTGTGGCATCTGCACCGGTGACCACCAAGCCCGTGACGATCGAACAGACCACAACGCCCGCAGAAACCGTCAAGCAGGCGACCCACACAGAAGTTGCGCCCGTTGTTCAGGAATTACCTTCGGCCGTTTTGTACGAACTGCCCGTGGATCGTTTACAACAAGTTGCACATGACTCGGGACTCATTTGGGTCAACTCGGATGCCGAAAAAATTGCAGCTGTTCAAGCCGCCATTGCAGCGGAGCCTCCCGTTGTGCGTATTCCGCGCGAACGCCCTGCTGCGGTGGTGGTGAATGAGGGCCCACTGGTGTTGGTCGAAACTCGCAAAGACCTGAACCAACTGAAAGTTCCCTTTTGACAAAGGTACTTTGGCTGCCTGAACCCTGACCCATGGGGCTCTACAAAAAACCGGACCCAAGGTCCGGTTTTTTCATGAGGCTTCAACTGGGATTTTCAAATCGTTTGAGCAGCTTGCTTCCAAGCGTTTTTGGCCGCCTCTGTATCTTGTCTTTGCTCGGCCAATTCGGCCAGGGCACACCAAGCTTGGCGTCTGAGGGTTGGCTCAACCAAGGACTTGATCGATTGTGACAACAGGCCTTGGGCTTTGCCCCAGAGCTTGTGCCGCCAGCAAAGCATCCCGGCTAAAAACTGCAAATAAGGATCGCGGGGCAAGGCCTGTTGTGCACGTTCAATGCGCGACAACCAATCGAGGGCATCTTGCGACTGAGTATCGGCCAGACTGGCCTCTAAGGCTTGAACGAAACGCATGTCCACGGCATCTCGCCATGCCGTTGGGGTGTCCAACAAGGGCATGATCACTGCTTGCAGCCATTGCCGGGCCTGAAAGGGTTCACCGCCCAATTGCAACCAACGCAAAGCGGCTTCAGCAGCCACTTCGGGCATCAACTTCTGAGCCGGTGTGAGTTTTTTCCAAACACGCTGCATGCCCTCTGCATCGTGCGTGCTGGCCACCCATTCCAGGATCAGCCGAGACACCAGACTCTGAGCCACCGAGGGAGAAAACGCCCGGTGCTTGGCCAGCAAAACCGCCGTCTCCAGCGCCTGCGCAGGTTGACCCGCCAAGCGGGCCGCCTTGAGTTGCAAACGCATGGCCACCATGCGGCGACCCGAAGCGGGTGGCAACTCCTTCAAACGGTCCAAGCTGCCTTGGGCATCCCGGTCGTCGAGCAACCAACGTGCTGCCCGCAATTGAACACCTTCCGTCAAGGTTTGCCGTTGGGCACTTTGCCCTTGCTGGGCGTGCAAGACCGCTTGAGCCAAATGATGTTGACGGCGGTCCCTGTCTTGCAACGCATGACTGGCCTCAGCGGCCATGATGTGGGCTACAGAGCGCAAAGAAACCGCATGGTCCAACTCGACACCGGCCTCGCGCAGGTGTTCCTCTTTGTCAAGCACTGACTCTGCCGCTTTGCGAGCACGCAAAAAACGCCCAGCCATGAAGTGCCCCATGGCATCCAACAGATCGGCGTGCGCCGCTCTTTCTTTTTGTTGCACACGCCAACGCTGCGCCTGCTTGGGCAGTGACAACAAAGCAGCCAGTGCCTTTTGGGCCAAGACCACCAAGAGGACCACCAACAAAAAGGCCAAAACGGCTAAATTGAGTGAAACATCAACCCGCAAAGGCGAAAGGAAAAGGGTGACGGTGCCCTGGTTGTGACCGGCCAACCAAGCACCCGCCGCCGCAAGGGCAAACAAACTGATGAGCCATAAAGCAGCACGCATCCCGAATTACCTTCCCGCTGCAGCCGTGGCCAAGGCGGTCAATGACCCCTCCAGACCCGGCATGTCACCCGCACGCATTTGCACACTCGCTTGCTCCAAGAGTTGCAGCAACTGCGTGGTTTTGCGCGAATTGACATCGGCATATCGGCGCACCAAGATGGCCGCTGACCCCAAGTCCGCACGGGCCGAATCTTTTTGACGGGCCAACAAACCCATGCGGGCGTTGAGCAATTTGAGTTTGAGGTTTTCTCGCAAGAAAAATCCTTGCTCGGGTGACAGCAAGGCAGCGTCAGGGGAATCGATGCGGCTGACCCTGATCAAACCCTTGAGTTGCTCACCAAAAGCATTCAAGCCAGTAAGCCACCAAGAGGGGGCTTGCAAATCAGATTTTGGAGTGGGTGCCAGTTCTTGGCGCTGTTTGACACTGCCCAAAGCCTCATTGGCCAAGGGCAGCCCGTCCACCAAAGCCACCCCCTCGTCCAGCTGGATCAACAAGCCCGGCAAATCAAACACCTGCGTCGTGGTCAGGCGGTCGAGGTCTTTTTCCAAAGCACGCAATACCGGTGCCAAACGAGGCTGAGCCGAGCGTTGAACGCGTTTTTGAGCCGACTTCAAAGCAGCCAACATGGGCTCCAAGCTGCCCGTCAATTGCCCCTGCTGCTGCGCCATGCGCAATGCCGCCTCAATGTCCACCACCAGATTTTCATCGCGCGAGCGCGACAAGCTTTGCATCAACTCTTCCAGCTGGGTGCGCTGCAAGGCCACTTCGGCCAAACGAACCTCCATGAGTGCCACACGGGCAGCGCTGTCTTGCACCAATTCCTGAGATTGTTTGGCCCACGTCTTGGCCTCCAGCGCTTGCAAGCCTGTGTCGGCGCTTTGACGGGCCAACTGCTCTTGAATGCGTGAAAGCTTTTGCCAAAGCAACACCGACACCCCCAAGGCGATGACCGCCACAGCGGCCACCAAAGAAATCGCCAACCGCGAATGCACAGCAGATTTGGGGGCTGACCGGTCGGATGCGGTCATTTCAGGAGTGGGTGTCATGCCCACGATTTTATCGACACGGCTTGCGCCTCGAGGCTGGCGGGTACGGTCTGCACACAGCCCCAACCGGCCGCTTGCAAGCGTTGGGCAATGCGGGGGTGCGTGGCAAAGGCCCGGGCTTGACTCCAAGGCAAATCGGGGCAAGATTCAAGCAGGTGCTGCGCCGCCTCTGAACTGCTGAACAACCACCAAGCCCCCTCAGCAAGGGCCTTTTCAATCCGATGTCGTTGGGCTGAATCCAGGGCTGGCGCTTGTCGCGCGTAAGCCACGGTCTGACTCACTTCAAGCCCTGCAGACATCAATTGCCGTGCCAGCCAATCGCGCCCGGCCAATTGCCCCTGTGCATCGGCACCACGAACAATCAAAACCGAAGGCTTGCTTGGGCACTGATGGACGGCCAAATCCACCCGTTCTTGCACCTTTTGCCACAAAGCTTCTGAGTCGAACTGCGGCGAATTTGCATCTGGGGAATCGATCAACTCAGCAGGCCAGCCTGCAGCCAACAAGGCCGAGTCGGTGCCAGGGCCAGTGGACCAGGCACGACAAGTGGGCATGGGCTGAGCTGCAGGCCGGGCAGCCATGAAAAAACGCACCGCATTGGCGCTGACAAACATGAGCGCCAAGTGGCTTGGCACACCGGCCCAAACGCTGGCCAACACCGAAGCTTCGGGCAAAGCAGCAATTTGAATCAAAGGCAGGGTTTCGCAGTCAATGCCTTTTGACTGCAAAGCGGCCGCCCAGACCCTCGCTTCACGCTCCGGGCGCGTCACCATCACCCGAATCGAATGCCCTTGGCGCTCCAAGCTTGGCACTTGTACAAGGCCTGACGGGGGCATGGCAGCGTGAAAAGTCAATGCGCCCCGTCGCGTTGCAGGGCTTGCGCGACACGCAGGCCCAAAGCCTCGGCCCCGGCCAGGTCTTGGGCGGGCACATCCTCGGCGGCGGTCACCAGCGTGGCCGCCCCTTCCGGATCACCCCAGGCCGCTTGCAGCTTGAGCACACCACTCTCAATCGTGGCGTGCGCGGCCAAAGGCATGGAGCAGCTGCCGCCCATGGCGCGGCTCACGGCACGCTCGGCCGCCACACGCTGCCAGCTCACGCTGTCGGCCAGCGGTGCCAGCAAGGCGCGCAAATCGGGCCGGTTGCTGCAAATTTCGATGCCCAGTGCGCCCTGCCCTGCGGCGGGCAGCATCTCGCTGGTTTCAAAGATGTGGCGAATCCGCTCGGACAAACCCAGGCGCTTGAGGCCCGCTGCCGCCAGCACAATGCCTGCGTACATCCCTTCGTCCAGCTTGCGCAATCGCGTGTCCAGGTTGCCACGCAGGGGCTCGATCTTCAAATCGGGGCGCAGTGCCCGCAGCAGCACCGTGCGGCGCAGACTCGATGTGCCCACCACCGCGCCGTGTGGCAAATCCTCCAGACGGGCATATTGCGGCGAGACCCAAGCATCGCGCGGGTCTTCGCGCTCCATCACGCAGGCCAGCTCAAAGCCCTCGGGCATGTCCATGGGCACATCTTTGAGCGAATGCACGGCAATGTCGGCATGGCCCTCTTGCAGCGCCACCTCCAGTTCTTTGACAAACAAGCCCTTGCCGCCCACCTTGGACAGACTGCGGTCCAGAATTTGGTCGCCCTGGGTGGTCATACCCAGCAACTTGACCGTGCAGCCAAGTCCCTCCAGCAAAGATTTGACATGCTCGGCTTGCCACAAAGCCAAACGGCTCTCACGGGTGGCGATGACGATGGAGGGTTGGGTGGTCTCGGTCACGGCGGGATTCCTGAAAATAATTTTGATCCCATCAAAATGAAATCAATTGGTAATTTTGTCTCTCTTGGCGATGCTAGCATGACGTCAAGGCTGATTGACACCCGATTGTCACTCGGTTGGCACTTCTGCCACAAGGCCTCCAACCTTTGCTCACCCGATCCACAGCCCTCTATTCGCGCAGCACACCATGAAACAGGTCCCCGCCAAAGCCACCCAATCCGCCAAGGCCAGCGCCAGCGTCCCCAACAAAAGCGAAAAACGTGACAGCGAACGCCCCCTGGTCGAAGACATTCGCTTGCTGGGCCGCATTTTGGGCGATGTGATCCGGGTGCAAGAAGGCCCCGAGGCCTATGAGCTGGTCGAGCAAATCCGCAAACTCTCTGTCGCTTTCCGGCGCGACGCGGACCACGAAGCGGACAAGGCGCTGAAGAAACTGCTCAAAAGCCTGCCCGGCGACCGCGCCGTGAGCGTGATCCGTGCCTTCACCTATTTCAGTCACCTGGCCAACCTGGCCGAAGACCGCCACCACATCCGCCGCCGCGCCATCCACGAGCGGGCGGGCCACACGCAAGAAGGCAGCATCGACGTGGCGTTGCAGCGCCTGCGCTGGGCGGGCATCACACCCAAAAGCATCTCGGACATGCTGGCCACCAGCTATGTCTCACCCGTGCTCACAGCCCACCCCACCGAAGTGCAACGCAAAAGCATTCTGGACGCCGAGCGCGACATCGCCCACCTGCTGACCGAGCGCGACGCCATCAAAGCGCGTGCCGCCGCCGTGAACGCCGCCAAAGACGCCCTGACGCCCAAAGAGCTGGCCGCCAACGAGCTGCAAATGCGTGCCCGCGTGATGCAGCTGTGGCAAACGCGACTGCTGCGCTTTACCAAACTCACCGTGGCCGACGAGATTGAAAACGCGCTGAGTTATTACGAAGCCACTTTCTTGCGCGAAATCCCCAAGCTCTACGCCGAACTCGAACACGCCCTGCCCGGCCAGCCCATTGCCAGCTTTTTGCGCATGGGCCAATGGATTGGCGGCGACCGCGACGGCAACCCCAACGTGACCGCCCCCACGCTGGCACACGCCCTGACCCGCCAAAGCGATGTGGCCCTGCGCCACTACTTGACCGAGGTGCATTTTTTGGGCAGCGAGCTGTCGCTGTCGGCCATGCTGGTGCCCTTTGGCCCCGAGATGCTGGCCCTGGCCGAACGCTCACCCGACACCAACGAACACCGCCAGGACGAACCCTACCGCCGGGCACTCACGGGCATTTATGCACGCCTGGCCGCCACCTTGAAAGCACTGACCGGCGGTGACGCCGCCCGCCACGCGGTGGCCCCGCAAAACCCCTATGCCAGCGCTGAAGCCTTTTTGGCCGACCTGCGGGTGATCGAAGCGTCTTTGTGCAGCCACCACGCCGAAGCCTTGGCCGCGCAACGCCTGCATCCGCTGATCCGTGCGGTGGAGGTGTTTGGCTTTCACCTGGCCACGGTGGACCTGCGCCAAAGCTCGGACAAGCACGAAGACGTGGTGGCCGAGCTGCTGACCACCGCCCGCGTGGAAAAGCATTACAGCCAATTGGACGAGCACGCCAAGCAAGCCCTGCTGCTGGGCCTGCTGAACGACGCCCGCCCACTGCGCGTGCCCGGCGCGGACTACAGCGAACACAGCGTGTCAGAGTTGGCGATTTTTGAAACCGCCAAGCGCATGCTCAGCACCTTTGGCAGGCAGGCCATTCGCCACTACATCATCAGCCACACCGAAACCGTGAGCGACTTGCTCGAAGTGCTGCTGCTGCAAAAAGAAACAGGTCTGCTGCGTGGCACGCTCGACAGCGAAGCGATCAACGACCTGATCGTGGTGCCGCTGTTCGAGACCATCGAAGACCTGCGCAACGCCGCGCCCATCATGCGCGACTTTTACGCCCTGCCTGGCGTGGCCGCGCTGATCCAGCGTTCGGGTGGCGAGCAAGACATCATGCTGGGTTACTCCGACAGCAACAAGGACGGCGGCATCTTCACCAGCAACTGGGAGCTGTACCGCGCCGAAATCGCGCTGGTCGAGCTGTTTGACAAACTCGAACGCAGCCACGGCATCACCTTGCGCATGTTCCATGGCCGAGGCGGCACCGTGGGCCGGGGCGGCGGCCCCAGCTACCAGGCCATCCTGGCCCAGCCACCCGGCACCGTGCGCGGCCAGATCCGCCTGACCGAGCAAGGCGAAGTCATTGGGGCCAAATTCGCCAACCCCGAAATCGGCCGACGCAACCTCGAAACCCTGGTCGCCGCCACTTTGGAGGCCACCTTGCTGCAGCCCACCAAACCCGCCACCCGGGCGTTTTTGGACGCTGCCGCCGAATTGTCTGAAGCCAGCATGGAAGCCTACCGCGCCTTGGTCTACGAGACCCCTGGCTTTACCGACTACTTTTTTGGCGCCACCCCGCTCAAGGAATTGGCGCAGCTCAACATCGGCTCGCGCCCAGCGTCGCGCAAAGCGCTGGAGAAGATCGAAGACCTGCGGGCCATTCCCTGGGGCTTCAGCTGGGGCCAATGCCGCCTGACTCTGCCCGGCTGGCTGGGCTTTGGCTCAGCCGTAACCGCCTTCCTCGACAAGCCCGACGCCGCCGAGCGCCAAGCCGCGCTGGCCTTGCTGCAAAAGATGTACCGCCAATGGCCCTTCTTTCGCACCCTGCTGTCCAACATGGACATGGTGCTGGCCAAGAGCGATTTGGCCCTGGCCTCAAGGTATGCCGAACTGGTGGGCGACACCCGACTGCGCAAAAAAATCTTTACCGCCATTGAGGCGGAGTGGCACCGCACCGCCGATGCGCTCACGCAAATCACGGGCGAGAAAAGCCGCCTGGCCAGCAACCCCGCGCTGGACCGTTCGATCCGCCACCGTTTCCCCTACATCGACCCGCTGCACCACCTGCAAGTCGAGTTGATCCGCCGCTACCGCGCAGGCTTGGCCGACGAGCGTGTGCAGCGCGGGATTCACATCTCGATCAACGGGATTGCAGCGGGGCTGCGCAATACGGGTTGAGACAACTGGGTTGCCCTTCTAGACAATAAAAAATCATTCTAAAAATATAAAAAATAGTATATAGTGATCATAATTAACTGATTTCAACTGCTGATCTATCCAACCTGGGGAACTGCATGAATTACTTGCATAGGACAGTCTGCGATAAATTTGAAAAAAAGAACTGGCTTGTAGTCAGTCAATACGAGTCTAAACAAGGTGTGATCCTTTCCTGCATGCTGGATGCTATTGACTTATTAGCTTCAGACCCAAACCCTCAGTTACCTCCATCTGAGTGTCGAGAGTTCGAAATTAATGATGTTTTTTTAGTTGCGTGAATTTATCCACGCAGGTTTTGCAGCTTAAATTGCTTCAGTCCACATAGATGAACCACCTTACCCGTTTTGCAGTCGCCACTGTTGCGCTTTATCTGGCTGTTACGTCCACTCATGCACAACACGCCTCATACGCCCGTGTGCGCTTAGCAGATGGCCCAGTACTCGAATATCCTTCACATTGGAAGATAGCGGATGATGCAACGGTTCAAAACCGTGTGCATGCTAGCCAAGCTACTGCTGAGGCCGCAGGCATTGACTTGAATAGTTTTCAAAAGCGAAACAGAATCATCATCGAGTCTCAGCCATCACCAAGTGCAGCACAAATTCGAGCAAGCATCATCACACCACAGGAATACACGCAGGAAGATCTACGCGCAGCGACAGCAAATGACCTTCGTACACTCAAAACTCAATTCGAAACAATGTTTCGTAGTATGTCGGCATCTGGGTCAGTTAAGCTCCATAAAATGAGTGAACCAAGGATTGAAAAAGTAGCTGGCAAATTTGCACTTGTCATTCCTTATACACGGTACACAGAGTTCGATCCCGTACTTTGGGTAGTTGAGCAAGTAAAGATTCCATTTGAGGATAAAACTCTTTCAATATCAATCTCGTATCGAACGTCAGACGCCTCTGCAATGAAGCCTATTCTAGAACGCATAAAAAGAACATTGTTATTTTAATATTTGTAATTTTTATAAAAATATTACTTATTTTTGTGTTTTGAGCCTCTGATATCTGCCATCATCCTAATCCAATGTTAGCTTTACATTAAGCAACAGACCAAATCAGAAATTCAATCTCACAATTCAATATATTCATGCATAAGCCATTCTCACTTGCAAAGCGGAGCCGCTATCCGATCGTATTTTTATCAGTATTCGGCTTTCTCGTTTTTTTAATTTTTTTCATTATACCGGAAACAAAGCGAGGTGATGCATATTTACCAGCTACCGCTATAGCAGCTGGCTTTGCATATTTCCTTTACTCTCAGCACATCCAGGAAACTAAGCTTTTTATTGAATTATTTAAACAATTCAATAAAAAGTACGACTCATTAAACGAGGCATTGAACAAAATAGCAAATCAAAAGCAGGTCACAGTTCTTTCACAACCAGATAAACAGTTTCTCTTTGATTATTTCAACCTGTGTGCTGAAGAATATCTTTACTACAAGACGGGATATATTGACATTGAAGTCTGGCAATCTTGGTTGAAAGGCATGAATTATTTTGCTGACGTACGCCACATTCGAGACCTATGGTCAGAAGAGTTGTCAAATGGTTCGTACTATGGATTCACCCTTGAACTTCTGCCAAAGTCTAATGACTCACAGTCTTAAATGTACCGATTCATAAAGTCATAAAATATTTTCACTCGAGATCCAGTACTTAAATCAATTTTAACAAATAGAAAATTCAATGCATAGCTTTTTAGCATCAAATAAATATAAAAAAATTTTCAATTTTAAAATATTTGCGTTGGCTGTATTTTTTTCCACAAATTCACCGGCACAGGAACCATGCACCCCTACAATAGTAATTAAAAGTGGTTTGTTTGAACGCGCTAGCGGCTATTACTCTTGCACGATTAAAAACATAATAACAACATCATTACTGCATGGACGTGGAATGATGATTCGGCATGGCTAAGCTCGCATCGGCATAAAGCCAAATACGCATTTTCGTGTAGTACCCGTATGATGAAGCTTCTTGAACGCGATATTTATGGCAAAGATGATACAGAATGGAGTAAGCCAGCAATAGGGACCGTTGGTGATAGATGGATGACTGCGATTTGTTCAAGCGCACGATTCTTCTAAGCAACGAACATAGGCACTCTAACCCAACGCTTAAAAGTTAATAAAATAAAAATCCATAAATCATTTATTTTGATTATAAATTAATGCATACTACTTTTAGGTTTCCAATTGCGTGCGGCGGCTTGTGCATTTGATCGCTCATCAACTGTAAGACTACGCTCCAATGCATCACGAAGGCTAATAAATAATTGATCACCGTTTATACTAGCATGTAACATCCAAAAATAAGCAGATTGTCGATCTCTAGGAACACCGTTTCCGTCAATATATGCCATGGCTAACATAAATTGTGAATATGAATCACCCTGATCAGCAGCTTTTTTAAACCATGCTACGGAATGTTGTAAATTTTGAACAACACCTCGTCCATTGGCATATAACCATCCTAATTGTGATTGAGCTTTTACATGACCTTGTTCGGCTGCCTTAATGTACCAATTTAATGCCTGTTGTTAATCTTTAAGTACTCCTCACCAGCCATATAAGCTCCACCAAGAACAACTTGAGCATCAATATTTCCTTGTGTAGCGGATCTATGAATCCATAACATTGCCTCCTGTAAGTCGCGTTCAACACCCTCACCCTTAGCATACAACTCACCTATTTTTAATTGGGCAATTGGGTCACCCTGTTCTGCAGCCTTTCGATACCAGAAGGCCGATTGATTCACGTCTTTCGGTTGCACAGTTGAACTTAAAAATATTCCCCCAAGATATAACTGAGCGCCAATATTTCCTTGTTCTGCAGCTCTTTTTAGCCAAGAAATTCCTTTTGTATTATCACTGGAAACACCTATACCGTTTATGTACATCCAACCAAGGGTTCCCCACGCCTGTGAATTACCCTGTTCTGCAAGTTTTCTAAAACTAGAATATGCCGAACGATACTCTTTACGCTTAAGTTGTGCATTTGCTTGTTCTAATGTTTGCGCACAAACTGGAAAAGACAAAGTTAAAATTAAAGCAAACAAAAAAATTGAATTGCTTTTCATATTTGATTTTTTAACGTTAAACACAAACTTGAGTTGGTTAAACAATAAAGTTATATCATTAAATTCAATGATTACAACAAATGATGGATTCATCATTTTCACATCCTCTAACTCACAAAAAATTATTTACCATATTAAAAAAGAGGTGCAACACAGTTTAACAAGGCGTAATACACTTCGGATTTAACATTGCCATATTTAAAAAATCATTGATAACGCACAACTATAACAAAATTTAAAACAAAAATTGTAAAAATTTGATACAAAAGTTACTTCTATGAAAGAGATTTCATCACGACCACCTGTACAAGGCGGCGGACTCAAGAGTCATGTGCAACTCCTGCCAACCCTCTAAGGTCCGCAGATGCATCCCAACTCAAGCGCCACAAACAGACCTAACTCGAAGAGCGAGTGACACTGGCCAGCCTGCATTTTCAGAACGTCACAATGCGAAAGATTGCTCGCCCCCTTGGGGGTTCGCCCAGCAGCATCGCGCTGGATCTCACCCGCAATGGCTGCGATGGCGTTACGTAGGCAAGATCGCGGTGGTTTGTTCGGACAATCACCTGATACAGACCCGTCGAGTCCCAAAGTTTCATAAAAAGCGTGATCTGATCAAAGCCCTGCGCCGATCACACAACAAGCGCGCAGGCATGGCCGACGAGCGTGTGCAGCGCGGGATTCACATCTCGATCAACGGGATCGCAGCGGGGCTGCGCAATACGGGTTGAGCAGCACCCAAAAGGTGCCCACATGAGCACCTTTAAAAGCACTCTTAACAGCTCATGACCCATCAAATCCTGTCCGAAACGGCCGCCAGCATTTCGGAGCTCAAGCGCAACCCCATGGGTACGGTTGCGGCTGGGGATGGCTTTCCAGTGGCCATCCTCAACCGCAATGAGCCGGGCTTTTATTGCGTGCCCGCCAAGCCCATGTGCATGCGACTTTGCGGGTTTTTTCCCATTTCAGCACAGGCCCTCACCGCCCATAATGTTTTTGAGGTTTGCCGCCAGGGCATGCCCGCTGTTGTTTTGAAAGCCTCGCATGTCCACGCTCAACGCCCTGCCCACGTTTCCTGCCGCCAAAGACTGTGACCCTGTCCAACTCGGCTGGATGCAAGGCTCGCCACCGCCCGCCGACAAAATCATCCGCTTTCAAGATGGCAGCGGCTACCGTTTTCCGCAACTGCGCTGGAGCTTTGCACATTACCGGCAGCTGGTGCCCACGGTCACGGTGTCCAAAGGGCTGACACCCTGCACGCCTTTGCCACAAGCCAGCCGCACATTACCCGAGATCCGCTACACCCCGATGGGCGAGACCCGTGTTTGCAATTGGGCCGACATGATGGAGGCCACCTACACCGACGCGCTGCTGGTCATGCACCGGGGACAGGTGGTGTTCGAGCATTTCGGTGGGGTCATGACGCCCCCGCGTGAACACATCGCCATGTCGGTCAGCAAATCATTCATGGGTTTGTTGGCCGCGTGCCTGGTCGCCGATGGGCGGCTGGACGATGCGCAGCGGGTTGACCATTACATCCCCGAACTCGCGGGCAGCGGCTTTGGCGATGCCACCGTGCGGCAGGTCATGGACATGACCACCGGCATCGACTACACCGAAAACTACGCCGACCCACAGGCCGAAATCTGGAACCACATGCGTGCAGGCGGCGTGATGCCCAGCCCACCGGGCTACAGCGGCCCGGGCAGCTTTTATGACTACCTCAAAACCGTGCGCAAACTCGGAGAGCATGGTGAATGCTTCACCTACCGCACGGCCAACACCGATGTGCTGGGCTGGATCGTGCGCCGCGTGAGCGGTCAAAACACAGAGCAAATGCTGTCCGAGCGCATCTGGCAGCCCATGGGGGCCGAGCTGGACGCGTATTACACGGTGGACCCGAACGGCACCGCCTTTGCGGGTGGGGGCCTGAACACCGGCCTGCGCGACTTGGCGCGGTTTGGCGAACTGGTGCGCAACCATGGACGCGTCGGCCACCAACAAGTCCTGCCAGCAGCCGCCGTGGCCGACACCTTTGCGGGAGCCGACCCGGCCCATTTTGCGGCCAATGGCCCACCCACGCTGGCGGGCTGGAGCTACCGCAACATGTGGTGGGTGTCGCACAACGCGCACGGTGCCATCATGGCGCGGGGCGTGCATGGGCAAAACATCTACATCGACCCCCAGGCCGAGATGGTGATTGCACGCTACGCCTCGCACCCGGTGGCGGCCAACATCGCCAACGACCCGCACACCCTGCCCGCCTACCACGCCTTGGCGCTCGCCTTGCTGGCTGACCGATAAGGGCTGAGGGCTGGAAAGCCCAGGCGGATCGAAGCCCGATAAAATTGCGGGCTTATGACAAACCAACTCGACAAAAAATCCCAAGCCTGGTCCGCCCTCTTTTCTGAACCCATGAGCGAGTTGGTCAAGCGCTACACCGCCAGCGTGTTCTTTGACAAGCGCCTGTGGCAAGCCGACATCCAGGGCTCGCTGGCCCACGCCGACATGCTGGCCGCGCAAAAGATCATCGGTGCCAGCGACCTGGCCGACATCCAGCGCGGCATGGCGCAGATCACGCAAGAGATCGAATCCGGCGCTTTTGCATGGAAGCTGGACTTGGAAGACGTGCACCTGAACATCGAGGCCCGCCTGACCCAGCTGGTGGGTGACGCGGGCAAGCGCCTGCACACCGGCCGCAGCCGCAACGACCAAGTGGCCACCGACGTGCGCCTGTGGTTGCGCGGCGAGATGGACCTGATCATCGATTTGCTGGTGGACCTGCAAAAGTCACTGGTCGATGTGGCCGAGCAAAACGTCGAGGTCATCCTGCCCGGCTTCACCCACCTGCAAGTGGCCCAACCGGTGAGCTTTGCGCACCACCTGCTGGCCTATGTGGAAATGTTCAGTCGGGACGCCGAGCGCATGGTCGACGTGCGCCGCCGCACCAACCGCCTGCCGCTGGGCAGCGCCGCCTTGGCCGGCACCACCTACCCGCTGGACCGCGAACGCGTGGCGCGCACGCTGGGCATGGTCGATGAACACGGCAACGCACAAGTCTGTCAGAACAGCCTGGACGGCGTGAGCGACCGCGACTTTGCCATCGAGTTCACCGCCGCAGCTTCGCTGTGCATGGTGCACATCAGCCGCTTCAGTGAAGAGTTGATCTTATGGATGAGCCAGAACTTCGGCTTTGTGCGCATTGCCGACCGCTTCACCACCGGCTCGAGCATCATGCCGCAGAAGAAAAACCCCGATGTGCCCGAGCTGGCACGCGGCAAAACAGGCCGTGTGGTCGGCCACCTGATGGGCCTGATCACCCTGATGAAGGGCCAGCCCCTGGCCTACAACAAAGACAACCAGGAAGACAAAGAGCCGCTCTTCGACACGGTGGACACCCTCAAAGACACGCTGCGCATCTTCAGCGAAATGGTGGGCGGTCAGGTCAACCCCGCCACGGGCGTCAAAGAAGGCGGCATCACCGTCAACGCCGCCGCCATGGAAGCGGCCGTGAAAAAGGGCTACGCCACCGCCACCGACTTGGCCGACTATTTGGTGAAAAAAGGCCTGCCCTTCCGCGATGCCCACGAGGTGGTGGCCCACGCGGTCAAGACCGCTCAGGGCCTGGGTGTGGACTTGTCAGAGCTGCCGCTGGAAACCCTGCAAAAATTCGACAGCCGCATCGAAGCCGACGTGTTCGGGCCACTCAGCCTGCAAGGCTCAATGAACGCCCGCAACACCTTGGGCGGCACCGCGCCTGAACAGGTGCGCTTTCAAATTGCACGCCACCGCAGCCGCTTGGGCTGAGGCGGTGTAGCCCATCCAAGCCATCAATTCAGATCAAGAAATTGCGGCTTTGGACATCACGCGCGTGATGAAGAACACGAACGACCGTGATGCCGCAGTCACTTGGGCAGTAGTACAAGTTGTAAGAGCTTGAGGTGGGCCAACACCGAATGCCTTCAGCAAGTTCCGGCCTCGCACGCCCCATCAAAGGCTGAAGGGCGAGCGTTTGAGCTTCCTGTTGAATGACATCCAATACATGGTCTGCCGCTTCAAAGCTTTGTTCAGCAATGAAGGTCCATGCTTCCAGCAAATCCGTCTCTGCGCTTTGCGCAAACGATACCGTGGACATCAGGGCATCTTTTGAGCGGCACGGCCTCGCGCCTTGATGGTGGCCATGTCCATCGGCTTGACGCGTCCTGCTTTGACGTCCTCCATGCCACGCTCAATGTCAGACTTGAGGGCCACCAGACTGGACTGCTGAACAGACTGATACGCCTCAAAGAGTCTGAGCGCCTCTCGAATGACTTCGCTGGCGGAACCATACATGCCAGAAGCAACATGCTGGCGAACCCGGGCCTCGAGCTCCATGGGCAAAGATACATTGAGCGCCATTTGCTTCCCCTTTGATGCCAAAGATTGCCATATTACGGCATTTGCCAACAGCGCAACGGGTCAGCGTTTCTGCACCGGATTGGCCAACAGCAAGTGGGCCGGGTAGGCCCGCATGAACTCGCGGGCTTTGTCGATGGGGGCGTTGAGCCACGCGCCATACGCGCCTTCGTTCAAGATGGCGGGCATGCGTTTTTCGTTGCCGTTTTGACCGTAGCGGTTCATCAGGGCGTGGCTGTTGGCGTTCACCGTGAGCAGGGTGAAGCTGACGATCTCTTCTTGGCCTTGTGTCCAGCGCTCCCACAAACCGGCCACCCCCATGGGTTGTCCGTCCACGCGGGCGATGCGGGTGGGCACGGCTTTGCGGCTGCGCCAGTCGTCTTCCAAAAATGCCTGCATGGGGATGATGCAGCGCTGGCCTTTGAGCCAGGTTTCACGGGTGGCCGTGGCGGTGCTCATGGTTTCATAACGGGTCACGGCCAATTTGGTGGACCGCAGTTTGGCGTCTGACGCCGATTTGACCCAGGTGGGCACCAGACCGAATTGGCCTTGGGCCAGTTCCATCACCAAGGGGCTGGCGGGGGCTGGCGGGGGGGTGACTTCGGTTTCAGGGGTGGTTTCAGAGACAGAGGCCAAGGTTTGCTCTGCCGCCACAAACGCTTTGCGGATGAAAAAACCCGGCTGGCGCGGCCAGACTTCTTTGCCCAGCAGGGCTTGGGGCGGGGCGATGCCAAAGGCCTCGGCGTACAGGTCAGGGCTTTTCAGACATTCGTATTGGGTGCTCATGCGGTCGATGCTAACCGACAGGTGTGGGCCAGTCAGCTCTTGTCGGACCTGAAGGTGCCGACCTACAAATCCGGACCACCGACCTGATACGCTCAGCGCTCGATAACAAGACTTGCTGGCCCATGCTGATCCGCTTCAACAAACCTTATGGCGTACTCAGCCAGTTCACCCCCGAGGGGCGCTGGCAGGGGCTCAAGGACCACATCGACCTGCCGGGCGTGTATGTGGCCGGGCGCCTGGACGCCGACAGCGAGGGATTGCTGCTGCTCACCGACGATGGGAAGGAACAGGCCCGCATTGCCGACCCGCGTTTCAAGATGGAAAAAACCTATCTGGTGCAGGTGGAGGGCGTGGTGAGCGACCAAGCACTGACCGCCTTGGCCCGGGGCGTGACGCTGAATGACGGCCCCACCCTGCCCGCCCGCACCCGCGCTGTGGAGCCGCCTGCCGACTTATGGCCGCGCAACCCGCCCATCCGCGAGCGGCAAAGCATTCCCACCTCGTGGCTGGAGTTGTGCATTCGCGAGGGCCGCAACCGCCAAGTGCGGCGCATGACCGCGGCGGTGGGCTTGCCCACGCTGCGCCTGATCCGCACCGCCGTCGGGCCCTACAACCTGGATGGCCTACCCACGGGAACCTGGCAACAAGTCTGAGCCCGGCACAGTGGCTTGCGCCAACGCAACACAGGTGGACCGCGTCTTCCTGCACAATCGCGCATCTTTCAACCCTCAAGGGAAATCTCATGTCTGAACTGCTGAACAAACTCGAATGGCGCTATGCCTGCAAAAAAATGGACCCCACCCAGTCCGTGCCCCAAGACAAAGTCGACCGCATCGTCGAAGCCGCCCGTCTGGCCCCCACGTCCAGCGGTCTGCAGCCCTTCGAAATCATCGTGGTGACCAACGCTGCCGTGCGCGAGCAGATCAAGCCCAAGGCCTGGGGCCAGGCCCAGATCACCGATGGCTCGCACCTCTTGGTGTTTGCCGCTTGGGACAACTACACGGCCGATCGCATCAACATGATGTTTGACCTGACCAACGCACAACGCGGCGGCACCAACGAAGGCTGGGAAAACTACCGCCAGATGTTGCTCAAGAACTACCCCGCCCGCACACCCGAGGTGAACTTCGAGCACGCCGCACGTCAGGCCTACATCGGCTTGGGCGCTTCTTTGATCGCTGCGGCTTTCGAAGAAGTGGACGCCACGCCCATGGAAGGTTTTGACCCCAAAGCTGTGGACGAGATTCTGGGCTTGGCCGCACGCGGTCTGCGCAGCGTGGTGATCGTGCCCCTGGGCTACCGCGCCGCCGAAGGCGACTGGTTGGCGAACCTGAAAAAAGTGCGTCGCCCCACTGCCCAGTTTGTGACCGAAGTCAAATAAGGGCCGCGCCCGCTGCAAGCGGGGCCGCTTGATACCGCCACAAAGCCGCAGATTCTGCGGCTTTGTGCTTTAACATCAAGGGCTTCCCAAACCGGGATGTCTATCCAAGGAACCAACATGGCCAAAGGCGAACAACGCAGCAACAAAATGGCCAAGAAGCCAAAGAAAGACACGTCGCCCCCCAAGACGTTCACCTCCGACCGGCCTATGGCCCCGTCCACCTTTGTGGCGCCTCGCGGCAAAGTCAAAGACAAGTGATTTTTTTGGCCAAGCGCCCTGCTCGCTTGGCCCGCCCTGCATGATCCCGATCCACGAAGACGAGCACCTGCTGGTGCTGGAAAAACCCAGCGGCTTGTTGTCGGTGCCCGGTCGCGGCCCGGAAAAGCAAGATTGCCTGTCCAAACGGGTGCAGGACCGCTACCCCGAAGCCCTGATCGTTCACCGCTTGGACCAAGACACCTCGGGCCTGCTGCTCATGGCCCGGGGCATCGAAGCCCAGCGCCGCTTGAGCAAGCTGTTTGAAACACGCCAGGTCAAAAAACGCTACGTGGCGGTGGTAGCGGGCCAGCCTGCGCAAACCCAAGCGGCCGAGCTGCCTGACGAAGAGGGTTGGCGCACGATCGACGGCCCCATCCTGCTGGACTGGGAGCGCCGCCCGCTGCACATCATCCACCCCGATGGCAAAGCCAGCCGCAGCCGCTGGCGTGCCCTGCAAACCAGTGACAGCGCCAGCCTGATCGAGCTCGAACCCGTCACGGGCCGCACGCACCAGCTGCGCGTGCACATGCAAAGCATTGGCCACCCGATGCTGGGCGACTCGCTGTATGCGCCGCCCGACATCAAAGCCCTCAGCCCCCGCTTGCTGTTGCATGCGCAAGAGCTGGCCTTTGTGCACCCCTTCACTGAACACGCTTTGGCATTCAAGGCCCCGGTCGATTGGTCTGCCCTATCGCCCTACTTGACCGTTCAACACCCCCAACCCTGAGCGTCAGGCCTGGGCTGCGCCCTTGATGCGGCCCGCCACCACACCACACAGCACCACCAGGCCCATGCCCGTGAAGGCCAGCGCGTCGGGGATGTGGTCAAACAGCCACCAGCCCATCACCGTCGAAAAGGCCACCCCGGTGTAGAGAAATGGCGAGACCACCGATGCCGGGGCTTTGGAAAAGGCCACGATCAACAGGTATTGCCCCAGCGTGGCGGCCAGGCCCACCAAGAGCAGCAGCGCCCATTCGTGCAGGGTTTGCGGCGTGACCCAGGCGTTGAACACCAGCAGCGTGCTCACCGCCCAGCCCACCCACCCTGTGTACAGCTGCATCACGGCCGGGTCTTCGGTGCGCGTCATGTGGCTGGTCACGGCCTGAAACACGGCGTAAGTCACCACCACCGTGAGCGCCATCCAGCCGACCGAGCTGTCGACCTGCCCACCCGGACGGATGACCAACAATGCCCCGATCAGCCCGCCCACCACCATGAGCCAGCGCAGCGGCGAGACTTGTTCTTTCATGACAAAGCGGGCCAGCGCCGTGAGCACCAAGGGCGTGAGCATGACGGTGGCGGTGAACTCGGCCACCGGCATGCGCTGCAGGCAATAAAAAGCCAACAAGCTGCACGACACCATGAGCAAGCCGCGCAGCAACTGCCAGCGCAGGCTGTGTGTGCGCCACATGGCACGCCCACGCAATGGGGCCAGCACCAGCGCGGTGCCCACGGCCTGCACCGCGTAACGGAACCACAGCACCATCACGGGCGTGACGCTGAGCATGACCCATTTGCTGGTGGCGTCGCTGAAGCTCAGGCTGGCCATGGCTGCCACAGCCAAAGCAATGCCCACACCCCTTCGCGCGGGATCATGAAACTCAAAAGGGGAAGTGGACATGGATTTCAAACGACTTCGTGTTGAAGAACTATTTTTTCATGCGGCTTTCAAGGGAGATGTCACGCATTCACGGTGACCCCATCCATCACCACACCCAATCCAGTCACATTCCGGTGCGAATTCTGACCAAGACATCCATCCTCAATCGATCAACCGATAAAATAGATAAGTTCGAACTATTTAGCAGGCCATGTCGTTTTTTGAATCTCTGCGGTGGCAAGCTGCACCCAAGTCTTTTTTCCAACAGATGTCCTTGGGGTGGACCATTGCAATGGTCGCTGCCCTGTGCAGCACGGTGATGGCTCAATCCACCCCAAACGCCCAAGAATCCATCAAAAAAGCCTTGCAATCGGGACAACTTGATTTAGCTGCAAAAATCGTACAGCAAGAGCGCGAACGCAATCCCAAAGATGTCCAGATGCGTTTCATGGAAGGAGTGATTCAGGCCCAACAAGGACAAACTGACAAGGCCATCGACACCTTCAAAAACATCACCCAATCACACCCTGAATTGTCTGAGGCCTACAACAACTTGGGCGTGCTTTACGCATCCAAAGGGCGACTCGAAGAGTCTCGCAGCTACCTCGAAAAAGCCCTTCAGACCCATCCCAGTTATGCAGCGGCTCACCGCAATCTGTCTGACGTTCACAGCCAACTGGCCAAGCAAAGCTACGCCAAAGCCTTGCAAGTGGATCCCAAAGTCAAAGACAGCCCTCCTCAATTGACCTTGCTGGGCAGCATCGGGCCTGAAAAACGCAGCCAGCCGACATCCACCACCACGGCCGTCAAAAATCCCGCCACGACCCATGTGGCAGCACCCTCCACCCCTGCCTCAACATCTGCAGTTTCTGTTGCATCAACAACACCTCCAACACCAACAACTGCGTCCGCAGTGCCTGCGGCACCTGCACCCTCTAAAATTCAGCCCCCTGTGACGGCACCGGTGGTCAGCGGCAGCGCAGCCCCCACCGCTAAACCGGCAGCTCAGACTTCGTCCAACCTGGCGCAAGCCAGTGCAAGCACATCCGTCGAGAAAAAACCCCTTGCACCAGAAGCTGCCCTGCCCAAGGCTCAAGTCCCAGCGGTCAACAAAGCTGTCCCAGCTGTCAACAAAACGGAGGAAGCGGCCATTCAAAGTGCGATTGCAGTTTGGGCCAAAGCCTGGAGTCAAAAAGACATGCCGCGTTATTTGTCAGCCTATGCTGACAATTTTGTACCCGCGGAAAAAATGTCGCGCCCCAAGTGGGAAAGCGACCGTCGCCTGCGCATTGTTTCCAAAAAATCAATTTCTGTGGAAATCACCCAAGTGCATATCGCCCTTGAAGGTCAAAAGGCCACCGTCCGCTTTCAGCAAATTTACGAATCGGACAACTTCAAGGGCAACAGTCGCAAAACCCTGGAAATGCACAAACAAGGGCAACGTTGGCTCATCGTGCGTGAGACTGTGAATTGAACTTCAAAGAAGCAGCCCCCTTTGATCCATTGAACCACGACCAACAACAAGCACCTCGGAGTCGGCGTTGGGCATGGGTCACACTGGGTCTTATCAGTCTTGCCGTGTGTGCGTGGTTTTTTTCAGCACCCTTGTTGGAGCGTTTTCGACAGCAAGCGCAGGGTTTGAACTCCGATCAAACCATGCCTTTTCGCGTTGAATTCGAACTCAATGATGAACAAGTCCTTGCCGCATCGCATGATCCGGAACATCTGGTCCGGCAAATCTATGCTGCTTTGGGCGATGGTGAGCGCACCAAAGCCTTGGCACTGGCCGGCGTGTTGACGCGACAATTTCCAACTTTTCAGCTCGGCCAGTTGCTCTATGCCGATTTGCTCAACATCAGTTCGAATGCACCGGTTGCTCTGCCCGAAGTAGAGGATCAAGACAAGCCATCGTTAAGCCGACGCTTGAATGAGTTGATTTTGGAGTCCAAACGACGCCTCAATCGCCCCAATCTCAACAGCTTGCAAGGCCGGGTTCCTTCGGCGCTGCTGAATTTGAGCCCTCAGCAAGCTTATGTGGCCGCAGTCGATGCCTCTCAATCACGTCTGTACTGGTTTGAAAACCAAAGTACAGGCCAAGGACCTGTTCAACTGAAACTGGTTCGAGAGTCTTACATTTCTGTCGGGCTCAATGGGGTCGGAAAACGGCTTGAAGGTGACGGCAAAACACCCACCGGGATTTATTTTGTTCAAAAAAATCTCCCTGGTGAAAGCTTGCCAGATCTCTTTGGCATTGGCGCTCTCACCTTGAATTACCCCAATGCGCTGGATTTGATGAACAAAAAAACAGGTTCGGGAATATGGTTGCATGGCACGCCCAGCGCCCAATATGCACGAGCGCCAGAATCCACCGATGGTTGTGTTGTCCTGTCCAACCCGGAAATGGGTCAGTTGCTCAACTTGTCCGGACTGCGCATGACCCCTGTGATCATTGCTGAAAAAATCGATTGGGTCACCCCGGTTGAATCTGCCGAGGCCTTCCATGAATTCAAACCCAGCCTTGATGCCTGGTTGGCAGCACGCAATGGCACCGATGCCGACGCCTTGAAACGTCACTACAGCCAACGCTTTGAGCGCGATGACATGGGTTTAAACCAATGGTGGCCCAGACTGGCACAAACCACCTTGGGTCACCATGTCAGCAAACCACTGGAATTGATCTCTGCCCTGCAATGGAAAGACTCCGCTCAAACCATGGTCGTGACCCTGAAAGACCCCAACCACAAAGCCTCAGCCCCCCCTCAGTACCTGCGAACCTATTGGCAAAAAGAGGCAGGCCAATGGAAACTGGTGTTTCAGGGGCCGACCTGATCAATCGGGTCTTTTGTCAATCCAAGCAAGGACCATGCAACAAGCCTTTTCTTGTTCCATCTCCAACATGACACCAGAGGGTGAGCATTGGCTTGTGAGCCCCAAGCTCACGTTGTTGCAATCCATCGAACAGCACGGTGTGCCATGGCCCAGTTCTTGCCGTTCTGGCACTTGCCGCACATGCACAGGTCAATTGCTGTCGGGCCAAGTTCGTTATGACATGGCCTGGCCTGGGCTGAGCGCTGAAGAAAAAGCCGATGGACTTATCTTGCCCTGTGTGGCCTTTCCTGCCTCTGATCTGGTGCTCAAAGACCCGCTTGCGGACTGATCCGCCGCTTCAGTCGTCCAAGCCCAGCTCTTGGATTTTTCGGGTGATGGTGTTGCGCCCAATGCCTAATTTTTGAGCGGCCTCAATGCGTCGACCACGGGTGATCGCCAAAGCCGCCTGAATCAAACTGCTTTCAAAACGCCGAGTCAACACATCCCAAACATCGGTGCGGCCTGATGCCAACAAACTCAGCGCCTCCTCCTCCAAGCCCGGCTCCCAGGTTTTGACAACCGCAGGGGCCACCCAACCCACCGGGCTTGAAGAAACACCCACAGTGTCATCGACACCCTGCACTGCATGGGCCCCGGGCAATGGGTTGGCCGTGACAAGGCCAAGGGCGGCCTGTGGCGGTGTCTGGGTGTCCAAAACTTCCGGAGGCAGGTCTTTTTCCTCCACCACCTGAGCTGGGGCCATGACGGTCAACCAATGGCAGATGTTTTCCAGCTGACGCACATTGCCCGGAAATTGAAAAGAAGACAGGCGCTCCAAAGCTGCCTCAGAAATCCGTTTGGCTTCCACCCCCAACTGCTGTGCACTGCGCTGCAAAAAATAGCGGGCCAGCACAGGCACATCTTCGCGGCGCTCTCTCAATGCGGGCAGGCGCAATCGAATGACGTTCAAGCGGTGAAACAAGTCCTCGCGAAAAACGCCTTCTTTGACACGTTGCTCCAAGTCCTGATGCGTCGCAGCAATCACGCGCACATTGGCCTTGACGGCACTGTGTCCACCCACGCGGTAGAAATGGCCATCGGACAACACACGCAGCAGCCGTGTCTGCAGGTCAAAAGGCATGTCACCAATTTCATCCAGAAACAGTGTGCCGCCATCGGCCTGCTCAAACCGTCCACGTCGCGAAGCTTGTGCCCCCGTGAAAGCACCCCGCTCATGGCCAAAAAGTTCACTCTCCAGCAAGTCCTTGGGAATGGCTGCCGTATTGATGGCCACAAAGGGTTGATGGGCACGCGGCGAATGTTTGTGCAAGGCGTGCGCCACCAACTCTTTGCCCGAACCCGACTCGCCCGTGATGAGCACCGTGACATGGCTTTGCGCCAAGCGGCCGATGCCGCGAAACACATCCTGCATGGCAGGGGCCTGGCCCAACATCTCCGGGGCATCGACCATTTTTTCTTCGGCCACATCCTCGCGTTGACTCTCGCCCACTGCACGGCGAATCAACTCAACCGCCTTGGGCAGATCAAATGGCTTGGGCAGGTATTCGAACGCACCGCTTTGAAAAGCCGACACGGCACTGTCCAAATCGGAAAAGGCGGTCATGATGATGACGGGCAAGCCGGGCATGCGCTGCTTGATGGCCGCCAGCAAATCCAGGCCAGAGCCGCCTGGCATGCGAATGTCACTGACCAGGACTTGAGGCCCGGCACTGTCGCCTTCTGACTCCAGGGCCTTCATGACCTCTCGTGGATTGGTAAAACTGCGCGTGGGCAAACCCTCTCGCAAGAGTGCTTTTTCAAGCACAAAGCGAATGGATTGGTCATCGTCTACGATCCAAATTGGCTTCATCAACGTGGCGCTTTCTTTGTTCACAGGCATGGGCATCAAGGCAACGGAATCAAAATTTTGAAATCCGTACGACCGGGCTCGCTGTCACACTCGATCATGCCGTGGTGTTGCTGAACAAAGGTTTGCGCCAAAGTGAGCCCCAAGCCAGACCCCCCTTCGCGCCCCGAGATCAACGGGAAGAAAATTCGGTCCTTGATCGAGTCTGGTACACCAGGCCCGTTGTCAATCACATGCAATTCCAATGCCAGGCGATAACGCTGCTTGCCAAACGTGACTTGCCTCAATATTCGGCTCTTGAGCGTGATTTGCGCATCGCCTTGCAAAATGCGCTCATGCAAAGCTTGCGCCGCGTTGTGAGAAATGTTGAGGACCGCCTGAATCAACTGCTCACGGTCGCCACGAAACTCGGGAATCGAGATGTCGTAGTCCCGCAGCACTTTCAAACCCCTTGGAAACTCGGCCAAGATCAAGGTTCGGACCCGTTCGCACACTTCGTGAATGTTGACATCACTGACCACATGAGGGCGGCGGTGAGGTGCCAACAGACGGTCCACCAGCGTTTGCAGCCGATCGGCTTCTCGGATGATGACCTGGGTGTACTCCGACAACTCTTTGCTGTCGAGCTCCATCTCCAGCAATTGGGCAGAGCCACGAATCCCCCCCAAGGGATTTTTGATCTCATGGGCCAAATTGCGAATCAACTCCTTGTTGGCCTGCGCTTGCTCCAACAGGCGCTCCTCACGCTCTTGACGGGTTTGCTGCTCCACGGGCAGCAACTCCACAATCACTTCATCGGTTTGATCTGACGGGGCCAAAATCACATGCACGGGCAAAGCGTCGTTGTGCAAAATTCGCCGCAACTGCGCCTCGTATCGCAAGGCTGCAAACTCATTGGACTGCGCCCCCACCAAGGCCGTCACCATGGGCTGGGGATCCACAAAGTAATCGGGCAAATAAACCCCAAACAAAGAGCGCCGCGACAAACCCATCGCGTCTTCCAAAGCGGCATTGACAAAGCGAACCATGCCTTGACCATCCAGCACGGCCACGGGCGTGGCCAGCAGGTCCAAAGCCAGAAATCGGGACACAGGACTGTTCATGGCGTGGTGGTCCTGGCCAACAGGGGGCGACGGGCCAGTTCACGTTGCAAGCTGTCGATATCGCGTTCTGTTCGCGCCATGGCCGCTTTGAGTGAGGCCACACGGTCCAGGTATTTTTGATGGTTGCGGGCCTCTGCAGCCCATTTGACAGGCTCACCCTCGTTGTACTCCTGCGTCAGTTGCTGAAGCTGCTGCCGGGCTTTTTCCAACTCCTGAACCACCAGGGTGCGGGCTTGCGCATCGCGCTCAGCTTGCTCCAGTGGCACGGCCCGCGCAGGCTCTGATTTGGTGCGCTCGGGCTGAAATGGGGCGACATCGGGCACCACAGGGCGGCGTGCGGCCATGGCGGTGCCTGACGGCTGTGTTCCGGGAACCACCATGATGGCCTGTGTGGACAAGGGTTCACATTGGGCGGTGCTGCGTGGTGCATTGGTGTATTCCTGGCCACACCGATAAATCACCGCTTGAGCTTGAGCTGAAGCGCACACCATGCTCAACACCCAAACCAAGCACAGCGTTACCCACTTGACCCGATGTCCATCAAGAAAACGCCAATTCATCATGGACAAACTCCTGCAAGCAAAACCGGCCATCTTGGCCACTGTCATTTTGAATCAAAAAAAAGGACGGCCTCAGCCGTCCTTTTTTTGCACTGCGCTGTGCAATCCGTGCATGAGCAGGATTACAGCGAGTAGTACATGTCGTATTCGACGGGAGACACTTCCACACGAGCGCGGTTGACTTCTTGCATCTTCAAGTCGATGTAAGCGTCGATCCACGAATCGGTGAACACGCCGCCTTTGGTCAAGAAAGCGCGGTCAGCGTTGAGGGCTTCCAGAGCTTGGTCCAAGCTAGAGCAAACAGTGGGCACCAACTTGTCTTCTTCTGGAGGCAGGTGGTACAGGTCTTTGGTCGCTGCTTCGCCGGGATGGATCTTGTTTTCCACGCCGTCCAGGCCCGCCATCAACAAGGCAGCAAAGCCCAAGTAAGGGTTGCACAATGGATCGGGGAAGCGGGCTTCCACGCGGCGGCCCTTGTCGGATGCGACGTTAGGGATGCGGATGGAAGCGGAGCGGTTCTTGGCCGAGTAAGCCAATTTCACTGGCGCTTCGTAATGAGGCACCAGGCGCTTGTAGCTGTTGGTGCCGGGGTTGGTGATCGCGTTCAGGGCGCGAGCGTGCTTGATGATGCCGCCGATGTAGAACAAGGCGAATTCAGACAAGCCAGCGTAGCCATTGCCAGCGAACAGGTTCTTGCCGTCTTTCCAGACCGACTGGTGAACGTGCATGCCGGAGCCGTTGTCGCCAGCGTAAGGCTTGGGCATGAACGTAGCGGTTTTGCCGTAGGCATTGGCCACGTTGTGGATCACGTACTTTTGCATCAGGGTCCAGTCGGCGCGCTCAACCAAGGTCGAGAAGCGTGTGCCGATTTCGCACTGACCAGCGCCAGCCACTTCGTGGTGGTGCACTTCGACTGGAATGCCGATGGATTCCAAAATCAGGGACATCTCGCTGCGCATGTCGTGCGTGCTGTCAACGGGAGGCACTGGGAAGTAGCCACCCTTGACGCGGTTGCGGTGACCGCTGTTGCCGTTTTCCATCTTGGTGCCGCTGTTCCATGGGGCTTCGGCTTCGTCGATGGCGTAGAAGGTGTTGTTCGGCTCGGTGCTCCAACGCACGTCGTCAAACAAGAAGAATTCAGGTTCTGGACCAAAGAAGGCGGTGTCGCCCAAGCCAGCTTGCTTGAGGTAAGTCTCGGCGCGCTTGGCAATGGAACGTGGGTCACGCTCATAAGCTTTGCCATCGGTGGGCTCGATCACGTCGCAGATCAAAACCAAGGTGACTTCTTCAAAGAAGGGGTCGATGAAGGCGCTGTTGGCGTCAGGGATCAACAACATGTCGGAGGCTTCGATGCCTTTCCAGCCAGCAATGGAAGAACCGTCAAAAGCTTGACCGTCTTCGAACTTGCTTTCGTCAAACTGCGACACGGGCGCAGTGATGTGCTGCCATTTGCCACGGGTATCGGTGAAACGGAAGTCAACGAACTTGACTTCGTTCTCTTTCACCATCTTCATCACGTCTGCGACGGTCTTGGCCATCAAATTCTCCTGAATGGAAAGGGGTTAAAAAGCTAACACAGAGTTCTTGCAGTTTTTGTGCCAACTTGACTCAGTCAACCACATTTGAACAAGCTGCAATTGTGCCTTGAGCTGAGCCCATTGGCCCTGCATCACTCGGAAAAAAGCCAGTATCGCAAGGGACCCGGCTTGAGGAACAGGGCCTCGATCAGTCACTGTTGCCACGAAACGGGTCCCAGAGACACCCAACACAGCGACACCAATGCACAAAAATGATGCATAAATGCACTTATTTGGTGCAAATAGATTTATCGCACCAATTCAGGGCCATACGTCAAAGAAAAGGAAGACAGCCCCTCACGCAGTGCTCGGTAAGCCGCATCGGCCAAATCCGGTTCACCTTTGACCCCCAACTCAATGTGACGGCCCCATTGAGGATGATCCACACTGGGCAAACTGAACACTTTGACGCCGGAATGCGCAGCCTCAATCGACTCCATCAAAGGTGTGAGCGTGGCCTCCATGGCCCCCAAAATGATCACGGATTTTTCGACATAGGCGTCCTGTCGAAAAAAAGCACTGTATTGGCTGTCCAGAACCGACTCGATCATGGGCCACGCCATGACCGGAAAACCCGGCACAAAGTGCACCGCCCCACCTCCGGCCCCCAGACAACTGAAACCAGGGATCTTGTTGTAAGGGTTGCGGATGATGGCTGCGCCTTGCGGAAACACCCCCATGTTCAGTCGATGGACATTGTCTGGCCGATCAGGGTCGTAGACCGTGCCCTGCTCTTTGGCTGTGTCTTGCATGCGCTCTTGGATCAAGAGCTTGGCTTGCGGGTGCAAGGCCAAGGGCACAGACAAAGCCTGAGCGGCACACTGGCGGGTGTGGTCGTCGGGTGTGGCACCAATGCCGCCGCAACTGAACACCACATCCGATGATGCAAACGCCCTTTGAAGGGTGGCCGTGATGCGCTCGGGTGAATCACCCACGTATTCAGACCACGACAAATTCAGGCCCCGCGCAGACATCAGCTCGATGACTTTGGGCATGTGCTTGTCTTGGCGTTTGCCTGACATGATTTCATCGCCAATGATGATCAGGCCAAAAACTGGGCTTGTGGAGGTCATGGGTCAAATCCTTCAGAATGGATCAATCAGCGGTGCGGGCCTGGACATCGGTCACATCATGGACCGGCTTGAACTCGGAGTTTCCAAAACGCGCGGAAGTGTGTGGTGAAGTCGGCGCCAAGGGCATGGACCCGGCCAAGTCGTCCAAAGGTGGCTCGCTGCGCAACTGGTGCAAGGCCAACAGCACAAAATGGGCAAACCACAGTGAGGAAAATGCAAACACCAAGGTGTAAATCCAAATGGCGATGGGCACCAAAATCACAAAAGCGGCTGCAAACAGCGCCCCCGAGGCCCACACCAAACTGGGTGCAGCACCCATCAAGCCCGTGAACACGCCCATGCCCAAAAGACTCATGCGATGGCGTGCCATCAAGGTTTGCCGCTCTTGGGCGCTGGCAAATTCGGCCAACACATCAAAAGCCATGACGCGGTAAGTGAGCCAACCCCAAATGCAAGCCGGCAAGACCATGGCCAAGGGGGGGACCAGCCACATGGGCAATGTCAACAACAAGGCCCCCAGCGCCAGCATCAAAGACAAAACAGTCCACCACAAACTGAACAAAAAACTGCCGCCTCGTTTGCGCTCAAGACCGGGAAATCGCCGATCGGCCACCAAACGGGTCAACGCAGGGGTCATCAGCAAAGACACCGCCAGCAAGGAAGCCGCCACCACCAAAGGGGTGACTGAAAAAATCACCAACAAGGGGGCCACCACGGTTTTCAATTGCGGCAAGCCAATGCCTTCCAGCCAACGCCACACCACCTCCAACCAACTCGAGGCATCCAGCCAGGTGCGGACCCAAGTCACGGCAAGGTCCCAATAAAAATAACCCAGCAACCAAGACAGCGCCACGATCAGCACCAAGGGCAAAAACGACAAGCCAATCACCCGGGGGTAGAGGCAATACACCGCAGCACGCCAAAAGGAGTCCATCAACAATTTCATGGATGAAAGCTTAACAGCACTGCGCCAAGGTCGAACCACTCCAAGCCATCAGGCTCGCCCCCACAAGCGCCGCCAACCCTGACGCTGCTGGGCCCAAAACCCTTCGCCGTAGTCACGCCCCTGCTCCACCTGGTCACGCACGCCCGTAGGGTCGAAGCGCAGCTGAAAATCAGCGGTGCCAAACAGCACATCCCACCAAGGCAGCAAGACACCGAAATTGCAGCCCCCCAACACTTTTTGGCCTTTCACATCAAACTCATGACCGATGCCAATACTGTGGTGCCGCCGGTGAAAGCGCGGACTGACCCACAGGCGCTCGCCCCAAGAACCAAACCAAATACGCAAATTGGCATGCTGGAAGCTCTCACTTAACTGGCTGATGGCCACCAAGGCGACAAACTGCCCCGGGCCCACGCCCAGAAGCACCGCCACAGCCGACAGAATCAAACTGGTTGCCACATCGTCGAGCAAGTGGTTGCGGTTATCGCTCCACATCGTCATTTGCCGCTGCGAGTGGTGCAAGCTGTGCAAAGCCCACAAGGTGTTGGACTGATGCTGTGCCCGATGAATCCAGTAGTGAACAAAATCGAAGAACACCAGGTACAGAACAAAACTGACCAAGGCCTGATCGGTCACACCGGGCCACAGCGCATCCAGGTGAAAAGTCGGCCAGCCCATGGCGCGCAGCAAACCCCAGCCTTGCTCAAAAGCATGGTCCAAACTGAAAAACATCACCAATTTGAACAAACCCAGCCGATGGATCAAGGTGTAGACCACATCCACCCTGATGGCCTGTGGAAACACCACAGGCTCAGCGGGCCAAAGGCGTTGGAGAGGACCGATGACCAGCACCAAGATCAAGATTTGCAACAAACCCACGACCAACCAACCGGCCCCTTCAAAGGCCTTGTCGAGCAAATGCCCTTGGCCCATGCCAAAAACCAAAGGCTGCACCCAGGCTTCAAAAAGCATCTGTTGCAGAGCGGCAAAAGTTTCAATCAGAGCATCCATGCCTCATTTTCCTGAAGGTTGAACGCCCGTTCCACCCTGGGGTTGTTGCGCCATGACGGCACGGTATTGCGGGTGTTCACGCAAAGTTACAAAACAAAACCCTTTGGCCTTTAAACCCACGATCAGCGGCTCCAAAACGGCGGGTGCCCAAGGGTCTTGGCGCGACCAAATGCCCAAATGGGCCATCAAAATATCGCCAGAACGCACATTTTTTAATGCTTTTTGAAGCAATTCGGCGTTAGGGTGGCTGTCGCTGGGCAACTCATCCCCCAAAAAACCAGCAGCCGACCAACCCACATGGGTCCATCCACAAGCCTTGGCGGCAGACAACAAAGCAGGGGACGTTTTGCCGCCGGGTGCCCTGAACAAGGGCAAAGGCGCTTGGCCCGTCAGCGTCTGAAGCCGTTGAGCAGCGCGCTGCAAGTTTTCGCAATAGACAGCGGGTGTCCACACCAAATTTTGGCCCACTTGCTCACCCGAACTGGGCCTGATCTTGAACAAGGGCTTGTCGGGCGTGCCCGAATCACCTCGCCAGTAAGCATGGTCCCAGGTGTGAGAAGCAAATGCATGCCCTTCAAGTGCCCGTTCACGCCACCAAGGGGCCCAATGATCACCCAATGTGCCATCGCCTTGCTGGGTCTTTTCATGGGCGGCAAAAAAAGTGACGCGCACGTCCTGCCGCTTCAAAACCTCGGCCACCCATGGCGCAACACCCATGTGTCCAGTGTCAAAGGTCAAATAAACCGCTTGTTTGCAAGAGGCCGCACCGGCCATCAATGGCAAGACTGACCAGGCCGACAAGGCCACACATCGCCACCAACGCTCAGAGGCGCGGCGCATGGTCAAGCGTCCAAACGCCGTGTGGCGATTTACCGACGGATATCTGACGCACCACTTTGCGTTCAGCAATGTCAATCACCGTCAATTTCTTAGCCCACCTGGAGGCCACCAAAATGTATTTGCCATCGACCGTGACGTCCATGCAATCGGGTCCCGACGGAGCAGGAAACTGAGCCACCACGGTCATGTTCACATAATCGATCTGGCTGATGGTGTTGGCCACCCGGTTGCTCACAAACACATGGCGCTGGTCGCCTTTGGCCCGAAATGCATGGGCACCCTTGCCGGTGACCATTTTTTTGACCCATTTAGGCTGGGTGCCAGAGATGTCGTAGACCTCCACACCGTCACTGCCTGTCAAGCCGACGAGCAAAAACTTGTCGTCGGGTGTGCCAAACACATCGGCTGGAACCGAGCCCACACGGGTGCGGCTTTTCACGGATTGGGTCCCCAAGTCGATGGCGACAATTTCATCGCTGTCCTGCATGCTGGCCCAAACGGTTTTGCTGCGGCTGTCTATCCACAAATGACTGGGGGTTTTGGCGGTGGAAATGCGTTTGGAAAGATGCGCAGCATGCCCGTCCCAACGGTAAATGTCTACATGGTTCAAACGGTTGGCAGCGGTGACGAACCACTTCATGTCAGGTGAAAAACGCAGGTGATACGGGTCCAAAATACCCGTGACCGTGCGTTGAACTTGGGCCGTTCTGGGGTCAATGAAGGTCAGCGAGTCGCTCATGGCATTGGCCACAATGACCGATTTTTCATCCGGTGTCAGGTAAAGGTGGTGCGGCTCTTTGCCGGTTGGAATGCGTTTATTTTCTTTCCAGGTGACTGGATCAATCACACTGACGTTACCTTCGAGCGAATTGAGTACAAAAATTGGTGCTTGGGTTTGAGCCGAAACACTGAAAAGCTGAAACCCCAAAAAAGTCAAAGCTATAAATCGAATGACAGAGAGAAAAGAAATCACAAAACCGCTTTCAAAATCGTTCATAAGTGTAATCGGACCACCCCCAGGAACTTGAATGTCAATCAAGACCCCTTCAAAAATAAGCGTTCAAGGCGTCTGTCTTGAATTTCAGATTCTTCAATGTGAATCCATCACCAAGCCACTTCAAACCTTGGTTTTCCTGCATGAGGGCTTGGGCAGCATCGCCATGTGGCGCGACTGGCCCACTCGCTTGTGCCAGCAACTCGGCTGCGCGGGTTTGGTTTATTCGCGTCAAGGCTATGGTCAATCCGATGCTGTCGCCCGTGTGCGCGGACCCTCAGGACAAACCGGAGGGGGCAGACATGGCCGTTTACGCCCTGATTACATGCACCATGAAGCCCTCGAAGTGCTGCCAGCTTTGCTGACGGCATTGAGCATCGAGCGCCCCATGCTGCTGGGCCATTCTGACGGCGGCACCATTGCACTGATCCACGCCAGCCAACATCCAGTTTCAGGCTGCATCGTCATGGCCCCACATGTGATGGTCGAACCCATCTCGCTGAAGGCCATCACGGCCGCTCGCGAGGCTTACGAAAACGGCTCCCTGCGCCAGCGCCTGACCCCTTTTCATGCCGATGTGGACTGCGCCTTCTGGCAATGGAACGACGTCTGGCTGAGCGATGGATTCCGCACGTTTGACATTCGCCCCGAACTGCAGGGCATCACGGCCCCTTTGCTGGCCATTCAAGGCGAAAACGATCCCTATGGCACCATGGCCCAGATTGACGACATCGCCCTCGCCGTGCCACGTGCCCAGCGGTTCAAACTTCCAGATTGCGGGCACTCACCCCACCGGGACCAGCCCGAAGCCGTTGCGCAAGCCGTGCAAAAGTTTGTGTGCAATCTTTAGGTCGGAAACTTCAGCCTCAAGCTGCCTTGAAGCGCTTTGGCTTGGGTCAAGCGCAGTCTTGCAGACCTTGTCAACCCTCAAGAGCCTGCTCAGGGCTTGAGCAAGGCCAGGTCTTCGTCTGTCAACCAACGCCATTGACCGGGGGCCAGATCGGCCAGCACCAAGCCGCCGATTTGCGAACGGTGCAAGCCCTCAACCCGGTTGCCCACTGCGGCCAACATGCGTTTGACCTGGTGGTATTTGCCCTCGGTCAGGGTCAGCTTCATGTGCAATTCGCCCACAGCCTCGCAGGCGGCGGCTTTGACCGGCTTGGGGTCATCGTCGAGCACCACGCCAGACAAGAGCTTGTTCACCATCTCGGGCGTGATCGGGTGCTTGGTGGTCACCTCGTACACCTTGGGCACATGGTGCTTGGGCGAGCTCATCTTGTGAATAAACTGGCCGTCATCGGTCAACAACAACAAACCCGTCGTGTCCTGATCCAGTCGGCCCACCGCCTGCACGCCCTGCACGGCGGCCTTTTGCGGACGCTGACGCAGGGGTGCGGGCAACAAGGTGTAAATGCTCGGCCAAGTCGAAGGTTTTTGCGAACACTCGGTTCCAGAGGGCTTGTTCAGCAGCACATAAGCGTGCTCTTTGAATGGCCAATCGGTGCCTTGCACTTTGAAATGCAGACCCTGCAGGTCAAAAAATTCGCCCGAATCCGTGGCAAGTTCACCGTTGACTTGCACGTAACCTTGCTGAACGAGACCGGCACACACCCGGCGGGTGCCAAAACCCTGGCTGTACAAAATGTCTTCCAGGCGCATGGGTTTGAGAGATTTGGCTTTCATGGGGCATGATTGTCGCCGCGAATTCGCCCCCTGAAACCCCACCTTGCCGGAGACCTTTGCCCATGAACACCGCCTTGGACACCCTGACCCGCATGACCGACACGCTGGCAGCCTGCCAACAAGGCGGTTTGCCGCAAACCGACATGATCCGCCAGTGGCGCAGCGATGCAGCCAGCTTGCCATTGCCGGAAAAGTTTGGCCTTGTTTTGGGCAATTTGCTGGACCGCATCGAGTCCAGCGCCTTGTTCAGCGGCGAAAGCTGCTCGTTCAGCCAAAAAGACTTGTTCGACAACCTGCAACTGTGGGCGGACAAGGCTCGAGCGCGGCTGTCCAGCCTGTAGCCGGTGGGATGGCAGCTTCCGCTGTGAAGCGCATGACTTGTAGATCCGGCCTCACGATGTTTGCGTCAATGCTTTTTTGAGCGCAGTGGCCTGGCCGCGATAAAGCCTTGCAGACCACCACCCCATCGCCCCGGGGGCGGGGCTCCTACAAAGGCAGGCAGTCCCTTGTGCGAGGCTCCTGCAACGTGCAGGCTTTCCTTGTAGGAGCGGTGCCCTCGCCGCGATAAAGCCTTGCAGACCACACCTTGACGACAACGGGCCCCGAAGGGCCCGTTGTGGTGGTGCAAGCTGTAATTACTTCAAAGCCTTGAAGCGCACGCGCTTGGGCTTGGCACCTTCTTCGCCCAGACGGCGCTTCTTGTCGGCTTCGTACTCTTGGTAGTTGCCGTCAAAGAACACCCACTGGCTGTCGCCTTCGGCGGCCAAAATGTGTGTGGCAATGCGGTCCAGGAACCAGCGGTCGTGGCTGATGACCATGATGGAGCCCGCAAACTCCAGCAGCGCATCTTCCAAGGCCCGCAAGGTTTCCACATCCAAGTCGTTTGATGGCTCGTCCAGCAACAAGACGTTGCCGCCTGCAATCAGGGTTTTGGCCAAGTGCAAACGACCGCGCTCACCCCCCGACAACATGCCAACCTTCTTTTGCTGGTCGCCCCCGTTGAAGTTGAAGCGACCGCAATACGCGCGGCTGGCCATCTGGAACTTGCCCACGTTCAAGATGTCCAAGCCCCCCGAGACGTCTTCCCACACGGTTTTGTCGTTGTTCAGGTCATCGCGGTTTTGGTCCACAAAGGCCATGCGCACGGTCTGGCCGATCTTGACCTCGCCACTGTCGGGCTGCTCTTTACCGGCGATCAACTTGAACAAAGTCGACTTACCGGCACCGTTGGGGCCAATGATGCCGACAATCGCGCCCGCAGGCACCTGAAAACTCAGGTTGTCGATCAACAAACGGTCACCAAAAGACTTGCTGACGTTTTTGAACTCGAACACCTCATTGCCCAAACGCTCGGCCACGGGAATGAAAATTTCCTGGGTCTCGTTGCGTTTTTGGTAGTCGTGGTCTGACAGCTCTTCAAATCGGGCCAAACGCGCCTTGCTCTTGGCTTGGCGGCCTTTGGGGTTGGAACGTGCCCACTCCAATTCTTTCTTCATGGCCTTGGAGCGAGCGTCTTCGGTACGCTGCTCGGTGGCCAAACGGGCGTCTTTTTGCTCCAGCCAGCTGGAGTAATTGCCTTTGTAGGGAATGCCGGAGCCCCGGTCAAGTTCCAAAATCCACTCTGCGGCGTTGTCCAGGAAATAACGGTCGTGGGTGATGGCCACCACGGTGCCCGAAAAACGCTGCAAGAACAGCTCGAGCCAATCGACCGATTCGGCGTCCAAGTGGTTGGTGGGTTCGTCAAGCAACAACATGTCGGGGCGCGACAGCAACAAACGGCACAAGGCCACACGGCGTTTTTCACCGCCAGAGAGTTTGCCAATGATGGCGTCCCAAGCGGGCAGGCGCAGGGCATCTGCGGCAATTTCGAGTTGGTGCTCAGACGCATCGCCGGCGGTGGAGATGATGGCTTCAAGCTTGGCCTGCTCAGCGGCCAGGGCGTCAAAGTCGGCGTCTTCTTCGGCGTAAGCGGCATACACCTCTTCCAGGCGAGCTTGCGCGGCCTTGACTTCGCCCATGCCGCTTTCGACGGCTTCACGCACGGTCTGCTCAGGGTCCATCACCGGCTCTTGCGGCAGATACCCAATCTTCAGGCCCGCCATGGGAATGGCTTCGCCTTCGATTTCTTTGTCAATGCCCGCCATGATCTTGAGCAAAGTGGACTTGCCCGAGCCGTTGGTGCCCAACACGCCAATCTTGGCACCGGGGAAGAAAGACAGCGAAATGTCTTTGAGAATGTGACGCTTGGGCGGCACGATCTTGCCAACCCGGTTCATCGAAAATACGTATTGAGCCATGTATACCCGCCTGAAAAAATTACCAACAACCGCACATTATCCCAGCTTGCCATAACGGCGCATCAAACAGATGAGGCAATCCCTGTGAGATACGGCCCCTGCAGGAGCGACGCCCTCGTCGCGATTGACCATTCGCAGACCACCCGCATTCACCCCGAGGGCAAGTCTCCTACAACTGGCGTTCGATCTGCAAGCCCGGACGGCTGGAAAACTGCACCAAGCTGTCCAAGGCCTCCAGCATCACCCGGGCACTGCGGCGGCCATACACCTCGTCGCGCAGCCAGTCACATTCGGCATCCAACAAGGCGTCTGAACCCACACTGCACCACCAGACTCGGCCTTCGCCGTCCCAGCGGTAACCCCGTGCCTTGAGCTTGTCCTTGGCCTCAAACGGGGCACCCGTGGCCCGCAACTTGTAACGCGTCTGCCCGGCCCCCGCCAAAAGGCGCGACAAACCAGTCAAACCATCCCCCAAGGGCGAGGCCAGCACCTGAAGCAAGGCATGGCAATCGACTTGGGCCCGGTGCGCGTCGTAAAACCAGCCGCGCTCAGCCGCCAAAAACTCCAGCTTGGCCGAGCCGCTGCCCTCTTTTTTCCAGTCAATGCCCAAAAAAGAGCAAGCCCAGGCTTTGCGGGCAAACACCGGAAAGCGAGCCTCGACAAAAGGCCGGTCAAAACCGGCGTTGTGCGCCACGATCAGGTCGGCTTGCTCGACCATCGCCGCCACGGCCGAATCGTCAATGCGCCACCCCTTGACCATGGTGTCATCAATGCCTGTGATGTCCTGAATGGCAGGCGGAATCGGCTTGCCCGGGTCTTCAAACGACTCGTAAACCGTGACAGGCCCCACCGGCAGACCGGTGGCCACATCCATCAGAACCGACAACATGGCCAGTTCGATGATTTTTTCACCCTTGCTGTCCAGCCCGGTGGTTTCGGTGTCCAGCACGATCACCCGCTGCGTGGCCTGGCCGTGCAAACCGCCATAGTCGGCACAAGGCACCAGACGGCGCAAGACGCGAAAGTCGGGGTGTTGTGCCAGGGCCTGGGCCATGGCTTCGTGGTCAGACATCACACTGAGGGCTTGGGTCGGGGCTTGGGTCGGGGCTTGGGTCGGGGCTTGGGTCGGGGCTTGCAAGGCCGCCTGCACACCTTGCACCGACGCGGGGGACAGGGTTGGGGTGTCATGGCCAGCCACAGTGGGTGCATCCGCTTGCGGCAGATCCAGCAAAGCAGGCGCGTCGGCCACAGGCCCTGTCACCACAACCGCACGGGGCCGACTTGGAGCCTGAGCCAGGCGGGGACGCCCTGGCTTTTTGGGCTTGTCCACCCCGCCCGGCTCAAAACCGAAAAAACTCATCTGGTCGCTTTTGTTCATAGGCCGAGATTAAACCGCGACTTCGGCCACTTCAGCCCCCAAGTCACCCACAATCCGCTTGAATTGCTCCAGCGCGGCTTGCGGGTCTTCCACGATTGACTGCGCAATCACCACCGGGGCGGGCAAGTTGTCGCTGTTGGTCGGGCAAGGTGCGGTGATGCCCGCAGTGAAGGTTTGGCGCTTGCAGCGCCTGGATTCAATCCAGCTTGATCCCCAAATCGACCGCCAGCTTGATCCACACGGGCACTTCGCCTTCCCAGTCCTTGCGCGTGTCGGCCAGGTTTTTGGGCTTGTTGGGAATGGCAAAGGTTTCGCGCAGTTTGGCGGCCTTGTCGGTGTTGGACCACGCCACGGCTTCATCGGCCATGCGTTTGAGGATGGCTTCGGGCGTGCCGGCGGGGGCCACCAAAGGCAAGCCGCCTTCAAGGGTGACGAGCTTTTCGGTGTTGCCTTGCTCGGTCAGGGTGGGCACATCGGGCAATTTGGGTGAACGGTAGCTACCCGTCACACCAATGGCACGCACACCCCGGCTGGCCATGGCGTTGAAGGCCTGAAAACTGCCGATGGCAATTTGCGACTGGCCCGAAGCCACATCCAGCCACATGGCGGCCTCGCCCTTGTAATGCACCGACTGGATCTGCGTTCCTTGTCGGCGGTTGGTCTGGTCAGCCACCATATGGGGGTATGAGCCCGGTGCATACGTGCCCATGGAGGTGGGGTTCTTTTTGGCCCATGCCACGAACTCGGCCATGTTCTTCGCTGGAATTTTGTCGTGGATGCCCACCACCAGCGGGCCGGACGGGAACACTGTGACAGGGGTCAGGTCCTTGTCGAGGTTGTAGGGCAACTTGGAATACAAAATGCGGTTTTGCCAATAGGTGCCCGAGGTGCTCATGCTGAAGGTGTAGCCGTCAGCAGGCGACTTGGCCACAGCATCAATGCCAATGATGGCACCCGCGCCGGGCTTGTTTTCGATCACCACCGGCACGCCCAGCTTGCTGGACAGGTAGTCGCCGTAATTGCGGGCATAGGCATCGGTCAGGCCGCCGGGTGGAAAAGCCACCACGATCTTGATGGGCTTGGATGGCCATTTGGCAGCCTGCGCCCATACAGCACCCGTCAGGCCCAGTGCCATTGCCAACAAACTGAACCGAATAAGGGGACGACGCAAGGACAGGGTGTTCATAAAAGGCTCTCTAAAACTGGGTGCGCACCAGTCTAGGGCACTCTCCCTGGCAGCGACAGTGGGGTTTCAACCCATGGCGTGTCGCCAAGGTGTACTGACAAGAAACGGGTTCCCCTGTAAAACCGATGTCAATTCAATCCATCCTAAGCACACCATGGTCCAACATCTGAAGTTCTACATCGATGGCGCATGGGTCGAGCCCTCGCAGGCCAAGACCCGCACCATGATCAACCCCGCCACAGAAGAAGCCTTGTACGACATTGCCTTGGGCAACGCCGACGACGTGAACAAGGCAGTGGCCGCCGCACGGCGTGCTTTTGAGTCCTACAGCCAGACCACCCGAGAAGAACGTATTGCACTGCTGACCCGCATCATCGAGGTCTACAAGACGCGAGCCAAGGACCTGGGGGCGGCGGTCTCCGACGAGATGGGTGCGCCATTGGCGTTTGCAGAAAAAATGCAGGTCGGCGCAGGCTTGGGGCACATTGTGGCCACGCTGGGCGTGCTCAAGGACTACGACTTTGAAGAAACCATCGGCAACGCCGAAGTGGTCCGCGAGCCCATCGGCGTGGTGGGCATGATCACCCCGTGGAACTGGCCCCTCAACCAGATCGCCTGCAAGGTCGCCCCGGCTTTGGCTGCAGGCTGCACCATGGTACTCAAGCCCTCTGAATACACGCCCAGCTGCGCGCTGATTTTTGCCGAAATCCTGCACGAAGCAGGCGTGCCCGCCGGGGTGTTCAACCTCATCAACGGCCTGGGGCCGGATGTGGGCGCGGCCATGAGCGAGCACCCGGGCATCGACATGATGTCCTTCACCGGCTCGACCCGCGCAGGCATCGACGTGGCACAGCGCTCGGCCCCCACCGTCAAACGCGTGAGCCAAGAGCTGGGTGGCAAGTCACCCAACATCATCCTGGACGATGCGGACTTTCAAAAAGCCGTGAGCGGCGGCGTGGCCCACGTCTTCTTGAACTCGGGCCAGTCGTGCAACGCCCCCACCCGCATGCTGGTGCCGCAGACACGCATGGACGAAGTCATGGCGATTGCCAAGGCCGTGGCCGACAAGACAAAAGCAGGTGATCCACGCGCCGATGACACACAAATGGGCCCCGTGGTCAATGAGACCCAATGGCACAAGATCCAGGGCCTGATTGCCAAGGGCATCGAGGAAGGTGCCACGCTGGTCGCTGGTGGCCCCGGCCGGCCTGAAGGCTATAACGCAGGCTACCTGGTGCGCCCCACCATCTTCGGCCATGTGCGCAACGACATGACCATTGCCCGCGAAGAAGTCTTCGGCCCGGTGCTGGTCATCATCGGTTACACCGACGAAGAAGACGCCATTCGCATGGCCAACGACACGCCCTATGGCCTGGCCGCTTATGTCTCCGGTGGCGACAAAGACCGCGTGCGCGCGGTGGCCCGTCGGCTGCGTGCGGGCAACATCAACCTCAACGGTGTGCCCAACGAACGCACTGCCCCCTTTGGCGGCTACAAGCAGTCGGGCAACGGCCGCGAATGGGGCCGTTTTGGCCTGGAGGAGTACCTCGAAATCAAAGCCATCGCAGGCTTTCACTGAGCCTTGGCCCCATCCCTGTGCAACTGTGGGGATGGGGTGCTTTCAGCGACCGATCTGGTTTGTGCGACAATCGATCTCGTTGCGGCCTCCAGTTGCTGCAACATCAGCACTCCTGCTGGGGCCTGACCCAGGCAACGCTCAAAACAAGCGCCTGTGGTTTCCATGCCCACCTTAAGACTTATCGGCCAACACTGGACACTGCCAACAGCAGTTGAATGAGCCGATGCCTGCGCCGGACATGGCGCTCTGTAAAAATGAACTTTGAAGAATTGAACCTGGCCCCGGCCATCATGCAAGCGGTGCGTGAGCTCGGCTACGAAACCCCCACCCCCATTCAGGCCCAGGCCATTCCTGCCGTTCTGGCCGGACAAGACTTGTTGGCCGGTGCACAAACCGGCACCGGCAAAACTGCCGCTTTCACCTTGCCTTTGCTGCACAAGCTGAGCCTGAGTGAGCCGGGCAAAAACCGCTTTGGCGGCAAAGCCATTCGCGCTTTGGTACTCACCCCCACCCGCGAATTGGCCGCCCAAGTCGAAGAGTCTGTGCGCGACTACGGCAAATACCTGCAGCTCGACTCCACCGTGATCTTTGGTGGTGTGGGCATGAACCCGCAAATCAGCAAAGTCAAAAAAGGCGTGGACATTTTGGTGGCCACACCCGGCCGTTTGCTCGACCTGCAAGGCCAGGGCTTCCTGGACTTGTCCAGCATCGAAATTTTGGTGCTTGACGAAGCCGACCGCATGCTGGACATGGGCTTCATCCATGACGTGAAAAAAGTGCTGGCCCTGGTGCCCAAAGAAAAGCAGAGCTTGCTGTTCTCGGCCACCTTCAGCGACGAAATTCGCGAATTGGCGGGCAACCTGCTCAAGAACCCGCAAAGCATTCAGGTCACGCCCAGCAACACCACGGTGCAGCGCATCACGCAGGTGATCCACCCCGTGGGCCGCAGCAAGAAAAAAGACGTGCTGCTGCACATCATCCAGAAGCACGACTGGAGCCAGGTGCTGGTGTTCACCCGCACCAAGTTCGGTGCCAACAACGTGGCCGACTTCCTGACCAAAAACGGCGTCAAGTCCATGGCCCTGCACGGCAACAAGAGCCAAACCGCCCGCACACAAGCGCTGGCCGGCTTCAAGAGCGGCGAGATCCGCGCTTTGGTGGCCACCGACATTGCGGCACGCGGTATTGACATCGAAGACTTGCCACACGTCGTGAACTTTGAAATTCCCAACGTGTCCGAAGACTACGTGCACCGCATTGGCCGCACAGGCCGCGCGGGTGCCAGCGGCGAAGCCGTGAGCTTGGTCTGCTTGGACGAAGAAGGCTTCATGATGGACATCGAGCGCTTCACCAAGCAAGAGATTCCAGTTCAGTTGCTCGAAGGCTTTGGCCCTGAGCCAGGCGAAGTGGCCGAGCCCATTGCCATGGGTCGCCAAACTTTGTGGGGTGGCGCAGGCAAGCCCCCAAGCCGTGATGTGATGGCTGCCGCTGCCAAAGCCGCACGCCAGGACATGATGCAACGCATCCGTGACAACAAAGTCGCGGTGGGTGGTGGTGGTGGTCCGCGTCAGGCCCGTGGCGAAGGCCAAGGCCCCGCACGCGCTCCGCGCAACGGCCCCGCACCCTCACGCCGCACCGCCCCCCAAGGCGCACCGCGCTTTGAAGGCCAAGGCGACGGTCGCCGCGAAGGCATGAACCGTGACGGCCAACGTGACGGCGGTCGCGGCCAAGATCAACGCAGCGACCCACGCTTTGACAACCGGGGCGATGGCCAAGGCCGTCCCGCTCCCCGTGGTCCACGTCCTGAAGGCCGTGGCCCCAACCGTGGCCCACAAGGTGGCGGCCAAGACCGTCGCAACCACGATGACGAGTTGCCACGTCACATTGATCCCCTGAAAACAACGCAGTTTGCACGCCTGGACTTGCCCAACCGCAAGCCGGTTCGCACCAGCGGCCAGCCTGACCCCACACGCACCAGCATTGACAGCCTGGCCAGCAGTGGTCGACGCCATGGCGGCGGCGGTGGTGGGGGTTACGGCGGCGGCAATGGTGGCGGCCGTGGTTTTGGCGGCGGCGGTGGCGGCGGCAATCGCGGTGGCTTTGGCCGCTGATTCAGCGTTTTTCAAGTCCCTCCAAGAGCCTGCTGATGCAGGCTCTTTTTTTGCCTGGGGCTCATGCTCCCCAGCACGCCAGAAGCGCTATCGCCTCAAAGCGCACCGTCTCGAACAAACAATGTCACCAAGGGGTCCGCCCCCACTTGGCGGCTCCAATGGCCGTGCACCGTGGCGTCAAAAATCGCACCCTCGGGCAAGGTATCGGCCGAATAGAAAAACTCGCCCGGGCCAAAGACACGCGAAGTGCCATCTTGCAAAAAGATTTCCATCTGACCGCCCAAAACAAACAACCACTGCGGGCTGCCCGTGCAATGAAAGCTGCTGCGAAAGCCCACAGGACTTTGCCGCAACTGACAAGCACTCGCGGCCATCAAGGCCGACAAACGACTTTGCGGCGTGCCTTCAGTCAAAGGAACCCATTCGTCGCGAAAACGTGCGCGGCCATCGGTATCGGTGAACAAAACAACTTTTTTCAACTGGGTCATGGCCTAGAGCCTCACAAAAACAAGGCCCCATTGTCGCTGACGGGTCGCACCCGCAACACGCACCGGGCTTGGAACTTGGGGGTGTCTGGCATAGTTCAAAGCCACTCAACCTCTTCACACCCCCCCAAAAACGCCATGAACCCCCAACCCTTGAAAATCGTTTTTCACGGTCAAAACGCCGCCAATTTTCGGCCGGGCTTTGAATCACTCATTGGCCCTGAACACACTATTGCAGACCTGAGTGACGCACTCGATCAGCCAGGCGAACGGGCCCAGTACGAAAACGCGGATGTGGTCATCGGCATCCAATTGCACAATCACATGCCCGTGCCGCACAAGGCACGCCTGTTCCATGCCCCAGCCGCAGGCACCGACGCGATCAACACCGCCTTTCTGCCCGCTCAGTGCAGCTTGTGCAATTGTTTTGGCCACGAAAACGCCATCGCCGAATACGTCATGGCGGCCTTGCTCATGCGCCATGTGCCTTTGGCTCAAGCGGACCAAGACCTGCGCCTGCAACGCTGGACCTATTGGGCCGGTCGCCCTGACGCCCTGCGCACCGAGATGGGGGCGCAAACCTTGGGTTTGCTGGGGTTTGGGCACATTGCCCAAGCCATTGCCCACCGCGCCAAGGCCTTTGGCATGCGTGTGCATGTGGCCAACCGCAGCCCCATCCGCCATGAGCATGTCGACCAAATCTGGACACTGGACGGCCTGCAAGACTTTCTGGCCAGTGCCGACGCCGTGGTGGTCAGCTTGCCGCTCACCGACACAACGCGAGGCTTGGTGGACGCACAAGCCCTGTCGGCCATGCGATCGGACAGTTGCTTGATCAACGTCGGTCGCGGCGCGGTGATCGATGAACAAGCTCTGTACAACGCTTTGGTCTCGCGGCAAATTGGCGGCGCAGTGATCGACACTTGGTACCAATACCCCACACCCACACAAAGCGAATGCGCCCCGTCCCAATTTGACTTTGCGGCACTGGACAATGTGCAAATGACGCCCCACATGTCGGGCTGGACTGAGGGCACCGTGCGCCGCCGCCAAAACACCTTGGCCGACAACATTGGGCGATTGAGCCGGGGAGAGCCCTTGATCCAGGTGCTGCACGGCCCCGCATGAAAAACTCTCATTCTGGACACATCTCGAGTTGGATCAACCACGGCCAACACACACAAGATTGTCCAAAGACGCAGCGTCAACAGCTGCATGGCGAGCTTCGGCACAAGCGACGTTGAAGGGCGCGATCGCCAAGCTGCTCATGCGCAGGTCCAAACTGAAGGGCCAAATGCTCCTGGATGCCAGGAAAAGTAAACGCCTCAGCTGCTTTGCCTCTGCACGATTTCAAAACCGAGATCACGATGTGGCACTTCGGGCGTTTCTCCACGCATCAAACTCAGAAGCATCTCGGCGGCCGCTTGGCCAATGTGTGCACGCGGGGTACGCACGGTGGTCAAAGGTGGCCACATTTGGTCACTGCCAGTCAGGTCATTGAACCCGGCAATCGCGACCTGAGACGGCACATCAACACCCAAGCGTAAAGCGGCCATCAGGGCCCCCTGTGCCAAATCATCGTTGCAAAAAAAGATGGCATCCACTGCCGGGCGTTGCTGCATGATTTGCTCAAACAACACGCCACCCAAGGCCAGCGATGATGGTGCAGGATTGAGAAACTCCAGCGTCGGCAAGTAACAACCTGCCGCCTGCAGGGCCGTTCGCCAACCCTTCAGCCGCTGCATCACACGAGGGTCAAGTTGCGCTGCTGCAAAAGCGATGCGTCTGCGACCTTGGGCCAGCAAATGCCGCGTCATGGCAGCACCTGCCTCGGTTTGCCGAAAGCCCACGCAATAGGGCGCAAGAGCTTGTGGATCCGCTGGTAAATCCATCAAATGCACACAAGGCACTTGGCTGCTTTGCATGAGTTTGCGGGTGGCGGGATTGTGGTCGAGACCCGTGATCAAGAGTCCAGCCGGACGATGTAAAAGTTGCTCGCGCAGCAATTGCTCTTCTTCACTGGCATCGTAATGCGTGACCCCCATGAGGGTTTGATAACCTGCGCCACGCAATGTTTTTTGAGCAGCATCGAGCAAGTCCACAAACAGGGCATTGGACAACAGCGGAATCAAGATGGCCACATGGTTGCTGCGCTGCGAGGCCAAAGCCCGCGCTGCCGGATCAGGCACGTAACCGAGTTTGGCAGACACGGCCTGAACGCGTTCGATCAAAGCCGGGTCCACCGCACGCTCGCCCCTTAAAGCCCGTGACACGGTGCTGGGGCTGACCCCTGCAGCTTGAGCAACGTCACTGAGGGTGATTCGACCCGTAGCGCGGTGGCTTTTGATGACCTTGAGAGAAGGCAACATGGCATGAGGCAAGGGTTAATCCGGAGAAGGGGGCAGGTTTGAAGTCGATAGGATAGCGCTATCCCAGAATTAAAGATGGAAAATTTGAGGTTTTCAAAAAATCCATCTCTAAAAATTTTCCATCATTTTTTGCCTTGGCTATTTTTTTGAAATTTTTGGACAGCGCTGTCCAAAAATTGGTAACCGAATGGAGTGATTGACGTGTCTAAACCCGAAGTGCTGGCTGTGGCCAAACTCCACCCCCTCTATCAACAAGCGCTGGAAACGGTCTACACCGTGCATGACCGCACCCACATCACGGACCCCACCGCCTTTGCGGCTTTGGCCCCCCGCATTGTGGGCGTGGCCGGGACTGGCGAGGCCAGCGTACCGCGCAGCCTGCTGGCGCAAGTGACGAACGCCAAAGTGGTGTCGGTGTTTGGCGTGGGCTACGACGGCGTGGATGTGGCCGCTGCCATCGAACACGGCATTCCCGTCACCCACACACCCGATGTGCTGACCGACGATGTGGCCGACCTGGCCATGGGTCTGGTGCTGTCGGTGGGCCGTACCATCCCGCAAGCCGACCAGTTTGTGCGGGCGGGCCGCTGGCCTACCGGCCCCATGGCGCTGTCCTGCAAAGTCTCTGGCGCTCGCATCGGTATTGTGGGCTTGGGCCGAATTGGCAAAGCCATCGCACGGCGGGCAGCCGGCTTTGGCATGTCAATTGCCTACACAGCCCGAACCGAGAAGACCGACTCGGGTTTCAAGTTCTTTCCATCGGTGTCTGAGCTGGCGTCGAATGTGGATTTTCTGGTGGTCATCACGCCGGGTGGCGCAGGCACCAAGCACCTGATCAACGCCGAGGTGCTGAAGGCCTTGGGCCCAGGCGGCTTTTTGATCAACGTGGCACGCGGCAGCGTGGTCGATGAGGAGGCACTGATCGCGGCCCTGCAAAACGGCACCATCGCAGGCGCGGGCCTCGATGTATTTGCCAATGAGCCCCATGTGCCCGAGGTGCTCTGGAGCATGAACAACGTGGTACTCACCCCCCACATGGCCAGCGCTACCACACAAACCCGTCAGGCCATGGCCGACCTGGCCTTTGCCAACATGCAGGCTGGCACCCTTGGCCAAGCCCTGCGCACGCCCGTGCCCGAGTGCATGAGCATGGTGAAGTGATCGACAGAATCCAAACATGAGCCACATGCCACTGCGCCTGATCATTATGGGAGTGTCCGGTTGCGGTAAGTCAACCATGGCTGTCGCATTGAGTCAGCGTCTGGGCTTGGACATGGTCGACGGCGACGACCTGCACCTTCCAGAAAGCGTAGCCAAGATGCGTGCGGGCATTGCCCTGCAAGACGCGGATCGCTGGCCTTGGCTGGACCGCATTGGCGCTTACCTGGCCCAGCCCCATGCCCAAGGCCGCGTGGTGGCTTGCTCTGCACTCAAACGGGTGTACCGTGAGCGCATCCGCGAACAAGCCGGTGATGTGTGTTTTGTCTTTCTGGATGGCGACTTTGATTTGATCGCACAACGCATGCGCCAGCGCGTCGGCCACTACATGCAACCCGGCTTGCTTGACAGCCAATTCCGCACACTTGAAAAACCTCAGGCCGATGAGATGGATGTGATTCGCCTGGCTATCACCGAACCCGTACACGACATGCTAGAGCAAGCAGTACAAGCTTTGCATGAACACCGTCACCCTGCCTTGTAATTATTAGAAAGCCCCTCATGTTCATCCGCTGTGCATTTTTCCAAGGGCGAGTCAAGCCCGGCATGGAAGACGCTTTCAACGCCTACATCCGCGAAAAGCTCGTGCCCCTGTGGACCCGTTTTCCCGGCGCACAAGAAGTGCGTGTCCTTCGCCAGGTCGAAAGCGATGTGAATGATCCGCACTTTGGCATGGTGCTGTCGGTGCGCTATCCCAGTCGCGAATCCATCGAGATCGCACTGGCATCGGCCGTTCGCCTGGAAAGCCGCGAAGTGTCCAAAGACCTGATCGCCATGTTCGATGGCTCTGTGTTTCACACCGTCTTCAGCGCAGATGAATACGCGCTGCCCACCGATTGAGTTTTGCGACAGTCCTTTAAATCAACCCGGAGACAACACCATGAAACTTTCCCGCATCCTTCTCGCCTGCCTCGTAGCCACCGTCGGCTCCAGCGCTTATGCCGCCAAGTTCAACCTGAAAATGGGCCACGCGGTCAATGCCACCGATGGCCAACATGCCGCCGCCCTGAAGCTGGCCGAGCTGGTCAAGCAACGCACCAACGGCGATGTGGAAATCACCGTGTTCCCGGCCAACCAACTGGGCAACGATGCGGCCATGATCAACGGCGTGCGCGGCGGCACGATCGACATCGTCTCCAGCGGTGCGTCCAACTACAACGGCATCGTTCCCAACACGGCCGCCATGGAGTTGCCCTTTGTGTTCCGCAACGCGCAACACGCCTACAACGTGCTGGATGGCGCAGTGGGCACGGGCGTACTCAACGAATTGGCTCCCCACGGCATGAAGGGTCTGGCCTACTGGGAAAACGGCTGGCGCGCTTTCACCAACAACAAGCGCCCCGTCAACAAGCCCGAAGACCTCAAGGGCCTGAAGATCCGCTCCACCCCCAACCCTTACCACATTCAGGCGTTCAAGCTGCTGGGCATGAACCCTTCGCCCATGCCGATTGCCGAGCTGTACACCGCCTTGGAAACTGGCACCTTTGACGCACAAGAGCACCCGATCAACGTGACCTGGTCGTCCAAGTTCTACGAAGTGCAAAAGCACCTCACGGTGAGTAACCACGTCTATTCACCGCTGGTCGTGGCCATGAACAAAGCCAAGTTCGACAGCCTGCCTGCCAACTACCAAAAAGTGGTGGTCGATGCGGCTCGCGAAGCCGCCACTTACCAGCGTGGCTTGAACGCGTCCAACGCAGGCAAGGTGATTGCAGAGCTCAAAAAGTCGGGCATGCAAGTGATCGAAAACGTGGACATGGCCCCGTTCCAGAAGATCGTGTCGGCTGAAATTGCCAAGACCTTTGGCGAAAAAAGCGGCACCGCATTGCTCAAAGCCATTGAAGACACCAAGTGATGGTTTGACCGAGAACACACCCCCTCCTTGGAGGGGGCTTTTTTGATGGCACTATGAAAAAAATCAACGACCTTTTCTTCAAACTGGCGGAGTTCACGCTGGTCATCATGCTGTCCGCCATGGTCATCATGGTGTTTGGCAACGTGGTGCTGCGATACGGCTTCAACGACGGCATCATCAGCTCGGAGGAGTTGTCGCGGTTTTTGTTCATCTGGATCACCTTCTTGGGCGCGATAGTCACCATGCGTGAAAACGGGCACCTGGGTCTGGACTCTGTGGTGCGAAAGCTCAGCCTCGGTGGCAAAAAGGCGGCCTTCGCCGTGTCCAATGTGCTGATGCTCGGCTGCTGTGCCCTGATGTTTTACGGCACGCTCAAACAGCACAGCATCAATGCCACCACGCGCTCGGCCGTGACTGAAATTCCCATGAGCTGGGTGTACGGTGTGGGTTACATCACCAGCTTGGCCATGGGCCTGATGATCGTGGGCAAGCTGGTGCAGCTGGCCAAAGGCAACTTCAATGAATCCGATTTGATCCAGGTGCAAGACTCCGAAGAAGTCGTGACCGCGCACACCAGCGAGGCCACCAAATGACCGTGCTTGTTTTCATCGTGTCGCTGCTGGCTGCCATGGCGCTGGGCATGCCACTGGCGTTTTCACTCATCGTCTCGGGCGTGGCGCTGATGCTGCACCTGGACAACTTCGACACGCAAATCGTGTCACAAAACCTGATCAACGGGGCTGACAACTTTCCGCTGATGGCCGTGCCGTTTTTCATGCTGGCCGGTGAGCTGATGAATGCGGGCGGCATGAGCCGACGCATCGTCAATTCGGCCATGGTTTGGGTCGGGCACTTTCGTGGCGGCCTGGGTTATGTGGCGGTGTTTGCCGCCATCGTCATGGCCAGCCTGTCGGGCTCGGCCGTGGCCGACACCGCAGCCTTGGCTGCTGTGCTCATGCCCATGATGCGAGATGCAGGTTACCGCATGGACCGCTCAGCCGGCTTGATTGCGGCAGGTGGCATCATCGCCCCCGTGATCCCACCCTCGATTGGCTTCATTTTGTTTGGCGTGATCGGCGGCGTGTCGATCTCCAAGCTCTTCATGGCCGGCATTTTCCCGGGCATCTTGATGGGATTGGCCCTGATCGTGACCTGGTGGATCGTGGCCCGCAAAGACCAAGTGGTGGTGGCCGAGAAGGTGCCGTTCAAAAAACGCATCACGGTGACCATCAACGCGTTTTGGTCTTACCTGCTGGCCGTCACCATCATCGGCGGCATGAAGATGGGTGTCTTCACGCCCACCGAAGCAGCGGTGGTGGCGGTGGTTTATTCGCTGGTCGTGGGCTTGTTCATTTACCGCGAAATCAAAGTCAAAGACCTGTACGGCATCATTTTGGCGGCTGCCAAAACCTCGTCAGTGGTCATGTTTTTGGTGGCTGCGGCTTTGGTGTCGGCTTGGCTCATCACGGTGGCCAATATTCCGGCGCAGATTGTTGAAATTTTGCGGCCGTTCATTGACAACAAAACCCTGCTGATGGTCTTGCTGATGCTGCTGGTGATGATTGTGGGCACGGCGCTCGACTTTGCGCCCACGGTGCTGATCCTCACGCCGGTGCTCATGCCTTTGGTGCGCGAGGCTGGTATTGACCCGGTGTATTTTGGTGTGCTGTTCATCATCAACAACGCCATCGGTTTGCTCACCCCGCCTGTGGGCACGGTGCTCAATGTAGTTTGCGGCGTGGGCCGCATTCCCATGCACGACGTCATCCGGGGCGTCATGCCTTTCCTGGCTTCGCAGGTGGTGGTGATGGGTGCGCTCATTGCCTTCCCGAGCCTGGTGATGGTTCCTCTTAAATGGTTACTCATGCGATGAATGTTCTGAATTCCTTCAATTTATCGGGCCACCGCGCCCTGATCACCGGCTCTTCGGCGGGCATTGGTTTGGCGCTGGCCGAGGCCCTGGCGCAAGCCGGGGCGCACGTCATCCTGAATGGCCGCACGGCCAGTAAATTGGATGCCGCTGCGCAGAGTTTGAAAGCCCAAGGCCTGTCGGTCGGCACCTCGGTGTTTGATGTAACCGATGCCGACAGCGTGCGTGCGGCGGTGGACCACATCGAGGCCGAGGGGCCGATCGACATCCTGGTCAACAACGCAGGCATGCAGATTCGTGGCCCCTTGCACGAGTACCAGGATGCCGACTGGCACACCCTCATGAAAACCAACCTGGACAGCGTGTACTTCGTGGGCCAGGCTGTGGCCAAAAAAATGATTCCGCGTGGACGCGGCAAGATCATCAACATCTGCTCGGTGCAAAGCGAGCTGGGTCGCCCCGGCATTGCGCCCTACACCGCCACCAAGGGCGCGGTGAAGATGCTGACCAAAGGCATGGCCATCGACTGGGGCCAGTTTGGCATCAACGTCAACGGCATTGGCCCGGGCTACTTCAAGACCGAACTGAACCAGAAGCTGGTCGATGACCCAGCCTTCAGCAGCTGGCTGGTGGGCCGAACACCCAGCCGCCGCTGGGGCGATGTGCATGACTTGGGCGGCGCGGCCGTCTTTCTGGCCTCGGACGCCTCGCGCTTTGTGAACGGCCATATCCTTTACGTTGACGGCGGCGTGACCGCCACCCTTTGAAGCATTTGCAAGGACATTTCATGAAATCCGTTGTCTGCCATTCGGCCAAAGACCTGCGCATTGAACACACCGATTTGCCCGCCTTGGGCGAAAACCAGCTTCGCGTGAATGTGGCCTATGGTGGCATTTGCGGCTCTGATTTGCATTACTACCAGCACGGGGGCTTTGGCACCGTGCGCATCAAGCAGCCCATTGCACTGGGCCACGAGATCTCGGGTGTGGTCGATGCTGTGGGTGCGGGTGTGAGCGGCGTGCCCAAAGGTCAGCGCATCGCCATCTCGCCTTCGCGCCCCTGCGGCCACTGCCGTTTTTGCCAGGCGGGCCAGCACAACCACTGTTTGAACATGCGCTTTTACGGCAGCGCCATGCCCTTTCCGCACATCCAGGGCGGGTTCAGCGAGCAACTGATCATTGAGGGCTACCAGGCCCACCCGATTGCCGACCACCTGAGCCTGTCCGAAGCCGCTTTGGCCGAGCCTTTGTCGGTGGGCCTGCACGCCATCCAGCGGGCAGGCAGTGTGCTGGGCAAACAGGTGCTGGTGACCGGTTGCGGCCCCATTGGCTCGCTCTTGATTGGTGCTTTGCGCCGGGCAGGTGCGGCCCGCATCGTGGCCGCCGACATCGCCGACTTGCCTTTGAAATGTGCCAAAGAGATGGGCGCGGACGAGACCATCAACCTCAAGACCGATGCAGCAGCCTTGGACAAATACAAAGTAGACAAAGGACAGTTTGACGTGGTGTTCGAGGCCTCGGGCAGCGAAGCTGCATTGCGCGTGGGTCTGGACACCATCGTGCCGCGTGGCGTGCTGATCACCGTGGGCATGGGCGGCGACATCAGCCTGCCCATGACACAGATCGTGGCCAAAGAAGTGGACCTGCGCGGCACCTTCCGCTTCCACGCCGAATTTGCCACGGCAGTGCGCTTTTTGAACGAAGGCCTGGTCAACGGCAAACCGGTCATCACCAGCGTCTTGCCCCTGGACCGCGCCATCGAAGCCTTTGACTTGGCGGCCGACAAAAGCCAGTCACTCAAGGTACAGATTTCTTTCCAAAACGCCTGAGAATCAGGGGTTTTCCAGCACACTTTAGAAAGTACACACCATGTCCAAAATCGCCCTCGTCACCGGTGCCAGCTCTGGCATCGGCAAAGCCTGCGCCCTGGCCCTGTTGCAAGAAGGCTGGCAAGTCGTTTTGGTTGGGCGTCGCGCCGATGCGCTGGCTGCAGCCGTGGCTGAAGCGGGTGCCAACGCTGGCAATGCCCACGCCATCCCGACCGACCTGTCCAAAGAACCCGAAGTCAAAGCGCTGTTTGAGCAGATTCGCGCGCGCTTTGGCCGCCTCGATTTGGTGTTCAACAACGCGGGCATCTCGCTGCCCTACACCTTGCCGGGCGACCTGTCGGGCGACGAATGGCGCCGTGCGGTGGACATCAACCTGAACGGCGCGTTCTACACCTTGTCGTATGCCTTCAAGCTGATGCAAGAGCAAAGCCCGCAAGGCGGCCGCATCATCAACAACGGCTCCATCTCGGCGCATGTGCCGCGCCCTGGCTCGATTGCCTACACCGCCACCAAGCACGCCATCTCGGGCCTGACCCGCGCCGCATCCTTGGACGGCCGACCCTACAGCATCGCTGTGGGCCAGATCGACATTGGCAACGTGGCCTCGGACATGACACTCAAAATGGCGCAAGGTGTGCACCAGGCCGACCTGAGCATCAAGGCCGAGCCACGCATGGACATGTCCGCCGTGGTCGAGACCTTCCTGACCATGGCCCGTTTGCCCTTGTCGGCCAATATTTTGTTCACCACCGTGATGGCCACCAACATGCCTTTTGTGGGGCGTGGCTGATCGGTCAAGAGCTGTGTCAAAGGGGGCCTTCAAGGCCCCCTTTTTTCATCGACTCACCCGCACCACCGCATCGGCACGTTGGTGCAAATCAGGCAGCAATTCCAGCCCCAAACCCGGCTTGTCGTTCAGGCTGATCATGCCGTTTTTCACCTGTGGCAACTCGGTCACCAACTCTTTGTACCAGCCACTGTAAAAAGCCCGCACGCTCTCTTGAATCAGCGCATTGGGTGCGTGCAGCGACAAGTGGGTAGAGGCGGCCCAGACCACCGGCCCGGTGCAGTCGTGCGGGGCCACGGGCAGCTGCCAGGCATCGGCCATGGCGGCGATTTTGCGGGCTTCGGTCAGGCCACCGCACCAGCTCAAGTCCAGCATGGCCACGCCTGCCACGCCGGTTTGCAAATAATCCTTGAAGCCCCATTTGTAGCTGAGCGTTTCGCTCGCGCAAATCAGCGCCTTGCAATCCACCGAGTACTGCTTGAGCAAATCGAGGCTGTCCATGCGGATCGCGTCTTCGTGCCAGAAGGTGTCGAACTCTTGCAGTGCGCGCGAAATCTTTTGTGCCATGGGCAAGCGCCACAGGCTGTGGAACTCGACCATGATGTCCATCTTGTCGCCCACCGCATTGCGGATTTTGCGGAACGGCTCGAGTGCCGTGTTCAGGTCTTGCGGGCTGATGTACTGGCCGTGCGACTTTTCTGCGGCCACATCGAAGGGCCAAATTTTCATGCCGGTGATGCCTTCGGACAGCAGCGACTCGGCCACCTCGTCGGCTCGGTGCAAAAAGCCTTGCAGGTCTTCGTAAGGCCCGGCGTTGTTGCCCAGCCCCCAGTTGCTGCTGGTCTGATTCACGTTGCTGCGGATGTACTGGTAACCCGCGCAGGTGTTGTAAACACGGATCTCGTCGCGGCTCTTGCCGCCCAGCGCGGTATAGACCGGCATGCCTGCGGCTTTGCCAAAAATGTCCCACAGCGCAATGTCCACCGCCGAGTTGCCACGCGTTTCCACACCGGACCCACGCCAGCCCAAGTAACCCGTGATGTCACGCTGGCGCGACTCGATGGCCAGCGGGTCTTGCCCCACCAGTTTGGGTGCGACCCATTCGTGCAAATACGCCTCGACCGCTTGCGCCCCCATGAAGGTTTCACCCAAGCCCACCAGGCCTTCGTCAGTGTGCAGACGCACCCAAATGATGTTGGGAAATTCGTCCAAGCGGATGGTTTCGAGTTGCGTGATTTTCATGGCGAGTCCAATTTCAGACGTTTAAAAAGCCCCACAGCTTGTGGCTGTGGGGCTCACGGCAGTGGATCATCAACCTCCGCGTGCTTTTTTGAGTTCGTCTTGCACGATCTTGATAGCGTCTGCGCCTATCGAGTCCTTGTGCTTGTCGTACACCGAAGCCACTTTGGCGCGGATTCGGTTTTGCTCTGCAGCGCTGACTTCGTTGACCTGCATGCCCTTGGTCTTCAAAGTGGCCAGCGATTTTTCGTTCAAAGCACGGTTAGCGGCACGTTGAACTTTTTGTCCTTCGGCGGCCGCTTCACGCAACAGGCTTTGCTCTTGCGGATTGAGCTGATCCCACAATTTCTTGCTGTACAAAACGAGGAAAGGTGTGTAAGCGTGACGCGTCACGCTCAGGTACTTTTGCACTTCATTGAACTTGGAGGTTTCAATGGTCACAAAGGGGTTTTCCTGACCGTCAATGGTTTTAGTTTCGAGTGCAGTGAACACCTCGGGGAAGGCCATGGGCACGGCATTGGTGCCCAATGTCTTGAAGGTGTCCAAAAAGATGTTGTTTTGCATGACGCGAACTTTCACACCATCAAAGTCTTCCAACTTGGCCACAGGACGCTTGCTGTTGGTCAGGTTGCGAAAACCGTTTTCCCAGTAAGACAAGTTAACCAAGCCAGCGGCTTCAAGCTTGGCATTAAAGTATTTGCCAGCAGGTCCGTCGAGCACCGCATCGGCTTCTTTTTCGTTGGCAAACAGAAAGGGCAAATCAAACACACCCAGTTCCTTGACGATGCCCACCAGTGGTGAGCTGGAGGTGCAGACCATCTCTTGTGTCCCCGCACGCAGGGCTTGGGTAGCTTGCAGGTCACCGCCTGCGGAGCCGCCCCAGAAAGATGTAATTTTCATCTTGCCACCCGATTTGGCGGTGATGATTTCCTGCATTTTCTTGACCCCCACTGCCACCGGGTGGTCTTCGTTGATGCCGTTGGTGAATTTGATGTTGCGGTCAGCAAATTGCGCCATGGCACCCGTTGCGACCAAGAAAGTGCCTGCCAACAAGGTCACCAGATTTCTGCGTTTGAACATGCTTGTCTCCTCAAGATTGAACACAGGGTTTAAAAAATCAACTCAACATCCACTTCATGGGCACGATCACCAACGAAGGGAACGCCACCAGCAAAAACAGCACGGCCAGTTGCGCGATCAGGAACGGCATCACCCCTTTGAATGCCGTATCCATGTTGATTCGGGCCACACCACACACCACATTGAGCACAGTGCCCACAGGTGGCGTGATCAGGCCAATGGCGTTGTTCATGATGAACAGCACGCCGAAATACACGGGGTCGATGCCCGCTTGCTTGACCAGCGGCATCAGCACAGGGGTCAGGATCAAGACCGTGGGGGTGAAATCCAGTGCAGTGCCCACCACCACCACCAGCAGCATCAAGACCACCATCAGCAACATCTTGTTGCCCATGAAGGGCTCCATCATTTTGGCTACTTCAGCCGGAATGTTGGCGATGGTGATCAGCCAGGCACTGACCATGGCGGCAGCTACCAAGAACATGATGACCGCGGTGGTCTTGCCGGCAGTCAGAATCAGGCCATACAGCTTTGACCACTGCAACTCACGGTAAACAAATGCGCCCACTACAAAACTGTAAACCGCAGCTACCACGGCTGCTTCCGTTGGCGTGAATACACCGAACTTCATGCCCCCGATGATGAACACCGGCAAACCGAAAGCCAGCAAGCCCTCGCGTGTGGCACGCAGTTTTTCACTGAACGCCATGCGGGGTGCGGGTTGCACATTGTCACGCTTGGCCACCCACCACCAAGCCAAGCCAATGGCCACACCCATCATGATGCCCGGAACAATCCCCGCAATGAACAACTTGGTGATGGAGACGTTGGCCGCCACACCAAAAATGATGAATCCAATGGAGGGAGGAATCACAGGCGCGATGATGCCACCGGCAGCGATCAATCCTGCTGAGCGGCCGACGTCATAACCTGCTGCACGCATCATGGGAATCAACAAAGCTGCCAAGGCGGCTGTGTCGGCCACAGCCGAACCTGACAGCGATGCCATGATGATCGCAGCCATCACCGCCACATAGCCTAAGCCCCCGCGAAAGTGCCCAACCCAGGCCATGGCCAAGTTAACAATGCGGCGACTCAAGCCACCGGCATTCATGAACTCCCCCGCCAACAGGAAAAATGGCACTGCAAGCAAAGGGAAGTTATCAGCCCCATCCACAAAGCGTTGCGCCAGGATCTGGCTGTCAAACGATGGGATGACACCGGTGGCGGCCAAATAGGCCATGAGTGTGAGACCACAAACCAGCAAGGAATATGCAATTGGCATGCCAATGGCCATCGCCGCCAGCAGGCTCAAAACAAAAATACTGACGGTCATGGTCGTTGTCCTTGGGGTGATTCGGTGCTCAGGTTGACGGTGTCTTCGGACTCAATCACAGCCACAAGGTCGTCTTCGGTCAATTGCCCATTCAACAATTTGTAAAGCATGGACACATTGATGATCGACATCACCACACTGACAACATAGCCAATGCCGTAAACCCAAATCATGGAAATGCCCACAACAGGTGACACGTTACTGACCTGCAATTCATGCATTTTCCAAGTGCCCAAAAGAAACAACAAGTTGCAACCCAGCATCAAGAATTCACTGAGGAAAAAACACAGTTGTTTACCGCGCAGCGACAAATGACGCACCAGACTGTCCACCCCCAAGTGTCCTTTTTCGCGCATGGCGACCATGGCACCGATGTAAGTCAGCCAAATGAAGCAATACCGCGACATTTCGTCTGAAATATCAATGCCCGAATTGAACCCATAGCGCAGCACAACGTTGCCAAACACCATGACGACCATGGCCACCAAGCAAACCACCACCAGAAACTCCAGCAGTTTGAAAAAAAGGTCAATGATTTTGTGCAAGTGCAGCCCCTGATTTTGGTGTGTTCATTTTGGAAATGGTTTTAGGTTTGGATTGAGTCTTGATCGGTGTGGCCATGCCCGACACCAGGGGCAGTTTTTTGCGAGATGACAGGACGTGATCGATATCGTCTTTGGCCCCTTGGATCAAAACCATGATGGCGCGTTCAGCTTTGGCCGGTTCACGGGCAATCACGGCATTGAGCACGGCTCGGTGCAGGGGCAGTGAGTTTTTGGGGCCATCCTTGATGCGGGTGGAAATTTCAAAACTGGTGCGCAGCAAAGCGTTGAGGGCCTTGCTCATTTGCACCAACATGCGGTTATGCGAGGCTTGTAACAGCCCTTGGTGAAAACGCATGTCGTGCGTGACGTAATCGCCGCCCTCTTCCACCGCTTTTTTCATGCCTGCGTAAGCGGCTTCGATCTGAGCAATGTCTTGTGCTGTGGCCCGTTCGGCCGCCAAACGCACGGCGGCAGGCTCAACCACTCGGCGCAACTCTTGCAAGTCTTTTAAAAATTCGGGCGTCAGGCCACACTGGGCTTGCCAAGCGACCACATCGGGGTCAAACCAGTTCCAGTCGGCATCGGGCAGCACTCGCGTGCCCACCTTAGGGCCCGTGAACAGCAAACCTTTGGCCACCAAGGACTTGATGACCTCGCGGATCACGGTTCGGCTCACGCCAAATTGCTCGCACAGCAGCGGCTCGGGCGGCAAACTGGCACCCACCGCATAACGCCCCGACAAGATGGCATGACCCAACAAGTCAAGGGTGTGTCTGTGAAAATTTTTACTCATGATCGTGTCGTTGTTTCTCTTATCATATGATGATTGACCAGGGACTTGAGACTCTGGAAAACCCTAGGTCAGTCATGTTGGCGTCAGGAGTTTCCTGAATGTCGCTGGCTTTACAAGCGGCGCTTGTTTTTTAATCGTCATACGATAGTATTTTGAAATATTTGGCTATTTGACCTTTCACTGGAAGTACACCCATGAGCGACAACAACGGCAGCCCTCCCCGCAAAAAACCCGAAGACCTGCGCAGCCAGCAATGGTTTGGCCGCCAAGACCGCGATGGCTTTGCCTACCGCAGCTGGGTTAAAGGCAAGGGCGTGCCGCATGACCAGTTTGATGGCCGCCCGGTCATTGGCATTTGCAACACCTTCAGCGAACTCACGCCCTGCAACTCGCACTTTCGCACCCTGGCTGAGCAGGTCAAGATCGGTGTGTACGAGGCGGGCGGCTTCCCGCTCGAATTCCCCGTCATGTCGCTGGGCGAAACCCTGCTGCGCCCCACCGCCATGCTGTACCGCAACCTGGCCAGCATGGACGTCGAAGAATCCATTCGTGGCAACCCGATCGACGGCGTGGTGCTGCTCATGGGCTGCGACAAAACCACGCCATCCTTGCTGATGGGTGCGTCCAGCGTGGGCCTTCCCACCATTGGCGTGTCAGGTGGCCCCATGCTGAACGGCAAATGGCGCGGCCAAGAGCTGGGTTCGGGCACCGGCGTGTGGAGCATGAGCGAACAAGTGCGTGCGGGCACGCTCAAACTGACCGACTTTTTTGAAGCGGAGAGCTGCATGCACCGCAGCCACGGCCATTGCATGACCATGGGCACCGCCAGCACCATGGCCAGCATGGTCGAGGCCTTGGGCATCGGCTTGCCCGGCAACGCCGCCTACCCCGCCGTGGACGGCCGCCGCAATGTGCTGGCGCGCGACGCCGGACGCCGCATCGTCGAGATGGTGCACACCGACCAAACCATCAGCAAAGTGCTGACCCGCGAAGCCTTTGAAAACGCCATCCGCACGCTGGCCGCCATTGGCGGATCGACCAACGCGGTGATCCACCTGATTGCAATAGCTGGGCGTTTGGGTTTGAAGCTCACGGTGGACGATTTCGAGCGCCTGGGCAGCGAACTGCCTTGCCTTTTGAATCTTCAACCGTCTGGTGAGCACCTGATGGAAGACTTCTGCTACGCCGGTGGCTTGCCAGTGGTGATGAAAGAAATCGAGCACCTGCTGCACAAAGACATCGTCACAGTGAGCGGCAAGACGGTGAGCGAGAACATCGCCAGCGCCGTGAACTACGACCCACGTGTCATCAAGACCTTCGAGGCCCCATTCAAAGAGAAAGCCGGCATCGCCATCTTGCGCGGCAACCTGGCCCCGCGTGGCGCGGTCATCAAGCCCAGCGCTGCCACACCTGCACTGATGGTGCACACCGGCCGCGCCGTGGTGTTTGAGGACAGCCACGATTTCCACAAACGCATCGACGACGAGAGCTTGGATGTGGACGAGAACTGCATCTTGGTGCTCAAGAACTGCGGCCCCAAGGGCTACCCCGGCATGGCCGAAGTGGGCAATATGCCGCTGCCGCCCAAGGTGCTGCGCAAAGGCATCACCGACATGGTGCGCATCTCGGACGCCCGCATGAGCGGCACGGCCTACGGCACGGTGGTGCTGCACACCACGCCTGAAGCGGCCGCCGGTGGCCCGCTGGCCGTGGTGCAAAACGGCGACATGATCGAACTGAACGTGCCCGAGCGCAAACTGCAACTGCTCATCAGCGACGAAGAACTGGCTCGCCGTTTGGCCCTGTGGGAAAAGCCCGCGCCCGCCATGAACTCGGGTTACTGGAAGCTTTACATCGACCATGTTCTGCAAGCCGACGAAGGCGCGGACATGGACTTTTTGGTCGGCCAGCGTGGCTCGGCTGTGCCCAAAGACAACCATTGATAGACCGCATTTCTTTCGTAGGAGCCCACCCTGTGGGCGATACGGGCCTTTGTGGTCCACGCACAATCGCCCACGGGGTAGGCTCCTACAAAAATCCAGATCGCCCACTCGGTGGGCTTCTGCAAAAAAACACTTTGCTCTGAATCAACCAAGGAACTCAGCATGCGTATTTTGATCACCGGCGGTGCCGGATTTTTGGGTGCACGACTGGCCCGCGAGATTTTGAAACGCGGCCAATTGAACGGCCAAAACGTGAACGAATTGGTCATTGCCGACCTGTTCCCCGCCCCCGCCGACCTGCTGGCCGACCCACGGGTCAAGGGCCATGCAGGCCCCATGCTGGAACAAGGCGACTTGTTCAAAAGCGGTTTTGATGGGGTGTTCCATTTGGCTTCGGCCGTGTCGGGCGAATGCGAGTTGGACTTTGATTTGGGCCTGCGCTCCAACGTGGACAGCAGCCGCTTGTTGCTCGACAGCATCCGCGTGTCCACCGAGCGATTAGGCAAAGCCCCACGCCTGGTGTTTGCCAGCTCGGTCGCGGTGTTCGGCCCAGACGCCGCCAACCCCATGCCTGCGCTGGTGGCCGACACCACCTTGCCCACGCCACAAACGTCGTATGGCACGCACAAGCTGATGATCGAGTACATGGTGGCAGACTACACCCGCAAAGGCTACATCGATGGCCGCGCCGCCCGCCTGATGACGGTGGCCGTACGCCCCGGCAAGCCCAATGGCGCGGCGTCCTCCTTCTTCAGCGGCATCATCCGCGAGCCTTTGGCGGGCACCGCCACCACTTGCCCAGTGGACGCCACCGTGTCGCACCCCATCTCTTCCCCCGGCAACACCGTGTATGGTTTGATCACCGTGTTCGAGGCCAGCCGCGAAGCCTTTGGTGGCCGCATGGCGCTGAACCTGCCGGGCTTGAATGTGAAAGTCAGCGACATGCTGGCCGCATTGGAGAAAGTCGCTGGCCCCGCTGTGCGTGCCCGCGTGACTTTTGAAAAAGACGAGCGCATCGCGGGCATTGTGGACAACTGGGCCAAAGGTTGCACCTTCGAGCGTGCGCATGCCTTGGGTTTGCGGGCCGATGCCAGCTACGAAGCCATCATTGAGCAGTACATCGAAGACTGCAAAACACGGCCGGGCTACCCGGCCGAGGCTTTGAACGGCTTGAAGTGATCCACAAAAAAGGCCGCCACGCGAATGCTGCGTGGCGGCCTTTTTTCGTTGGATCCAGGGTTGAAGGTTTAAAAATGCGTGCTGATCGCCCCGCTGATGCGCCCATCGTCTTCGATGACCGCCATCCAGCGCCATTTGTCGAAAGTGGTGCAGGGGTGAGAAATGCCCAAGGCCACGCGGTCGCCCACCTGCGGCCAGACGCCATCCGCGTCAAACACCATGTGCGCATGCTGGTCACTCAGCGCTTTGACTTTCCAGGACTCGGGCGTGACCTGCATCGCCCCTTCATCGCTTTGCCCACGCGCTGCCCAGCGCACCGGCATGGGCATGCACTGGTCAAACGACAGGTCGCGCCGGCCTGCACTCAAAATCGCCAGCCCCGGCTCGGGCACCGACTGCACCTTGGCCCACACCTCCAGCGCAGGCTGCAGCGAAGCACTCAAGCCTTCACGCGCCTCCACCAGCTTGAGGTATCGGGCGTAGTTCCAGTGGTCGTGCGTCACGTAGCAGCCCGATCGCAACACGCCTTGCACAGGACGGCTCTTGACCTGAGTTTTGAGCATGGGGATCACCAAATCGAACACCGCCGAGCCGCCTGCCGACAACAAGACCTCCTCACCGCCCCACAGGTGCTGCTCATCGATTTGTTGCACCAGGGCCTGCACGCTGCGCACCAAGGCGCTCACGGCCTCCATGTCATGGGCACTGTCGCATTGGCCCAGTCCCCCCTCGTAGCACTCCACCCCGCCCAGATTCACCACAGGCGATGCAGCCATGGCCTGCGCCAAAGCCAAGGCTTGTTCATGCGTGCGGCAGCCGGTGCGGTAACCGGCAATGCCCAGCTCCAGCAGCACATCCCAGCAACGGGCATTGCCACGCCGTGCGCCCCAGTCAGCCAGGGCATCCAGCTGCGCCAGCGAATCGACCAAAAACCAAACACGCGCTTGCGGGTACTGGTTGAGCAAGAAGTCCAAGCCGTCCAGGTCCGCATCCGACACCAACTGGTTGGCGATGATGGCGCGTTGTGCGCCTGCGGCCAGGCCCACACGCAGCTGGTGCACATTGGCAAAAGTCAGGCCCCATGCCCCGGATTGCAGCTGCATGCGAAACAGCTCGGGCGACATGGTGGTCTTGCCGTGCGGGGCCAGGGCCACGCCTTTGCGCTGCACAAAGGCCTGCATCCAGGCCAGGTTGTGCGTGAGCGCTGGGCGGCACAGCACGGCCACCGGGTAAGCCAGCGCGTCATCGAGCAGGTGCCAGCCGCGCTGCCCCAGCGCCGAAACACGGCAAGGCTCGGCCGCCAAGGGGTAGCCCTTGCAGCTCGCATTCAGTACAAAATCGCTTTCAGTGCCTGCTGTCCACATGTTGTTTGTCTCCAATCTTTCGCCCATCGCGGTTCGCGTTGGACGATGATTCTCCCACCTTCACCGCTGAATTCACTTCAGCCCCGTCGCCCTTTTTTGACATGACCCACCCCAACAAAACCCTGGACATCGTGGCGCTTGGCGAAGCCATGGTCGAGTTCAACCAGCGGCCCCATGAACAGGCCGACGACGCGCCGCTCTACCAACAAGGCTTTGGCGGCGACACCAGCAACGCCGCCATTGCCGCAGCCCGCGCCGGAGCGCGAGTGGCCTACCTGACGCGTCTGGGCACCGACCGCTGGGGTGATCGCCTGATGGACCTGTGGCAGCGCGAAAACGTGGACACCACCAGCGTGCTGCGCGACACCCAAGCGCCCACCGGCATGTACTTTGTGAGCCACGACGCACAAGGCCACCACTTCAGCTATGCGCGTGCAGGCTCGGCCGCCAGCCGCATGCAGCCGCAAGACCTGACGCATTGGTCTGATTCAATCGCCTGCAGCCAGTGGCTGCACCTGTCGGGCATCTCGTTGGCCATTTCCGCCACGGCCTGCGACACGGCTTTTGCAGCCATGGCGCATGCCCGCAGCAGCGGCACACGGGTGGCGCTGGACTCCAACCTGCGTTTGTCGCTGTGGCCCCTGGCCAGGGCGCAGGCCTGCATCCGCCATGCGGTGAGGCTGTGCGATTTGTTTTTGCCCAGCCTGGAAGACATGACCGCGCTCACCGGCCTCACGCAGGCGGCCGACATCATCGCTTGGAGCCATGCCCAGGGTGCGGCGCAGGTGGTGCTCAAACTGGGGGCCGACGGGGCGCTGGCCAGTGACAGCAAAAACCAGCAACGCCTGCCAGGCCATGCGGTCACGGCCATTGACGCCACAGGCGCGGGCGACTGTTTTGCAGGCAACCTGTTGGCGCGTTTGTCAGCGGGAGACGACCTCTGGGCCGCCACCACTTACGCCAATGCAGCCGCCTCGCTGTCGGTGCAGGGCTTCGGCGCGGTCGGCCCCCTGCCCACACGCGAGGCCGTGCTGAAGGTGTTGAACACTTCATCGAAAGGCGCAACAGCATGAGCAGCACAAGACCCTTGATCGCCATCGACTGGGGCACCTCTTCGCTGCGTGGTGCGCGGCTCGGTGTCAGCGGCCAGGTGCTCGAATCCCGTGAATTTCCACGCGGCATCCTCACCGTGCCGCCCGGCCAGTTTGAAGCGGTGTTCCAAGAATTCTTTGGCGACTGGATGCAAGCGCCGGGAGCGCTCTGCCTGATCTCGGGCATGGCCGGCAGCCGCCAGGGCTGGCAAGAAGCACCTTACTGCCCCTGCCCCGCAGGCTTTGCCGAATTGGGCCAGCACCTGCTGTGGCTGCAGCCCGGACGAATCGCCCTGGTCCCAGGCCTGAGCTGCCTGGGTGCAGACGCCCTGAACACGCCCGATGTGATGCGCGGCGAAGAAGTGCAAATTTTTGGGGCATTGCACATGGCGGGCCGCGACAGCGCCACGCTGGTGCTGCCCGGCACACACAGCAAATGGGTGCAGGTGCAAGGCGGGCGCGTGGCGCAGTTCCAGACCTTCATGACCGGCGAGGTGTTTGCGCTGATGAGCCAGCACTCGATTTTGGGCAAGACGATGGACCTGCAGGGTGCTTTTGACGAAGCGGTTTTTTTGCAAGGCGTGGACCAAAGCCAACAAAGCGGCAGTGTGCTGCACCACCTGTTTGCGGTGCGCACCCTGGGCTTGTTTGAACGCCTGAGCGCGGCCCAATTGCCCAGCTACCTGTCGGGCCTGCTGATCGGCGAAGAGCTGCGCCACCAGACCGCGTCAACCCACACCGATCCGGTGATTTTGATTGGCAGCGAAGCACTGACCCTGCGCTACACCCTGGCCCTGCAGCACCTGCGCATCCCCTGCCAAAGCCGAGGGTCCGAGGCCACTTGGGCGGGCTTGTTCGCACTGGCATCGGCATGCTGATATTCAAGCACTCCATCGCGGCGAGGGCGCCGCTCCTACCCAATACCTCACCATGACATCCACCACCCAACCCGCCCACGCCTTGGCACAAGCCCTGGCTCAACTGCCCTTGATCGCCATCCTGCGCGGCCTCACCCTTGCTGAAGCTCCGGCCATCGGCGAGGCGCTGGTCAACAGCGGCTTTGCCATCATCGAGGTGCCGCTCAACTCGCCCGAGCCCTTGCACAGCATCGCCGCCCTGACAAAGCTTTTTCCGCAAACCCTCATCGGCGCAGGCACCGTGCTGAACGCGCAGCAGGTCAAAGAGGTGCACGCTGCGGGTGGCCGTTTGATCGTGGCCCCCAACTTCAACCCCGCCGTGGTGGCGCAAGCCCTGGCCCTGAACATGGTGGTGCTGCCTGGCGTGGCCACGCCCACCGAAGCCTTTTCCGCGCTTGATGCGGGTGCGCACGGCCTCAAACTTTTTCCGGCCGAGATGATCTCGCCTGCCACGGTCAAAGCCCTGCGGGCCGTGCTGCCCAAATCGGCCGCCCTCATGCCCGTGGGCGGCATCACGCCCGACAACATGGCGGCTTACCGCGCCGCCGGGGCCAGCGGTTTTGGTTTGGGATCTGCCTTGTATGCGCCGGGGCGATCTGCAGCGCAGGTGCAAGAAATGGCTCAAGCTTTTATGCGGGCTTGGCAATCCTCTCCATGACTGTAAGAGGCCGCGGGATTCGTGAATGACAACGGCCTAAGACAGCCTGATGTTGGCGGTGTCATACACCCCATTTTTATCGCGTTTGCCCTCGGCGATGACCGTGACAAAAACGGTGTCGTCATCCATCCTGTAAACCAACCTGTAACCCGCCTGCCGCTACTTGATCTTGTAGCAGTCGGGCATGTTGGATAGGGCTGCCGATGGAATCCGTGGCTCTTGCAAGCGTTCGAGCAGTTTTTTCTTGAGCGGCGCTTTGATGCTGCCGTCCAACTTTTGCCACTCGGCCCAGGCCAGCTCGTGAAAACGCAGCTTAAAGGGCATCGGGGCTGATCTCGATGAACGGGCCATCGGCTCGTTGTCGAACCAGCTGGGCGTCTTGCAAGTCTTCGAGTTGCTTGAGCAGCCGCTCAAAATAGGCTGCAGGGACCAGGTAGGCCTCTGGCCGGTTGTGGTTAAGCACCGCCACCGGTTCGTCGTCGGCTTGCGCCAAGATGCTGGCGTAATGGCGCTTGAGTTCGGTGACGCTGATGCTGCTTTTGCTGAGGAGGGTGTCCATACGAGGACTCCTTTTCATGGGCGGCATTTTTTATATGGTATGCATTTTGGCGTTCAATAAAACGTCTGTTATGACGCCTTTTAAGCCTTCTCGCCTAGCCGCCCATCCCGAAAATCCGCCAAGGCCTGGTAGATCTCTTCTTTGGTATTCATGACAAACGGGCCGTATTGCACGATGGGCTGTTTGAGCGGTTGGCCCGCCACCAAGATGAGTTTGGCATCGGCACTGGCTTCGATCACCACACCGTCGGCTTGCGGTGTGTTTTTCAAAATGGCCATGCGCTGCAGGGGCACGGCCTGCCCTGCAATGCGCACCTCGCCCCGGTACACGTACACAAAGGCGTTGTGCCCGGCGGGCAGGGTTTGCTCAAAACGTGAGCCTGCGGGCATGTGCACGTCCAGATAAATCGGCTGGGTGATGCTGCGGCTCACCGCGCCTTGCACGCCGTGGCTGGCCCCGGCAATCACAGTCACGGCCACGCCTTGTGGCGTCTGGAACTGCGGCAGCTGGTCGTTCTGAAAATCGCGGTACCAAGGCGCGTTCATCTTCTCGCTGCTGTGCAGGTTCAGCCAGAGCTGAAAGCCCTCCATCACGCCGTCGGCTTGCTGTGGGATTTCGGAGTGGATCACGCCCTGGCCTGCGGTCATCCATTGCACGCCGCCGTTTTGCAGCAGACCTTCGTTGCCCGCACTGTCACGGTGCAGCATGCGCCCGGCGATCATGTAGGTCACGGTTTCAAAGCCCCGGTGCGGGTGGTCCGGAAAACCTGCGATGTAGTCGTCAGGCTTGTCGCTGCCAAAAGCGTCCAGCATCAAAAATGGGTCGAGTCGGTGCTGCAAATCTTGGGTGAGGATGCGGCTCAGCTTGACGCCCGCGCCGTCCGAGGTGGCCTGGCCGGTGACCAGGCGTTCCACAGTGCGGGGCAGCTTGACGGTATCTGGGGTGTTGGACATGGGGGTTCCTTGTGCAAATTCAGGCCAACGTCAATCCACGTAATTGCGTATGCGCTGCGCCTTCCAAGTCAGGTGGCAGCTGGTGCTTGGATTGCAAGTAGTGGTGGGTGTACACCGCCAGCCAGGCCTGCAGCGTGTGGGCTGCATGGGTTTCGCCTGCCAGATCGAGGCAAAGCGATGCGACCTCACTGGTGCAAAAATGGTCATCGCGGCGCGAACGGCGCAGCTTGTAATTTGAAATCTGCTCAGGGTGCAAACTCAGCACCGGGAGCTTGTCCAAATAGGGACTTTTGCGAAACATTTTGCGCGCTTCGGGCCAAGTGGCGTCCAGCAAGATGAACAAGACTCGCTTGCCCACATCGGGGGTCTGAACCGTGCGCACCACCCGCTCAGGCTCCACAAAATCACCCGGAAACACCACAAAGGCCTGCCACTGCGGATCGGCCAGCAGCGCCAGCAAAGCCGGGTCCACCTCGGTGCGGGCCCAGCCAAACGCAAAGGTGTCGGGCACCACGTCGGCGATCAGCCAACCGGTGTTGCTGGGTTTGAGGGGCTCGATGTCGGCCATCAGCAAACACACACCCGCTTGGGTAGGCACCACCGACCGCAAGCCGCACAGGCAGTGGCTGGGCACGAGGCGGCAGCCGGGGCAGCGCTCGCCCTTGATGCCGCCCCGGGCCAAAAAGGGTTTGGCGCTGCGGGCGAGCCGGGCGGTGCGCAATCGCGACACGGCGTGGGGCGCTGGGGCCAACTCAGGCTTTGACAAACTCATGGGCTTGGCAAAGCCTCAAAACGCTGTGGCCATGCGCAAACGTCGCGCTGCTTCTTCGTCGCGCGCATCGTCGATTTCTCGCAACACGGCCTGCATGTCCACATCTGCCGTCGAGCGCTCAAAACGGCCCGTCAGCGGCGTCTCGTTGCTGAGCAATCCTGCTTGGTACAGACTCCAAATTTCCGGACCGTATTCGGTCTTCAACAAGGCGGGCGCGAACTGGCCAAAAAAGTCTCGCAAATTGCCCACATCGCGCAGCAGCATGCGTTGGGCGTGGTTGTTGCCGGCCGCGTCCACCGCCTGGGGCAGGTCGATGATGACGGGCTCGTCCACACCGGGCTGGTCGCCCTCACCTGCGATGTGCGCCAACAAAATGTTGAACTCCGACAAGTCGCCATGCACCACACCTGCACACAACATGCGCACCACCTCGCCAATCAGGGTGGCGTGGTGTTGCAGGGCTTGTTCGGGCGTGAAGGCCACATCGTTCAAGCGCAGGGCCGCGTCGCCATGGGCGTCGGTGACCAGCTCCATGAGCAATACGCCGTCAAAAAAGTTAAACGGTTTGGGCACGCGCACACCGGCTGCGGCCAGGCGGTACAGCGCATCCACCTCGGCGCTTTGCCAAGCGGCTTCTTGTTCTTGCCTGCCAAACTTGCTGCCCTTGGCCATGGCGCGGGCCGAGCGCGAGTTTTTGACCTTGCGGTTTTCGGTGTAGTCCACCGCTTGCCGAAAACTGCGGTGCGTGGCTTCTTTGTAAATCTTGGCGCAGCGGGTTTCATCGCCGCTGCGCACCACAAACACCATGGCTTCTTTGCCGCTCATGAGCTGACGCACCACGGTGTCGATCAGGCCCTCTTCCACGAGGGTCTGCAGCCGGGGGGGAGCCTTCATCCAGGGCGATGCAGGACGCAGATTTTGTGGCCGTCGGGGTCGCGCAGGTAAGCCAAGTAGAGTTTGCCGGCAGCGCCTTCGCGCCAGCCTGGGGGGTCTTCGCAGGTCACGCCACCATGGGCCACACCCGCCGCATGGAAGGCATCCGCTTGCTCGGGCGAAGTCGCCTTGAAACCATAAGTGCTGCCATTGCCCACCGAGGCGGCTTCACCGTTGATGGGGGTGGTGATGCCAAAGGTGCCGGTCGGGCTGCGGTAAAAGTAGCGCTGGTTGTTGGCCATTCCGGGCGCAATGCCGACAGTGCCCAAAACGGCGTCGTAAAACTTTTTGGAGGCTTCGAGGTCTTTGACCCCGACCATGACGTGACTGAACATTGTGTTCTCCTTAAAACCCGGTGGCGGGCGAATGATCGGGGTCAATGGTACTTGATACCCGAGCTTGGCCTGCCGACCACAGGGGCCTTTTTGAAACCCCCTTTGAAGTCCTGGGGGTTGGTGCTGTCCGCCACACGACGAGCTTGTGCGACAAAAGGTCCTCCCTTGTGGCAGCATGGCAACTTTCGCAACCAACCTTTGAGCCCTCTGAGGAGACCCCCATGACCCCATCGAACACGCTTTCATTCGGCTTGCAAGGCCGCGTTGCCATCGTCACCGGGGCAGCCAACGGCATTGGCGAGGCCTGTGCCCGCCGTTTTGCGGCAGAAGGTGCCCATGTGGTGCTGGCCGACGTGAACAGCGAGCGCGGTGCCACCGTGGCCGCCGAACTGCGCAGCCAAGGCCACAGCGCCGGTTTCATGGCCTGCGACGTCTCGCGCAAAGCAGATGTCGATGCACTCGTGAACCATGTGCTGCAGGCTTTTGGCCGCTTGGACGTGCTGGTCAACAACGCGGGCATCTTCAAGGCGGCTGATTTTCTGGACGTGACCGAAGAAGACTTTGATGCCGTCATCAACGTCAACATCAAGGGCTCGTTTTTGATGGGCCAGGCCGCTGCCCGCGCCATGAAAAGCACCGGGGGCGGCTCGATTGTCAACATGAGCTCGGTGAACGCCGTGATGGCCATCCCCAACATCGCCAGCTACAACGTGAGCAAGGGCGGCATCAACCAACTGACGCGCGCCATGTCGCTGGCCCTGGCCGACTTTGGCATCCGCGTGAACGCGGTGGCACCGGGCACGATTGCCACCGAACTGGCCCGCCAGGCGGTGCTGACCAGCGAGGCCGCTGAAAAGAAAATCATGATGCGCACACCCATGAAGCGTTTGGGCGAGCCAGACGAAGTCGCCAAGGTGGTTGCCTTTTTGGCCAGCGATGCGGCAAGCTACATCACCGGTGAAATCGTCACCGTGGATGGCGGACGCATGGCGCTGAACTACACCGTGCCTGTTTGAAGAAAACCCATTTTGTGAACCCCTCTAACTCTGAACTTGAAACCTGGTTGGCCCAAGAGCTTGTCGTGCGCCAGCGCCTGGATGCAGGTGCTGGCCCCGGTGTGGCGCGACCCGACCAAGTGGCTGGCAAAACCGGCCTGCAAGTCATGCAAGGCCTGCTGAGCGGCGAACTGCCCTATGCCAGCATCGCCAAGACCCTGGACTTTGTGCTGATCGAGGTCAGCGAAGGCCAGGCGATTTTTCAAGGCGCACCGGGCTGGAACCACATGAACCCGCTGGGCACCGTGCATGGCGGCTGGTTTGCCACCTTGCTCGACTCGGCCTTGGGCTGCGCCGTGCACACCATGATGCCGCCCGGGCGCGGCTACACCACGGCCGACCTGAGCGTGAAACTCGTCAAGGCCCTCACCCCCAAAGTGCAACGCGTGCGGGCCATTGGCCAAGTGGTGCACTGCGGCCGCCAACTGGCCACCGCCGAAGCCCGGTTGGTCGGGCCCGACGGCACCCTGTACGCCCATGCCAGCACGGCTTGCCTGGTTTTTGAAATGCCATCACCCACCGGAAATAAACCATGAGACTCCTTCACACCATGCTGCGCGTGGGCAACTTGCAACGCTCCATCGACTTCTACACCCAGGTGCTGGGCATGAAACTGCTGCGCACTTCGGAAAACCCCGAGTACAAATACTCGCTGGCCTTTGTCGGTTATGGCAACAACCCCGACCACGCCGAGCTGGAACTGACCTACAACTGGGGCGTGGAAAGCTACGAGATGGGCACGGCCTACGGCCACATCGCCCTGGGCGTGCCCGATGCCTATGCCGCCTGCGACAAGATCAAAGCCGCTGGCGGCAAAGTCACACGCGAGGCCGGCCCCGTCAAAGGCGGCACCACGGTGATCGCCTTTGTGACCGACCCCGATGGCTACAAGGTGGAGCTGATCCAACGGGCCGAATACGCAGCGGGACAAGGACTGCGCTGAAAAAAACGGAGCCAAGACATGATCGATCTGACCGGCCAACGCATCCTGGTGACCCAGTCCCAAGATTTCATGGGGCCCGCCCTGTGCCACGAGTTGCGGGCCTGTGGCGCTGAAGTGATCGCCGATGAGCGCCTGCTCACCCACCCGCTGGACGCGCAGGCCGTGATCGAGGCGGCTGGCCCGCTGGATGCGCTGGTGATCAACCTGGCGCTGCCTGCACCGTCCACCCCGGTCACGCAAATTGACGAAGCCGAGTGGCGGCAAGTGTTTGAGGTGATGGTGGACCCGCTGCCTCGCTTGGTGCGGGCGGTGGTGCCCGGCATGAAGGCCCGGGGCGGCGGCAAGATCGTGGTGATGGGCAGTGCATCGGCCTTGCGCGGCATGAAGCGTGCCGCCAGCTACAGCGCCGCGCGGGGTGCACAGCTGGCCTATGTGCAGGCTGCAGGCGTGGAGCTGGCCCCTGACAACATCCAGCTCAATGCCGTGGCGCAGAACTTTGTCGACAACCCCACCTATTTCCCACCCGAGGTGCAGGCCAACCCGCGTTTTCAGGAACGCCTCAAACGCGAGGTGCCGCTGGGCCGCTTGGTCAAGGCCGAAGAAGATGCCCGCTTTGTGGCCTATCTGTGCAGCAATGCAGCGAGCTGTTTTGTCGGGCAGGTGTTCCCAATGTCGGGCGGGTGGGCGGTGCGCTGAAAACTGTCTGACCAGAAGCTACGACCTGCGGGGGTATTTGCAGGTCGGCGGCTTCAGCCCCGAGCAGTCTACGTAGCGCACAAGCGATGTCGGACCTGAAGGTACCGACATGCAAATCAACGTGCCAGCTGAGTCGCCTCACGCGCCAGAGCTTCGATGCGCGCCCAATCGCCATGGGCCAAGGCGTCGGCAGGCACCAGCCAAGAGCCACCCACACAAGCCACGTTCGGCAGGCTCAAAAACTCAGCGGCATTGCCCGGTGTGACGCCACCCGTGGGGCAGAACTTCACATCAAAAAACGGACCGCTCCAGGCCTTGAGCATGGCGGGACCGCCCGCTTGCATGGCGGGGAAGAACTTGAGTTCGGTGTAGCCGTCGTCTTGCGCCATCATGATTTCGCTGCCGGTGGCCACGCCGGGCAAGAGCGACAAACCGTGGTCACGGCAAGCTTGGCCAACCACCTTGGTGTAACCGGGGCTGACCGCAAAACGGGCACCGGCTTTGGCAGCAGCTGCCGCATCGGCGGCGCTGCGCACGGTACCCGCACCGACCACGGCACCGGGCACTTCCTTGGCAATGGCTTCCATGCAAGCCAGCGCCTGCGGAGTGCGCAGGGTGACTTCGAGCATGCGGATGCCACCCGCCACCAGGGCGCGGGCCATGGGCACGGCGTGGGCCACGTCCGTCAGCACGATCACGGGGATCACGGGGGCGTCCTGCATCACTTGCAGGGCTGTCAAATGTCCACTCAGATTCACAGCCATGTGCAGGCTCCTTCTTCGGCTTTGAGCGCGTTGCGGCGCAGGTTGGCAAACAGTTCACGGCCCATGCCCACACCGTTGGCGGCACGCAGCTCGGCGGGCATTTGGGCCAGCGGGCGGGCGGCCCATTCGGCCTCGCTCACCAGCACATGCAGGGTGCCCAACACGCCGTCGATCCGGATCAAATCGTCGTCTTGCACCTTGGCCAGTGGACCACCCGCTGCGGCTTCGGGTGAAACGTGGATGGCGGCAGGCACTTTGCCCGACGCGCCGCTCATGCGGCCATCGGTGACCAGCGCCACCTTGAAGCCCTTGCCTTGCAGCACCGCCAGCGGCGGCGTGAGTTTGTGCAGCTCGGGCATGCCGTTGGCTTGCGGGCCTTGCCAGCGCACCACACACACCACATCACGGTCGAGCTCTCCGGATTTGAAGGCTTGCTGCAATTCATCTTGCGAATTGAACACCCGTGCCGGGGCTTCGATCACATGCAAGGCTTCGGGCACGGCTGAGATCTTGATCACGCTGCGGCCCAGATTGCCTTGCAAAAGTTTGAGGCCACCCGTGGCGCTGAAGGGGCTGGTCGCGGGGCGCACCACGGTGTCATCTTGGCTGGCACCTGCGTCGTGCCAAACCAGCTGGCCATTTTGCGCAGAAGGGATGCGGGTGAATTCACGCAGGCCACCAGGGCGCACCGTCAGCACATCGGCGTGCATCAGGCCCGCATCGAGCAGCTCGCGGATCACATAGCCCGGGCCGCCTGCGGCCTGGAACTGGTTCACGTCGGCGCTGCCGTTGGGGTAGACACGGGTGAGCAGCGGCACCACGTCCGACAGGGCCGAGAAGTCGTCCCAGTCGATCACGATGCCCGCCGCACGTGCCACCGCCACCCAGTGGATCAGGTGGTTGGTCGAGCCGCCCGTGGCCAGCAAGGCGACCATGGCGTTGACGATGCAGCGCTCGTCGACCAAGCGGCCAATCGGCGTGAAGTTTTGGCCCTTGACCAGCGCCAGCACAGTGCGGGCCGCCTCACGGGTCAGGTCTTGGCGCACGCCTTCGCCGGGGTTGATGAAGGCGGTGCCGGGCACATGCAGGCCCATGGCTTCGAGCAGCATCTGGTTGCTGTTGGCCGTGCCGTAAAAAGTGCAGGTGCCTTCGCCGTGGTAGGCCTTGGACTCCGCTTCCAGCAATTCGGGGCGACCCACCAAGCCCAGAGCCGCTTGTTCGCGCACCTTGGATTTTTCGTTGTTGGACAGGCCGCTGGTCATAGGGCCAGCCGGAACAAACACCGTGGGCAAATGGCCAAACTGCAAAGCGCCAATGAGCAGGCCCGGCACGATCTTGTCGCACACACCCAGCATCAGGGCCGCGTCAAACACGTCATGACTGAGCGACACAGCTGTGGCCATGGCGATCACATCGCGGCTGAACAGGCTCAGCTCCATGCCCGGCGTTCCTTGCGTGACGCCATCGCACATGGCGGGCACGCCCCCGGCCACCTGGGCGGTGGCACCGAGCTTGCGTGCTTCGTCTTTGATCAGGTCGGGGTAGTGCTGCAGCGGCGCGTGAGCCGACAGCAAATCGTTGTAGGCATTGACGATGCCGATGTTGGGCGCACGCGGGGCCACCACTTTGATTTTGTCGAGCGCGGTGGCGCGGCCTTTGTCGCCTTCGGGCATGGCGGCAAAGGCATGTGCCACGTTGGCACAGCCCAGGCGCTGGGCACCAGGGTCTTGGCTGGCGGCGGCATCGACCTGCTGCAAATAAGCCTGGCGGGTCGGGCGGCTGCGTTCGGTGATGCGGGTGGTGACCGCCATCAAAATCGGGTGAAGGGTCATGTTTGAACGCCGGGTCAGGCGTGGTAACTAAATTACATGCCCGATGGTAACCGCCTTAGCGCCATTTGGCGCCATCTCTCGGTTACAGACAGGGTACAACCCGCAAGACAAGCAGCAGATGGACCGCTGAAGGCCCCAAAACGCCTCTCTTGAAAAGCCAGCCCTGCTGTGCTTGCGGTTGCTTGCACGCGAAAAAAAACCCGCCGAAGCGGGTTTTTTCAGTGCGCCATCACGATCACTTGGCCGCAGAAGCATCAGCAGCAGGGGTCGCTGCAGGTGCAGAAGCGTCAGCGACGGGGGCAGAGGCATCGGCAGCAGGCGCTGCCACCGCTGCGGGTGCGGGTGCAGCAGGGGCGGCTTTTTTGCTTTTGGCCAAACCAAAACCAATGGCCAGGCCCACGGCCAGCACGATCACGGCCACCAAAACGGCCCACACTACAGGTTGATTGTCATCTTGAGGGGTCGACATGTTTCTTTTCTCCGAAAATGGTGGCGAGATTGTAATGGGGCCTGATTGCACATGACTGACACACCCGCCACAAGCCCAGACACCAGGGTTCTGGACCCAGGGCACCACATCACGCCAACATCCTTCAAACCGGACCTGCTTGAGCGCTTCAGGGCGCAAACCGCAGGCCAGGATTTGTGGGTGTTTGGCTATGCCTCGCTGCTGTGGCGACCCGAATTTGAAGCACAAGAACAACACATCAGCCGCGTCTGGGGATGGCACCGTGCCCTGAAAATGTGGAGCCGCCTGAACCGGGGCAGCCCCGAATGCCCGGGCCTGGTGTTTGCCTTGTTGCCCGGCGGCAGCTGCCAGGGCGTGGCCTATCGGGTGGCCCGCGAACAAGCCGAAGAGGTGCTGGTGCGGCTGTGGGAGCGGGAAATGCCCATGGACGTCTACACGCCCAGCTGGTTGCCTTGCAACACGCCACAAGGCCCCGTTCAGGCGCTGGCTTTTACCCTGCCGCGCAGCAGCCCCAGCTTCACCGGCCAGCTGCCAGCCGACACTTACCGGCAAATTTTCAAGCAGGCCTGCGGGCGATTTGGCACGACGCTGGACTATGCCCGGCAAACCTACAACAGTCTGCAGGCCCACGGCATCGAAGACCGGGCGCTGGCCGCCTTGCTGCGCTATGCCGACTGAGCGTATCCCTATACTCACCACCATGAACATCGCCGACCTGCGCAAGAGCTACGAAAAAGCCGAGCTCAACGAAAACGCCTCCCATGCGGACCCACTCCAGCAATTCGAGCAATGGCTGCAAGAAGCCATCGCGTCCGAAGTGCCCGAGCCCAACGCCATGACGCTGGCCACCGTGGCCAGCAACCTGCGCCCCAGCACGCGGGTGGTGCTGATCAAGGGCTATGACGAGCGCGGCATCGTCTGGTACACCAACTACGCCAGCCAAAAAGGCCAGGAACTGGCAGGCAACCCCTTTGCCGCGCTGCAGTTTCACTGGGTTGAACTCGAACGCGTGGTGCGCATCGAAGGCCGTGTCGAGAAAGTCAGCGACGAAGAAAGTGACGCCTACTTTCACAGCCGCCCACTCGATTCACGCATCGGGGCTTGGGCCTCGCCGCAAAGCCAGGTGATCGAGGGGCGCACTGTGCTGGTGACCAACGCCGCCAAATATGCCGCGCAATTCATGCTCAAACCACCACGCCCACCGCACTGGGGCGGCTACCGCCTGGTGCCCGACCAGTGGCAGTTCTGGCAAGGCCGCAAAAGCCGTTTGCATGACCGCCTGCGTTACACGCAAAACGGCGATCAGTGGCTGCGGGAGCGCTTGGCGCCTTGAGACAAGTCAGGCCAATGGCTTGCGAGCCGCAGCCTCAAACGCCCGGAACCCCGCCATGAAAGTCTCGATGTCTTCAAAATAAGGCATGGCCCCGGCTTGCATCACCGTCACCTGCCAGTTGGGGCGATGGCGCACCAGGTCCAGCGCCCGGTAATCGGTGAAGTCGCCCCGCGTGCCATGCACCACCCACACCGGCAGGCGCAGGCTCTCGTACACGTTGTGCATGTCGGCGCTGAACAAACCCCCGCTCAAAAACGACAAAGGCGCTTGCTCGGCGTTGGGCACATGGGCCGTGCGCACGGCATAGGCCCACAGCGTTTCGTCGATCTGCTGGCCACCCCAGGTGCGGCGTAAAAAGTAACGCACCACCGAAGGCCGTGACAACTGTCGGAACAAAAACCGGCCCCATCCTGGCCCCGGGCGACGCAAAAATTGGTCAAACCCCGCCATGAAAAAAGTGCTGCCCTCGGGCTTGCGCAGCGACTTGCCGCCCCGAAAGCCGGTGGGGCTGACCAAGGTCAGGGCAGCCAACAAGTCCGGCGACTGCTGGGCCACGCGGGCCACAAACTCGCACGACAGTGACACCCCCACGGCTTGCAGCGGCTGGCCGGGGTGCCGCTGTGCCACCCATTGCGCGACCTGAAGAATGGCGGCGCACATGTCAGCCACCAAATAAGCACGCGGCAGGCGATCAGACAGGCCGTAGCCTGGCAAATCCAGCGCATAGACACTGTGGTCCTGGCGCAGGGCCTCAAACAGGGGTCGGATTTCGGCAGCCGAAGCCAGGGCGTTGACGCTGTGCACCAGCAACACGGGTGGCCCCAAGCCGCCCGCATAGACGGCCAGACGACCACTGGCCCCACTGAGGTGATGAAGTTCAGCTGGGAGCGCGGGCGGCAAAGGTGTGTTCATGGCCTGATGGTAGGGCATGCGCTCAGCGCGAGAGAACCCCTGGTTCAAACCGGCAGCACAGCCAGCAAGGCCATGGTCAGCGAGATGCCCAGCATGGAGATCAGTGTGGACACCGCCACGGCGGCCGTCACCGTGTCTTCTTCCTTGCGGTAGCGCTGAGAGAACAAGAACACATTGGCCCCAATGGGCAAAGCCGCCGCGACCACCATGACCGACAAATGCAAGCCACGCAGGCCCAGCGCCCAGCCCACCGCCAGCATGAGCGCCGGGTGCAACACGGTTTTCACCAAAGACGGCTTGAGGGCCGATGTGAACTGCCGCCCCACAGGCGTTTGCGACAAGGTGATGCCCACCAGCACCAAGGCGATGGGGCCAAAGGCGCTGCCCAGCAAAGCCAGGGGACGGTCCACCACCGGATGCAAGCCCCAGCCGGTTTGGGCGTAGGCCAGTCCCAACAAAATGGGCAAAGGCACGGGGTGAATGATGGCGTTGCGCACGGCCGAAGCCACGGTGCGCCAAACCGGACGGCGCTCGCCCGACAAAGTGGCTTGCTCGTGCGCCACTTGCAACTCCAGCACCAGCGTGGCGGCACTGAGCAAAACCAGGGCATGCAGCGAAATCAAGGTGAACAGCAGCACCTGGCCTTCTTGGCCATAGGCCAGACCGATCAGGGGCACACCGATCATCAAGGTGTTGCTGAAAATGCCGGCCAGCGCCAGCACCGAGGCCCGGCTGTTGCCGCCATAAGCCCACAGCATGGCCACAAACAACATGCCCGCCGCCAAAAAGTATTGCGCCACCGGCTTGAAATCGAGCTGCTCGATGTGCACGCTGCTCATGGTGCGAAACAGCAGCGCTTGTGTGAGCACCAGAAACACCAGGTTGGATAAATCGCGCACCGACTCACCCCGCACCAGCTTGGCTTTGCCGGCGACAAAGCCAATGAAAATCAGCAGCACCACCGGCAAAAGCGAAGAAAGAACGGGATGATCAAGGTTCATGGCTGGATTATCCCGGCCTGCCTTTGTCTCACTTCAGGGGAAACCACGTAGCGCCGCCACTTGGGCGACGCCACGCAGCCCATCAGAACGTGGCCTGAACCCCCAGCTTGAAGCTGCGGCCCGGCAAAGGCGACTTGCCAAACGCGGTGCTCGTGAGGATGGAACTGGCGCTGTAGGCCAGTTGGTCGCTCAGGTTGTCCAAGCGAGCAAACCAATGCAGCACCGTGGCGTCCAGCTTTTGGCGGTAAGACACGCTGGCATTGAGCAAGGTGTAGGCAGCCGTGGCCACACTGCCGTCGGGCACACGCTTTTGGGCCGCATGCCAGTCGGCCCCCAGCTTGGCGCTCCAGGGGCCTTGACCGTGCACCAAGGTCGCACCCACACGCATGGGGGCGATGCGGGGCAAGGGCTCGCCCGTGCTGCGGTTGCTGGCCCGCACGGTGTCGGCACGCCAATCGAGGTCGAGTGACGAGGCACCCTGCCACAGGCGCTGGCGGCCACTGGCCTCCAGGCCTCTGAATTGGGCCTTCACGCCTTGATAGCGCTGCACGGGCAAGTCATCCTCCACGTCCTGTGTGTTCATCAAGCCAATGTAGTTGGCAAACTGGCTGGCAAAGGCCGTGACATTCAAGCTGTGAGTGCCAGACTTCCACTGCACACCCGCATCGAGGCTCTTGGACTTTTCCAGACCCAGGTCTTTGTTGCCGATTTCCCAGGCGTGGGTGGCCAGGTGTGGGCCCTTGGCAAACAGCTCGTAATCTTTGGGGGCACGCTGCGTGAGGGCGGCATTGCCGGTCATCGACCAAGTGGGCGAGAGCTTGAACACCGCACCAGCAGCCACGCTGAAGGGTGTGAATTTTTTGGCCCCGATGCCCTCGTCGAAGCGCGGCAAATCGGGGTTGCCCAAGGACTCCACCCGCACCGACTCCCAACGCGCACCAGCCGTGACTTGGCCCCAGGCGGTGGGCCGCTCTTCGTGCACAAAAAGGGCTTGGCTGCGCGTGCGGCTGAAGGGCGCAAAGGCTTCATCGCCCACCGCAGAAAAGCGGCTCGACTCGGTCTGCAGACCCACCACGCCTTGCCACCCCGCCAACGGGCGGTGCCGCACCTCGATGCGCAGGTCTTGGCCCTTGTTGGCAAACACGGTGCCCGCTTGCGCCCCCTCAAACTCGGTGTGCTGGTAATCGGTGTGGCTCAGCCGGGCTTTAACGCTCTCAAACCAACCCGGCAATTGGCGCACTTGCCCCTCCAGCGCGTAGCGGGTGGTCTTCATGCCAATCGTCACCTCGTCTTCGGCCACCGTGCCGTAATCGCTTTGGTAGGTGTTGACCGACGCGCCCAAATAGCCGTGGTCCCAGAAGGTGCTGGCCCCGAAAGCACCACCCCGGGCGGTGCTGGCCGAGTTGCAGATGCGCCGGGCGTTGGCAGGCGAGCCGGGTTTCGTACAGTCGAGCGACACCGGCACCCGCACATCGCCAGTGCGGCGGTCAAAACCATCCAAATGCAGGGCATAACGTTCGTTGCCCGCCTCCACCAAACCGGCCACGCTGCGCTCGTCGTTGCCTGTGCCCGCTTGCAGCTGGGCTTTGCCCAACACGCCTGAGACCGCTTCTCGCGGGATGCGGTTGTCGATCACGTTGACCACACCGCCCACGGCGCTGCCGCCATAGAGCAAAGCGGCCGGGCCGCGCAAGACCTCAATGCGGTCGGTGGACAAAACATCGAGTGGCACCGCGTGGTCGTAGCTGAGCGCCGAGGCGTCGAGGCTGGAGGCGCTGTTGTTCAGCACCCGGATGCGGTCGCCATCGAGCCCGCGAATGGTGGGGCGGCTCGCGTTGGGGCCAAAGTAGGTGCTGGACACACCGGGCAAACCGTTCAGGGTTTCGCCCAACGTGCTTTGCCCGCGCTCGAGCAGGTCGGCGCGGCCCAAGCTGCTCACAGGCACGGTGGTGCTGTCGCGCCCCAAAGGGTTGCCGGTGATGACGATTTCACCGGGTGCACCCGGTGCGGCGTTTTGCGCCCAAGCATTTGAAAAAGACAAAGTGGCCACGCAGGCGCAAGCCAAGGCCGAAAGCTGAAAAGAATGAGTCATGACAATGTGATTTGAAAAACAGGAACAGCCCAGCGCCTTCCGCCACAGACAGAAAGCCAGCCAGACAAGATCAGGGATTCAAATCAGCGCAGGCGGCGCACGGGCTTGCGCCGGGGACCAGAGGTCTGGGTCCGGAGGAAAAGCCACCCCAAAAATGAGGGGCGCCATGGCGACCATCGGGGCCAGGCCGGGTGAGCACGGGGCACTCAGCCGTTCGGCTTGGGACAGGTGGTCCAGCAGACGGCACAGATCGGCGTCGGCCTCGTGGCCCAAAGCATCCGAATGCCCTGCATGCAGATGTTCACCATGCACCTGCCCTGCATGCGCATGCGCCGTTTGCAACTCACCGGAGGCCGAAAGCGCATGCCGAGTCCAGCGTTCACTGACCTGCTCACTGCCGTGCCCAATGTTGTGCAACTGCCCCCACAGCGGAGCCCACAGCAAGGCCGCCACCAGCACGGTGTGCAGCCAAACCGGCAGGCGTGAGCGCGAAAAACTCATGACAACTCAGGTGAACAGCGGCGCATCAATGCCCGTGTTTCATGCCGCAGTATTTGCCCAGCGCCAGGCCCTTGCAGGCGGTTTGCAGCTCTTTGGTGCACTGATCCGGTTTTTTGCCGGACTCCAGGCATTTGGCTGCCGCCTCGTGCGCCTCGGCCATGGCGCGGTGACGGGCGATGTCCTGCTCGACCTCCTTCTTGCTGTGTTGGGCCACAGCACTCCAAGACAAGCTCATGGCGGCAAGAAAAAAGGCAATTTTGTTCATGGTGATGCGGGGGTGATCGGGTAAACCACATTGTGAAAGGAAAGATCGGATGGGATACCAGACGATACCCGAGGCCGACATTGTCACTCGCGCGACGATACCCGAGGCCGACATTGTCACTCGCGCACCAGACGCGCAAACGTCTTTTTGAATTTGCTCACCTTGGGCGCAGCCACGGCCATGCAGTAGCCCTGGTAGGGGTTGCGCTCAAAGAAGTCCTGGTGGTAGTCCTCGGCTGCGCTGTAGTTGGCCAGCGCCAGCACCTCGGTCACCAGGGGTTGGCCAAAGGCGTGGGCTGCCGTCAACTCGGCCAGCATCGCTCGCGCCTCTTCGGCTTGCTCGGGTGTGGTGAAGTAGATGCCACTGCGGTATTGGGTGCCCACGTCGTTGCCCTGGCGGTTCAAGGTGGTGGGGTCGTGGATCACAAAAAAGATTTCCAGCAGCTCGCGGGTGCTGACTTGCTCGGGGTCGTATTCGAGCTTGACCACTTCGTTGTGGCCCGTGCGGCCGGTGCAGACTTCTTCGTAGGTGGGGGCCACGGTCTGGCCGTTGCAGTAGCCCGACTCCACATCGGTCACGCCGCGCACCTTGACGTACACCGCCTCGGTGCACCAAAAACAGCCGCCGCCCAAAACCAGGGTTTGCATCATGTGGATTCCTTGTTGAAGAGGGTTTGAATTATCCGTGGGGCAGCAGCCCGCCCCGCACCGCCTGCACAAAGTCCCCCAGCGCCGTCTGGTCTCGGTCGCTGCGCCACAGGCAGCGGGTGTCATAACGGGCATCGACCTCGCGCAACGGCACAAACACCGCGCCCGCCAGGGCCGACTGCTGCAAGGCCTGCGGCACCAGCGCCACGCCCAGGCCTTGCGAGACCAAGGACACCACGCTCAGCCAATGACGCAACTCGTGCACCACCTGCGGCATCCAGCCGGCCTGTTCGCACAGCATCACGATGCGCTCGTGGTAGTCGGGCGAAACGGTGCGGGAGACCACCACCAGGTCTTGCCCGGCCAGTTCTGCCAGCGCCACACTGGCCGCCCTCGCCAAGGGGTGGCTGGCGGGCAAACACGCCACCAAGGGCTGGCTGGCCACCAAAATCTGCTCAAAGCCCAGCGGCACCCGAGGCGTGTGCACAAAGCCCACATCCAGGCGCTCGCGCAGCAATTCAGACAACTGCTCGGACGAGCTGAGTTCGCGCAGCACCAGACGCAAACGCGGGTGGCTGGCCTGAAAACGGCTGAGGATTTGCGGCAGGCCGCAATACAACATGGTCCCGGCAAAGCCGATGTGCAGCTGGCCCGACTGGCCCTCGGCCACGTCACGCGCCTCACGCGCCGCCGCACTGGCCTGCGCCAGCAGTGCCCGGGCAGCGGGCACGAAGGCCTGGCCGGCCGCCGTGAGCTGCACCCCCCGGCTGTTGCGGGTGAACAGCTGCGCCCCCACCGAAGCTTCGAGCTGCTGGATGTTCAGGCTGAGCGGCGGCTGTGAGATGGACAGGCGCTGGGCCGCGCGGCCAAAGTGCAGCTCTTCGGCCAGCATCAGAAAATAGCGCAGGTGACGGAATTCCATGAATTAAAATAATGTATCAATGAATAGCCAATCGATATTAGACAACTATTCATCTCGGCCGGACAATCGGCATCAAGATTTTTCAAGGAGACATCCACCATGGCCACCACCAAAAACACCTTCAGCTGGGAAGACCCCTTCAACCTCAGCGCCCAACTGACCGACGACGAGCGTCAGGTGCAAGAAGCGGCCCGCGCCTACTGCCAGGAACGCCTGCTGCCCCGCGTGAAAGACGCGTTCTTGAACGAGACCACCGATGTGGCCATCTTCCGCGAGATGGGCGAGCTGGGCCTTTTGGGTGCCACCATCCCCGAGCAGTACGGCGGCGCGGGCCTCAACTATGTGTGCTACGGCCTGGTGGCACGCGAAGTCGAGCGCGTGGACAGCGGCTACCGCTCCATGATGAGCGTGCAGTCATCCTTGGTGATGCTGCCCATCAACGACTTCGGCTCTGAAGCCCAAAAACAAAAATACCTGCCCAAGCTGGCGCGTGGCGAGTGGATCGGCTGCTTTGGCCTGACCGAACCCAACCACGGCTCTGACCCCGGCAGCATGATCACCCGCGCCAAAAAGGTGGATGGCGGCTACAGCATCAGCGGCGCCAAGATGTGGATCACCAACAGCCCGATCGCCGACGTGTTTGTGGTCTGGGCCAAGGACGACGGCGGCCAGATCCGTGGCTTCATTTTGGAAAAAGGCTGGAAAGGCCTGTCCGCACCCGCCGTGCATGGCAAGGTCGGCCTGCGTGCCTCGATCACCGGCGAGATCGTCATGGACGAGGTGTTCTGCCCCGAAGAAAACGCTTTCCCTGAAGTGCGTGGCTTGAAAGGCCCCTTCACTTGTCTCAACAGCGCCCGCTACGGCATCGCTTGGGGCGCCTTGGGCGCTGCCGAAGACTGCTATGCCCGCGCCCGCCAGTACGTGATGGACCGCCAGCAGTTTGGCCGCCCCTTGGCCGCCAACCAGCTGATCCAGAAGAAACTGGCCGACATGCTGACCGAGATCAGCCTGGGCCTGCAGGGCTGCCTGCGCCTGGGCCGCATGAAGGACGAAGGCACCGCATCGGTGGACCTGACCTCCATCCTCAAGCGCAACAGCTGCGGCAAGGCTTTGGACATCGCCCGCATGGCGCGCGACATGATGGGCGGCAACGGCATCAGCGCCGAATACGGCGTGGCCCGCCACTTGGTGAACCTGGAAGTGGTCAACACCTACGAAGGCACACACGACGTGCACGCCCTGATTTTGGGCCGCGCGATCACCGGGATTCCTGCTTTCTCGAACTGAGGCCTCAGCAACATCAATCCGGTCAATACACCACCTGGCTGCGCAAATCCCTCATCACGGCATTGCCCATGCTGCGCAACTGGGGGTAGTCCTTCGGCTGAACGATGATGTCGGAGAGTTCTATCACCAGTTGACGTTGCACCCTCAGTTCACGCCCCTTCAGTTCGTATATGGATATGTAACGGCCAAAAGGTGTTTCCATTGAGACGGGGGCGGGCAAACGACTCACCGAAATATCTTGAGGCAATTTCAGGAGCATGTTCTCAATGATTTTTCCATTCCCAAAAATCAAAGGCTGAGTCCGCAGCTCAGGCGCAATGAACGCGAATGTATTCGCAATGCTTGAAAAACCCTTGATGCCTTGCGGGATAGCCATGGCGCCGGGGCCAGGCAGCTGCACAGCGTTGGGCAACACAAAAATGGCTTCGTAGCTATAGGGTTTTGAAGTATCTTCCTCGTTCTTGTGGATCAGATTTCCTGAACCACTTTGCCCTGACATGGTCAGCAGTTGGCTGACCAGTTGCGGCTCCACACCAGGCGGCAAGGAAGACATGATTTGCCGTGCCAACAAATCCAGGTAGCCTGTCGATTGAATCTTGCTTCGGCCTGTGATCTGCCCTTGGCTGTTGAGTTCCAAAACAGTGTCAATCTGGACCGCGTTAGCGCCTGACTCACCGAGAGGCACTTTCATCATCTCTGGTTCGCCCTTGGCATTCTGGATGACCAAGGCGTGCTTGCCCAGCAATTGCGGCGACAGGGTGCCAAACATGGCTTTGCCGGGCGTGGCGTCTAGGAACAAGTTGAACTCAGGGATGTAGGTGATGGCATGGTTGAATGCCGTGGTGGGCATGGCGATGGAAGGTAGCCAGTAGACATCGGTGGCATTGATCAGTGCCGTGCTGCTGGCGATGCCCTTGGCTGACAGCAAGGCTTGCAGCAAGGTGGTTTTGTCCTTGCAGTCGCCGTAACGCGCATCGGCAATGGCTTGTGCCTCGTGCGGCACTACACCGCCAAAGCCCAAAAAAATGGCCACGTACCGAATGTTGTGGTTCACCCACTGGTACAGCACCTGGGCTTGTTGACGGCGGTCAGTCATGCCCTGTGTGATGTCATCGGCGAGTTTTTGAATGCTCGGGGTCACTGCCGATTTGGATTGAGCACGCTCCAGGTAGGCTTTGGCGGCATCTGCATAGCTGGCAAAGCTGGTCATGGCCACATGCGGAATGCGCTCATGCGGGCTGGTGGCAGCCATTTCTGGGGGAGAGGCTTTCACGTTCTCCTGCGACCATTTCCAAACTTGTTGCGCAGGGTCTTCGGATGGCACTTCTCCGCCATTCATCTTGTTGGCCGCCACCTGAAGTTTCATGGACTTTGGTGCTTTGACCGTGATTTCAAATGACTTGAACTCCACTTGTGGCCACGCTGCTTCCAGCTCATAAAAATGGCCTTTGAACAGCGGCGTCTTCTGTGTCATGCGCGAGTGAACGCCCAAGCGTGCACCAACTTCAACGGCGGGGAAGATGACCACTTTGACTTTGTGATCGTCGAACATGGGCGCACCCGCACTGGCGGGACTCTGCTGTTCGCGAATCTCTTCCGGTTTGACATCGATGCGCTTGCCATCTTTGGTAATGGTGTAAGCCTGCAGGACTTCAAGCGCTTGCAATGTGGTGCTGAAAGGCATTCGCAGTTGACTGCGCTCCTTGACGCCCTGGTCCGTGTTGATCTGGATTTCTTCCACCACTTCTTTTGTATAGCGGCCATCGGCCTGGACCACATACGAAATGCGGTCTTTCAGGACGGTGGCGTTGGGCGTGAACGCCGCCGGCTGCGCAATGCTGGTGGCTTGACATGACCACCAGAGTGTCGCTGCCAGTGCAATGCGTTGGTAACTCATTCTTTGAAACATGTTTCCTCCTTAAAAATAGTTTTTGATACGTCTGCGTTGCTCACCTGTGCGAGGCCCTCCGCCGTCATCTCAACCCGCCTCTGCGCATGGGCAATCGTCTCTGGCCGATGGGCGATCACGATGCGCGTGAGCGGCATCTGGGCCAGTACGGCATTGACCGCTTGCTCGTTGCCGATGTCCAGGTGGCTGGTAGCCTCGTCCAGCGCCAACACGGTGGGTTGCTTGTACAGTGCCCGTGCCAGCAGCAGGCGCTGCTTTTGCCCACCGCTCAAGCCTGAACCCAGCTCACCCACCAGCGTCTGGTAGCCCATTGGCATGCGCACAATGTCGTTGTGCAGCTGGGCCAATTGGCCGCAGGCCTCAATGCGCTGTAGATCAGTAGCCATGTCAAAAAAGGCGATGTTGTCGGCAATGCTGCCGGTCAGCAGCACGTCTTCTTGCATCACCGTGCCCACCTTGCGCCGGACATTGGCCATGCCCAGCTGGCGCACGGGCACGCCACCGTACAAAACTTCGCCCTCTACGGGTTGCAACAAACCCAGCATGACCTTGAGCAAGGTGGTCTTGCCACAGCCGCTGGGGCCGATGATGGCCACGTTTTCGCCTGCGGCGATCTGGAGGCTGGCGTTCTTGAGAATCCACGGCTCGCCGTCACCGTAGCGAAAGCTCACATTGCGCAGCTCCAGACTCGGCTGCAAATGGGCCAAATCGTGCTCGAGTAAATTGCCTTGTGGGCTGTCTTGCTCGGGCGGAGTCAAAGCAATGTCAGCCAGGCGTTCGCTGTGCAGGCCCAGCATCTTGAGGTCAATGCCCTGGTTGATGAGCGCGCTGATGCGCCCGGTGAACTGCCCCTTGTAGCTGATGAAGGCCATCAACATGCCCACGGTGAACACCGCTGTACCACTGCCTGGGCCTTGCGAGGCCAAAATGGCCTTGGCCCCCAGCCAGAACACCAGCAGGTTTTCCAGACCAAAGATGAAGGTGTTGACGACCGTGAAGCCAATGTTCATCTTGGCGGTGCGAATGTCGCGGTTCATCACCTCCACGATCAGGCTCTGCCAGCGGGCGCGGCGCTCTTGCTCTCGGCCAAAAAGTTTGAGCGGCGTCATGGCCCGCAGCGTCTCGATGAAATGGCTGTGCTCTTGCCCAGCCAACACCAGCCGCTCTGCCGCCGCATTGCGAAACGGCACAAAACTGGCCCAGCGCACCAGCCCATACAGCACCGCCGCAGCCACCACCACGGCCGACAAAGTGGGTGAGTACAAAAACATCATGACCAAGGCGGCCAGGGTCATCACCCCATCCAGCAGGGCCTCGATCATCACGTTGGTGAGCGTGCGCTGAATGTCGTGGACCGCCCCAAAACGGGAAGAAATATCTCCCAAGTGCCGCTGCTCAAACCAGCTGACTGGCAGGCGCACCAGGTGCGCAAACACATTGCCCAACCACTGCAAGCTGATGGTTTGCCCCAACACCATGACCAACCAGCTGCGGGCCAGAGACAAGGCCGTCTGAATGACCAGGACCAAGGCAAAACCCCAGACCAAGACAGACAACAACTCCTGATCGCCCGAGGTGAGCACATCGTCCACCACCATCTGGTTGAACAAGGGTGCAACGATGGCAAACAGCTCCAGCACCACCGCTATGGCGATGATCTGCAAGGCCGAGCGACCCAAGCCCTGCACCCGCCCGGTGAGCTGAGACAGCCGCAACCGGGGTGACTGCACCTGAGGGGTAAAACTGGCCTGCGGCGTCAACTCCAAAGCCACACCCGTGAAATGGCGTGAGACCTCGTCCATGGACAAGCGCCGCTCGCCCACCGCCGGGTCCAGGACAACCACCTGCTTGCGGCCGACTTTGTACAGAACCACAAAATGGTTCAAGTCCCAATGCAGGATGCAAGGCAGGGTTAATTGGCCCAACTCCTCCAAATCCAGCCGCAAGGGCCGGGCGCTGAAACCCAAAGCAGCGCTGTACGAAATCAGTTCCTTGAGGTTGTTGCCTTTAAGCGACTGGGGAAAACGCTGGCGCAAATCGGCCAAGCTCAGCGACTGGCCATGGGCCGAGACCACCATTGTGATGCAGGCTAGGCCGCATTCGGCGACTTGGGATTGAAAGATTATTTTCAAAAGTTACCACGCAAATGAATTATTTTCAACATAATTAATTATGAATTTATTTAATGCTGATTTTTCTATTAATTCATTGTCTGTAAATGAATTGATTGAATTCCATAATTGATCATGAAAAAGCATGAATCTTGTTTTGGCGGTTTTTTGATTGATTTTTTTTATTCGATCAAGATCAAAACACAATTTTGATTTATCAAATGCATGAATTAGCTCGTTTTTCAGTCCATATGAAATTTCATCGCATGCGCCACTCCAGAAGTCTGTCAAATTCCAAGTCTTTTTTGATTTTGGGATATACTCAAAAGTCGTGTAATATTCTGAAAAGTAATGTATTATAATTTTATTTATCCCTTTTGCTATTTTTCCAGAGTCGGAACCCATTACGTTCTTAGCCTGATTTAAGTCTAGACCTAGAACCCTTAGGACTTCTATTAGTACACGATTGGAATAACATTTCACGGTAAACTCACTAAGTTCAAGCAATTCTTCTTGCGAAAATTGAATGCCAGTATTGTGATAATTAATCTGTAAAATTATAGATCGCAATGCATTAATTATAATGGGTAGCTCATGCCCGCTAACTGGATTATTTATTGTTGTGCGTGCTTTCCCCCATGTTGGTAGTGTTGTCATACTACCGAAATCAAGCAATCGACCATCGATTGCAATATTTGAAGGACTTTCACCACCGTGACAAAAACGATGTGCAAAGCCATATGCCAATTGCTCTGCCCATCGTTCATGCAAATTATGCCAAATGTTTTTAAATTCAATTGCACCAAAATTTTTAACTGCGGCCATAATCATTGACTTAACTCTTCGAGAATCATGAAAGCCTTGTATAGGGAGCGCTGATAAGAAAAATGAAGCTCTATCGAAATGTGCTGGTCTTAAAAATGCTGGACGAACAAGTAGACATAGTTCAGATGATTTTTTCATTTTTTCATTTTTAAATATCCCCGTACCAATAATAGCAAGCGTAGGTACACCTCCCCAGGGAAATTCAAGTTCAACGCATTCAGATATAATGGATTCTTTTATGCAAGCATTCAACTCTATGAATCCAGTTGAATGAATTTTATCTGCCGTTTTGCCAACCAGAGGTGTTGGTCCAATGCCTTTGACATAATACCCATTAATGTATGCCGCTCGTCCGCTTCCTCCGTTGCATCCAATACCAAAGCCACCATACCGATCAGCAAATGCATTTATACTTAGATTGTTGTCATTTAAATTATTAATGGACGCATATGCGCATTTATTTAATAAGTGAGTTTCATATTCTCCAAGGTTTAAATGTCGATCAATATTGCTATCGTATATTTTGAATTTTGGATTAATCCATAATATCCTTGCTGCAGGTAATTTTTCCAATGCCATTGGTATATGACCAATGGCGGCATTAAATATGGAGTCGTGAAAATTTTTCATACTATTTTAATTATATTGGGTGTCAATTGATCTGAATTATGAGTGTTTGCACAAATTAAGTAAAAAACTTCTTGAGAGGGGAAATTTTGTTTAATTAATTCTTTAATTTTTTCTTTTGTTATTGATCCTGTTTGAAATATCTCTGTAATTACAATATGATCACCGTCTGATAGTTCAAAATATTCTAATTTATTTAGATCCAAAGAGCCTTGACTGATTTTATCTAATGTGAGCCAACACCAAATGATTAACTTCGTTTCATTATTTTCCTGATATATTTTGTAAAACTCTAATTTAACAATGTTATGAATTCTTTCTAAGGTTTTGAAAATAATATTATCCGAATGCATTGAGGACTGGCTTAATAACAAAAATATGCATCCAACATCACATAAAAAACTTAACTTTTCATTCAATAATGAAATATAAAATTCTTTATTTTTAAAGGCGCAGGAATTATCAAAAATTGAATTTGTGTTTTTATGTGTAAATGATTGTCTTGCATCCGCTAGTTCAATTATTTTTGCAATCCTGGATTTTTTTCTGGTTCTGAAATAAATTAAATTCCCTGAATTATTATATGTCTCCTTTAAATGCTTTATGAACTGTCGTGTGTGACCCACTTCACACCAAAAATCTAAAAGGACATGATAAAAAGACTGATCTTCCCTATCTTTAGACAAAAAACTTTCATCAAAGGCTTCTGGTCCTTGCTTGATTAGTGAATTTAAATATTTTAAATTTATTATCTCTATGTGCGCGATTCCACAAATAGCACCATATTCATTGAGACATATTTCCCAGCTATTTCGTGCCAATGAAGCACTCAAATTATTTACAACCTCATGTAATTTTTTTTGTTTGTTGTTTTTTTTAGATAAAAAAAATTCTAGAATAACAGCGAGTTTAATAAAATTTAATTTTTCTTTATTAAAACTTTTGATGTTAAACTGAACATCAGATATTGCTTCTTCAATTGAAAAAATGGATTTCATTTTCATTTTCGTTTTCGTTTTCGTTTCAATTTCTTTCAAAATATCTCTCTGTTAAAAAAGGAATATTTTTAGGCTGTGTAAAAATTAACCAAATTAAATATATTGATGAGAGGTATATGCATAAATCGCCCAGTGAGATTGCGTATGCAACCCATTTGCCGCACTCATTATGACTATTGCAAGAAAATTCAATTCCCAATCCAAAAACATTATAAACATGGCCAAATATAATTCCTTCAATAGAATTCAATAGCACGCCCGGAGATAATATTAAAAACGTTGATGCCAATGTTTTTAAGTAAATGTTTTTGTAATTTTTTAATGAAACAGTTTTAAGCAAAAGGAATGCAGCCATTTGCAATGCACCAATTAATTTGTCTAGCATGTTGAATTTATGCTCTACACCAATTATGGCGTAGTGAAATCGTGTTTCATTTGAAGTGTGTATGAATTCATAATTTAATCCAGGATCCACTATTATTTTTAGTATTATTTGAAGGGAAAAAATTAGTGCAAAATAAATCATCGTGAGGCAATGACCTGCAGCTGCAGGTCATCTTTCTAAAAATTAGTTATTACTAGTGCAAGAACCGCCAAAGCCACCCCAGCTAAATGAGGCACTTCCGCCGTTGTTGCAGGTATAAGTGGCCATGGCGCTCATTGCAACAGCTGCAACGGCTGTAATTGCTACAATTACAACTCCAGCACCACCACCTTGCACTTCATCAAGTTCTTGAATTGATAACACTTTCATTTTTTATCTCCTATGTGTGATGTTTAATCACATTTTCTGAGCTGTCATCTATGCCCAATGCAAAGATATACGAGTCACAGAACCTTCACTTTTTGCCGTGCTGCCAGCACCGGCTCAAAAACCCATTCCCACACCGCCCGTTTTTCCTGCACCACATCGGCTTCCAGCGTCATGCCGGGTTTCAGGGGCAGGCTTTCGCCATAGGCGGTGATGCTTTGTTCTTGCAGTTGCACCTGTATGCGGTACAGCGGCTCTTGTGTTTGGGCAGCAGTTTGCAGCGCTGCGCCTTGGCCGTTGGGCAGGTCTTGCGGGGCTGTGGGGGTGGTGCTGATGTGGTGCACTCGTCCTTGGGCTAGGCCAAACTTTTGATACGGGTAGGCACCGTAGCGCATCCACACGGTTTGCCCGGGCTGGATGAACCCAGCGGTGCGGCTGGGGGCATACAAGGTGGCTTGCAGTTCTGTCTTGACAGGGGCGTTGGCATCGGCGGGCAGCAAGGTGGCCACGCTTTGGCCCGCTTGGACGGACGCCCCCTTGGGCAGGTGGATGCTGGAGACCACGCCCGACTGGGGGGCCGTGATGACAATGGTTTGACGCGACTGGTTTTCCGTGTGTTCTTGCGCCAGGCCGGCCAAAGCCCTGTCCAGCTGGCTCAGGTCGATGTTCAGTTGGCGTTGATTGGCTTGTCGCTCGGCTTGCAGGCTTTGTTGTTCTCGCTGCAAGGTGGCGGCATTGCGTTGGGTGTTTTCGACCCGGGCTTGCAGGTCGATCAGTTCCTCTTGCTTGTTTTGTGCTTGGATGTCTGACACAAAACCCTCTTGGGCCATTTGCTGGTAACGGCTCAGCGTCTTTTTGGCCAACGCGACCCGGCTGCTGGCCAAAACAGCTTCTTGTTGGGCTTGGGTGATTTCATGGTCCAGCGCTCGGATGCGGTCTTGCAGCGCGCTGTCTCTTTGGCGGGTTTGCTGCACGCGGGCGGTGCGTTCGGCCTCCAGCGTGCTGCGGCGTTGCGCCAGGTGCGCGGCCAGCAGGACAGCGGCCGATCCTTCTGCCGTGGGGCGGTCGGTGCCCAGCACAAACAGGGCTTGACCGGCGGTGACTTGTTCCCCTTCTTGCACCAGCTGGTCTGTCAGCACGCCAGGGGCATTGGCACTGAGTTGCACAGTGCCCTGCACGGGCATGAGGACACCCGGAATGCGCGACTTGCGGGCCACCTGGCCCCACACTGCAAACGTGACCAAGCAACTTGCCAGCAGCAAAGCCACACCGGCCACTGCGCTCAACTTGGGTTTGTGTCCGACACGAATGCCACCCAGCCAGGCGGTTTGCCGGGCTTGCATCACTTCAGGTCGAAACAGGTTGTTGGAAGTCATGGTTTGAAATCGATTGCAGGTGTTTAACTATTTCCTGTAACTCACCTGTTCTCGATTCAGACAAACCCGATGTCCAAATTCATCATTGGATTAAGACGAACTTGTATTTGATGATTTTCATCACCATAAACTCATAAATTCATATGTAACCTCCATGCAATCGTGCTGATAAAAAAACATATAACCAACTAAGCACCCATCACTTTGTACTCATAACGGAACTTGCGCACTGCGGCCTCACCACCTTGCGTTCACAACTCGGCCTTGACGTCACCACCCTCTGCCCCTATATTACTAACCTCTTAGTCATTAATTGATTTTTGGTGAACGTCACAGAAGCCCACCCCCACAAACGCGAACGCCGCAAACAAGACCGCCCGGGCGAACTGCTCGAAGCGGCTTTGGACTTGTTCGTGGAAAAAGGCTATGCCGCTACCCGCGTCGAAGAGGTGGCTGCTCGGGCGGGCGTGTCCAAGGGCACCTTGTTTTTGTACTTTCCCAGCAAAGAAGACCTGTTCAAAGCCGTGGTGCGGGCCAGCGTTGTGGAGCCCGTCGCCCAAGGTGCCGCCGAAGTGGCCCATTTTCAGGGCACTTGCGGCCAGTTGCTGGAATGGATGATGCTGCAATGGTGGCACCGCTATGGCGACACCAAGGCCTCGGGCATCTCCAAACTGGTGATGAGCGAGGCCAGCAACTTTCCCGAACTCGCACAGTTTTACCGCACCGAAGTCATCGAGCCTGGCCACGCCTTGGTGCGCAATGCCTTGCAAAAAGGCATCAGCCAAGGCGAGTTTCGCCCCGTGAATGTCGAGCTGGCCTTGCATTCGGTCATGGCCCCCTTGCTGTTTTTGGTCATGTGGAAGCACTCCATGGGACCGTGCTGCCCCAACCATGAACAGATCGACCCGGAAGCCTTCATTTCGCAACACGCCCAATTGTTGATGCGTGGCTTGGCCCTCGGTTGAGCGATCACCCCCGATTTTTGCCCCCTATTCCCATGAAAAAATCAACCCTCTGGATTCTGTCGGCTGTGGCTGTGGCCGCTCTTGTGGCTGTCGGCGCTCGCTGGAACAGCCAGCGCAAGGCTGCCCCCGTCCCCACAGCCACCACAGCCGCCACGGCCATCTCCAGCATTGAGCTGGCCCGCACCGACGTGTTCACCGCCCAAACCCAAAACTTGAGCTTGGGCATTGCGGTTTCAGGCCCGCTTAAAGCCACCCAAAGCGCCGTGGTCAAGGCCCGTGTGGCCGGTGAACTGCAAGAACTCAGCGTGCGGGAAGGCGACCGCGTACAAGCCGGGCAAGTCATCGCCCGCATCGACCCCAGCGAATACCAGGCCCGCGTGCGCCAAGCACAGCAGCAAGCCGATGCGGCCAAAGCCCAGGTGGACATTGCGCAGCGCCAGTTTGACAACAACCAGGCGCTGGTGAACCAGGGCTTCATCTCGCAAACCGCCCTGCTCACCTCGCAGGCCAGCCTGAACGGGGCCAAGGCCACACACGCAGCAGCGCTGGCCGCGCTGGACCTGGCCAACAAGTCGCTGGCCGATGCCACGTTGCGCTCGCCCTTGACGGGCGTGGTGGCGCAGCGCCTGGCCCAGCCTGGCGAGCGCGTGGCCATTGAGGCCCGGCTGGTCGAGGTCATCAACCTGTCGCAATTGGAGCTGGAAGCGGCCCTGACGGCCGAAGACGCCAGCCGCGTGCGCGTGGGCATGACGGCGCAGCTGCAGGTCGAGGGCGTGGCTGAGCCTGTGGTCGCCAAAGTTTTGCGCATCAATCCCAGCGCCCAGATGGGCAGCCGCAGCATCGTGGTGTACCTGGGCATCAACGGACGCGAGGGCTTGCGCCAAGGCCTGTTTGCCCAAGGCAGCTTGGGCACACAAACCATGCAAGTGCTGGCCGTGCCCGTGAGCAGCGTGCGCACCGACAAACCCCAGCCTTATGTGCAGGTGGTGCAAGACGGCCAAGTGCGCCACATCACTGTGCAGCCCGGCGTGCGCAGCGAGGGTGACCGCCAAAGCCTGGTGGCGGTGACCGGTGTGTCCGAAGGGGCGCAAGTGCTTGCGGGCAGTTTGGGGGCCGTGCGCGAAGGGGTTCAAGTCCAATTCACCGCACCCGCCAAGTCAGCGCAAACCCCTGCAGCCGCACCGGCCTTGCCGGCCAGCGCAGCCAAATAAAAGGGTTTTCAGCATGTGGTTCACCCGTGTCAGTTTGCAAAACCCGGTGTTTGCCACCATGGTCATGTTGGCCTTGGTGGTGCTGGGCATTTTTTCCTTCCAGCGCCTCAAAGTTGACCAGTTCCCCAACATCGACTTTCCGGTGGTGGTCATCAGCACCGAATACCCCGGCGCATCACCCGAGATTGTGGAAAGCGAAGTCTCCAAAAAGATCGAAGAAGGCGTCAACTCGATCGCGGGCATCAACGCCCTGACCTCGCGCAGCTACGAAAACCAGTCGGTCGTTGTGATCGAATTCCAGCTGCAGATCGACGGCCGCAAAGCCGCCGAAGATGTGCGCGAAAAAGTCGCCTCGCTGCGCCCCCTGCTGCGCACCGAAGTCAAAGAGCCCCGGGTGCTGCGCTTTGACCCCTCCAGCCGCGCCGTGTGGTCGCTGGCCGTCATTCCCGAAGGTGACAAACTCAATGCCGTGGAATTGACCAACTGGTCAGAGCAAGTGCTTAAAAAGCGCCTGGAAAACGTGCGCGGTGTGGGCTCGGTCACCTTGGTGGGTGGCAGCAAACGCGAGATCAACTTGTATTTGCATCCGGCCCATATGGAGGCGCTGGGCGTCACGGCCGAGCAAGTGGTCACCGCCGTGCGCAACGAAAACCAGGACTTGCCCGTGGGCGCGATCCGCTCGCTGCAGCAAGAACGCATGGTGCAAATCAGCTCGCGCATGGCGCGGCCCGAAGACTTTGGCCGCATCATCGTGGCGCGCAAAAACGACACCCCGATTCGCCTGTCGCAAGTGGCCACGGTACAAGACGGTGCGCAAGAGCTGGAAAACCTGGCGCTGTACAACGGTCAGCGTACGCTCTTGATGTCGGTGCAAAAGTCGCAAGACGAAAACACCATCCAGGTGGTCGATGGCCTGGTCAAGGCCGTGGCGGAATTGCAGAACCAGCTGCCGCCCGGCGTCAAGCTCGAACCCATCACCGACAACTCACGCCCCATTCGGGTGTCGGTCAACAACGTGCGCCAGACCCTGATCGAGGGGGCCATCCTCACGGTGTTGATCGTGTTTTTGTTCCTCAACTCCTGGCGCTCCACCGTCATCACAGGTCTGACACTGCCGATCTCGCTGATCGGCACCTTTATGTTCATGCAGATGTTCGGCTTCACCATCAACATGATCACGCTGATGGCTTTGAGTCTGTGTGTGGGCCTCTTGATCGACGACGCGATTGTGGTGCGCGAGAACATCGTGCGCCATGTGCAAATGGGCAAAAGCGCTTACAAGGCCTCGTTGGAGGGCACACAAGAAATTGGCCTGGCCGTGCTGGCCACCACTTTGTCCATCGTGGCGGTGTTTTTGCCGATCGGCTTCATGGAAGGGGTCATCGGCAAGTTCTTCCACGAGTTCGGCATCACCATCGTGGCGGCCGTGATGATCTCGATGTTTGTGAGCTTCACACTCGACCCGATGCTGTCCAGTATCTGGCACGACCCTTCCATTGAAGCCCACGGCAAAAACCAAGCCCCCGTGAGCTGGTACGACAAAAGCATTGGCCGCGTGACTGGCTGGTTTGACCGGGGCACCGAGCGCCTGGCCGACGGCTACCAAAGCATCTTGCGCTGGGCGCTGGTGCACAAAAAGTCCACCGTCTTTCTGGCCTTGGCGGTTTTTGTGGCCAGCGTGTTCATGACCCGCCTGCTGGGCACCGAATTTGTGCCCAAAGCCGACTTTTCTGAAACCTCGCTCAAGTTCGAAACCTCGGTGGGCACCTCGCTCGAAGCCACCGAGGCCAAAACCCGACAGGTCGAAGCCATCCTGCGCGACTTCCCCGAAGTGCGCTACACCGTCAGCACCATCAACACCGCCAACGCGCAGGGCAAGAACAACGTCAACCTGTACATCCGTTTGGTGGACCGCAAAAACCGCAGCCGCAACGCCGACCAGATGTCCGCTGCCCTGCGCGATCGCCTCAAACAAGTGCCCGGCATCGCGGTCACGCACGCCGGTTTGCTTGACGCCATTGGCGGCAACAAGCAAGTGGAGTTCTCGCTGCAAGGCCCGGACCAAAAAGAGCTGGAGCGCCTGGCGCTGCTGGCCCTGGCCAAGGTGCGGGACATTCCCGGCTTGGTGGACCTGGACTCCAGCGTCAAGCCCAACAAACCCGTGATTGGCGTGGAGGTGCTGCGCGATGCAGCATCTGACCTGGGCCTGGGCACGGCGCAACTGGCCGGCCCCCTGCGCACCCTGGTGGCCGGGCAAACCGTGGGCAACTGGCGTGCCCCGGACGACCAGACCTACGATGTGAACGTGCGCCTCTCGCCCGAGGCTCGCAACAGCCCGCAAGACCTGGAGCGTTTGCCCTTCATGGTGACACCTGCCGCCGATGGCAGCCCACGCATCGTGCGCCTGGGCCAGGTGGCCCGCGTGAGTGAAACCACCGGCTCCAACCAAATCAACCGCCGCGACATGATGCGCGAGGTGGCCATCAACGCCAACGTCTTCGGACGCTCTGCCGGGGAAGTCTCGGCCGACATCCGCAAAGCCATGGACAGCCTGAGCCTGCCGCCCGGTTACCGCTACAGCTTTGGCGGCTCGACCAAGAACATGGCCGAGTCCTTCGGTTACGCCTTGTCGGCCCTGGCCATGGCGGTGATCTTCATCTACATGATTTTGGCCAGCCAGTTCAAAAGCTTCCTGCAGCCCCTGGCCCTGATGACCGCCCTGCCCCTGACCCTGATCGGCGTGGTGCTGGCCCTGATGGCGTTCCGCTCCACTTTGTCGATGTTCTCCATCATTGGCGTGATCATGCTCATGGGCCTGGTCACCAAAAACGCCATCTTGCTGGTGGACTTTGCCATTCGCGCCCGTGAGGACGGCCTGGAACGCGCCGAAGCCCTGCTGCTGGCGGCCAAAGTGCGGCTGCGCCCCATCTTGATGACCACCTTGGCCATGATTTTTGGCATGGTGCCACTGGCCTTTGCGCTGAGTGAAGGTGCCGAGCAGCGCGCGCCCATGGGCCAGGCGGTCATTGGCGGGGTCATCACCTCGTCGCTGTTGACGCTGGTGGTGGTACCGGTGGTGTACTGCTATATGGACGATCTGGCGCAGTGGCTGCGCCGCAAAGCCGGCCTGAGCCCGAGCCGTCAGGGCCAAGACACGAGCGCCCCTTAAAATCAGTTTTTATTTGACTTAGACCCCCCGCAGGAGTAAACGAGATGGACATGAACCAGGCCCGCTTCAACATGATCGAGCAGCAAATCCGCCCTTGGGAAGTGCTGGACCCGCAAGTGCTGGCCCTGCTTTCCACCGTGCGCCGTGAAGACTTTGTACCCTTGGCGCACAAGGCGCTGGCCTTTGTGGACATGGAAATCCCGCTGGGCGCTGCGCCCAACCAAGTCATGTTGGCCCCACGCGTGCAAGCCCGCTTGCTGCAAGACCTGGCCGTGCTGAACACCGACAAAGTGCTCGACGTGGGCACCGGCTCGGGTTTCATGGCGGCCTTGCTGACCCACCAAGCAGCCAGCGTGTTGAGCCTGGAAATCGATCCCGCTTTGGCCAGCCAGGCCCAAGCCAAGCTGCAACAAGCCGGCGTGAGCAACGTCACCGTGCGCTGCGCCGATGGCAGCCAAGGCGCTGCTGCCGACGGCCCCTTTGACGCCATCGTGCTCAATGGCTCGGTGGCCGAAGTGCCCGCCGCCTTGCTGCAACAACTCACCGTGGGTGGCCGCCTGGTGGCCATCGTGGGCCAAGAGCCCATGATGCGGGCCACCTTGATCACCCGCACCGGGCAAAACAGCTGGACCACCACCGAGCCTTGGGACTGCAATGCCCCGCGCCTGTCAGGTTTTGCCGAACCCTCCAGCTTCCACTTCTGAGACCCTTATGGAACAGATTTACCCCTCCCAAGTGGCCGAATGGGCCAGCCAACAAACCCAACGCCCCATATTGCTTGACGTGCGGGAAGGCTGGGAACTGCAAACCGCCAGCACCCAGCCTGAAGCCTTGGATCTGGTGCACATGCCCATGCAAACCATCCCGGCGCGACTGAGCGAACTCGACAAAACCCGCCCAATTGCCTGCCTGTGCCACCACGGCGGTCGCAGCATGCAGGTGGCCAACTTTTTGCTGCAACACGGTTTCCAAGTTGTGAACGTGGCCGGTGGCATTCACGCCTGGTCGGCCCAAGTGGACCCCAGTATTCCAGTTTATTGAGTGAGCTTTTGGCCCGATGCTGGCCTGACATTTTTCAAAAAGATCCGCCATGAAACTGCGCACCCTGCCCCTGACCTTGGCCCTGATGGCCGCCTTTGCAGGCACGGCCCAAGCCCAAAACTTGGCTCAACTGTACGAATCGGCCAAAAGCCACGATGCCACCTTCAAGTCGGCTCGTTCGCAATTCGAGGCCACGCTGGCCAAGGCTGAGCAGGCCAAGGCCTTGCTGCGCCCCACCGCAGGTTTGGGTGGCAGCTTGTCAGAAACCGATCTGGACAACCAATCGAACGCCTCGGGCAGTCGCGCTTTCGGCACCCGTGCACTCACACTCAGCGCCAGCCAACCTTTGTACCGCCCGGCCAACCAGGCCAGCTACGAACAGGGCATGAAGCAAGTGGACTTGGCGCAGGCCCAGTTGAAAGTGGCCGAGCAAGAACTCATCGTGCGGCTGAGCCAGGCTTACTTTGACGTGCTGACGGCACAAGAAAGCCTGAACTTTGTCAAAGCCCAAAAGACTGCCGTGGCTGAACAATTGGCCGCTGCCAAACGCAACTTCGAAGTTGGCACCGCCACCATCACCGACACGCGCGAGGCTCAAGCCCGTTTTGATCTGGTCACAGCTCAAGAGATTGCCGCTGACAACGATTTGCGCATCAAAAAGCTGGCCTTGGATGACACCGTGGGAAAACGCGAGGTCAGCCCCACCCCTTTGGCAGGTGCAGTCAACATGGACCGTCTGCAAAGTGGCAGCATCGAATCGTGGGTGACGCAATCGGCGCAAAACAACGGCAACTTGACCCAGGCACGCATCGCCTTGGAAGTGGCCCAGCTTGAAATCACCAAAGCCCAAGCCGCCCTGCGCCCCACGCTCGATCTGACCGGCAGCTACGGCATGACGCGCTACCGCAATGGCAGCCCCACTGCCCAGTTCAACACCAACGCCGCCACCATTGGCCTGGCCTTCAACTACCCGCTTTACACCGGGCAGGCCAGTCAAAACCGCATTCAAGAAACCGTGGCCTTGGAAGACAAAGCCAAAAGTGACCTTGAAGCAGCGCAACGCAGCGTGGCCCAAGCCACCCGCACCGCCTTTTTGGGTCTGCAATCAGGTTTGAGCCAGGTCAAGGCCTTGCAAGCGGCCGAAGCCTCCAGCCAAAGTGCCTTGGACGCCAACAAACTGGGTTATCAGGTGGGTGTGCGCATCAACATCGATGTGCTCAACAGCCAAAGCCAGCTGTTTCAGACCAAGCGTGACCTGGCCAAAGCACGTCACGATGTCATGCTGGGCCAGTTGCGCCTCCTGCAGGCCAGCGGGACCCTCAAGGCCGACGATCTGCAAAACCTGTCTACGCTGCTGCTGAAATAAGCGGCATCAGGCCTTTTGGCGGGGCTTGAGCCCAGCGCCTGGGGTTTCAGGCCGCTTTGTCACTCTGGGCTTGGCGGCTCTTTTTCCTTGTGGGTTGGGATGGTCTCAGGCCACCCGTGTGATGGCCTGAGCGTAGCGCTGGGCGGCACCCCGGCTTTGGGCCACCAAGTCCAGCCCCTTTTGGCGGGCCTTCGCCAAGTCTTGAGGTTGACGCAGCCATTCCATGACCTGGTCCAGCGCCCCGTCCATGTCGTTGACCCTCACTGCGGCCCCCGCTTGCTCGGCATTTTGGGCGGCTTCGGCAAAGTTGAAGGTGTGCGGCCCCATAATCACCGGGCAGCCAAAGGCGGCGGCCTCGATCAGATTTTGTCCGCCCAATGGCATGAAACTGCCACCCAACAAGGCCATGTCTGCGCTCTGAAAATAAACAGGCATCTCGCCCACGCTGTCGCCCAGCCAAACGGGCACATTGTCAGCGTGAACAGGTAACGGCTGACCCAAGTCCCAGTTCGAGCGACGAACCACGCTCAGACCCTGCGCAACCAACAGATCGTGGACTTCGTCAAAGCGCTGCGGGTGCCTGGGCACCAGCAACCAGACCACGCCAGCCGCCCGGAACGCGGCCAAGCGATCCGCCTTGGCCATCAAGGCCTGCAGCCACAGGGCCTCCTCACCTTCGCGGGTGCTGGCCAACATGACTACCGGGCAAGTCAGGCCTTGGCGATGCCATGATTGACGCCAGACTTGAGCCAAGGCCAGCGCCTCAGGCTGAGGCTGCACATCAAACTTGAGGTTGCCCAACACCCCCTGCACCTGGGCACCCAGTTGCCCAAGACGGGCCGCGTCTTCAGGACTTTGTGCCCACACCGCACGCAAACCCCGGTAAGCCGGGCCGGACAGCAGCGACCAGCGCAAGCCCGAGCGCAACGACTTGTCGTTCAAGCGGGCATTGGCCAGCACCAAGGGCAGCTGCGCCTGCACGCAGGCTTGCACCAACATGGGCCAGACCTCGGTCTCCATCAAGATGCCCAAGCGCGGCCGGTGGTGCTGCAAAAATTGCCGGGTGGCCTCAGGTGTGTCCCAGGGCAACCAGGCCTGCGCATCTCCGGGGCGCAACAAAGACTGCCCCTGTGCCCTGCCCGTGGCCGTGCTGTGGGTCAGCAGCAAACGCATGTCGGGCCACACATCGCGCAATGCCCCGATCAAGATGGCCGCGGCCCTTGTCTCCCCCAAGGAGACGGCATGCACCCAGACGCGGCCGGGCTCCGGTGGGCTGCCATCGTAAAAGCCAAAGCGCTCGGGCATGTGCGCCAGATAACCAGGCTCCTGTTGGCCGCGGCGGTGGAGTTTGCGGCGCAGCAGGGGCTGCAAGGCTCGCATGATGACACCGTAGGCCCACAGCGCCAGGCCCTCTGCCCAAGACAAGCCTTTGCCCGTCAAGGCCGAGCCGCCTGGTCAAACAACTGCTGGTAGACCCGGCCAATGCCCTCGGCCTCTTTGGCCAACGAGAACACCTGCGACACCCGATCGCGTGCGGCATGGCCCATCTGCACGGCAGTGGGCAAATCGGCCAACACTTGTTGCACCGCTTGGGCCAGACCAGGCGCATCGCCAGTATCGACCAGCTCGCCCGTGACGCCGGGCAACACCAGTTGGTCAAACGCCCCGGTGCGTGAACACACCAGCGCACAGCCCGTGGCTGCCGCCTCGAAGGGGGTCAGGCCAAAGGGTTCGTAACGCGGGCAAGCTACACACAGCAGGCAACGTTGGTACCACCGATGCACCTCGCCAGCGGGCACTTCGCCCAGAAACACAATGCGCTCGGACAGGCCCGCTTGGGCAATTTTGTCGATCAGGGCTTGTTGGTAGGCTTGGTGCTGAGGCTGTGCCAGCCCAGCAATCACCGCAGTGGCACCCGGCAGATGCGGCAGCGCCTCGATCATGGCGTCCACAAACACATCACTGCCTTTGTCGGGTCGGACACGGCCAAACACCCCGATGCCGTACTGCCCGGGCAATCCTGAATCAGCCCAGGCTTTCAGCTTGTCGGGCGACGGCGCAAAACGCGACAGGTCAATGCCATGCGGCACCACGGCCGTGGTGTTGGGCACAAAAGAGGCCGCCAGCGGCGTGGTCGAGATGACCGCGTCCATTTTGGAAATCAGCCAGCGAGGAAACCGCCCATGCAAATGCTGCGCAGCCGAAGTGAAGACCAGTTTGATCGGCAAGCGCAACACATCGCGGGCAAAAATGCCCAGCATCATTTCAGGGTCACGGCGCACATGCCAGATGCGGAATGCGCGCCCCGGTGGCGGCTGGCGCGACAAGGCAATGGCCTGTCCAGCACTCATGCCCACCACACCATTGGACAGGGTGTTGCCGCAATAGCCCAAGCGCCATTGCTGCAGTTGCAAAGGCACCAAAGCGTTGATGGTGGCGGACACACCCGTGTAGCGCTGCTTGATGTTGAAGACAATGACGTCGGGATTGGAATGGAGCACGGGGTCCGAGGCTGAGTGGGTATCGGCAAATTATAGGGAGCGCCATCGGGCCAAGGTGTTGCATCCCCAAGCCGCAAGCCATGCAGGTATATTTGGCCCACGACTGGAAGACACCCTGGATGAAAACCTACATTTTGAATTTGCCCTCAGCGCTGGAACGCCGGAAGTTTCAGACGCAACAAGCCCTGCGCTTGGGCTTGGAGGCTCAGTTCATCGATGCGCAAACTCCGGCCGATATTCCCGATGCGTTTTTTCAGGCCCATGCTTTTTCTTGGGAACGTCCGATCAAAATCACCGAAGTGGCCTGCTTCATGAGCCACCACCAAGTTTGGCAACAGATTGCAGACAGCCACGAACCGGCTCTGGTGCTGGAAGATGACGCCATCTTGGCGCACAACACACCCAACTTGCTGAAACACTTGGAAATGCTCAATGGGCTGGACCATGTTTCACTCGAAACCCGGCAACGCCAAAAACTGCTGGGTCGGCGCAGCAAGGCCATGGCGGGTCTGAATGCCCGTTTGCACCCCCTGTTGCAAGACCGCACGGGAGCCGCCGCCTACGTGCTTTGGCCCTCTGGCGCACGCATCCTGCTGGCCAAATTTGCCCAGCATGGCATGGGCTTGGCCGACGCATTCATCTCCAGCACTTACCAGCTCAAATCATGGCAAACGGTTCCCGCTTTTGCCATCCAGGCGGACATGGCCGTGGCCTATGGTGTGTCTTGCCCCATCGCACCCCATTCCCTGATTGCCCGAGAGAAAGTACCCAGCCCACCCACCCGGGGCGGTCTGCACGACTTGCAATTGAAATGGCGCAGATTGTGCGGACAACTGCGCCTGGCCGCTCGGTATCTGGGGTGTTTTTGGCGAGCCCAACGTCAATTTGTCGGCATTGAAATTCAGCAGTTCTGAATCAGCGACGCCAAAGACGCCGCCCCAACAACTCCAGCTTGTTCAGAATCAAGGGCAGCCATCGGGTGCGGTAAGCATTGAACTTGTAGGGCTTGCGCACCCTTGGATCAACCGTGTCCACAAAATCTTCGGCAAAGGGGTACACACTCAAATCCCTTTGTGCAAATGCCGCGCAGGCCTGCACACCCATGTCCTGAAAAGACTTGACCTGGTTGCCCGACATTCTGACCGCCAGTTTGGCCCCGTAGGTGAGCACGCGCCCACGGTAAGCGGGCTCCTCGGGGACATAAAAAACCCAAGGCTCGGCAGCCTGAACCATGTCGCCAAACAGGCTGTCGGCCAATGCGCCATTGGCCTCTTCGGATCCTGCAAAGCGCCAGCCACTTTGACGCAAACGAGCGACATGCAAGACGGCGATATCGGCGTACTTTTGAGGCACTTTGCCCGTTTCTTGCGGATCGGCTGACCAGCGATAGCAACGCAGTTGGACATCGGGTTGGTAACGTTGCTGAAAATAGGCCCTTTTGCTGCCCTTCATGAACAAGGGGCTGATGAAGACCGTTGTCGGGCTTTGTTCGAAGACCTGGTCTATCCTGAACAGGTCTTCAGGCGCAAATGGCCGGACCACCTGCAAATCGTCTTGCAACATCAGCAGGTAATCGGCCTGCGTCGCATCCAAAGCGGCTTGCATGTTGTTGTAATAGCCGCCATGACGGTCATCGCCGGCTGACTTCATGGGCCGAACCGCCTCACCCAAGGTCTGCAAATATGCCACGGTTTCAGGCTCATCGCTCCCGTCGTCATAGACCGTCCAGCCGATCCCGGGCATGTTGCGTTGCAAGGAATCAACGCAGTTCTTGAGGTAAGCCCCTCGGTTGTACGAAAAAATAGCGACGTGCAGGCTGGGAATGTTCATGCCTTCAAACCATGTCCGTTCAAACCCATCCAATTTAAAAATTCAAGCATGTCCGTGCGCTCCTGTTCAGGGGAATAAGTCTTGGCCAATGCCCGAATGGTGGGCAAACAAACGTCAAACGCTTGGGCTTGATCGATGGCCTGTACTTTAGCAAGAACCCGCTGGGCAAACCCGGCCACATCGCCCGAGGCGACTTCTTCAAAGATTTCCGGTCTCCAGTATTCCTTGGCACCTTGCCCGGTGTAGCCAATGACTTGGTTGCCGCTCAAAGCCGCTTCCAGCGGGGGCAAAGGACAGCCTTCAAAATGGCTGAAGGCCATGAAAATTTTGGACCGCTCCAGCAAAGCAGCGACCTGAACTTCGGTCATGCCGTCAATGGGCACGATGGACCAATGGGCTGGCAAATGATGGCGCAGAAAAAAGAGCACCTTGGAGGAATGGTCGGCCAACTTGCGAGGCATGTAGGTGATGATGTTTTCTTTGGCTTGATCGGGTTTGAAGCGCTGCGCGTCCACGGCGTAGTGCACCCGCAAAATCCTCGACTCGACCCCGGGAAACGCCAGGGCCACACACCGGGTGGCATCGTCCGAGATGGTCAATATGCAACGCGCCCCCTGGTAGGCCTTGTCCAGGTCAGACGGACGGCCCTTGGTGATGTAGTAACCGTTTTGCACGTAGATGGCATAGGGCACGCCCATCAAGGCCAATTGGGCACCGTATTTTCGGGCCCAAAGCTCGGGAATGACCACCGTGTGTTTGTCGGGATTGAATGCGCCAGCGATGTTGGACATGGAGGGTTTGCCCATCCAGCGCCATTTGAAAAACGCGCGTTTCAAAGGCACAGTGGAATCAAACCAGCCGACCTTGAAAAAAAAAGTATTGGGGTGCATCACGGCGGCCGAAAAACCTCGTGATTGGCCCAATGTGTGAATCAACTCTGCTTGCCTGTAAATGACCTTGACCCCGCCTACAGCCTTTCGAATGGCCGGGCATAAAAAAATGAGCTCCATCACTCTCCCTTGTGTTTCCTCTCCGACATGATCACAAGGCTCAGAAGCATCACAGACAGGGTGCAAAAAGAGTATCGAAAGGCATTGCGTCCCAAAGCATTGACCGTCAGGCCAAACTCAAAAAGCATGACCACGAGCAACATGCCCAACAAAACAAAAGCCGAGGTCTGTCCCTCTTGAACTTGCTTTTTGAATTGCCAAAACCCGAAAAAAACACCCACGTACAAACCCAACACAGATAAAACGCCCACCGAGCCCGCCACAGCGGCAAAGTGTAGCAAATCGTTCTCAAAGACCGGCGCAATGCCTACAGGAACATTAAAAGGCTTCAAGTGTTCGGCCAGTTTGGCAAGCGCCTCGCCCCCAGACCAGCCCAACAGCGGCTTTTGGCTGAACAACTCCCATGCGTAAGACCACAACTCCAGGCGAATGCTGACGGACCAATCGGTGACTTCACCGGTGTCAAACCAGTGCTTGGCACTGCCCCAGACCCCTTCCAATCGGCCCCAAACCAAGGCTTCAGGCGCCAACAAGACCCCTTTGAGGATGAGCGCCACGATGCACAAAAGCCCCAAACCCCGCCACATCAACGCTTTGTCGGCGGTCAAACGCCAGGCAAAAACAAACATGACCATCACAATCGACAACCAGCCGCCTTTGGTCCCGCTCAGCAAGGAAGCCCAAACGCCCATGAGTGCGCCGAGCAGCAAATACGCCCTGAAGTACAAGGAGGATTTGGCCTGCTGCGAATAGAGCACACCAAACAAGGCAATCGACGCCAGCACGACCGACAAGTCGCCAAAAATGATGGGGTGGTTCATGGCCCCTTTGGCACGCCCCACATCGAGCACCAAACTTTGGTAGCTGGCCAAGACGCCTGCCAGCCCTGCTGCGCTGGCCGCGCCCAACCACAGCACGCCCGCTTGCAATCGTGCCGACAACACCCCATGCAGCATCAAAGGGGCCAGCAGAAAGGGAATGTAGGCCTCGTAATAGCCCGGTCCATAGCCGTACCAAACTCCTACAAAAACACCCGCCACCACAAACGCTGCAAACCCCCAAGCCACTGAGCGCAACTGTGGCCAAGCCCAAAGCGAAGCCAGACTTTGCGGCAATTGCGAGACGCCCAGCAACCCCAATGTGGTCAAGAGCAAGGCCAACAACAAAGGCCCTCCCGGGACCACCAAAATCCAAGACAAGAACAGCCAGACCAGGCCATTTTGGAGCCGCTCACCCCGGGTCAGGGTTTCAAAATCAAATCGGTTCATCGGCTTGCCACCGCAACAGGCCCATCCATCGCCCGGCCATGCGGGCGATGCGTTTGGGTGAAAACAACACCACACGCAAAGGCAGCGCCAGGGATGTGGACAAAAGCAAGCTGCGCCGCTGGCTCAAGGCGCGTGCCCGTGAACCATGTTTTTGCTCAAAAATCAGCTTGGACTGGGCGTGGTGAAAACCGCGCACGTACTCACTTTTTAAGGGCGAGCGTCCTTTGACCGAGCCCCGCGAGCGGTGCACCGCCTGGATGTCCGGCAACAGCACCATGGGGCGTCGGGCATTAAAAAGACGAAGGCACAAATCATCGTCTTCGTAGTAAAGAAAAAACCGCTCGTCAAAAAAGCCCACAGGTTCAAAACGGTGCATGCGAAACAACATGGCCGCACCGCAGACAAAGCCCACACAACAAGGCCCTTCGGCCGCAGGCCCTTGGGACGTCCATAAAGTGTGGGGCCAGCGGTAATTGACTTCGGCTTGTCCTTTGGCAGTGACCAACTGGGGGGCCAGCAAAGCCGCATCGGGCATCGCCTCGGCTGCCGCCATCAAGGCCAGCAAACCTTCTGGGGTGATTTCGCAATCGGGGTTGAGCAAAAAGGCCAGAGGTGTTGTGACCCGACTCAAAGCGCGGTTGTTGGCTGCGCCAAAGCCCAAGTTATGGGGGTGGGCCAAGACCTGGGCTTGGGGCCACAAGGCTTGGGCTTGTGCGGGTGTGCCATCGTTGCTGGCATTGTCTGAAACGATGATGTGCGGACAATGTGCGAGCAAGGCATTCAAACCGGCCAAGCAGTGGGCACTGTGGTGGGTGACCACCACCACCGTGACCTGATCGAGCGTTGGCAAGTCCATGCTCAGTGCGCAGAGGCTTCGATCTGCGCATCGGGCTTGACCGAACGCAGCAGGGTCAGCATTTCGCCTTCGATGCGGTGCAGCGCCGCTTCGGTCTGGCCTTCAAAGCGCAGCACCAGCACGGGGGTGGTGTTGGACGCCCGGATCAGGCCAAAACCATCGGGCCAGTCCACGCGCAGGCCGTCGATGTCCGACACCTTGGCGGGTGCACTGAAAGCGCTGGCCGCCTTGGCTTGCAGGGCGCGGGTCACGCTGTGCGGCTCGCCTTCGGCGCATTTCACATTCAGCTCGGGCGTGCTGAAGCTGGTGGGCAAGGCGTTGAGCACGGCGTTGGCATCGGGGCTCTTGCTGACGATTTCCAGCAAGCGGCAACCGGCGTAAGTGCCATCGTCAAAACCGTACCAGCGCTCCTTGAAGAAGATGTGCCCGCTCATCTCGCCGCCCAGCGGGGCCTGGCCGCCTTCGGCCTCAATCGCCTTCATCTTGGCCTTGATCAAGGAGTGACCGGTTTTGTACATCAGGGGCTTGCCACCTGCGGCCTCGATGGCCGGGGCCAGGCGCTGCGAGCACTTCACGTCAAACAAAATGGTGCCGCCGGGCACGCGGCTGAGCACGTCCTGGGCAAACAGCTGCATCTGGCGGTCGGGGTAAATGTTGTTGCCGTCTTGGGTGACGATGCCCAAGCGGTCGCCGTCACCGTCAAAGGCCAGGCCCAGCTCAGCCCCGGTGGTTTTCAGGGCGTTCATCAGGTCTTGCAGATTTTCGGGCTTGCTGGGGTCGGGGTGGTGGTTGGGAAATTCGCCATCGACCTCGCTGAACAGCTCAATCACCTCGCAGCCCAAGGCGCGGAAAATGCCAGGGGCTGATGCCCCCGCAATGCCATTGCCCGAGTCCACGACGATCTTCATGGGGCGGGCCAAGCGAATGTCACCCACGATGCGCTGGGTGTAGTCGGCCAGCACATCCAAGTGCGACACGCTGCCACCGGCCTTGAGCTGCCAGGTTTCGGTTTCCATCATCTGGCGCAGGGCCTGGATTTCGTCGCCGTAAATGGCACGGCCCGCCAAGACCATCTTGAAGCCGTTGTAGTCCTTGGGGTTGTGGCTGCCCGTGACCTGGATGCCGCTTTGGCAGGCGGTGTTGGCCGCAAAGTAGAGCATGGGCGTGGTGGCCATGCCGATGTCGATGACCTGAATGCCTACAGCCACCAAGCCGCGAATCAGCGCAGCCGACAAGCTAGGCCCGCTCAGGCGGCCATCGCGGCCCACGGCCACCTGAGTCTCGCCCTCGGCCAGCGCCTGGGTGCCAAAGGCCTTGCCCAGGCCCTCGGCCACTTGCTCGTTCAGCGTGGACGGCACCACGCCGCGAATGTCATAGGCTTTGAAGATGGAGGGGGTCACTTGCATGGGATGAAGCAATCAAAAGCCATGAGGCTTGGTTTATGAATTGAATGAGCATTGTAGGCGGCACGGGTTTCAAAACTGAGACACCATCACGGGTCCGAAAACAGCACAAAACCCATGGTTCTGCGCACAGGTTTGCCGATAACATGGCTGCCGATGCATCACCTTCCATTTGCCCCACCCACCTCGACAGCCGGATCGAGCGAAGGCCTGGACGCGCAGCGCTGTTACCAAGCGATGGCCGACAAGGATGCCGCGTGGGATGGGCTTTTTTTCACTGGCGTGACCTCCACCGGCATTTATTGCCGCCCGGTTTGCCGGGTGAAACTGCCCCGCCCAGCCAATTGCCGCTTTTTTGAAACAGCCGCTCAAGCCGAGGCGCACGGTTTCAGGCCCTGCCTGCGCTGCCGCCCGGAACTGGCCCCCGCTCGTCGCTTTTGGTCCACCACCGATGCCCAGGCAGTGCTGGCCGAATGCGCGGCCCAACGGCTGCAATCTGCCATTCAGCAAGGCCTCAAGCCGCCGAGCATGGCGGCATTGGCGGCGCAGCTGGGCGTGAGCGACCGGCATCTGAGGCGTCTGTTTTTGCGCCATTGGCAGGTCTCGCCGCTGCAATACCTGCAAACCCAGAGGCTGCTGCACGCCAAACAGTGGCTGCAAGACAGCCCCCTGTCGGTGGCCCATGTGGCGCGTGCCAGTGGCTTTGGCTCGGCCAGGCGCCTGTACGCCGCATTTGCCCAGCACTACCAACTCAGCCCGGGGCAACTTCGCACCGCAAGCGCACCGCAGCGCAAGCCCATCCTGCCCAGCACCGCACTGGTTTTGCCCTACCGCCCGCCTTGTCAAATCGACACGCTTTGGCAGTTTCTGAAAGACCGCAGCTTGAGTGGCATGGAAAGCTGGGAGGGCCAAGGCCTGCACGCCGTGTTGCGCAGAACGGTGCGCTGGCCCCATGTAAGCCACGCCATCACCGGCTGGCTGGAGCTGCGCTGGGACCGCACGCAAGCCGTGGTGCACCTGCGTGTCAGCGCCTCATTGGACCCCGTGTTGCCCCAAGTGGTGGCGCAGGTGCGGGACTGGCTGGACCTGGACGCCGAGCCCGCCCGCATCGCACAGGTCATAGGGCGTGATTTTCCGCAAGCCCTGGGCCAACGTCTGCCCGGCTGCCTGGATGGTTTTGAGCTGGCCGTGCGGGCCATTTTAGGTCAACAAATCAGCGTCAAAGCCGCCCGCACGTTGGGCCAAAGGCTGGTCAACGCCCTGGGCGAGCCCTGCAACACCCCCTGGCCCGAGCTGAACCGCACGTTTCCCAGCCCGGCCACTTTGGCGCGAGAAGAAAACGCCGCACACATGGGCAGCCTGGGCTTGGTGCGGCAACGTCAAAAAGCCATACAGGCCGTGGCGCGAGCGGTCGAATCGGGCAGCCTGGACCTCAGCCGCCAAGCCAAACTGGAGCCCACCTTGCAGGCGCTCATGGCCTTGCCCGGCATCGGCCCCTGGACGGCCCACTACATCGCCATGCGCGCCCTGCGCTGGTCTGACGCCTGGCCCGTGCAGGACGTGGCCTTGCAAACCGCCTTGGGCGTGCGTCAGCACCCGCGCCCCACCCAAGCCCTGGAAGCCTTGGGCCAGGCCTGGCGGCCCTGCCGCAGCTATGCCCTGATCGCGGCCTGGCAGCGCTTGGCCCCTCAAGCTGAGCGCACCGATCAACCCAAGCCCCACGGCCACAACGCCCACACACCATGACACCCCTGTTGACCCAACAATGGAACAGCCCCTTGGGGCCGATGATCTTGGCCGCTTCAGACCTGGGCCTGTGCGGCGTCTGGTTTGAAGGCCAGCGGCATGGCCCCAGCGATGAACGCCTGCGCGGCTGGACAAGCGTCACCGCACACCCGCTGCTGCAAGACGCCTGCATGCAATTGCAGGCCTATTTCGCAGGCGATCTGAACCGCTTTGATCTGCCGCTGGACCTGTCGGCAGGCACCGCATTCCAGCAATCGGTTTGGCAGGCCTTGCTGGGCATCCCGTCTGGCCACAGCCAAAGTTATGGCGATCTGGCCCGGCAGCTGAACAACCCCAAGGCAGTCCGGGCGGTGGGCGCTGCCGTGGGGCGCAACCCGGTGAGTATCATCGTGCCCTGTCACCGCATCCTGGGCGGCGGTGGCCAACTCACGGGCTATGCAGGCGGGCTGTGGCGCAAACAAGCGCTGCTCAAACTGGAAGGCCACCCCATCGCCCTGCCCTCCTCTGATTCCCTCTTTCCTGAATGACCACTTCTCACGCCAAAGGCTGGCTGGCCGACTTTCTGACTCTGTCGGCCATCTGGGGCTCGTCCTTTTTGTTCATGCGCATGGCGGCCTTCGAATTGGGGGCCTTGCCCACCGCCGCCATTCGGGTGGCCATTGCCGCTGTTTTTTTGCTGCCCATCATGCTGGCCAAAGGGCACTGGGCTGAGCTGCGCCGTCATTGGAAACCCGTGCTGTTTGTGGGCGCACTCAACAGCGGCATTCCGTTTGCCCTGTATTCCTTTGCGGTCATGCACATCACCACGGGTTTTTCATCCATCTTGAACGCCACTGTGCCTTTGTTTGGCGCAGTGGTGGCCTGGCTCTGGCTGGGCGACAAGCCCAGCCTGTCACGCACCGTGGGTCTGGCCATCGGCTTTGGCGGCGTGGTGCTGCTGGCCGGTGGGCAGGCCAGCTTCAAGCCCAACGCCTCGGGCATAGCCCCCGCATGGGCGGTGCTGGCTTGCCTGGCGGCCACCACCTGCTATGCGCTGTCGGCCAGCTTCACCAAAAAGCACATCCCCAGTCTGCCCCCGCTGGTCACCGCCACCGGCAGCCAAATCGGCGCCACCTTGGCTTTGCTGTTGCCAGCGCTGTGGTTTCATCCAGACCACTGGCCCAGCGCCTCGGTCTGGTGGTCCTTGATCATCGTGGGCGTGCTGTGCACCGGCGTGGCCTACATCCTGTATTTCAGACTCATCGAAGTGGCAGGGCCAGCACGCGCTTTGACGGTCACGTTTTTGGTGCCCGTCTTTGCCATCGCTTACGGCGTGCTGTTTCTGGGCGAAACCGTCACCGCCTGGATGCTGCTGTGCGGCGCGGTGATTTTGCTGGGCACATCGCTGTCCAGCGGGCTGGTCAAACTGCCGGGGCGTTGAGCGGGGACTATGCATTTGTAGGTCGGAGGCTTCAGCCCCGACATGGGGCCTTCGCAAAACCAACAATGTCGGACTCTGCGAATACCGACCTGCGGGGAATGCGGTAATTTGTCGGCGCGAAGACCCGGGGCGTGTTGTAGGTCGGCGGCTTCAGCCCCGACATGAGCTTTCGCAGAAACCGACAATGTCGGGGCTGAAGCTCCGACCTACGGGGCGTGGTGTGTGGCCTGGGGCTTCGAGCCCGGCATGGACATTTTCACGGGCTGCACGCGCTGCACGTCACGAGCGCGCAACTGCCCGCAGCCGCCGTCCACATCCTGCCCGGCGGATTGGCGCAGCTTGGTCAGCACCCCGCGCTGATGCAGGGTGCGGGCAATCTCGGCAGCGCGTTCCCAACTCGGCCGGGCATAAGGCAGATCGGGCACTGCGTTGTAGGGAATCATGTTCATCAGCGCGTATTTGCCTTTCAGCAAACGCACGATGCCTTCGATTTCTTCGGCGCTGTCGTTGACGCCTTCGATCAAGGTCCATTGGTACTGGATCGGGTAACCGGTGGCGCGGGCATAAATCTCACCCGCTTCCACCAAATCTTGCGGGTCAAAACGCGGGGCTCGCGGCAGCAGTTGCGCCCGCAGATCGGCACGCGTGGTGTGCAGCGACAAAGCCAAGGCAGGCTTGACGCGGCCTTGTGGCAAACGCTCGAACACCCGCGCATCACCCACGGTAGAAAACACCAAATTTTTGTGGCCGATATTGCCCACCGTGCCCAGCAGGTCGATGGCGTCCATCACCGCATCCAGGTTGTGCGAAGGCTCGCCCATGCCCATGAAAACCACTTTTTTAACGGGCCTGAGCGTGCGGGCCAAAGCGACCTGCGCCACGATCTCGGCACTGCCCACCTGACGGATCAGTCCTTCACGGCCGGTCATGCAAAACACACAGCCCACCGCGCAACCGACCTGGCTGGAAACACACAGGCCATCGCGCGGCAGCAAGACGCTTTCCACCGTCTGGCCATCGTGCAGACCCACCAGCAAGCGGGCCGAGCCGTCTTGAGCCGGGTGCTGTTCGCGCAAGGTGACCAAGGCTGCGAGGGCCTCACTCAAGGCAGGCAGTGCCTCACGCACCACCGTGGGCATGAAGCTTTCCAGCGGCCTGCGCCCACTGTTTTGTGGTTTGGCTTGCGCCCACAAACGCAGCACGCGCTGCTCGTGCAAGGCATTGGCGCCCAAGGCACGCAAATGGTCCCGAATGTCCTGAATGCTGTGGAAGTTCATCAGTAATGCGGCGGAATCTCGTCACGCAAATTGCGCACTTCAGCGCCACCGCCCGACTCGGGCAGGCGTTCGCGCATCTGGCGCAGTTCCTGAATGAGCGCGTCAATTTGCTGCTGCTGGCGGTACACCTGCGCATTGAGCTGGTCCAGCAGGTCTTCGGTAAAGCCCGCCTTGATTTCCAGATCGACCAGGCGGTTTTCAATAGGGGTGGGAATGTCCATGGGCTGTATTGGACATGATTTTTGATGCACGCAGACAAGATGCCAACCACGTTGGCGCTGAAGCAGCTGAACAAGAGGGCTTCGATTTGGAAGGCCGGCACAGAAGCGCACAGACGATCAGCCTTGAGTGAGAGTCGGGCTCAATTTCATTGACAGTGCGTTCTCCAACACAGACTGCCAGCAAATTGATACAATCAAAAAATCGCCGAGTTAACTGAACTACTTGCAGGGCGATTCATAAATTCTGCTAAAGCGTTCGCCAGGCTCCGGGTTTTCAGGGTCGGCAACGCCGACAAACCTTTGAAAACAGGAGCCTTTTTTATGTCCAACGACTTCCTCTTCACCTCCGAATCCGTCTCGGAAGGCCATCCCGACAAAGTTGCAGATCAGATTTCTGACGCAATCCTTGACGCCATCTTTGAACAAGACCCCCGCAGCCGCGTGGCCGCCGAAACCCTGACCAACACAGGTCTGGTGGTCTTGGCCGGTGAGATCACCACCAACGCGCATGTCGACTACATCCAGGTCGCCCGCGACACCATCAAGCGCATCGGCTACGACAACACCGACTACGGCATCGACTACAAGGGTTGCGCGGTCATGGTTTGCTACGACAAGCAATCCAACGACATCGCCCAAGGCGTGGACCACGCGTCGGACGACCACCTCAACATCGGCGCGGGCGACCAAGGCCTGATGTTCGGCTATGCCTGCAGCGAAACCCCCGAGCTGATGCCCGCCCCCATTTATTACGCCCACCGCTTGGTCGAGCGCCAGGCCCAGCTGCGCAAAGACGGCCGCTTGCCCTTCTTGCGGCCCGATGCCAAGAGCCAGGTGACCATGCGTTACGTGGACGGCAAGCCCCACAGCATCGACACCGTGGTGCTGTCCACCCAGCACAGCCCCGACCAGTCGGAAACATCGACCAAGATGAAGGCCAGCTTCACCGAAGCCATCATCGAAGAGATCATCAAGCCCGTGCTGCCCAAAGAGTGGCTGCAAGACACCAAGTACCTGATCAACCCCACCGGCCGTTTCGTCATTGGCGGCCCCCAGGGCGATTGCGGTTTAACTGGCCGCAAGATCATTGTGGACACCTACGGCGGTGCCTGCCCCCACGGCGGTGGTGCCTTCTCTGGCAAAGACCCTTCCAAGGTCGATCGCTCGGCCGCTTACGCCGCACGCTACGTGGCCAAGAACATTGTGGCCGCAGGCCTGGCCACCCAGTGCCAAGTGCAAGTGGCTTACGCCATTGGCGTGGCACGTCCCATGAACATCACCGTCAACACCGCCGGAACGGGTGTGATTTCAGACGACAAATTGTCCGCCTTGGTGGCTGAGCACTTTGACCTGCGCCCCAAAGGCATCATCCAGATGCTGGACCTGCTGCGCCCCATCTACAGCAAGACCGCCGCTTACGGCCACTTTGGCCGTGACGAGCCCGACTTCACTTGGGAACGCACCGACCGTGCTGCTGCACTGAAGGCCGCTGCAGGCCTTTGATTCCAGCCTGCCAGCACTGGGTCAAACTCAAGCCACCCGGCATGATACGGGTGGCTTTTTTTATGCAGGATTGCCCGCTGGAGGACATTCCAACGCTTCTTTACAAAGCGCTAAAACGGGGCTTGCAGGGTCAAAACCATGTTTTGGGGGAATGCGATCTAGATCCGAAAAAACCCCGCCAAGACTTGCATCGATCAGCATGGGGGCGTTCTCTCAGGTGTCCGGGGGCAAACCGGGGAACGTTCCCCGTTTTTTCAGATTTTGCCCCGGTTGTTCCCCGGACTGTTCCCAGGTTTGGTTCTGGCTGTCAACGAACGCTAACGTACGTCCTTGCACTGCAAACACTTGATTTCCCAAAGAAAAAGGGCGTTTACTGAAACTCAGTAAACGCCCTTGAACTTGCATATGGTGGAGCTGGGGGGATTTGAACCCCCGTCCATAAGTCTTTTTCGTACAGTTCTACATGTGTAGTCGTCTGATTTGAGTCTCGCCAAATGAACCGCGCAGCGACACGCTGAACACCCAGCCAGCACCCTTTTTTCTCACACCACCTCAAGGTACCCGAGGTGATGCCAGCCCATATGTTTTACCTTGCAGCCAGGACTTTGAGGGGTTTAACCCCCTCATCACCCTGACCCAGCCTATCGGCCAACTGTTGCAAGGCTCACCGGATTAAGCGGCGAGTGCGAAACGTTCGTCGTTTGCAGTTAGTTTTTTTTCCGAAGATTAACGAGGATCAGAACCTCGACATGCCCTGCCACGCGTCCGAACCCATGTCGAAACCAGTGCAGCCCCTGAACGTTCTATTTTAGGCGCTCTTGAGGGATTTCAAGAGGTCCATCGGAGAATCAATGTGCAAATGGGCATTCCAGCGCGAAATATCGGTCTGTTGGCCCAAATAACCGTAAGTGGCTGCCACCGTGCCCATGCCTGCGGCCAAACCCGCCACGATGTCACGCTCATCGTCGCCCACATACACGCACCGGGCCGGATCGATGGCCAAACGCCTTGCGGCTTCGAAAAGGGGTTCGGGATGCGGTTTGGCGTGTGGGGTGGTGTTGCCGCTGACGATGGTCCCGGCCGTAGCGAACAAAGGCATGGTCGATGTGAGCGGATCGGTGAATCTGCTGGATTTGTTGGTCACCACACCCCAGGGCATGCCTTGCGCCACCAAACTCGCAATCAGCTCAACCACGCCATCAAAAATGTGGGTGCGCTCAGTCATGCAGCGCTCATAGTTGACGAAGAACTCTTCCTTCATCGCCTCAAAGTCGGCGTGATCGGGTGTCATGTCAAAGCCAATGCCCAACATGCCTCGGGCACCCGCACCAGCCATGTGGCGGTAGTGGTCCAAGGGAAAAGAAGACAAACCACGGTCAACCCGCATTTTGTCTACCGCTGCGCCCAAATCAGGGGCACTGTCAATCAAGGTGCCGTCCAAATCAAACAAGACGGCTTGTACGTTGTGGAACATGTTCAGGCTTTCCTGCACGCCAGCAAATAGTTGACACTGGTGTCTTGACTGAGCCAATAGCGCTTGGTGAAGGGGTTGTATTCCATGCCTTTGAAGCCTTGGGCGTCCAGCCCTGCTTCACGCGCCCAAGATGTGAGTTCGCTGGGCTTGATCAGGCGGGCAAACTCATGCGTGCCCTTGGGCAAGAGTTTGAGGATGTACTCGGCACCGACGATGGCAAACAGAAAGGATTTGGGATTTCGGTTGAGTGTGGAAAAGAACACCCAGCCCCCAGGCTTGACCATTTGGGCGCAGGCCTTGACCACCGAGGCCGGATCCGGGACGTGTTCCAGCATTTCCATGCAGGTGACCACATCAAATTGCTGGGGTTTTTCTGCGGCCAAAGCTTCAGCACTGACTTCGCGGTACTGCACGCCTTGCGTGCCCGCTTCGAGGGCATGCAATTGGGCCACTTTGAGGGATTTGGTGGCCAAATCAATGCCCAAAACCTCTGCCCCTTTGCGGGCCATGGCGTCGGCCAAAATGCCGCCACCACAACCGACATCCACCACTTTCAATCCCGTGAGTGGCACCAAGCCGTGAATCCACTCCAAACGCAAGGGGTTGATTTGATGTAAGGGGCGGAATTCGCTTTCGGGGTCCCACCAGCGGTGGGCGAGGTCTGAAAACTTGGCCAATTCGGCCGGATCAACATTGGATGAGCTTGGATTCATGGGCTGGATTGTCGGTTAAAGCACAGCACTCAGAAAATTTGAGGCAAAAAAAAGCCCCATTGCTGGGGCTTTTGGGCAATCCAGAGAGGATTACTTGTTGGCGCGGGTGCCGACCACTTCGATTTCAACGCGGCGGTTTTTAGCGCGGCCAGCAGAAGTCTTGTTGTCAGCCACAGGCTGCTTCTCGCCTTTGCCTTCGGTGTAAACGCGGTTCTTTTCGATGCCTTTGGACACCAAATAGGCCTTCACAGCGTCAGAGCGCTTGACCGACAGCTTCTGGTTGTAAGCGTCAGAACCCACGGAGTCGGTGTGACCGACAGCGATGATGACTTCCAGGTTCACGCCTTTGACTTTACCAACCAAGTCGTCGAGCTTGGCTTTGCCTTCAGCTTTCAACACGGCTTTGTCGAAGTCAAAGAACGCGTCAGCAGCGTAAGTCACTTTGGTCGCAGCAGCAGGCGCAGGAGCGGGTGCTGGTGCTGGTTTTGGAGCGGGTGCTGGAGCAGCCACTGGAGCTGGAGCTGGTGCAGGAGCGGGAGCAGGCGCTGGTGCAGCTTTAGGAGCCACGATGGCACCGTCGCAACCGACAGCAGCTGTAGCAGGTGTCCAGTTGGCATCGCGCCAGCACAGTTCGTTGGTGCCGTTTTTCCACACCAAGTCGCCGGAGCCGTTGCGCCAGTTGTCAACGGTTTGAGCGCCGGCTGCGGTTGCGAGAGCTGCGGAGGCAAACAACATCGCCACTTTGTTGAGTTTCTTCATGGTCTTCCTCTTGAGGGATAAAGCCGCAGACTCGCTGCGTAAAAATGACACAGCAAATGACCGTCACTTACTGCGTTGACATTTATTGTGCCATAGACGGCGGTGACTTCTGTCAAATGCTGAACAGACGATAAAAGCATTAGTTGAAAACACTGACAAATGTTGCAACGAAGCTACACTCGCATGCACTTAAAATGAGTGGTTTACACCGCGTTACTTTTCTTCCTACATATGACCCAGTTCGCCAAAGAAACACTGCCCATCAGTCTGGAAGAGGAAATGCGGCGCAGCTACCTCGATTACGCCATGAGCGTGATCGTGGGTCGCGCCCTGCCCGATGCGCGCGATGGCCTGAAACCCGTGCACCGCCGTGTGTTGTTTGCGATGCACGAGCTGAACAACGACTGGAACCGTCCGTATAAAAAGTCGGCCCGTATCGTGGGTGACGTGATTGGTAAGTACCACCCTCACGGTGACCAGTCGGTATACGACACCATCGTGCGAATGGCACAAGACTTTTCCATGCGCCACATGCTGGTGGACGGCCAGGGGAACTTTGGCTCGGTCGACGGCGACAACGCGGCGGCGATGCGTTACACCGAAATCCGCTTGGCCAAGATTGCCCATGAGATGTTGGCCGACATCGACAAGGAAACCGTGGACTTCGGGCCCAACTACGACGGCTCCGAAAAAGAACCCCTGGTCTTGCCTTCGCGACTGCCCAATTTGCTGATCAATGGCTCAGGCGGCATCGCTGTGGGCATGGCCACCAACATCCCGCCGCACAACTTGAACGAGGTGGTGGACGCTTGCTTGCATTTGCTGCGCAACCCCGAAGCATCCATCGACGAACTGATGGAAATCGTGCCCGCGCCGGATTTCCCCACGGGCGCCATCATTTACGGCATGACCGGCGTCAAGGATGGCTACCGCACCGGCCGCGGCCGCGTTGTGATGCGAGCCAAATGCCACTTTGAAGACATCGACAAAGGCCAACGCCAGTGCATCGTGGTTGACGAACTGCCTTACCAGGTCAACAAAAAGACCCTGCAAGAGCGCATGGCCGAACTGGTGCACGAAAAGAAAATCGAGGACATCAGCCACATCCAGGATGAGTCCGACAAGTCGGGCATGCGTTTGGTGATCGAGCTCAAGCGCGGCGCAGTGCCCGAAGTGGTGCTGAACAACCTGTACAAACAGACCCAGCTGCAAGACACCTTTGGCATGAACATGGTGGCCTTGATCGACGGCCAGCCCAAGCTGTGCAACCTGAAAGACCTGATCCAGGTCTTTTTGCAACACCGCCGCGAAGTGGTGACACGCCGAACGGTGTTCGAGCTGCGCAAAGCGCGTGACCGTGGCCATGTGCTGGAAGGTCTGGCCGTGGCTTTGGCCAATATTGACGACTTCATTGCCATCATTCGCAATGCGCCCACACCACCCGTGGCCAAAGCCGAGCTGATGACACGCTCTTGGGACAGCCAGATGGTACGCACCATGCTGACGCGTGCCCGTGACGATGGCTCCGTGGTCAATGCGGACGACTATCGCCCCGAAGGACTCGATCGCGAATACGGCATGGGTCAAGACGGCCTGTACCGCCTGTCAGACACGCAAGCGCAAGAGATTTTGCAGATGCGCCTGCAACGCCTGACTGGGCTGGAGCAAGACAAAATCGTCGCTGAATACAAAGAGGTCATGTCAGAAATTGAAGACCTGTTGGACATCCTCGCCAAACCCGAGCGCGTGTCCACCATCATTGGCGACGAGCTGGGCACCGTGCGCCAAGAATTTGGCCAGACCAAAATTGGCGCTCGCCGCAGCGAGATCGAGCACAGTGCGCAAGACCTGTCTACCGAGGACCTGATCACGCCCACTGACATGGTGGTCACGCTCAGCCACAGCGGTTACATCAAGAGCCAGCCTTTGAGTGAATACCGCGCCCAAAAGCGCGGCGGTCGTGGCAAACAAGCGGCAGCCACCAAAGAAGACGACTGGATCGACCAGCTCTTCATCGCCAACACACACGACTACCTGCTGTGCTTCTCCAATCGGGGCCGTTTGTATTGGCTCAAGGTCTGGGAAGTACCGGCCGGCTCACGCGGCTCACGCGGTCGCCCCATCGTCAACATGTTCCCGCTGCAAGAAGGCGAAAAGATCAACGTGGTGCTGGCCCTGACCGGTGCAGCACGCACCTTCCCAGACAACCAATATGTGTTCATGGCCACCTCCATGGGCACCGTGAAAAAGACATCGCTGGACGAATTCAACAACCCCCGCAAAGGCGGCATCATCGCCGTCAATTTGGACGAGGGTGACTTCTTGATTGGCGCGGCCCTCACAGACGGGCAGCACGACGTGATGCTGTTCAGCGACGGAGGCAAGGCCGTGCGTTTCGACGAAAACGATGTGCGTCCGCTGGGCCGCAGTGCACGCGGCGTGCGCGGCATGATGATCGAAGACCACCAAAGCGTGATCGCCATGCTGGTGTCGGAACAAGAAAACCCCGATACCCCCGCCGATGAAGCCAAAGCCCGTGCCAGTGTGCTCACGGCCACCGAAAACGGCTACGGCAAGCGCACCAGCATCACCGAATACACGCGTCACGGCCGTGGCACCAAGGGCATGATCGCCATCCAGCAATCGGAGCGCAATGGCAAAGTGGTCGCAGCCACCTTGGTCCAGGCAGATGACGAGATCATGCTGATCACCGACACTGGTGTTTTGGTGCGCACCCGCGTTTCTGAAATCCGCGAATTGGGCCGCGCCACGCAAGGCGTGACCTTGATCGGCCTGGACGAAGGCGCCAAGCTGTCGGGCCTGCAACGCATTGTGGAAAACGATGCCAACACCAACGACGGTGAAAGTGACAGCACCAACACTTCTGATGACAACACACCCGCAGCGGAATAAGGCATGAGTCGCGCTTTCAATTTTTCGGCCGGTCCGGCCGTCATGCCCGAAGAGGTCTTGCAACAAGCTGCCTCAGAAATGCTCGATTGGCACGGCTCGGGCATGAGCGTGATGGAGATGAGCCACCGCGGCAAGGAGTTCATCAGCATCTACGAGCAGGCCGAAGCGGACCTGCGTGAACTGTTGGCCGTGCCCGCCCATTTCAAGATTTTGTTCATGCAAGGCGGTGGCCTGGCGGAAAACGCCATCGTGCCCCTGAACCTGTCGCAAGGCGGGGCCATGGACTTTGTGCTCACGGGCAGCTGGAGCCAAAAGTCGCTCAAAGAAGCGGGCAAATACGGCACCGCCCGCGTGGCGGCCTCGGCGCAAGCCGACGGCTTCACCACCCTGCCCGCGCCTGCCAGTTGGCAGATCGGCTCGGACAGCCGCTATGTGCACATTTGCGGCAACGAAACCATCCACGGCGTTGAGTTTCATGAACTGCCCGACCTCAAAGCCTTGGGGTGTGACGCCCCGCTGGTGGTAGATTTTTCATCGCATGTGGCCTCCCGCCCGGTGGACTGGTCCCGTGTGGGTTTGGCCTTTGGCGGTGCACAAAAGAATTTGGGCCCCGCAGGCCTGACCTTGGTGATCGTGCGCGAAGACCTGATCGGCCACGCCCTGCCCCATTGCCCGAGCGCCTTCGATTACAAACTGGTGGCCTACAACCAGTCGATGTACAACACGCCGCCCACTTACAGCATCTACATCGCCGGGCTGGTGTTCCAGTGGCTCAAAAAAAATGGCGGCATTGCCGCCATGGAACAGCGCAACATCGCCAAAGCGAAGCTGCTGTATGACTTTCTCGACAGCTCCAGCCTGTTCGAAAACCGTGTTGCCCAAGACTGCCGCTCACGCATGAATGTGCCCTTCTTCTTGCGCGACGAATCGCGCAACGACGCCTTTCTGGCCGGGGCCAAAGCCGCCAATTTGTTGCAGCTCAAGGGCCACAAATCAGTCGGTGGCATGCGGGCCAGCATCTACAACGCCATGCCCATCGAAGGCGTGCAGGCCTTGGTGGATTACATGCGCGAATTTGAAAAAACACAGGCCTGAAGTTTTCTCCCGAAACAGGCCGCCAGAAAGTAGAAGAGACATGAGCCAACAACCCATTCAGTCGGATGCCTTGGGCGCTTTGCGTGTGCAAATTGACGCGCTGGACAAACAGCTGCTGAGCCTGCTCAACCAACGCGCCCATGTGGCCGAACAAGTCGGCGAGATCAAACGCGCCGAAGGCTCGCCCTTCTTTCGCCCCGACCGCGTGGCCCAGGTCATCGACAAGATCACCCACGCCAACCCCGGCCCGCTCAAAAACGAGCATGTGGCCTCTATTTGGCGCGAGATCATGTCGGCCTGCTTGGCCCTAGAGGCGCCACAACGCGTGGCGGTGCTCGGGCCCCAGGGCACGTTTTGCGAACAAGCAGCGATTGAGTTTTTTGGCAGTGCGGCCAACCTGATTTACTGCGCCAACTTTGACGAAGTTTTCCACGCTACCGCTGCGGGCTCCGCCCAGTATGGCGTCGTGGGCATGGAAAATTCCACCGAAGGTGTGGTGGCCAGATCGCTCGATTTGTTCTTGCGCTCGCCTGTGCATGTGGTGGGCGAAGTCAGCCTGCAGGTGCGCTTCAATTTGCTGCGCCAACTCAATTCAGACGCGGGCATTGAAGTCGTGATGGCCCACCCGCAAGCGCTGGCCCAGTGCCAGGGTTGGTTGTCCAAACACTTGCCGCATGTGGAGCGCCGCGCCGTGTCGAGCAACGCCGAGGGCGCACGCCTGGCCGCCACCAACCCGGCTTGGGCCGCTTTGGCCAGCGAGCGCGCAGCCAGTCAGTTTGGCCTGCACATCGTGCACCACGCCATCCAGGACGAAGCGTTCAACCGCACACGCTTTGCAGTCATCGCCTTGCCCCAAACCCTGGCCACACCCCCGGCTTCGGGCAAAGACTGCACCAGCTTGGTGGTGTCGGTGCCCAACCGCCCCGGTGCCGTGCACGACTTGTTGGTGCCGCTCAAGAACAACGGCGTATCCATGACGCGTTTTGAGTCGCGTCCTGCTAAATCCGGCCAGTGGGAGTATTACTTCTACATCGACCTGCAAGGCCACATCAGCGAGCCGCATGTCGCGGCGGCCTTGCAAGAGCTGCAAGGCCTGTGCGCGTTCTACAAGGTACTGGGTTCGTACCCCGTTCCTGAATGACTCCCGAGTGAGCACGCGGTGAAGTTCCAACGCCTGGCCCTGATTGGCTGCGGCCTGATGGGCGGCTCGTTTGCGCTCGCGCTGCGCCAAGCGGGCCTGGTGCAGCACATCACAGGCTTCAGCGCATCCGAAAAAACACGCCAACGCGCCCTTGAGTTGGGTGTCATCGACCAAGCTTGCAACAACGTGGCCGAGGCGGTGCAAGGTGCCGATTTGGTCTTGCTGGCCGTGCCCGTGGGGGCCATGCACAGCAGCTTTGCTGCATTGCGCGACACCCTGTCACCCAGTGCCTTGCTGATGGACGTGGGCTCCACCAAATGCGATGTGATCGCAGCAGCCCAGGCCGCCTTGGGCGAACGCCTCAATTGCTTGGTGCCTGCCCACCCGATTGCGGGCAAAGAAGTCTCTGGCATCGAGCACGCCGAGGGCAAGCTCTACCAAGACAGACGCACTATCCTTACGCCCCTGCCGCAAAACAGCCTCCACCAAATCAAAACAGCGAGCGAGGTCTGGACCGCCATCGGCAGCCATGTGAGCCACATGACGCCCGAGGCGCATGACGCCACCTTTGCGGCCGTCAGCCACCTGCCGCACCTGTTGGCCTTTGCGGCCGTCAATGCCCTTACCGCACAAGCACAAGGTGCTGCGTTTTTGGAGATGGCAGGCCCGGGCTTTCGGGACTTCTCGCGCATCGCCGCCAGTGACCCGGCCGTCTGGCGCGACATCCTGAGCGCCAACCGGGCCGAAGTGCTCACGCAGATGGCGCACTTTCGCGCTGCGCTCGACCAATTTGAAAACACCTTGAAGCAAGGCGACACCGCGGCGCTGCAACAGTTGATTGAACAAGCCAGCGATGTGCGCTCGGCTTGGACCTTGCAAGCGGGCAACGCTTGCAGCAAAGTTTCTGAAAACCCTTAAATGTTCTCCACCCCTTTTCTCGACCTCCCTGCGCTGCAAGGCGCGTCCGGCACTGTCACCCTGCCCGGCTCCAAAAGCATCTCCAACCGCGTGCTGCTGCTCTCGGCACTGTGCCAAGGCACCACCGTGGTCCACGACCTGCTGGACTCGGACGACACCCGCGTCATGCTGGCCGCGCTGCGCCAATTGGGCTGCGGCGTGGAGGTGCAAGGCACCACGGTGACCATCACGGGCCTCGGTGGCCGCACTTGGCCCAGTGAAGCCATTGAATTTTTCATGGGCAATGCGGGCACGGCCATGCGCCCGCTCACCGCTGCGCTGGCCGTTCATGGCGGCGACTTCACGCTCAAAGGCGTGCCCCGAATGCACGAGCGCCCCATCGGCGACTTGGTGGATGCCCTGCGCGAGCTGGGCTGCGCCATCGACTACCTGGGCAACGAGGGCTACCCGCCGCTGCGCGTACGCCAGCCAACACTGCAACTGGACAAACCCATCCCCGTGCGTGGCGATGTGTCCAGCCAATTCCTCACCGCCTTGCTGATGGCGCTGCCCTTGGCAGCCCAAGACCGCGCCATCACCATCGAGGTGGTGGGCGAACTCATCAGCAAGCCCTACATCGAGATCACACTCAATCTGCTGGCCCGTTACGGCATTGCCGTGGAACGCCAAGGCTGGGAACGTTTTGTCATCCCGGCGGGCAGCCGCTACCAGTCGCCGGGCACGATCCACGTCGAAGCCGATGCGTCATCGGCCAGCTACTTCATCGCACTGGGTGCCATCGCCCAAGGCAGCGGCATCCGCATTCAGGGCGTGGGGGCTGACTCGATCCAGGGCGACATCCGCTTCATGGACGCCGCCGCGCAAATGGGGGCCCAAATCACCAGCGGCCCCAATTGGCTCGAAATTCAGCGCGGCGCGTGGCCCCTGAAGGGCATCACGCTCGACTGCAACCACATCCCCGATGCCGCCATGACGCTGGCCGTGATGGCGCTGTATGCCGACGGCCCGACCACGCTGCGCAACATCGCCAGCTGGCGCGTGAAAGAAACCGACCGCATTGCGGCCATGGCCAACGAAAGCCGCAAGCTCGGAGCCACCGTGGAAGAAGGCCCGGACTGGATCACCATCCATCCCCTGCCTGCGGACCAATGGCAACGCGCCAGCATCCACACCTACGACGACCACCGCGTGGCCATGTGCTTCTCTCTGGCAGCGTTCAACGCCGACCTGATTCCGGTGCGCATCGAAGACCCCAAGTGCGTGGCCAAGACCTTCCCCGACTACTTTGAAGCCCTGTTCTCGGTGGCGCACACAGCCGCACAAAACATCCCGGTGATCTGCATCGACGGCCCCACGGCCTCAGGCAAGGGCACATTGGCCAGCAGCGTGGCCGCACAGCTGGGCTACCACTACCTCGATTCGGGCGCGCTTTACCGCGTAACCGCCCACGCTGCGTTGCAAGCAGGTCTCACGCTGGAAGCCGCCGACGAAGCCAAGATCGCCGACCTCGCCCGCAGCCTGCCCGTGCGTTTTGAAGGTGAGCAGGTCTTGCTGGACGGCGTGGACGTGACCGATGCGATCCGCAGCGAGCAAGGCGGCATGAACGCCTCCAAAGTCTCTGTCTTGCCAGCAGTGCGCCAAGCGCTGATCGACCTGCAACACAGTTTTCAGCGCCTGCCTGGCCTCTTGGCCGACGGCCGTGACATGGGCACGGTGATCTTTCCAGAAGCCCCTTTGAAGGTGTTTTTGACCGCCAGCGCTGCCCAAAGGGCCGAAAGACGGCATAAGCAATTGATTTTGAAGGGTTTTTCGGCTAATATCGATGCTCTTCGCGCTGACTTGGAAGCACGCGACGCCCGGGACATGTCCCGCAGCGTGGCGCCTCTGAAGCCCGCACAAGATGCCTTGCAACTGGACAACTCGTCCTTGACCATCGAAGCCTCGGTGGAACAAGTGATGGTCTGGTGGCAAAGTCGGCAGGTTTTTGGTTGATCGACAGAAGTTGATCCACTGACAACAGCCACCCCAGCCTGCCCTGTGCAGGCTGAACTAAAGTTCCACCCGGCTCTCCTCGTGCAGCTTGCACACTGGCCAGGTGGTTTTTGACAAACCAACCGCGGTTCACACCGCACAACCAACCGCCGCAGTCAGCTCCTGGAAACGACGCATTCCGCGCTCGTCAGTCCTGTTTGTGGATGAGGAAATCACATGTCTGAATCTTTTGCCGCCCTCTTTGAGGAATCCCTGCAACGTACCGAAATGCGCCCTGGTGAAGTCATCACCGCTGAAGTGGTGCGCATCGAACACAACTTCGTGGTCGTCAACGCCGGTCTCAAGTCCGAGTCCTACGTGCCCCTCGAAGAGTTCAAGAACGACCAGGGTGAAGTCGAAGTCCAGGTCGGCGACTTTGTCTCGGTGGCCATTGGCTCCATCGAAAACGGTTACGGCGACACCATCTTGTCGCGCGACACCGCCAAGCGTTTGGCTTCCTGGATGTCTTTGGAAAAAGCCCTGGAATCCGGCGAGTTCGTCACTGGCGTGACCAGCGGCAAAGTCAAGGGTGGCCTGACCGTGTTGGTCAACGGCATCCGTGCTTTCTTGCCCGGCTCTTTGGTCGACACACGTCCTACCAAAGACCTGTCTCCCTATGAGAACAAGACCCTGGAATTCAAGGTCATCAAGCTCGACCGCAAGCGCAACAACGTTGTGTTGTCACGCCGCGCTGTGGTGGAAGCCTCCATGGGCGAAGAACGCGCCAAGCTGATGGAAACATTGCGCGAAGGCTCCATCGTTCACGGTGTGGTCAAGAACATCACCGAATACGGTGCGTTCGTGGACTTGGGCGGCATCGACGGCTTGCTGCACATCACCGACATGGCATGGCGCCGTGTCCGTCACCCCTCCGAAGTGGTCACGGCCGGTCAAGAAATCACCGCCAAGATCCTCAAGTTCGACACCGAGAAAAACCGCGTGTCCTTGGGTCTCAAGCAAATGGGCGACGACCCATGGATGGGCGTGAACCGCCGCTACCCACAAAGCACCCGCATGTTCGGCAAGATCACCAACATCGCCGACTACGGCGCGTTTGTGGAACTCGAGCCAGGCATCGAAGGCTTGGTACACGTGTCTGAAATGGACTGGACCAACAAGAACGTGGCTCCTTCCAAGATCGTGGCTTTGGGTGACGAAGTCGAAGTCATGGTCCTCGAGATCGACGAAGACAAGCGCCGCATCAGCTTGGGCATGAAGCAGTGCCGTGCCAACCCATGGCAAGAGTTCGCTCAGAACACCAAGCGCGGCGACCGCGTCAAGGGCCCGATCAAGTCGATCACCGACTTCGGCGTGTTCGTGGGCTTGGCTGCCGGCATCGACGGCTTGGTGCACTTGTCTGACCTGTCTTGGAACGAAACCGGCGAAAACGCCGTGCGCGAATTCAAGAAGGGTCAAGAAGTTGAGGCTTTGGTCTTGGCTGTGGACGTGGACCGCGAGCGCATCAGCTTGGGCATCAAACAGCTCGACTCCGATCCTTTCACCACCTTTGTGTCAATCAACGACAAAGGCCAGATCGTCACCGGCAAGGTCAAGACTGTGGATGCCAAGGGCGCTGAAATCGACCTGGGCGAAGACATCGTGGGCTACCTGCGTGTCAGCGAAATCTCGCGTGACCGCGTGGAAGACGCCAGCCATGTGCTCAAAGTCGGTGACGAAGTCACTGCCGTCGTGGTGAACGTGGACCGTAAGACCCGCAACATCCAGTTGTCGATCAAAGCCAAAGACCAAGCTGACCAACAAGAAGCCATGGCGAACTTGTCTCAGCAGTCGTCACGCGAAAACGCGGGCACCACCAGCCTGGGCGCTTTGTTGCGTGCCAAGTTGGACAACAACTGAAGTGAAAGCTGAGCGTTGAGCGTTTGACGTTGAGCGGCAAGCCGGGTTTTCCGGCTTGTTCAGCTCAACGCACAACCCCCAACGCTCAACCTCCAACGCACATGACCCGCTCCGATCTGGTTGAAGAACTCGCTGCACGTTTTGCGCAGCTGACCCACCGTGACGCCGAACTGGCGGTCAAAACGGTGCTCGAAGCCATGAGCGATGCCCTGGTCAAAGGCCACCGCATCGAAATTCGCGGTTTTGGAAGCTTTTCCATCAATCGCCGTCCACCTCGCATTGGCCGCAACCCTCGCTCTGGAGAAAGTGTGCACATACCCGAAAAACGGGTCCCTCACTTCAAGCCAGGCAAAGCCTTGAGAGAAGCCGTGGATGCAGGCACTTTGGCTGCCGCACAAACCAACCCCAAGACCCATGCCTGAGGCCCAAGGCCCAGCCACACTCCAATACCGAGGGGTAGGGCTTGTTCGTGGTTTTGCTGGCCACTGAAATTGCGCCATTAGAATGGTTTCAGCTTCCAAGGTCGAATCATGAAACGTCTGCTCCGGCTGCTTCAGTGGCTACTGAAGGCGGCTGTTTTTTTTACCCTTTTCGCTTTTGCGCTGAACAACCAGCAAGAAACGCGCGTGAATTTCTTTTTTGGCACCCATTGGTCAGCGCCCACCGTGCTGGTGGTTTTGTCAGCCTTCACTCTGGGTGTGGTGGTCGGCGTTTTGGGCATGGTGCCACGCTGGTGGCGTGAACGGCAAGCCGTGAAACACCGACTTAAACCCGCCAGCGATGCGGTATCACCCCCACAGGAGGCCCCACATGGAGTTTGACCTGACCTGGATTTTGCTGGGTTTACCCGCTGCTTTTGCACTGGGGTGGATCGCCTCTCGTTTGGACTTGCGTCAGATGCGCATTGCCAACCGCCAGGCCCCTCGCGCTTATTTCAAAGGCTTGAATTACTTGCTCAATGAACAGCAAGACCAAGCCATCGACGCCTTCATTGAAGCCGTACAAAACGACCCGGACACCTCGGAATTGCATTTTGCATTGGGCAATTTGTTTCGCCGCCGTGGTGAATACGACCGAGCCGTCAGGGTCCACGAACACCTGCTGCAACGCGCCGACATCAGCACTGCAGACCGGCAAAGAGCGCAACATGGTTTGGCACTTGATTATTTGAAAGCCGGCTTGCTGGACCGCGCTGAAGAGGCGCTGCGCAAGCTGGAAGGCACCTCTTACGAAGGACAAGCCAGGCTGGCACGCATGGCCATTTACGAACGATCACGCGAGTGGCCTGAAGCTGCAGCCGTGGCACGCTTGCTTGAAAAATCAGGCGAATCAAACTTTGGCATTCGGTTGGCCCATTACCAATGTGAACAAGCGCGAGAAGCGGTACAAAAAGGAGACAGTGCCAAAGCCCTGGCCCTGCTGGCGCAAAGCCTGAAAGAACAATCCGAAGCGGCACGACCTCGAATTTTGCAAGGGCAATTGCTTTTAAGCCAAGGACAGGCTGTGCCCGCCTATGCCAGCTTGGCCGTGTTGTTTGAGCGCAATGACATGGCGGCCCCATTGGCGGCGGCAAGCTTGGCTCAAGCAGCCCAAGCCTGTGGCAAAGCCGATGAGGCCTTGGCCTTGCTGCAAGCGCATTACCAGCGCCAGCCCTGCATTGATGTCCTCGATGCCATCATGACTTTGAGCGCCAACCCTTCACCCGCCGATCAGCTCACGCAGGCCCAGGCGATGCAGCGCTACTTGGACCACCTGCAAAAAACCCCGTCCCTGATGGCTGCCAGTCGCTGGCTCAACGGGGTCCAGCCCAGTGACCATGCCTTGCCGGCACCGGTGCAAAAAGCACTGGAACACGCCACCAAACCCCTGGCCCGTTACCGCTGTGCGGCCTGTGGTTTTGAAGCCAAAGAGCACTTCTGGCATTGCCCGGGATGCCAGGCTTGGGACAGCTACCCCCCCAGACGGATCGAAGAACTCTAGCCCTGCGAGGCTCTCCAGGGGTTTACCCTGCTTTCAAAATAACATTTAAGTTCTCAAAATAAAGGTCTGCAAATTTTTGCAGTGAACCAAATGGGAATAGGCATGCTGAGAAAAATTGCAGGGGTATTTCTGGCATTCAGCTTCGCGGGACTGAGTTGGGCACAACAAATTGACTTGAACAAAGCCACCGAAGTCGAGCTCGACGCCCTGAAAGGCGTAGGTCCGGTCCTCACCAAGGCAGTGATGGACGAGCGCAAAAAGGCCGCGTTCAAGGACTGGGAAGATGCCACCAGTCGGGTCAAAGGATTAGGCCCTCAAAAGGCCAGCAGTTTGTCTGAGCAAGGTGTGCGGGTGCAAGGCAGTGCATACAAGGTCAAAGTGGCTGATCAAAAGCCTGTCGCCAACAAGGACGTGAGCGCCGACAAGGCAGCGGCCAAACCCGCCAAAGCGGCAGATGCAAGCGGCAAACCCGCGCCCGCGAAAAACTGAAAACTGCCACACCCGGCCTGCCTAATCGGCCCAATCGGTCAATTCGGCAGGCGTGACCGGCCTACAGACGGTCGGTCGTACAACTTAGCCGCTGTCTAGGCCTTGCCAAACCCGCCGCCGCCGGGCGTGTGGATTTCAAACACATCTCCCGCCTGCATCTCCACTTGGCCGATGTGCGCCAATTCTTCGACCCGGCCGTCGCTGCGAACCACGAGGTTGATGCCCGGCAAGCCACGGTGCCCGCCTGCCATGCCAAAGGCTGGATACACCCGCCCGTTGGACAAAATGCCCGCCGTCATCGGCTCCAGAAAGCGCACGCGGCGCACACCGCCATCGCCACCGTGCCAGCGCCCCGCACCGCCTGAGCCTTGGCGGATCGCATAACTTTCCAGCCGCACCGGAAAGCGGAACTCCAGCACCTCAGGGTCCGTGAGGCGTGAATTGGTCATGTGGGTTTGCACGACCGAGGTGCCGTCAAAACCACCCACCAGTTGGCCCTGTGCGTCAAAGCGGCCACCCGCCCCGCTGCCACCCGAAATCGTTTCGTAATACTGCACCCGCGCATTGCCGAAGGTGAAGTTGTTCATGGTCGGCTGGCTGCCTGCCATCACGCCCAAAGCGCCAAACAGCGCGTTGGTGATGCAGGTCGAGGTTTCCACATTGCCTGCCACCACCGAAGCCGGGGGATTGGGATTGAGCATGGAGCCTTGAGGAATGATGACCTTGAGCGGCTTCAAGCAGCCAGCGTTCAGCGGGATGTCGTCGTCCACCAAACTGCGGAACACGTAGAGCACGGCCGCCATGCACACCGCCCGGGGTGCGTTGAAGTTGTTGGGCAATTGGGCGCTGGTGCCGGTGAAGTCGATCTCGGCCGTGCGCTCAGCAGCGTTCACGCGCACCGCCACCTGGATCTGCGCACCGTTGTCCAAGGGGAAAGTGAAAGCGCCGTTTTTGAGGCGTGTGATGACACGGCGCACCGATTCTTCGGCGTTGTCCTGCACATGTCGCATGTAGGCCTGTACCACGTCCAAACCAAACTGATCGACCATGCGGCGCAGCTCCTGAACGCCTTTTTCGTTGGCGGCAATTTGCGCTTTCAAGTCGGCCATGTTCTGCGCCGGGTTTCGCGAAGGGTATTCGCCGCTTTGCAGCAGCGCCACCATCTCGGCCTCGCGCAAGCGCCCGGCTTCGACCAGCTTGACGTTGTTGATCTGAACGCCCTCTTCTTCGATGCGCGTGGAAAACGGCGGCATGGAGCCCGGCGTCAGGCCACCAACATCGGCGTGGTGACCGCGTGAGCCGACATAAAACACCGGATCAGTGTGACCGTCCAGGTACACCGGCGTGATCACCGTGATGTCGGGCAAGTGTGTGCCGCCGTGGTACGGGTCGTTCAGCACGAACACATCACCCGGCTGCATGCGGCCTTGGTTCTCCTTGATCACGGTCTGGATGCTCTCGCCCATCGAGCCCAAATGCACCGGCATGTGCGGCGCGTTCGCAATCAAATGGCCTTCGGCGCTGAACAGCGCACACGAAAAGTCCAGCCGCTCCTTGATGTTGACCGAGTAGGCCGTGTTTTGCAGCTGCAGCCCCATTTGCTCGGCGATGTTCATGAACAAGTTGTTGAACACCTCCAGCAGCACCGGGTCGGCCTGCGTGCCCGCCGCATGCTGTACCGCCCGCGCTTGCACGCGCACCAGCAACAAATGGTCGAAAGCAGTCAGCCGTGCCTGCCAACCGGGCTCCACCACCGTGGTGGCATTTTTCTCGGCAATGATGGCCGGGCCGTCGATCACATCGCCGGGGCGCATGTCTTCGCGCACCACCAATGCAGCCTCCTGCCACTCGGCCACGCCTTGTGCATTCGCGGCGTACACCCGCACCGTGTCGCGGCGCGGCACCTCGCGCTCAGCGTTCAGCACATGAACAGCCTCTTCGGGCGCATCGCCGGGCAGCACGGCCTCCACCGATACGGCCTCCACTACCAAAGCCTTGCCCTGCATCAAGAAGGCAAAGCGCTGGCGATACGCCGCCTCAAAACCCGCCACCAAGTGGTCCAAATCGCCCCAGGGCACGACCAGCGCCGAGTCGGTGCCTTCGTAGCGCAAATGCACGCGTTGGCGCAACTCGATGCGGTCGGCATGGGCCGCGTCCTGGCCCATTTGCGCCAGCAAGGCCAGGCGGGTGGATTCGCCCAAAGCTTGCAAGCGCTCGGCCATCAGGGGCATGGCGGCAGCTTCCAGTCGTCGTTCCACCGATTCTTCACGCATCACGTTCTGGTCGGCCAGGCCCATGCCATAGGCCGACAGCACACCCGCCAGCGGGTGCACCAGCACCTGCGACATGCCCAAAGCATCGGCCACCAAACACGCATGCTGCCCACCCGCGCCACCAAAACACTGCAAGGTGTAACGCGTCACGTCGTAGCCCCGCGCCACTGAAATTTTCTTGATCGCGTTAGCCATCTGCTGCACCGCGATCTGGATGAAACCATGCGCCACGTCTTCAGCGGCACGCCCGGTTTGTGCGGCCAGTTTTGCAAAATGCCCCCGCACCACCTCGGCGTCCAGCGGCTGGTTCGCCTCCGGCCCAAACACCGAGGGAAAAAACCTCGGCTGCACCTTGCCCACCATCACGTTCGCATCGGTCACGGCCAAAGGCCCGCCCCGGCGGTAACTGGCTGGGCCGGGATTGGCCCCCGCGCTTTGCGGGCCCACCCTGAAACGCGCACCGTCATAGGCCAAGAGCGAGCCACCACCCGCCGCCACGGTGTGGATGCTCATCATGGGAGCACGCATGCGCACCCCCGCCACCTGGGTTTCAAACTCGCGCTCGAACTGCCCGGCAAAGTGCGACACATCGGTCGACGTGCCGCCCATGTCAAAGCCAATCACCTTGTTGTGGCCCGCCAGTTGGGCCGTGCGGGCCATGCCCACGATGCCGCCGGCCGGGCCGCTCAAAATCGCGTCCTTGCCCGCAAACACCTGCGCGTCTGTCAAGCCGCCCGAAGACTGCATGAACATCAGTTTCACACCCGGCATCTCGCTGGCCACTTGGTCCACATAGCGGCCCAAAATCGGTGACAAATACGCATCGACCACCGTGGTGTCGCCCCGGCTGACCAGCTTCATCATGGGGCTGGTCTGGTGCGAAGTGCTGACCTGGGTGAAGCCCACTTCTCGTGCCAGCCGCGCTGCCGCCTGCTCGTGCGCGGTGTGCCGCCAGCCGTGCATGAAGACCACCGCCACCGAGCGCACGCCTTGAGCAAAACTGTTCACCAATTGGGTGCGCAAATGCACCTCGTCGAGCGGCAACAACACCTCGCCGTCCACCGTCACCCGCTCCTGCGCCTCCACCACCGCGCTGTAGAGCAACTCGGGCAGCACGATCTGTCGGTCAAACAAACGCGGGCGGTTTTGGTAAGCGATGCGCAGCGCGTCGCCAAAGCCCTGTGTGGTCACCAGCAGCGTGGCCTCGCCCTTGCGCTCCAGCAGAGCGTTGGTGGCCACAGTGGTGCCCATCTTCACGCACTCGACCAGCTCGGGCGTGACCGGCTCACCGGGCTTCAAGCCCAGCAAATGGCGAATGCCCGCCACCGCCGCGTCGCGGTATTGCTCGGGGTTTTCGCTCAGCAGTTTGTGCGTGACCAAAGTGCCGTCAGGCCGCTTGCCCACCACGTCGGTGAAGGTGCCGCCCCGGTCAATCCAAAACTGCCAACGGTTTTTGCCAGCGGGTGTGATGGTGGGTTCGTTCATAAGTCGCTCAACAATCAGAATAAAAACCAAAGTCACAAAGAGGCGGCAGCACGCGCAGCCTGGTCGTACATGCCCGACAGCACACGCAGCAATCGGGCCAGCTCACCAATGTCGCGGTTCAAGCCATCATCGGCCTTCAAAGCGTCAATCAAACAGCTCTCGCGGATTTCGCGGTAACGCTGCACATAAGCACGGCCTTCGTCGGTCGCGGCATAAGTCACGTCTTTGCCATTTTTTTGAGACACCACCACGCCCAAGCCTTGCAGCTTTTTCAGGGCGTAATTCACCAAATGGGTGTCTTCAATGTTCATGATGAAGCAGATGTCGGCCAGGCGCTTGTCACGCGCACGGTGGGTGACGTGGTGCAGCACCAGCACATCCAAAGGCGTCAAATCCTTCAGACCGGCGGCGGCCATGCAGTGGATGATCCAGCGGTGAAAGGCGTTTCCCGCCACGATCAGGCCGAACTCGAACTCGCTCATTTCGGCGCTGTCGGGCGAGACCAAATGGGCCGAGGACACGATGGGGCTCGGGGCAGAGATGCTCAGAGAATTTTTGCGCGACATGGGTTCCGTCCAGGCTGGAGAGTTGAGAAAGTCTATGCCCGATGCCGACAATTTGCCAACAATTTGTTGACGTTAAGGGAAAACACCGATCACGGATTGGCTCTGCCTTGCCTACAGTGGGCACCAGACAGATGCACCCGATGCACGCGTGAAGCGGGCACCTTTCTTGCACTGCCCAGTGAACCGTACATTCCCATCTTTCACAGGAGTTTTCATGCAACGTCGCGCCCTTCACCTCAGCCTGCTGGCTGGCCTGCTCGCTGTTTCCGGCTTTGTCTCGGCCCAAACCAAGTGGGACCTGCCCGCCGCTTACCCGGCCACCAACTTCCACTCGGTCAACATGACCCAGTTTGCGGCCGATGTGGACAAAGCCACGGCGGGCAAGCTGAAGATCACGGTGCACGCCAACGCATCCCTGTTCAAGGCCCCCGAGATCAAGCGTGCTGTGCAAGGTGGCCAAGCCCAGTTGGGCGAGATTTTGCTGGTCAACTTCCAGAACGAATGGCAACCCTTTGGTGCGGACGGCCTGCCCTTTTTGGCCGACAGCTACGACGAATCCATGAAGCTCTACAAAGCGCAAAAGCCGCTCTTGGAAAAAAAATTGGCCGACCAAGGCATGATGCTCTTGTACTCGGTGGCCTGGCCCCCACAAGGCATTTACAGCAAAAAACCGATCAACAGCGCCGCCGACCTCAAGGGCATCAAATGGCGTGCTTACAGCCCCACCACTGCCAAGATCGCTGAACTGGTAGGCGCCCAACCTGTGACCGTGCAAGCGGCCGAGTTCTCGCAGGCCTTGGCCACGGGTGTGGTCGAATCGACCATGACCTCGGGCGCCACAGGCGTGGACAGCAAGCTGTACGAGCACCTCAAGTATTACTACGACGTGCAGGCCTGGTTGCCCAAAAACGCTGTGATCGCCAACAAGAAAGCCTTTGACGCGCTGGACAAGCCGACACAGGACGCTTTGCTCAAAGCCGCCGCCGAAGCCGAAACCCGCGGCTGGGCCGAGTCACGCAAAGTCAACACCACCACCATGGAAACGCTCAAGGCCAACGGCATGACCATTGCCGCGCCTTCTGCCCAACTCAAAGCCGACATGAAAAAAGTGGGTGACACCATCATGAAGGAATGGCTGGAAAAGTCCGGGGCTGAAGGCAAAGCCATTGTCGACGCCTTCAAGCGCTGAGCCGATGCGCCGACTGCTGAATGCCGTTTATGCCAGCACCGCCGCCTTGGCGGCGCTGTGCATGTGTGGCCTGCTCTTCATGGTGCTGCTGTCGGTGCTGAGCCGACAGTTCCACTTCCATGTGCCCGGCACCGACGCCTACGCCGGTTACCTCATGGCTGGGGCGGGCTTTTTGGCGCTGGCCCACACCCTGAAGCAGGGTGAACACATCCGCGTCACTTTGGTGTTGAACTTTTTCAAGGGCAAAGCCCGGCGTGGTCTGGAAGTTTTCAGCCTGTCGCTGGCCAGCCTGCTGGCTTGTTTGTTCGCCTTCTACAGCTGCCGCCTGGTGTGGCAGTCCATCGAGTTTCATGACATCTCCACCGGCAATGACGCCACCCCGTTGTGGATACCGCAACTGGCCATGGCGCTGGGCACGGTGATTTTTGCACTGGCCTTTGTCGATGAACTGGTGCTGGAAATTCGGGGCCAACGTGCCGCCCCCGAAAGCGGCGAGATGCTGCGCAACGAATGAACCGCCATGAATGACTTGATGATCACAGGGCTCTTGGTCCTGACTTTGTTTCTGATTTTGGGCAGTGGCGTGTGGATTGGTCTCACCCTCTCGGGTGTGGCCTGGATCGGCATGCAAATGTTTTCCGCCAGACCCGCCGGAGACGCCATGGCGGTCACCATCTGGGGCTCGGCTTCAAGCTGGACCCTCACCGCTTTGCCCCTGTTCATCTGGATGGGCGAAATTCTGTTTCGCACACGCCTGAGCCAAGACATGTTCAAGGGCCTGGCCCCATGGATGCAGGCCCTGCCCGGGCGCTTGCTGCACACCAATGTGGTGGGCTGCGCGATCTTTGCCGCCGTGTCGGGTTCGAGCGCGGCCACCTGCGCCACGATCGGCAAGATGACCCTGCCCGAGCTGCAAAAACGGGGCTACCCCGAAGACATGGTCATTGGCACCCTGTCCGGCTCCGGCACCTTGGGTCTGTTGATTCCGCCGTCCATCATCATGATCGTGTACGGCGTGGCGGCCGATGTGTCGATTGCCCAGCTGTTCATTGCCGGGGTCTTGCCCGGCCTGCTGCTGGCAGGCTTGTTCTCGGGCTACATCATCTATTGGTCACTGCGCCACCCGGACCAGATCCCGCCGCGTGACGCGCCCATGAGCTTCATGCAAAAGCTCGAAGCCTCCAGCAGCCTGATCCCGGTGGTCTTGCTGATTGCGGCGGTGCTGGGTTCGATTTACACCGGCTTTGCCACCGCCACCGAAGCGGCCGCCGTAGGGGTGGTGGGCGCTTTGGTGCTGTCCACACTGCAGGGCTCCATGAGTTGGTCGGTGTTCAAAGACGCCTTGATGGGCGCCACACGCCTGTACTGCATGATCGCCCTGATCTTGGCGGGGGCTGCGTTTTTGACCTTGTCCATGGGCTACATCGGCCTGCCGCGCCACCTGGCTGAATGGATCGGTGGTCTGGGCCTCAGCCCCTTTGCACTCATCATGGCCTTGATGGTGTTTTTCATCATCTTGGGCTGCTTTTTAGACGGGATCTCCATGGTGGTGCTGACCATGGGCGTGCTCATGCCCACCGTGCAAAAAGCGGGCATCGACCCCATCTGGTTTGGCATCTTCATCGTGTTTGTGGTGGAGATGGCGCAGATCACGCCGCCCGTGGGCTTCAACTTGTTTGTGCTGCAGGGCATGACGGGCAAGCAACTGCCCTACATCGCCCGTGTGTCCATGCCCATGTTTTTCTTGATGGTGGGCGCGGTGCTTCTGATTTACTTTGTGCCGAGCATCGTGACCTGGCTGCCCACCCAGATGAAACTCTGAGCTTGCAGGCAGGTTCATCCTCTATGATTCAACCCGTCCCCAAAGGACGGGTTGTTCATTTGGGCAGTAAGGATTGTTTGTGTTCAAAAATGTGATGGTTTACCGCATCGGCGAGGGCTTTGCGCCCACACTGGCCGATGTGCAGGCGGCCTTGGAGCCGGTGCAGTTTGTGGAGTGTGGCGCCAGCCAGGAAAAATCCATTGGCTGGGTGCCCCCACGGGGCGAAGCGCATGGCCCACTGGTCGAATCGGTGGCTGGGCAGTGGATCTTGAAACTCATGATCGAGTCCAAGGCCGTGCCCGGCAACGTGGTGCGGCGCAAAGCCGACGAGCGCATCGCCGAAATCGAAGCGGCCACTGGGCGCAAACCCGGCAAAAAAGAAAAGCGCGACCTGATGGACGACGTGCTCCTGTCGCTGCTGCCCCAAGCCTTTGCCCGCCAATCGACCGTGATCGTGTGGATGGACCTGGAAAACCGCCGCTTGGTGCTCAACGCAGGCAGCCAGGGCAAAGCCGACGAGGTCATGTCGGCGCTGATGAATGTGTTGGCAGGCCTGTCGGTGTCGCTGATCCAAACCGTGATCTCGCCCCAAGCCGCCATGACCCAATGGCTGCTGGCCCCCACCGAAGACGAATGGCCGGCCGACCTGACGGTGGAGCGCGAAACCGTGCTCAAGTCCACCGGCGAAGACGCCGCCAGCGTGCGCTTTACCCGCCACCACCTGGCCAACGACGATGTGCGCAAGCATGTGCTGGAAGGCAAGCTGCCCACGCAGCTGGCGCTCAGCTGGGACGGCCGCGTGGCCTTTGTGCTGACCGAGACCCTGCAGCTGAAAAAAGTGCAATACCTCGACGGTGTCATGGACGAATCGGGCACCGACAAGAACGAAGACCGCTTTGACGCCGACGTGGCCTTGTCGACTGGCTTGCTCGGACCGCTGATCGACAGCCTGATCGAAGCCCTGGGCGGCGAGATGGAGCTGGGTGCAGCGGCTGCCGACCCAGCCCTGCCGAACCCGACGCGCACGGTGGTGAATTCCACCCTGCCGACGGGTACAGCGGGCGCAACGGCGACCGACCACGAAGACCCGCCGTTTTAACAACCGTTAAGCCTCCAGCAAAAGGACCCACCCCATGCTCACGGTGATCGCGATTTGTCTGGGTGCTTGTGTGGGTGCGTTGTCGCGCTGGCAGCTGGGCCTGTGGCTCAACCCCAGCCCCGCAAGCGCTGGCCTTTTGCCCTGGGGCACCTTGGCGGCCAACCTTATCGGTGGTTATCTGGTGGGCGTATGCATGGGGGTGTTCCAGCAACTGCCGGACCTCGACCCGGTCTGGCGGCTGGCTTTGGTGACCGGATTTTTGGGTGCACTGACCACGTTTTCCAGCTTCTCGGCCGAGGTGGTGGGCATGCTTGAGCAAGGCCGTTTTGCACTGGCTTTGGGCACAGCCTCACTGCATCTGCTGGGCTCTTTGGCACTGACACTGATTGGACTCAAAACTGTGGGCCTGCTTTGGGTGCAGGCCTGAACCGTCACCCAGTTGTCTGCAGACTATCGGTTTGAATGGTACGTGTCAGCCAATGCCCCTCCCCCGAAAGGCTGACTCAGGCACTGACTGTTGCACCACGCTTACGTCAAATATCACACTGCTCCCATCGAGAAATGCCTGCGGTAGCGCGCGGGCAAGTCTGCCGTTCGCATCATCATCGGCAAGTCGGCGGTGTTGAAATCAGGATCCCATGCCGGGGCACCCAAAATTTTGGCTCCCAAACGCAAGTAGCCTTTGATCAAGGGTGGCGGCTCCACCTGCAAGTGGTGTTCCAAGGCATCCACCGGCAAGGGCAAGCGAGGACGCACATGGTATTGAATTTCTGCCAAATGGCTTTGCCGCAATTGATGCCAAATGCTCGCTGCGGCATTGCCTGTGACCACACCGTTGTGCAACATGGGAATGCTGGCACAACCGATCATCGTGTCCAGACGGTTGCGGTCCATGAACTCAAACAAGGCCCCCCAAAGCGCCATGATGACAGCCCCTTGTCGGTGGTCGGCATGCACACAGCTGCGCCCCAACTCCACCATGCGCTGACGCATGTCACGCAAACGCGTCAGGTCAAACTCGGTGTCGCTGTAGGTGCTGCCAACGCGTTTGGCTTGAGCAGGGGTCAGCACACGGTAAGTGCCAATGACCTGAGCACTTGCAGCGTCACGCACCAACAAATGCTCGCAATAATCGTCAAACAAATCGATGTCGTGGCCTGGCAATGTGTTGGGCAAAGTGGCCCCCATTTCGGTTGCAAAAACCGAATACCTCAGGCGCTGCGCTTCACGAACTTCGTCTTGATGTTGAGCCCAAGCGACCAAAATGGAGCTTTGAATACGCCGAGGCAAAAAATCAACCTGAGGGGCATTTGACCCCGGATGAAGTGACCCCCTGGGCAATTGAACTGGCGACAGAGCAAAAGTGGGATTTGGCAACTCTTTCATGGCGGCAACTCCTTGTGATCAATGCCTTGATATTGCGCACTGGCCGTGACAAGAAAAAGTCTTTGCCGTTAAAAATTCGTGACACCTTCACCGCCCTTGTGCAGATCATGGTCGGCCCAGTCATTCCCCAAAGCGAATCAAGACCTTGGAGGCATGGCACTCGGTCACTCGGCATGACCTAGCGATTCAAGGCGCTTGGCGTCTTTCGTGCCATCGGAACTCAACCCGACAGAACACACTCAAACACCCACCACACAAGGACCACAAAAAAGCCACCCAGGTGACGCCTTGAGGGCTCGCATTGGGGTAAGGTCATTCTTTTTTTGACCCTTGGAACCAGACATGATTCTCGAACTCGCCGACATCCGCATTCACCCCGGCCAACAAGCCGCTTTTGAACAAGCCATTGAACTGGGCCTGAACACTGTGGCCTCACGGGCCAAGGGTTTCAGAGGGGCCAAGGTCAACCGTGGCATTGAAAGCCCAGAGCGTTTTGTGCTGCAAATTTTTTGGGATACCCTGGAAGACCATACGGTTGGTTTTCGTGAATCGCCGCTGTTCACCGAATGGCGTGCCATCGTTGGGCCCTTCTTTGCAGCGCCTCCGCATGTGGAGCATTTCGAGCTGACCTACGCTTCGGCCTGACGTGCCATTCAAGCCGCCTGATGGCCTTGCACCAAGCGCGAGAGCAAATGAACAAACTGGCTTTGCTCCTGCGCGGTCAAGGGGGCCAGAATTTTCTCTTGCACCCGGGCCACATCACTTTGGATATTGGCCAGAGCCTGCACCCCCAGCGGCGTGACCACCAGCAGCTTGCGCCTGCGGTCAGACCGATCGGCCTCACGCACCACCCAACCCTTGGCTTCCAGACGACCGATCACAGAGCCCGAAGTGGCGGGGTCAAACGCTACCCGCTTGGCCAAGCTCACTTGGTCAATGCCCGGGCTGTCGAGCAGGGCATTCAAAATGGCAAATTGCACAGGTGTGATGTCGGCGCAGGCCAATTGCTCGGCAAATATGGCCACGGCAATTTGCTGAGCTCGCCGGATCAAGTGTCCCGGCGTGGTCTGCAGGTCAATGCTTTGAATCATGTGGGTGTCGTGTTGCGGATGTTCCACGGGCGTGGAAAGGGTGCCATTTTCAGACATTCCGATTAACATCTGATTTTCATTTTTCAAGAAAGCGACCGATGAGTTTTGTATTTTCACCCATGCCTGTGGTCTCGGTGCCTGTGCTGGGCCAACCCGAACGTTTTCCTGTGCACCGCATTTACTGTGTGGGCCGCAATTATGAAGAGCATGCCAAGGAGATGGGCTTCACCGGGCGCGAGCCGCCTTTCTTTTTTCTCAAACCTGCTGACAGCTTGGTGGTGGTCGAAGCTGGCCAAACCGGTGTCATGCCCTACCCCAGCCTGACGGAAAACCTGCACCACGAAATCGAGTTGGTCGTGGCCATTGGCCAAGGCGGGCGCAACATTTCAGCGGCCGATGCGGCCAAGCACATTTACGGTTACGCCGTGGGCCTGGACATGACGCGCCGCGACCTGCAAAACGAGATGAAAAAACAAGGCCGCCCTTGGTGCATCGGCAAGGCTTTTGACCATTCGGCCCCCATCGGCCCCATCACCCCCATCGCCCAAGCCGGTGATGTGAACAACGCCGAGATCAGCCTGCAGGTCAACGGGTCCGATCGCCAGCGCAGCAATGTGGCCAAACTGATTTGGAACGTGGCCGAAACCATCGAACACCTGTCTGCCGCTTGGGAACTGCAGCCCGGCGATCTGATTTACACCGGAACCCCCGAAGGCGTTGCAGCCGTGGTGGCAGGCGATGTGTTGGTGGGCCAAGTGGCGGGACTGGGCAGCCTTGAGATTGCCATTTCCTAAATGACAAAATTAAAAACCCTCAAAATCAGTATTTACCCTTAAAACCTCAGTCGATACTTGCAAGATAATTCATATCACGCAACTCACTGGGCTAATTGCATGCACTAAAGTGTAAGCACTGTTCAAAAACAATCCCCCATTAACCGACCGATCGGTTGGTTAATGGTTTATCATCCATTTTCCAACCACCTTGCCGGAGACATTTGAATGAAAAACATTTTGCAAAAAACGGCGCTGACTGCAGGCCTCATGGCCGTCGGCTTTGGCGTTCATGCCCAGACCATCACCCTCAAAGTGCATCACTTTTTGGGCCCACAAACCATTCAACACACCACCATGTTGGGTGAGTGGTGCAAAAACATTGCACGCGACTCCAAAGACCGTTTGAAGTGCGACATCTTCCCAGCCATGCAACTGGGCGGCACCCCCGTGCAACTTTATGAACAGGCCCGCGATGGCGTGGTTGACGTGGCTTGGACACTCCAGGCCTACACCCCCAAGCTGGCCAAGCTCGAAGTGTTCGAGTTGCCCTTCATGATGACCAATGCCGAAGCCACCAGCCGTGCCGCTTGGGACTACGCCCAAAAGTTTGCCCAAGACGACTTCAAAGACGTCAAGATGCTGGCCGTCCACGTGCACGGTCCAGGCAACATTTACACCAAGAGCAAAGCCGTGACCACCATGGCCGACCTCAAGGGTCTGAAAGTGCGTGCCCCCACACGCCAGGTCAACAAAATGGTCGCCATGATGGGTGCCACACCTGTGGCCATGCCTGTGCCCCAAGTGCCTGAGGCCTTGTCCAAAGGCGTGATCGACGGTGCCGTGATCCCCTACGAAGTCGCGCCTGGTCTAAAGGTCAACGAGCTGACCAACTTCACCGCCGAGACCGACCGCAGCTACAACGCGCTCTACACCACCGTGTTTGTGGTGCCCATGAACAAGGCCAAGTACGAATCGCTGCCTGCAGACTTGAAAGCCGTCATCGACAAAAACTCGGGACGTGAACTCTCGGCTTTCATGGGCAAAACCCAAGCCGGTCACGATGTGGTGGGCAAGAAAGTGTTTGAGGCTTCGGCCAACCAGAAAATCAGCATCATCCCCAAAGCTGAACTGGAAAAATGGAAGAAAGCCACGGACGCACTCGACGACGCTTGGGTGGCCGAAATGACCGGCAAGGGCATGGACGGCAAAGGCATGCTCCAGTCGGCCACCGACCTGATCAAGCAATACACCAAGTAATGAGCGCCTAGACGTCTGCAAAGAGCAGGGGTTTCCCTGCTCTTTTTTTGATGAAAAGCCGGTTTGCGCCAAACCGAAGCAAGCACTCGAATCATTTTTCATTTTTCCGCACAGCGGAGCACACCATGATGTTTTCACCCCTCTTGGAGCGGCTTGCCCGACTCTGCAGCATATTGGGAGGACTGGTCATGACCGGTCTGATGCTGATGACCTGTTACAGCCTGATTGGGCGCAACTTTTTGGACTCCGCCCTGATTGGGGACTTTGAGTTGACCGGCGTTGGCGCAGGTGCAGCGATCGCTTTGTTCATGCCTTTGTGCCAGTTCAAGCGCGAAAACATCATTGTGGACTTCTTCACATCCAAATGCAGCGAGGCCACCAACTTCAAGCTCGACCGCTTGGGTGACCTGTTCATGACCTTGATCTTCTTTTTGTTGTCTTGGCGCTGCGCCGCTGCGGCCATCAACGCCAAGGAAACCATGGGGGCATCCATGTTGCTGGGCTTTCCTGACTGGATCGTCTTCACCAGCATGAGCATCCCTTTTGGCCTCACCGCCATCATCGCGGCCATGCAAACCCTCTCATCCATGGATTACCAGAAGGCTTCGACATGACCCCCATCCAATTGGCTTTGCTCATTTTCGGCATCATGCTGCTGCTGATGATCGTGCGCGTTCCGATTGCGGGCGCCATGTTCCTGGCCGGTGCTGTCGGCTTTGTTTTGCAGTCTGGCGTCTCACCTTTCTTGAACTTCCTGAACAACCTGGCCTTTGCCCGATTGGCCAACTACGACTTGTCCGTGATCCCGCTGTTCATTTTGATGGGCAATTTCGCCACGCAAGGCGGTATCAGCAAAGCTTTGTTCCAGTTTGCAGCGTCCGTCATGGGCCGTTTCAAAGGCGGCTTGGCCATGGGTGCCGTGCTGGCCTGTGGCGCATTTGGTGCCATCTGCGGCTCGTCGGTGGCCACAGCAGCCACCATCACGGGCGTGGCTTTGCCTGAAATGAAACGACACGGTTATTCGGGTCGCCTGTCCACTGGCACGCTCGCAGCGGGCGGCACTTTGGGCATTTTGATTCCGCCCTCGGTGCCCTTGGTGATTTATGCCATCTTGACCGAACAAAACATTGCCAAACTGTTTGCCGCCGCCATGGTGCCCGGCATCATCGCCATGGTTGGTTACATGATCGCCATTGCCATTTATGTTCGACTGGTTCCCGGCCAAGCCCCTGACCAGGAAGACCGTGAAAAGCTGACGTTTGAGTCACTCAAAGGCATCTTGCCCATTGCCAGCATTTTTGTGATCGTATTTGGCGGCATCTATGCAGGCTTTTTCACGCCCACCGAAGGGGCGGCCGTGGGCGCAGCTTCCACGTTTGTGGCGGCATTACTCAAGCGTGAATTGAACTGGGATAAGTTTTTGCACTGCTTCCATGCCACCGCCTTGAGCAGCGCCATGATCTTCATGATCTTCATGGGTGCCGATGTCATGAACGCCTCGCTGGCCCGCACACAAGTGCCCGGTCAATTGGCTGAAATGGTGGTCGCCATGAACCTGGCCCCGTTGATGGTCGTCTCAGGGATCTTGCTCCTGTACGTGGTGTTGGGCGCAGTCATGGACGAGCTGTCCATGTTGCTGCTGACCATTCCGATTTTCTTCCCCATCATCATGAAGCTCGACTTTGGCATGACGCCTGAATACACCGCCATCTGGTTCGGCATCATGGTGCTGATGACGGTGGGCTTTGGCATGCTGGCACCTCCGGTGGGACTGAACGTCTATGTGGTCAACGGCATGGCCAAAGACGTGCCATTGAGCGAAAGCTACAAAGGCATCATGCCCTTCTTGATCAGTGACACCCTGCGCACCTTGCTGCTGTTGTTTTTCCCCAGCATCTCGCTCTTTTTGATTCCTTACCTCACCTGATCGGGTGGCGCACTCCAAAAACCTCCATGACGCACCATGGAGGTTTTTTTATGTCCAAGTGGTTAGACTTGTCTCAAGAACTGTTTTTCACCCTCTATTTCAGTCATTGAGCTCATCCCATCATGTTTGATCGCACCATCCGACACTGCCGCCAATGTGGCGCTTTGGTTGCCCGCCGCTTGCCCGATGATGGCGACACCAAAGAGCGGGCTATTTGCACCGCCTGCCACACGGTCCATTACGAAAACCCGCTGAATGTGGTGGGCACTGTGCCCCACTGGGGTGATCAAGTATTGCTGTGCAAACGCAACATCGAACCACGCAAAGGCAAATGGACGCTACCCGCAGGCTTTATGGAACTGGGGGAATCCACTTCCCAAGGTGCAGCCCGCGAAACCACCGAAGAAGCGGGGGCGCAGTTCACCATGGAAGATTTGTTCACCGTGATGAGTGTGCCTCGTGTCGGACAAGTGCACTTGTATTACCGGGCCCGCCTGACCAGCAATGTGTTTGAGCCGGGACACGAGACCATGGAGGCCCGCTTGTTCAAAGAAGATGAGATTCCTTGGGATGAACTGGCTTTTCGCACCGTCAAGGAAACCCTTGAGCGCTATTTTCATGACCGTCATGCAGGTCAGTTTGGTACCCACGCATTTGACATTGAGTAAATTATTCAGTTGTTGGAAAAATCGGGCAGAGGTCATTGGATAATGAGAATGCATCGTTAATTGTTATTTTTTGAAAGCCTCAAATGATCAAAACCATCACCACAATTTTGGGCAGTCTGCTGGCTGCAGCCGCCATGGCACAAACAACGGCACCCGCTGCAGCACCGACACCGGCACCGATTGTCGCGCCCGCAGTGAGCGCCCCCCAACCCGTCATGCAGACGCCCGCTCCATCAGCAAGCCCAAAATCTCAAGCCACAGGCAAGAAAAAAGTAACCAAAAAATTGAACAAGAAAAGCAAAAAAAGCAAGAAGAAAAGCAAGATGCAATGATGCCAGTGGCAGCTGCTTTGCGAATTTAAGCCAAGCAGCTTTGCTGAACACAAAGGCCACCCTCAGGTGGCCTTTGTTTTAGGGGTTGTGCACAAAGGCATCTGAAGAAGCTTGGGCTTGCGGCGTCAAAACAAGCTCAAAGTGTCCGGATCATGGTCATGCTGTAGCCAAATAGTTACATCCGGTTTAAACATCGATCGCCGCAGCCGAACCCGCCTGCTTGCGCAATTCAAACTTCTGAATCTTGCCCGTGCTGGTCTTGGGCAGTTCACCAAACACCACAGCCCGCGGCACCTTGAAGCCCGCCAGGTGTTGCTTGCAATGCGCCACGATCTGCTCGGCCGTGACCTGGGCGTCGGCCTTCAACTCCACAAAGGCGCAAGGCGTCTCGCCCCAACGCGCATCGGGCTTGGCCACCACGGCGGCGGCCAGCACAGCGGGGTGGCGGTACAACACGTCTTCCACCTCGATCGATGAAATGTTCTCGCCGCCCGAGATGATGATGTCTTTGCTGCGGTCCTTGATTTTGAAATAACCGTCGGGGTACTGCACGGCCAAGTCGCCGCTGTGGAACCAACCGCCCGCAAAGGCCTCTTGTGTGGCCTTGGGGTTCTTGAGGTAACCCTTCATGGTGATGTTGCCCTTGAACATGATCTCGCCCATGGTCTCGCCGTCTTGTGGCACGGGCTGCATGGTTTCGGGGTCCAGCACCCGCACATCGCGCTGCAGGTGGTAACGCACGCCCTGGCGGGCATTCAGACGGGCCCGGTCACCGATGTCCAGCGTATCCCATTCGGGGTGCTTGGGGCACACGGTGGCCGGACCATAGACCTCGGTCAGGCCATACACATGGGTCAAGTCAAAGCCCATTTGCTCCATGCCTTCGATCATCGACGCCGGGGGCGCAGCGCCCGCCACCATGGCCTTGATGCCTGCGGGAACGCCCGCCTTCTTCGCGGCCGGAGCGTTCACCAGCAGGCCGTGCACGATGGGCGCACCGCAGTAATGCGTGACGCCGTGGTTGCGCATGGCATCGAACATGGCCTGCGCATCGACCTTGCGCAAACACACGTTCACGCCCGCACGCGCCGCCACTGTCCAAGGGAAACACCAGCCGTTGCAATGGAACATGGGCAGCGTCCACAAATACGCCGCGTGCTTGGGCATGTCCCATTCCAGAATGTTCGAGATCGCGTTCGTCGCTGCCCCTCGGTGGTGGTAGACCACACCTTTGGGGTTGCCCGTGGTGCCGCTGGTGTAATTCAGCGCAATCGCGTCCCACTCGTTGCCGGGCAAGCTCCAGGCAAAGTCGGCGTCGCCGCTGGCCACAAAGGCTTCATAAGTCACCGAGCCCAATTTTTCGGTCGGACCTGTGTAAAGCACGTCTTCCACGTCGATCACCAGCAAAGGCCGGGGGGACTGGCGCATTGCCAAGGCTTTTTTCATCACCCCCGCAAACTCCGGGTCCACGATCACCGCCTTGGCCTCGCCGTGGTCCAGCATGAAGGCCACCGTTTCCGGGTCCAGCCGGGTGTTCAGGGCGTTGAGCACGGCGCCGGCCATGGGAATGCCAAAGTGCGCCTCCACCATCGGCGGCGTGTTGGGCAGCATCACGGCCACCGTGTCGTTTTTGCCAATGCCCGCCTGCGCCAGCGCACTGGCCAACTGGCGGGTGCGACGGTAAGTGGTGGCCCAGTCCTGGCGCAAATCGCCGTGCACGATGGCCAAGCGGGTCGGGTAGACCTCGGCCGTGCGCTCAATGAAACTCAGCGGCGAAATCGGCGCGTGGTTGGCGGGGGTCTGGGGCAAATCCTGGTCGAAGATGCTCACTGCGGTATCGGTCATAAAGGGGGTCCTGTTTCGGCTGACGGTTTGATGTTGAGCAGTTTGCCTGACCCTGCGCTGAAATCCATGCTGGTTTGCCCCGAAAACCGCACAGAATGAACCACCCTTATCGGCGAAAATAGACCTCTTATGGCCATCCCCCAGTCTTTCATTCAGGAGTTGCTGTCCCGCGTCGACGTGGTCGACATCGTGGGCAAGTACGTGCAGCTCAAGAAAGGCGGCGCCAACTTCATGGGCCTGTGCCCTTTTCATGGCGAAAAATCCCCCAGCTTCAGCGTCAGTCCCACCAAGCAGTTTTTCCACTGCTTTGGCTGCGGCAAAAACGGCAATGCCATCGGCTTTTTGATGGAGCACGCGGGCATGACCTTCATCGAAGCGGTGAAGGACCTGGCCCAGCAAACTGGCATGGTGGTGCCCGAAGAGCAGCAGTCACCCGAAGACCGCGCCAAAGCCGCCGCCGCCAAGGCCAAACAAGACAGCCTGAGCGATGTGCTGGAAAAAGCAGGCGAGGCTTACCGCGACCAGCTCAAAATCACGCCACACGCCATCAACTACCTCAAGGGCCGGGGCCTGTCGGGCCAGATCGCCAAGCGCTTTGGCCTGGGCTACGCACCCGAAGGCTGGCGCTCACTGGCCAGCATCTTCCCCAAATACGACGACCCGCTCTTGGCCGAATCGGGCCTGGTGATCGTGAACGAAGAAGACGACAAGCGTTACGACCGTTTTCGCGACCGGATCATGTTCCCGATCCGCAACATCAAGGGCGAATGCATCGGCTTTGGTGGGCGGGTGATCGGCAGCGGCACTCCCAAATACCTCAACTCGCCCGAAACCCCGGTGTTCCACAAAGGCCGCGAACTGTATGGCCTTTACGAAGCCCGCGAAGCCCTGCACAGCGCAGGCTATGTGCTCGTGACCGAAGGCTACATGGACGTGGTGGCACTGGCGCAACTCGGCTTTGCCAACGCCGTGGCCACGCTGGGCACGGCTTGCACGCCCGACCATGTGCAAAAACTCTTTCGCTTCACCGACTCGGTCGTCTTCAGTTTTGACGGCGACAGCGCTGGCCGCCGCGCCGCCCGCAAGGCGCTCGACGGTGCCCTGCCCTACGCCACCGATGTGCGCAGCATCAAGTTTTTGTTCTTGCCCGCCGAGCACGACCCCGACAGCTATGTGCGCGAGTTTGGCCAAGACGCCTTTGCCGAGCAGATCAAGCAAGCCATGCCCCTGTCGCGCTTTTTGATCGAAGCGGCCAGTGCCGACTGCGATCTGCAAACCGCTGAAGGCCGCGCACGCCTGTCCAGCCAGGCCCGTCCGCTGTGGCAGCTGCTGCCGGACGGGGCGCTCAAACAGCAACTGCTGTCTGAGCTGGCGCAACTCATCCAGCTGGAAACGGCAGGCCTGGAAAAACTTTGGGGCCAACAAGCGGCCAGTGACCAACGCTTTTCCCCTGCCGCCCGCAGTGCCACGCCCTCGCTGCAACAAGCCAACGCGGCCTTTAGCCAAGCTACGGCCAGCAGCGATGATTACCCCCAGTTTGAGCCTCACTATGGCGAGCCAACCGCCTGGCCCAGCGACCCTGGGCATCACCCAGCGCCCGCTGGCAGCTATGGGGGGCCAAGTGGCTACGGTCATGCCGGGGCTGGCGGCAACAACTGGCCACGCAAAAATCCCAATTGGACACCCGGCTTCAAGGGCAACAGCCGCTTCAAGCGTGATCAGCCGCCCGTTTACACCGGCCCCCGCACCCCTCCTGCCAGCCGCGCCGACCATGCTGCCCGCCTGCTGCTGGGCAATATGGCGCTCTGGGAAACCCTGGCCGGAGAAGACCACGCCATGCTCTGTGCACAACCTGCGCCGCATGGCCCCTTGTTTGCCTGGCTCGAATCACAGTTTCATGAGCAAGGGGCTTTGGGCTGGTCGGCCTTGCAGACCGAAATGCAGGGCCAAGCCTTTGCCGACGATGCCCGGCGTTGGACAGCCCAAGACCATCTGGGGGTCACTCCGGGCAGCGAAGAGGCCCCACCACCCGACCCGAAAGAAGCCCGACAAGAGCTGCGACGCCTGCTCAACATGATGCTGATTGACCGCCTCAAGCAGCTCGAAACCGAAGCCCTCACACAAGCCAGCACCGGCCAGGACCCCGAAGCCCAGCAACGCTGGCGCAGCCTGCACGAACGGCGCAAAGCGCTGATGGCCACAGCGGCGGCACCCAGCGAGTCTTGATCCCTCAGGGGCTAGGTGTTGTGATTCATCGCAACGAGCGCGTCCCGCCGACAAGGCTTGACCGAACTTACTTGTCCAGCAAACGGTTGAGTTTTTCAGCCTCAAAACTTTCGCCGGTGGCGGCATCGCCTGGCATGGGCAGCTGCTGCTGGGCACACAACTGCTCCAGGGCTTTCCAGATCATGGCAATCTGGTGTTCTTGCCCGGCCGCATTGTCGATCAGGCCACGCAAAGCCTGGCTCACCGGGTCATCGTCTTGGGTGATGCCATAAGCCGTGAACTTGCGGTCTGTGCTCGACACATCAGCGCTTTCGCCCGCTTTGGACGGGATGATGCGAGCCGGAATGCCCACCGCTGTGGCCCCGGCGGGCACCGGCTTGATCACCACGGCGTTGCTGCCAATCTTGGCCCCGTCACCCACCTCAAAACCGCCCAACACCTTGGCCCCGGCGCTGACCACCACGTCTTTGCCCAGCGTGGGGTGCCGTTTGGCACCTTTGTACAGCGACGTGCCGCCCAAGGTCACGCCTTGGTAAATCGTGCAGCCATCGCCAATTTCGGCGGTCTCACCCACCACCACACCCATGGCGTGGTCAAAAAAAACACGCTCACCAATCTTGGCACCCGGGTGAATTTCGATGCCGGTCAGGCCGCGGGCCAGATGCGAAATAAAACGCCCCAACCACTTGAACCCGTTGTTCCAGCACCAATGCGCCCGGCGGTGCAACACCAAAGCGTGCAAGCCCGGGTAACAGGTCAGAACTTCCCAAGAAGTGCGTGCAGCGGGGTCCCGGTCAAGGATGCATTGAATGTCGGAGCGAAGGCGTGAAAACATAGGCTTGGAGTCTATCGCTTGGCGCTGGCGTTTTGGATCATCGCCTTGGCCACCCCGCGCAGGATGTGGATTTCTTCCGGGCTCAAATCAGCCCGGTTGAACAGCTGGTTCAGCCGAGGCATGAGCTTTTTGGGCGCAGCCGGGTCCAGAAACCCGATATCGGTCAGCGCCTGCTCCCAATGCGTGAGCATGCCCGCCACCTGCTGGGCATCGGCCTTGTCAGCAGGTGCAATGACATCCTGCACAGGAAAGCCGCCCAAGGCCTCGCGCCAGTCGTAAGCCACCACCTGAATGGCCGAGCCCAGGTTGAGCGAGCCGAACTTCGGATTTGTGGGAATCGACAAGGCCACATGGCAGCGGTAAACGTCTTCGTTTTTCATGCCAAAGCGCTCGGAGCCAAACAAGAACGCCACCGACTGCTCGGGCGCACCGGGCTTGGTCAATTCAGCAAAGTGCTCTCGGGGGGCTCGGGTGGGTGGGCCAAAATCACGCGGCGTCATGGCCGTCGCGCACAGATGCGTCACGCCGTCGAGTGCCTCGTCCAGCGTCTCGACCACCCGGGCTTTGTCGAGCACATCGTTGGCCCCGCTGGCCCGCTGGATGGTTTCCTCCTTGCGCAGCACATTGGCCCAGCGCGGATTGACCAGCACCAACTCGTCAAAGCCCATGACTTTCATGGCCCGGGCAGCGGCGCCCACATTGCCAGCATGGCTGGTTTCTATCAGGATAAATCGCGTTTTCATGCCCCGATTGTCCACGCTCCCATACACTGAACTCGGTGCTTCTCGTCAAGCTTCGTTTTGCTAAACTGATCTGATCAAACAGACTTGCAGGAAAACCCATGAAATTTGACCACCTGAAAGATTTGCCCAAAGCGGAAAGCTTGCTGGCCATGGAAATTTTGTGGCAGTCCTTGTCTCAAAACCCCACCGAAGACCTGACCCCCCCCTGGCACCAACAGGTGCTTGCCGCACGATTGGAACGCCTGCAGTCAGGCCAAGAAAACTGTCTGCCTTGGGATCAAGCCAAAGAGCGCTTGCGCACCCTGACCCGCCAAACCCCAAGCCACTGAGTCAAGCACGCCATGAATGGTTGCGAGTCCATCGAGATCACGCAAGCGGCACAGGACGATTTGTTGGCGGCTTACTGGTTTTACGAACACCAGCAAGCTGGCATAGGCGCTTACTTTTTAAACAGCTTGTACGCTGACATTGACGCCTTGCAAATCAGTGCCGGTGTTCATATCAAAGTTCAACCCAGCGGCGCGTTTCGAAGCTTGGGAAGCCGCTTTCCCTTTGCCATTTACTATTTACTCGAAGGCAAAAAAGCCACTGTATTGGCCGTGCTGGACACCCGCCGTTCACCAGAGTGGCTGCGCGAACGTCAAAGCTTATGACGCACCAGCGACGGCTTGCTGGGCTTTTCATGAGAAAATGCGCCCCTTGTCGCCGCGATCGTGCGTGCGTTACACCCGTTCTTCACACAATTCATGTCGTCCAATCTCCACCCCATGCTCAACGTGGCCATCAAGGCTGCGCGCGCCGCTGGCGCCATCATCAACCGTGCCGCGCTCGACGTTGAAGCGGTTCGCATCTCGCAAAAACAGGTCAATGACTTCGTCACCGAAGTCGACCACGCCAGCGAAAAAGTCATCATCGACACCCTGCTGACCGCCTACCCTGACCACGGCATCCTGGCCGAAGAGTCGGGCAGCACGCATGGCAACCCGCTCGCTGACCACATCTGGATCATTGACCCCCTGGACGGCACGACCAACTTCATCCACGGCTTTCCTGTTTATTGCGTGAGCATTGCCCTGCAAGTGCGCGGCAAAATCGAGCAAGCCGTCATTTACGACCCCACCCGCAACGATTTGTTCACCGCAACCAAAGGCCGTGGCGCGTTCATGAACGACCGCCGCCTGCGCGTGAGCAAGCGCATCCGCCTGCAGGAATGCATCATCTCCACCGGTTTTCCCTTCCGCAAGGGCGACAACTTCAACCAGTACCTGCGCATGATGGGCGACGTGATGCAGCGAACCGCTGGCCTGCGCCGCCCCGGTTCAGCCGCACTCGACCTGGCTTACGTGGCCGCAGGTTTCACCGACGGTTTTTTTGAAACAGGCCTCTCGCCTTGGGACGTGGCTGCAGGTTCGCTGCTGGTCACCGAAGCCGGTGGCCTGATTGGCAACTTCACGGGCGAGTCCGACTTTTTGGAACAAAAAGAATGCCTGGCTGGCGCACCCCGCATTTACGGTCAGTTGGTCACCATCTTGGGCAAGTACAGCAAATTTGCCAGCGCGGGCGACAAAGCCAACGTGCGCACCGCCGTGGACACCTTGAGCCGCGAACGCACAAGCGACACGCACAACCCGGACGCCGAAGCCACAGACAGCGCTGCCGGTGAAAGCGCCCAAGCGCCCAGCGACGAGCGCAAAGACGCGCCGTTTTGATCCAGCCTCAGGCGCTGCTCAAGCGTCCGAGCACGCCCTGCCATAGCGCTTGAGCCACCCTCAAACAAGCACCCTTTCATGGATGCTTTTTGAGCAGCACATGGGCATCGCGGTGCAGGTGCCACGGGTGCAAGCCAGCACCACCAGAGCCGCTACATGGCCGGGCGTCTTTAAAACCCAATGGCTTGGCGCAGCACCTGCAAGGCGTGTTGGTCATCTTGACCTCTCCAAGCCACGATCTGATCGGGTCTGATCAGCACCCATGGGGCTTGGTAGAGTGGGCGCAAACCACTGGCGCTGTGGTCCAAACGCTTCAGGTTCAAACCCAGACTCTGGGCGGCCGCTTCAAAACCCGCACCTGCCGAACTGTTGGCGTCCAGCTGCAACAAGGTCCATTCGCAGTGAAACGTGTCGTACAGCGAGCGACCATCGGCCAGCCAAGCATGCGGCGGTCGACCACCTGGGCAGGCACTGGGCTGGTAGCTGTTGGCGGCGTCAGGTGGGGGCGTGGTGCCATCACGCACCACAATGGGCGAGTCGTCATAGCGGCCCCCAAAGGTCACGCCGGGAATGTTGAATTCCAAGCGGACATGGCCGTTCAAGTGAACGCTGGCCTGTTGACGAGCTGCCTGGCCAGAGGGCGTGTCGTCTTCCAAGGCCGATGTGGCTTCAAACAAGCCGACCGAATCGGCAAATTGCCGGGCATAGGCGGTGTTGCGGTGGGCCAAAGGCATGCGCTCTGAGGCATAACTGTCGAGCAAGCTGGGCGGTGCAATGCCTTGAACCACACTGGCCAGCTTCCAGCCCAAGTTGATGGCATCTTCGACGGCCGTGTTGTAGCCCAGGCCCCCGGTGGGGGTGAAAAGGTGCACTGCATCACCGCCCAAAAACACCCGCCCTTGCCCAAACGATTCGGCCACCAAGGCGTGCCCAGCCATCCAGGTGCCCACCGACAAGACCTCGATGGGCAGCTCACAACCCATGGCTTGGTTGAAAATGCGCTGAGCGTCTTCGGCCGTCCAGGCATCGGCGTCTTCACCATCGTGCACCGCCGCATGGAAGGCAAACTCACCTGCCCCATCCACCGTGGCCATGAAGGCCCGACGCTGGGCATTGACCGTGACATACATCCAGGCTTTGTCGTGCGGCATGACCTGGTCAAAACCTGGCGCACGCAAGTACACGGCAAACATTTTCCCCCCCATGAAGTCGCGCTTGACCCCGGTGCTGCCGCCCCAAGCAATGCCCAACTGGTGACGGATCGGACTGCGGGCCCCGTCGGCCCCCACCAAGTAACGGGCTCGCACCAAAACAGGCTCACCACCGGCCAATGGGGTCACGGTGGCGTCGACCCCCTCAAGGTCTTGCACAAAATGGGTGAGCGACCAGCCGTAACGCACATCGTTTGAGGGACAAGCCTGGGCCTGCTGGCGCAAGGTTTTTTCGACAAACTTTTGCGACACGCGGTGCGGCAACTCGGCCGCACTCCAAGAGCCCTGCAGGGTCTTGATGGTCTGAGTGGCTTGCGCTGCCGTAGGCAAAGGCAAACGCGCCAATTCATGGCCCGTGAAACGGGTGAAATAAGCGATATCGGTGGGGTGATCGGCAGGCAGACCTTGCGCCCGGATCTCGGAGGCAAACCCCAGACGCCTGAAATGCTCCATGGTGCGCGCTTGCGTGGCATTGGCCTGGGGGTTGAACGCGGTGCCCGGTTTGGGGTCCACCAACAAAGTCCGCACCCCACGACGCCCCAACTCAATGGCCAGCATCAAACCAAAAGGCCCACCGCCTGCGATCAGCACATCCACAGTCAAGGGTGGGGTTTGAGGTTTGCCGCTGTGGGTTGAATTTGCAAAAGAAGCACTCATGGGCTGATCCATTCCGGTTGATCCATGGGCTCATTCTGACTGAACAGTTGCCTCAAATTTCGAGGGTTTTGAAACGCCCCTTGAGAATATCCCGCCTCTGTGCAGACAGTTCACCCGCCCCCGCGCTGGGTGTACAGGTCAAAGTGGCGCATGAAGGCGAAGCGCTCCTGAGCACTCAGGCCCTCAAACTGGAACTGCATGCGCAGCACAGGCAGGCGAATTTGCGCAATGACGCGCGGAGGCATGACTTGCCAGTGCAAATGCAGCTGGCCCGCACCGATGCTGATGTGTGCGCTGCTGGCCTGGCATTGCAGGGGGTGCTGGCCCACAGCACGGGGCAGCCACCCCAGCCATTCGGCTTCGGTGCAGCCCATGTCGCGCTGGAAGGTTTCGGCGTAGCTTGCTTGCATCGAAGACTTCAGCCGCCTGCAACAGGCGGCCAGATGGCCAGCACATCGCTCTCAACCAGGGCGTGCGTGCCTCGGTCTTCGGGGGCGATGTATTTGCCATTGACCAAGACCAGATGCACCAGCTTGGGGGGCAGACTGAAGGAGTCGATGACTTGCATGATGGTGGTGCCAGATGCCACGTCCATGACGATCTGATTGCTGCGGCGAACCTCGGCAGGCAGATAGTCGGTGAGCGTGGCAAACAGTTTGAAGGTGATGTTCATGCGAGGATTGTCACTTCATCTGCGCCGCGCATCCGCCGCACCACTCCATTGACCCTGGCCTTGTGCACAGGCCAGATAGGCGTCCACGAGGCGGGTAGGGTCTTGCATCAGGCGTTCTTTCCAGTCGCCCAAACGCACTTGGCCTTCGACCAGCCCACGCATGACGCCCACATGCTCGGTCCAGCCCACCGAGTTGCAGCCCACCATGACATCGTCTTTGAACTGCAGGCTCAGGTGTTTGCCTGCGGCTTGGTCGGTCAGCTGGGCTTGTTCGCCGCCTTCCACACCTTGCCAATTGCCAAAGCTGGTGGAAATCAGGCCCAGGGTGTCGAGCACGTTGATCTGGGTCACGCCCTTGAGGGTGGTGTGCTGGCCCGCCATGTTGAGCGCGGCCACACGGGCTTGTTCAGCGGCGTTGGGCTGGATGGCACTGACGATGGTCTGGCCGCTGACTTTGTCAAAAGCTTCGGCACAGTCCCCGGCGGCATAAATGCCCGGCACATTGGTTTGCAAGAACTCGTCGGTCAAAATGCCTTGCAAGCAAGTGATGCCACTGTCTTTGAGGAAGCCGATGGCCGGGCGCACGCCGGTGGCGCTGATGACCAAATCGGCCTCGACGGTTTGACCGTTGGACAGGCGCACATGCAAACCTTGACCTGCGGGGGCTGGACTGCCCAGGCCCATGGCGCTGGCCAATTTGCCCAAGATGCCGCTGGGGGCAGCGGCCGCAGCGGCAGGTGCAATCGACTCGACTCGGGTGCCCACATAGACTTTCACGCCTTTGGTTTCGCACCAGTCGCGGATCATGCCGCCCGCCATGGGACCCATCATGCGGGGCACCATGCGGTCACCCATCTCGACCACCGACAGTTCGACGCCGCGCTGCTTGAGCGCTTCCATGATGATGCAGCCAATGAAGCCCGCGCCCATTTGCAAGACCTTGGCACCAGGCTGGGCCAGTGCGGCAATGGCACGGGCGTCGGCCAGCGTCCAGCAGGGGTGCACACCGGGCAGGTCCATGCCTGAAATGGGGGGACGCACGGGCTGCGAGCCGGTGGCGATCAGGAGTTTGTCAAACGCCAGCTTTTGGCCGTTGTCCAGCACCACTTGCCGCGCCACGGTGTCCACCTGGGTGGCGCGTGCGTTCATGATGTCGATGCGCAAGTCGGCAAAGTGGGTGTCGCCCTTGCGCAGCCAAGTGCCTTTTTCTTCGACGTTGCCAATCAGCAAATACGGAATCGCCATGCGCGAATAAGGCGCTTCTTTTTCGTCACCGACGATGGTGATGCGGTCTTGCGGGCAGTGCTTGCGCAAGGTTTCGGCGGCGATGACGCCTGCAGGGCCTGCGCCCAGAATCACGTGATGGGTCATGGTGTTTTCTCCAAAAGCAGGCAGCGGCCATTGAAGGCCGCTGCGCATTTCATTCAAGCCTCACCAAGCGGGACCATGGGTTTGACGACATGACCACGCCCTGCGGGCAATGACCGTCAAAGTCCCAGACGTTCCCGGGTGGCCGATGTGGGTCGGCCTTCGCCGTCCCAGCCACGCGCGTCGTAGTACTTGGGCAGCATCTCGTCCAACTTGCTGACCATGCCTTTGCCGGGGCCGGTTTTGGCGGCTTCGGTCATCAGGCGCTTGGGCAGGTTGTCGTCGGCCTTGGTAAAGCCTGCGGCGTTGTTGAAATCGCGCTCCATGTTCCAGATGCGCTCACCGATGTGGGCCAGGTGTTCCATGGTGAACTCTTCGCCGCATGCAGCTTGAACCTGAGGGGCCACGTCGGCCAGGGTCCAGGCGAAGCTGGTGAAAACGCAAATACCGGCCGAATCAAACGCAGCAGTCGCATCCTGGAAAGCCTTGACCAGTTCTGGCTTGCCTTCGTGCTCGGTAGGCTCGGTCTTGACCGGGATGCCCAGCACTTCAGACGCGATGGTGTAGCCACGCAGGTGGCAGGCACCACGGTTGGATGTGGCGTAAGCCAAGCCAATGCCCTGGATCACACGTCCGTCATAGGCTGGGAATTCCTGGCCCTTGACGCTCATGGACAGGTCGGGGTGGCCGTACTTGGCGGTCAGGCGCTTGGAGCCCAAGCCGATTTCCTTGCCAAAACCAATGCCCTTGGCGGTCATGTCGACAAATTCACACAAGGCTTCGGCAGAGCCGAATGGCGCTTCCACACCAATTTGCTCTTTGGTCAGCACACCCATTTCATACAGCTCCATGACGGCGCCGATGGTGGCACCGAAGCTGATCGGGTCAAAGCCTTCTTCGTTGCAGATCATGTTGGCGTATTGCAGGGCTTCGAGGTCTTTCACGCCGTTGGCTGCGCCCAGCGCCCAAGCCGCTTCGTATTCCAGGCCGCCGTTGGCGCCCCAGTACTCAGGCTTGTTCTTGACCGAGAAATGGCCCTCGTCCATCTTGCTGATGCGGCCGCAGGCGATGGTGCAACCAAAGCAGGCCTGGTTGGTCACCAGGTGCTTTTTGCCGTCGGTCTCGCGGGGCGTGACCATGGCTTCGGCCGAGATGTCCTTGGCGCTTTCGAACTGCACGTCGCGGTGGTTGCGGGTAGGCAAAGCACCGACTTCGTTGATCACGTTCATCAGCACCTGGGTGCCGTAAGCGGGCAGGCCCTGGCCGGTGACGCCGTTGTCGGCCAGCACCTTTTTGGCGGCCTTGGTCGCGGCCATGAAGGCCTTGGGGTTTTGCACGTTGCCCACACCAATCGTGCCGCGCACGGCGATGGCCTTGAGGTTTTTGCTGCCCATGACGGTGCCCACGCCCGAGCGGCCAGCCGCACGGTGCAGGTCGTTCACCACAGCGGCATACAGCACGCCGTTTTCACCGGCCTTGCCAATGCTGGACACGCGCAGCAGCGGGTCTTGCAGGCTGGACTTGAGGATTTCCTCGGTCTTCCAGACGCTTTGGCCCCACAGGTGACCGGCGTCACGCAGTTCAGCTTCGTTGTCGTTGATGTAGAGGTACACCGGCTTGGCCGATGCGCCTTCAAAAATGATCATGTCCCAACCGGCCATTTTGAGCTCGGCACCCCAGTAGCCACCCGAGTTGGAGCAGGCAATGGCGCCCGTCAGTGGGCCTTTGGTGATGACGGTGTAGCGGCCACCGGTGGAGGCCATGGTGCCGGTCAGCGGGCCGGTGGCCCAGATGATTTTGTTGTCGGCCGACAGCGGATCGACTTTGGGGTCGACTTCGCTGATCAGGTATTTGCTGCCCAAACCGCGTGAACCCAGATAGGCTTTGGCCCATTCCATGTTCAGAGGTTCAGATTTGACGGTGCCCGCGGTCAGGTCGACGCGGAGAATTTTTCCAGCCCAAGACATGTTGATGCTCCTTAAGGGTGGGGGGTTTAAGCCGCAGAGGGCTGATTGCCCAACTTGTCGGCCCACTGTTTCATTTTGTCCATACCGGTCCAGTTGGCATCGACGAAGGTGATGGCGCCGGTGGGGCAGGCATCAGCGCAAGCTGGATCGCCACCGCACAGGTCGCACTTTTGCACCTTGCCAGTTTCTTGAACATAGTTGATCGTGCCAAATGGGCAGGCGATGGTGCACACCTTGCAACCCACGCAGGTGGACTCGTTGACCACCTTGGCACCCGTGACTTTGTCCACGGTGATGGCTTCCACTGGGCAGGCGTGCAAGCACCAGGCTTCATCGCACTGGGTGCAGGTGTAAGGCACTTTTTTGCCGGTGTGGTGGAAGTCGAACACCTTGATGCGCGACTTGGATGTGGCGTATGTGCCGTAGTTCTCGAAAGAACAGGCCATTTCGCACTGCAAGCAGCCGGTACATTTGTCCGGATTGATGTGCAGGACTTTCTGCATGTGGATCTCCTGTGAATTGGCGGGCTGGTCAAGCTCGCGCTTATGAATCAGAATGCATAGCCATTGTTGGTACTTGCCCCCACAAACCGATGCGTATTAACCCTAGGTTTTGCAGGGTTGCCGCAAAAATTCTCAGCTTGATACACATCTGACATGCCCCTGACTACCCACAACAGCGACCGCCTGGAGCGGATAGAACGAGCCCGTGAACTGGTGTTGGAGGGGCGCACTGGCCACTTGCGACCCGGTGAATCACTGGCAGGCGTGTCGCCTTGGCTGACCCAGTCTTGGAAACGCTGCCTGGCCATGGGCCTGCAGCCGCAGCAAAGCGTGGGGTTTGACACCGTTTCGGCTCAGCAAATGCGCCGCGTACAAGAAAACAGCCGCCCACTGGTGCAGGCGGCCCAGCCTGTGCTGGTGGAGCTGGCCCGTGCGATTGCCGACATCCGCTATTTCGCCATCTTGACCAATGCACAGGGCATCGTGGTCGATGTGCACGGCCCGGTGGACCGCCAAGACCGCCGCGCCGACGCCATTGCCCGTGTGGGCGTGGACCTGTCAGAGCGCTCGGTGGGCACCACGTCCATCAGTGCGGCCTTGAGCGAACTGCAACCGGTCTGGCTGCACCAGGGTGAGCATTTTTTCCAAGACAACAGCGTCTACAGCTGCGCCGGGGCACCGGTTTTTGGTCCTGACGGCTTGTGCGCGGGCATGCTGGACTTGACAGGCATCGAAACCACCGAACGCCCGGCCCTGAAACATTTGGTGAGGCGCTCGGCCCGCAGCATCGAAAACAGCTGGCTGCTGTCCACCGGACACGCGCTGGTGCTGCGCCTGAACTGGCCCGGCAACCAAGCCGGCGACGACAGCGACGGCTTGATCACCTTGGGCCCGAACGGCCACATCTTGGGTGCCAACCCAACCGCCCGGCAAATGTTGTCTTTGTCGCCCACCCCGCAAGGGGAGTCTTTGCACGCCAGCGATGTGTTTGCCTCTGCCTGGGAAAACCTGTTCGACGCGGCCCGGCGAAACAGCAAAGGCACAGCGCAGACCCAAGAGTTGCCCCTGTGGTCAGGGCTGCGCTTGCAAACGCAGGCTTGGCTGGCAGGGTCTTCGGCGCAGGCTTTTCACGCGGCACCCTCGGGCCATGGGGCCCACGCCGCGCCACCCGAGCTCCCAATTGTGGCCATGGCCCAGGCACCCAAAGGCCTGAAAGACGCACAAACCGAGATGATCCGAGAGGCCGTCAAACAGGCACGAGGCAATGTGGCCGAAGCGGCCCGTGCCTTGGGCATCAGCCGCGCCACGGTGTACCGCAAACTGGGCAGCGGCAAGGCTTGAAGATCGCCCCAGCCCGCGAGTCACTCAACGCGTAGCGTTCGGGAAAAACAGCTGCTCGCCGCCGATTTTGTAGTCGGCAATCACGCCCTGACCTGCGGCCGAGGTGATCCAGTCCACAAACTTTTGCGCATCGGCCTGCTTGACATGCGCATGTTTGGCGGGGTTGACCACCATCACGCCGTATTGGTTGAACAGACGTTGATCACCTTCCACCAAAATGGCCAGGTCAGCACGATTTTTGAAGTTCAGCCAAGTAGCGCGGTCGGCCAACACATAGGCCCCCGAAGACGCCGCAATGTTCAAAGCCGGGCCCATGCCGCAGCCACACTCCTTGTAGCCACCGCCTTTTTTCTCGCTCAAGTTGGCCATCTTCCAAAAACGCAGCTCGGCCGCATGTGTGCCGCTCTTGTCACCGCGCGAGACAAAGGCTGCATTGCCTGCCGACAACTTGGCCAAGGCCGCCACAATGTCTTTGCCTTTGGTCGCTGCTGGGTCAGCCTTTGGGCCGATCAGCACAAAGTCGTTGTACATCACAGGCAAGCGCTTGATGCCAAAGCCATCGGCCACAAATTTCTCTTCGGCCACTTGGTCGTGCACAAACACCACATCGGCATCACCGCGCCGCGCCATGTCCAGCGCCTGGCCCGTGCCCAAGGCCACCACCTTCACATCCAGCCCACTGGCTTTTTTGAAGGCGGGCAAGAGGTGCGCAAACAAGCCCGATTGCTCGGTAGAGGTGGTGGACGACATCACGATGGACTGGGCTTGTGCCCACACCGAGGTGGTGGCCAACACCGCACACACCAGAGCGCGACGGGTCAGGGATGAGGGGAAGGTCATGAAAGTTCTCCTTGAACAAAAGCATGGGCTGCCGGGCTGCATTGGGCCAGCACGGCGGGGTTGAAAAAATCGGCGACAGGCAAGTCGGCCATCACTTGCCCGAACTCCAGATAAATGACGCGGGTGGCCAGGCGCTTGACCTGACCCAGGTTGTGGCTGGCCCAGATCAGGGTCAGCGGCTGCTCGGGGCTTGGGCCTGCAGCAAAGTCGGCCATGAGTGCTTCGACCTCGCGCTTGGCGTGGGGATCCAGACTGGCCGTGGGCTCATCGAGCAGCAAGACATCGGGCTGGCGCACCCAAGCACGGGCCATGGCCAGGCGCTGCTGCTGACCGCCCGACAGCTGCCGCCCACCCTGCTGCGCCACGGCACTCAAGCCCACGCGCTGCAAGGCCCCGCTGGCCCGCGCTTGGGATTGCGCCCAGTTCAAACCTTGTGAACGATCGAGCCACAAACCCAGCGCCACGTTGTTCAAAGCCGACATGCGCAGCAAGTGCGGCCTTTGGAACAGCATGGCCTGCCGCAACTTCGGGTGACGATCGACTGTGCCCTGAACCGGTGCCAGCAAACCATGCACCGTGCGCAGCAAGGTGCTTTTGCCCGAACCGTTGGCGCCGACCAAGGCGACGCGCTCGCCCGGCTGAATGCCCAGGTTGACCCGCTTGAGGGCTTCCACCGGCCCCAAGCGGACCGACACTTCACGCAGTTGAACCACGGCCGATGCCATCACGCGACCCAACCTTTGGGCGCAGCGACCTGGCTGCCCTGGCGTTTTTCGCCCCAGCGGCGCAAACCGGCCACCGCCGCATTGAGCAACAAGACCACCGCCAACAGCACGATGCCCAAGCCCAAGGCCAGCGGCAAATCGCCCTTGCTGGTTTCCAGCGCAATCGCGGTGGTCATGACACGGGTGAAGCCGTCGATGTTGCCGCCCACGATCATCACCGCGCCGACTTCGGAAATGGCCCGCCCGAAAGCCGCCACCCCGATCGTGAGCAAAGCCAAGCGCTCGTCCCAAGCCAGCAAGATGCCCCGCAACCAGGGGCCTGCGCCCAGCGAAGCCCACTGCTCGCCGTGCTGACGCTCCACGTCTTCGACCACCTGCCGTGTGAGTGCGGTCACCACCGGCACCACCAGAATCACCTGCGCGATCACCATGGCCTTGAAGCTGAACAGCCACCCCAGAAAACCCAAAGGGCCGGTGCGCGACAACAGCAAATACACCACCAATCCCACCACGACCGAAGGCAGCGCCAGCAAGGTATTCAAACCCACCAGCACTGCGCCACGCCCCTGAAAACGCGACACCGCCAGCCAAGCACCCAGCACCACGCCCATGCCATAAGCCAGCAAACAGGCCATGGCACTGACGGCCAAAGAGCGCATCACCACGGTCCAGAGTGCAGGATCCAGGGAAGCGATGAGGGTGAGCGCAGCGCCGATGCTGTCGGAGAAGGTGTTCATAAAGTTGTGGCCGATGCTACCGGACGAAACCAGCGAAACTGCTAAGGGATGTCCGCTATGAATTCATTTGCATAGGTTGCACCAGCCTCCTTGCAAAGCCCCACAAGAGTTGAGGCAAACTCCTGCTTGTGCAACACATCAACCTTTCCTACAGCTGGACGCCGCATCACGGCAACGGCGCTCCTCGCCACCAGACCAGCCCGCTGCGCAACCCGCTGATGGACATGCTGCAAGCCGTGCGCGAAGCCGGCTCGATTGCCGCTGCGGCCAAGTCGCTGCAGCTGTCTTACCGCCACGTCTGGGGTGAACTCAAGCGCTGGGAGCATGCCCTGGAGCAGCCGCTGATCCTGTGGGAAAAAGGCCAGGCGGCCCGGTTGAGCGAATTTGCCGACAAGCTGCTGTGGGCCGAACGGCAGGCGCAAGCCAGACTTGCACCCCAGATCAGCGCCTTGCATGCTGAACTGGAAAAAACCTTTTCTGTGGCTTTCGACCCCGAAAGCCACCTGCTGACGGTGTACGCCAGCCACGACGATGCGCTGGTACAGCTACAGCAGCAAACCGCCCAACAAGCACTGCACTTGGACATCCGCTTTTGCGGCAGCGTGGACGCCATACGTGCCCTGAACGAAGGCCGCTGCACCGTGGCGGGTTTTCACGCCCCGGCACAGCCCGCGGCCGACTCCCTGATCGCACGCACCTACCGCCCACTGCTCAAAACCGGGCAACACAAATTGATTGGTTTTGCACTTCGAGAGCAAGGGCTGATGGTTCAAGCTGGCAACCCGCGCCAAATACGGTCGATTGCCGACCTCGCTCAACACGGCGTACGCATGGTCAACCGCAGTTTGGGCACGGGCACCCGACTTTTGCTGGACCATTGGCTGCAACAAGCGCAACTGCCCACTGAATCCTTGCTGGGCTACCAACACGAAGAACCCTCCCACGCCGCTGTAGCTACGCAAATTGCCTCAGGCCAGGTCGATGTCGGCTTGGGGATTGCATCAGCAGCCCGCCAGCATGGGCTGGAATTCATCCCCTTGGCGCAAGAACAATACTGGTTGGTGTGCTTGAAAAGCGCTTTGGAGACGCCTGCACTGATGCAACTGATGCGCATATTGCAATCCAAAGTATGGCAAAGCCAACTCAGTGCGCTCACGGGTTACCAAGCCACCTCCGAGAGTGGACAGGTCCAGTCTCTGAAAAAAATACTGCCATGGTGGCGATGATGCGGGGATCTGTTCAGGCAAACCTCGCCTGAAACGTGAAAGCTCTTCAAGGATTTGCCAAAAATATCAACAAGGTCTGCCAACCCGGATTGCAGAACCGGAGTGTCAGGGCACGTAAAATCCGGCATCCTTTACCTTGGAGACCCCTATGGGAGCCCTGCTCAAATTCTCAAATCTGATGGACCGCATCAGCACCTGGATCGGAAAGTACGTGATCTGGCTGATTCTGGCCTCCACTTTGATCAGCAGCATCAACGCCCTGGTTCGCAAAATTTTCAACACCGGCTCCAACGCCTATTTGGAAGTGCAGTGGTATTTGTTTGCCGCATCCTTCCTGATCGCTGCGGGTTACACCTTGCTGAATAACGAGCACGTCAAGATCGATGTGGTGTCCAGTCGCTTCAGCAAAGCCACCCAGATCAAGATTGACATCTTTGGCTTTATTGCTTTCCTCATCCCCATGTGCCTGGCCATCCTGTGGTACGGCATTCCCTTCTTTTACAAGGGCTTGATCAGTGGTGAGATGTCCTCCAACGCCGGTGGACTGATCCGCTGGCCCGTGTATGCCATGATCCCACTGGGTTTTGGCTTGCTGCTGCTGCAGGGCTTGTCCGAACTGATCAAACGTGTGGCATTCCTGAAAGGGCTGATCGAAGACCCCACGGTGAAAAAAGTGGACAAAACTGCAGAAGAAGAGCTGGCTGAAGCCATTCGAAAATTGGCCGAAACCAAAGCCAGCTGACATAAGGACACACCCATCATGGAATTCCTGATACACAACCTCGCCCCGATCATGTTTCTGGGGTTGATCGTCTTTTTGCTCATGGGCTTCCCAGTCGCTTTCAGCCTGGGTGCCTGCGGCCTGTTCTTTGGCTTCATTGGCATCGAACTGGGCGTATTGCCAGAAAGCCTGATGCAGGCGCTGCCGCTGCGCATTTTCGGCATCATGCAAAACGATACATTGCTGGCCATTCCGTTCTTCACGCTCATGGGCCTGATTCTGGAACGCAGTGGCATGGCCGAAGACCTGTTGGACACGATTGGCCAGTTGTTTGGCCCTATCCGCGGGGGTCTGGCCTTTGCAGTGATTTTTGTGGGGGCCTTGCTGGCCGCCACGACCGGGGTCGTTGCTGCCTCGGTCATCTCGATGGGCCTGATCTCCCTGCCCATCATGCTGCGCTACGGTTATGACAGGCGCATCGCCTCGGGCGTGATTGCCGCCTCCGGCACATTGGCGCAAATCATTCCACCTTCGCTGGTCCTGATCATTTTGGCTGACCAGTTGGGTCGCAGTGTGGGCGAAATGTACAAGGGTGCTTTCATCCCCGGCTTTATCCTGACCGGGATGTACGTCGGCTATGTGGTTCTGGTGGCCATTTTCAAGCCCACCTGGGTGCCTGCTCTGCCTGCGGAGGCCCGTACCATACGCGAAGACAATGGTAAAAGCGGCCTGCTGTCTTTGCTGCTGCTGACCATCGCCTCCACAGCTGTGGCGGTCTACCTCGGTCAACACTATGCCGAAGTCCTGACCTGGTGGAAGGGCGAAGAAGTGACCATGGTGGCCACTGACGAGACCATTGTTGTGTCGATGTGTGCAGGTGTGATGCTGGCGTTCGTCATTGCCGTGATCAACAAAGTCAGCCGCCTCGGCCTGCTCTCGCGCATGGCCGAACGCGTGACGTTTGTGCTGATTCCACCTTTGCTGCTGATTTTTTTGGTGCTCGGCACCATCTTCTTGGGCATTGCCACCCCAACCGAAGGCGGCGCCATGGGCGCGCTGGGTGCCTTCATCATGGCCATGTCGCGCAAGCGTCTGGACATGGCACTGCTCAAACAAGCTCTGAACTCCACCACCAAACTGTCTTGCTTTGTGGTCTTCATCTTGATTGGCTCGACGGTCTTCAGCCTGGTCTTCCAGGGCGTCGACGGCCCCATCTGGGTTGAACACCTGCTGGGCAACCTGCCGGGGGGACAACTGGGCTTCCTGATCGCGGTCAACGTGATGATTTTCTTGCTGGCGTTCTTCCTGGACTTCTTCGAGTTGTCCTTTATCGTGGTGCCTTTGCTGGCCCCGGTGGCAGAAAAACTGGGCATTGACCTGATCTGGTTCGGTGTGCTGCTGGGTGTGAACATGCAAACCTCCTTCATGCACCCACCTTTTGGTTTCGCACTGTTTTACCTGCGCAGCGTGGCCCCTGTGAAGGCCTACTTGGACAAAACCACCAAGAAAGAGATTCAGCCTGTCACCACCATGCAAATTTATTGGGGTGCCGTGCCTTTCGTGGTCATTCAGATCATCATGGTCGGTCTGATCATCGCCTTCCCCGAAATCGTCTCGGGTGGTCTGGACCAGACCGGACCTGTGGATATCAGCAACGTGCAAATGGAAGCTGCTCCGGCTGAAGACATGCAAGACGCCGCTGATCCCATGCGTGACATGGACGATCCGATGAAAGATTTGCAACAGGAAACCAAGAAGCCCTGACCTGATCAAACCCTTTGATCCAAGCCCACCCTCAACGGTGGGCTTTTTTCATGGTGCGGCCTACACCAAGCTAGAACTGCAGATCGGCATAGGGGGCCTCCGGTAGGAGGCACCCCTGCCACACCACCCGGCATGCGGGTCCGCACCTGGCGGTTCGAGAGCTTGAGGTTCATGGGCAGGTCCTCAGTGAGCCACCTGTGCCCATCCTTGAACCCGTCCATCCCCGTGTCTGGGTGCTCATGCAACGTACCTCCAGCTTCGTCGCTGATGGGATCACGTCCGGCTTCACCGTACGCTACGCCCACCCGCCCAGGTCACCCCAGCATCTGACGCATGGCCTTGCATGCTTTGCACGTCCTCAGACTCTCACTCTCGTTCGGTCCTTCACGTTCTCTGTCCGACCTTGTGGGCCTCGCACTGCCGCTACGACCTCTGCTGACTTCTCGCTCCGGCTAAGCCGTCGCCCTTTCAGGCACAAAGCGAGATCTCCCCAGGTAAGGGTCGCACACCTTCATCGCACAACCGCCCCATCTACGCCACCTCGCCTTGGTCACAAGAGCTTTGCAGTAATGGGCCTGCTCGCCCTGCTTGGCAACGCCTTCTATGCGGTTCATGTTCATCGGCTCACGATTTACGCTCCACGCTTCCTTCCCACGCTCGGTCGCCCTCACGCAGTTGCGCAACACTCAAGCTCACTGTGACCAGCTCGCAGCGGGACTTGCACCTCCAGGAGTGCGCCCATGCCGGGCGCACCATTAAAAAAACCCGCCGGGCTTGCGCACGGCGGGTTGATCAAAAGCAGTCAGAATTCGATCAGAGCTTTTGGGCTTGCATAAAGCTGTCGAAACGGGCTTCACCAAAGCGGAACCACCAGTTCTGGTCAGCACGGAACTTGGAATAGTCAGCGAAGACTTTCTTCCAGTTCGGGTTCTTGTCATTCAGTTCTGCATAGATGGCCTGAGAGTGCTTGAAGGCCACGTCCATCATTTCTTTGGGGAAGGGCAGGACTTTGGTCTTTTGTGCAGCCAGCTGCTTGAGCGCCACTGGATTAGAGGCATCGTACTTGGCCTGAATGTCAACGTGCGCCAAGGCAGAAGCGGCTTCGATGATGGCCTTGTTTTCGGGTGACAGCGCATCGTAGGCTTTTTGGTTGACCATCAGCGTCAGCTGAGGACCACCTTCCCACCAGCCTGGGTAGTAGTAGAACGGTGCCACTTTGTTCAGACCCAACTTCAGGTCGTCGTGTGGGCCAATCCACTCGGCGGCATCGATGGTGCCTTTTTCCAGCGACTGGTAAATCTCGCCAGCGGGAATGTTCTGGGGCACCACGCCCATGCGCTCGAGCACTTTGCCAGCGAAACCGCCCACGCGGAATTTCAGGCCTTTCATGTCGGCGGAAGTTTTGATTTCCTTGCGGAACCAGCCACCCATTTGTGTGCCGGTGTTGCCCAACATGAAGTTGACGATGTTGTACTTGGCATAGTGCTCGCGCATCAGCTTCATGCCATTGCCATGCACCATCCAGGCGGTCATCTGGCGGCTGTTCAGGCCGAACGGAATCGCGCAATCCAGGGCAAAGGTTTCGTCCTTGCCGAAGAAATAGTAAGGGGCGGTGTGAGCGCACTCCACGGTGCCATTTTGCACGCCATCGAGGACACCGAAAGGAGGCATGAGTTCACCTGCGGCATGGGTGGTGATCTCGAACTTGCCGCCACTCATTTCCTTGACCTTCTTGGCAAACAGGTCTGAACCACCAAACAAGGTGTCCAAGGACTTGGGGAAGCTCGAAGCCAGACGCCAGCGGATGGCAGCTTGGGCGTGAACGGCAGGTGCAACACCAGCGGCCAAAACACCCGCAATGCCTGCATTTTTCAGAATGGAACGACGATCCATGAATGGACTCCTTAAAAGATGAGAAACACGCCCGAGTCTACCGAGCGCTGACAGTTGCGTCGTTTGATATTGTAAAAACCTACACACCACCAAACAGGCCGGGTTTACCCTTCGATGCAGCATTGAAAAAATTTCATGCTCGGCTTCCGGCAGGCTCCAACACCCCTGCTCCGGCGGGCCCCATCAGCTCAGGCCAACGCTGCTGAATGGACTTTTCCATACCCTGCGCGTCCAAGCCCTGCAGGGCCAGCAGTTTGGCCGGGTCGCCGTGCTCAATGAACACGTCGGGCAAGCCCAGGTGCAAAACGGGCCGGGTGATCTGCAAGGTCTGCAGGGCCTCGGCCACAGCACTGCCAGCGCCACCCATGATGCAGCCCTCCTCCACCGTCACCAAACGTTCGTGGCTTTGGGCAATTTGGGCCAACAACGCCACATCCAGTGGTTTGACCCAACGCATGTTGACCACCGTGGCATTGAGCTTTTCAGCGGCCTGCAGAGCCGGGGTCAACAAGGTGCCGAAGGCCAAGATGGCCAGCTTTTCGCCTTGGCGGCGCACTTCGCCTTTGCCAAAAGGCAGGGTGTCCAAGTCGCGCCCGGGCTCGGTGCCCACACCTGCGCCGCGCGGGTAGCGCACCGCCACCGGGTGGTTTTGTGCATAAGCCGTGCTCAGCAGCTGGCGGCATTCGCGCTCATCGGCCGGGCAGGCCAGGCTCATGTTAGGGATGCAGCGGATGTAGGCGATGTCGTAAGCCCCCGCGTGGGTGGCCCCGTCGGCACCCACCAGGCCCGCGCGGTCCAAGGCGAACACCACCGGCAGGTTTTGCAGCGCCACGTCGTGAATCAGCTGGTCGTAGCCGCGTTGCAAGAATGTGGAGTAAATGGCCACCACAGGCTTGAGGCCTTCGCAGGCCATGCCCGCAGCAAAAGTCACGGCGTGCTGCTCGGCAATGCCCACGTCGTAATAGCGTTTGGGAAAGCGCTGGTGAAAGGCCACCATGCCCGAGCCCTCGCGCATGGCGGGGGTGATGCCGACCAGCCGCATGTCTTTTTCGGCCATGTCGCACAGCCACTGGCCAAACACCTGGGTGAAAGTGGTTTTAGAAGGTGTGGCCGCAGGCACCAGGCCCACATTCGGGTCGAACTTGCCGGGGCCGTGGTAGGCCACCGGGTCGGCCTCGGCCTTTTCATAACCTTGGCCCTTTTTGGTCACCACATGCAAAAACTGCGGGCCGTCCAGGTGCTTGATGTTTTCCAGCGTCGGAATCAGCGACTCCAAGTCGTGCCCATCAATCGGGCCGATGTAGTTGAAGCCGAATTTCTCGAACAGCGTGGCGGGCACGACCATGCCCTTGGCATGCTCTTCCAGGCGCTTGGCCAGCTCAAACAGGGGCGGTGCGTTTTTAAGCACATTCTTGGCCCCGGCCTTGGCCGCCGAATAAAAACGCCCGCTCATCAGTTGCGCCAGGTAGCGGTTGAGCGCCCCCACGGGTGGGCTGATCGACATGTCGTTGTCGTTCAGGATCACCAGCAGCTTGCATTCTTCGACGCCCGCGTTGTTCAGCGCCTCAAAGGCCATGCCTGCGGTCATGGCCCCGTCGCCAATCACGGCAATCGAATGGCGAGACTCGCCTTTTTGGCGGGCCGCCACGGCCATGCCCAAAGCGGCCGAAATGCTGGTGGACGAGTGCGCGGTGCCAAAGGTGTCGTATTCGCTCTCGTCACGGCGCGGAAAACCCGACAGGCCACCAAACTGACGCAACGTGGGCATGCGATCGCGTCGGCCCGTGAGGATTTTGTGCGGGTAGGTTTGGTGCCCCACGTCCCAGACGATGCGGTCTTCGGGGGTGTTGAAGACATAGTGCAAAGCCACCGTCAACTCCACCGTGCCCAGGTTGGAGCTGAGGTGCCCGCCGGTTTTGGACACGTTGTCGAGCACGCAGTGGCGCAGTTCGTCGGCCAACTGGGGCAAGTCGGTGCGCTGCAAGCGGCGCAGATCGGCCGGGGTGTCGATGTTTTTGAGCAAATCGGACATGTCAGTTGTTTCTTTCTACCACCATGGCGGTCAAGGCGCGTAAAGCGGCCAAACGAACTTCAGGCAAGCCCGTGTCGGTCAAGGCTTGGGTGGCCTGTGCGGCAAGTGCATCGGCAAAGGCTTTGGCACCCTCCAAGCCCATGAGGGCCACATACGTGGGTTTGTCGGCAGCTTCGTCTTTGCCTGCAGTTTTGCCCAAGGTGGCCGAATCTGCCGTCACATCGAGCACATCGTCCACCACCTGAAAGGCCAGGCCCAAGGCCTCGCCAAAACGACACAAAGCGGCCTGAACCGAGTCGGATACGCCAGGCACACAAGCCGCCCCCATCTGCACGCTGCACAGCAGCAGCGCCCCGGTTTTGAGGCGGTGCATCTGGCGCAACTCGTCTTCGCTCAGGCGTTGGCCCACACTGGCCAGGTCAATCGCCTGGCCCCCAGCCATGCCTTGGTAGCCCGAAGCTCGGGCCAACAAAGCCACACAGGCCGCTTGCACCGCCGCAAGCACACGGCCGTCCAGCGGGGTCAAAAATTCGAAAGCCAGGGTTTGCAAGGCGTCACCCGCCAACAGGGCTTGCGCCTGCCCAAACTGCACATGCACCGTGGGTTTGCCGCGCCGCAGCACATCGTTGTCCATGCAGGGCATGTCGTCGTGCACCAAAGAATAGGCGTGGATCAACTCGATGGCGCAGGCGGCATTGAGCGCAGCCGGACTGCTCACGTCATCACCCACCGCCTCGGCGGTGGCCAGCACCAACAAGGGGCGCAGGCGCTTGCCGCCGTCCAGCACAGCGTAGCGCATGGCCTGACCCAAAGCAGCGGGTGACTGGGCCACCATGCCGGTCGACAAAGCCGACTCCACTCGTTCCAGATGCGCTTGCATCCAGGCTTTCAGGTCCAGGCTCATGCGCCACTCCAGGGTTTGAGTTGTCCACCGTCCAGCACCTGGATTTGGTCTTCCACGGCTTTGAGTTTGTCGCGGCAATAGGCCAACAATACCGCGCCGCGCTGGTAGCCTGTCAACAGCTGGTCCAAAGGCATTTGCCCAGACTCCAACTGGCCAACCAGCAACTCCAGCTCCGACAAAGCTGCTTCGTAATTCGCAGGCAGGTTGACCGCATCCGTATCGGCGGGGTCGGGTTTGGCAGCCTTGGGCATGAGGGTATTCCGGCAAAAAACCCGATTTTAGGCCTTAAGCCTTGGTGGAGCTGACAGTGACCCATGTCAAGCCCATAAGACAAAAATGGGCGATGGGTGCTGTCGCTCAGGGGAACAAAGACCGGAATTTTCACGGCCTGTGTCCTGATGCACAGCAGCGCAGACCCCCCGGGGTAGAATCGGGCTTCATCGGCAGGATTTTCCTGTCATTTTTTTGCGCCGTTTTCCTTGAATTCAGCGCTTTGTCCCTGCCCCTTCATAGGGGGAGTCTCTAGGTCAGGTCACCCATGTCTGATTTAAGTCTTCAACTGCAGCAGGCCGCAAGCCAACTACCAGTTTCAACTTATTTCGATGAGGCGCTGTTTCAGCGCGAATTGAAAACCCTCTTCCAGCAAGGCCCACGCTATGTGGGTCACCAACTGGCCGTGCCCCATGTGGGTGACTATTACGCCCTGCCCCACGAGGCCCAAGGTCGCGCTTTGGTGCGCAACGCCCAAGGCGGGGTCGAGCTGGTCTCCAATGTGTGCAGGCACCGCCAAGCCATCATGCTCAACGGTCGGGGCAACCTGCAGACCCAGCAAAAAGGCAGCGCAGGCGGCAACATTGTCTGCCCGCTGCACCGCTGGACGTATTCGCCCAAAGGCGAGTTGCTGGGTGCGCCCCATTTTGGGCACGACCCCTGCCTCAATTTGAACAACTACAAGTTGCAAGAATGGAATGGCCTCTTGTTCGAGGACAACGGCCGCGACATCGCTGCCGATTTGGCCGGCATGGGCCCCAGAGCACAACTGAACTTTGAAGGCTACGCACTCGACCGGGTCGAGCTGCACGAGTGCAACTACAACTGGAAAACCTTCATCGAGGTTTATTTAGAGGACTACCATGTCGGCCCCTTCCACCCGGGGCTGGGCCAGTTCGTCACCTGCGACGACCTGAGCTGGGAGTTCAAGGAACACTATTCGGTGCAGACCGTGGGCGTGTCGGGTGGTTTTGGCCAGCCTGGCTCAGACGCTTACAAAAAGTGGCATGAGGTGTTGCTCCACTACCGCAACGGCCAACTGCCCGAGCGAGGTGCCATCTGGCTGACGTATTACCCGCACATCATGGTCGAGTGGTACCCGCATGTGCTCACCGTGTCCACCTTGCACCCGGTCAGCCCCAGCAAGACGCTGAACATGGTCGAGTTCTACTACCCCGAAGAAATCGTCGCCTTTGAGCGTGAATTTGTCGAAGCCCAGCAAGCGGCTTACATGGAAACCTGCATTGAGGACGATGAGATTGCAGAGCGCATGGACGCGGGCCGCAAAGCCCTGCTGGCACGCGGCGACAACGAAGTGGGCCCTTACCAAAGCCCCATGGAAGACGGCATGCAACACTTTCACGAGTGGTATCGCCGTCAAATGAGCACGCTTTGAGCTGAAAGCGCCGATGCAAGCCTCCTGGATGATCCTGGCGTCGTTGTTTTTTTCAATGATGGGGGTTTGCATCAAATATGCGTCGGCACACTTCCACACCTTTGAACTGGTTTTTTTCCGGGGCCTGATTGGCGTGGTCTTCATGGCTTGGATCTGCCGCATGCAAGGCATCACTTTGCGAACCCCTATCCCGATGATGCACGTCTGGCGCTCGGTGGTGGGCGTGACGTCCTTGGCGGCTTGGTTTTACGCGCTGGGCCATTTGCCGCTGTCCACCGCCATGACCCTGAACTACATGAGTGGTGTGTGGGTAGCGGTTTTTTTGGTGGGTGGCACCTTGCTGAGCGGGAAACTGCGTGAAATCCGCCGCCAAGTCCCGATTGTTTTGGCGGTGTTGGCCGGTTTTGGAGGCGTTGTCTTGCTGTTGCGCCCCACCATCGAACAGGACCAGTGGGTGGCCGGTGTGGTCGGTCTCTTGTCGGGTCTGATTGCCGCCCTGGCCTATATCCAGGTGGCTGCACTGGGGCGACTGCATGAGCCCGAAGCCCGTACCGTGTTTTATTTCTCAGTGGGCACCACCGTGGTCGGGGCCGCCTTGATGCTGATCACCGGCATGAGCACTTGGCTTTGGCCCAGCGTCTTGTGGCTGCTGCCTGTGGGGGTGCTGGCCGCATTGGGGCAGCTGTGCATGACCAAAGCCTACAGCAGGGGCTCCACGATGGTGGTGGCCAATTTGCAATACTCGGGCATCGTGTTTGGTGCCTTGTTTGGCCTGCTGCTGTTTGGTGACCAAATCGCCCTGATGGGCTGGCTGGGCATGGCCTTGATCATGGCCAGCGGCATCGCATCCACCATTTTGCGCAACCGGGCCCTGCCCCGCACACCGGATTGACAACCCCCAACGGAGACTGAACTTTCATGCACACCTTGTTGATCACCGCCACCGAACTGCAACAACTGCAAGCGCAAGGAAGTCCCTGCGCCGTGCTCGACTGCAGCTTTGATTTGATGAAGCCCGAGCTGGCCGATGGTTTTTTTGACAGCGAACGCATCGCAGGTGCCTGGCCAGCCCACCTGGACAAGGACCTGAGCACACACACACCGGGTCAAGCTGTCAATGGCGGTCGCCACCCCTTGCCGCAGCGCGAGATCGTGGCGCAATGGCTGGGCAGTCTGGGCATTCACAATGGCATGCAAATCGTGGTGTACGACCGAAACAAAAGCCAGTACTGCGGTCGGCTGTGGTGGATGCTCAAGTGGTTGGGGCACGACGCGGTGGCCATCCTCGACGGCGGCTTGCAAGCCTGGAAAAATGCTGGCGGTGCGCTGGACTCAGGTCCAGTAGCCACAGCCCCAGCCACCCCCGTGCAATTCAACTTGAATGCCCCCCTGCGCCAACTGGTGCTGACCGAAACTGTGTCAACCGCCTTGGGTCAAGACACCCAAACCGTGGTGGATGCACGCGCAGGTGCGCGTTACCGGGGTGAGGTGGAGCCGCTGGACCCGGTGGCGGGCCACATTTCCGGAGCGCTGAACCGCCCATTCACCGAGAACTTCACTGACGATGGGCGCTTCAAAAACCCTGACTTGCTCAAAGCCGAGTGGGACCAAGTGCTGGCGGGCCGTCCGGCCAGCACCGTGGTGCACCACTGCGGCAGCGGCGTGACCGCCGTGCCCAATTTGTTCGCGATGGAATTGGCCGGATTTGGCCCTACTGCCCTGTATGCGGGCAGCTGGAGCGAATGGTGCCGAACGCCCGGCCTGCCCTGCGCCAAAGGCTAAGACGCCAGTCAGTGCTGATGCCCCGCTAAAGCACTGACCAGCACCACCATGCCAATACCCAAGCCCAGCCAAATGATCTGGGCGGCCGTCTCGCGAGCAGACAGGCGTTTTTGCAGTTGGGGGATCAGGTCGGCCAACGCCACATAAACAAAACTGCTGCTGGCCACCACCAGAAAATACGGCAGCCAGTCGTGCAGGGCATCGACCAACACATAGCCCACGGCACCGCCCAAAGCGGTGATGGCCCCGGCCATCGAGACCTTGAGGATGGCCGCTTGGCGGCTGCTGCTGCCTTGGCGCAAAACGGCCAAATCGCCCATGTGGTGAGGAATTTCGTGGGCCAGCACGGCCAGCGCGGCAATCACGCCCAAACGCATGTCGGCCATGAAGGCCGAGGCGATCAGGATGCCGTCACCAAAACAATGCACGCTGTCGCCTGCCAACACCGCCCACTGCCCGCGAGGCGGCTCTTGGTCGGCATGAGCGCTGTGCGCATGGGCATGGTCAGCGTGGTGCACATGGTCGTGCCCATGACCGTGTCCATGGTCGTGGCCATGTTCATGTCCGTGGTGCCAAAGTTCGGCCTTGTCGAGCAAAAAGAAAAAGACCAAGCCCACCAACAAGGTCAAAAACAGCTCGTGCGCCCCAGCCTCACTCTCGAAGGCCTCGGGCAAGAGGTGCAAAAACGAAGTGGCCATCAAGGCCCCTGCGGCCAGACTCAGCATGTGCTGGGTGTAGCGGCTCAAAATGCCAAAACTGAGCCAAGCCGCCACCCAGACGCTGCCAATGCCCGCCACCAAAGTGCCCAACAAAATTGCCAATAAAGTCATCATGTTTCCCGAGGTGCCCTGCACCCCATTAGAAACCGCCCCGAAGGGCGGTCTCTGCGTTCAAAAAATCAGGCCACGCCATGGCGTTTGAGCCAGCCCAGCAAACGCTGCCAGCCGTCTTCAGCGGGCCCTTTGCGGTAGCTGCCCCGGTAGTCGGCATGAAAAGCGTGCGGAGCCTCAGGATAAACCACAAACTCACTGGCTTTGGCCGCTGCGGGCCCCTGAGCCAGTTCCGCTTTCATCTTATCCACCGTGTCAAGGGGGATGCCCGTGTCGGCCGCCCCGTACAAACCCAACACCGGGGCCTTGAGGCTGCCCACCAAAGCCAGCGGGTGAGCGGGCGTTTGCGCCGTGGCATTGCCCACCAGGCGGCCATACCATGCCACGCCCGCCTTGAGCTTGGGCTGGTGCGCCGCATACAGCCAGGTGATGCGACCGCCCCAGCAAAAGCCGGTGATGGCCAGTTTGTCGGTGTTGCCCCCGTTGGCCGCTGCCCAGGCCACGCAGGCGTCCAGGTCACCCATGACCTGCGCGTCGGGCACTTTGGAGATGATTTCGGCTTGCAGCTTGGCGATTTCGCCATATTCATTGGGGTCGCCCTGGCGCACAAACAACTCAGGCGCAATGGCCAAGTAACCAGCTTGGGCCAAGCGGCGCGTGACGTCGGCAATGTACTCGTGAACCCCAAAAATTTCGGAGATCACCAACACCACCGGCAAACCGGTCTTGCCCGCAGGCGCACTGCGATAGGCAGGCATCTTGAACCCATTCACCTCGATGGTCACCTCCCCCGAAACCAGGCCCGTGACAGGGGTTTTGATGGCTGTTTGCGCCATGATCGGCACGGCAGCGGCGGCGTAGCCCACGCCCAAAGCCGCTTTCAAAGCCGTGCGGCGAGTGGCCACGGCGTCTCCCAAGTGTCCGCCCAGCAAGGCTTGTGTGTCTTCAATCAGGTTGTTGTTCAAGGGATGTCTCCTCATTCGAGCCATAAAGGGCGGTATCTTGGCACAGACCTTGAGGACTTGCACAGAGGCGGTTGGGGCCGCGGCGATGGACGGCGAAGCTGCGGCGCAAGCGATCGAAACGGGCATTTACACTGCCGTCATGCGCCCATCTGCCCTGCTGCCCGTCCTGTATTCTTTTCGCCGCTGCCCTTACGCCATGCGGGCCCGACTGGCCCTGCACGTCAGCGGCGTCGCGCACGACCACTGTGAAGTGGTGCTCAAGAACAAACCGGCTCACATGCTGACCTTGTCGCCCAAAGGCACAGTGCCGGTGCTGTGGCTGCCTGACGCAAGTGGCGGACAAGTGCTGGATCAAAGCCTGGACATCATGATTTGGGCTCTGCGCCACAGCGACACCTTGGGCTGGCTGCCGGACGCGGGTCAAGCCATGGCCAACGCCCAGACGCTGATCGCTCACAACGATGGCCCCTTCAAACAGCAACTGGACCGCTACAAATACCCCAACCGCTCAGGCTTGCACAACGGCGCGGCCGACCGTGATGCGGCGGCGCTTTGGCTGCACACGCTGGATGCGATGCTTGACGCCCAGCCTTTTCTGGCTGGCGAGCACTTTGGTCTGGCCGATGCCGCCCTGGCCCCCTTTGTGCGCCAATACGCCCACACCGATCCGGCCTGGTTTGCGACACAGCCTTGGTCAGCCTTGGCCGCTTGGCTGGCTACGTTTGAAGGCTCTGCGCTGTTTGAAGCCATCATGCACAAGCACATACCTTGGCAAGAACCGACCCAGACTTCGTAAAGGTACCCCCTGTGCGCGATGGTTTGGTGCCTGAGACATGCCCCAATCACCCACAGGGTGGGCTTCCTCAAAGACAAAGGCCGCTCTCTCCCTGACGAAACCCCACCCCTTGTCAAAGGGCGTGGAGCACATCCTTGTCAACAGGCCCATTCACCACATCAATGCGCCTGCTCCCAATTGGGCCCAAAGCCCACTTCGGCCAGCAGGGGCACTTTCAGGTCGGCCACACCCGCCATGATGCGCGGCACCTCGGTGCGCACCCACTCGACTTCTGACTCGGGCACCTCAAACACCAATTCGTCGTGCACCTGCATGATGACCTTGGTCGCCTTGCCTTGTTCATCCAGCGCCTTTTGCACGGCGACCATGCTCAGCTTGATCAAATCGGCCGCTGTGCCCTGCATGGGCGCGTTGATGGCGGCACGCTCAGCCCCGGCGCGGCGCGGGCCGTTGGGGCTGTTGATCTCGGGCAGCACCAAGCGGCGGCCAAATACGGTCTCGACATAGCCCAGCGCCTTGGCCTGCTCGCGGGTGGCGTCCATGTAGTGCTTGACCCCGGCAAAACGCTCAAAGTAGCGGGTGATGTAGTTTTTGGCGGCGGTGTTGTCGATGCCCAAAGCCTTGGCCAGACCAAAGGCGCTCATGCCGTAAATCAGTCCGAAGTTGATGGTCTTGGCGTAACGGCGCTGCTCGCTGGTCACGGTGTCGGGCGTTCCGCCAAACACCTCGGCCGCCGTGGCTTTGTGCACGTCTAGCCCGTCGTGAAAGGCCTTGAGCAAGGCCGCGTCGTCGCTCAGATGCGCCATGATGCGCAGCTCGATCTGGCTGTAATCAGCACTCGCGATCACGCAGCCTGCGGGGGCCACAAAAGCCTCACGCACTTTGCGCCCTTCGGCGGTGCGCACCGGGATGTTTTGCAGGTTGGGCTCGTTGCTCGACAAACGGCCCGTCACGGCCACGGCCTGCGCGTAATGCGTGTGCACCCGGCCCGTGCGGGGCAAAGCCAGCTGCGCCAGCTTGTCGGTGTAAGTGCCCTTCAGCTTAGACAGGCTGCGGTGCTCCAGGATGCGGGCAGGCAGCGGGTAGTCCTCGGCCAGTTTTTCCAGCACTTCTTCGTCGGTGCTGCGGGCTCCGGTGGCGGTTTTCTTGATGACGGGCAAGCCCAGCTTGTCAAAAAAGATCTCGCCCAACTGCTTGGGGCTGGACAGGTTAAAGGGCTGGCCTGCGATTTCATAGGCCTCGGTTTCGAGCTGCACAATGCGCTCGCCCAGCGCCTGGCTTTGTGCGGCCAGCGTGGGCGCATCGATCAACACGCCGTTGCGCTCGATGCGGTAGAGCGCTTCGCTGGTGGCGATTTCCAGGTCGTACACGTACTTGAGACCCGCATGCGCCTCGATCTGCGGCCACAGCGCCAAATGCACGTCCAGGCACTGGTCCGAGTCTTCGCATGAGTAATGCGCGGCTTTGTCCACATCCACCTGCGCAAACGGGATCTGGTGGGCACCTTTGCCGCACAGGTCTTCGTAGGTCACACCCTTGCGACCCACATGGCGCTCGGCCAGGCTGGACAGGCCGTGCGGTTTGTGCACTTCGAGCACATAGCTTTGCAGCATGGTGTCGTGCGCGTAGCCCTGCACCTCGATGCCATGGTTGGCAAACACATGGCGGTCGTATTTGATGTTCTGGCCCAGCTTGTGGCGGGTCGGGTTTTCCAGCCAGGGCTTGAGCTTGGCCAGCACCTCGGCCAGTGGCAGCTGCTCGGGCGCACCCGGGCCGTTGTGGGCCAGCGGAATGTAGGCCGCCTCGCCGGGTGTGACGCTCAGCGAAATGCCCACGATCTCGGCACGCATGGCGTCGAGCGAGCTGGTTTCGGTGTCGATGGCGGTGAGCGGCGCTTGTTCGATGCGGGCCAACCAAGTGTCGAATGCGACCCAGTCGAGCACCGTGTCGTATTTCAACTCGCCTTGCACCGAGCTGGCGGCGGTGTCGAGCTCGGGGGCTGCTGCTGGCTCGTCGTCAGCTGCCGATCCAAACAAATCCCCAGTGCCCGTGTCTTTGGGCTTGGCGGTTTTGGCTTTGGGAGTGGGCGCAGGCACGACCCCACCCAGCGACTGCACCAGCCCCTTGAAGCCATAGGTCTGGTAAAAATTCAGCAGCTTGTCTTTGTCGGGCTCGTGCAGGTGCAAGCTGGCCAGCGAGGGCAAATCGGGCACCCAGCCGTTCAGGTCGCAATCGGTTTTCATGGACACCAGGGCGCGGCCCTTGGGCAGCCAGTCCACCGCCTGGCGCAGGTTCTCGCCTGCCACACCTTTGATCTCGTGGGCGTGCACCATCAAATTGTCCAGCGAGCCGTATTCCATCAGCCACTTGGCCGCCGTCTTGGGGCCGACCTTGGCCACACCCGGCACGTTGTCCACCGTGTCGCCCACCAGGGTCTGGTAATCGATCATCAGCGACGGCGGCACACCAAACTCGGCCGTCACACCCGCCACATCGCGCACCTTGCCGTTCATGGTGTCGATGATGGTGATGTGCTCGTTGACCAGCTGGCTCAGGTCCTTGTCGCCGCTCGACACCGTCACGGTGATGCCTTGCTGCGCGGCCACATGGGCCAAGGTGGCGATCACGTCGTCGGCTTCCACGCCCGGCACGTCCAGCACCGTCCAGCCCATCAGGCGCACCAGCTCATGGATGGGCTCGATTTGGCTGCGCAAGTCATCGGGCATGGGGCTGCGGTTGGCTTTGTATTCGGGGTACAGCTCATCGCGAAAAGTCGGGCCTTTGGCGTCGAACACACAGGCGGCATAGACGGTGGGCACGTCCTTGCGCAGGCGCTCCATCATGTTGATCATGCCGCGAATGGCGCCCGTGGCGGCACTCGTCGGGTCGCCGGGCACGGCCCGCAGATCGGGCATGGCATGAAAGGCGCGGTACAGGTAGCTGGAGCCATCGACGAGCAGCAAGCTCGGGGGCGTGGGGGCAGTGGCTGGGGCAGTGTCAGGGGTGTTTTCGCTCATCCCCCGATTGTGCACGGACCCACCCAACTGCAGCTGGCCGCTGCGGGCCAAAGCCGCTGATCAGCCTGGAATGTCGGGCTCCACCAAATGGGCCAGCTGCGCCAGCGACTCCTGCCAGCCCAGAACACACATCTCCAGAGGAATCATGTCCGGAATGCCCGATTGCGAGAGGCTCAGCTCGGTGCCGCACAGCACAGGCTTGAGGCGCACGGTCACCTCCAGCACGCCGGGCAGGCCCGGGTCATCAAACTGGTCTGTGTAGCGGATCAGTTCGTGGGGGACCAATTCGAGGTACTCGCCCCCAAACGAATGACCGTCGCCTGTCGAAAAATTGTGAAACGACATGCGAAACGTTCCGCCCACACGCGGCTCCATGTGGTGCACCTTGCAGGTGAAACCAAAGGGCGGAAGCCATTTGCTGACCGCATCGGCTTCGACAAAGGCGCGGTAAGCCTTCTCGGGTGTGGTTTTGAGCACCCGATGAAGGTGAATCGTTCGGTCGGACGGTTGGTCAGACATGGGTCACTCCTGTTGACGTTGGGCATGAAGTTTGAGAACTTAACACGCTCACACCCCACCCCTGTGCGGACTTGCCGGGCCAGTCGCTTGAATTTTGTGCCTGCTGCAAACACCAAGGACCGCCCTGGCCTGCAAAAGCGCCTGCCTGCCCCCGCCTACAATCACCGCTTTCATCCACCTTCCGGCCAGCCTACAGGCCCACCGATTGCAACCATGGCGGTATTCACCGAAGTCACCAAAGCCCAGGCCAATGTCCTGATGAAGTCCCTGAACCTCGGTCCTTTGACCGCTTTGCGTGGCATTGAGGGGGGGATTGAAAACACCAACTATTTCGCCACCACCGCACAGGGCGAGTACGTGCTGACTTTGTTTGAGCGCCTGACGCACGAACAACTGCCTTTTTATCTGTACCTGATGAAGCATTTGGCCAGTCGGGGCATTCCGGTGCCCGACCCCGCAGCCAACCGCGACGGCGACATCCTCTTCACGCTGAAAGGCAAACCCGCTGCCGTGGTGAACAAATTGGCGGGCAAAAGCCAGTTGCAACCCCAAGCCGTGCATTGCGCCGCCGTGGGCGACATGTTGGCACGCATGCACCTGGCGGGAGCCGATTTCAACCGCAGCCAACCCAATTTGCGTGGCCTGCCCTGGTGGAATGAGACCGTGCCCGTGGTCTTGCCTTATATGGACGAATCGCAGGCCGCTTTGCTGCGCAGCGAGTTGGCGTATCAAAACCACATTTCCGAAAGTGCAGCCTACGCCGCCCTGCCCCGTGGCCCCGTGCATGCCGACCTGTTCCGGGACAACGTCATGTTCGACGGGGAGCAGCTGACCGGTTTTTTTGATTTTTACTTCGCAGGCGTGGACACCTGGTTGTTTGACTTGTCCGTTTGCTTGAACGACTGGTGCATCGACTTGCCCAGTGGTGAGCACGATGCCCACCGCGCCCAAGCCATGCTGCAGGCCTACAACCAAGTGCGGCCCCTGAGCGCCGCTGAGAGGGACTTGCTGCCTGCCCTTTTGCGTGCAGGGGCTTTGCGCTTTTGGATTTCACGCCTGTGGGACTACCATCTCCCCCGCGAAGCGTCCATGCTCAAACCGCACGACCCCACACATTTCGAGCGGGTACTGCGGGGCCGCATTCAACAACCTGTTTTGGCCTCGGCCTTTTTTTAACACCATGAAACTGAACATCGTCCCCGCGGGTGCTGGCCTCAAATGGGCACGCCAAGGCATGCGCACCTTTTGGCGTCAACCTTTGGCCATGTCCGGGCTGTTTTTCATTTTCATGGCCACCGTGTCCCTGGTGTCGGTTGTGCCGTTCATTGGCGGTGCCTTGGCTTTGGTGGTTTTGCCGGCCTTGACCTTGGGCATGATGGCCGCCACCCAAATCGCCAGCGAAGGCAAGTTCCCCATGCCCTCAGTGTTGTTTTCAGCCTTCAAGGCAGGAGCGCACCGCAAAACCATGTTCCATCTGGGGGGTTGGTATGCCTTGATTTTTCTGGCCGTCATGCTGGTGTCCACACTGGTGGACGGCGGAACCTTTGCCAAGGTGTATTTTGGCGGGGCCCCCATGACGCCTGAAGTGGTGTCCACAGACTCGTTTCAAGCGGCCTTGTGGGTCTCGATGCTGCTGTACCTGCCTTTGTCGATGATGTTCTGGCATGCCCCGGCTTTGGTGCACTGGTATGGCATGCCAGCCGGCAAAAGCCTCTTTTTCAGCCTGATGGCCTGCTGGCGCAATCTGAAAGCCTTTGCCGTCTATGTCTTGGTTTGGTTTGCGGTCTTCATGGCTGCAGGCACGCTCTCATTGCTGATCACCAGTTTGCTGGGTGACCCTCAATTGATGATGGCGGTGTTCATGCCCATGGCCTTGATGGTGGCGGCCATGTTCTTCACATCGATGCTGTTTTCGGTGCGCGATTGCTTTTCAACCGAAGCGGTTGACGAGTCCAGCCGCCCACCTGCAGCACCCGAGTAATCAGTGGTGGTGGCCGTGCGCACCGTGCGCGTGACGGTGGGTGATCTCTTCGGCTGAAGCGGCCCGCACTTCCTGAACGGTCAAGGTCAAGGTCAGGTGCTGCCCCGCCCAGGGGTGGTTGCCGTCCAGAATGACCTTGTCACCCTTGATCTTCAGCACGTTAAAAACTTGTTCGTGCCCATCGGCTGTGCGGCCGCGCAATTGCCCACCCACTTTCACACCCGGTGGAAATTCGGTCTTGGGAATGGTCTGAACCAGGCTCTCGTCACGCTCGCCAAAGGCGTCGGCCGGGGCCAGCTTGAGGGTGGTGGTGAAACCCACTTCCTGGCCTTCGAGTGCTTCTTCTATTTTGGGAAAAGTGTTGTCATACCCGCCATGCAGGTAAGCCGTGGGCTCTTGTGTCTTGTCGAGCAATTGGCCCTGAGCGTTCACCACTTTGTGGTGCATGGTGACAACGGTGTCTTTGGTGATTTTCATGAAAATTCTCTGGTTTGAATGTGAATAAAGCTTGAACTGCCTGGGGCCTCAATGAGGCCAACAGGGCCTATTTTTGAATCGCTGCGAATTCCCAAAGCACATGGGCCATGCCGCCACGCAACAGATCACGGTGCCAGCGTCGCAGGGTTTTGCGCCAAGACGGTTGGTTCAAATCATAAACATTGGCAGGGGCTTCCCAACGCACTTGCAAGACCTCAAAAGCCCCCTTAAAACCGTACATGGCCCCGCTGGGCTGGGGCCCCACAAAGTACTCGTGTGTTTGATCGGTGATGAAGTTCACATGGGTGGGGTCGGTGAAGGCTTCCACTCTGGGGTAGGCGGGCGTGAAGGCCAACAAACGCCCACCCGGCACCAGCACCCGGTGAATCTCGCTCATGATGTTGATGAAGGGGTTGCTCACCTCGCCATTGGGCAAGACCATTTGCCTGGGAATGTGCTCCAGAAAATCAAAGGCCGAGACCGAGTCAAAAAAATTGTCAGGGTAGGGAATGGGCTCCACCACCAAATTGACACGCTTGTAATCAAAGCCAATTTTTTCCACCGCCAAATCGATGTCGCGCACATCGCATCCGTAAGTTGCATCGGCACCGTAGGGGTTGCGCGGTTTTAAACCACAGCCCAAATCCAAATGTTTTGTCATCGTTGTCTTTGTCCTTGAGTTTCAACAAAAAGTCGCGTCCTGGAACCCCACAGGCCCTCGGACAGCACCGGGCATCGGCTCACACCACCGTGAGTTTGGCCACGCTCAGCGCCAGCCATTTCACACCATGGCGTGGAAAGTTGACCTGGGCACGGGCATCGACACCCACCCCCTCCACAGCCAAGACCTTGCCCTCGCCGAACTTGGTGTGGAACACATTTTTACCCGCCACGATGCCATGCTCGGGTGCGGCTTTTTGCACCGGAACGGGGGGGCTTTTGTAGGTTTCGGTGCTCAAGCTGCTTTGGCCCCAGGCCGGCCGGGCGTGGCGGTTAAAAGCCGGGGTTTGTGGCCAGCCGCCGCCCGAGGTGCCAGAACCTCCGCCCCCCGCGCTGCCCAGGTTAGAGAAGCCGCCATTTTTGGGGGTCACCCACTTCAGGCACTCTTCAGGCAACTCCTCCAGAAACCGGCTTTTGAGGTTGTAGCGGGTCTGCCCATGCAGCATGCGGGTTTGCGAATGGCTCAGGTACAGGCGCTTGCGGGCACGGGTGATGGCCACATACATCAGGCGGCGCTCTTCTTCGAGGCCGTCAAAGTCGTTCATGGCGTTTTCATGGGGAAACAGGCCTTCTTCCAGACCGGTGATGAACACCGCGTCAAACTCCAGGCCCTTGCTGGCGTGCACGGTCATCAGCTGCACCGCGTCTTCGCCCGCTTGCGCTTGGTTGTCGCCCGCTTCAAGCGACGCATGGGTGAGAAAGGCCGCCAAGGGGCTCATGATCACACCGTCTTCAATGAATTCGTCCGTCGCTGCTGGCGCATTGCCACTCAATCCCTGACTGGCGGGGCTTTGCGACAAGCCTTGTGGCAAAGCCACCGCACTGCGGCCAAAGCCCTCTTGGGTCACAAAGCTCTCGGCGGCGTTGACCAGTTCTTCCAAGTTCTCCACCCGGTCCGCGCCTTCTTTTTCGGCGCGGTAGTGGTTGACCAAGCCGGTCTTGTCCAGCACCAAGTCGATGATCTCGCGCAGCGTGAGCCCTTCAGTCTGCTCGCGCAGCACATCGACCATGGCCACAAAGGCCGCCAGATTGGCCCCGGCCTTGCCGGTGGTGGCACTCACCGCGTCGTGCAGCGAACAGCCTGCGGCGCGAGCTGCGTCTTGCAGCTGTTCCACACTGCGCGCCCCGATGCCACGCGGCGGAAAGTTGACCACCCGCAAAAAGCTGGTGTCGTCGTTGGGGTTCTCCATCAGGCGCAAATAGGCCAGCGCGTGCTTGATCTCGGCCCGCTCAAAAAAGCGCAAACCGCCATACACCCTGTAAGGGAAACCGGCATTGAACAGCGCGGTCTCCAGCACCCGGCTTTGGGCGTTGCTGCGGTACAGCAGCGCCACTTCCTTGCGCTCAAAACCGTCTTGCTTGACCAACTGGCGCAGCTCTTCCACCAGCCACTGCGCCTCGGCAAAGTCAGACGGTGACTCCACCACCCGCACCGGCTCGCCTGCGCCTTGGTCTGTTCGCAGGGTTTTGCCCAGCCGGGTCTTGTTGTGGCTGATCAGATGGTTGGCCGAATCGAGGATGTTGCTGTAGCTGCGGTAGTTCTGCTCCAGCTTGATCTGGTGCTTGACCTGGAACTCGCGCACAAAGTCGGCCATGTTGCCCACGCGGGCTCCCCGGAAGGCGTAAATGCTCTGGTCGTCGTCGCCCACGGCCAAGATGGCACATTCGCCCCCCTCGCCCGGCAAGCCGGCGAGCTGTTTGAGCCAGGCGTATTGCAGCTTGTTGGTGTCCTGAAACTCATCCACCAAGATGTGGCGAAAACGGCGGCGGTAATGCTCGCGCACATGCACGTTGTCACGCAGCAACTCATACGAGCGCAGCATCAGCTCGCCAAAATCCACCACGCCCTCCCGCTGGCATTGCTCTTCGTACAGCTGGTACAGCTCCACCTTGCGGCGGGTCTCGTCGTCGCGCACCGGGACGTCATTCGGGCGCTGGCCGTCCTCTTTGCAACCCGAAATGAAATACTGCACCTGCTTGGGCGGGAAGCGGTCTTCGTCCACATTGAACTGCTTGCACAGGCGCTTGACGGCCGACAGCTGGTCTTGTGTGTCCAAGATCTGAAACGTCTGCGGCAAGCCCGCCAACTGGTAATGCGCCCGCAAAAACCGGTTGCACAGGCCGTGGAAGGTGCCAATCCACATCGCGTTCACATTGACCGGCAGCATGGACTGCAGGCGCAGCTTCATCTCTTTGGCGGCCTTGTTGGTGAAGGTCACCGCCAAAATGCCGCCGGGCGAGACCTGAGAAGTCTGCAAAAGCCAGGCGATGCGCGTGGTCAGCACGCGCGTCTTGCCCGAACCGGCCCCCGCCAAAATCAGCGCGTGCTCGGGTGGCAAGGCCACGGCACGGTATTGCTCATCGTTGAGCTGGGCGAGCAAGGGGGAAGAAGTGTTCGGGGAGGTGTCTGACAGCATAGGGGGAGATTGTAGATACCGCTCCCATCCTCACCCCATCTTGCAAAGACTGTTCAACAGATCAATCCCAGTTCACTGAATTTGCAGCTCAAAGCTGATTTGGTAACCCTTGCCGCGCACAGACTTGATGGGATTGATTTCACCAATGTGCGGCTTGAGCTTGGCACGCAAACGGCTGATCAAGACCTCCAAGCGGAACTTGAATCTGGCGCTGCCTTCCTCGCCGTCCAAGCCATCTTCGAGCAGCAAAGTTTGGATGGTTTCGCTGTGAACACTGCCTTGGTTCAGCGCCAAAATCTTCAAAATCTCGTTTTCCATGTACGTCAAGGCAATGGGGGGCAATTTGTTGAATTGAAGCGTCATCATCTTCGTGTTCAAAACCCACCGATCTTGCGCTGGCGTGGGTGCCATTCGGCCATACAAATTCCTGAGCGCTGCGGCCAGCTCGGCGGGTCTGGCCGGCTTGGTCATGTAAACGTCGGCACCGCTTTCATAGCCCATCACTTTGTCCGAGCTCATGGTGCGTGCCGTCAATATCAAAATGCGCACCGCAGGCAAACTGGTGCGAATGCGCTTGACAATGCTGATGCCATCTTCTTCGGGCAAGTTCAGATCCAGAATCAAAACATCGGCGGTGCGTTTTTTGAGCGCCTGATCCATCGCCTCGCCGCAATCTGCACACCGCACATCAAAGCCTTCCTCACTCAGGTAAAGCTTGAGCTCTTCGCTCAGTCGGTAATTGTCTTCAACCAGCAGTACAGCCGGTTTTGCTTGGGTGGATGACATCATGACCGTTCCAACGTGAATTCAAAATGCACCCATTCATCATCACAGGTGCAGCGCAACTCGGTACCCAGTTTGGTGGCCAGTTGATGGGCCAGCCAGAGGCCCAAGCCTGCACCCATTTGTTTTTTGGCACCTTCGGCTCGGTAGTAGCGGGTAAACACCTGAAGTGGATCGGGTCGACCCGCGCTGCCAATGGTGTTGGAGACCCTCAAGTTCATTCCAGAAGTGCTGCCCAGATGAACGGGCTCAACCGTCAATTGCACCGAACTCTCAGGCCATGAATACTTGAGCGCATTGGTGACCAGGTTACTCAGAATGATTCGGGCGTACTGAAAATCGGTCAAAACCATGATTCGGTCAAAACCGATCAATGTGACGCGCTCATACCCTGGGATCTGTTTCATCTCTGAGATCAAACTGCTCAGCGACACCCGTGTCTTCTTGGCAGGAACATCGCTTTGTTCAACTTTTTCGGCTTCCATGCATTGGTCAATGATGAAGTTCAAGTCGTCTGCTGCCCGAGCAATGTTGTCCAAGCGTTGTGCGTCTGCACTGCTGGGCGGTCTGTTGCGCAACATCGAAGCAACGGCAAACTGAATGATGGAAAGCGGCGTTTTAACCTCATGCATCAACATCGCCAAAAACTGCGCTTGCGTGGTCAAGCGCTTGCTTTGCTCTTGCATCTGTGCTTCAGACACGGCCTTTTCTATTTGCTGCTGCACCAGTTGTTGAGATTGTGAACGGTCGTTTTGCCACTGAATCCCAAGAATCGCCAAGGGAATAAAAACTCCCCGCCAAGCCGGACTCCTCAACAAGAAGACTCCACCCTCGATGACACCCAGTACCTCCAGCATCGATCGGCAAACAAACAGAAAGAACGATGCAGCCAGAAGACCTGTGATCAGACGGCTGGGAACCGAAATACTTTTATTTCTGTAGATCTCCAATGTGCGGATAAACAAAATACTCACCAGCACAAGAATCATCAATGATCCAAACAAGGCACTCCATTTCAGGACGAGATGGCGATCGGCCACAAAAAATAAAACCGTCACCCACGCAAAAATTGCCGCAGCAAAGCGTGTCCATTGCTGCAAGCGCATCCAGCCGAAATGGCCCTGTGCAGATTGCATGAAAAGGAGAAAGCTCAATATATTAAGGATGATGGTCAGTCGAGTGGCTGTTTTCCCGTGTAACCAATCCACCGTGATCAAATGATCGACAAACCCAAACAGCAAGAAATACAAGGCCACACAAACCAGCAGGTGAATGAATATAAACACCGATAGGCTGTCTCTGCGAATCCAGACCAGCCCCAGCATGACCAAGGACATGACCGAATAAATAGACAAAACAGCCCCCAACTCCAAGGCCTCTTCAAGGTCTTGCTCAATGGCCGTGTCGTGAGTCAGCACTTCCGTCTTGATCAGCAAAACACCCATGGACTTGGCACGCAGATAAACGGTGTTCAAACCTGGCGGGAGTTCAATCCTGGTGTCTTTTTGCGCTGACCTTGCACTCACGTCGATGGCCAGTTCAGGCTCCCCCCCTGCGGCGGCAGGGTAGTAAAGCGTCGCACTGTCCAGCAGTGTTGGCCGTATGCGCACCGCCAAAGGACCCGAATCTGCGGGAACATCCACCGAAAGCCGGACCCAAAGAGCAGAACGGCTGTAGCCCTTGTTGATGACTTTCAAAGCTGGGATGAATTCGGCGTCCTTGATGTGAGACAGACCCACCAAACCCGTGGTGTCTTCAAATGTAGCGCGATCCACCACCAGGTCTTTCGCAACAGCAATCCCTGCGCAAAGCCAGATTGCGAAAGCCACGAAAAACAATTTCGACGTTTTTAACATTTTTTTATCTTAGTTGAAACGTCGTGCAAGCCTCTGCAAGAAATTGGAAGCCAAGGCTCTGAAAATTTCTAAACCCTGTGGCTTGCAAGCATCATGTCTGCAATGCGTCTCCCCGCTCACTCGCCCATTGCGATTGACGAGACAAAGATTGATGTGGGGCGTTGCCTTGTGTTCGTCATCTGCTGCTTGACCCAAAGACACAACTTTCTTGCTCAGAGGCTGAGTGGCCTTGTGAAGAGTAGAAAAGATGCGACAAACTCAAGATGTGACTTGCAAGCTAATGAAAGAAAACAAAAATTTCAAATGATTTAATTGAATTTGCCATTTTAAAATTTATTCCGAAAATTGTAAGTATTTTTTCCAAAGTTATTCGATTAGCCATGACAAATACACTGATTAAAAATAAAATTGATTTTTCAATTGGCATCAATCATTATTTAATCGAATCCCCAGCTGATCAATCTGGTTATTTATTTATAAAGCTGACAATCGTGAAATTAAATAATTAACCTGGTCATTATTATATTTACAAAGATTGTGAGACGGCCAATGTGTTTAGACCATGGACTTTGGATAAACAACGCTTGGTCAAGTGCCCGCATTGTCGGCAACTGAACAAAGTTACTTACATCAAAAACCCCATGCAAGCTTGGCTCGCCTTGTTGTTTGTAATCAGTTCAGTGTACCTGGTTTCGCTGATTTTGACTTGGTTTCCCAAAGGCCATAAAGCTTGGATGTACTGAGGAGATGATAAATGGCCGCACACCCTTGCCGTGCAGGTACCGATGTTGAACGGGTACGGGGAACCCATTGCTTTGACCCCATTGAAATTTAAAAAATCAGATTAAATAGAAAGACAATTAATATGTTGATTACCAAATATCAAGAAATTATAAACAATGGCAACCAAAAAATTAGAAGCTATACGATTGGAACTGGCAAAGCTTCTCAAATACTTGGCTTATCGATTACCTCAGTTAAACTTCTGGTTGATAAGCAAGAATTAATTGGCTGGAAAACCCAAGGTGGGCATCGTCGAATTGACATGGAATCGATTCGAAAATACCAAAGAAAACTCAAAAAACCAGTTGAATCATCTTTAAAATCCAAACCACTACTGTCGATCAGTTTCATGATTGAAGATGCATTGATGCTCAATACACTAAAAAGCATTGTCACTCAATGGCAAGAAGTGATTGAATTTAATATAAAAAAATCAATTTCTGAAACTTATTTGTCCTTTTCACAAAAGATACCGGATGTACTGATCATCCAAACCAATATGCCTGTCGCCCAGCAAATTGCCATTCTTTTAGATTTAAACAATTTTATTGATTCATCTGAAAAATACATATCGGTGATTTTCTTAACCAACATCACTGATTTGACAGTGAGCCTTCAAGGCAAATTGAATACCGCCATTCAGATATCGAGCGACACCCTGAATCACGAGTGGTTACGTGCCTTTATCAATGGTGTCATGGCAAGCCCTGAATGGCGTACGCCGCGCAAAAATGAAATTTGAAACCATCGAGCGTTGAGGCAATTTGACAGCCACATTCTCATTGACGATGCTGAGGGTGCGAAAAATCAAGAATTGGGGTTGGAGGTCGTCCGCTTTGGGACACTCGGCGCGGCCCGATAGTGTCACCATGCAGGCCATCAAAGAACTTCTCGCCTGACCTAGCCTCCATGTCCTCACTCGTCCAGACCACGCAGACACCACCGACTGGCCGTCTGGTCTGGGGCGACAAGATGGAGCTGGCATGAAGTTTTTTTACGGCTGGCGCATGGTTGGGGCGGCCTGTGGCATCCAGTTTTTGCTGGCTGCGTTTCTCACGCAAGCACTGGGTCTTTATATTGCCGTCTTGTCCGACGAAATGGGTTGGAGCAAAACCACTTTGTCAGGCGCAGCGGCCTTGCAGTCGGTCGAAGCGGCCATCATCGGGCCGGTTCTGGGCTGGGTCATGGACCGCTTTGGGCCGCAAAAAATGATCCGGGTGGGCATGGTCATGTTCAGTGCGGGCCTGTTGTTGCTCAGTCAAGTCAACAGCGTCACCACCTTTTACCTCAGTGCCATCCTCATGGCCATAGGCGCCAGTTTGGGCGGCTACTTTCCCCTGTCGGTGGCGCTGGTGCAGTGGTTCGAAAAATTCCGCGCCCGCGCTTTGTCCATCATGAGCTTGGGGCTGGCCATGGGCGGGCTGGTGGTGCCCCTGATGGCTTGGTCCATGCAGCATTGGGGCTGGCGTGCCACGGCGGCCGGTTCGGGGGTGCTGGTCTTGCTGACAGGCTTGCCCATGGCCAGCATCATCCGCAGACGCCCCGAAGACCACGGCGACCATGTCGATGGCATCGACCCGGCCATGCACGCCGCCGCTGCCCAACGCGAAGGGCACAAGGCAGCGCCTGCCCAGGTGGAATTCACCGTGGCACAGGCCTTGCGCACCCGCGCCTTCTGGATGCTGGCCATTGGCCACGGCCTGGCCCTGCTGGTGGTATCGGCCGTCAATGTGCACGCCATCACCCACATGAAAGAGGGCCTGGGTTACTCGGTGGCCACGGCCAGTTGGGTGATTTTGATCATGACATTTGGCCAACTGGCTGGGGTGCTGATGGGGGCCAGTATGGGCGACTGGTTCGAGAAAAGAAAGGTGGCCGCCCTGTGCATGCTGGCGCACGGCACGGGCATGCTGTGCCTGACCTATGCCACTCACATGGCCATGCTGGTGGCTTTTGGAGTGTTCCATGGCATTGCCTGGGGTCTGCGCGGCCCGTTCATGCAGGCCATTCGGGCCGACTACTTTGGGCGCAATGCGATTGGCCTGATCCTGGGCCTGTCGGCCGCCATCATTGCCATGGGACAAATTGCAGGTCCCATGATCGCAGGCGTGATGGCCGACCTGACGGGCAATTACGAAATGGGCTTCTCTTTGCTGGCCTTGCTGGCGGCACTGGGTTCGCTGTCGTTCATGCTGGCCACCAAACCGTTGCTGCCAGACACCAAGGCTTAACAACGCCCGCTCCAAGTCCTCTGACGGGCATCACGCCCAGCATCGTGCTCGCCGAGCATCCAAAGCAGCACCATCAAGGGTTAAAATTTCAACATTTTTAAACTTAAAGTGTTGAAAATGAAATTTTTATCTGCACTCCTGGCCTCGTCCTTTTTCTTGCTCTTGGCCGCATGCGGTGGCGGCAGTTCGGCGCCAGACACCACGTCCCCCCTTGTCTCCAAGGTCAGCATCGGCCCCCTTGTCAATGGTCAAGTCACCCTCACGGCAGAGGCCAGCGATGCAGTTGGTGTGACCGCCTATTGCTTCAAAACAGAATCGTCTGCACCGGCGGCCACCAACAGCTGCTTCACGGCTTCCGCCTCCAAAGCCATTGCAGATCCCACTGCCAAAAGCAAACAGTACATCTGGGCCAAAGATGCGGCCAACAACGTCAGCGCGCTGTTCATGGTGGAGGGTCCTTTTTATACCGACACGACTGCACCGATCATCTCGGCCATCAATGTCTCGGCCCCCAGCAATGGGCAGCTCACCCTCACGGTATCGGCCAACGACGATTTGCGGGTCACGGGCTATTGCTTGAAAACCAATGCGACGGCACCTCTGGCCAGCGACGCTTGTTTCACCGCCTCGGCCAGCCAAAGTGTGGCCACCCCTGCCACACCAACTCCTTATTTCGCATGGGCCAAAGACAGCGTCAACAACGTCAGTTCGGCCTTCACCCGCGTCGCGGGGGCCTGCTCCAATGAAGGGGTAACTGCCTCACAAACCGTCAACTTGCCCACCGTCTGCATCTCCACCAGCTTGGGCGAAATGGTCGTGGCCCTGGAGTCTTCCAAAGCGCCCATCACCAGCGCCAACTTTCTCAAATACGTCAACGACGGTTATTTCAGTCAAACGGTGTTTCACCGCGTCATCTCCAACTTCATGATCCAGGGGGGCGGTTTCACGGGCGTGCCCATCAGCTCTGCCAACGCCAAAAAAGGCACCCTTTACGACCCCATTGAACTGGAAACCACCAACAAGACGGGTCTGAGCAACACCGTGGGCACCCTCGCCATGGCCAGAACCAGTGTGCTCAACAGCGCCACCCACGAATTTTTCATCAACACCGTGGACAACACTTTATTGAACACCAGCTCAGGCGGCTATGCGGTGTTTGGGCGTGTGATTTCCGGGCTGAACACCACGGTACAAAGCATCCGCAGTGTTCAGGTTCAAAACAATGGCAGCGCTGAACTCAGCCAACCCCTGACGCCGCCAGTCATCAACTGGGCCTATCAGCTGAAATAAATCCATTTCTTGCCTTGCACCGGTTCAAAAAAACAGCGCCACTGAGCCGCTCGCTTGGGATTCAAGTTTCTCACTCTCCACGGGCATGTTGTCAATTCAGACAACCCTGAAACGAGTAGAATCAGCCACCGGGCCCAAGATTCTTGCGCCCGGTTTTTTTTGCCCTGAACCTGCAACGGGTTCACCCCAAGGGCCAAAAGACCGGCCAGGCCAAGCGCTCACTCGTTCTTTCAACGAATCCTTTTTTGGAGCTTGGTTTTCTCATGGAAATTTTTGATTACGACAACATCCTGCTTTTGCCACGCAAGTGCCGCGTGGAAAGCCGTTCCGAGTGCGACGCGGGCGTCGAGCTGGGTGGCCGCAAGTTCCGCCTGCCGGTGGTGCCTGCCAACATGAAAACGGTGGTGGACGAGTCCATCTGCCTGTGGATGGCGCAAAACGATTACTTCTACGTCATGCACCGCTTTGACCTGGACAACGTCCAGTTCGTGCGCGATATGCACGCCAAAGGTGTTTACGCCTCGATCTCGCTGGGCGTCAAAGCCCCCGACCGCGCCACGGTGGACCAGCTGGCTGCCGAAAACTTGGTGCCCGAGTACATCACCATCGACATCGCCCACGGTCACGCCGACAGCGTGCGCGACATGATTGGCTACATCAAGGCCAAGCTGCCCAAGAGCTTTGTGATTGCAGGCAATGTGGCCACGCCCGAAGCCGTGATCGACCTTGAAAACTGGGGCGCTGACGCGACCAAAGTGGGCGTGGGCCCCGGCAAGGTCTGCATCACCAAGCTCAAGACGGGTTTTGGCACGGGTGGCTGGCAGTTGTCGGCGCTCAAGTGGTGCGCCCGCGTGGCGACCAAGCCCATCATTGCCGACGGCGGCATCCGCAGCCACGGTGACATCGCCAAGAGCATCCGCTTTGGTGCGAGCATGGTCATGATCGGCTCGCTGTTTGCGGGTCACGAAGAGTCGCCCGGCAAGACCGTTGAGGTCGATGGCGAGATGTTCAAGGAATACTACGGCTCTGCGTCAGACTTCAACAAGGGCGAGTACAAGCACGTGGAAGGCAAGCGCATTTTGGAGCCCATCAAGGGCAAGCTGGCCAACACGCTCATCGAGATGGAGCAGGACGTGCAAAGCTCGATCAGCTACGCCGGTGGCACCAAGCTGATGGACATCCGCAAGGTGAATTACGTCACGCTGGGTGGTGACAACGCGGGTGAGCACCTGCTGATGTGAACGCGTCGGAGCGTTTGCACCGAGGGGAGCCAAAGGCTCCCCTTTTTTGTGCGCGGCTTGCAAGTCGGCGGCTTCAGCCTCGACATGGACCTGCGCCAAAGCCCGCAACATCGCAGCTGAAGCTGCCAACCTAAGGGAGGGTATTTGTAGGTCGGCGGCTTCAGCCCCGACAAGCGCCTGAACAGAAACCACCCATGTCGGAGCTGAAGCTGCCGACCTGCAGAGCTTTAGTAGGTGAAAACGATAGTGCTGGCCCTATGCTTTTACCTGTGTGGCCCTCTCTGAAGCACTTGCATTTTGATAAGTTTCTGATTGAATGAAGATGTCGATTCCAAGGCTTGAGAATCATCTAAACCATCAGGAGTACAAAGATGCAGGACATGGGCAAACGAGGCTTTCTTAAATTGGCAGCAGCAGGATCTGCGGCCAGCATCATGGGCATTCCCTTGCATGCGCTGGCCCAAGCGGCCAAGGGTGGCGTCGTGGTGATGGGCACCACCCAGAAACCGCGCCACCTGAATTCGGCTGTGCAAAGCGGCATTGCCACCATGATGCCTGCGGCCCAGCTGTTTGCCTCGCCCATCCGCATGGATGCCAACTGGAAACCCCAGCCCTACCTGGCCGAGCGCTGGGACTTGTCGCCCGACAACCGCAGCGTCACACTGTACTTACGCAAAGACGCTGTCTTCCACGATGGCAAGCCCATCACGGCCGAAGACGTCAAGTTCTCGATCGAGACCATCCGCGACAACCACCCCTTCAAGACCATGTATGGCCCGGTCAATGCGGTCACCATCTCCGACCCGCACACCGCCGTGGTGCGCCTTTCAGAGCCCCACCCGGCGCTGCTGCTGGCCATGTCCACATCGCTCACCCCCATCATTCCCAAGCATATTTTTGGCGATGGCACCGACGTGAAGATTCATCCCCGCAACGCCAACCCAGTGGGCTCTGGCCCCTTCAAGTTGGTGGAATTCAAGCCGGGCGAATTCATCGTGATGGAACGCTTCGACAAGTTTTTCATGAAAGGCGCCCCCAAGCTGGACCGCATCATCGTGCGCGAGTTCAAAGACTCTTCGAGCATGATGCTGGCCTTTGAACGCGGCGAAATCGACATCCATGCCGAACTGACCGATGCCGGTCTGATCGCTCGTGCCAAGAAAAACCCGAATGTCACAGTCGCCTCAATGGCCCCGGCCATTGGCCCGCTGATCTGGCTGGCCTTCAACACCAAGAGTCCCAAGCTCAGCGACAAACGGGTGCGCCAGGCCATCAACTTTGCCCTCGACAAAAAATACCTGACCGAAACCCTGCTGGGCAAGGTGCATGGGCGCGCCACCGGCCCCATTGCATCGGGTAGCCCTTTTTATGAAGCTCAAGTCGAAAAATTCGACCTGAATTTGCAAAAGGCCACCAAGCTGCTCGACGATGCGGGCTACAAACCCGGTGCCAACGGCAACCGCATGACACTGGACCTGGACTACATCCCGGGTATGAGCGAAGGGAACGTCATCCAGGAATACGCCAAAGTGGCGCTGGCCAAAGTGGGCATTGAAGTCAATGTGCGCAACTCGCCCGATTTCCCCACTTGGGCACGCCGCGTGTCCTCACACCAGTTCGACATGACGGTGGACTCGGTCTGGAACTGGGGCGATCCGGTGATCGGTGTGCACCGTACCTGGCTGAGCTCCAACATCAAGCCGGGCATCATCTGGTCCAACACGCAAAACTACAGCAACCCCAAGGTGGACGAGTTGCTGGCCGCCGCTGGCAAGGAGCCGGTCCTGGCCAAGCGCAAAGCCATGTACTCGCAAATGCAGAAAATCGTCGTGGACGAATGCCCTGTGGCCTTCTTGCTGGAATTCAACTTCAACATGGCCTTCAACGCCAAGGTGCAAAACCGACCAGCTGGTATCTGGGGGCTGGTGGACGGCATCAACGACACCAGCGTCAAAGGCTGATGCCGCCCGGCTTGTCTTTTGTGCACACGCCCTGCTGCACGCCCTCACGGGCGGTGCAGCAGGAGCGAATAGTTTGAAAGCCCCACCTTGACTATTTTCTGGACTGTCCTTCGCCGCCTGGCTGTGGCCGCTGGCCTCATGGTGGCTGTGCTGGCCATCAACTTCAGCTTGATCCATGCCGCGCCGGGCGATCCTGCCAGTGTCATTGCCGGTGAAATGGGCGGTGGCGACCAGGCCGTGATCGACAGCATCAAGAAAGCCTATGGCCTGGACAAGCCTTTACCCGAGCAATTCATCACCTACCTGGGCAAAAGCGTGCGTGGCGACCTGGGCATGTCCTACACCTACAACAAGCCCGTGAGCAGCCTGATCGCCGAGCGCATCGGCCCCACCATCTTGCTGGTGCTGACGGCACTGCTCGTGGCCATCGTCGCTGGCACCTTGCTGGGGGTGTTTGCATCACTCAAGCCCAAAAGTTTTTCCAGCGCTGTGGTGACCATTTTTTCGCTCGCGGGCTTGGCCATGCCGGCGTTCTGGACCGGCATTTTGCTGGTCATCCTGTTTGGCAAAGTCTGGCCGGTGATGCCCATTGCAGGCATGTACGACGTGCGCAATTACGGCGCCACGGGCTGGGCAGCTGCCAAAGACGCACTGCACCACTTGGTCTTGCCTGCCCTGACCCTGACCCTGGTGTACTTGGCGCAGTACAGCCGGCTGGCGCGCGCCAGCATGCTCGAAGTGCTGGGCTCGGACTATGTGCGCACCGCCCGCGCCAAGGGCTTGCACCAAGCGGTGGTGGTCTTCAAGCATGCCCTGCGCAATGCCCTGATGCCCATCGTCACGATTGCTGGGCTGCAGTTTGGCAACCTGATCTCGGGCGCCGTGCTGGTGGAAACCGTGTTTTCCTGGCCTGGTCTGGGCACCCTGGCGCTGGACGCCATCCTCGGGCGCGACTACCCCACCTTGCTGGGCGTGCTGACCTTTTCTTCCCTGTTTGTGATCACGGCGAACTTGCTCACCGATTTGAGCTACCGCTGGATTGATCCCCGCTTGCGTGCCCAATCATGACTGCACAACTGTCCCCCACCCCGGCCCAGCCTGTGGCAGCGCTTTCGCCCTCGCGAGAGGCCTGGCGCGTGTTTTGCGGCAACAAGGCGGCCATGCTCGGACTGGTGCTGCTGGTGCTCATCATGCTTGTCATGCTGGTCGGCCCCGCCTGGTATGGCGTGGCGCCCTTTGGCATCGTGGCACCGCCTTTCACCGAGCCCTTCACCGACACCCGTTACTGGCTGGGCAGCGACTACCTGGGCCGCGACATCGTGGCGGGCATGCTGATCGGTGGCCGCGCCACGCTGCTGGTGGGCGTCAGCTCGGCGGCCATCACGGTGCTGATTGGCATCAGCGTGGGCGCGCTGGCCGGGTACTTTGGCGGCTGGATCGACGCCCTGCTTTCGCGCCTGACCGAGCTGTTTCAGGTGCTGCCCGCCTTGCTGTTTGCCATGGTGCTGGTCACGCTGTTTCAGCCCAGCCTGGGCGTAGTCATCTGCGCCATTGGCATGGTCAGCTGGACAGGCACAGCGCGCCTGACGCGGGCCGAGTTCATCCGATTGCGCGGGCTGGAGTATGTGAACGCTGCCCGCACCATGGGCGCGGGCCACTGGCGACTGATCTGGCGCGAAATCCTGCCCAACGCCATGGCACCGCTCATCGTCTCGGCCACCTTGGTGGTGGGCGTGGCCATCCTGTTTGAGGCGGGCTTGAGCTTTCTGGGTCTTTCTGACCCCAACGTGATGAGCTGGGGCATGATGATTGGCGCCAACCGCCGCCACATTCTGGAGTGCTGGTGGGCCGTCAGTTTGCCCGGTGCAGCGATCTTTCTCACCGTGCTGTCGGTCAGTCTGGTGGGCGATGGCCTGAACGACGCGCTCAACCCCAAAATGCATTTGCGCTGAAGCCAGGTCTGCCTGCACAAAGCGAAGTACCCCTATGACTGACACCACTACAGACCAGGCCGCCTTGCTCCAAGTCCGGGGGCTGGGCGTGGAATTCCAGACACGCGGCGGCACCGCCCATGTGCTGGAAGACATTGACTTGCAGCTGCGCCGTGGCGAAACACTGGGGCTGGTGGGCGAATCGGGATGCGGCAAGAGCATCACCGCCCTGGCCCTGATGCGCCTGATTCCGCAGCCGCCCGGGCGCATCACCTCGGGCCAGATCCTGTTTGAAGGCAACGATTTGTTGCAACTGCCCGAAGCCCAGATGCGGCGTGTGCGCGGCAACCGCATCTCGATGATTTTTCAGGAACCGATGACGTCTTTGAACCCCGCCTACAGCGTGGGTGAGCAGATCATGGAATCGGTGCGCTTGCACCAGGGTCTGGATGACCGGGCCGCTTTGGCGCGGGCCATCGAGATGCTCGAAGCCGTGGGCATACCGGACGCCATACGCCGTGTGCACCAGTTCCCGCACCAGTTTTCGGGGGGCATGCGCCAGCGCGTCATGATCGCCATGGCCCTGGCCTGCCAGCCCGATGTGCTGATTGCCGACGAACCCACCACGGCGCTGGACGTGACGGTGCAGGCACAGATTTTTGACCTCATCAGCGAAATGCGCGAACGCACCGGCACCGCTGTGCTCTTGATCACCCACGACATGGGCGCGGTGGCCGAAATGACCGACCGCGTGGCCGTGATGTATGCGGGCCGCATGGTCGAAGAAGGGCCGACCGACCTCATCTTGTCGCACCCCTGCCACCCCTACACCCAGGGCCTGATTGCCTGCGCCCCGGGCCGCAGCCCGCAAAGCCACGGTCAGCCCCTGCAGGAAATCCCTGGCACCGTGCCCTCGCTGCTGGAACGCCAAGGCGGCTGCACCTTTGCCGAGCGCTGCAGCCAGGTGCAGCCGCGCTGCCGCACCAGCGTGCCCCCCAGCACCTGGGTGCAAAGCGGCCACCGCGTCATGTGCTGGCTCTACCCCGAAGGAACACCCTCATGAGTGACACCTTGCTGCAGGTGCGAGACCTGCGCGTGCACTACCCCCTCAAAAGCGGTTTTCTCCAGCCCAAAACCGTGCTCAAGGCCGTGGACGGCGTGAGTTTTGACATCGAACGCGGCCGCACCTTTGGCATCGTCGGCGAAAGCGGCTCGGGCAAAAGCACCACCGCCCTGGCCGTGATGCGCCTGGCGCCGGTGACCGCTGGCCAAATTCAGCTGGGTGAAGCCCCGATCAGCACACTGCAAGGCGAAGCCCTGCGGCTGCAGCGCAAACGCTTCCAGATGGTGTTTCAAGACCCCTTTGCCTCGCTCAACCCCCGGGTGCGCGCCGGTCAGGCCATTCGCGATGCACTCGATTTGATGGACGTGGGCACGCCCGCCGAGCGCGACGACCTGGCCCGCACGCTGTTTATGCAAGCCGGTCTGCGGCCCGAGCAAATGCAGCTGTTTCCGCACCAGTTTTCGGGCGGCCAGCGCCAGCGCATCGCCTTGGCGCGCGCCTTGGCTGGACGGCCCGAACTGCTGGTCTGTGACGAACCCGTGTCAGCGCTCGACGTGGCCATTCAGGCGCAGATCCTCAACCTCATGCAGCGGCTGCAAAAAGAGCTGGGCCTGACCTACCTGTTCATCTCGCACGACCTGGGCGTGATCCGCCACATGTGCGATGACATTGCCGTCATGTACCTGGGGCAATTTGTGGAACGCGCGCCCCGCGAAGACCTGTTTACCCAACCCCTGCACCCCTACACACTGGCGCTGTGGTCAGCCGCCCCGTCCATGGATGCACGCGGGCAAAAACGCAAGCTGCGCATCCGCCTGCAAGGCGACCCACCCAGCCCGCTCAATGTGCCCAGCGGCTGCCGCTTCGCCAGCCGCTGCCCTTTTGCCGAAGACGCCTGCCGCGCTGCGCCCCCTCCTCTGCGCGAAGTGCTGCCCGGCCACCATGTGGCCTGCCACCGCGTGTCCGACAGCGGTCAGCCGCTGTACCCCTTGCCCACGATCAGCTGAATTGCGGATCGACGACCCCAACATTTCAGGAGCCTTGCCATGAGCCAGAACATGAAGCCACAGACCACCATTTTTGTGGCCCGAGAGATCATCACCATGAACCCCATGCAAGCCTCGGCCACGCATGTGGCCGTCCGCGATGGCCGCATCCTGGGGGTGGGCGATCTGGCCGAGCTGGCCCAGTGGGGCGACTACACGCTGGACACCCGATTTGCCGACTGCACGCTCATGCCGGGCCTGATCGAAGGCCACTGCCACCTCAAGGAAGGCGGCATGTGGGACCTGGAATACCTGGGCTGGTTTGACCGGCTCAACCCTTGGGGTCAGACCGTCAAGGGCCTGCGTTCCATGGAAGCGGTGGTGCAACGCCTCATCGAAATCGACCGCAAGATGCAGCAAAGTGGCGAACCGGCCGACAAGCCCTTGCTGGCCTGGGGGTTCGATCCGATTTATTTTGGCGGCGAGCGCATGACGGTGGAACACCTGGACCGCGCCAGCAGCACCCGCCCCATCGTGATTGCGCACGCCAACGGCCACCTGATGAACGTCAACAGCCCCATGCTGCGCATTGCGGACATTGACGAAGACATCGAAGTCGAAGGCGTTGTCAAATTCAAGGACGGCCCGCGTGCAGGCCACCCCAACGGCGAGTTGCAGGAACCGGCCGCCATGCATCTGGTCATGCGCCATGTGGGCACGGCCGGGCTCATGTCGCCCATGGACGAAACCGGCATGATGAACTTTGCACGCCTGGCCAAGATGCAGGGTGTGACCACCGCCACCGACCTGGTCAACACCCTGAGCGAAGCCGACTGCTCGGTGCTCGAGTCAGCTCTCGCCAAGGACGAATGCTGCGTGCGCATCCTGCCGGCCTTCAAGGCCTTCCATGGCACGCACGGTGCCACACAAGGCGCCGAGCACGTCAACCAGATGAAAAAGCGCAACACCGACAAGCTGCGCTACGGCTTGGTCAAGATGATGCTGGACGGCTCCATCCAGGGCTTTTCGGCGCGCATGCGCTGGCCCGGTCACTTCAACGGCGCCCCCAACGGCATCTGGGTCACAGCGCCCAGCCAGTACGAGGCCGATTTCGAGATCTACCACCGCGCAGGCCTGCACATCCACACGCACACCAACGGCGATGAAGCCAGCCTGGCGGCCATTGACGCGGTGGAACGCGTGCTGGCCCGCGCCCCGCGCCCCGACCACCGCCACACCCTGCAACACGCGCAAATGGTCGACGCCCCCATGTTCCGCCGCATGGCCAGCCTGGGCCTGTGCGTCAACCTGTTTGCCAACCACCTGTGGTACTGGGGCGACCAGCATTACGAAATGACCATGGGCCCCGACCGCGCCCACCGGCTCGACGCCTGCGGCAGCGCCCTGGCCGCCGGAGTGCCACTGGCCATCCACTCCGACGCCCCGGTCACGCCGCTGGGCCCGCTGTTCACCGCCTGGTGCGCCGTCAACCGCATCACGCCCAAAGGCCGCGTGCTGGGCGAAAAAGAACGCCTCACAGTGCCGCAAGCCCTGCACGCCATCACCCTGGGTGCCGCCTGGACCCTGAAAATGGACCACGAAATCGGCAGCATCGAAGTGGGCAAACGTGCGGACTTTTGCGTGCTGCTGGACAACCCCCTCACCCTGGGTGCCGACAAGCTCAAAGACGCCCGGGTCTGGGGCACGGTGCTCGGCGGCCAGGTTTTTCCATCGCAAGCGGCCTGATCTGTTGACCCCAAAGAAACCAACCCACAGGCCAGTGTTCGCAGGTCGGCGGCTTTAGCCCCGACATGAAGCCTTCGCCGGAGGCCCCATGCCGGAGCTAAAGCTGCCGACCTACGACTTCCCCCACCATGCACAACACCCCACCACCTCCCCGCATCCCCCTGACTGTGATTGGCGGCTTTTTGGGCGCAGGCAAAACCAGTTTGCTGGTGCATTGGTTAAAGCAAGCGCAGGGCCAGCGCATCGCCGTGCTGGTCAATGACTTTGGTGCCATCAACATCGACGCCGAACTGCTGAGCGAAAGCAACAGCGACACCATCGCTTTGAGCAACGGCTGCGTGTGCTGCCAGATAGGCGGCGACCTGAGCCAGGCGCTGTTGCAGGTGCTGGACCAACCGCAGCCCTTTGACGCCATCGTCATCGAAGCCAGCGGCGTCTCCGACCCCTGGCCGATTGCCCAGATCGCGCTGGCCGACAAACGCCTGAGTCTGCATGGCGTGCTGGTGGTCGTGGACGCCGCCGCCGTGCGTGCTCACGCCGCCGATCCCTTGTTGCAAGACAGCCTGCTGCGCCAACTGCGCGCCGCCGACCTGCTGGTGCTCAACAAAACCGATCTGTGCAGCGCTGACGAGATTCGGGCCTGCACCACCTGGCTGCACGAGACCGTCGGGCCCGTGCCCTGCCTGCCCTGCCAGCACGGACAGCTGCCCCTGGCCTTGCTGCAAACCGACTGGGAGCCTGCACTGGCAGCGGCCTCAAAGGCCGAGCCTGCTCACGTTTGCACCGACCATTGCACGCACGATCACGATCACGATCACGATCACGATCATGGGCACGGCCACCACCACAGCGCAGACCATGCCAGCCTGTTCACCAGCGACAGCCGCAGCCCCGATCAGGTGTTTCACACCGCCTGGCTGCGCGAACAACTGCAGCAGACACCCGCTTGGGTGATGCGCCTCAAAGGCTGGGTGCGCACCCATGAACACGGCTGGTCAGAAATCCAGTTCGCAGGCCGCCACGCCAGTGTGCAACGCGCCCGGCACACCCCCGCACAAGCTCGCGTGCTGACGATTGCGCTGCGCACACCCCAACAGACCCAAGCCATGCCCTCCTGGATGGATACGGTGTGGGGCGCCACCTGAACTGCAAACCTCAACCGTCACGATCGCCAGCAGGGCTGGCTCTTACAGGGAAGAACACCGCCCTCTGCGGCCCCGGAAAAACCCTGACGTGGGCCATGGCATCGCTTGGCGGGAAGGATGCCATCCTGGTCCTGCATGCTTGTGTTTTCAGAGTGAAAAGGTGAACTTTCAGGCTCGACATGACCACACAAAGCATGAGGCCAGCCAGCATCAACTGGCACTGAATATGGTCATCAACTGGCTCTAGTGTCTGCCCGTCAGCGGCCCCAAACTTCTATGCAGCAGACGCCAGCCATGGTGTCTGCACAGACGAAAAACGTTTGAAAAACCCATCAGGAGACACAACATGACAACTCGTCGATCCCTTCTTTCAGCCACGCCCGCGCTGGGCTTGTCGCTGATGCTCTGCGGCCTGGCCCACGCGCAAGCGGCCAAGGAAGTCACTTTCGCCCACCAGGACATGCTGGTGCCTTTGCGCACCGTGATGGAGTCGGGCGAGCTGGAAAAAGCCACTGGCTACAAAATCAACTGGCGCATGTTTGGCGGTGGCGGCGACGTGATCAAGGCCATGGCGTCAGGCGGCGTGCAAATTGGCGAAGCAGGCTCCAGCCCCTTCACCGCTGCGGCCAGTCAGGGCCAGGACCTCAAGCTGTTCTGGATTCTGGACGACATCGCCGATGCCGAAGCTTTGATTGCGCGCAACGGTTCGGGCATCAACAGCATCAAGGACCTGGTGGGCAAGAAAGTGGCCACCCCCTTTGTCTCCACGGCGCACTACCAATTGATGGTGGGCATGAAGCTCGAAGGCGTGGACAGCAAAAAGGTCAACGTGATGAACCTGCGCCCACCGGAAATCGCGGCCGCCTGGGAGCGCGGCGACATTGACGCGGCCTTCATCTGGGACCCGATCCTGAGCAAGATCAAGGGCAACGGCAAAGCGATTGCCTCTTCGGCCAGCATCGGTCAAAAGGGCTACCCCACCTTTGACGGTCTGGTGGTCGATGCCAAATGGGCCGCGCAAAACGAAGGCTTCATGGTCGCGCTGGTCAAAGCCCTGATCAAGGCCGACGAGGCTTATCGCGCCAACAAGGCCCAATGGACTGCTGATTCAACCCAAGTGAAAGCTGTGGCCAAGTGGACCAAGGCCAATGCCGCCGACGTGCCTGCGGCCATGGCGCTGTACAAATTCCCCACAGTACAGGAACAAATTTCGGCCACCTGGCTCGGTGGCGGTGCCGCCAAGGCCATGACCAACACGGCCGTCTTCCTCAAAGAGCAAGGGCGCATTCAGGAACTCAAGCCGAACTACTCGGCCTTTGTGACCGACGCCTACGTCAAGAAAGCCATGCAGTAAGGCTGCCGGCCTGTGTCGGCCCCCCTGTAGCCCAGGCTGCAGGGGGATTGTTTCTTTACTGTGACTGCGCCATTCATGCCTTTACTTGAAGTCAAAGACCTGACGGTCAACTACGCCATCCAGGGCGGCACCTTGCAAGCGCTGGCCCCCGTTCAATTGCAAATGCGCGATGGTGATTTTGTGGTCGCCCTGGGTGCCTCGGGCTGCGGCAAGACCACCTTGCTCAATTGCCTGGCCGGTTTCCTGCCGCCTTCCAGCGGCGACATCCTGCTCGACGGCCGCCCCATCAGCGGACCCGGTGCCGACCGGGGTGTGGTGTTTCAAAAACACGCCCTGATGCCCTGGCTCAATGTGCTCGACAACGTGGCCCTGGGCTTGCGCCTGCAGGGTGTGCCTGCCACCGAACGTGCCCGCGTGGCCCTGGACAAACTGGCCCTGGTGGGCCTTGAAAAATACGCCGAGCGCGGCGTCTACGAATTGTCGGGTGGCATGCAGCAGCGCGTGGGCATTGCCCGCGCCCTGGCCAACGACCCGGCCGTGCTGCTGATGGACGAACCCATGGGCGCGCTGGACGCCTTCACCCGCGAGACGGTGCAAGAAATCCTGCTCAAGGCCTGGGCAAAAACACACAAGATGGTGTTCTTCATCACCCACTCGGTCGAAGAGGCCCTGTTTCTGGCCACCCGCCTGATCGTCATGAGCCCCAGCCCCGGACGCATCACCCACACCTTTGAAGACCTGCCTTTCTCACGCGCCTTTTTGAGCCACGGCGATGCCCGCCGGGTCAAGTCCGAGCCCGAATTCATCCGCATGCGCGAGGAAGTCCTGTCCATCATCCACCATCGGGAGGCGGCCCATGACTGAGCCCCACAAGGCGAACGCGCCGTTGAAAACCAGCGCCTTCAAAATACCAGGCGAGGGCTCCAGCCTCGCCATCAGTGTGGTCACCCTGCTGGTGCTGCTGGGCTTGTGGACGCTGACCACGTCCATGGGCTGGATCAAACCCCTGTTCCTGCCTTCCCCGCAGGCGGTGTTCACGCAGTTTTACGAATACATCACCGGCACGGCCAACGACAAGCCCTTGTGGGAACACTTTGTCGCCAGCATGCTGCGCGTGTTTGGTGCCTTTTTGCTGGCCAGCCTGGTGGCCATTCCGGTGGGCATCGCCATGGGCATGTCGCGGTTCTGGCGCGGCATTTTCGACCCACCCATCGAGCTGTACCGCCCACTGCCGCCCCTGGCCTATTTGCCGCTGATCATCATCTGGTTTGGCATTGACGAGTTGCCTAAGGTCTTGCTGATCTTCTTGAGCTGTTTTGCCCCGCTGGCCATGGCCGCACGCTCGGGCATGCGCAGCGCCTCGCAAGAACAAATGAATGCGGCCTACTCCATGGGTGCAAGCTATGCACAGGTGATCCGCCACGTCGTGCTGCCCGCCGCTTTGCCAGAAATTCTGGTCGGCATGCGGGTGGCCATCGGCTTTGGCTGGAGCACCCTGGTGGCCGCAGAAATGGTGGCCGCCAGTGTGGGCCTGGGCCAGATGGTGCTCAACGCCTCGAACTTCCTTCGCACCGACATCGTGATCATGGGCATCATCGTCATCGGCGTGGTGGCCTATGGTTTTGACCTGCTCATGCGCGCCGTCGAACGCCGCCTGGTGCCCTGGAAAGGCCGGATGTAATTGAGGCTCCGGTAAGGCTCAGGTTCAGTGCAATCGGGCCAGCACGCGCGGCACGCCGCGTGCCTGGGCCAGGGCGTGCACCGCCAAGGCAAGGGCACGGATGCCTGGGCCGATTTGGTCCAGGCCGATCGACGACAGTCGCAATCGAAAATAGGGGCAGGGATAGGGCGGGTGCATGAAAAACACCTCGCCTGCTTCGATCAGCACGCCTTGTTCTCGTGCCATGAGGGCCAGCTCGGCGGTGTCTACCCAGTCAGGGGCACGCACCCAGACCGAGGCACCGCCGGTGGGCAACTCAAACTGAAAATCCGGCAGCTCGCGACGCAGCGACTCGCCCACGGCCTGCATGCGGGCCTGCAAGGCCTGGTTCACGCGCCGGGCATGCGGCTCGTGGTGCCCCAAGGACAGGAAATGCGCAAACGCGTGCTGCAAAAAAGCGCTGGGGTGGCGCACCATGGCGTGGCGCAGCACCCGCAACTCGGCAATCAGGGCACGCGGCGCCACGATGTAGCCCAGGCGCAAGGACGGTGACAGGCTCTTGGAAATTGAGCCCACATAAATCACGCGCCCCACCTTATCGAGGCTTTTGAGCGCAGGCATGGGCTCACCCACATAGAGGTTTTCGGCCTCGTAGTCGTCTTCGATGACCACAAAGTCGCGCTGCTCGGCCAGGGCCAGCAAACGCTTACGCCGCTCCAGCGAAAGGGTGCGCGTGGTCGGGCTTTGGTGCGAGGGCGTCACATACACATAGTCCAACGGCGGCAGGTGATCCACCACCAAGCCCTGATCGTCCACCGCCAGGGGCTGCCACTGTGGCTGGCGCGAAGCAAAACTGTTGCGTGCATGCGGGTGCCCCGGCTCCTCCAGGCCCACGCGGGATTGCGCATCGAACAAGGCCTCGCCCAACATGTAATAGGCGTGCTGCGCCCCCACGGTGATGAGGATTTCTTCGGGCAGCGCAAACACCCCCCGCTTGGGCAAGAGGCGCAGGCGGATCTGCTCGATCAGCTCGGGCACATCACTCAGCTCAAAGTCGGGCGTCCACTGCGGTAAATGCACCCGCGCCAGGCTGTGCACACAACACTCGCGAAACGCTTCGGTCGGAAACAGCTGCGGATCAAAGGTGCCGTAAACAAAGGGGTAAGGGTACTGACGCCACTGGTCAGGCTTGGCCAGGGTGCGCCGGTCACTCAGTGAACGGATCAGACGTGCCGACCAGTCCGGCGAGCTCAGCTGGGCCATCGCTGGTGCCTCACGCTCTGGCTGGTTTTGTGGGGTGCGCACAGGCTCCGGCAAGGGCTTGGCGCGCCAATCGGCCTTGGCCAAACCCGATGGGCGCGGATCACCATGCACTTTGACAAACACGCCGCTGCGTGGATGCGCCTCGAGAAAACCGTCATCGATCAGCCGCATATAGGCCGATGTGACGGTGTTGCGGCTCAGGCCCAGCGCCTTGGCCAATTCACGCGATGAGGGCAAGGTCGCGCCGGGTGGCAAACGCCCCTCCAGAATGGCCTCGACGGCGGCCATGCGCAGGCGTTGCTGCAAGGGCATGGCGGGCTTGTCCTGCAAGGCAAAAAGGCTCTCCCACTGAACATCTTTGGTGCGGTGTCGACTGGTCATGCATTTCAGTATAAGCAAGCCCGCTGGCACACGAGATTTACCCGATCTGGCTCTATGCACTCCACAAAGATGGGCTATTCTTTCTGCACATGGATCACATACAGGAGAAACCCTTGTCCACCACCGTCACCATCGCCACCCTCGAAGCCTTCACCGATGCCTGGAACCGCCACGATGTGGACGCACTGCTGAGCTTCATGCACCCCGATGGCGTCTTCATGACAGCGGGTGGCCCGGACGCCTGCGGCTCGCGCCACCAAGGCCATGATGCTTTGCGCAAGGCCTTCCCGGGGGCTTGGGCCACCGTGCCCGACGCGCAGTGGATCAATGGCAAGCATTTTGTGCACGGCGACTTTGGCGTGTCCGAATGGACCTATGTAGGCACCGCCACCGACGGATCGCGCGTGGAAACCGACGGCGTGGACATCTTTGCCTTCAAGGACGGCAAGATCCTCTCCAAAAGCGCTTTCCGCAAAAACCGCCCCAACCTGCCCGCCGCTAAATAAGTTCACCCGCTGCCCGACCCCTCCGCGCAGCCTGTGAATCAGACTTGCCCACTTTAGAGAGCCCGCTCATGACGCCCCACCACGCAGCACGCAGCGACACCCGCTACGACCCGCAATACGACCCGCTGGTGCACGCCACTCCTGGCGCTGGCCGCGACTACGCGCCCACTTACTGGGTCGCCAGCGCAGGCACACCGCCGCCAGACGACGGCCCGGTGCAGCAGGACATGGAGGTGGATGTGGTGGTCATCGGTGCGGGCTCGACCGGCATCTCGACCGCCTTGTATCTGGCGCAAGAACACGGCATCCAGGCCGTGGTGCTCGAAGCCAACCAGAGCGCCTGGGGCTGCTCCAGCCGCAGCGGCGGCCAGGGGCAAAACGCCAGCGGTCGCCTTACCCGGGCGCAGTGGATCGAGCGCTGGGGCCTGGACGTGGCCAAAAAGCTGGACACCGAAATCCGCACCGGCTTCGAGAACTTCAAAAACCTGGCCTTCGAAGTCGACTGCGACGCCACCGATGGCGGCCACCTGTACGTGGCGCACCGCCCCGAAAAAGTCGCCTACCTCAAAGAGCAGGCACGGGTACGCAACGAGATTTTTGGTTACAAAACCCAAATTCTTTCGGCCGATGAATTGCGTCAAAACCACTTCAATGACCACGACGCCGCAGGCGCCATGTGGGAACAAGAAGGCGTAGGCGTGCACCCGCTCAAGTTCACCTTTGGCCTGATCCGCAAGGCCCGCGCCCTGGGTGTGAAACTGCACACCGCCAGCCCCGTGCAAGGCTGGGAAACCATCAACGGTGTGCACCACCTGCGCACCCCGGGCGGCACCGTGCGCGCCAAACGCGTAGCCGTGTGCACCGGTGGCTACACCGGCCAGGCGTTAAGCCCGCTCACCAAAAACAAACTGCTGCCCATCTTGTCCAACAACATGGTCACCCAGCCCCTGACGCCAGCGCAAATTGAGGCCGCTGGCCTCAAAACACGCGTCTTTCTGACCGACACACGCACCCTGCGTTTTTACTACCGGCTGCTGCCTGACAACCGCCTGCAAATCGGCAGCCGCAGCGCCGTGACCGGGGCCGAAGCGCCCGAGCCCAAACACCTGAAGCTGCTGACCGACGGCATTGCCCGCAAATTCCCGACACTCGCGGGCATCCCCATCAAGCACTCTTGGTGGGGCTGGGTCGACGTGAGCCACGACATGATGCCGCGCATCACCCGGCCCGACCCCAGCCAAAGCGTCTGGTACGCGCTGGGCTATGGCGGCAACGGCGTGTCCTTTTCCACTTGGGCGGGCAAACGCCTGGCCGAGCGCGTGGCCGGCAAAGACGCAGGGCAAGAGGTCTTCCAGCTGCCGATCTACAACAGCGAGCTGACCTACCCTCACTTTTTGCACCTGTTCCGCGCCGAAGCCCTCGCCCCCTTCCGCCGCTTGGGCCAGCGCTTTTTGTACAAGTGGTACTGGTGGCAAGACGAGAAGTGATGACCCAGCCGGGTCAAAGGCCGCTGACCTGAAAAACACATCTGCCTCGTGGGTCGGTACTCGAACAATGAGACGTTGGCAGTCGGGCGTGAGGACCCGCGTCAAGACACGGTTTGGTAGTACAGGTTTTGCGGATGGCGGGCCTGGGCGAAGAAGACCCAGCGTTCGGCCAGCAGGCCGACAAATTGCAGCAGCACGGCGCCCAGCCAGGCAAGCAGGGACTGCGTGCCAAGCAGGGCCAGCAGCAGCAAGGGCAGCGCAAACGCAAGCAGCTGAAACACCCAGGGCATGCTGCGCACGGTGCGGGCTGTGGCGCCGTGGAAGAACTCGCGGGTGTTGAAGGAGCCGGCCGACATGCCCATGGATTTTTGAACCACTTGCGGCTGGTGGATGCCGGTGGCCGATTGCAGGCTTGACAGCGGGGACAGGCGTGCATTGCGGCGCAAAGCCTGGCGGCGCATGAACCAGGCCAGCAAGGTGCTGCCCAGCACCCACGGCTGCAGCCAGGCCAGCAGCGCGGTTTGCCCCGTGGCACTGGCCAGAGCGCACAGCAGCACGCTGCCCGAACTCATGCCCAGCAGGGTGAAGTTGATCACCGTGAGCGGGTGCGCCCATTCCTGCAAAAAGCGCAGGCACGCGTAGATCATGGCGGTGCACACCCACAGCGCCAGCGTGACCACCACCACCGCCGCAGACAGTGCGTGCAAGGCAAGGGGGGATGCGCCCAAGTACAAGCCCAGCCACCACAGCGCAACCCCTGCCATGAGCAGAGGCAGAACAATGACTTCGCGCGACATCCACGAGGTGCGCCACATGGCCGCCGCCCGCCAGGCACGGGCTTTTTGACCCAGGTGAAAAAACGAGGCCAGCAGACCGCCGACCAGCAGCACTTCGGCCAAGGCGATGGCCGTGAGGGCAAAGCCCGTGTCCAGGGGCATCAGCCAGCTGGCCACGGCCAGCGCCAGCAGCAAGCCCTGGGCCGTGCCGGACAGGGTGGTGAACAAAAGGATGGACCAGGCAGGACGCATAAAAGCCTCAAACAGAAGGAGGTGCAGAAGAAGGTGCAGAAGAAAGTGCAGAAGGTGCAACCGCCGCCGGGGTCACGCGACGCGGCAAGTACTGGTTGGCCGGCCGGGTGTTCCACTCGGGCATCAGGGCATAACCACCCCGCTCGCGGATGGCCTGGCTGACCTCGCTGTTCGGGTCTTTCACGTCGCCAAACAAGCGGGCGTTGGTCGGGCAGGCTTTGACACAGGCGGGCTTGCGGTCGGCTTCGGGCAGCAGGGGGTTGTGGATGCGGTCCACGCACAGGGTGCACTTGGTCATGACGCCGCTGGCTTCGTCAAATTCACGCGCACCATACGGGCAGGCCCAGGCGCAGTATTTGCAGCCGATGCATTTGTCGGCGTCGACCAGCACAATGCCATCCGCCTCACGCTTGTAGCTCGCGCCCGTGGGGCAGACCGGCACGCAGGGCGGGTCTTCGCAGTGCAGGCAACTTTTGGGAAAGTGCACCGTGTCGGTGTTCGGAAAGCTGCCCGCTTCGTAGGTCTGCACGCGGTTGAAAAAGGTGCCGGTGGGCTCGGCCGCATAAGGGTTGACGTCGCTCAGCGGCCCGGCCATGCCCGAGGTGTTCCACTGTTTGCAGGCCGTCACGCAGGCGTGGCAGCCCACGCAGACGTTGAGGTCGATCACCAGCGCCAGCTGACGCGCCAGCGTGGGCGTGTCGGTGTCCACCGCCTGCGCAGCGCCACCGCCACCACCTCCGGGCTCCATCAGATGGGGGCTGACAGGGGCCGGAGCATGGCCTTGCATGAGGTCTTTGAGCCACTGGATCATGGTTTGGATTTCCCTGCAAAAAAGCGCATCACTTGGGCCACACCACCGCGCACACCGGGCACGGGCCGCATGGTGTCCACTTGCGGAAAACTCTGGGCCGCCTCTTCAGGCTCGGCCGGTCGAATGCGCACCCGCACGTCGTACCAGCCCGCTTGGCCGGTGATGGGGTCGGAGTTGCTGACCTTCGCACCGGCTGGCGCGCCCGTGCCTTGGGGAAGCGGCAATTCTTCCGAGATCAGGTGGTTGAGCAAAAAGCCTTTGCGCGCTTCGTCCGAGCCGGGTGCCAGGTGCCAAGCGCCATCGCCTTTGCCAATCGCGTTCCAGGTCCAGACGGTGCCCGGCTCCACGGCTTCGCTGTAGCGCAGCATGCAGCGCACCTGGCCCCAATGGCTCTCCACCCAGGCCCAGCCGCCATCGGCCACGCCCGCCGCCTGCGCGGTGTTGGGGTGCACATGCAGGTAGTTGTGGCTGTGGATTTGCCGCAGCCAGGCGTTTTGCGAGTCCCACGAGTGGTACATGGCCATGGGCCGCTGGGTGATGGCGTTGAGCGGATAGGCCTTCAGGTCAACCGCCGCGTCTTCGAGCGGCGCATACCAAAACGGCAAGGGGTCGAAATAGGTGTTGATGCGTTCGCGCAGATGTTCAGGCGGCTGACGCCCTTGGGTTTTGCCTTGCGCGGCCAGGCGAAAGGCCTGGAGGGTGTCGGAATAAATCGCCAATTGCACCGGGTCGTTGCGCTGACGCCAGCCTTTGTCTTTGGCAAAGTCCAGGTAATCGCGGTTCCAGTTGCGCATGTAATGCATGTTCTCGGGCAGGGTGTAGTGGAACACGCAGTTGTTTTGCGCGTAGGCCTCCCACTGCTTGGGGTTGGGCGCGCCGCGCAGGTGCTGGTCACCGTTTTCGCCGCGCCAGCCCATCAAAAAGCCGATACCCGGTTGGGGCTCGAAGTTCACAATGAAGTCGGTGTAGCCCTTGAACTTGCGCCCGCCTTCGGGCGTGGTGAAGGCCGGAAACTTCAGGCGCGAAGCCAACTCCACCAGCACCTCCTGAAAGGGCTTGCATTCACCCAGGGGCTGCAGCACGGGCACACGCACCGAGTCCACCGGCCCGTCGAACTCCGAAATCGGCCGGTCCAGCATGCTCATGGTGTCGTGCCGCTCCAGATAGGTGGTGTCGGGCAGCACCAAGTCAGCAAAGGCCACGGTCTCGCTCTGGAAGGCGTCGCACACCACCAAAAACGGGATCATGTACTCGCCCTGCGCGTCCTTGCGGTTGAGCGATTCGCGCACGGCCATGGTGTTCATGCTGCTGTTCCACGCCATGTTGGCCATGAACAGCAGCAAGGTGTCGATGCGGTAGGGGTCGCCCTTGACCGCGTTGGTGATGACGTTGTGCATCATGCCGTGGGCCGACAGCGGGTGTTCCCACGAAAACGCATGGTCGATGCGCATCGGCGTGCCATCCGGGTGAATGGCCAGCTCTTCGGGGCTGGCCGGAAAGCCCAGCGGCGCGGCGTTCAGCGGCGTGTTGGGTTTGACCATGTCCGGGTCGTTGAAGGCGCGGTAGTTGGGCACGATGTGGCGCGGGTATGGCGCTTTGTGCCTGAACCCGCCGGGGGCGTCGATGGTGCCCAAGAGGCTCATGAGCACGGCCAGCGAGCGCACCGTCTGGAAGCCGTTAGAGTGCGCCGCCAGGCCGCGCATGGCGTGAAAAGCCAGCGGACGCGCCTGGGTGGTGGGGTGTTTTTTGCCCCAGGCGTCGGTCCAGGGGATGGGCAGATCAAAGGCCTGCGTGAGGGCGGCGTGGCCCATCTCCTGCGCCAGCAGGCGGATGCGATCTGCCGCAATGCCGGTGATGGCCTGCGCCCATTCGGGCGTGCAGCTTTGCACCCGCTGGCGCAGCAAGGCGAAGGCGGGCACCACCCGCGTGCCGTCGGCCAGGGTGTAGTGGCCTTCGGGCGGGGCGTCCAGCGCCGGGTCGCAGCCTTCGGCAATGCCTTCGGGGTAGGCGTTCAGGATGCGGCCGCTGGTGCGGTCAAACACCAGTTTGTTGTGCGGGTTGCGGCCGTCCCCGGGCGGGCCCTTGGCCGGGTCGGGGTCAAAGGCAAACAGGCCTTCGCGCTCGCCTTCGTCCAGCACCACCAGTTGCGGCGCATTGGTGAAGCGCTTCAGAAATGCATGGTCCAGCGTGTCGGTGCGGACCAGCTCGTGCAGCAAGGCCATGAGCAGCGCGCCATCGGTGCCGGGCTTGATGGGAATCCACTCATCGGCGATGGCCGAGTAGCCCGTGCGCACCGGGTTGATGGAGATGAAGCGACCGCCTGCGCGCTTGAATTTGGACAGCGCGGTTTTCATGGGGTTGCTGTGGTGGTCTTCGGCCGTGCCCAGCATCACAAACAGTTTGGAACGCTCCAGGTCCGGCCCGCCAAACTCCCAAAAGCTGCCGCCCACGCTGTAGATCATGCCGGCCGCCATGTTGACCGAGCAAAAGCCGCCGTGCGCGGCATAGTTGGGCGTGCCGAACTGGCGGGCAAACAGCCCAGTGAGCGCCTGCATCTGGTCGCGCCCGGTGAACAGCGCAAACTTTTTCGGGTCGGTGGCCCGAATGTGCGCCAGGCGTTCACTCAGGATGTCAAAGGCGCGTTCCCAAGAAATCGGCTCAAACTCGCCCGCCCCACGTTCGCTGCCCGGCTTGCGCAGCAGCGGCTGCGTCAGGCGGGCGGGCGAATACTGCTTCATGATGCCGGCCGAGCCCTTGGCGCAAATCACGCCCTGGTTGAGCGGGTGGTCCGGGTTGCCGTCGATGTAGCGCACCTCGGGGCCTTTGTCGCCTTCCACCAAATGCACCCGGATGCCGCAGCGGCAAGCGCACATGTAGCAGGTGGTGCATTTGACGGTGGTTTGCGCCGTGGGGTTGGGCTCGGACAAGGGGTCTTGCAGGGGCGTCTGTTCAGAGGCCTTGGAAAACAGTTTCAGCATCTTGTGTGTCTCCTGGCGCGAACGCCATACGCCAGGTGTGGCGGGCAATCACGGCTTCTTCGTTGGTGGCCAGCACATAGACCGGCACACGGCTGGTGGGCGTGCTGATCAAAGTGCCGCCCGGGCCGGGGCGGCCACTTTGGCGGTTGCGCGCCTCGTCCAGTTCGCAGCCCAGCCATGGCAGGCCCTGCACGATCTCGCCGCGCAAGGCCTGGGCGTTTTCGCCAATGCCACCGGTGAAGACCAGCGCATCCAGGCCTTGCAAAGCAGCGGCCATGCCCGCGATTTCGCGCCGGGTGTGTTCGGCAAAATAGTCCAGCGCCATGCGTGCTGCGGCGCTGGCTGACTGCGTCAGGCTGCGCACATCGCTGGAGGTGCCCGACAGGCCCAACAGGCCTGACTGGCGGTAGAGCAGATCGGTGATGGCCTCGGCACTCAGGCCCTGGGCCAGCAGGTGCAGCACCACGGCGGCATCGAGCCGACCACAGCGCGTGCCCATGGGCAGCCCATCGAGCGGCGAAAACCCCATGGTGGTCGCCACCGAGCGCAAACCGCGCAGGGCACACAGCGAGGCACCGTTGCCCAGGTGCGCCACCACCACCCGGGCCTCTGGCTGGGCCAGCTCGGGCCGCCCCTGACGCAGCTGGGTGGCAATGGATTCGTACGACAGGCCATGAAAACCATAGCGGCGTATGCCTTGCTCAAAGCAATCCTCTGGCAAGGCATAGCGCTGGTGCAGCTCGCTTTGGCTGCGGTGAAAAGCGGTGTCCGGACAGGCCACCTGCGGCACCTTGGCAAAAGCCTGCCGCGCCGCATGGACCCCCGCCAGGTTGTGCACCTGGTGCAGCGGCGCCAAGGGGGCCAGGGCCTGCAACTGGGCGATCAGCGCATCGTCTACCCGCACAGGCCCAGCAAGATCGGGGCCGCCGTGCACGATGCGGTGGCCCACCGCCACCACCCGGGCGCTTTGGGCATGCACCGACAGCCACTGCAAGATGCTGTCCAGGGCTGCGGTGTGGGCCGAAGACTCAGGTTTGTCGCCAGCGCTTGGGGCCGACACCAGCGGCACGCTGTGCTGCAAACCGCCCGGCCCTTGAATGTCCAGCCGCGCCGAGGCTTGCCCCAGGCCCTGGGCCTGACCCCAATACACCGGCACATCGTGGATGGCTGCATCGTCAAGAGGAGCCGATGCACCCGCCACCGCAAACAAGGCGAACTTGAGCGAGGAAGACCCCGCGTTCAGCGTGAGCACATGGTCATGCATGGTCATGCGCCCACCGGTGCTCAGACGTAGTCCTTGTACTTGTCCAAAAAGCGGATCGGCTTGGCCAGCGCGTCGCGGCGGAAGGGGTCGCCCAGCTCGCGGTTGCACATGATCTCGATCACGCAGGTCTTGCGCTGGTTCATCTGCAGGTCAATGGCTTTCTTAAGCGCCGGGCCCACGTCTTCGAGGCGGTCAACCACAATGCCTTCGGCGCCCATGGCCTGGGCGATGCCCGCAAAGCTTTCGCTTTCGAGTTCACCGGCCACAAAGCGGCGGTTGTAGAAGTCCACCTGGTTTTTCTTTTCTGCGCCCCACTGGCGGTTGTGGAAGACCACCGCTGTGACCGGAATGTCGTGGCGCACGGCCGTCATGACCTCGACCATGCTCATGCCCCAGGCGCCGTCACCGGCATAGGCCACGGCGGGACGGTCGGGCGCGGCGCACTTGGCGCCGATCATGGTGGGCAGCGAGTAGCCGCAATTGCCAAAGCTCATAGGCGCAAAAAAGCTGCGGGGTTCGTCAAAACGCAGGTAGCTGTTGGCCACGGCGTTGATGTTGCCAATGTCGGTGGAGACCATGACACGGGGCGGCATGGCTTTTTCCAGCTCGCGCAGCACCTGGCGGGGCGACAGGTAAGTGCCGCCCGTGGGGGTGCGCTCGCCCTTGGCCTCTTCCATCATGTCCAGGCTGAAGGGGTCTTTTTCGTGGGTCCAGGCGTCGAGTTCCTTTTCCCAGGCGTCTTTTTCGGCCTGGATTTTGGCAGCGCGCTCGGCCTTGTTGGCGTCACAGGCCAGGGTGCGGGCAGACAGGCGCTTGAGCAGTTCGATGGCCACGGCCTTGGCGTCGCCATGGATGCCCACGGTGATCTTTTTGACCAGGCCCAGATTGGTGTGGTCGGCTTCGACCTGGATGATCTTGGCCTCTTTGGGCCAGTAGTCCATGCCGTGCTGGGGCAAGGTGCCAAACGGCCCCATGCGCGAGCCCAGCGCCACCACCACGTCGGCCTGGGCGATCAGTTTCATGGCCGCCTTGGAGCCTTGGTAGCCCAGCGGGCCTGCCCACAGCGGGTGGCTGGCCGGGAAGGAGTCGTTGCGCAGGTAGCCGTTGGCCACGGGTGAGCCCAGGCGTTCGGCCAGGGCCACGCACTCCTTGACCGCGTCGCCCATGACCACGCCGCCGCCCGACAAAATGACCGGGAACTTGGCGTTGGCCAGCAACTCCACAGCGGCGTTCAGGCTGTTTTCGCCGCCCGCGCCACGCTCCACGCGCATGGGCTGTGGAATTTCGCAATTGACTTCGCCGTAGAAATAGTCGCGTGGAATGTTCAGCTGTGTCGGCCCCATTTCCGAGATGGCACGGTCAAAGCAGCGGGCGGTGAACTCGGCCATGCGCTTGGGGTTGTTCACATGGCCCTGGTATTTGGTGAACTCCTGGAACATGGGCAGCTGCTGCGCTTCCTGGAAGCCGCCCAGGCCCATGCCCATGGTGCCGGTTTCGGGGGTGACGATGACCACCGGGCTGTGCGCCCAATAGGCCGCCGCAATGGCGGTGACGCAGTTGCTGATGCCCGGGCCGTTTTGGCCAATGACCACGCCATGGCGGCCGCTCACACGGGCATAGCCATCCGCCATGTGCGCCCCGCCCTGCTCGTGCACCACCGGAATCAATCGGATACCAGCGGGCGCAAAGATGTCCATGGCGTCCATGAAGGCCGAACCCATGATGCCGAACATGTCGGTCACGCCGTTGGCGACCATGGTTTCCACAAAGGCCTCGGAAGGCGTCATCTTCTGCACGCCGCTGGCCACGGTGCGCTTGTCGGTTTTTTGGGGGGTGGTCATGGGCTGCTCCTGAAAAATGAAGGCGTCAAAGAAAGAAAACCAGAAATCGAAACCAGAGGTTCCAAAATCCGAAACTGAGGGCCACTATAGACAGCCTGCGCATCCAAATCAATCGGGATTTCACTTATCGGTCATATTTGTTCCATTTTTCGGGTTTTCCACTATGATGCAGCGATGTCACTTGCCTCCGTCCCCCTGCCCGCATCGGCCCCCACTGAGATCAATGGGGACACGCCCACCCTGCGCCTGTTTGCCTTGCTGGAGGTGATCGCCAGCAAAAACAGCTATTTTTCGCTGCAAAACCTGGCCGACGAAACAGGCCTGCCCAAAGCCACCTTGCACCGCATGCTCCAGCAACTCGAAAGCGCCCATTTGCTGGAACGCACGGCCGACGCCAGGCTTTACGGCACGGGCAACCGCCTGCGCAAACTGGCCGAAAACCTGCTGATCAACGACACCGCCCACGGCGCACGCCACGCCGTGCTGCGCCAGCTGGTCAACGAAGTGGGCGAAAGCTGCAACCTGACGGCCTTGAGCGGCAGCGAGGTGATTTACCTGGACCGGGTGGAAACCTCGGCCCCCTTGCGCTTTTACCTGCACCCGGGCTCGCGGGTGCCCGCCCACTGCTCGGCCAGCGGCAAGGTGTTTTTGTCGCAAATGAGCCCCGCCCAGCGCCAGCGCCTGCTGGCCCATGCGCCGCTGGACGCCTACACCCCCAAAACCCTGACCGATCTGCAAGCGCTGGAGCAAGAGTTCAAACAGGTCAAACGCCAAGGCTTTGCCTTGGACAACGAAGAATTTTTGCCCGGCCTGATGTGCGTGGCAGTCTTGGTGCCCTCGGCGCAGGGCAGCTCCAACCTGTGTGTGGCGGTGCAAGCCCCCGTGCTGCGCCTGACGCCCGAGCGCTGCCTGCAACTCTTGCCCGCCCTGCAGCGCGCAGCCCAAGCCATCAGCGCCATTGAAACCGAGGCCATGCCATGAACACGCCCCCTGAACTGAACCGCCTGGAGGTGCGCAGCGTCTTTGGCATCGACAGCCCGCTGCAAGTCACCGCCTTTCGCGAACGCTCCGAGCATGTGCCCGACATCGACCCCGATTACCGCTTCAACCGCGAAGTCACGCTGGCCCTGCTGGCGGGTTTTGAACACAACCGCCGGGTCATGCTGCAAGGCCTGCACGGCACGGGCAAGTCCACCCACATTGAACAAGTGGCCGCCCGGCTGAACTGGCCCTGCGTGCGCATCAACCTGGACGGGCACCTGAGCCGCCTCGATTTGGTGGGGCGCGATGCGGTCGTGCTGCGCGACGGCCAGCAGGTGACCGAGTTCCAGCCCGGCATCGTGCCCTGGGCGCTGCAGCGGCCAGTGGCGCTGATTTTTGACGAATACGACGCCGGACGGCCCGAGATCATGTTTGTGATCCAGCGCCTGCTGGAGCGGGACGGGCAATTCACCCTGCTCGACCAGAACCAGGTGATCAAGCCACACCCGCAGTTTCGCCTGTTTGCCACCAGCAACACCGTGGGCCTGGGCAACCTCAATGGCCTGTACCACGGCGCCCAGCAGCTCAACCAGGCGCAGATGGACCGCTGGAACATTGTGGCGACGCTGAACCACCTGCCGCCCGAGCAAGAGATGGCCATCGTGCGCGCCCGTGTGCCCAGCATGCGCGACGAGGCCCGCCAGGCGCAGCTGCAGGCCATGGTGCAGTTTGCCAACCTCACGCGCCAGGGCTTCAAGGTGGGCGACTTGTCCACCCTCATGTCGCCGCGCAGCCTGATCAGCTGGGCCGAAAACCTGGACATTTTTGGCGACCTGCAGCTGGCGCTGTACCTGAGCTTCATCAACAAGGGCGACGAGTCCGAACGCCCGGTGCTGGGCGAGTATTTCCAGCGCTGCTTTGACCAGGAGCTGGGCACGCCATGAGCGAGGTGGGCGTGGCGGCTGTCCTTGGCTCGGACCCGGGCGCAGACCATGGTGGCCCGAGCGAGCAAGCCCTGCTGCGCCAGCAGCATGCGCAAGACGATTTGTGCGCCGCCAGCGTCCGCGCCCTGAGCGCCGACGCCGACTTGCACTACCGCCAGCGCCGCCTGTACCGCAACAACCTGCGCCTGCCCGACTTTGCCCCCCACCTGCACCCGGTGCATGGCCAGGACGACTGGCGCTCGTTTCGCGCCGCCAGCGATGGCGCGGCGCTGCGTCTGCGCCATTCCGATGCAGCGTTGCACCGAGCGCTGTGCGAGCGCCAGCCCCTGATGCCGCTGGAACGCTTGATCGTGGAAATGCTGGAGCAAATCCGCGTCGAATCACTGGCCACCGAGCTGGGCCTGCCCGGTGCCGCGCACAACCTGCGCCACCGCTTCGAGGTCTGGGCCGTGGCGCTGGGCCAGTCGGACCTGGCCGAAACCGTGCAGGGCCTCACGCTGCTCACCGTGGCCCTGATCTGCCGCTCAAGGGTGCTGGGCGAGGCCGTGCCCGAGGCGCTGATGGACCTGATCGAGTCCACCCGCTTTGCCTTGTCCGAAGTCATTGGCCACGATGTGCGCGGCCTGCGCCTGACGCGCCACGACCAAGCCCGCTACGGCGAGCACGCCCTGAACATTGCCCGCAACGTGGCCCAGCACACGGTGGCCGGCCAGGCGCAGCCGCCGGCCACACGCATCAACCCGGTGCAGCCCACCCGCGAGCGGCTGTCGCTGTGGATCGACTTTGAAGGCGGCGAGGACAAGGACGAGGCCATCGCCGCACCGGGCCGCAGCCTGAGCCCGGACGAGGTGTTGCGCGGCTACACCGTTTTCACCACCGCCTATGACCGCACGGTGCAGGCGGCGGATTTGGTGCGAGCGGCCGAGCGGCAGGCCCTGCGCACGCAGCTGGATGCGCGCATCGCCCAGCAGGGCGTGGCCTTGCAGCCGCTGGTGCGCCAGCTCAAGGCGCTGCTGAGCCCGCCGCGCTGGCAGGGTCAGGACGATGGCCAGGACGAAGGCCGCATCGACGGCAGCCGCCTGTCGCAGCTGGTGGCCAACCCTTTGCAACGGCAGCTGTTTGTGCGCGAACGCCAGCGCCCGGTGCCCGATGCGGCGGTGTGCTTTTTGATCGACTGCTCGGGCAGCATGAAGGCGCAGCGCGAGCCGATTGCTTTGCTGGTGGACGTGATGAGCCGGGCGCTGGACTTGGCGGGCGTGCCCTGCGAAGTGCTGGGTTTCACCACCGGTGCCTGGAGTGGCGGGCGCGCCCTGCGCGACTGGCGCCGCGCCGGTCAGCCGCCCACACCGGGCCGCCTGAACGAGCGCTGCCACATCATTTTCAAGCCCGCCGAAAAAGCCTGGCGCTTGGCCAGGCGTGACATGGCAGCCCTGCTCAAACCCGAGCTGTACCGCGAATGCCTGGACGGCGAAGCCCTGCTGTGGGCCGAGCAACGTTTGCTGGCGCACCCGGCATCGCGCCGCATCTTGCTGGTCATCTCGGACGGCTGCCCCAGCGACAGCGCCACGGCGCAAACCAATGAGGCGCTGTACCTGGAGCAGCATTTGCTGGCCGTGACCGAGCGCATCGAACGCAGCGGCCGCATTGAGCTGACCGCCCTGGGTGTGGGCCTGGACATGAGCGGCTACTACCGCCACAGCGACATGCTGGACCTGGCCGACCTGCAAGGCCAGCGGGTCTTCACACAAATTCTGGGGGCCTTGCGGCCCAGACGACGATGAATTCGACCATGAACCTGCTGAACCCGTTGCCCATTCCCGACAACGCCACCGCCCTGAGCCTGCTGCTGAGCAGCCTGGTCGTGCTGTTTGCCGGTTTTGTGCGGGGGTTGACCGGCTTTGGCTTTTCGGCCCTGTGTGTGAGCTGCCTGTCGGTGTTCCTGCCGCCTGCGCAAGTGGTGCCCGCACTCTTCGTGCTCGAAATTCTGGCCAGCCTCAGCCTGCTCAAAACCTGCTGGCCCGATGTGCACTGGTCCTGGCTGCGTGTGCTGCTGGTGGGCAATTTGGTGTTCATTCCACTGGGCGTGCTGACCCAGCAAAGCCTGCCCGCCGACACCCTGCGCCTGTTGATTGCGGGGATCATTGGGGTGATCGCCCTGGCGCAGTTGCAAGGCCTGCGGCCTCATGGCCCTCCCGGCAAAGCCTTGCAATGGGGCACCAGCATGGTCAGTGGCTGGCTCAACGGGCTGGCCGCCATTGGCGGCATTGCGGTAGCCATGGTGTTCAACCAAACCCGGCTGGCCCCGGCGGTGATGCGTGCCAGCCTGGTGGTGTTTTTCCTGTTCACCGACCTGTTTGCCCTGCTGTGCCTGGCCCTCATGGCCCATCTGGCCATCGTGCCCACGTCGCTGCACGACATCAGCGGCCCCACCGCATTTTGGTCCGCCGCCTGGCTGCCCGCCATGCTGCTGGGCATCTGGCTGGGGCACCGGCAAAGCGCCCGCATCTCAGCAGACCGTTTCAGACGCCTGGTGCAAGTGTTGCTGCTGGTGATCGCCGCACTGATGGGCGTGCGGGTCCTCGGCACTGAGGCGTAGTCCTGCAGCCCTGGCCCTTGGGACGCCTGCAGGGCTGCTCAGTTGGGCGAGTGGGTCTTAAAGCCGTCCGAGGCTTGTTGGGCCTCTTGCATTTGTTGGGCCACAAACCGCCGGAACACGGCCATCATGGGTGCCTCGGTACGACCGGCCAGAGTCACCAGGGCCAGACGAGCAGCACCGACAAAGGCTGGGCTCAGTTGCATTTCGACCAGTTCGCCAATTTTTAAACCCTGTTGCGCCGCCGCGATGATGCCCAGGTAAACGGCATCGGTGTGGCGCACGGTGTCCATCAGGCTGGCGATCTCTTCGCAGCAAAGGGTGGTCATGTGCTGCGGGTCGGCGGCCGCCCCGTAATGGGCCACAAGAATGCGTGCCACCTCATCGGACAAAGGGGTCGAAGCGATGGGGTAAGCCAGCAGGGCTTCGAATGTGAGGGTCTGGTGGGTGGGCCACGTCTTGCTGTGTCGGGTCGCTTCATTCGTGGCCCGCAGCAGCGGATGGTCCTTGCGACAAACAAAACCGGCCCGCAAATCGGCCATGTCCTCGATCTGCAAATCGGCAGCGGGTGCCACGCGGCGGACATCCACCACCAAAGCATCGAGTTCGCGTTCTCGCAATTGCTGCAACTGCAATTCGGTGGCACCACGCCCGATGGACACCTGCACGCCGGGGTGGTGCACCGCCACATGGCGCAGCCAAGGGGTCATGAGCAATGCGCCCGGCCCTGAGCCCAGTCCCACCCTGAGGTTGCCCAGCCCCCCTTGTTGAAGCAAGGCAGCCCCCTGCTTGAGTTCGGCCGCTTCGTGCACGATGCGCCGCGCCCGTTCCAGCACGGTGAGGCCCAAGGGCGTGAGTTCGTTTTTTTTGCCAATGCGGTCCACCAAAGGTCCGCCCAATTCGTCTTCAAGCACCTGGATGCTGCGGCTGAGGGCCGACTGCGTGATGTGCAGCTTTTCAGCGGCACGGCTGAAGGACCCGGTTTCGGCCAAAGCCAGCCAGTGGGACAGGTGTTTGAGGTTCATTTATTCATTTTATGAATGAAAGTTAGAGAAATAAGTCATTGGACACATGGATTTTGCCTTCATACGATCCACTTGTGATTTTGAAACCATTCACCCATCTCAACACTCGACAGGAGACACCATGAACGTCAAATCCCTTTTTTGTGGTCTTGTTGTGGCCACCAGCGCTTTGGGCGCTGCCTGGGCACAAAGCTACCCCGCCAAAACCATCAACCTGATCGTGCCCTACCCCGCCGGCGGCCCTTCGGACTTTTTTGCGCGCAAAGTGCAGCCCGATGCCGCCGCCAAGCTGGGCCAGACCATGATCATCGACAACATCGGCGGCGCAGGCGGCGCGATCGGCATGGCCAAATTGGTCAACGCACCCGCCGACGGCTACACCCTGAGCCTGGGCAGCCCCATGGAGCTGGTGCTGGCACCCATGGCCATTCAGGGTGTGAAGTACAAATCTGAAGACTTCAAACTGGTGGCGCAATTTGCCACCACCACGACCATTTTGGTGGTGCGCAACTCGCTCAACGTGAAGACCGTGGACGAACTGCTGGCACTGGCCCGCAAGAACGCGAACAAACCCCTGAGCTATGGCAGTGTGGGCCCGGGTTCGCTGTACCACCTGGTGGGCGAGAAGTTCTCGCAGTTGACCAAGGTAGAGATGCTGCATGTGCCCTACAAAGGCATTGCCCCTTTGATCACCGATTTGATGGGCGGGCAAATCGACATGGCTTTCTTGCCCATGGCCGGCTCGATTCCCCAAACCATCATCGACGGAAAAATCCAGGGACTGGCGGTCACGGCCAAAACCCCACACCCACTGTTCAAGCAGTTCCCGGCCATGGCCGCCATGAAAGGGTTGGAAACCATGGACTTTGACATCTGGGCCGGTGTGCAGGTGCACAAAAACACCTCGGACGCGGTCGTCAACACCCTGAACAAGGCCTTTTATGCCGCCGCTGAAGTGCCCGAAACCCGCAAGGCCCTGGAAGCCAGCGGCAATGTGGTGCTGCCTTCGCGCACGCCCGCCGAGCTGGCCCGCATTTACCTTGGCGACATCGAGCGCTACCGCGCCATTGCCAAATCGATTAATCTGCAAGCTCAGTGATCCACTCCCCCAAGAGGCCTTTCATGAACGCACCCAGCGACGCTTTTCTGCACGACAAACTGCACGCCTTGCATGCCCAGGCGGATGAATTCATCGCGGTGCGCCGTGACATCCACAAGCACCCGGAGATGGGCTACAAGGAGTACCGCACCAGCGATCTGGTGGCCGAGCAGTTAACGGCCTGGGGCTACGAGGTGACACGCGGCCTGGGCGGCACGGGCGTGGTGGGTCAGATCAAAAAGGGCACGGGCAGCAAAAGCATCGGCATCCGTGCCGACATGGACGCCCTGCCGATTGACGAGGCCACGGGCCTGCCCTATGCCAGCTGCAATGTGGGCATCATGCACGCCTGTGGCCACGACGGGCACACGGCCATGCTGCTGGCAGCGGCCAAGCACATAGCCCAAAAAGGCGTCTTCTCCGGCACGGTCAATCTGATTTTCCAGCCGGCCGAAGAAGGCCTGGGCGGTGCCAAAAAGATGATGGAAGACGGCCTGTTCACCCAGTTTCCTTGTGACGCGGTGTTTGGCATGCACAACATGCCCGGCCACCCTCAAGGCCAGCTGGTGTTTCGCGATGGATCGGCGATGGCCTCGTCCGACAATGTGACCATCACCATCGAAGGCACAGGCGGCCACGGCGCTGTGCCCCACCGCGCAGCGGACCCGGTGGTGGCTGGCTCAGCCATTGTCATGGGCCTGCAAAGCATCGTGGCCCGCAACATCGACCCGCAAGAAATGGCCATCATCACCGTGGGGGCCTTCAATGCGGGTGTGGCCAACAACGTGATTCCGCAACTCGCCACACTCAAACTGAGTGTGCGTTCGCTCAACCGTGAAGTGCGCATCCTGCTGGAGCAACGCATCACCGAACTGGTGCATGCCCAAGCGCAGAGCTACGGCGTGAAAGCCCACATCGATTACAAGCGGGGCTACCCGGTGCTGGTGAACCACTTGAAAGAAACCGACTTTGCCCGCGATGTCGGCGAGGAACTGGTCGGTGCAGACAAGGTCACGCGCCAAGGTCGCGCCCTGACCGGCAGCGAAGACTTCGCCTTCATGCTCGAAGAGGTGCCAGGCAGCTATTTGCTCATTGGCAACGGTGACGGGACTGGCGATGGCCACGGGGTCTGCATGGTGCACAACCCCGGCTACGATTTCAATGACCAAAACGTGGCCATCGGCTCGGCTTATTGGTCCTTGCTGGTGGAACGGTTTTTGGCTGAACGCGACTGAGCCCCGGGCATGCCTTGACCCCTTGCGTGGCCAGGCACCATAGGGTCTGAGACAATCGGGGTGAATATGTACGACCTCATCCAAACTGTCCTGATTTATGCCCTGCCCGTGATCTTCGCCATCACCTTGCACGAAGCTGCGCACGGCTACGCGGCTTTGCGCTTGGGGGACAACACAGCGGCCATGCTGGGCCGTGTCACCCTCAACCCGCTGGTCCACATCGACCTGATGGGCACCATCTTGCTGCCACTGTTGCTGTACTTCAGCACCAGTGGCGCTTTTTTGTTCGGTTACGCCAAGCCGGTGCCGGTGCGGTTTGACCGACTGCACAACCCTAAACGCGACATGGTCTGGGTGGCTTTGGCCGGTCCGGGCTCCAATCTGGTGCAAGCCTTGATATGGGGGGTGCTGCTTTACGTATTGGCCGGCAGTGGCGTTTCAGAGCGTTTTTTCCTCGAAATGTGCAAAGCCGGCATGTTGACCAATGTGGTGATGTTTGCTTTCAACCTTTTTCCACTGCCGCCTTTGGACGGTGGCCGTATTGTGGTGGGACTGCTGCCTTGGCGTCAGGCGGTGATGTTTTCGCGGGTCGAGCCTTGGGGCTTTTTCATTGTCATGGCCTTGGTGCTCACGGGTGTCATCAGCGCCTGGTGGATGCAACCCCTGATGGGCGTGACCTTTGACTTGATCAAACTCACCCTGAGCCCCTTGGCCGCCTTGTTGCGCTGATTTTTCATCCGTTTTTGATTGTTTGCTTTTTCCATGACTTCCAAGACCCGCACCCGCGTTCTCACCGGCATCACCACCACAGGCACGCCCCACTTGGGCAACTACGTGGGCGCCATCCGCCCCACCGTGCACGCCAGCCGCGACGCCAGCACCGATGGCTTTTACTTTTTGGCCGACTACCACGCCCTCATCAAATGCGATGAACCCGCCCGCATTCAGCGCTCCACACTGGAGATCGCCGCCAGCTGGATCGCCTCGGGACTGGACCCCGAAAAAGTCACCTTTTACCGCCAGTCCGACATCCCCGAAATCCCCGAACTCACCTGGTTGCTGACCTGTGTCACGGGCAAAGGCCTGCTCAACCGCGCTCACGCCTACAAAGCGTCGGTGGACAAAAACCACGAAGCGGGCAAGGACACCGATGCCGATGTGACCGCAGGCCTGTTCATGTACCCGGTGCTGATGGGGGCGGATATTTTGATGTTCAAGGCACACAAAGTGCCTGTGGGCCGCGATCAAATCCAGCACATCGAGATGGCGCGTGACATGGCTTCGAGCTTCAACCACCTCTATGGGGAACACTTCGTGCTGCCCGAAGCCGTCATCGAAGAGTCCGTGGCCCTGCTGCCAGGCCTCGACGGCCGCAAGATGAGCAAAAGCTACGACAACACCATTCCACTGTTTGCGCCAGCTGCTCAGATGCGCAAACAGATCGCGGCCATCGTGACCGACTCCAAAGCCCCGGGCGAGCCCAAGACCACCGAAGGCTCGGCCCTGTTCCAGATTTACCAGGCCTTTGCCAGCGCCGAAGAAACCGCTGCATTGGCCCAAGCCTATGCCGACGGCATCGGCTGGGGTGATGCCAAACAAATGCTGTTTGAACGGATTGACCGCGAAATCGCCCCCATGCGCGAGCAATACCAGGCACTCATCAACAACCCCGCCCAAATGGACAAAATTTTGTTGGCCGGTGCCGACAAGGCCCGCCAATTGGCCACGCCCTTCATGCGCGAGTTGCGCCATGCTGTGGGCCTGCGCTCCTTGGCTTCGAGCGCCGCCACCGCCGCACCCGCCGACACCAAGGTGGCTCAGCCCAGCTTCAAACAATACCGCGAGAAAGACGGACTTTTTTACTTCAAGTTCGTCGACGCCAAAGGCCAAGTCCTGATGCAAAGCCTGGGCTTTGACTCACCCAAAGCAGCAGGACAAACCATTGCCCAACTTCAGGCGATGGGCGCAGAAGGTCTGTCGGCTTTAAGCCACACCCTGGAACCGATTTCTTCTGAAATTCGGGCACAAATTGTCGAAAATTTACGTATTTTGTAAATCAATTAAAAAATATATTGCACTGATTTTGTTGTTTTCAACAAAATTTTACAAATAATCCCAAAAAACTGTTACCCTTATGTTTTCAGTTTAGTGTGGAGTTAACTTAATCATGACTGTCTACGTCATTGACGATCACCCTTTGATGCGGGATGCCCTGACCATGTTGGTCCACCGAGTCAAACCTGGTCTGAAAATCATCCCTGTCCAGAAGTTGAACGTGGTCGAGTCCACGGTGGAGAAGAACGGCCAAGCCGAACTCTTCTGCCTTGACCTGCAATTGCCCGACACCTTGGGCATTTCGGGCGTTCAGGTTCTGAAGGCGAAATTTCCAAACGTGCCCTTGGCCGTCATCACCAGCTCCAGCGCCAGCGAATTCGAAGAACGCTGCATGGAAGCCGGTGCCGATGCCTTTATCGAAAAATCCAACAGCCCCACGCAAATCATTGCAGCTTTGCGCACCCTGCTGGTCAGCGATGAAGATGCCGCCATCGAAGATGCAGCAACCCCTTCAGGCCCGACCAAGCTCTCCAAGCGCCAAAAGCAGCTGATCTTGATGCTGGACCAAGGCCTGTCCAACCGCGACATTGCCGACAAACTCGAAATCAGCGAGCACACCGTCAAGGTGCACTTCTGGCGTCTGTTCCGTCGCTTGGGCGTCAACAGCCGCACACAAGCCCTGCACTTCGCCCGAACCAACGGCTGGCTGGGCATTTAAAACCCTTCCACAAGGCTTTTACCCGCATGCCTGTCGTCTCCATCACGCTGCTGCCCGGCTATGACCCGGACACGCAGCACCGCATGGTCAACCGTGTGGCCAATGCGGTGCGCTCGGTCATCGCCACGCCCGAGGCCGGCACCACTGTGTTCATCAACGAAGTCAGCACCTACCGCCGTGATGGCAAGGTGTTCAGTGGTGGCCGTGCCCCGCATCCGGTGGCCTCGGATCTGGTCAATGAATTTTTGCTGGCCATGCAAAATCGGGATCTGCAAGCGGCGCAATCTTTTTTGCACCCCGACTTTCAAATGTGCTTTCCCGGCGGCGTGGTCATGCACGACTTGGCAGAGCTGGTGACCTGGGCGCAGTCACGCTACAGCCACATTGCCAAACAATACGAGCGCATTGAAGAAAGTTGGCAAGGCGATGTCACGGTGGTGTTTTGCCATGGCACCTTGCAGGGCAGCTGGCTCAACGGCGAAGCTTTTGCGGGCATCCGTTTCATCGACCGGTTCGAGGTTCAAGACGGTTTGATCACACGCCAAGACGTCTGGAACGACCTGGCAGAGCACCGCCAAGCTTGACCTCCCAACCTCACGGGGCGCATTCGCCATGCCGTGATCGCCTTCTGTAGCGCTACTGTCTTAGTCTTTTTTCTTTTTGTTGACGATGTCGGGCGTGACCGCGTCCACCACATTGACCACGGTCTTCACGCCGTACACCACGGTGGAGGCCGCCACGTCTGCAATGGCCAATACAGTGCAGCCCTGCAGGGTCAGGCACACAAAGAGCGCTGCGGCCAGCGTGAACAATTTCATGGAAGCGGACCCCAAAAGTTGGCGGGAATTACCAAAAAAAACCCGCAGTTGAAATCAACTGCGGGTTTTGTTTTGGCGGAGAGGGAGGGATTCGAACCCTCGGTAGGGTCGCCCCTACGCCTGATTTCGAGTCAGGTACATTCGACCACTCTGCCACCTCTCCAGATTCGGTTTCGTTTGTCGAAGCCGATATTCTATCAGGCAATCAAGGTCTTCAAACCGCCCATGTAAGGTCGCAGCACTTCGGGCACAGTGACCGAGCCGTCGGCGTTTTGGTAGTTCTCAAGCACAGCCACCAGCGCACGGCCCACAGCCAGGCCCGAGCCGTTCAGGGTGTGCACCAGTTCGTTCTTGCCTTGGGCATTTTTGAAACGCGCCTGCAAACGGCGAGCCTGGAAGGCCTCGCAGTTGGAGACCGAGCTGATCTCGCGGTAAGTGTTTTGCGCGGGCACCCAGACCTCCAGGTCATAGGTCTTGCTCGCGCCAAAGCCCATGTCGCCGGTGCACAGGCTCATCACGCGGTAGGGCAGGCCCAGCTTTTGCAAAATGGCTTCGGCGTGGCCGGTCATGGCTTCGAGCGCTTCGTAGCTGTGCTCGGGATGCACGATCTGCACCATCTCCACTTTGTCAAACTGGTGTTGGCGAATCAGGCCACGCACATCACGCCCGCCGCTGCCCGCCTCGGACCGGAAGCACGGGGTGTGCGCTGTCAGCTTGATGGGCAAATCGCTCTCGGCCAGCACCTCGTCACGCACCACGTTGGTCAACGTCACTTCAGAGGTGGGAATCAGGTACAGCGCTTGGCTTTCTTCGCCCTCTTGGCCGCCCTTGTTGGCGGCAAACAAATCGGCTTCGAACTTGGGCAGCTGGCCCGTGCCGCGCAGCGTATCGGCGTTCACGATGTAGGGCGTGTAGCACTCGGTATAGCCGTGCTCTTGGGTTTGCACATCCAACATGAACTGGGCCAGCGCCCGGTGCAAACGGGCCACCGGGCCACGCATGAAGGTGAAGCGCGAACCGGTCAGTTTGGTGCCGGTCTCAAAGTCCAGACCCAGCGGGCCGCCGATGTCCACATGGTCCTTGAGCTCAAAGTCAAAGCTGCGCACGGTGCCCCAGCGGCGCACCTCGACGTTGCCTTCTTCGCCCGCGCCCACAGGCACCGACTCGTGCGGCAAATTGGGCACCGCCAACAGCAGGGTCTGCAATTCGGCCTGGATCACCTCCAGGCGCTGGGCCGAAGCGTCCAGCTCGTCTTTGATCGCCCCCACCTGAGCCATGACCGCATCGGCCTCAGCGTGCTGGCCTTTGCCCTTGAGCATGCCAATTTGCTTGGACAGGCTGTTGCGCTGGCTTTGCAGCTCTTCGGTGCGGGTTTGCAGGGTTTTGCGCTCGCCCTCCAAAGCACGAAACGCCTCCACATTCAGGAAAGGCTGGGGATTTTTACGGGTCTGCAGACGCGCCACGGCAGCGTCCAGATCTTTGCGGAGTAGAACAATATCAAGCATGGCCTGATTGTAGTGACCCCACACCCCCAACGAGATCAGCCCGCGGGGGCAGGCCGCTGGGTCAATCGAGCTTCAAGCCTTTGGGCAAGGGAAATTTGATGGTTTCTTGGATCCCATCCAAGGTGCGCACCGATACCGCACCCAGCACCCTCAGACGGGTAATGACCTCTTGCACCAGCACATCGGGAGCCGAGGCACCGGCTGTGAGGCCCACTTTTTGCGTTCCTTCAAACCAGGCGGGGTCCAGATCGGCCGCGCTGTCCACCATGTAGGCGGGCGTGCCCAGGCGGTCGGCGAGTTCGCGCAGGCGGTTGCTGTTGGAGCTGGTGGGGCTGCCCACCACGATCACCACATCCACCAGCGGGCTCATCAACTTGACGGCGTCTTGCCGGTTTTGGGTGGCGTAGCAAATGTCTTGTTGTTTGGGTTCGCGCACTTGCGGAAAACGCGCTTTCACGGCCGCCACAATCTCGGCCGCATCGTCCACGCTGAGTGTGGTCTGCGTGACCACCGCCAGCAAATCCGTCTGGGCAGGCTGCACCTTGGCCACATCTTCCACGTCTTCCACCAAATGGATGCCGCTGTCGAGCTGGCCCATGGTGCCTTCCACCTCGGGGTGGCCCTTGTGGCCGATCATGATGAATTCGTAGCCTTCTTTGTGCAGCTTGGCCAGCTCCACATGCACCTTGCTCACCAGCGGGCAGGTGGCGTCAAAAATGCGAAAGCCGCGCCGCTCGGCCTCTTCCTGAATGGCCCGGCTCACGCCATGTGCGCTGAAAATCAGCGTGGCCCCAGGCGGCACATCGGCCAGCTCTTCGATGAAGATCGCGCCTTTTTCCTTCAGGTCATTGACCACATAGGTGTTGTGCACGATCTCGTGGCGCACATAAATCGGGCGGCCAAACTTGGTGAGCGCGTGCTCGACGATGTCGATCGCACGGTCCACCCCGGCGCAAAAACCGCGTGGCTCGGCCAAAAGCACTTCAGACGTCATCACAGCACCCCAATCAGTTCGACTTCAAAGGTCACAGGCTGACCGGCCAAAGGGTGGTTGAAGTCAAACAAGACCGCACCCTCTTCGTTCACTTGCAGCACCGTACCGGCGTAAGAGCCCAAACCGTCCGGCGTGGGAAACTGCACCACATCGCCTGACGCGTATTTTTCAGTGGGGTCGCCCAGTTCGTTCAATAGCTTGCGGGCCACCCATTGCTGCATCTCGGCGATGTGGTCGCCAAAAGCTTCACCCGCCGGGATGTCCATGACCGCCCGGGTCCCTTCGGACAGGCCCAACAAGCGCTGCTCCAACGCGGGCGACAAGGTGCCCGAGCCTAGGGACAAAGTCGCCGGTTTTTCGTTGAAAGTGTTGATGATGTCCCCCTGCGGCCCGGCCAGGCGGTAGTGAAGGGTCAAAAAGGAACCGGGTTCGACAATGGACATAAGGGTTTTCTGGAATGCCGCCAAAGCGGTGAAACAGGCATAAAGAAGGCACTATTGTAAAAAGCTTGACCAACCTGCCTGACCTCAGGGACAAAAAGGGGCAAGCAGGACTCCAGGCAGCTCCGGGGAGGGGCGTTCAAATGAGCATCAAAGACTTGCCACTCGATGCGCGTCCGCGCGAAAAACTGCTGGCCAGAGGCCCTCAGGCGCTGAGCGATGTGGAGCTGTTGGCCATCTTGCTGCGCACCGGCATGGCGGGTAAAAACGTGTTTCAGCTGTCCGAAGAGCTGTTGGGCTCAGATGGCATTGCGGGCTTGCTCAATGCCACCGTGCCATCGCTACAACAGGTCAAGGGTCTTGGGCCTGCCAAGCAGGCCGAGCTGCTGGCTGTGTTTGAGATGGCCCGCCGTGCACTGAGCCAGCGCCTCAAGGAACGCGAGGCTTTTCACACGCCCGGCGCTGTCAAACAATACCTGCAGCTGCAGCTGGCGCACAAAAACCACGAAGTTTTTGCGGTGTTGTTTTTGGACAGCCAAAACCGCATGCTGGCCATGGAAGAGCTTTTTCGCGGCACGCTCAGCCAGACCTCGGTCTATCCCCGCGAAGTGGTCATGCGAGCCCTGCACCATCAGGCGGCGGCCGTGGTGCTCAGTCACAACCACCCCAGCGGATCGGTACAACCCAGTCGCGCCGATGAACACCTGACCCAAACCCTCAAGGCCTCGCTGGCCTTGGTGGATGTGCGCGTGCTGGACCACATCATCGTGGGGCAAGGCCAGGCCTTGTCCATGGCCGAGCAGGGTTTGATGTGAGTCCCCGCTAAACTCGATGGTTTTGAATCTTCACACCGGCCATGTCCCACTACCACCTCTACGCCATCGGCAACGCCCTGGTCGATACCGAATACGAAGTCTCCGACGAACTGCTGAACGCCATGGGCGTGAGCAAGCGCCACATGACCCTGATCGACACCCCCCAACGCGCCGAACTGCTGACCCATGTGCAGGGCCTGCACGCGCGTCGCACCGGCGGTGGCTCGGCGGGCAACACCGTGGTGGCGCTGGCCCAGCTGGGCGGCAAAGCGTTTTATTCGTGCCGCGTGGCAGACGATGAACTTGGCGCCTTCTATAGCCAGGACCTGCAAGCCAACGGTGTGGCCACCAACCTGAGCCACACCGCTGCGCAAGCAGGCCAGACCGGCAGCTGCATGGTGCTGGTCACGCCCGATGCCGAGCGCAGCATGTGCACCTTCCTCGGTGCCACCTCGCAACTGGACGCCAGCGCCCTGCACCCCCAAGACATCGCCAAGTCCAAGATTTATTACATGGAGGGCTACCTGGCCGCTTCGCCCACAGGCCTCGAAGCCGCCGTCAAAGGCCGCCAAATCGCCACCGAGCACCAAGTGCAAACCGCGCTGACTCTGAGCGATGTGAGCATGATCAACTTCTGCCGCGCAGGCCTGGAAGCCATGATCGGCAATGGCCTGGATTATTTGTTTGCCAACGAAGAAGAAGCACAAACCTGGTGCGGCACGACCGATCTGGACGCCATCATCATCCAGCTGTCGGCTTTGGCCAGCACGGTCTGCCTGACACGCGGCCCCAATGGCTGCATCGTGGTGCAAGGCGCTCAGCGCATTGAAGTGCCCGCCGTGCCCACCCAAGCGGTGGACACCAATGGCGCAGGCGATATGTTTGCCGGGGCCTTTTTGTACGGCATCACCCACGGCCAAAGCCCGGCGCAAGCCGCAGCACTGGCCAACCGCGCCGCTGCGGCCGTGGTCAGCCAACACGGCAACCGCCTGACGGCTGCCCAACTGCAAGTCATTGCCGCCCAAGCTTAAAGCTGGATCAGGCCATCCACCACCTGGATGGTCTTGTCGCAACGCCTGCCCAGCTCGGGGTTGTGTGTGACCAGCAGCACGGTGGTGCCCTGCTCTTGGTTGATGCGGCGCAGCAGCGCAAACACGGCATCGGCGCTCTTGGTGTCCAGGTTGCCGGTGGGCTCGTCGGCCAACAGCAAAGCCGGGTTCATGGCCAAGGCCCGTGCCAAAGACACACGCTGCTGCTGCCCACCGCTCATGTTGCCGGCCATGTTGTTTTTCCAGGGCGTCAGGCCCACACTCTCCAACAAGGCTTCGGCCCGCCCACGCATGGCCTGACTCGGAAAGCCCGCCGCACCCAGCAGGGGCATCATCACGTTCTCGAGCGCGGTGAAGGCCGAGATCAGGTGGTGGTACTGGAACACAAAACCAATGTGGTGCCCGCGCAAGCGCGTCAGGGCCTGGTCGGCCAGCAATGTGGTTTCTTCGCCCGCCATCTGCAGCAAGCCCGAGGTGGGCCGGTCCAGCAAACCGATGATGTTGAGCAAGGTGCTCTTGCCCGAGCCCGATGGCCCCATCACCGCGCAAAAGTCACCCCGGTGCAGCGTCAGGTCAATGCCGTGCAGCACCTCGGTCTCGATGCCGGTGCCCACATTGAAGGCCTTGCGCACGCCCTGCAAGCGCACCACCACATCTGACTTATCCATGGATGGCCTCCACCGGGTCCAGACGCGCCGCCCGCAAGGCTGGCGCATAGGCTGCAGCCAAGCCCGTCAGTGTGGCCAGTCCCAGCGCCAGCGCAAACAAGGTCGGGTCGAGCACCAGCGCAAACAGCGGCGTGCCATCGGCGTTCAAGGCCAGGTGCTGCCACAGCACCAGCCCCAAAGCGCCCACGACGCAGCCCAGCACCGCGCCGCCCCACCCCAGCAAACCGCCTTGCAACAAAAACACCCGCAATACCTGCCCGCGTGAAATGCCCATTGCACGCAGGATCCCGATCTCGCGCGACTTTTGCACCACCGACACCACCAGCACGCTGGCAATGCCAAAGGCCACCGACAGGCCCACAAAAAACCGGATGGCCGTGTTGGCGGTGCTCTGCGCACTCACGGCAGCAAAAAACTGTGCCCCCGTCTTGATCCAGCTGTCGGCCTGCACCCCGGTGGCCGCTTGGATGCGCTGGGCGATGACTTCGGCCGCGTACACATCGCGCACCGTGACCTCGATGCTGGTCACCCCACCCAGCAAGCCCAGCAGGCTTTGGGCGGTGCGCAGCGCCACAAAGGTGCTGCGCTGGTTGGCCCCCTTGTTGCCCAGGTCAAACACACCGCTGATGGTCAAGGTGGTGGCCACGCCTGCGGCATTGGCCACGCGCAGCTTGTCGCCCACATCCACGCCCAAGTCGCTGGCCAGATCGGTGCCGATCAGCATGTCCTGCCCCGTCAGGCGTGGAGTGCCGCGCACGATTTTCTCGGGCAGCTTGACGATCTGGAAATAACCCTCAGGCTCCACCCCCGTCAGGCCGATCGCCCGGCTGGCACTGCCGCGCACCGCCAGCGCCGAGCCGCCAACCACGGGCGAGACCACCGTCACATCGGGCATGTCGCGCACCGTGGTCATCAAGGATTGCCATTGGTCAATCGATTTGAGCCTTTGCAAAGGCGGCTGCACGATGGCGGCGTTCACCTCGCTGGGCGTGGCCGTGTGCAAAGTGCGGGTGAACTCTTGGGGCGGCAAAAGCTGAATGTGCGCCTGCGCCGACAGCACCCGCGCAATGAAGTTGCCCTGCAAGCCCGCCATCAGCGCCGACATGAACACGATCACACCCACCCCAATGGCCACGCCCACCAAAATGAACACCGTCTGCATGCGGCCTTCACGCAAAAAGCGGATGGCCACAATCCATTCAAAGGGCACCCAGGGCTTGAACATGCTGCGGCCCGATCAAGGTTGCGCACGCACGCGCTGGCCTTGGCGCAAAGCAATGGGCGATGTGATCACGGCGTCGCCCTCGCGCAAGCCGTCCAGCACCTCGACCCACGCGCCACCGCGCAAGCCCAGCCGCACCGGGCGGCGCACCGCATGGCCCGCATCGCGCAGCCACACCCAAGGCGCGGGCCCGTTGATGTCGTTGATGTGCCCCACTTGCAAGGCCAACACCTGCGCTTTGCGTGCCACCACCAAGTCCACCGACACGGTCATGTCCTGCCGCAAGGTTTGCACCGGCTCCAGCACATCGAGCTTGACTTCGACAGCGCCGGTCTGGGCATTGATGCCGGGGTTGATGTAGGCCACTTGGGCCTTGAATTTTTGCTGCGGATAAGCATCGGCCGAGGCCAGCGCCTGCTGCCCCAATGCGATCAAACGCAGGTTCTTTTCATCGATCTGCACCACCAGCTGCGTGGCCCCCTCGGGCGACAACGTCATCAACACCTTGCCCGCTTGCACCACATCGCCCACCTCGACGCTGCGGCCAATCAGTTGCCCGCTCACGGGTGCCTTGATCACCGCATAGCGGGCCTTGGCGCTGACGGCTTCGGCGTTGGCCTGCGCCTCGGCCACAGCACCCACGGCCAAGCTGTGCTCTGCGCCGCCAGCCTGGGTCGAGGCCACTTGCTTTTGAGCGGCCAACACCTGGGCGTCGGCCAAGGCCAAGGCCTTGCGCGACTCGTCCAGCGCCGCTTGGCCTATGAAGCCCTGCTCAAACAAAGCCAAACTGCGCTGCCCGCTGGCCCGCGCCGCGTCCAAACTGGCCTGTGCCTGGCGCAGCGTTTGCTGGACCACCGGCCCCTGCAAGTCGTTCAACTGCCGCAGCCGACCCTTGGCCTGCATCACGGCCTGCTCGGCTTGCCGCTTTACAGACTGCAACTCGGTGCTGGCCAATTCGATCAGCACATCGCCCGCCTTGACCACCTGCCCTTCGGCCACAGGCACACGCGCCACCGTCCCGATGATTTGCGAACCCAGGTCCACCCGATGCGGTGTCTCCACCCGGCCACTGGCCACCACGGTTTGCAGCAAATCACGGCGTTGCACCGCCTCGGTCTGCACCAGCGGCCCCATCCACCAGCGCAGCAAAGCCGCGCCCAGCACCAAGGCGAGCAAGCCCAACAACAATTTGCCGCCATGTGCGCGAATCCAGGACCAAACAGCATTCATGCGGCCCATTGTGGAGGTCCCATCCGTTGAGCTTGATGATCCAGGTCAAGAAGACACCCTGCGCAGGCCTTGCGTCAGGCAACTGAGCAACAATAAGGCCTGTCCCTTCTTGACACCTTCCTTATCCTTATGAAAAAAATACTGCTTTTGGGTTCTGGTGAACTTGGCAAAGAATTCGTCATCAGCGCCAAACGCCTAGGCTGCCACGTCATCGCCTGCGACAGCTATGCGGGTGCTCCCGCCATGCAAGTGGCCGACGAGTTTTGCGTGTTCAGCATGCTCGACGAAGCCCCACTGCGCGCCGCGATTGCCCAATACCAGCCCGATTTGATCGTGCCCGAGATCGAAGCGATCCGCACCGAAGTGCTGCTGGAAGTGGAAAAACAAGGCTTTGAAGTCATTCCCAGCGCCCGCGCCGCCAACCTGACCATGAACCGCGACCGCATCCGCGACGTGGCCGTGGGCCTGGGCGTGCGCACCGCCAAGTTCAGTTACGCCGACTCGGCCGCGGAACTGCTGGCCCGCGCCACCGACATCGGTTTTCCGGTTGTCATCAAGCCGGTCATGAGCTCATCGGGCAAGGGCCAAAGCGTGGCCAAAACCGCTGCCGATGTGCAAGCCAGTTGGGACTTTGCCTGTGCGGGCATGCGCGGCGACCGCCAAAAAGTCATCGTCGAAGAATTCATTCACTTTGACTATGAAATCACCCTGCTGACCGTGCGTCAGCGCAAAGGCCCCACGCTGTTTTGCCCGCCGATTGGCCATGTGCAAGAGCGCGGCGATTACCAATACAGCTGGCAGCCTCAGGGCATGAAACCCGAGCACCTGCTCGCAGCGCAGCAAATGGCCGAAAAAGTCACCACGGACTTGGGCGGCGCGGGCCTGTTTGGCGTGGAGTTTTTTGTCACACCCACCGAAGTGATCTTCAGCGAGCTCAGCCCCCGACCACACGACACCGGCATGGTGACACTCATCAGCCAGAACCTGAGCGAATTCGATTTGCACGCGCGGGCCATTTTGGGCCTGCCGATTCCTCTGATCGAATGCGTGGAAGGTGCCAGCGCCGTGGTGCTGGCCGACAAGGAAGGCACACACCCCCGCTTCACCGGCGTAGAAGAGGCGCTCAGCGAGCCCGGTGTTGATGTGCGTTTGTTTGGCAAACCCACCACCCGACCTTACCGGCGCATGGCCGTGGCCCTGGCCCAAGGCCCCCAAGCCCTGCAACGGGCGCGGGACGCTGCCGCAAAAATCCGCGTAGTGGTTTGACCCTTCATGTCCAAGACCATTCTCATCACGGGGGGTGCGGGCTACATCGGCTCACACACTGCCGTTGAACTCCTGAACGCGGGTCACCGCGTTGTCATCGTGGACAACCTGGGCAACAGCAGCATCGAGGTGCTGGGCCGCATCCAGGCGCTGGCCAGTGGGCACTTGAGCTTTGTGCAGGCCGATGTGCGCGATGGCGCGGCACTTGACCAAATCTTCAAAGACCACCCCATTGATGGCGTGATCCACTTTGCGGGCCTCAAGGCCGTGGGCGAATCGGTGGCTCAGCCTGTGCGTTACTTTGACAACAACATCGGCAGCACCCTGGCCCTGTTGCAAGCCATGGACCGTGCAGACGTTCGCCGCATCGTGTTCAGCTCATCGGCCACGGTGTATGGCGACCCCGAACAGGTGCCCATCCACGAAGCCAGCCCTCTGCGCGTGACCAACCCCTATGGGCGCACCAAACTCATGTGCGAGGACATCTTGCGCGACCTGCAGGCCTCAGATGCCCGCTGGCAAGTGGCCATCCTGCGTTACTTCAACCCGGTGGGGGCGCACATCAGCGGCCGCATCGGCGAACACCCCAACGGCATTCCCAACAACCTGATGCCCTTCATCACCCAGGTCGCGGTGGGTCAACGCGAGTTTTTGAGCATTTTTGGCCAGGACTACCCCACGCCCGATGGCACGGGCGTGCGCGACTACATCCATGTGGTCGATCTGGCCTTGGGCCATTTGGCTGCGCTGAATTACCTGGAAAAGCAGCAAGCCAGCATCACGGTCAACCTGGGCACTGGGCGCGGTGTCAGTGTCAAGGAATTGGCCGACACCTTTGCACGCGTCACAGGTGTGCCCGTGCCCTACCGGTTTGTTGCACGCCGCCCGGGCGATGTGGCGGCCTGCTATGCCGACACCGAGCTGGCCCGCCAAGCTCTGAGCTGGCAGGCCCAGTTGGGTGTGGAGCGCATGTGCGAAGACGCATGGCGCTGGCAGTCGCAAAATCCCAAGGGGTATTGAGAGCCAGCTTCAGGCAAATTTTTCGGCTTGGTCCCACAGGTGCGCTGCTGCGTCTTTCGCCGCCAATTGAGGCAGGCCCTGCATGGGCCACTCGATGCCAAGGGTGGGATCGTCCCAGCGCAGACTGCGCTCGTGCGCGGGGTACCAATAATCGGTGGTTTTGTACAAAAATTCGGCCGTTTCACTCAGCACCACAAAGCCGTGTGCAAAACCTGGCGGCACCCACAGTTGCTGGTGTTTGTCCGCATCCAGATACACCCCCACCCATTGGCCCAAAGTGGCTGAGCTTTGGCGCAAATCCACCGCCACATCAAAAACCCGGCCCTGCACCACCCGCACCAGCTTGCCTTGGGGATTTTGAATCTGGTAGTGCAAACCGCGCAGCACGCCTTGTGCCGACTTGCTGTGGTTGTCTTGCACAAAAGACAGGTTCACACCGGTCTTCTCGGCAAAGTCACGCTGGTTAAAGGATTCGAAGAAAAAACCACGCGCATCACCAAACACCTGGGGTTCCAGGATCAGAACTTCAGGGATGGCGGTGGGGGTGACGGTGTAAGGCATGACGTGGAACCTGCGAGGTCGGAGGCCAATGCCCCGAGATGGATTTTTCAAACACGCATGTCGGCGTTCAAGCCACCGACTTGCGACGCATTCATTTGAGCAAGTTCAGCAAATACTGACCGTAGCCGTTTTTGGCCAAGGGGGCCGCCAGTTTTTGTACGGCCGCCGCGTCGATCCACTTTTGCGTGAACGCAATTTCCTCAGGGCAAGCCACCATCAAGCCTTGGCGCTTTTGCAGCGTGGCAATAAAGCCCGCGGCTTCGAGCAAACTGTCATGTGTGCCCGTGTCCAGCCAGGCATAGCCCCGGCCCATGATCTCGACGTTCAATTGGCCCAGTTCCAGGTAGCGTTTGTTCACGTCGGTGATTTCAAGCTCGCCGCGTGGCGAGGGCTGGATGTCAGCGGCGATGTCGCACACCTGTTGGTCGTAGAAATACAGGCCCGTGACGGCATAGTTGCTTTTGGGCGTCTTGGGCTTTTCCTCAATGGTCAGTGCACGCTGCTGTGCGTCAAAATCCACCACACCATAGCGCTCAGGGTCGTGCACATGGTAGGCAAACACGCTGGCTCCGCTGCTGCGCTGGTTGGCATTGGCCAAGAGCTTGACCAGGTCATGGCCGTAATAAATGTTGTCGCCCAACACCAAGGCGCTCGGATCGTTGCCCACAAAATCCTTGCCAATGATGAAGGCTTGTGCCAAACCGTCGGGGCTGGGCTGCACCGCATACTGGATGTTCATGCCCCACTGGCTGCCGTCGCCCAACAGCTCGGCAAAACGTGGCGTGTCTTGCGGCGTGCTGATGAGCAGCACATCGCGGATGCCCGCCAGCATGAGCGTGGTCAGCGGGTAATACACCATGGGCTTGTCGTACACCGGCATGAGCTGCTTGCTCACCGCTTGGGTCACGGGGTACAGGCGGGTGCCGGAGCCGCCTGCGAGGATGATGCCTTTTCGATTGATCATGATTCATTTTATATGAATGGCCTGCTGTGACGGCCTGGCGGTCTTCACACTTGAACCGCGTTTTTTGCAGTGCTCTCTCGCCCTCGGATTAAAACCATTTGAAATAAAGAAATTGACTTATAGTCAAAAGAGGAATATGATCAGGTCCTTCTGGTAATTTTCATAGGCTTTATGGTCTGAAATGTTGCCAGATTGTTTTTTTCGATTGAACTCGAACTGCACGTCTTGCTGAGCTGCAAGACCTGTATTTTTCTCAACAGCTCTCAGCAAACCCCTGGATGGTTTGCCATTTGTTTGATTTGATTTCTCAGCTGACTCCCCGCACCGGCACCACCGTCGCTTTGCCGCCGACATCTCCTTTCAATGGGGTCCACGCCCGCAAGCCAGCGCGTTGCCTTTCTCGGCATGTGTTGGCAAGTCTGCAAGGCCTGGACTTGAAGCCCAAGGAGGGCCCCAAACCATGTGCCTCAACCCAACTGGCGGCACGTCGGGTTCTTGACCTGACACGCGACTGGCTGCAAACAAGCCCAAGCACCCCATAAATGTGCCCATGCCGCAAGGCAAGGCACTTTTCCTGGCGGAATCTTCTCAGAAACCGCTTTTCCCCTGCAAGCCGTTTTGTCCTCAAAACTGGCTTGCCACTCTCTGAAAGGCTCAACCATGAGCAGCAAAATTTACGTAGGCAACTTGCCTTACACCATCGACGACGCCAGCTTGCGTCAAAATTTTTCCGAGTTTGGCGGCGTCTTGTCAGCCAAAGTCATGATGGACCGTGACACCGGTCGCTCCAAAGGCTTCGCTTTCGTTGAAATGTCCAGCGCTGAAGAAGCCCAAGCTGCCATCACAGGCCTGAATGGCATGTCGGTCGGTGGTCGCTCCATTGTGGTGAACATCTCCAAGCCCAAAGAGCCCAGCACAGGCTACGGCAGCGGTTACCGCGACAACCGCAACTGATCTTTTTCAGTTGCCCCAAAAAGCCGCTGCAAAGCGGCTTTTTTTTCGGGCGTGCAAGCCTGACCCGCAGGCCAAGGCCCTCAGTGAACGGCGTTGAACTGCAGCGCTGCGAGGCTGGCATACAAGCCGCCTTTGGCTTGCAACTCGGCGTGTGTGCCCTGCTCCATCAGCCGGCCACGCTCGAGCACCCAGATCACATCGGCGCGTTGCACCGTGGCCAGGCGGTGGGCAATGACCAAGGTGGTGCGCCCAACCATGGCTTTGTCCAGTGCGGCTTGCACCATTTTTTCGCTTTGTGCATCCAGCGCACTGGTGGCTTCGTCCAACAGTAAAAGTGGGGGGTTTTTGAGAATGGCCCGCGCAATCGCGATGCGCTGGCGCTGCCCACCCGACAAACGCACGCCCCGGTCACCTAAATAGGTGTCAAAACCCTCGGGCAGCTCGCGGATGAACTCTTGCGCATAAGCCGCCTCGGCAGCGGCGTGCACCTCTTCCAAGCTGGCCTCGGGTCGGCCATAGCGGATGTTCTCGATGACTGTGCCCGAAAAAATCACTGGCTCCTGGGGCACGATGGCCATGCGGTGACGCAAGTCGTGCAGGTCCATTTGCTCAATCGGCACGCCATCGAGGACGATGCGGCCCGATTGCGGGTCGTGAAAGCGCATCAACAAATCAAACAAAGTGGTTTTGCCGGCACCACTGGGGCCCACCACGGCCACAGTCTGCCCGGAGTGGATCTGGCCTGAAAGCTGGTCCAGCGCCCAGGTGTCGGGGCGCGAAGGGTAATGAAATCGGACCGACTCGAGCTGCAAGGATGAGCCCCCTTGCGGCCAGAGCGCTTTTTGCGGCTGAGCGGCCATCTTGAGGTTGGACTCGGTGTGCAGCAACTCCATCAAACGCTCGGTCGCACCGGCTGCTCGCAACAAATCACCATAAACCTCGCCCAGCACCGCAAAGGCACTGGCCAGCAAGATGACGTAAAACACCGTCTCGCCCAGCTGGCCCGCCGTGCTGGTACCTGCCCGCACGGCCAGCGTGCCCATGTACAAACCCCAAAGCAGCACGGCACTGGAGGCCATGATGATGAAGCCCACCAGCACTGCGCGTGCCCGAATGCGCCCCAGCGCCGTGCCCAAGGCCCGTGCGGTGGACGCTACAAAACGATCGGTTTCACGGCCCTCGGCGGTGTAACTTTGCACCACGCTGATGGCATTGAGCACTTCAGAGGCAATGGCGCTCGAATCGGCCACCCGGTCCTGGTTGGCTCGCGACAAACGCCGCACGCGTCGGCCCAAAAACACGCTCGGAAAAATGACCGCTGCCAACACGGCCACCACCTGCAACATGAGCACCGGGTTGGTCCACACCAGCATGATCAGCGCCCCCGCTCCCATGACCAGATTGCGCAAGCCCATCGAGAACGAAGACCCCACCACGGTTTGCACCAAGGTGGTGTCATTGGTCAGCCGCGAGAGCACTTCGCCCGACTGGGTGGTTTCAAAAAAGGCAGGACTTTGCTTGAGCACATGGCCGTAGACCGCATTACGCAGGTCGCCTGTGATGCGCTCACCCAGCCAACTCACGGTGTAGTAGCGCCCCGAAGAAAAAACCGCCAAAGCCACGGCCACACCAAACAGCTGCAAAAAATTGCCGGACAACTGCTCGGCCGAAGCACCACTGGCCAAACCCTTGTCAATCAACTGCCGCAAAACCCAAGGGAACGCCAGTGTGGTCGCTGCCGCCAGCAACAAAAACAAAGCGGCAAAGCCCATGGCCATGCGGTAGGGCTTGAAAAACGGGGCCAAGCCCGAAAGCGATTTGGGAGATGTAGCCATGGACGATCAAAAACCAATGCAAAAACAAGGAACACAAGCAGCCCTTCAAGCATAACGGCAAACCCAGCCCCATTGGGGTCTACCCCCAAGCCGATGGCGGGAGTGCCGCGCTGTGCTGTGCTGGCGGCCAGATCCATCAGCGCCAAGCAGGGCTCACAGATCGATCACCACATTGCCCACCGTTTGCCCGGCTTCAACCGTGACGTGCGCCTGGGCCACTTGGTCCAGCGCAAACCGCGCCCCGATGCTGTGCTGCAATGACTGAGCAGCCAAGAGCCCGGACAAGCGGGTCACCGCCCTTTGGCGATCCGCAGGCGTCAGGTCATAGACCAGGAAAAATTTGACACCCATCGATTGGTACAACCAAGGCCGAAACGGCAGCGGAACAGACAGCGCGTTGGAGCCGTAGCACACCACTTGCCCGTGCGCAGCCAAAGCCCCCTCACTGGCCCAAGCCGCTGTGGTCGAAAAATCCATGTCGATGATCACATCGGCACCTCGGCCTTGGGTCAAGGCCTTGAGCCGCTCAGGCACTGACTCGGTTTTGTAAAAAATCGCCTCTTGCAGGCCTGCAGCTTGGGCATGGGCCGCTTTGGCCTCAGAGCCAACGGTGCCCATCACCCGAGCTCCAAGCTGCGTCACCATTTGGGTGATGTAGTGGCCCACGGCCGATGAGGCCCCGGTGACCAGCACCGTCTGCCCACGCAAATCGCCGCTCAAGCGCTCCGCCAAAATCACCGCCTGCACCGCCGTCAAACCGGGGATGCCCATGCAGGCCCCTGCGGCAAAATCGACGCTGTCGGGTAAGCTCACCGCTTGTGCTGAGGGCAATGCGATGTAATCGGCGCAAGTGCCCCAAGGGCGCTGCCACTGACCGTTCCAGATCCAGACCCGCTCACCCACTCGCGTAGCGGGCACGCCCTCACCCACGGCTTCGATCACGCCGGCCCCATCGCTGTGGGGCACGATCAAAGGGTCACTCACAGGGCGTGCGCGGCGCGACTTGACGTCCGAGGGGTTGACACCCGAAGTGACCAAGCGCACCAGAACCTCGCCAGCTTGCACGCTGGGCTTGGGCAAATCGCCCAACACCATCACATCTTGGGCTTCGCCATTGCGGCTGTACCAGGCTGCTTTCATGAAAATCTCCTCGTTGCAATAAAAATGTTGGCTAACGCAAGCCATCCCACAAGAGCTTGCACCCCGTGAGGAACATGCCCAAGCGGATCAAGCGATAAAAAAGAACGGGGTTGATGCGCCGAGCCAAGCGAACACCCAACCACACCCCCAAGGGGGCCAAGGGCAAAAGCACCAGCGACGTGGCGAAATTGCGCAGATCCAGCAAACCCAGCCAGGCGTAAGGCAGCCACTTGGCCATGTTGATGAAGAAAAACAAAAATGCCATGGTGCCGGTGAACAAAATCGGCTTGAGCTTCAAGCGCATCACATACGCATTGACCGGTGGCCCCCCCGCATGCGAGATGAAACTGGTGAATCCCGCCGTGGTCAACAAAACAGCGCCCAACCAAGGAGGCGGCGGTGGGCTGTCAGAGCGCGGCTTGAACAGCATTTGCTGTGCCAAAAACAGCAAGGTGAAAGCCCCCACAATGGCCGCCACCAGCTTGGCGTCCAGCAGTTTGAACAACAGGGCCCCGATCACAATGCCCAGCATGGCAAAGGGCAGCATGAACCGCAGCAAAGCCTTGTCCACATCCTTGCGAAACGCCGCCATGCCCAACAAGTCCATGACCAACAAGACGGGCATCAAGATGGCAGCCGCCTGGGGCACAGTGACCGTCAGCGCCATCAGGGGCACCGCCAGCGATCCAAAACCTGCGCCAAAACCGCTTTTGCTCAAACCCAGCATCACCACCGCAGGCGCGGCAATGGCGTAAAAATAGGGATCAGTGATCAGCGGAAAGTTCATGGTGCGACAGCTTTGAAATGATCTTACTGGCCCCACAGACCTGCAGCTGTCATGTGTGTATCTGCCCACTTGGCTCCAAAAACCCTGCACCGTGGGAACCTATTGCCCGCGTGTGACACAGCAACACACCCAAGCACCACACAATCGGGCGCTTGCTCACTTTTTATTTGGAATCCCATGACTCGCTCCGGCTTGAATGTTCTCGGTGGCGAATTGATGCCTTGCTCTTATGACCCACTCACGGGTTATTTCAGGGACGGTTGCTGCAACACCAGCGACGAAGACGTGGGAACCCATGTGATTTGTGCCAAAGTCACCCAAGCCTTTTTGGATTACTCCAGCGCCCGTGGCAACGATTTGATGACGCCGCGTCCATCGCACCGTTTTGCGGGACTGAAAGCCGGAGACCGCTGGTGTCTTTGCGCCTTGAGATGGCTCGAAGCGTTTCAAGCCGGTGTAGCACCCCATGTGGTCCTTGAAAGCACCCACCAAAAAGCCTTGCAGTTCGTGACCCTGGCCCAACTGCGCGAGTTTGCCTGGATCCCGAATTGATGCCTTACATCATCATGCTGAGCTGAAACACCGAGTTCGGCGCACGGGGCATGACCGGGGCAGGCAGGGGTTTGAGTCGGAACTGACCCATCATCGAGGTCACACGCGCATCCCGCGGCATGAAGGGCACGGCCACATCGGACAGACTTTGCGCCTGCAGCAAGGACTGCATGGTGCTTTGAATGTCGGATTCCAGGTTTTTCATGGGATGCCCCCCTTGCGGGTAAAGCGCATCGAAGCTGTGCACCTCTTCAAAATGCTTGACCACATCCCACAAACTGATGTCTTCAGGATTGCCCCGAATCTGGTAACCGCCCCCTGGGCCTCGGTGGGCGCGGATCAAACCTGCTTCACGCAGCTCTTTCAAAATGGATTCGGTGTACGAAGACGACAAAGACAAGCCACTGGCAATCTCTTCAGTGGTCACGGGCTTGACCACCGCACGCGACGTGATGAACACAGCAATATCAAGGGCTTTGACTGTTTTCTTGAGGATCATGACGTTCTCCGTTAACGATGAGATATTCTATGACCACACAGTCACAAAACAACTCTTAATTTTCAAATCAATTGAAATTAGCCAAAAATGACTTATTTGATATTCACAAAATGGGCTGATTTTCTCTGCTACCTGCATCAAGACCCCCTTTGCACAACGCATTTGAGCGGGGGTGACCTCGCATGAAACGGCATGTCGGTGCTGTGCTGGTTGTGCTCACCAGCTTGTTGGTGATCGACAGCCATGTGGACTGGGTCCAACAGGACGGCCGAGGCTTGCTGGAGGTGAATGGCTTGCGCTTCGATGTGCGTGGATGGGGGGCAGATCAGATGCTGCAATGGCGTCGTGATTGCACCGACGTTCGCGCCTTGTCAACAGACGACCCCACCGCCCATGCGGTGCTGAAAGTGATCCGGCAACACAGCCCGCCCGACTCGCAAAGTGCACGCGCTTTGCAGTTGCAACAATGGGGGGAATGGACTGTGGCCGAGGTGGCCTTTGACACGCTCCACCCCAGCCTGGTGGTCTTGCGCCTGAAGGCCGGTCAATGGCAGGTACAAGACCAAGCGGTGTGGAGCGGATCGACCGCCCCTTGGCACAGCGGTGACCTGGTGCGCCGCTACCTGCGCCAACAAGCGCCCGATCTGCCGTCTGAATTGCTCTCGTGTGTGACTGTCGATTCAAAGCGTTACGGCACGGGGCCAAGCGGACTGGGACCGGGGCATTCCATCCAGAACAGCCAGCCATGACATACCGAGTGGTCTGGTTCAAACGCGACCTGCGCCTGCACGACCATGCGGCGCTTGTGCATGCCGCCACGCAAGGGCCGGTGCTGTGCCTGTACATCGTCGAGCCGGGTCTGTGGGCGCAGCCCGATGCGGCTTTGCAGCACTTTGAATTCGTGCGCGAATCATTGACAGAGCTGCACCAAGACTTGCAGGCGCTGGGCGGCAGCTTGCAGGTGCGCGTGGGCCCTGCAGTGCAGGTGCTGGCGACCCTGCACGCACAAGCGCCGTTTGCCGAATTGGTGGCGCACCAAGAAACCGGCAACGCCTTCACCTACGAACGCGATGTGCAGGTGGGCGCCTGGTGCCGCGCTGCGGGCGTGGGCTGGACAGAGTTACCGCAGTTTGGCGTGGTGCGACGCCTCAAAAGCCGCAACACCTGGCAAGCCCGCTGGGAAGCGCACATGGCCGCGCCGCAAGCGGTCTTGCCTGAGTTGCGCTTTTTTAACGCGCCTGAAAATGCCGGCCCCGAAGTGATAACACCGCCACCCGGCCTGCAGCACAACCCCGCCCAGCGCCAGCGCGGTGGGCGTCGCCTGGGTCTGGAGACCTTGCACAGTTTTTTGGATGCAAGGGCGCTGGGTTACCGAGGTGGCATCTCATCGCCGTTGAGTTCGCCCACCGCCTGTTCGCGCATTTCTGCCTATTTGGCCTGGGGCTGCATCAGCATGCGCGAGGTGGTGCAAAGCACCCGCGCGGCGCTCGATGCCTTGCCGCCGCAAGCGGGCAGGCACCGGGCGGGCCTGGTCGGTTTCATCAGCCGCTTGTATTGGCATTGCCACTTCATCCAAAAGCTCGAAAGCGAGCCCGAAATCGAATGGCGCAACATGCACCGGGGCTACGACGGCCTGCGCGAAGACGGCTGGAACGACGCCCACTTTGCAGCCCTGACCTCGGCCCGCACCGGCTGGCCCATGGTGGACGCTTGTGTGGTCATGCTGCACGAAACCGGGTGGCTGAACTTCCGCATGCGGGCCATGCTGGTGTCGGTGGCGGCTTACCCCCTGTGGCTGGACTGGCGACCCGTGGGCCATTGGCTGGCCACGCAGTTTCTGGACTACGAACCCGGCATCCACTGGAGCCAGCTGCAAATGCAGTCGGGCACCACCGGCATCAACACCACACGGGTCTACAACCCCATCAAACAAGCCCAAGACCACGACCCCAAAGGCATTTTTGTGCGCCGCTGGCTGCCCCACATGCGCCGCGTGCCCGACACCTGGTTGTTTGAGCCCTGGCTCATGCCGCCCGAGGTGTTGCGCCACTGCGGCCTGACGGTGGGCAGCTGGCCTGACGCCGACATTCCCCTGCCCGTGGTGGACTTGGCCGAAGCCACGCGCAGCGCCAAAGCCGCGCTGCACGCGCGCAGGGCCGAACCCGGTGTGAAAGCAGGCAAAAAAGCCATCGTCGAGAAACACGCTTCGCGCAAACATGGCAGCGGCGCGCAGCGCGATGTGTTCACCCGAGACCGTGACAGCGATAGCCCCAAGACCACCCGCCGAAAAACGCGTCCGTCATCCGATGTCAACACCCCACCCAGCAAGCAGCTGGGCTTTGATTTTTAAAACCATGCGCACCACCCTTTTCTGGTTTCGAAACGACTTGCGCTTGCACGACCAACATGCACTCCAGAAAGCAGTTGAGCACGCCCAGGCCCATGGTCAAGCCCTGCTGCTGGTGTATGTGCACGAACCCGTGCAAGACGCGCCCACCGCTTGGGGCTTTCGCCGCATGGGCGTGCACCGCAGGCGCTTTGTGGCCGACACACTGCAAGACCTGCAAACTTCATTACAGGCACTGAATCAGCAACTGGTCTTGCTGCATGGCCCCGTGGCCGATGTGCTGCCCGCCTGCGCCCGCCATGTTGGCGCGGACACCGTGTTTTGCGAAGACATCGCTGCGCCCGAAGAAGAAGCCCAGGTGCAGGCCCTGCTCAACGTGGGCCTCACGGTCAAAACACTGTGGCAGTCCAGCCTGATCGAACCCGACGCCCTGCCCTTTGCGGCCGAAAACATGCCGCAAGTGTTCACCGAGTTTCGCCAACGCATCGAATCGGCGCGGCTCAAGCCCTTGACACCACTGCCCTCGCCAACGCACTTGCCCGCACCACCGAGTGACAACTTGACCACCCTGACCGGCTGGACCGATAACCCCTTCACGCTGCTGCAAGCCCACACCGGGGGCGACACGCATCCACGCTCGAATTTTCCCTACACACAAGCCACCTGCCGGGGCGGCGAGGCCAACGCCTTGGCCCACCTAAAAAGCTACCTCACACCGCCTTGGCCCGACCGCTACAAACAAACCCGCAACGCCCTGCAAGGCCAGCACACCAGCAGCCACTGGTCGCCCTGGCTGGCCACAGGCGCGGTGTCGGCCCGCCGCATTTGGGCCGAGCTTCAGGCCTACGAAAAGCAGCACGGCAGCAACGACGGCACCTATTGGCTGTGGTTTGAGCTGCTGTGGCGTGACAACTTCCGCATGCTGCACCGGCAACACGGACGGCAACTCTATGCGGCACGGGGCTTGTCGAACTTGCCCCAACCCTCGCACTTCCCCAAAGACTTTGCACGCTGGTGCAACGGGCAAACCGGCGAGCCCATCGTGGACGCGGGCATGCGCGAGCTGGCGGCCACGGGCTTCACCTCCAACCGCATGCGCCAGATCGTGGCGAGCTTTCTGGTGCACGACCTGTCTTGCGACTGGCGTGCGGGCGCGGCCTGGTTCGAATCGCAATTGGTGGACTTTGACGTGTGCAGCAATCAAGGCAACTGGTTGTACGTGAGCGGCCGAGGCACCGACCCGCGTGTGGGCAGACGCTTCAACCCTGCCAAACAAACCCAAGACCACGACGCGCAAGGGCGCTATCGTCAAGTCTGGCTCTAAAACTTGTCGGGGCTGAAGCCGCCGACCTACAAAAAGCCGCGTACCTGTAGGTCGGCAGCTTCAGCTCCGACATGGCCCGATCCGGCGCAATGACATGTCGGGGCTGAAGCCGCCGACCTTGTATGATTTTTCTCAATGCCTTTGAACGTGTTTTTCTTTTAAAACATGTTCAAGACATGACCGAGGGGCACCTCGGTCTGAGTGCTTGGATGCCGCCGCCGACCTTGGGCTTGACCGCC
>NKIP01000023.1 GCA_002256145.1 Comamonadaceae bacterium PBBC1
CCGGCTTGTCTCCCGCCCCCTTGAGTTGCCCTTTGCCATCCAGGCGAACCCAGTTCTCCAGCGTCTGCTTGGGGATGCCAAGTATCTTGGCCGTAACAGCGGCCACTTGACCACCTTTGACCAGTCGTACAGCCTCCAGCTTGAATTCCAGCGTGTACCGCGCCCGTCGTTTCGTTTCGCTCATCTCTCACTCCTGTTACTGATTTTTACCCATCAGCTATGGAGTACGTTTTTCGGGGGCAAGGTCATTCGCCCGTTCATACCTGACCTCGTCACTACCGTCAGGACCGACGCACTCCCATCCGTTCTTGTCGTAGAACGCTCTGGCCTTGGTGGTTGTGCCCGTCGAGAGCCAGAGCCTGTCGATGGGTTGCTTGCGGAACCACTCGATCATTGCGGCGTGCAACCGGGTTCCATGGCCTCGGCCTTGTGAATCTGGCCTGACGAACAGCGCCCAGACATTGCCGGTCTTGGCGATGCCTACGGCGAATGCCTCAATCCTTCCAGCTTCTTCGATGACCCACCCGCAGCCTGTGTCTTCAATCGACTCTCTGACCTCTTCATCTGAGATGCGGCCGGGCGTCAGGGTGTTCTCGGTCACTGAGTAGCGCACCTCCCAAATGCCGGAGATGTCGGCAACGGTGGCTTGGCGCAAATGAGGTCGAGACATTTAGCCTAAAGCCCCAGTTAACTGGCAGCGACGTGCGCAGCACGTTGCCGTCCGACTGAACGCAACGTTAGGCAACAGCCAGGTACGCCAAAGGTTGAAGGACTCATGACCGAGTGACTCGTCGGTTGTAAGCGAAGAAAATTTCATCGCGTTCCCAGCTCAGTGACTCGTAAAGAGACTGCGCAGGCTGGTTGGTGCGTGCGGTGGTGAGATCCATACGTGTCTTGCCTTCGGCAACTGCTTTGTTCTCGGCAGCAAGCAGGAGCAAGCGGCCAACACCTGCCTTTCGGGCGACGGGCAAAACAAAAAGGTCATAGAGCAAATAAATCGGTTTCGCCTCAACAGAGCAAAAGGAAGGATAAAGCTGGCAGAAGCCAAGCATGCCCGATGAAGCGGACTCCGCTAACAGGATGACCGACTCACAATTGTTCAGACGATCGGCGATGAACTGTTGCGCCAATGGCAAGTCGGGGGGCTGCTCATAGAACTGGCGATACAAATCAAACATCTCCGCAACGGCTTGGATGTCTGTGGTGCGCGCTTCTCTGATTGCGATGCTCATGGTTGATTTACTCGGCGTTGCCATGTATTTGAAAAATATTCTCCGCATCCGATTCCACAATCTCACGCAGCGTGAGTCGAGATGTCTGCAGCGTTGGAAAATCGACCATAAGCTTTTAGTGGTTTAACTTGGACCAAACCGGACTGCGACAGATAAACGAAGCCGGTTAAGAATGAAATGATGCCCGACGCAGCCACGCTGAAACACGTCCGGTTAACAAGGGGTTGGTCATCTTGCGCTGCAATGTGAACAACGTCACCTACCGTTGGCGCGACAGAAAAACCAAACGCTCGACCACTCGCACAGTGAATGGCCCTCAGTTTCTGTGCCTGGTGATGCAACATGTGCTGCCCAAAGGCTTTAGAAGGGCGCGCAACTTTGGTTTCTTGCATCCGAACAGCAAAAGGCTGATCACCTTTTTGAAGTTGCTGGTGTTCAAGCGTCCAGGTGGCAGCGCAACCCCATCACCGACATCTCAGACCACGCCTCGTGCGCAATGGAAGTGCGCGTGCTGCGACGGTGCCATGAGGGTGCTACACCGCCGAATCTTGCCATCGACCAATGCGCCACCACCGCAACACAGTCAGGCCACCACGAACCAGTGACATGCCAGATCTCAGCTTGATGAACGCGCAACAGTGCCCCAAAAGCACTGTGAATGAGCACGGCCAAAAACAGCCTCACACTGCACAAAAAGTGCCTCAATGGCACAAGGCGCACCGCCGTCAGATCGCTTGCGCCAAATGAATGCAGGCAAGACAAAAAAGATATTTTCTGTAGGGCTTGAACCAGCGCCCAGAACCGGGCTCGTCCAACAAACGGATCAGGTCGCGGCTTCGCGCGACCTATCCTTACTCGTTAGGTTTTCTTTGGCGACTCACTCTGAACGCAATCCGGGAGCAAGCTTATTTGGGGCTTGCAGCCACGTTCCTGATATTGCTGGGGTGAAAGCGTTAGGCGCATTCCAGTTGTATCTTCCACTTGCACATCAATGATCTCGCCGGAACTCAGGCGCAAGACGCATATACCGCGGTAACTGGTAGTCATGTGGGCGTGCCTCAGAAGAAAAAGCCTAAATAGCGCGCGGGGAATTCAGCCTTGAAGCCGAAATTGCAAACCAAAAAAAACGCGGTAACGGCGACACACATAATGATGTAGAGCTTAAAAGCTTCTGACCAGTTTTCCACCATTACACGAGATGTTCCTAGAAAAAGCACACTTGCAATGAGGGAAAACGTCCACATTTGCCCGATGTCTAAGGCTGGTCCAGACACGTCCTTTATGAAGGCAAGCAGCAACATGCCCGGTGCATTTACGAACGCTACCGCCAGAAAGAGCACTAGCCCAATGGCACCGAGTGCGCCCGCCTGTCGATCCTGCATTTCTTTTTCTGTGTAAAGCGGCATAAACTCTCCTGTTGAAAACCTAACACTTAGCGTTTATCCGCCGCGCCAATGCGCCAAGCCAAGGCCATCAGTGTCATTCGCGGCGGATGAACCATGTTGAGCTAAACCGCCTCAGTGGCGGTGGTGTGCGGGTTTCGCTATAGGGCATTGATATTTCAAACCCCCGCTACGGGTTTCATTATGCCCACGCCTTGGGCCTATAGACCTATTTTTGAATTCTTTAGAATCTTTTTTTTTGCTGAACGCCTAACGCCTTGCCGCTGATCTTGGCGCTGCCATGGGCGCGTACTTCGCAGGCAGTCTGCTTTTTCCATACCTTGCCCACAAGTGCGCGCATCCACCCCTGACCCGTGATCGGGCCATGTTTGCTGGGGCCTGAATGTGCTGGAGCGCTTTGCATGCACACGGCCCCTGCGCTGGCGGTGTGCGGCCTTGTTGTCCGTGCTGCCCTTCGCCCGCCTGCCCAAGCGCCATGGGATCGGGCAAGCGTTTTGGTCCTGGGCTGGTTTGCATCACGCGCAGTCGCCCATGTCCACAAGCCGGGCACTGCTGGATGTTGACCCGCGCCACTCGGGCCATAAAGTCTTGGGCGCATTCCTTGGCCTGAGGGTTGGCGGCGGGCATCTTCAGCGCCGCTTTGGCACAGGCCAGCTGCTTGTTGCTGGGGTTGGCCAACTTACGCAGGCTGAGGTGGCGGCACTGTTGGCGCAGTTACAGGGCACGGAGGCGCTGCTGGCCCGCTTGCTGTATGGCACGGGCATGCGTTTAATCGAGGGGATAGTTTTGGCTGTTCCCGGCGCAGGGCATGAGCGTAAATCCGCGCAGCGGTGTTATTCGCCGCCATCATTTGAATGAACAGCGTTTGCGGCGGGCCATCAAACGTGCGGCACCGCTGGCGAGCATCGTCAAGTCTGTGTCTGTGTCTGTGTCTGTGTCTGTGTCTGTGCACACCTTGCGCCACAGCTTTGCCACGCATTTGCTGCATTCGGGCACCGACATTCGCACGGTGCAAGAGTTGCTGGGTCATTCAGACGTCTCGACAACGATGATTTACACCCATGTACTCAAGGTGGCAGCGGGTGGCACGGCCAGCCCTTTGGATTTATTGCTTCAAGTCTGAACAGACCTCACAACCTGACCGGAATCCCCCGCTCCCGCATCCGCTCTTTCGCCTGCTGCACCGTGTATTCACCGTAATGAAAAATGCTCGCCGCCAACACAGCGTCCGCGCCGCCGATGCTCACGCCGTCGGCCAGGTGGTCGAGGTTGCCCACGCCGCCAGAGGCGATCACGGGCACGCTCACGGCGTCGCTCACGGCGCGGGTCAGTTGCAGGTCAAAGCCGCTTTTGGTGCCGTCGCGGTCCATGCTGGTGAGCAGGATTTCGCCCGCGCCGTATTCGGCCATCTGCGTGGCCCAGGCCACCGCGTCCAGGCCCACGTTTTTGCGGCCGCCGTGGCTGTATACGTCCCAGCCGGGGCCTATGGGCAAACCATTCGTGCCGATGCGCTGTTCGTCCTCTGCGCTGCGGCGCTTGGCGTCGATGGCAACCACGATGCATTGCGCGCCGTATTTGGCAGACGCTTCGCGGATGACTTGCGGGTTGGCAATCGCTGCTGAGTTGAAGCTGGTTTTGTCGGCCCCAGCGTTGAGCAAGCGTCGCACGTCTTCCACCGTGCGCACACCGCCGCCCACCGTGAGCGGAATGAAGACCTGGCTGGCCACGGCTTCGATGATGTGCAGGATCACGTCGCGCCCGTCGCTGGTGGCGGTGATGTCCAAAAACGTGAGTTCGTCAGCGCCTTGCTCGTTGTAGCGGGCCGCGATTTCGACCGGGTCTCCGGCGTCGCGCAGTTCAACAAAGTTGACGCCCTTGACCACGCGACCGCCGGTCACGTCGAGGCAAGGGATGATGCGTTTGGCGAGCATGTTTCAGTGACCCTCTTGCGGTTCGATAGAGACGGTGATGGGCTTGATGTCGGTTTGTGTGGCCGAGATGTACAGATGCTCCAGAACGCCATTGCGCTCAACGACCACAGCGGTTTGGGTTTGCGCAGCCGTTCGCCGGGCTTGATTGGCCGCCCTGGCCATGGCAGCCACCGATCCTCTCAGGCTGCTGCTGCGTGCTTGTTCAATTGACATCATCTGACTCATTTTTTGCCCAATCCAAAGTTGCTTTCATCATGCACACAAAGCCAAGCGCTGCCAGCCCGCCCATCGCCCGCCCGCAGGCAAGGTGATGGGCGCATACACCTGCGCGGCTTCGACGCACAGCATCTGCCGCCAGCCGTCTTTGGGCATGTCGGCCAGGCGCGTGCACAGGTCTTGCGCGGGGTTCCAGACCACGGTGTTGGCCCAGCTGGGGCTTTGGCTGATGTGCAATGTATCGTTCAGCGTCATGGGCTGTGGCCCGGCTTCGTAGACGCGGTCAAACTCGGCGGCAAAACGGATCGTGTCGGCCGCGGGCGCGTGGGTGTCGGTGAGTGAATCCCACTCGGGCTGACCGCCCAGGCCCTGCAGCGTGGCTTGCGTCACGTCGGGTACGGCCAAATAGGTGTGCAGTGCGCCTGAGAACGCCAGCGCTTGGGTGTCTGTGTTGTGCACGTCCAGCGTCAGTTGCACGGCACCCGGGCTCAGGTCGATGTGCAGCGCCAAGGCAAAGGCTTGGGGCCACCAGGCGCGGGTCTGAAAGTTGTCATTCAGGCGCAGCGTGAGGCGGGCATGCTCAGCACCCAGTTCGGGCGCATCGGCCAACCAGGCCACGTTGCGGGCAAAACCGTGTTTGGGCAGGCACTCGGCCATGGGGCCGCGTTGGTTGAACTGCGGAAAGCACACGGGCACACCGCCACGAATGGCGGCTTTGCCGTCCAAAATGCTTTGGGGGCTGAGGTACAGGCGCTCTTGCCCGCCCGACACCCAAGACAGCACATGCGCACCGTGCAACGCCACCCGCAGGCGGTCGCCTTGCGGCAGCGTCAATTCGCAAGCGGGCAGGCCCGCGAACACGGTGTCGCGACAAGTGGCCTGAGCGCTCATGGGCAATCGCGAGGAGATGGATCAGCCGTTGAGTTCGTCGGCGCGTTGCTGCGCCAGCGCGAAGTCGAGGTCGCCCGAATACACGGCGCGGCCGCAGATCACGCCTTCCACGCCTTCATCTTCGACAGCGCACAGCTGCTCGATGTCAGCCATGTTGGAAAGGCCGCCCGATGCGATCACGGGAATGGTGAGGGCCTGCGCCAGCTTGACGGTGGCGTCGATGTTGATGCCGCTGAGCATGCCGTCACGGCCGATGTCGGTGTAGATGATGGACTCGACGCCCCAGTCTTCGAACTTCTTGGCCAGGTCCACCACTTCGTGGCCGGTGAGTTTGCTCCAGCCGTCGGTGGCGACTTTTCCGTCTTTGGCGTCCAGCCCGACGATGATGTGGCCGCCAAAGGCGGTGCAGGCGTCTTTCAAAAAGCCGGGGTTCTTGACGGCGGCGGTGCCGATGATGACGTAGCGCAGGCCGCTGTCGATGTATTTTTCAATCGTGTCCAGATCGCGGATGCCACCACCCAGCTGCACCGGGATGTCGTCGCCCACGGCCTTGAGGATGGACTTGATGGCGCTGAAGTTTTGCGGCTTGCCCGCGAAGGCGCCGTTCAGATCCACCAGGTGCAGGCGGCGAGCGCCTTTTTCGAGCCAGGTGCGGGCCATGGCGGCGGGGTCTTCGCCAAAGGTCGTGGCTTGGTCCATATCGCCTTGCTTGAGGCGAACGCAGTGGCCGTCTTTGAGGTCAATGGCGGGGATCAGAATCATGGCGAATTAAAAAAAGACTGAGGGGCTGAAAAACGGCAGTGAAAACTTCTCAAGGCTGCCAGTGGAGGAAATTGCGGAACAAGGCCAAGCCTTGGGCCGCGCTTTTTTCGGGGTGAAACTGGGTGGCAAATATGTTGTCACGGGCAATGGCGCAAGCAAAGCGGCCACCGTAATCGGTCTGGGCCGCGCTGTGCGCCGGGTTGGCCACCTGGGCATAGAAGCTGTGCACAAAATAATACCAGCTGCCGTCCTCGACGCCTTGCCACAGGGCATGCGCTGGTGGGTCTTGCCAGACCTGGTTCCAGCCCATTTGTGGCACTTTGTAGCGGGTGCCATCGGGCTGGATGCGCCCGGCCAAATCAAACTTGACCACGCGCCCGGGGATCAGGCCCAAGCCGGGCGTATCGCCTTCGTCGCTGTGGTCCAGCAGCATTTGCATGCCCACACACACGCCGAACAGGGGTTTGCTGGCTGCGGCTTCGAGCACGGCGTCCATCAGGCCCGACTCGCGCAGCTCGCGCATGCAGTCGGGCATGGCGCCCTGCCCCGGCAAGACCACGCGGTGCGCATTGCGCACGACTTGCGGGTCGGATGTGACGGTGACTTCGGCATGGTCCACGCTGGAGGCGGCGTGCATCACCGCTTGCGCCACGCTGCGCAGGTTGCCCATGCCGTAGTCCACAACGGCGACGCGGTTGACGCTCATGTTCAGAGACTGCCTTTGGTGGAAGGGATCACGCCCGCCGAGCGTGGATCGAGTTCGATGGCGGCACGCACGGCGCGGGCGAAGGCCTTGAAAATCGTCTCGCACTGGTGGTGTGCGTTCACGCCCTTGAGGTTGTCGATGTGCAGCGTGCACAGCGCGTGGTTCACAAAGCCCTGGAAGAACTCATAAACCAGTTGCGTGTCGAGCGAGCCCAGCGAACCGGAGGTGAACTTCACGTCCATGTGCAAACCGGGGCGGCCCGAAAAATCCACCACCACGCGGCTCAAAGCTTCGTCGAGCGGCACATAGGCGTGGCCATAACGGCGTATGCCTTTTTTGTCGCCAATGGCTTGCGCAAAGGCTTGGCCCAGGGTGATGCCGATGTCTTCCACGGTGTGGTGGCCGTCGATGTGCAGGTCGCCTTCGCACGCGATGTCCAGATCGATCAAACCATGGCGGGCGATCTGGTCGAGCATGTGGTCCAGAAAACCGATGCCACTGGCCAGCTTGGCCTGCCCTGTGCCGTCGAGGTTGATGGCGACACGGATATTCGTCTCGGCGGTCTTGCGCGTGACATCGGCGATGCGATCAGCACTGCGGTTCATAAGGAGGCTTTCAGAGCGGCGAGGAGTTGGTCGTTTTCTGCTGCGGTGCCCACCGTCAGGCGCAGGCAATTGGCGAGCAATGGGTGCATTTTAGAAATGTTCTTGATCAGCACGCCGTGGGCCTTGAGACCGTCAAAGGTTTTGGCCGCATCGGGCACGCGGGCCAGGATCATGTTGGCTTCGCTGGGGAACGGGGTCACACCGGGTAAGGTGGCCAATTCTTTCAGCAAACGGGTGCGCTGTTCTCGCAGATCTTTGGCTTGCGCGGCAAAAACATCGGTGTGCTCCAAGGCAAAAAGAGCGCACTCGCAATTGAGCACGCTGATGTTGTAAGGCGGGCGCACTTTGTCGATCTCGGCCACCAAAGCCTTGGGGCCAATCATGTAACCCAAGCGCACACCGGCCAAGCCAAACTTGCTGAGCGTGCGCATGAGCAAGACGTGCGAGTGGCGAGTGATGCGGTCTGCGTAGCTGCGGCTGGCAAAGGGCTGGTAGGCCTCGTCCATGACGACCAAGCCGCCTTGTGCGCCTTGGGCGAGGACGATCTTTTCGATCGTGTCGTCGTTCCACAGGTTGCCCGTGGGGTTGTTGGGGTAAGCCAGGTAGACGATGGACGGCTTGTGCTCGGCAATGGCAGCCAACATGGCGGCTTCGTCGAGTTCAAAGTCGGCGGTGAGCGGTACGCCGTGGAAGGCCAGACCTTGCAGCTGGGCGCTCATGGCGTACATCACAAAGCCCGGCAAAGGCGAGAGGATGGACGCGCCGGGCACATCGCAGGCCATGGCCAGCAAAGAGATCAACTCGTCCGAGCCGTTGCCCAGCATGATGTCAAAGCCTTCGGACATGCCGGCGTGCTGGGCCAAAGCATGGCGCAAATCGTTCACGCGGCCATCGGGGTAGCGGTTAAGCGCCAAGGCACCCAGTCGCTCGCCCAAAGCCTTTTGCAGTTCAGCCGGCAGTCTGTGCGGGTTTTCCATCGCGTCGAGCTTGACCATGCCGACCGAGTCCTGGATGGCGTAGGCGTGCATGGACTGCACGTCCTGGCGGATGCGTTGCATCAGTTGGGGGCTCACGGTCATGTCGGCTCTCGCATGGGGGGAACAGGGTTCAGGCGCAATTCGGCGGCACGGGCGTGGGCTTGCAGGCCTTCGCCATAGGCCAGCTCGGCGGCGATGCGGCCCAGCGGCTGCGCACCGGCTTCGCTCACCTCGATCAGGCTGCTGCGTTTTTGGAAGTCGTACACGCCTAAAGGCGAGGAAAAACGCGCCGTGCCGCTGGTGGGCAGCACATGGTTGGGACCTGCGCAGTAGTCGCCCAGCGATTCGCTGGTGAACGCGCCCAAAAAGATGGCCCCCGCGTGACGCAGCAGCGGCTCCCAGCGGTGCGGCTCGCTGCTTGACACCTCCAGGTGCTCGGGCGCGATGCGGTTGCTGATGGCGCAAGCTTCTTCCATGCTACGGGTCAAGATCAATGCACCCCGGTCGTTGAGCGACTTGGCGATGATCTCGCGGCGGGGCATGGAGGGCAGCAGGCGGTCAATGGCGGCTTGTACTTCGGCGATGTAGGCCGCATCAGGACACAGCAAAATGCTTTGTGCCAGCTCGTCGTGCTCGGCCTGGCTGAACAAATCCATCGCCACCCATTCGGCGGGCGTGCTGCCATCGGCCAAGACCAAAATTTCTGAAGGGCCCGCGATCATGTCGATGCCCACGGTGCCGAACACGCGCTTTTTGGCACTGGCCACATAGGCGTTGCCCGGGCCGGTGATCTTGTCCACTTTGGGGATGGTGGCTGTGCCATAAGCCAATGCGGCCACGGCCTGCGCACCACCCACCGTGAAGGCGCGGCTCACACCGGCCACACAAGCGGCGGCCAAAACCAATGGGTTGCGCACCCCTTGAGGCGTGGGCACCACCATGACGATCTCTTGCACACCCGCCACATGCGCGGGGATGGCATTCATCAACACAGAAGAGGGGTAAGCGGCTTTGCCACCGGGCACGTAAATGCCCACGCGGTCGAGCGGTGTGACTTTTTGGCCGAGCAGCGTGCCGTCTTCGTCGCGGTAGCTCCAGCTCTCGCCCGAGGCTTTCTTTTGCGCTTCGTGGTACTTGCGCACCCGGTTTGCTGCGGCTTGCAGGGCTTCGCGTTGTGCGGCGGGCAGGCTGTCGAGTGCCGCTTTCAGTTCGGCCTGGGTGATTTCCAAAGCTTTCACATCGGCCGCTTGCAGGCCGTCAAAACGCTGGGTGTACTCCAGCACGGCGTCATCGCCACGCTGCTGCACGTCGGCCAGGATGTCGGCCACGCGCTGCTCGATGGCGGCGTCGGTGTCGGCAGACCAATGCAGGCGGGCCGCGAAGGCCGCTTCAAAACCGGCGTCTGCCGTGTTCAGTTGCAAAGGTTTGGCGTGCAATCCCATGTTCAGTCTTTCTTCACAGCGCCCGCAAAGGCGTCGATGATGGCGCGAATCGGCGCTTGTTTGAGCTTGAGCGCGGCCTGGTTCACGACCAAGCGCGAGCTGATGTCCATGATGCGTTCAACCTCGACCAAGTGGTTGGCCTTGAGCGTGTTGCCCGTCGACACCAGATCGACGATGGCGTCGGCGAGGCCCGTGAGCGGTGCCAATTCCATGCTGCCGTAGAGCTTGATCATGTCAACGTGCACACCCTTGGTGGCAAAAAAGTCGCGGGCAATGGTCGTGTATTTGGTGGCCACTTTCAGGCGCGAACCCGTTCGCACGGCACTGGCGTAGTCGTAGTCGGCGCGCACCGCCACGCTCATGCGGCATTTGGCGATGTTCAGATCCAAAGGCTGGTACAGGCCCTGGCCGCCGTGTTCGATCAGGGTGTCCAAACCGGTCACACCCAAATCGGCGCCGCCGTATTCCACATAGGTGGGCACATCGCTGGCCCGCACCAGCACCACACGCACATTGGGCTGGTTGGTGGGCAAAATCAGCTTTCGCGATTTTTCGGGGTCTTCGAGCACCTCGATGCCCGCGGCTTTGAGCAGCGGCAGGGTTTCGTCAAAGATTCGTCCTTTGGACAGGGCCAGCGTGATCATTTCACTCTTTCAATGTCGGCACCCAGGCCGCGCAGTTTCAATTCCATGCGGTCATAGCCACGGTCCAGGTGGTAGATGCGGTCGACGATGGTTTCGCCTTCGGCCACCAAACCAGCGATCACCAAACTGGCCGAAGCTCGCAAATCGGTGGCCATCACGGTGGCACCCGAGAGCTTTTCCACGCCCTCGATCACCGACACCTTGCCGTCGATCTGGATGTGCGCACCCAGGCGCACCAGCTCGTTGACGTGCATGAAGCGGTTTTCAAAAATGGTTTCGGTGACCTTGCTCGCGCCCTGCGCAATGCAGTTGAGCGCCATGAATTGCGCCTGCATGTCGGTCGGGAAGCCTGGGTATTCGGTGGTGCGAAAGCTCTGGGCTTTCAAACGACCATCGGCCTTGATGCGGATGAAGCCTTCGCCTGCCTCAATGGTGGCTCCGGCATCGCGCAGCTTTTCGATGACCACTTCCAGGTGGTCGGCGCGGCCGTGGCGCAGCACCACATCACCGCCCGTGGCGGCTACGGCGCACAAAAAGGTGCCCGCCTCGATGCGGTCAGCCACCACCTGGTGATCGCAACCGTGCAGACGGTCCACACCCTGAATGCGGATGCGGCGGGTGCCGTGGCCTTCAATCTTCGCGCCCATTTTGATCAGCATCTCGGCCAGATCGGGAATTTCAGGCTCCTGGGCGGCGTTTTCCAGCACCGTCTCGCCTTCGGCCAAGGCCGCAGCCATCATGAAGTTTTCAGTGCCGGTGACGGTGACCATGTCGGTGGTGATGTGCGCACCCTTCAGGCGCGTGCGGCCCTCGGGCAAGCTGGCCAGCATGTAGCCGTGGTCCACCGTGATGACCGCACCCATGGCCTGCAGGCCCTTGATGTGCTGGTCGACGGGGCGCGAACCAATGGCGCAACCGCCGGGCAAAGACACTTTGGCATGGCCAAAGCGGGCCAACAAGGGTCCCAGCGCCAGCACCGAAGCGCGCATGGTTTTCACCAGCTCGTAAGGGGCTTCAGGGTTGTTCAGGCCACCGGCATGGAGGGTCACGCGGCCGTCTTCGTGGTGCTCAGCCGTCACGCCCATGTTGCGGATCAGCTTGAGCATGGTCGAGACGTCTTGCAGGCGCGGCACATTGGCCAGCGTGACGGGCTCGGCGCTCAGCAAAGCTGCGCACAGCTCGGGCAGAGCGGCGTTTTTGGCACCCGACACATCAAGCATGCCTTGCAGGCGGTGGCCACCGCGAATTTTCAGTTTGTCCATGGGTCAGGTCGGTGCGTTGTGGCCCAAGGGCCTTCGGTTCATTGCGCTTGTGCAGCCCATTCGGCGGGTGTGAAGGTTTTCATGGACAAGGCGTGAACTTCGTCGGTGTGCATTTTTTGGCCCAGCGTGGCGTAAACCCGTTGGTGCCGCGCAATGGGGCGCATGCCGGCAAAGGCTTCGGACACCACCACGGCGCTCCAATGGCGGCCATCGCCCTCCACCGTGAGGTGAGTGCACGAAAGGCCTGCGGCGATGATGGCTTGGAGTTGCTCTGCGTTCATGGGGTTTTCAGCTTCGGATTTTGTAGCCGATGCGCAAAAGGTGAAGGGTCAAGGCACTGATGAGGGCCAAGGCGGTGCCCACCACCGCCAAACTGACCCAAGGCGACACATCGCTTTGGCCAAAAAAGCCGTAGCGAAATCCGTCGATCATGTAGAAAAACGGGTTCAGGTGGCTGAGCTTTTGCCAAAAAGGCGGGAGCGAATGGATGGAATAAAACACGCCCGACAAAAACGTCATGGGCATGATGATGAAATTCTGAAAGGCGGCCATCTGGTCAAACTTTTCAGCCCACAGCCCGGCAATCACGCCCAGCGAGCCCATCATGGCCGCGCCCATCACGGCAAAAGTCAAAATCCACAGAGGGTTGACGAAGGTGATGTTGATCATCCAGCCTGTGATGACAAACACCCCCAAGCCCACGGCAAGTCCGCGCACCACCGAAGAGCCGACATAGGCCACAAACCAGCTGCGGTGCGACAGGGGCGTGAGCAACAAAAACACCAAGCTGCCCATGATCTTGCTTTGCACCAGGCTCGACGAGCTGTTGGCAAAAGCGTTTTGCAGCACGCCCATCATCATCAGGCCCGGCAGCAAAAACGATGTGTAGGGCACGTTGTCGTACACCTTGACATGGTCTTCGAGTACATGGCCGAAGATGAGCATGTACAGCACCGAGGTGAGCACGGGTGCGCCCACCGTCTGGAAAGCGACTTTCCAGAAACGCAGCACCTCTTTGTAGAGCAGGGTTTGCCAGCCGGTCATGCCAGGGCTCCCGAGGCGGTTTGTTTGCGGTTCATGACTTCAAGGAACACGTCTTCAAGGTCGGCTTGGCGGATTTCCACGTCTTCCACCACCAGGCCCGCCGTGCGCAGGGTGGCGAGGTGGTTCTCAATCTCGACCGCGTTGTGCACCGGCAACTGCACGATGCGGCCTGTGACACGCGCAATGGCCGCCACGGCAGACGGCAAGTCACCGTCGAGCTTGAAACGCAGCACCTGGCTGGTGGCCGAGCGCAGCAAATCGGATGTGCGCTCCAAGGCCAGCAACTGCCCGCGCTTGAGCATGGCGATGCGGCCACACAGGGCTTCGGCTTCTTCCAAGTAATGGGTGGTGAGCAAGACGGTATGGCCTTGCTTGTTGAGTTTGGCAATGAAGGCCCACAGGGTCTGACGCAGCTCGACATCGACCCCGGCCGTCGGTTCATCAAGCACGATCACGCGGGGTTTGTGCACCAGCGCTTGCGCCACCAGCACGCGGCGCTTCATGCCGCCCGAGAGTTGGCGCATGTTGGAGCCCGCCTTGTCGGCCAAACCCAGGCTCTCCAGCAGCTCGTCGATCCAGGCCTCGTTTTTCTTGACACCGAAATAGCCCGACTGGATGCGCAACGCCTCGCGCACCGTGAAAAAGGGGTCAAACACCAACTCTTGCGGCACCACGCCCAAGAGGCGGCGGGCGGCGGCGTAATCGGTTTGCACGTCGTGGCCATGCACCAACACGCGCCCGGTTGTGGGACGGCTGAGGCCCGCCAAAGTGCTGATCAAAGTAGTTTTGCCTGCGCCGTTGGGGCCCAGCAGGCCGAAGAATTCGCCCTCCTCCACGTCAAAGCTGACTTGGTCGAGCGCTTTGAACGCGGCTGCGCCCGCCTGTTTGGCCGGGTAAATCTTGGAGACGGTTTGGAAAGAGAGCGCTGGCATGTGAGGGGTTTATTTTAAGTGCTGAGCGGCTGCCCCATGGCGCTACAGGGTGAACGGGGGTGAAAAACCCCTCACCAGTCGTTCAAACGGGCTCCAGCAAGTCGATCACGCCATAAAGACGGGCCAACTCCCTTAAACGAGAGGTCATGCCCGAAATTTGCAATGTTCCACCTTGGGCCAGTACCTCACGACGCAAACCCAAAAGCGCAGCCAAAGCGGACGAATCAAAAGCCGTGAGTGCAGAGGCATCGACACTGACCACAGATGACCCCATGGGCTTGCATTGTGCCACCCACAACGCCAAACAAGCTGGTGCATGCTCGTGAAGCAAGGTTTCAGGCATGGTCAAGACGCTCATGGTTTTGCGCTCAGGAGGCTTTGGCGTTGGTTTTGTTGCGGGCCACCAAACTGGCGATCAAGGCATCAATGCCGCCCGCGTTGATCTCTTTGGTGAACTGGGTTCTGTAATTTTCAATCAACCAGACCCCCAGCACGTTCAAGTCAAAAATCATCCAACCTGCACCTTGTCCAGGTGTTTTTTCAAGGCGGTAATCGAGCTGAATCGGATCACCTTTGCCTCGCACCTCGGTGTTGACCACCAAATTTTTATCCTCTTGACCTGCTCGCAGAGGTTTGACGACCACAACCTGGTCGCTGACCTGACTGAGTGCACCAGCGTAGGTGCGGACCAACAAGGTCTTGAACTCGGTCTGCAAACGGCCCTGTTGCTCTGGCGTGGCTTTTCGCCAAGCGGGGCCTGTGGCCAAAGAAGTCATCCGCCGAAAATTCACATGTGGCATGAGTTTGTCATCCACCAATTGCATGATTTTGGCAATATCACCGTTGCGCAGCGCCTTGTCTGACTTGATCGTTTCCAAGGTGTCGTTGGTGATGCGCTTGACAAAGGCTTCGGGGGCCTCTTCAGACGCCCAGGCAGCACCAACACCCAAGCTCAAACAGGCAGCACCCAATACGGTTAAGCCTTGGCGACGGTTCATGGATGAAGAAGTGAAATATTTTTGCATTGAATAACTATAGGGCCAGTCAGCCAGGGCCGTGTGAGCAACTGTAACGGGGTTTATTTGGAAGGTGGGTCAGATTCACCGTAATCGAAATCAGAAGGTGGATTGCCATCATGGATGTCATTGTTGCGCTTTTGCAAATAAGCATCACGCACAAAGGTGTAGGGGTCCAATGATGCCGCCTTGATGACATCCACCGTCTGCAGCAAGCCTGCACGCACATCCAATACACGGGCCGCAGTCAATGCGTTGCGCGTTGCCTCATCGGTGAACGCCTGGGAAGGGTTGGCTCGCATGTCCAAAGGTGTCGCCAGACCATCACGCAAGGTGGAAGGTCCCAGCAAAGGCAGCACCAAGTAAGGACCGGGCTTGACACCCCAATAACCCAAGGTTTGGCCAAAATCTTCTTTTCTTTTTTCAAGGCGCATTTCGCTGGCCACATCCAGCAAACCACCTAAACCCAAGAAGGTGTTGACATTGATGCGCATGAACGTTTCGGCCGTGGCTTGGCCCTTCAATTGCATGGCGCTGTTGGCCATGGACCAGACATCGCTCAAGTTGCCCAAGACATTGTGCACCCCTGTACGAACAAACGAGGGAATTACTGTGACATACGCTTGAGCCAGTGGTTTGATGGCCACGTTGTCCACCACATCGTTGAACTTGTAAACGCTGCGGTTCATCGATTCCCATGGATCGCGGGCATCCGCGTTTTGGACCGTTGCACACCCTTGAAGTCCAAACAGCACCAACACAAGCAAGGGCATGGCCCATCGTTTCATTGACATCATCATGGCTTTTGACTTTCGGCCTTGGGTTTTTCAGCCTGGTTGAACAAAAACTGACTGATCAAGTTTTCCAGAATCACGGCTGACTGGGTTGATCCGATCTTGTCACCTGCAACCAGGTTCTTTTCGTCAGCGCCCGGCGTCACGTCCAAATATTGTTCGCCGAGCAAGCCACTGGTCAGAATTTTCAAGGAACTGTCTTGAGGAAAAGCCAGCCCCGTCTGCAGGGCCAAGGTCACCTTGGCCTGAAAAGATTCACCGTCGAATTCAATTTTCTTGACACGGCCAACCACCACCCCAGCGCTTTTGACTGCAGCACCCGGTTTGAGTCCGCCAATGTTGTCAAACTTGGCACTGACTTCGTAATCCTTGCTGAAACTCCAGGTCAGCAAATTGGCCGCTTTGAGAGCCAAAAAAAGCACAGCCACTGCGCCGAGCATCACAAACAACCCGACCCACACATCATTTTTTGAACGTTGCATGCCGTCCTCCTCAAATGCTGAACATCATCGCAGTGAGGATGAAATCCAACCCCAACACCGACAAAGAAGAAACCACCACACTGCGCGTGGTGGCACTGGCCACCCCCTCTGGGGTCGGCTTGGCCACATAGCCTTGCAGCAAAGCGATGAAGGTCACCGCCACACCAAACACCACGCTTTTGATGATGCCATTGCCCACGTCCTTGAACACATCGACGCCGCCTTGCATCTGGCTCCAGAACGACCCCGCATCGACACCAATGAGCAGCACGCCCACCACGTAGCCCCCCAAAATGCCCACGGCGCTGAACACTGCGGCAAGCAAGGGCAACGCAATGACACCGCCCCAAAAGCGGGGTGCCAAGATGCGCTGGACCGGGTCCACCGCCATCATCTCCAAAGCGGTGAGTTGCTCACCCGCACGCATCAAGCCAATCTCGGCCGTGAGTGAGGCCCCGGCCCGTCCCGCATAAAGCAAAGCCGCCACCACCGGACCCAACTCGCGCACCAAGCTCAAGGCCACCAACAAACCCAAGGCCTCGGCTGAACCATAGCGTTGCAAGGTGTAGTAACCCTGCAAACCCAACACAAAGCCCACAAACAAGCCGGACACTGTGATGATGGCCAGCGAATAGTTGCCCAAAAAATGAACCTGGTCGCGCACCAAACCAAAACGCTTGAGCACAACTCCGGACAGGCTCAGCAATTTGAAAAACAAACGAGCGGCAAAACCCCAATCGGCCAACATTTGGCGGGTGCTCGCGCCCAAGGCGGCCAACAAAGACGTGATCATGAAGACCTCCGGTCATAGTCGCGAGCAGCCGATGGTGCAGGGTAATGAAAGGGCACGGGGCCATCACTCAAAGCGTGCACAAACTGGTAAATCAGGGGGTCACTGCTGGCACGCAACTCAGCGGGTGTACCTTGTGCAGCCACCCCACCGTTGGCCAAAATGACCACATGGTCGGCGATTTCAAAGGTCTCGGTCACATCGTGCGACACGACCACGCTGGTGATGCCCAGGCTGTCGTTGAGACGGCGAATCAGTCGCGCAGCCGTGCCCAGTGAAATGGGATCGAGGCCCGCAAAGGGCTCGTCGTACATGATCAAGTCCGGGTCCAGCGCGATGGCGCGGGCCAAGGCCACTCGGCGGCTCATGCCGCCTGAAATTTCGGAGGGTTTCAAGTCTCGTGCACCGCGCAAACCGACCGCATCGAGTTTCATCAGCACAATGTCACGGATCAGGTCTTCAGACAAATGCGTGTGTTCGCGCAAAGGAAATGCCACGTTGTCAAACACGCTCATGTCGGTGAACAGCGCACCGAACTGAAACAACATGCCCATTCGACGCCGTGCGGCATACAACTCGGCTTGACGCATGGGGGTGATGTCCTTGCCGTCAAACAGCAGTTGACCTGCAGTGGCACGGATCTGGCCACCGATCAATCGCAACACCGTGGTCTTTCCGCCTCCCGAAACCCCCATCAAGGCCGTGACTTGTCCTCGTGGCACATTGAAGCTCAGGTTCTTCAAAATGACACGGTCGCCATACCCGAACGTCAGGTCGCGCAGTTCAACAAGGGGCTGTGATGTGGTGGTGTTCATGAAAAACAAAAGCCGGTCAGGGTCCGGCTCTTGTGATGTTAGCGGCCCAAGGTCAACGGGATGTCAACCTTGGTTCTCTAGGGATTTTACCTAGAACCCGGTAGCCTTAGCGAGGCAAGTCGCTTTTCCCCATCAGGAATTCGTCGACCGCGCGTGCGGCCTGACGGCCTTCGCGGATGGCCCAAACCACCAGCGACTGGCCCCGGCGCATGTCGCCTGCAGCAAACACCTTGTTGACATTGGTGGCATAGCCGCCGGTGAAGTCGGTGCTGGCCTTGGCGTTGCCACGGGCGTCCTTGTCGATGCCAAAGGCGTCGAGCACGGTGGCGACCGGGTTGGTGAAGCCCATGGCCAGCAAGACCATGTCGGCTTTGTATTCCTTCTCGGTGCCAGGCACTTCAACCATCTTGCCGTCTTTGAATTCGACGTGCACCGTGGTCAATCCGGTGACTTTTCCTTTTTCGCCAGTGAACGCTTTGGTGGAGATGGCGAATTCGCGCTTGAGCAGGCCTTTTTCGGCGCTCTCGTCGTGGCTGGAGCTGGTACGCAGCTTCATCGGCCAGTAAGGCCAGACCATCGCCTTGTTTTCTTTTTCGGGTGGCTCGGGCATCACCTCGAACTGGGTGACGCTCACGGCACCGTGGCGTGTGCTGGTGCCCACGCAGTCGCTGCCGGTGTCGCCGCCACCGATCACAATGACGTTTTTGCCGTCTGCGCGCAGTTGGCCTTTGAGCTTGTCGCCTGCGTTGACTTTGTTTTGCTGGGGCAGGAATTCCATGGCGAAATGGATGCCGTCGAGGTCGCGGCCTGGCACGGGCAGGTCACGCGACTGCTCGGAGCCGCCTGTGAGCAACACAGCGTCAAAGTCCTTCTTGAGTTGCTCAGCACTGACGGTTTCCTTGGCCCAGTTGGTGACCTTGGAATCCTTGGGCCATTCACCCACCAGCACGCTGGTGCGGATCTTCACGCCTTCGGCTTCGAGCTGCTGGACGCGGCGGTCGATGTGCGTCTTTTCCATCTTGAAGTCGGGGATGCCATAACGCAGCAAACCACCCACGCGGTCGTTCTTCTCGAACAAGGTCACATCGTGGCCAGCGCGGGCCAGCTGCTGCGCTGCGGCCAAGCCAGCGGGGCCTGCGCCAATGATGGCCACGGTTTTGCCGGTCTTGACCTTGGCGGGGCGGGGCGTGACCCAGCCTTCGGCCCAGGCGCGGTCGATGATGGCGTGCTCGATGGACTTGATGCCCACGGCGTCGTCGTTGAAGTTGACCACGCAGGCGGCTTCGCAAGGTGCGGGGCAGATGCGGCCAGTGAACTCGGGGAAGTTGTTGGTGCTGTGCAGCACCTCGATCGCGTTCTTCCAGTCGCCCTGGTACACCAAGTCGTTGAAGTCCGGAATGATGTTGTTGACCGGGCAGCCGTTGTTGCAAAACGGTGTGCCGCAGTCCATGCAGCGGGCCGCTTGCGTTTTGGATTGCTCAGGCGTCAAGCCGATCACGAACTCGCCGTAGTTCTTCAAGCGCTCGGCAACGGGCTTGTAGCCCTCTTCGATGCGCTCAAATTCCATGAAACCTGTGATTTTTCCCATGATGTTTCCTTAACTTTTTGACGTGGGGCTCAGGCGACAACAGGCTTGGCGGCCTTGGCCGCGTTCGCCGCTTTGCGTGCGTTGATCTCGCCCAGAGCACGCTTGTATTCGTTGGGGAACACCTTCACGAACTTGGCACGGGCTGTGACCCAGTTGTCCAGCAACTCGCGGGCACGCTGGCTGCCGGTCCACTTGTGGTGGTCTTCCAGCAGTTTCTTGAGTTGCGCTTCGTCGGCCTGATCGCGGTGCCAGACTTTGCGGTCGACTTGTGCTTCTTGCTCGGCAGCCGACAGCACTTTTTCCATGCTGACCATGGCCGTGTTGCAGCGCGAGGCGAATTCGCCGTCTTCGTCGTACACATAAGCGATACCGCCGCTCATGCCCGCGCCGAAGTTGCGGCCGGTCTTGCCCAGCACAGCAACCGTGCCGCCGGTCATGTATTCGCAACCGTGGTCGCCTGTGCCTTCCACCACGGCGGTGGCGCCCGACAAACGCACCGCAAAGCGCTCGCCAGCCACGCCAGCAAAGAAGGCTTCACCGGTGGTCGCGCCGTACATGACGGTGTTGCCCACGATGATGTTTTGCGCCGCCACGCCACGGAACTCCAAGCTGGGGCGCACCACCACACGGCCGCCCGACAAACCTTTGCCGGTGTAGTCGTTGGCTTCGCCGATCAGGTACAGCGTGATGCCCTTGGCCAGGAAAGCGCCGAATGACTGACCACCGGTGCCTTCCAATTGGATGCGCAAGGTGTCGTCTGGCAAGCCTTCGGGGTGCACCTTGGTCACGGCACCGGACAACATGGCACCGACCGAGCGGTTCACGTTGCGGGCGACTTCCATGAACTGCACTTTTTCACCCTTGTCGATGGCGGCGCGGCTCTTGGCGATCAGCACGTTGTCCAGGGCTTTTTCCAAGCCGTGGTCTTGGGTGTCCACATGGCGCACAGCCACAGTAGAGGCCACTTGCGGCACGGCCAACAAGCGACCGAAGTCCAGGCCCTTGGCTTTCCAGTGCTCCACACCGCTCTTCATGTCGAGCAGGTCGGCGCGGCCAACCAGATCGTCAAACTTGGCGATGCCCAGCTGGGCCATGATCTGGCGCACTTCTTCGGCGATGAAGAAGAAGTAGTTCACGACATGCTCAGGCTTGCCGGTGAACTTCTTGCGCAGTGTGGGGTCTTGTGTGGCCACGCCCACCGGGCAGGTGTTCAGGTGGCATTTGCGCATCATGATGCAGCCCTCGACCACCAGCGGTGCGGTGGCAAAGCCGAACTCGTCCGCGCCGAGCAATGCGCCAATCGCGACGTCACGGCCGGTCTTCATCTGACCGTCAGCCTGCACACGGATGCGACCACGCAAGCCGTTGAGCACCAAGGTCTGCTGGGTTTCGGCCAGACCGATTTCCCAAGGCGAACCTGCATGCTTGACCGAAGACCAGGGCGAAGCGCCCGTGCCGCCGTCATGGCCGGCGATCACCACATGGTCGGCCTTGCACTTGGCCACACCCGCTGCAATCGTGCCCACACCAATTTCGGACACCAGCTTGACGCTGATGTCGCTGTGCGGAGCGACGTTTTTCAGGTCGTGGATCAGCTGGGCCAAGTCCTCGATGGAGTAGATGTCGTGGTGGGGCGGTGGCGAGATCAAACCAACACCGGGCACCGAGTGGCGCAGTTTGCCGATGTAGTCGGACACTTTGCCACCAGGCAACTGACCGCCTTCACCGGGCTTGGCACCTTGGGCCATCTTGATCTGGATCTGGTCGGCGCTGGACAGGTATTCGGCGGTGACACCGAAGCGGCCCGAGGCGACTTGCTTGATCTTGGATCGCAGGCTGTCACCGGCGGCCAATGGCATGTCAACTTCGACGTTTTCTGCACCGATCACGCTCTTCAAGGAATCGCCCAACTTGATCGGGATGCCTTTGAGTTCGTTGCGGTAACGGTTGGCGTCTTCACCGCCCTCGCCCGTGTTGCTCTTGCCGCCAATGCGGTTCATGGCCACGGCCAGAGTGGCGTGCGCTTCGGTAGAGATTGAGCCCAGCGACATCGCGCCGGTGGCAAAACGCTTAACGATCTCGGCGGCAGGCTCGACCTGCTCCAGCGGGATGGCTTTGGACGGGTCAATCTTGAACTCGAACAAACCGCGCAGCGTCATGTGGCGCTTGCTTTGGTCGTTGATGATCTGCGCGTATTCCTTGTAAGTGCTGAAGTTGTTGGCACGGGTGGAGTGCTGCAACTTGGCAATCGCATCGGGCGTCCACATGTGCTCTTCGCCACGGGCGCGCCAAGCGTATTCACCACCGGCATCCAGCATGGTGGCCAGGATCGGGTCGTCGCCAAAGGCGGCGGTGTGCATGCGGAAGGCTTCTTCAGCGATCTCGAACACGCCGATACCGCCCACGCGGCTGGAGGTGCCGGTGAAGTACTTGTTGATGGTCTCGGTGTTGATGCCGATGGCTTCGAACAACTGCGCGCCGCAGTACGACATGTAGGTGCTCACGCCCATCTTGGACATGATCTTGGACAGGCCCTTGCCGATCGCCTTGACGTAGTTGTAGATGGCTTTCTCGGCCGACAGGTCGCCGGGCAGCTCTTTGTGCAGCGCGGCCAGGGTTTCCATAGCCAGGTAGGGGTGCACGGCTTCTGCGCCGTAACCGGCCAGTACCGCAAAGTGGTGCACTTCGCGGGCGGTGCCGGTCTCGACCACCAGGCCAGCCGTGGTGCGCAGGCCTTCGGTCACCAGGTGCTGGTGGATGGCCGACAGCGCCAGCAGCGCAGGCACAGCCACTTGGGTGGCGTTCACGCCACGGTCGCTGATGATCAGGATGTTGTGGCCACCTTTGATGGCGTCCACGGCTTCAGCGCAGAGCGAGGCCAGTTTGGCTTCCACACCTTCGCGGCCCCACAACGCGGGGTAAGTGATGTCGAGCGTCGCGCTCTTGAACTTGCCCTTGGTGGCTTGCTCGATGTTGCGCAGCTTGGCCATGTCGGCGAAGTCCAGGATGGGCTGGCTCACTTCGAGTCGCATGGGCGGGTTGACCTGGTTGATGTCCAGCAAGTTCGGCTTTGGGCCGATGAAGGACACCAGCGACATCACGATCGCTTCGCGGATCGGGTCAATCGGGGGGTTGGTCACTTGCGCGAACAACTGCTTGAAGTAGTTGTACAGCGGCTTGTTTTTGTCGGACAGCACGGCCAGCGGGCTGTCGTTGCCCATGGAGCCAATGGCTTCTTCACCGGCCGAGGCCATAGGGGCCAACAAGAACTTGATGTCTTCTTGTGTCGTACCAAAGGCTTGCTGCAGGTCGAGCAAGGCCACATCCGAGGCGGGGGCCAAGGGAGCAGCAGCCACATCGTCCAGCTTGACGCGCAGGTTTTCGATCCACTGCTTATAAGGTTTGGCGCTGGCCAGGCCGGCTTTCAACTCTTCGTCGTTGATCATGCGGCCTTGTTCCAGATCGATCAGGAACATCTTGCCGGGCTGCAGACGCCACTTGCGCACGATCTTGCTTTCGGGGATCGGCAGCACGCCGGTCTCGGAGCCCATGATGACCATGTCGTCGTCGGTGATGATGTAGCGCGAGGGGCGCAGGCCGTTGCGGTCCAGCGTGGCGCCGATCTGGCGGCCGTCAGTGAACACGATCGAGGCTGGGCCGTCCCATGGCTCCAGCATCGCAGCGTGGTATTCATAGAAGGCCTTGCGGCGCTCGTCCATGGTGGTGTGCTGTTCCCATGGCTCGGGGATCATCATCATCACGGCCTGGCTGATGGGGTAACCCGCCATGGTCAGCAGTTCGAGGCAGTTGTCAAAGGTGGCGGTGTCGGACTGACCGGCGAAGCTGATGGGGTAGAGCTTTTGCAGGTCGGCGGCCAACACGGGCGAAGACATCACGCCTTCACGGGCCTTCATCCAGTTGTAGTTGCCCTTGACGGTGTTGATCTCACCGTTGTGCGCCACATAGCGGTAGGGGTGAGCCAAGGGCCACTCGGGGAAGGTGTTGGTCGAGAAACGCTGGTGCACCAGGCCCAAAGCCGAGACGCAGCGCTCGTCTTGCAGGTCCAGGTAATAAGTGCCCACTTGGTCGGCCAGCAACAAGCCCTTGTAGACCGCGGTGCGGCTGGACATGCTGGGGATGTAGTACTCATTGCTGTGCGTCAAGTTCAGGGCCTGAATCGCGGCGCTGGCGGTCTTGCGGATCACGTACAACTTGCGCTCCAGGGCGTCTTGCACAATCACATCGGCACCGCGGCCGATGAAGATCTGACGCATGACCGGCTCTTTTTCGCGCACGGTGGGCGACATGGGCATCTCGCGGTTGACAGGCACATCGCGCCAGCCCAGCACCACTTGGCCTTCGGCCTTGACGGCACGCTCGAGTTCTTGTTCGCAAGCCATGCGCGAGGCATGCTCTTTGGGCAAGAAGACCATGCCGACGCCGTATTCACCAAACGGTGGCAGCGCCACGCCTTGCTTGGCCATCTCGTCGCGGTACAGCGCGTCGGGCAGCTGAATCAAGATACCGGCACCGTCGCCCATGAGCGCGTCCGCGCCCACAGCACCCCGGTGGTCGAGGTTTTCCAGGATCTTGAGGGCCTGGGTCACGATGGCGTGAGTCTTGTGCCCTTTGATGTGGGCCACAAAGCCGACACCACAAGCATCGTGCTCATTGGCGGGGTCATACAGACCGGTTGATTGGAAATGTTCTTTTGCACTGGCCGAAGTCATGGGCGCTCCTAAGGGTTTTCACGCAGACCGAAGAGTGTAGTGCACTGCAGCATCCATGCCAAACTTTTTAATTGGGGTCAGATCCCAATTAATTTGGTTTTTGGTTTGGCCTTGATTTAATTGGGGACAGATTCAACCGAGGGGCTTTTTGGCAGGTCGACCCGCCTTGCCCGGCACCAAGCGACGCTGGGTGTTTTGCTGCAAACCACTCACAAAATGGGCCGAGCCCAGCGCCCAGCCTGACAAGGCGCTTTGCGTGAGATGGTCCTTTTCGCGCTGCGCCAAGCCCGTCTGCACCAGCTCGGCATAAGCCGCCTCACGGGCAAAAGGGGTATTGCCCAAGCCCCAAAAAAGGGCGTGCGGCGTCACCAACTTGTCGCTCAACTGACCAATACAGTGCCTGTGGCTGGACCATTTGTAGTCGGCAGCTTGCCCCACCATGCCCGCACGCACCGGGTTCAAGTCGATGTAGACCATGCAGGCCAAAAGATAGCGCTCGCTTTCAATCAGGTTGCTGCGGTAGCGCCCTTCCCACAGCGTGCCGGTTCGCTGGTGCCGCAAATTGAAATAGCGCACATAGGCCCGGCCCACCGCCTGCATCATCTGCGGCAGGCCCTCGTCGGTTTCGGGCGTGAGCAGCAAATGGAAGTGGTTGTCCATGATCACATAGGCATGGATGGCCACTTTGAAAGTTTGCGCATGCTCTTGCCACAGCGCCAGCAAACGCACGCGGTCCGCATCGTCGCGCACGATGGCCTGACGGTCATTGCCGCGCTGAATAACGTGGTGGGGATAGCCTGCAACGGTCAGGCGGGGTTGGCGGGCCATGGGAACTCCCTGTTTGAGACCCGAAGTTTAATTGGGATCTGACCCCAATTAAAGTGAATATCAAATAACTCATTTTTAATGCAAAAATACTCGCCAGTTTTTCCACTGTTGTGCGAGGTCCTGATGAGCCGTGTTTTCAAAGCATTGACTGTGTGCCTGTTGCTTTGGCTGTCCGCCAATTCACAGGCCATGACACTGGAACGTGTGGGCCATGACCTTTTTGCCACGGGCCCCACCGTTGATCAGGACTTTTTACAGTTCAAGGAGGCCTTGACCCAAGGCGGCATTGAGCGGCTGATTTTGGTCAACGGGCCTGGGGGTGACCTCTGGACGGGCATGCAAGTGGCACGCATGGTGCGAGACGCCAAGATCACCACCGTGGCTTCGGGTTATTGCATGTCTGCATGCTCGTTGATTTTCATGGCCGGGCAAATACGCGCCTTTGGCACGGGAAGCTTGCCAAGGGGAACCCTGATTGGCATTCACGGCGCACACGATCGTGACTCCAAACGCATCAATTCAAGTTTGATGCCCCAGATGTACGCCTGGTACAAACTGCAAATGGGTGACAAATTTGATGGTAAGGTCATCAACCAAGCCCTGTACGACATCCAAGAGGCTTCCGGATTTTTAAGGATTCGCGAACTCCAACGCACGCAAGAAAAAGACAGAACGCCGTGGTTCTGCCCCACCGGTCAAACGCCTTTCGATCAATGCCAACAACATACTGGCAAAGATGCCTTCAGCCTGGGCGTGGTGACGCAAACCGAGACCGTGCCGCTGCAATTGCCAGCCAGCATGAAAGTACAGCTGGGCTTTTTTGGCAAATCCCTGGGCGAGCCCAGGGTGGACATGCATGACCGCGCCGGAGCACTGATTGAAGGGCTTTGCAAAGGCCAATTGCTGTGCAAAACGATTGCCCAACGCACATTCAACAACTACCTGAGTGCCAATCACAACAAAGCCATGGCGATTGGCTGGGGCAAAACGGGGTATGGCGTGCGCTGGGACGTTGATGACCCCGGGCAGGCCATGTTGCGAGCGCTTTACAACTGCAACCACGCCAAAAACAACCCAAAACTTTGCCGTTTGGTGTCCGTCAACGAGCACGAGGTGCTGCCGCTCTACGACGAGGCAAGCGCCCAAGCCGCTGCCATATTGAGCCAGTTGCCAACACCATCGCCCGAACACCTCCAAGCAGAGCGCGATGAACCGGGTGCAAGCACCCCGTCCAAATTGCGTTGGGGACAGGCGCTCACGGGCATGACCCCCAAAGCACTGGATGGCATTCAACGCTGGGATACCGGCACATTGGCCCAAGCCCTGCGGCAAGCCGAACGCCCTGTGGTGATTGATGCGGCGAGCTTTGGACCTGTGGTTCCCGGAGCACTCAGCTTCATCAACAGCGGTCTGGCATTCGAAGACGACAAGTTGGAGCAGCCCTATGCCGAGCGCTTTGCCCAAATGCTGCGGGCAGCCGCCCCAGACCTGAACAAACCGGTGGTTTTTTACTGCAGCCACTCGGAAAGCTGGTTGTCGGTGAACGCGGCCACGCGTGCGCGTCAACTGGGCTACACCCAAGTCATTTGGTACCGAGGGGGCTTCAAGGCATGGACCCAAGCGGGCTTGCCCACCGTCGGGCGGGTGCCTGTGGCGGTGTTGTATTGAGCACAAACGCTGATCATCAGCGGGATGGTGCCTGACCATTTCCAGGCTTTTTTGTCCCGTCAGAGCGTCTGCGGGCGGAGCGCTCAACGGTCCCGTTTGAGCTTCCTTGTTTTCAACCCATCACCCCAAACACAAACCAACCGACAGTGCAAATTTGTGATTCATTTGTAAAAATTTGATAAATTTAATAATTCGTTATAGAATATTTTTTGACAACGAATTAGTACAATTTTTCGAAAAAGCAACAAACCATTTCACAAGGGGTTTTCATGAAGAAACGAAGCCATCGCACTGCTTACACACTGTCTCAAGCCATCATCACGGCCGCCACGGTCATCCTCGCGGGCTGCGGAGGCGGCGGTGGAGGAGCCACACCAGAGCCCTCTTTGGAGACAACAAACTCAGCGCCGGCCACCACCCCAGCGCCGAACAACACCACAACACCTGACACGGCTGCAGTGACAACGCCGTCACCTGCCCCCGTTTCAACACCATTGACCACCCCATTCACAACGCCCGTCACACCTCCCGCATCCGGATCAACACCCGCCACCACACCCGGGACAACCCCCTCAACAACACCGGCGACGACTCCTGTCACGACACCCGTCACCACACCCGTCACCACACCTGTCACGACACCCATCACAACACCTGTGACACCTCCCGTGACCACACCTGTGACACCCCCTGTGACCTTGCCTGTGACCACACCCGTGGCCAGCATTCTTCTTGGCGGCACTGTGGCCACGGGTGCGCCGTTGACCAACTCCACCGTGACGTTCCTCGATGCCAAACCCTCCAGCGTCACCACGGTCACGGACACCGCAGGCAAATTCAGCATTGACATGTCCAAAGTCAAGAGTCCCGCCATCATGTCGGTCACATTGAGCGATGGACGCAAGATGTACTCGATCTGGGATGGCAGCACGCAAGGGAGCTCGGCCACCACCAACATCACACCCTTGACCGATGCAGTGGTCAGCGAATACGCCAAATCCAAAAACATCAAACCGTCCGACATCAGCGCCACCAGTGTGGACACCACGGCGCTTAAAACTGCCAAAAACACGGTGAAGGAATGGATTGTCTCGGCCTACCAAACCACAGGCGGCAATGCCACCAGTCTGGACATCTTGAACACCCCCTTTGACGCCTCCGGCAAAGGCCTGGATGCGGTACTGGACTCCCTGAACTTCACCCGAAACAGTGACGGTCTGACGGTGCTGTACCCCAAGCAAGTCATGCTTTCAGACTCGGAATCTCCCAGCCCTTTGCGTCCACTGAGCGCCAGCAACAAACTGACCAGCGTGTCCAGCGGCAATGATGTTTTCCCTTTGTCCCAATTAGGCAGCTGGCGCAATCGAATGAACGATTGCATGAAAGTCACGGTGAGCGCACGCGCGGCCAGCGCCGCCTGTGCCGGCCTCGCCCCCTTGGCCTACAAACATGACAGCGTGAACTTTCAGACCCACCTGTTTTCAGACATCGGTGAAAGCAATTCGGTGGGTGCTGTTTTTGAGTACCCCAAAATCATGTCCATCAGTTCAGGCACATCGGCCACTGTTGAATTGCGCTGGTATCAGCCCTTGACACAAACCACGCACAGCCGACTGGCCATCTTCCGTGACCTGGGTGAATCTGGGCGCTTGCAAGACAACAAAGTGGCTTCGGCCACAGGCAGCACTTGGTGGCTTTATGGCAATCAACGGGATTTGGAAATCCGCATCGAGCCTCGCTTGAGTCGCTACGAAAACATGAACGCGAGCAGCCAGGGCACATCTCCCAGCGCCCTCTTCTCGGGCATCCACATCCTGATCAACAATTACAAACAGGTCAATGGCAACTGGGTGTCGACCAATATTTTGGCAGCCAACGTCACAGGTCCAGGTTTGCCCGCAGCAGGCTTGGTTCTGGCACCCGTTGATCCAAGCTTGTACAGCTCACCCTACCTGGGCATTTTGAACCGCACCGGCCAAATGCCTGCACAACTGACTTACGCACCCGACAGCGTGAACGAGTTCAGACTGGGCGGTATCCCTTTGAGCGCCAACATCAGCACATCCGCACTGGACACCTGGTGGAGCAGCCAAAGTGCCAGCAACCAGTTTTACAACAACACCCGTTTGTTGGACTTCTCTTCGATCCAAAGCCAATCTTTGTACACGGTGAAAGTGGTGTACGTCTCCGGTCAAGAAGAGATCCACAAACTTCGCCTGCCAGGGGCATTGCCCTCACCAACCGATGCCAAAGGCGTTGCATGGCCAGTGTTGACCAACTCCGCAGAGGTCAAGGACGCCATCTTGAAACCCTCCAGTGCCGTCACAGCCAAGTGGTCTTTTGACAGCGCGTCTTTGGTCCCTGAAGTTTCCTTCATTGCCGGTTATGCCCCCCCTTTGGATGCTTGCACCAACAAAAGAGCACGCATTTGGCAAGTTGAAAAATACATGGGCAAAAACGACAAAACGATTGCGTTCACCCCCTTGGACACCTCTGCTTGCTGGGGCCCCAACTTCCCAGGAAACTCAAGCACCACCACCACCGACATTGGTATCCGTTCTTTGCAAAACGGCACCCGGTACTATTCATTCATCACCTGGCGTCTTTGAACTGAGCGCTTGCTGTCCCAGCCTCTGATCGGGGGCTGTGGGACAAATCCCAATGGCGTTGGAATGAAAGGCTGTGATCAAATCACAGCCTTTCTCTTTGGAACAGCACCATGAACACCACCCGCATCGCAGGTCTGCTGAGTCTTTTGCTCGGGCTGAGCCTGAACGCCACACAGTCACTGGCTCAGTCCTACCCCAACAAACCCATCAAAGCCGTTGTGCCCTTTGCTGCGGGCAGCGCCACCGACCAAATTGGCCGCGCTTTTGCACAAAAAATGTCAGAAGTTCTGGGCCAACCCGTGGTGGTGGACAACAAAGCCGGCGTCAACGGCATGCTCGGTGCCGATGCGGTGGCCAAGTCGGCCCCCGACGGCTACACCATTCTGATCGGCACCAACAGCACCAATGCGGCGCTGAAAAGCCTGATGAAAAAGCTGCCCTATGACCAGGACACCGCCTTTGCGCCCGTGGCCTACATGGGCTCGGTGCCGCTGATCGTGGCCGTGAACAACGACGTGCCCGCCAAAACCCTCAAAGAGTTTGTGGACCTGGCCAAATCCAAGCCTACACAAGTCACCTTTGCCAGCGCCAGCACCTCGCAATTGGTGTCCAGCGAGGTGCTCTCCAGCATGGCCGGCATCCAGATGACCAACGTGCCTTACAAAAGTGGCCCTGCGGCCATGACCGACCTGATTGGCGGCCAGGTGAACATGTTCACCGCCGACTTTGCGGTCATGCTGCCCCAAGTCAAGGCGGGCAAGATCCGCGGCTTGGCCGTCACTTCGACCCAGCGCTCCAAAGCCATCCCCGAGTTGCCCACCGTGAACGAAGCCCTGGGCCTGAAGGACTATGAACTGATCGCCTACTTTGCGGTCTTTGCCCCGGCAGGTACACCCGTCGACATCGTCAACAAACTCAACGCCGCTGTGAATGCCGCAGCCACTGACAAGACCATCCTGGAGCGCTTCTCCGCCTTGGGCTTCGAAACCGCCCCAGCCTCACCCGAGGCATTGGCACAACGCTCCAAAGCCGAAACCGCCAAATGGGCCAAGGCCATTCGCGACGCGAAGATTGAGCCGCAATAAGGCGATCACATGAAACCCAACGGTCGCGCCAATGACCGTCTTTCATCCGAAACGGAGCAGCTCCGATTCGGATGAAAACAGGGCATCTGGGTGCCAGGTGTCGCCCATCAAGCGTCGGTCTTTTAGCCGAGACCTCTGAGCTTTTGCATCAATTCAACCGCGCCAATGGTGCAGTCATCGCCGCGCCACACCACATGCTGGTCGGTCCGGCAAATCAGCAATTTGTGTGTGTAGGCGGATGGCCGCTCTGACTGCTCACTCAAATCCAGCACCTTCAAGGGCACTTGGGCTTGCTGCGCGGCCTCCAGCAAAGGCTTCACCTGTGCACTGGCGTCCAGCACCAACAAGGTGTAGGCAGGCCCCAGTTCATCGTACAAAGAGCGGCCATCATTCAGCCAAAAGTGAGGAGCTCGGCACCCCGGGACCGTGGACGCGGTGAAGTCGCCCATGGTGTAGGCCGGCGCAGACTCTTCGTCAAAGGCAATGATGGGTGACTTTTCGTAAAAATAACCAAAATTCAAACCCGCACAACAAAACTGCTGCACATTGAGCGCGTAAGCCTCTTGACCCATGTGCTGACGCGCGGCCTGTCCTGCTTCGTTGTTCGCTTCAATCTCGGCAGGCACGGCACTTCTCGCCTTGATCATTTTTTGAGCGTGGTTCATCACGAAGTGCGACACCTGCTCGGTGATCGGTTGACGCTCGGCTTCGTAGGCATCCAGAATCGATTCGTCCGCCCATCCCTTGACACGGGCCGACAGCAACCAAGCCAGGTTGGTAGCGTCCGCAATGCCGGCATTCATGCCGTAACCCGCATAAGGCACCCAAAGGTGCGCAGCGTCTCCGGCCAAAAACACCTTGCCGTTGCGAAAACGGTTGGCCACCAAACGGCGTCCGACCCAATCTTCCTTGGTGATGATCTGGTACTCAAAATCGGGCCCCACGCCCAAAATATGCCGAATCGACTTGTCGCGATCGACCGAATCGAACTCCAGTTCTTGCGCATTCAGATGGTTGTGGACCAACCAGGTTTCTTGACCATCGATGGCAAAAACCGTTCCGCAACGGTCCGGGTTGACCGAGTAATAACACCAAGCCAGTTTGCCGGGGAGCAAAGCGGCCAATTGGGGGGCACGAATGTGCGTTGACTGCACACGCTGAATCACCTCCGTGCCTTGCAGTTGAGCCCCCATTTTTTTGCGCACACCCGAGCTGCCGCCATCACAACCGACCAGGTAACGCACTCGCAACTGCCGAACTTCTTGGGAGTCCAAATCTTCCAGACTCACCAAGACCCCGTGATCGTCCTGTTCAAAATCGATCAAGCGGGTCCTGCTGAGCAAGCTCAAGCCTTCTTGCTTGACGGCATGCGCCAAAAGCAAAGGCTCCAGGTACAGCTGGTTGATGCGGTGGGGTGGCTCCGGTGTGGGCCATCCGGTGTCCGGGCCTTCGAGGTCGGTGTAGCGATCGCGTCGGCAGGGAATCGGGATGCGGGTCAACTCCTCACCCGTCATGCGCGTGCGAAACACCACATCGTTGGGAAAGTCTTCCGGCAATCCCGCTTGGCGCAAAGCAGACGACACGCCCAAACGCCTGAATTGTTCCATGGACCGGGCCGACACATGGTTGCATTTCACGTTGGGCGGCTCACCAAAGCGCCGCACCTCGACCACGGTCACCCGGACACCCGACCTGGCCAAATCCATCGCCAAAGTCAGGCCCACGGGCCCAGCGCCCACCACCATCACATCGCTTGCAAAATCCTTGTTCATGGCCACGGGTTCTCACTGAAGTTTGATGTTGGCCTTGCGAATGACTTCACCCCACTTGCGCGTTTCGCTTTTCAAGTAGGTGTCAAACGCTTCGGTCGATGAAGGCACGGGCTCCATGCCAATGTTGCGCATCTGGGCGCGAATGCCCTCGTCGTTCAATGCCGCTGTGAATTCCGCATGCAAGCGGCTCAGGATCGGCTCTGGCGTTCCCGCAGGGGCCACCAGGCCGAACCAGCCTGTGGAGTCATAGCCCGTCAAACCCGACTCGGCCAAAGTCGGCACATCCGGCAAAGAGGCCAACCTGTTGGGGCTGGTGACAGCAAATGCCTTGAGCTTGCCAGCCTTGATGTGCTGCAAAGCGGCGGGCAAATCGGTCAACGCCAGCGGGATCTGACCCGACAAGGCGTCCATGGCAGCAGGGCCTGAACCCCGGTAGGGCACCTCCGTCAATTTGATGTCCGCCATCTGAGAGAACAAAGCTGTCGACAGGTGCATGGCCGTGCCATTGCCGCCGTGCCCGATGGCATATTTGCCCGGTTGACTTTTGGCCGAGGCGATCAGTTGCGCCACCGTGTTGGCTTGCACGGAGGGGTGACCCACGATCACAAACGGAATGGCCGCCAACATGGTGATGGGGGCCAACTCCTTGGCAGGGTCAAAAGGCATTTGTGGGTAGAGGCTGACGTTGGCTGTCAGGCCACCTGCAGCCCCCACACCCAGCATGTAGCCATCGGGCGCAGCCTTGGCGACTGCGGCCAATCCGATGTTGCCGCCTGCGCCCGGGCGGTTGTCCACCACCAACTGCTGGCCCAGTTTCTCGTTCAGACGCGGCGAGAGGATGCGGATGATGGCATCCGCGCTGCCCCCCGGCGGAAAGGTCACCACCACCCGGATCGGTTTTTGCGGATAGGCGTTTTGGGCCATGACCGCCAGAGGCAGGATGGCCCCAGACAGCATCAAGGCCAACAAGCGGGTAATTGCACGAAACTTTTGAAACATGTTGTCTCCTTTTGAAGGGGTGTGAACGTCCACACAGGGCCAGTCCAAAAAATGATTGGAATCAATGTTGTTTCATTTGTAAATTGAAATATTGCGAACCAGATATGATTTTTACTTATGAATGGCAAAAATCGATTCCAACCCACCTTGGGACAACTCAGGGCTTTCTCTGCCGCCTACCGCCTGCGCAAGCTCAGCGCTGCAGCGGACAGCCTGAACATCACACAATCGGCGGTCAGCGTCTCGATCAAACAATTGGAAGAAGGCTTGGGCGTGCGCCTGTTTGACCGAACCACCCGGTCCCTGCACATCACACCTGCTGCCCAAGACGCCATCGTCTTGGCCGATCGCATCCTGCGTGATGTTGACGCCCTGCGCAACAACCAGCTGGAATTGGTGGACCTGCACAGGGGACGGATCAGCATGGCCGTCACGCCCACTCTGGCAGAAATCCTGCTCCCCAAGGTCATCCAGACCTTTCGCCTGCAACACCCCGGGGTGAAAGTGGTGATCGAGGACTGTGCACCCGACCAGTTTTTGCCGCGCATCCTGTCCCAGCAAGTGGATTTCGGTATCGGCACACCAGAGAACCACGCAGGCACCGAGATTGAAAAAGAAACATTGATGCGGGACCAACTCAGCGCCATCGTGCCCAAGACCCATCCGCTGGCCCAGCGCAAGGCCATCCATTGGCGCGACCTGGAGGGCCACCCCATCAGCACCATGCGCCACGGCTATGGCGTACGGCACATGATCGAGATGACAGCGGCTAAAGAAGGGGTGAAGCTGCAAGTGGCCAATGAGGTGGCTTTTTTGTCCACCGCCTTGTGGATGGCCAGCTGCAACATGGGCGTTGCCGTCATGCCCGCAGCCTATGTCAAATTTGCCCGCGATCCCGAGCTGGTCGCCCTGCCCTTGAACTCCCCCAAAGTGACACGCGACATCTCGATCGTGACGCCCGCAGGACGCTCGCTGTCACATGCCGCACGCGTTTTCATCAATGTGCTCAAGGCGGGGACAGCTTGAGACCGGCAACCAACGGATAACGCCCGCCCATCAACCCCTCCACCCCAAACTCTTGGAGCAGCGCCAGCAGGCGCTCGCCCGACGTGCGTTTTTTCTGGCCGGTGTACTTGGCCATGATGAGTTCGTTTTTCATGCTGTGTTCCCAGCCCACCAGCTCGGTCACCGTGACTTGGTAACCCTGTGACTCCAGATACAGACAGCGCAACACGTTGGTCAGCTGGCTGCCCACTTCTCGGGTGTGCAGGGGGTGACGCCACAGCTCAGCCAAGGGCGTGCGCTGCAAATTGAGCGCCTTGTTTTGGTTCAGCGCCCGGGCCAGTTCGGCCTGGCAGCAAGGCACCAGTACCATGTACTTGGCTTTCTTTTGCAGGCCAAAAGCGATGGCGTCGTCGGTGGCGGTGTCGCAGGCATGCAGTGCGGTGACCACATCGATCTGCGCTGGCATTTCTTGGCTTTGCGTCGATTCGGCCACGCTCACATTCAAAAAGCGCATGCGCTCAAAGCCCAATTTTTGGGCCAGCGCCTTGGACGATTCCACCAGCTCGCTGCGCGTTTCGATGCCGTAGATCTTGCCTTGACCCAGCGCCTTGAAAAACAGGTCGTAAATGATGAAACCCAGATACGACTTACCTGCGCCGTGGTCGGCCAGCGTGGGGCCGGTTTCGCTGGCGGGCAACTCTTTGAGCAGTTTTTCGATGAACTGGAACAGGTGGTAAACCTGCTTGAGTTTGCGGCGCGAGTCCTGGTTGAGCTTGCCCTCGCGGGTCAGGATGTGCAGTTCTTTGAGCAGCTCGACAGACTGGCCAGGGCGCAAATCCAGGTCAAGCGGCTTGGGCGTTGCAGCCGTTTTGTGGGAGCTCATGGATTGTTTAGCCATTGTTTTGATCCTGTTCGGTCACCCATCGGACGGCCGTCAACACGTCGACCGCCTCGATGTGTTCTTTCATGGGGTAAGTTTGTTCAACGGGTGCCACCAACAGCTTGCGCGCTGCCCCCAAATCGACGGCCGCCTGGTGGAAACCTCTGGACACGGTGGGTGCACTGGATCGCTTGATCTCGATGACCCAAGTTTGTTGGTTGCGAAATGTCAGCACCAAGTCCACCTCGGCGCCATTGCTGGTGCGGTAGAAGCTGGCTTGGGCGTTGGGGGCGGCGTTCACCAACTGCTCCACCACAAAGCCCTCCCAACTGGATCCGGCCACGGGATGGCCGAGTACCGCGTCCAGATTCGACAAACCCAACAGAGCATGGACCAAACCGCTGTCTCGCACATACACCTTGGGCGAGCGAATCAGGCGTTTGCCCACGTTGCCATGCCAAGCGGGCAAGCGCCGCACCAGCATCAAGTCGCACAACAAGTCGATGTAGCGGCTCACGGTCTGACCGCTGATGGCCAAGGCCGAAGCCAATTTGGCTTGGTCCAACAGTTCACCCTGATGATGTGCCAGCATGGTCCACAAACGCCGCAAGGTGGTGGCGGGGATACGCGGCCCCAAGGCGGGGATGTCTTTTTCCAAATAGGTCGTGATGAACACCTCCCGCCACGTCATGCTGTCGGCATCGGATGCCGCCAGCCACGACAAGGGAAAGCCCCCACGCACCCACAAAGCGTTCAAGTCGGCCACGCTGGCCAGGGCACCAAAAACCTCGGAGGCCTGCAGCGCGGGCAACTCGACATAAGCCACACGACCGGCCAGGCTTTCGCTGGATTGCTGCAACAACACCCCGGTGGCCGAGCCCAACAGCAAAAACTGCCCGCTGGGTTGATTCATGCGACGACGTTGGTCGATCACGCCACGCAAAATGGCAAACAACTCGGGCATCCGCTGCACCTCGTCCAGGATCACCAACTGCTGTGCGTGGGCCATCAAAAAGGCTTCCGGATCGTCCAGCTGTCTCTGCGCCGAGGGCAACTCCAGGTCCAGATACAAAGCGTTGGGGTACAGCGCTTTTTGCGCAAACGCCAAAGTGGTTTTCCCCGCCTGGCGCGGTCCGAGCAGACCCACTGCAGGAAATTGCTGCAGCAGGCGAAGGAGTTTCTGCTGGGGCTGTCGGGGGTACATTCATGCATTTTATCCAAACAATGGAGAAATTACATGGTTAATTCACCCAGATGCCCAAAAACCTTTTTTCAGTTGAAGGCTACCCTAACCGCCTCAGTGCGGCCCCACATCCAGCTTTTCCCAGCCCTCGGCCCCCAGCTTGTCCATGGTCTCGATGTTGGTCTCGTAAATCATTTCGGCCTCGGGAAAAGCCTCCACCGCCCGGTCGATGCTCTCCTCGCGCAGCAGGTGCAGCGTGGGGTAAGGCGAGCGGTTGGTGAAATTGCCGATATCGTCCGGCTCGGTGTCGGCAAACTGGAACTGCGGGTGAAAACTCGCCACTTGGAACACGCCCTCCAAATCCAGCTCTTGCAGCACGGCATCGGCTTCGTCCAGAAAGTCGTTGAACTCCAAAAAGTCTTGCAGCATCTGCGGCACGACCAAAAGCACGGTCTCGCGCTCTTCGGCCGGCATGGCAGCCAGCGCCTGCAGCTGCTCGATCAGCTCGTCACGCAAGCCCTCCAGGCCCTTGGCCTCGCTCAGCACGTAATGGATCTGGCCCTTGACGTGCGGGGCTTTGGCAAAAGGGCAAAGGTTCAGGCCAATCACGGCGCGTTCGAGCCAGCGCACGGTGTCGGCAATTTCGGGGGTGTTCAGGTCGGTCATGGGCGAGATTGTGCCTGTTGACACGGGGTCTGATGAGGAAGACTCATCCTCGGGCAGGCAGCCCAGGTGTTGTCGTTTTTAAATGCACGCAGCCCTGCCCGCTGGCAGGGATGAAGACCAAAGGCGGGCAGCCAGGTCCTTAACCTTGGCCATGAGCTCGGTGTGGTGTCCCCAGGGTATGGGCTGAACCAAGTCCACCGGGAAAAGTGCCGCAGCCTGTGGCACTTTGGGGTCTGGCTCCATTTGTGCCACAGCTTGTGGCACAAATTGAAGGTGGGGGTATTCGTTCGCGGTAAAACGCCAACATCCGCTTGATGTTGCGCTCGGAAAAGCCCTTTTCCTCCAGCAATTCGTTGTGCAAATCACGCGCCAAACGCGGAATCACCCCGGCCCCCAGTCTTCTTGCTGCTGGCGAGCGCGGATCAGCGCGCCAATGTCCAAAACATGCGAATGAGCTCGGTATTGACGGCCAGCACCGCCCGGTTTTACCCATGGCGCACGCGTTACTTGATGTCGCTGAGCAGGGCAGCGTAATCGGCAGACACTCAAAAATCACTGCATCAAACAATCAGCTTGTGTACAGCAGCTGCAGGTAAGTTATTCAGACCATCCTTAAGCGAAGAAACGGACCACTTGCTCATAAACCACCCCCATCAACGGCATCGTGGTTCCTTGATGAGTCCATCCCCAGCCTCCCAGCCTGCGTCAACCGGTATTTTTGCAAGCGGCTTTGAGGTTTATCGGGCAGGGTTCTTTCAATCCAATGGGCCTCCAGCAGCGCATTGACTGCGCGGTTCAGTGCGCCAGTGACGGACTTGAGGCCCAATTGGCTTGAGAGTTCGGACTTGGATAAAGCGGCGTCGCGAAGAAGATGAAGGATTTTTTTCGATATCGACTCTGCCCCTGACTCTGCCCCTGACTCTGCCACTTCGGGGATAAGCGCCAGGGCTTCAGACGACATCGGAAAACGCAGTTCAAAAAAGTGCTCGCTGATCTGAACAATGTCGCTGTCGTAGGCGCTCAAGATGCGCCGCATGCCCGAGCCCAGGTGCTCGACCAGCTCCATGTCCCGAAACACCCGCATCAGTTCGCGGTTGCGCGGCATGGATCGACCGCTCAGGCATTCTTCCAGACTCAAACCGCTCAACAGCCCGCCATAAGAGGTGATGCTGATGCGGTCAGCATAAATCTCGACCAGCGGTGGCACCTCGGCGGTGTAGTCGTTGTGGATGATGGCGTTGATCAGCGCTTCGCGCAGGGCGCGGGCGTTGAACAAGCGGCGCTGCTCGCGCTCTGCCGCGCCCGTGATGCGCGTCAGGGTGCGGTTTTCGATTTCGAGCTTGTCGAGCACACGGTGCGTGGCCTTGAGCAGTGAGCAGTGAGCAGTGAGCAGTAGCCGTATTCCTGGTTTTCATTCAGGTCGCATTTGTCGGTGCCTGCATATTTGGCGACCTTGATGGAAATGCTGTTGGTGTCCGCGAGCAGGTAGGCGGCGTAATTCAGGCGTTCGCTCTCCGGAACGTAAAGGTCGAGGTTGTGCAAAAAGGTGTCGTTGATCTCGAAGCCTTTTTCCTGGTAGTAAATCTTCAACTGTTGGAACGTGAGTTTAAGCGTGGTCGGCGCAGGGATGTTGCGCAGAGAGTGGCGAACCCGACCGGCATAGAGCTGATCAATCATGCCCGTGGTCATAGGCTGCACGCCGCTGCCAACCCGAGTGAAACAACCTGCAGGCGATTGACCGTAGCGTTTGAGGTAGTACGGTTTTTCGGTGCCGCGCGTCACCACCACATGAATCACGGTTTTGCCCTCGTGTTCCTGCGCATACACGTCGTACAGCCCGAGGCAAGAGGGCAAGATGTTGTTGCGGATGCGGTCAGAAATCGCCAGCATCTGGGCATCCACCTCGCTGACGCCCAACACTTCACCGTCGTCATCCACACCGATGTACAGATCGCCGCCCTTGGCTGAATTGAGAAAAGCCACCACTTCTTTTTCCAGCGCATCGCTGAGCTGTCGTTTGAATTCGGTGGTGCTGTTCTCTTGGCCAAATTTGGTCATGATGTCAACCCGCTCACTGGTTCTTGATTTCTTGTTTCCGCCCAGTCAATGACTGGAGCAACGCTTACAGATGGCACAAAAAGACAGCCGTAACTCAGCCCAAGCACTGAAGATTCGCACGACAATGTGCCCCTTGAAACGTCGCTCCAAACCATTGAACCTGCTCCTTATTTCGACATCTCGTGCTTCACACAAAAGTCTGGCTCGCATTGTCAATGCATCACGCCGGGCGGCATGCGGCGTTACTCGATCAAGCCAGTCGGCTTCAAAATATCAGAGCCATGCATTTTTGAACAATGAATTGATCAGCTTAACAAAGGCAGCCGCTCTCAACTTGCAGGTTTGTTTTGCATGAAGGCTTGCCGCGCCAATTCTCGCCCCGCCGCCCAAGCCAGCACCGCCCCCACCCCACAACACCCCACCGTGACCAGCGGCGTGAGTTGCCAGCCGCCTGCCCGCGCGGCCACAGCCGCCACCACGGGTGGCCCGACGAACTGGCCCAGGGCCGAGAGTTGCTGCACCCAGCCCACAGTGGTGGCCACTTGCTGCTCGCCCGGGGCCAAGCGCACGGCCAGGCTGAACAGCGTGCCCGGCACCAAGCCGCCCATGCCCGAGAACAGCAGCACCCCGGCAAAACGCAACCAAGGCAGGCTTTCGGTGAAGGGCGCAAAGGCCAACGTGCTGCCCAGCGCCATGGCGCCAAAGCCCAGCCACAGCGTGCTGCGGGGTGCCCAGCCGCGCTGCAGCAAGCGGCCCGAGGCCATGTTGCCCGCCATGTTAACTGCTGCCGCCAAGGCCGTGAGCACGCCCAGCAGCGCCCCGCTCACCCCTGCAGCGGCGTAAATGGACGGCAAGAAACCCACCACCGCCAGCCACTGACCTGAATACATGCCAAAAGTGAGTGCCACCAGCCATGGGCCACGGGCGCTCAAGGTGCGGCGCAGGCGCTGCCATGCACCGGGTCCAGCGGCAACGTGGACCACTGGATCGGCGGGCACGCTGCGCCACAGCCACGCGGCCATCAGCAGTGACACACCAGCAAACAACCACCACCACGCCCCCCAGCCCCAAGCCGGAATGAACAGCGGCCCCGCCAACAGGGCCAGCGCCGTGCCCGTGGGCATGTACGCACCCCACACGCCCAGCATGCCAGGCAGCTGCGCGGGCGGCACCAGTCGGCGAATCAAGGCCGGCGCGGGCAAGGCCACCAGCAAAAAGCCCAGGCCTTCGATGGCCCGCAGCGCCAGCAAAGCAGTCACCGACGTGGCGAAACCACCCAAGCCACTGGCCAGCGCCAGCAGGCACAGGCCCCGCACCATGCTGCGCTTGAGCCCCATGCCATCGGCCAGCAAGCCCATGAACACGGCCAGACTCAAGCCAGCCAGTTGCACGATGGACAAAAGAAAACCCGATTGCACCAGTGTGATGCCCAGCTCGGCTTGCAGCGCTGGCAAGGCCGGCGGCAGCTTGCCCACCTGCAAGGCGGCCACGCCGCCAGCGAGGACGATGAGCCAGGCGGCGCGGTGATCAGGCGTTGCGGTCATGGCATCGAATGGGTGATGCGGTGAGGGCGTGGCCGACGTCGGCCGTTTTGATGGACGCTTGTCGGACCTGAAGGTGCCGACCTACAAGATACCCAACACGCGCCCTGTAGGTCGGCGGCTTCAGCCCCGACATGACGGGCCGTTGTCGGACCTGAAGGTGCCGACCTACAAGATACCCAACACGTGCCCTGTAGGTCGGTGGCTTCAGCCCCGACATGACGGGCCGTTGTCGGACCTGAAGGTGCCGACCTACAAGATACCCAACACGCGCCCTGTAGGTCGGTGGCTTCAGCCCCGACATGGCGGGCCGTTGTCGGGCCTGAAGGTGCCGACCTACAAGATGCCGAACTGCAAAAAATGACCCCGCCGAGCTCACAACAACTTGCGCCCCGTCAGGCGTTCGTGTTCACGCAGGGCGAAGCGGTCGGTCATGCCCGCAATGTAGTCGGCCACCGAACGGTGCAAGTCAGCGTTGGCAGCGAAATCGGCGGACATTTCGGCGGGCTTGGCGATGTAAGCCGCAAACAACTCGCGCACCGCCTGCTGCGCCTGTCCGGTGGTGTGCATGACCTGCGGATGGCGGTAGAGCTGCGCGAACAAAAACCTTTTGAGCTCACTGCTGCGGGCCTTCATGCCAGGGCTGAACGCCACCAGCGGCCCGGCCAAGCGGGCTTCTTCCAACGAAGCAACACCCGCCTGTTCAACGGCTTGGCGAGTGGTGTCGATCACGTCGTAGACCTGGTCGCTCAGCATGCGGCGGATGGTTTCGTACAGAACGCGGCGCGGTTTTTCCGCCAAACCCGGGTGCTCGGCCAATGTCTGCTGGTGGTAATGCGCAAACAGTTCCACCTGCAGCAGTTGCTCGATGCTGATCAACCCCGAACGCACGCCGTCGTCGATGTCGTGCGCGTTGTAGGCAATGGCGTCGGCCAGGTTGCACAACTGCGCCTCCAGACTGGGCTGGGTGCGGTCGATGAAGCGCCGCCCGACCCCACCCGGCTCGGTCAACTCCAGATGCTCGGCATTCGTGCGGGAGCAATGCTTGAGCACGCCCTCACGGGTTTCAAAGCACAGGTTCAGGCCATCGAATGCGGGGTAGCGCTCTTCTAACTTATCCACCACGCGCAGACTTTGCAGGTTGTGCTCAAAGCCGCCGTGCTCGGCCATGCATTCGTTGAGGGCGTCTTGTCCTGCGTGCCCAAAAGGCGTGTGGCCCAAGTCGTGCGCCAGCGCCACCGCCTCGACCAGGTCCTCATTGAGCCCCAGCGCCCGGGCAATCGAGCGGCCCAATTGCGCGACTTCGAGCGAGTGTGTGAGCCGCGTGCGGAACAAATCACCTTCGTGGTTCAGAAAGACTTGCGTTTTGTAAACCAGCCGCCGAAACGCGGTGGAGTGCACGATGCGGTCACGGTCGCGCTGGAAAGCATTGCGGGTGGGCGCGGGCGGCTCGGCAAACCGGCGGCCCCGGGTTTGCGCCGGGTTGCAGGCCAAAGCCGACAAGCTGGCCTGTCCCGGGTTTGCACCCACCAAGACATCCCGTAACGCGGCGTGCATGGGCATCAGGCGCAACAGGCCTCGATCACCTCGCGCACCAGGGCGTCAGGGGCACCACACACGGTGGCTTTGCCTGGGCCGTCGATCACCACAAACTGAATGTCGCCGCTCACCGCTTTTTTATCCAGACGCATGTGTTCGATGTAATGGCCCGCGTTGTCGCTTGGATCGATGATGGGGCCGCGCACGGGCAGACCGGCACGCGCGATCAAGGCCCGCAACCGCGCCACAAAGGCGGCATCAACGTGCCCCAAACGCTGCGACAACTCGGCCGCCATGACCATGCCGCAGCCCACGGCTTCACCATGCAACCACACGCCAAAACCCAGACCGGCTTCAATGGCGTGGCCAAAGGTGTGGCCAAAATTGAGGATGGCCCGCAGGCCGGCTTCGCGCTCGTCTTGCCCCACCACCCAGGCCTTGATTTCGCAGCTGCGCTTGACGGCATGGGCCAGCGCAGCCGGGTCTTGCGCCATCAAGGCGTCGATGTTGGCCTCAATCCAGTCCAAAAAGGCCATGTCGGCAATCGGGCCGTATTTGATGACCTCGGCCAAGCCCGCGCTCAGCTCACGCGGGGGCAAGGTGGTCAGGGTGTTCAGATCGCAGACCACGCGCACGGGTTGGTAGAACGCACCGATCATGTTTTTGCCCAGCGGGTGGTTGATGGCGGTCTTGCCGCCCACCGACGAATCGACCTGCGACAAGAGCGTGGTCGGTACCTGCACAAAGGGCACGCCACGCATGTAACTGGCCGCCGCAAAGCCGGTCATGTCGCCCACCACACCGCCGCCCAAGGCAAACAGCACCGTCTTGCGGTCACAAGCTTGGCCCAGCAAGGCATCAAAAATCAAATTCAGGGTAGGCCAGTCTTTGTGCGCCTCACCATCGGGCAGCACCACGGTGTGGACTTTTTTGTAATGCGGGGCAATGGCGCTGCGCAATGCGGCTTCGTACAGCGGGGCGATCGTGTCGTTGGTCACGATCATGGCCGTTGTCGCCTTGGGCAGACCGGCCCAGGTTTCGGGTCGGCCGAGCAGGCCTTGGCCTATCTGGATGTCATAACTGCGGTCGTCCAGCGAAATGGCAACCGTTTGGAGGGGGAATGTGGACTCGGACATAACCCCCAAGTGTAGAGCTTTCGTGTGGCGATCCCACCGACAGATCGGCTCAATAAGGGGCGTCAGGTGTCCCGGTGCACGGCGCCGGGGCACATGCATGGCTGGGTTGTCCACCCAAGCCATGCGCGATGGTGGTGCCTCAGAGCTTAAAAGCCACCACGTTTTGCGTTTGCTCACCCAGGCCTTCGATGCCCAAACGCATCACATCGCCCCGCTTCAAGTAAACCGGTGCAGGCTTGCCATCCACCTTGACGCCCATGCCCACGCCCGGAGGTGTGCCGGTGGTGATGATGTCGCCCGGCTCCAGCGTCATGAACTGGCTCACGTAGCTGACCAGCTTGGCCACGCCAAAAATCATGGTCTTGGTGTTGCCGGTTTGATAACGCACGCCGTTCACATCGAGCCACATGCCCAAGGCTTGTGGGTTGGGCACTTCGTCACGGGTCACCAGCCAAGGGCCGACGGGGCCGAAAGTGTCGCAACCCTTGCCCTTGTCCCAGCTGCCGCCCAGCTCCAGCTGGTATTCGCGCTCGCTCACGTCGTTGACGACGCAATAACCGGCCACATGGTTGAGCGCTTCTTTTTGCGTGACGTATCGTGCGCGGGTGCCGATCACGATGCCCAACTCGACTTCCCAGTCGGACTTCTTGGAGCCTTTGGGCAGCATGACGTCATCGTTGGCACCCTGGATGCAGGAGATCGCTTTGGTGAACACGATGGGTTCTTTGGGAATGGGCATGCCCGATTCGGCCGCGTGGTCGGCGTAGTTCAAGCCAATGGCGATGAATTTGCTGGTGAACGAGATGGGCGTGCCAAAACGCTTTTTGCCGCGCACCAAAGGCAGCTTGTCGGTTTTGACTTTGGCCAGCTTGGCCAAGGCCTTGTCGTTCAGCAGATCGGGCGTGATGTCTTTGACCACACTGCTCAGGTCGCGCAAGCGGCCATCGGCGTCGATCAGACCGGGTTTTTCTTTGCCGGGTTGGCCATAACGAACAAGTTTCATAAATACCTTTCAGTGCTTGAACAGAATCAATAAGTGGAACGACCACCCGACAGATCAAAGACCGCGCCGGTGGAGAAGGAACATTCTTCGGTGCTCAACCAAGTCACCATGGCGGCGACTTCTTCGGGCTCGCCAAAGCGGGCCATCGGGATTTTAGAGAGCATGAACTGGATGTGCTCGGGCGTCATTTGATCAAAGATCGCCGTCTTCACAGCCGCCGGGGTGACACAGTTCACGCGCACGCCCGTGTCGGCCAGCTCTTTGCCCAGCGATTTGGTGAGACCGATGACCGCTGCCTTGCTCGCACTGTAAGCGCTGGCGTTGGGGTTGCCGTCTTTGCCTGCGACCGAGGCGATGTTGATGATGCGCCCGTAGTTGCGGGTCTTCATGTGGGCGCTGAGTTCGCGGCAGCAATGAAACAAACCGTGCACATTCACATCGAACACCTGTTTCCAGGCGTCCACTGGGTAGTCCCAGACCTTGACGTTGGGGCCAGTGATCCCCGCGCTGTTGACCAGCACATCGACGCCTGCCAGCGCCGTGGTTTGTGCGGTGGCTTGTACCACCGAGCCGTGGTCGGCCACATCCACCTGCACCGTGTTGACCACCGCACCCAACTGGCCTTGGCGCAGTTGCTCAGCGGCTTGGGCCATGCCTGCGGCATCGCGGTCCCAAATGGTGACGCGTGCACCAGAAGCCAGCATGCGCTGCGCAATGGCAAAACCCAGGCCAGTGGCCCCACCGGTGATGACCGCGTGGCGGCCTTTCATGTCGAGCAAGTTCATACGTTCTTTCTAAGGTTCAGGCCCATCAAGCCTGAATGAATGACAAAGTCGCTGGATGTCTTTTTGCAGGAGCTTGCCCTGTTGGCGATAAAGCTCTTGCGAACCGCAAGAAATCGCTTGCAGGGCAAGCTCCTACAAAGGTGATTTCCTGCAAGGTCCTCAAATGGTCATGCCACCGTCAACCATGTAGGCATTGCCCGTGGCGAAGATGGATTCGTCGGAAGCGAGGAAGGTGACGATGGGGGCGATTTCGTGCGCCTGCGCCAAACGGCCCATGGGCTGGCGGTTGATGAAGTCTTGTCTGGCCTGCACCGGGTCGGCATAGCTGTTGATGCGGTCTTGCAGCGAAGGCGTGTCCACGGTGCCAGGGCAGATGCAATTGCAGCGCACACCTTGGCGCACATAGTCGGCGGCCACGCTTTTGGTCAAGCCAATCACAGCCGCCTTGCTGGTGCCGTAAATGAATCGGTTGGGCAAGCCGCGCACGCTGGAGCACACACTGGCCATGTTGATGATGCTGCCGCCGTGGCCGGTTTGTGCAAACTGCGCCACCATTTTGGGAATGACCGCTTGGATCATCCAGAACTGCGAACGCACATTCAAATTGAAGGCGAAATCCCAATCCTCGTCGGTGGCCAATTCAATGCTGCCGTTGTGCACAAAGCCTGCGCAGTTGAAGACGATGTCGATGTGCGGCAAGCTGGCCACTTGGGCGGCGATGGCTGCTTTGTCGAGCACATTCAGCACGGCAGTGTGCACATTGGCCACGCCTTGGTAGCTCTTGAGCAATTCGGGGTTCACATCGGTGGCATAGACCGTGGCACCCTCAGCGGCCATGGCCAATGCGGCCGCTTGGCCAATGCCTTGGCCAGCGGCGGTGACCAGTGCGATTTTTCCTTTGAGTCTCATGGGGTTTGGATCTCCAAATGGGTGATTTGTCGGTGTGAAATGGCAGCCCAGTCCCAGGCAATGCCAAGGCCCGGGGTATCGGGTGGCAGGGCATAACCGCCCTGCACCTGCATGCGCGAGGTGGTGATGTCGTCGAGCTGCGGGATGTATTCGACCCAGGAGGCGTTGGGCACGGCAGCGCACAGGCTGACGTGCAACTCCATCAAGAAGTGCGGGCACACCGCCACATCAAAGGTTTCGGCCAAGTGCGCGGTTTTGATCCAGGGCGTGATGCCACCAATGCGCGCCACATCGGGCTGCACGATGGAACAAGCACCCTGCTCCAGGTATTCGCGAAACTGCATCGGGTGGTACATGGACTCGCCCACCGCCACGGGGATGGTGGTGTGCTCGCGCAACTGGCGGTGGCCCGACACATCTTCGGCGGGCAAAGGCTCCTCCATCCACGCCAAGCCCAAGCCGTCAAAAGCCCGCGCCCGGCGCACGGCCTCGGCGCGGTTGAAGCCCTGGTTGGCATCGGTCATCAAGTCAAAGCCCGGGCCCACCGCGTCACGCACGGCACTCAGGCGCGCCACGTCTTCGCTCACATGAGGTCTGCCGATCTTGATCTTGGCCCCTTTGAAGCCTTGAGCTTGAGCCTCCAGCGTTTGGTCCACCAGCGCCTCGGGTGACAGGTGCAGCCAGCCGCCTTCGGTGGTGTAGAGCGGCACACGCGCTTGCGCCCCGCCCAGCAACTGCCATAGCGGCAGGCCCTGGCTTTGGGCACGCCAGTCCCACAAAGCCGTGTCCACACAGGCCAGCGCCAGGCTGGTCATGGCCCCCACGGCTGTGGCATGGGTGTGAAAAAACAAGTCCTTCCAGATCGCCTCCACCAGGACCGGGTTGCGGCCGATCAAGCGCGGGGCCAAGTGGTCCTTGAGCAAGGCGATGACCGACGAGCCGCCGGTGCCAATGGTGTAGGCGTAGCCCGTGGCTGCGATGCCGTCGCTGCAATGCAGCGTGAGCAAAATGGTCTCTTGCGTCACAAAGGACTGGATCGCGTCGGTGCGCAAAACCTTGGGGGGCAAGTTCACTTGCCGAAGGCTCACGCGGTCAATGGTGACGGGGGTCATAGAGGGCAGCAGGGATGGTGAAAAACAGGTGCAGCAGGATCAGATGAAGTAGAAAAAACCGCCAACCGCGACACCAGCAACAACAAGGGCTTCAAGGCTTCGCAGCATGCGACACGCCCACTGCGCCGCACGTCTTTTGTGTGACAGCCGCCATGCGGGTTTGTGCGGAGTTGCAATGGCTTTTGAACATGTGATGATTCTGCAACTGGTCTGACCACTTGTCCAATTCACGTTATCCCTGATCACCCCCATGCCCTTGCACACCGTGGCCCCGCAACGCCTGTACCGCCAGATTGCCGAACAAGTTCGGCAATTGATGGTGTCGGGCGAATTCGCCTTGGGCTCGCGCCTGCCGGCTGAACGGGACCTGGCCGTGCAACTGGGCGTGAGCCGCCCTTCGGTGCGCGAGGCCCTCATTGCGCTGGAGGTCGAGGGCCTGATCGAGGTGCGCACGGGGTCCGGCATTTATGTGCAGCGCATTGAGCCGCCCAGCAAGTCTGCCGCCAATGAAACCGATGCCAATACCCCCGCCGACTGGGGTCCGCTGGAGGTGATGAGTGCCCGTTTGTTGGTCGAGGCCGAAGTGGCCGCGCTGGCGGCCACCCACGCGCAAAAGTCAGACCTCAAAGCCATCAAAGCCGGCTTGCAGCAAATGAAGCTCGAGGCCGCTCGCGACCAAGTGCCACGCGAAGGCGACGAAGCCTTTCACGAAGCCATTGCCCAAGCCTGTGGCAACAGCGTGCTGCTCGACACCGTGCAGCGCTACTGGCAAGCCCGCAACGGCCCGCTGTTTGAGCGGCTGGGCGACTACTTTGAACACCCCGAATCCTGGCAAGCGGCCATTGGCGAGCACCAGCAGGTGCTGCTGGCCATTGAGGCGCACGATGCCAGCGCCGCCCGCAAAGCCATGCAAAAACACCTGAGGCAAGCCTACAAAAGATACAGCGCGAGCTGGCGCCGCGCGCCTGCCCGATAGCGCACCCGTCAGAGGGTCCGCTGAAGGCATGCAGTTTTCCCGCGTCAGCATTTTTTTCAATACCAACGAGGAGACTTTGATGAGCAAACGATTGACCCTGAAAACCCTGGCCACCGTCGGCGCTTTTGCCGTGGGCGCCATGACCGTGCTCGGCAGCACTGCGGTGCAGGCCCAGCAAAAACTCAAGTGGGCCCACGTCTACGAAACCTCTGAGCCGTACCACACCGAGTCGGTGTGGGCGGCCGAAGAAATCAAAAAGCGCAGCAACGGCAAGTTCGACATCCAGGTCTTCCCGGCTTCCACACTGGGCAAAGAAACCGACATCAACCAGGGCCTGACATTGGGCACGGTGGACATGATCATCAGCGGCCCCTCGTTTGCGGCCCGCACCTACCCCCGCTTTGGCATTGCCTACTACCCGTTCATCTTCCGCGACGGCGACCACCTGATTGCTTACTCCAAGAGCCCGGTGTTCCAAGAGATGGTCAATGAGTTCCGCGGCAAAACCGGCATCCAAGTCACGGCCTACACCTATTACGGTGCACGCCACACCACCGCCCAAAAAGCCTTCACCAACTGCGCGGGCATGAAAGGCATCAAGATCCGCGTGCCCGATGTGCCCGCCTACCGCGCCACACCTGAAGCCTGCGGCGCCAACCCCACACCGATTGCTTTTGCCGAGGTGTACCTGGCCCTGCAAAACGGCACGGTGGAAGCGCAAGAAAACCCCTTGACCACCATCGAAGCCAAGAAGTTCTTTGAAGTGCAAAAGGCCATCATGATGACGGGCCACATCGTGGACGGTTTGACCACGCAAATTGCACCGCACCTGTGGAACAAGCTCAGCGACGCCGAGAAGAAGATCTTCACCGACGTGACGCAAGAAGCCGCTGTGCGCGCCACCGCCAAGATCAAGGCGCGTGAGGCCGAGTTGGTGGACGAGTTCAAGAAAAAAGGCCTGCAAATCGTGCAGGTGGACCGCAAGTCTTTCCAGGATGCTGTCCTGAAAAACAAACCCCTGACAAGCATGGGTTTCACGCAGTCTGACTTCGACAAGATCCAAGCCGCCAAATAAGGACTCCAGTCTGTTGAAGTTTGCGCATGCCCGAGCGCATTGGGCCCATCTGTCATCCCGGACTCGATCCGGGATCCAGTGCACGCCTGATGCCCTGGCCTACCCTGACAGGCCGGACTCTGTGAGTTCGGCCTGCGCCACCGGCTGATTTTCCGACTCCAAGGACACCCCATGAGCAATCTCCCCGACCTCGACGCCCTGCCCAAAGTCATGGGCGACGATGGCCAGTTTCACGCGACCGACGACGAAGTCGATCTGTCGGGCACGCCCATCGAAGCCTGGGTGGCCTTGGCTTTCTTTTGGGCTTTGGGCCTGACGGTTTTTTACCAATTTTTCACGCGCTACGTGATGAACAACTCGGCCTCGTGGACCGAGGAAATTGCGCGCTATTTGTTGATCGCCACCGTCTTCACGGGGGCCACGATTGGCGTCGCCAAAAACAACCACATCCAAGTGGACTTTTTCTTTCGCTTCATGCCCGACTGGATGGGTCGCGCCATGGGCACGGTGGTCGATGTGATGCGCATCGCTTTTTTTGCTGCCGCCACCTTCCTCACGGGCCAGATGATGGAGAAACTGGGCAGCTACAAAATGACCATCATCGACTTGCCCATGAACCTGGTTTATGGCGTGGTGATGGCCGGCTTTGCAGCCATGTGCCTGCGCGCCGTGTGGGTGGCCAAGGTGCATTGGCAGCGCGGCTACACCGTGCTGCAACGCCCCGAATCCGAAATGACCGACCGCTGAAACGCCTTTAGAAAGTTCTCCATGTTGAAGATCCTTTTCCTCATCCTCATGAGCGGCGGCATCCCGGTGGCCATTGCCATGGCGGGTGCGTCCTTGCTGTATTTGCTTTTTGTCGAAAGCTCGCCACCCTTTGTGGTCATCCACCGCATGGTCTCGGGCATCGACAGCTTCCCCCTGTTGGCCGTGCCCTTCTTCATTCTGGCCGGCAACCTGATGAACAACGCGGGCATCACCAACCGCATCTACAACTACGCGCTGGCCTTGGTGGGCTGGCTCAAAGGGGGTCTCGGCCACGTCAACGTAGTGGGCTCGGTCGTGTTTGCGGGCATGAGCGGCACGGCCATTGCCGACGCGGCAGGCCTGGGCACCATCGAGATCAAGGCCATGAAAGACCATGGCTACAGCACCGAATTTGCCGTGGGCGTCACAGCGGCTTCGGCCACGCTCGGCCCCATCATTCCACCCAGCTTGCCTTTTGTGATCTACGGCATGATGGCCAACGTGTCGGTGGGTGCGCTGTTCCTCGCGGGCATCTTGCCCGGCATCTTGATGGCGCTGCTCATGATGCTCACGGTGGCCTATTTCGCGCACAAAAACGGCTGGGGTGCCGATGTGAAATTCGAATGGCCCAAAGTCATCAAGGCCTTGGCCGAAACCGCTGTGGTGGTGGGCTGGCCCTTGTCCATCTGGTGGTTGGTGACCGCCATGGGCACACCCCCTCAACTCACGGTGTTTGTGGCCCTGATCGTTTTGTTTGCTGCCGACAAGTTTTTCAACTTCCAGGCCGTGTTGCCCATCATGACCCCGGTCATCCTGATTGGCGGCATGACGACCGGCGTGTTCACCCCCACCGAAGGCGCGATTGCGGCTTGCGTCTGGGCGATTGCCTTGGGCTTCTTCTGGTACCGCACGCTCAACTTCAAGATGTTCGTGAAAATCTGCCTGGACACGGTTGAAACGACTGCCACCGTGCTGTTCATCGTGGCCGCAGCCAGCATTTTTGGCTGGATGCTCACCGCCACCGGCGTGACCACCGCCATCTCCGCTTGGGTGCTCGGCTTCACCCAAGAGCCATGGGTGTTCTTGCTGCTGGCCAATGCGCTGATGCTGTTTGTAGGTTGCTTCCTGGAGCCCACCGCTGCGATCACCATCCTCGTGCCGATCCTAGTGCCCATTTGCCAACAGCTGGGCATTGACCTGGTGCACTTCGGTCTGGTCATGGTGCTCAACCTGATGATCGGCTTGTTGCATCCCCCCATGGGCATGGTGCTGTTTGTGCTGGCCCGTGTGGCCAAGCTCAGCGTCGAACGCACCACCATGGCCATCTTGCCTTGGCTGTTCCCCTTGCTGGGCAGCTTGGCCGTCATCACCTATATGCCCAGCTTGGTGCTGTGGTTGCCCAAGCAGTTTTATTGAGGACTTTTCATGAGCAGTTTCATCCGTTTGCATCCAGCCGATGACGTGGTCATCGCTCGCAGCCAACTCATGAGCGGCAGCGCCGTCGAAGGCGTGCCCGTGCGCGGCCTGATCCCGCCGGGCCACAAGGTGGCCACACGCGACATCGCCGTGGGTGAGCCGGTTCGCCGCTACAACCAGATCATTGGCTTTGCGCACCAGGCCATTGCACCGGGCGAGCATGTGCACACGCACAACCTGAACATGGGCGCGGAAAAAGGCAACTTCGAGCGCGACTACGCCATTGGCCAAGATGTGAAACCCGAGCCGGTGCGCCAACAAGCGACCTTCATGGGCTACAAACGCTCAGACGGCCGCGTGGCCACACGCAACTACATCGGCGTGTTGTCGAGCGTGAACTGCTCGGCCACCGCCGCACGCGCCATTGCCGACCACTTTTCCAAACGCAACAACCCTGCTGCGCTGGCCAACTTTCCGAATGTCGACGGCGTGGTCGCCTTGACGCACGGCACCGGCTGCGGCATGGACACCGAAGGGCTGGGCATCCAGCTGCTGGAGCGCACGCTGGCCGGTTACGCCACACACGCCAACTTCTGGGGCGTGGTGGTGGTGGGCTTGGGCTGCGAAGCCAATCAGCTCAACACCTGGCTGGCGCACAGCAGCCTGCGCGAGGGCGACACGCTCAAGGTCTTCAACATCCAGGACACCGGCGGCACGCGCCTCACGGTCGAAAAAGGCATTGCCTTGATCGAAGAAATGCTGCCCCGCGCCAACGCCATCACCCGTGAGCCTTGCAGTGCCGAGCACATCACCGTCGGCCTGCAGTGCGGCGGGTCTGACGGTTACTCGGGCATCAGCGCCAACCCGGCTTTAGGAGCAGCGGTGGACTTGCTGGTGCAGCACGGCGGTACCGCCATCCTGAGTGAAACGCCCGAGATTTATGGCGCAGAGCATTTGCTCACGCGCCGCGCGGTCAAGCCCAAAGTGGCACACAAACTGATCGAGCGCATCCGCTGGTGGGAAAACTACACCGCCATCAACGGTGGCGAGATGAACAACAACCCCTCGCCCGGCAACAAGGCGGGTGGCCTGACCACGATCCTGGAAAAGTCGCTGGGCGCGGTGGCCAAGGGCGGCACCAGCAACCTGCAAGCGGTGTACGAATACGCCGAGCCGGTCACCGCCAAAGGCTTTGTTTACATGGACACGCCCGGCTACGACCCCGTCAGCGCCACGGGCCAGGTGGCTGGTGGGGCCAACCTGATTTGCTTCACCACCGGGCGCGGCAGCGCGTATGGCTGCGCCCCTTCGCCCAGCCTCAAGTTCTCAACCAACACCGCCCTGTGGAAAAAGCAAGAAGAAGACATGGACCTGAACTGCGGCGAGATCGTGGACGGCGGCGTCAGCATTGCCGAGATGGGGCAGCGTATCTTTGAAATGATCCTGGCTGCCGCATCGGGCGAGCCGACAAAGAGCGAGCGCCACGGCTACGGCCAAAACGAGTTTGTGCCGTGGCAAGTGGGTGCGGTGATGTAAGCCCTGTCGTGATCCGCGTTTCGACATCGGGCAGACAGGCGGGCTGCTGTAGGTCGGCACCTTCAGGTCCGACGTTTGTCCGCCTCGCCAAAGGCCTCATGTCGGGGCTAAAGCCACCGACCTACTCAAACAATCGGTGCAAACCGTTCTGATGATTTTTTGACAGACGACAAGACCTCTATGAGCCACACCATTTCCGCCGCAGAACTGCGCGCCAAAGTCGCCCGCATCATTGAACAAGCGGGCAGCGCCCCCGCCGAGGCAGCCCAGGTGGCCGACAACCTGGTCATGGCCAACTTGAGCGGCCACGACTCACACGGCGTGGGCATGGTGCCGCGCTATGTGGACGCCGTGCTCGAAGGCGGCCTGAGCCCCAACACGGGCGTGAAGGTCTTGCTCGACACCGGCCCCTTGCTCAACCTCGACGGCCAACGCGGCTACGGCCAAATCACCGGCGTGCAAGCCATACAAATGGGCATTGAACGCGCCAAGCAACACGGCGTGTGCACCGTGGCGCTGAGCCGCTCGCACCACTTGGGCCGCATTGGCCACTTTGCAGAGATGGCCGTGGCGCAAGGTTTGGTGTCGGTGCATTTTGTGAACGTGCTCTCACGCCCCGTGGTCGCACCCTTTGGCGGCGGTGATGGCCGTTTTGGCACCAACCCCTGCTGCATCGGCGTGCCCATGGGCAACCGCGCCCCCTTTGTGCTCGACTTTGCCACCAGCCGCGTGGCGCAAGGCAAGATGCGCGTGGCCCACAACAAGGGCGAACAAGTGCCACCCGGTTATTTGATCGACGAACACGGCCATCCCACCACCGACCCCGGCGTGGTGGTGGTGCCGCAATCCAACGGTTTGTTTGGTGCGCTCATGACCTTTGGTGACCACAAAGGCTTTGGCATGGCCATGGCCTGCGAACTGCTGGGCGGTGCGCTCACGGGCAGCGGCACCTGGCACCGCGAAGCCGACCACCAACGGGCGGTCTTGAACGGCATGCTGACCATGTTGATCGACCCTGTGCGTCTGGGCACACAAAGCATGTTCGAGCAAGAAGCCCTGGCCTTTGCCGACTGGCTGCGCCAAAGCCCCGATGCGCCAGGCAGCGATGGCGTGCGGATGGCGGGCGAGCCCGAGCGCGCAGCCCGCGCAGAGCGCGAGCAAAACGGCATCTGGATCGACGACGCGACCTGGGCCGAGATTGAAGCGTCTGAACAGAAACTCCAAGCAAAATCCGCGACTTGAAGATGACAGGATTTCATGAAGGAGCCAACCCTGTTGGCGATGCAGATGCTGGTGGTCTGCAGGCTTTTCGCTTGCAGGGCAAGCTCCAACACATCACTCGGGCACATGCCTTGCTCCCTGTAGGAGCCAGCCCTGCTGGCGATGCGAGCGCTTGCGGTCTGCAAGCTGATCGCTTGCAGGGCAAGCTCCTACAAAGAGCGTCACGCTTTTTCGTTTGAAACGCCTCCTTCAAGACCCATCCACCATGCCACTGTCTGCCCTCTCCCTTTCATCGCTGTCATCCAACGTGAACTTCCCCAGCTACAACCGCACAACCCACGCCCCGGGCGTGGTGCACTTGGGGTTAGGGGCTTTTCACCGCGCCCACCAGGCCATGGTGTTTGACCAACTGCTGGCCAGTGGCGACACACGCTGGGGCATTCACGGTGTGGGCATGACACGGCCTGACTTGGTCAAACAACTGCGTTCGCAAGATGGCCTGTACGCCGTGCGTGTGGCCGATGGGCAAGGCGTCAGGTGGCAAGTGCCCGGCGCACTTTGGCGCATGAATGTGGCCGCCACCGAGCGCGATGCGGTGGTGCAAGCCATCGCCGCACCCACCACCCGCTGGGTCACCCTCACCGTCACAGAAAAAGGCTACACCCCTGCTTTAGGCCAACTGCTGCTCGACGGATTGCGACTGCGCCAGCAAGCAGGCTTGCCCGGCGTCACCGTGGCCTCGTGCGACAACCTGCAAGGCAATGGCCACAAGCTGCAAGCCTTGGTCAAGGCCGAGATTCCAGCCAAAGACATGACAGCGCAAGACGCCGAGCTGCTGCGCTGGCTGGACGCGCAATGCGCTTTCCCGTGCAGCATGGTCGACCGCATCGTGCCTGCCGCCACCCCCGAGGTGACGGCCGCCGCGCAAGAGGCGCTGGGCCTGCAAGACCACTGCGCCCTGAGCACCGAAGGTTTTTGGGAATGGGTGATCGAAGACCGCTTTGCCGACCCGACAGACTCGGCCCTGCTGCAAAGCGCCGGTGTGCGCGTGACGGGCGATGTGCACAGCTACGAAGAGGCCAAGCTGCGCATGCTCAACGGCAGCCACACGGCCATGGCGCTCATGGGGGCCATCACCGGCAGACCCTTCATTGCCAGCTGCATTGGCGTGCCGCACATCCGCACATTCGTGCACCAACTGATGGGCCGAGAAGTCGCGCCGCACCTCAGTCGCAGCGACTGGGCCGAATACCGCGATGCGCTGATTGCACGCTTTGGCAACCCGTACCTGAAGCACAGCGTTCACCAGATCGCCACCGACAGCTCTCAAAAAATTCCGCAGCGCTGGCCGCCCTCGGTGCTCGGTCAAATCGCGCAAGGCGCTTCGTTTGAACACCACGCACTGGCCGCAGCCGTGTTCGTGCGCTACACGCTGGCCGTGGACGAGCATGGCCAAGCCTACACACTGAACGACCCGCAAGCCGAAAGCCTGATGGTCCTGGGCGCTACCCAGCGCACCGAGCCTGAAGCCTGCGTACGCGCCCTGCTGTCCCGCGAAGATTTGTGGGGCAGCGCCCTTCCCCAACACTCAGGCTGGATCGCCCGCGTCACGCACTGGCACCAGCAAGTGCTGCTGCACGGTGTGGACGCTGCAGTCCAGCAACTGTTGACCACAACACCATGACAAAAGCCGCCACGGCTTCCTGTAGGTCGGCACCTTCAGGTCCGACGTGTATCCGTTTGCCAAGGACTCATGTCGGGGCTAAAGCCACCGACCTACAAAACGAACCACCCCGTAGATCGGCACCTTCAGGTCCGACGTTTACCCGTTTGCCAAGGACTCATGTCGGGGCTAAAGCCACCGACCTACAAAACGAACCACCCCGTAGATCGGCACCTTCAGGTCCGACGTTTACCCGTTTGCCAAGGACTCATGTCGGGGCTAAAGCCGCCGACCTACAAAACGAACCACCCCGTAGGTCGGCAGCTTCAGCTCCGACGTTTACCCGTTTGCCAAGGACTCATGTCGGGGCTAAAGCCGCCGACCTACAAAACGAGCCGCCCCGTAGGTCGGCAGCTTCAGCTCCGACATGACCGGTTGACCGCAGGTCCTTGCCGGGGCAAAAACCGTCGACAACACCTATTGCCAACGCCTGAACTTTCGCCCACCTAACAGATCTGAACCATGAAAATCACCGCCGCCCGAGTCATCGTTTGTTGCCCCGGCCGCAACTTCGTCACCCTCAAAATCGAGACCGATCAGGGCGTGTATGGCGTGGGTGACGCCACGCTCAACGGCCGCGAGCTGGCCGTGGTCAGCTACCTCGAAGACCATGTGATTCCCTGCCTGATCGGGCGAGACCCGCAGCAGATCGAAGACATCTGGCAATACCTCTACAAAGGCGCGTACTGGCGGCGCGGCCCGGTGACCATGAGCGCCATTGCGGCCGTGGACACCGCGCTGTGGGACATCAAGGCCAAGATGGCGAACATGCCGCTGTACCAGTTGCTGGGCGGGCGCAGCCGTACCGGCGTGATGGTCTACGGCCACGCCAACGGCCGCGACACGGCCGAGACAGTGGACGAAGTTTTGCGCCACAAGGAAGAAGGCTACTTGGCGATACGCGCCCAAAGCGGCGTGCCGGGGCTGAACAAGGTCTATGGCGTCAGCGGTACGAACCGCATGTACGAACCCGCCGACGGCAACTTGCCCAGCGAACACGACTGGAGCACCGAAAAATATTTGCGCTACACGCCCGGCCTGTTTGAAGCCGTGCGCGAAGCCGTGGGCCCCGACATCCATTTGCTGCACGACGTGCACCACCGCCTGACACCCATCGAGGCCGGGCAACTCGGCAAAGCGCTGGAGCCTGTGCGCATGTTCTGGATGGAAGACCCGACACCGGCCGAGAACCAGGACGCCTTTCAGTGGATACGCCACCACACCACCACACCGATCGCAGTGGGCGAGATTTTCAACAGCATCTGGGACTGCAAGGCGCTGATCGAGAAACAGCTGATCGACTACATCCGCACCACCGTGGTCCACGCAGGCGGCATCACACACCTGCGGCGCATCGCCGACCTGGCCAGCCTCTACCAAGTGCGCACCGGCTGCCACGGCGCGACCGACCTCTCGCCCGTTTGCATGGGCGCAGCGCTGCACTTTGACACCTGGGTGCCCAACTTCGGTGTGCAAGAGTTCATGCCCCACAGCGAAGAAATGCTTTCGGTCTTCCCGCACGACTACCGCTTTGAGCGCGGCATGATGCACTGCGGCGAGTCACCCGGCCATGGGGTGGACATCGACGAGAGGCTGGCTGCGAAGTATCCGTATCAAAGGGCCTATCTGCCGGTCAATCGGCTGCAGCATGATGGGACGTTGTGGAATTGGTGAGACGCGATGAACGTGGGTTGACTGCTTTGCAGCGAAAGCTGCCGGTCGTGTCCCGCAGTCACTTGTTAGCTTTATGCCAGAAGCAGTCACTCAAATTCAGTCGTCAATATTAGGTCCGCTGACCGCTTTCAGGTGACCAGCTGACACTTGCAAAGCTCTGGATCGCTTCAAGGTGATGACAGTCCGCTTTATATGGGTGCGACCGGGTACTAACGACCCAGAGCAGACATCATCCCAGAGAGGTCTCAACGAAGGAAATCTCGTCAGTTATCAAGGCCAGGATTTCCGCGTCATACATCTGAAGCTGCTTACCCACCATATTTGAATCCAAAGTTCGGTGCCGCCAGGTAACCGACGATATTCCTTTCTTCTCAAGTTCGGGAGGCCAATTGATCAGCTCCCCGCGTTTGTGTGACACAGTGTTCCTTAGAATCCGAGCAAACTGATACCAAGTTAAGTCGTGAAGTTTGTCCGTCTGGGCAGATTCACGGCAATACAAGCCGAGCACCTCAAAGCTCTCAGCAACAACTGATCGTCGCAGCATTTTTTGGAATTCATCGACCATGGTTAGTTGATCTTTACGCAGCGATGCTGTACTGCCAAAAACAGGTCTAAGGTCCGTCGTGAACACCACATTCGGCGACCGTACTTCATGAATCATGGTGCCGACAAGTTTCCAATCAATGGAATCTGAAAAACCAAGAAGAATGTTTCCCAGAAGCAGATTGCCGTAGAGGTGGTGTAGGGCGTTTAGAAGCTCGTTTTTGGTCATTCGCGTAAATGCAGTCGATAGGTCATTGAAAGTTATGGTAGCTGCTGTTTGCGCCCTTCATGTTGGATATCGGCCTTTAGGGCCGCTCCTGGCCGCAAGCACCGTTCCTTGCTGTCTCCACATAGCTGCCATTCAAGGCTGCAACCCCGGTGCCGGAATCAAGGCCGCCACCGGTGACCCTCAGATTTCAGTTTGCTCGGAGATTTCGAGAGCGTCATCAACCTCGATGCCCAAGTACCTAACGGTCGACTCCAGCTTGGCGTGACCAAGCAAAAGTTGCACTGCTCTAAGGTTCTTGGTGCGTCGGTAAATCAACGTAAGCGTACGGCGAACCCCTGCCCACCCACAAGTTTCAGCCGATTCTTTGCCCAGTCAGCTGCCAGCGGTGTGGCAGCAACTCTTGAATCCGCCTGTTGGGCCAGGTTGGCAGCTTCTCCATCACGTCCTTCAAGTACGCGTACGGGTCGTGACCGTTGAGTTTGGCCGACTGGATCAGAC
>NKIP01000047.1 GCA_002256145.1 Comamonadaceae bacterium PBBC1
CCAGCACCCTCACCCTCAACCCATTCGCCAACCTCACAGCGGGCACGGGCTACTACGTGAAAGTGGCTGCTACCGCAGTCACCGACTTGGCAGGCAATGCCTATGCAGGCATCACCGACGCGACCACCTTCAACTTTGTGACCTTGAACACCGACGGCAGCACGCCGGTGGTACCGCCTTATGGTGGTGTCGCCAGCAGCCTGCTGGGCTGGTCTGTTTCTAGCGCAGGCGATGTCAACGGCGACGGCTATGACGACATGATTGTTGGCGCGACTGGCTTGAACAGCTATGCAGGCGCCGCATACGTTGTCTATGGCAACGCGGCAGGCGCAGGCGTGAGCTTGGTCAACGGCACGATTGCCCCGAGCTTGGGTTTCAAAATCGCTGGGGCAGCGACCAGCCATCTTGGCTACTCGGTGTCAGCTGCAGGCGACGTCAACGGCGATGGTTTTGCCGACGTGATTGTGGGCGCCTCCGATAGCAATATGGCCTATGTCGTCTACGGCAGTGCCAGTGCGCCATTGGCTGCGGCATTGGACTTCAGCACGACCACCCTCGCATCCAGCAATGGTTTCAGCATCAAGGGTCAGACTGCGTCATTCGCAGCCTTTGGTGCCAGCGTTTCAAGTGCCGGCGATGTGAACGGTGACGGACTGGCTGACTTGATGGTCGGTGACGTTGGAAGCAATAGCTACCCCAACGCAACCTACATCATTTACGGCAAGACCAATGCTGCAAACCTTGACCTCAGCGCAAACACCATTGCATCAAGCGATGGCTACAAAATCACCGGTATCCTTGGCAGTTACTCAGGAAAAGCGTCCAACGCGGGTGACGTGAACGGGGATGGCTTGGCAGACCAAATCATTGGCGCCTACAACCAAAGCAGCGGCGCAGGCGCTGCCTACATCATCTACGGCAACAGCACGGGCACAGGGTTTGACACGAACGGTGTGATGAACGCCAGCACTGGCTACATGATTTCGGGCGGCACTGGTAACACTCTTGGCTTTTCCGTATCCAGCGCGGGTGACGTGAACGGGGATGGCTTGGCCGACGTCATTGTGAGCGCACAGGGTATCAATGCAGCCTATGTGGTTTATGGCAACGCTTCACGCACCTCCTTGGACCTGTCGGGCGGCACCATAGCCACCAGCAACGGCTACAAAATCATTGGCCAAACGGGCACAGATTTCGGAAAGAGCGTTTCAAGCGCAGGGGATGTCAACGGCGACGGTTTGGGTGACGTCATCGTTGGCGCTACTGCCTCTGGCACTAATTCAGGCACTGCCTATGTTGTGTATGGCAACACAACAGGTGCTACGGTGGATATCAGCACGGGCGTTATCGCCGCAAGCAATGGCTTCAAGCTGGCGACCAGTGTGGCCTCAGGTCAATTTGGCTACTCGGTTTCCAACGCAGGCGACATCAACGGTGACGGTTTGAGCGACCTCATCATCGGCGCCCCTGCGACAAGCAGCAGCGCCGGTGCCTACTACATCGTCCTGGGCGGCACACAAACCGTCACCAGCGCCGTCAACCTCACCGGCACTGCAACAGACGAAGCAGTCATGGGCACCGCAGGCAACGACACGCTCGTGGGCGGCGGCGGTGTGGACCGCTTCTTTGCAGGCAAGGGCAACGACACCATCGTCTTGCAAGCCTCTGACGTGACCAACCTCTCAGCCGCCGCAGGCACCACACGCGAGGCCATTCAAGGTGGCGAAGGCTTTGACACCTTGCAAGTGTCGGCAGCCAGCGTCAACCTCGACCTGACCGCCATCAGCAACGCTGGCGCCATGGGCTTTGAAGAAAACAGCCGCATCAACAGCATCGAGCGCATCAACCTCGGCGCCGACGCCACAGCCAACACGCTGACGCTGACGGCCAAAGATGTCAACGACATGGCCGACTTCAACAGCATCCACACCGGCACCGCCAGCGATGACGGCAAGACGTGGACCAACGTGGGCGCGGGCACAGCCCTCAGCGCCACCACCAAGTTCCACCAAGTGGTGGTGGAGGGCACGGCAGCCGACACCATCAATCTGGGTGCAGGCTTCACGCAAGTGGGCACCGTGAACAACGGCACGACCAACTACAACGTGTACCAAAACACGGCCACCAACTCGCAAGTGATTGCCGACAGCGCCATCACCAATGTGGTGATGGACCTTGCGCCGACACTGGTGAGCACCACACCCGCCGATAACGGTCAAGTGGCCTTCGCCAACGTGGGCAACAACCTGAGCATGACGTTCAGCGAAGTCGTGACCAAGGGCACGGGTCTCATTCAGCTGTACAACGCATCGACCAATACCGTGGTCGAGAGCTTCGACGCCGCCAGCAGCTCGCTGGTGACAGGCTGGGGCACGACCACCTTGACCATCAACCCGAGCGCCAACTTGTTGGGTGGCACGGGCTACTACGTCAAGGTTGCGCCTACTGCGGTGCAAGACGTGGGTGGCAACACCTATGCGGGCATCACCGACACAACGACGTTCAACTTCTTGACGCTGAATTCGGATGGCAGCATTCCGGTGGTGCCGCCTTATGGTGGCGCTGCCAGCAGCTACCTTGGCTACTCGGTCTCCAGCGCAGGCGATGTCAACGGCGACGGTTATGACGATGTGATCGTGGGGGCAAACAATGGTGGTGCCAACGCGGTAGGTGCGGCTTACGTGATTTACGGTAATGCAGCAGGTACGGGTGTGAGTTTGAGTAGTGGAGCCATTGACCAAAGTTTGGGCTTCAAAATCACAGGTTCACTTATTTCCAACACCAACTTGGGTAAGTCAGTTTCTGGCGCTGGAGACATCAACGGCGACGGCTATGCTGACTTGATTGTTTCGCAAACCGGCAGTACCTACGTTGTTTATGGTCAATCAACCAACAGTGGTGTGAATTTGAGTGGTGGCACTATCGGTACCAGCACTGGCTACAAGATTACCGGTATTGCAGACACCGTCTCAAGTGCGGGTGATGTGAACGGCGATGGTTTGGCTGATGTGATTGTGAGTAGCTCGTGGTTGTACAACGGAAACCTTGCCACTTCGTATGTTGTTTACGGAAAGACAACAGGCACACCGTTGACAATCAACGGCGGCACGATTGCCGAAAGTGATGGTTTCAAAATAACTGCTCATAGCGCCGGCTCCACTAGCAACTTTGTTTCAAGCGCAGGTGATGTGAACGGCGATGGTTTATCAGATCTGATTGTTGGTTCGGATCAAACTTCTACGGCTTATATTGTTTACGGCAACTCAACAGGCACGGGAGTTGACTTTACAGACGTCAATGGTGTTCCGTCTAGTAAAGGCTATAAGATTACTGGCCCAACTGGTTTTGGTGTCTCTGCAAGCAGTGCTGGTGACGTGAACGGTGACGGTTTGGCGGACGTGATTGTGGGTGCCATCGGATTTAATAGCGCCGCTGGTGCTGCTTACGTGATCTATGGCAACTCAACAGGTGGAACGCTCAATATTGGTTCTGGAACTATTGCATCTAGCCAAGGTTACAGGATCGCAGGACAAGCAAGCAGTCAACTGGGTAGTTCCGTTGCAAGTGCTGGCGATGTGAATGGCGATGGTCTGGCAGACCTGATTGTTGGTACAGCCACAAGCAACAGTAATGCGGGGGCAACATTCGTTGTGTATGGAAATGCCTCGGGCACTGGTTTGGATTTGAGTAGCGGAACTATTGCCAGTAGCAATGGTTTTAAGCTGACACCAACGGTTGCCAGTGGTTTGTTTGGTAACTCAGTCTCTAGCGCAGGCGACATCAATGGCGATGGTCTGGGTGACTTGATCATTGGTGCTTATGCCACGAACAACTTAGCTGGTGCTTATTACTTGGTCATGGGTGGCACACAAACCATGACCAACGCCATCAACCTCACCGGCACCAGTTCCGATGAGGCTGTCATGGGAACCGCAGGCAACGACGTGCTGACCGGCAACGGCGGTGTGGACCGCTTCTTTGCAGGCAAGGGCAACGACACCATCGTCTTGCAAGCCTCTGACGTGACCAACCTCTCAGCCGCCGCAGGCACCACACGCGAGGCCATTCAAGGTGGCGAAGGCTTTGACACCTTGCAAGTGTCCGCAGCCAGCGTCAACCTCGACCTGACCGCCATCAGCAACGCTGGCGCCATGGGCTTTGAAGAAAACAGCCGCATCGAAAGCATCGAGCGCATCAACCTCGGCGCCGACGCCACAGCCAACACGCTGACGCTGACGGCCAAAGATGTCAACGACATGGCCGACTTCAACAGCATCCACACCGGCACCGCCAGCGATGACGGCAAGACGTGGACCAACGTGGGCGCGGGCACCGCACTGAGCGCCACCACCCAGTTCCACCAAGTGGTGGTGGA
>NKIP01000024.1 GCA_002256145.1 Comamonadaceae bacterium PBBC1
TTGATTTCTGCTCGAAAAGCAAGTCCCAATGAGGCAAGGAATTACCATGCGTAAAGAATATGATTTCAAGGCGGCAAAGCGAGGCGCTGTGTTGCCTTCAACTGGCAAAACACGTATCACGATCATGTTAGACGATGACGTGATTGAGGCGTTTCGAGCCAAAGCCGAAGCCTCTGGTCGCGGCTATCAAACTCTCATCAACGATGCGCTGCGCAACGCCATCGACCCAGAGGCAGCCCCAGTTTCTCTTCGTGCCTTGCGCACCTTGCTTGACGAACGCTTTGCGCTAGCGGCTTAACGGAAGTCTTAGCACAAGCCCACCCCGTGGACCATGTTTTGTTGTGGGCACCTACCCCTGTGGGCGATTGGCATGCCATGGCGGTATGCGTGAAATCGCCCACAGGGGTGGACTCCTACAAACAACCTCACTTCCATCGCCAACGGCGTGCTCAATCATAGGGGACAATCAGGGCTTCTCAAAAGCTGTTCATCCTGCCCTTGTCCCCTCACCTGCCTATCCTGCGCGAAATTTTTGGCTACGACGCCTTTCGCGGCCCGCAGCAAGCCATCATTGACCATGTGGCCGCTGGTGGCGATGCACTGGTGCTCATGCCCACGGGCGGGGGCAAGTCGCTGTGCTATCAAATTCCGGCCATTGCCCGCCAGCGGGCTGGGCAAGGCATCACGGTGGTGGTCTCGCCGCTGATCGCGCTGATGCACGACCAGGTCGGCGCCCTGCACGAAGCGGGCGTGAGCGCCGCCTTTCTCAACTCCACCCTGAGCAGCGAAGAAGCCAGTGACGTTGAGCGGCGTTTGCTGCGCGGCGAAATCACCTTGCTCTATGCCGCGCCAGAGCGTGTGACCAACGGCCGGTTTTTGGCCCAAATGGATTCCTTGCAAGAGCGCGGGCTGCTGAGTCTGTTTGCCATTGACGAGGCGCATTGCGTGAGCCAGTGGGGCCACGACTTCCGGCCCGAGTACCGGGGCCTGTCGGTGCTGCACGAGCGCTACCCCAGCGTGCCGCGTGTGGCGCTCACCGCCACGGCCGATGCCTTGACCCGCGCCGACATCGTCGAACGCCTGCAGCTGGAAAGCGCCGAGCTCTTCATCAGCAGCTTTGACCGGCCCAACATCCGCTACACCATCGTCGAGAAAAAAGACGCCAGCACCCAGTTGCTGCGCTTCATCGAGCGCGAGCACCCCGAAGAAGCAGGCGTGGTCTATTGCCAGTCACGCAAGCGGGTCGAAGAGATCGCGGTCATGTTGTGCGAAGCGGGCATCCACGCGCTGCCGTACCACGCAGGCCTGGACACCGCCGTGCGACAGCGCCACCAGAACGAATTTTTGCGCGAAGAGGGCGTGGTGATGGTCGCCACGGTGGCCTTTGGCATGGGCATCGACAAGCCCGATGTGCGTTTTGTGGCGCACCTGGACATGCCCAAAAACATCGAAGGCTACTACCAAGAGACCGGTCGCGCCGGGCGCGATGGCCTGGCGTCTGACGCGTGGATGGCCTACGGCCTGCAAGACGTGGTGAATCAGCGCCGCATGATCGACGAGAGCCCGGCGGGCGAAGACTTCAAGCAAGTCATGCGCGGCAAGCTCGACGCGCTGCTGGCCCTGGCTGAAGCGACCGACTGCCGCCGCGTGCGGCTTTTGGGTTACTTTGGCGAGCCCAGCACCCCCTGCGGCAACTGCGACAACTGCTTGCACCCGCCCCAGGTGTGGGACGGCACCGATGCAGCACGCAAGCTGCTGTCCACCGTCTACCGCACGCACCAAAGCAGCGGCCACCACTTTGGTGCAGGCCACACCATGGACATTGTTCGGGGCAAAAAAACAGAAAAAGTGGCGCAGCGCGGCCATGAAAGCATCAGCACCTTTGGCTTGGGCGCCGATTACAGCGAACAGCAACTGCGTGCCGTGATGCGCCAGCTGATCGCCATTGGCGCACTGCATGTGCACACCGACGACGGTTTCAGCACCCTGCACCTGACCGAAGCCTCGCGTGCCGTGCTCAAAGGCGATGTGCCGGTGCAGCTGCGCGAAAGCACCAGCCAGCGCGGTGACAAACGCCCCCGCACGCGCAACGCCCCCGCGCCGGCAGCCGCCAATCTGGGGCAAGACGCCATGGTGCGCTACATCCACCTCAAGGCCTGGCGCGCCGAGGTGGCCAAAGAGCACAACCTGCCCGCGTATGTGATTTTTCACGACGCCACGCTGGCCGCCATTGCCCAAGCTGCACCGCAAAGTCTGTCTGACCTGCAAGGCATCAGTGGGCTGGGTGTGAAAAAGCTCGAAGCCTATGGTGCGCAAGTGCTCAAAGTCTGCAAGGACTGAATCCACGCCATCGGAATCCTGGGTCCCTGCAGGAGCCAGCCCTGCTGGCGATGGTGATTGTGCCTTTGTAGGAGCCAGCCCTGCTGGCGATGTGTTGCACCCCTGAAGGGGTTTTTGCCGGACTATTCAGGGCATTGACAGCGTTAACATGCCAAGTATGCACACTTCAGCCCTTGTTCTTTTTTCGGGGGGTCAGGATTCGACCACCTGCCTGGCCCATGCCCTCACACGTTACGAGCGCGTCGAAACCTTGGCGTTTGACTATGGCCAACGCCACAAGGTGGAGCTGGATGCCCGCATGAACGTGTTGGCGGCCATTCGGGCGCGATTCCCGCAATGGGCACCCAAAATGGGCGAAGACCATTTGCTGGATGCGGGCATCCTGGGCCAGATCAGCGAAACATCCCTGACCCGCGACACCGCCATTGCAATGGAAAGCTCGGGCCTGCCCAACACCTTTGTGCCGGGGCGCAACCTGCTGTTTCTCACGCTGGCAGCTGCCTTGGCTTACCGCCGGGGTTTGCAGGTCATCGTCACAGGCGTTTGCGAGACCGATTTTTCGGGCTACCCCGACTGCCGTGACGACACCATGAAGGCCATGCAGGTCGCCCTGTCGCTGGGCATGGACCGCAAGCTGCTGATCGAAACCCCGCTCATGTGGATCGACAAGGCGCAAACTTGGCAGCTGGCGCACGACCTGGGCCAAAAGGCTGACCCGGCACAAGGCGGGCAGGCGCTGGTGGACCTGATCGTGGAGCACACCCACACCTGCTACCTGGGCGACCGCAGCCAACGCCACGACTGGGGCTATGGCTGCGGCCAGTGCCCGGCGTGTCAGTTGCGGGCGGCGGGGTTTGGGCGGTACCCCAAACCTTGACCCTTAACTGTAGGTCGGCGGCTTCAGCCCCGACATGGGGCCTGCGCCGTGCCCACCCCCTGTCGGACCTGAAGGTGCCGACCTACCAAAATACGCGGGCGCTGCTTTCCTACAATACACCCCATGAAACCCCTGACCTACACCCGCGCCCAGGCGCTGCCCGAGATCCTGAACACCCGCATCGCCATCCTCGACGGGGCCATGGGCACCATGATCCAGCGATTCAAACTGTCTGAAGCCGATTACCGGGGAGAGCGTTTCAAGGACTTTCCCAAAGACGTCAAGGGCAACAACGAGCTGCTCAGCTTGACCCGCCCCGACGTGATCCGCGACATCCACGAAGGGTATCTGGCCGCTGGGGCCGACATGATCGAGACCAACACCTTTGGCGCGACCACGGTGGCCCAGGCCGACTACGACATGCAGCACCTGGCCCGCGAGATGAACCTGCAGTCTGCCAAGATTGCCCGTGCCGCTTGCGACAAGTTTTCAACCCCCGACAAACCCCGTTTTGTGGTGGGCGCACTCGGCCCCACGCCCAAGACCGCCAGCATCAGCCCCGACGTGAACGACGCCGGTGCCCGCAACGTGACTTTTGAAGAGCTGCGCGCTGCTTATTACGAGCAGGTCGAAGCGCTGGTCGAAGGCGGCTCGGACGTGCTGCTGGTCGAAACGATTTTTGACACACTGAATGCCAAGGCCGCGCTGTTTGCCATCGAAGAGTTTTTTGAAGCCAGTGGCGAGCGCCTGCCCCTGATCATCAGCGGCACGGTGACCGACGCTTCGGGCCGCATTTTGAGTGGCCAGACCGTGACGGCGTTTTGGCACAGCGTGCGCCACGCCCAGCCCCTGGCCATTGGCCTGAACTGTGCTTTGGGGGCCACGCTGATGCGCCCTTACATCCAAGAGCTGAACAAGGTCGCGGGCGACACCTTCATCAGCTGCTACCCCAATGCCGGTTTGCCCAACCCCATGAGCGACACCGGTTTTGATGAAACGCCTGAGGTGACCAGCCGCTTGCTGCACGAGTTTGCCGCCGAAGGCCTGGTTAACATCGTCGGCGGCTGCTGCGGCACCACGCCCGACCACATCGGTGCCATCGGCCGCGCCGTGGCACCTTTGGCACCACGCAATGTGCACGGCGGATTTTTCTACAAAGAAGCGGCCTGAAGTCCTCCCGTCATTTCGGCGCTGAAGCGCCGAAATGCAGGTTCCTTCTAATCGCCGAAGGCGATGGCCTTTCACCTTTGTGGGAGCCCACCCCTGTGGGCGATGCCATGCCTTGGTGGTGTACGTGCAATCGCCCACAGGGGTGGGCTCCTACCAAATAGCCAGAGGCTCAGTTTTGTCGGTGGCTTTAGCCCCGATAGGGCGTGTTCAATCGACCAGCAACAAACGCTGCAACTCGGTGATTTCTTGCGGACTCAGCCCAATCGCCCCATGCAAATAGGCGCTCATGCCGCCGTGCTGGGCATCCACCGCCTCGAACGCGGCCTGTAAAAACTCCGGCTGCACTTGCCAGAGCACTTTCATCACATGCGGGTGGCCCTGGCCTTCCAGGCGGGTGTCACGCTTGTACAGTTGGTTGGTGAGCAAATAGTCGTGCTCAATGGTGGCCCTGTCCACACCCAACGCTGACAGCAGCAGCGCTGCTGCAAAGCCGGTGCGGTCTTTGCCTGCGGTGCAGTGAAACACCTGGGGGGTGGGTTGCTCCAGCAAATGCTTCAAGAAGCGCCCAAAGGTGTTGGCGTTGCGGTTGACAAAATCGCGGTAGGTCTCGCGCATCAGCTCGACGGTCTCTTCGGTGGTGGGCACGATGCCTTGGGCCACCAAGCTCTGCATGCGGGCAATCACGGTGGGCTCGATGGTCAGGGCCACACGCTGCACGCCCGGGATGTCGTAAGGCGTGGCGGTGTACTCGGCCACCCCGCGAAAGTCCAGGCTGTGCCCCACACCCATCGCCTGCAAACGGGCCACATCGGCATCGCTCAAACCGGCCAGATGGTCTGAGCGGAACACCCGACCACGGCGCACGCGCTGGCCGTGGGACGTCAGGTAGCCGCCGACATCACGGAAGTTGGAAGCGCCTTGCAGCAGAGCGGGGGTTACCGGGGTCATGGGGGGAAATCGTGGATAAAAGATGTGTCCATTGTCGTTGCCCCGCAGGGGCCAGCGTGTTGCTGCAGGCGACAAAGCCTCATCTGGCCAAGGTGAAGGTGTGGGCAATGCCCTGGTGTGGCACACCGCTTGCTTGTCTGGTGCATGCACCTTGATTTGAACCCGCTCCAACCCGTCGGCCCGGGTGTCTCCAGTGCCTGGCGTGACCCGTTAGGCCTCATGCTGGCATCCACTGGCGAGGGCGTGTTCGGGGTGGATCTGGAGGGGCTGTGTGTGTTCATCAACCCAGCTGGGGCGCGCATGATCGGTTTTGAGCCGCAGCAGGTGCTGGGCCAAAACATGCATGTGCTGACGCACCACGCCCATGCCGATGGCACGCATTACCCCATGGACGACTGCCCCATTTACAACGCCTTTCGGCGCGGCGAGCCCTGCCGCATCGACAGCGAGGTGTTCTGGCGCGCAGACGGCAGCAGCTTTCCGGTGGAGTATTCGAGTTACCCCGTGTTTGACCAAGGCCAAGTGCGCGGTGCGGTGGTCACGTTTGTGGACATCACCGAGCGCAAGCGGGCCGAAGACGCTTTGCACCAGGCCAAGGACGAGCTTGAAGTGCGCGTGGCCGAGCGCACCCATGCTCTGGAAACCGCTTTGCAACAGCTGCGCGAACTGGCTGCCTGGTCTGACGCTGTGCGCGAAGAAGAGCGCACCCGCATCGCCCGCGAGGTGCATGACGAGTTGGGCAGCTTGCTGGTGGCCCTGAAGATGGATGTGGGCTGGCTCGACAAGCGCCTGTCCGAGCAGGAGCAGCGGGCGGCCGAAGACGCGCAAGCCATGCGCGAGAAGATGCGAGGCAAGTGCCAAAACATGAGCCGCTTGATTGAGAACGCGGTGGTCAATGTGGGGCGCATCATCACCGACTTGCGCCCCAGCATCTTGGACCACCAGGGCCTGTGGGGTGCGCTGGAGTGGCAGGCGCAGGAGTTTGTGCAGTCGGCTGAGCAAGAACTCAAGTGGTGCATGGAGGTCAACGAGCAACGGGCGTTGCCAGAGCCCATGGCCATGGCGGTCTTCAGGATCTTTCAGGAAATGCTGAGCAACGTGGGCCGACACGCCCGGGCTCACACGGTGGATGTGGACATGGTGGAGCGTGAGGGCTGGTTGCACTTGTCCGTGGAAGACGATGGCTGCGGTGCCTTGCCGCAGGTGTTTGAGTCGCCGCAGGCCTACGGCATCCTGGGCATGCGTGAGCGGGCACGCCACTTTGGCGGCGTGATCGACATTGACAGCCAACCTGGCAGGGGCACCCGCATGCGGCTGTCCATGCCCTTGCCCGTTCTAGAGGCTGCGCCATGAACGCGACAGTGCGCGTACTCCTGGGCGACGACCACAAGATCGTGCGTGAAGGCCTGAAGATGGTCTTGGCCGATGACCCTTTGCTGCAGGTGGTGGCCGAAGCAGAGACCGGCCCCGGCGTGCTGGACGCGGTGCAAAAACTTCAAGGACCGCAGGGCATTGACGTGGTCCTGCTCGACATCGCCATGCCTGGCATGGACGGGCTGGATGTGTTGCAGGCGCTGCGGCGCGACTGGCCCGGCTTGCCGGTGTTGATGCTCAGCACCTACCCCGAAAAACAATACGCCGTGCGCTGCATCCAATTGGGGGCCTCGGGTTACCTGAACAAAAGCACCGACCCCGATGACTTGATGGCAGCGCTGCGGCGCGTGGCGGCAGGCGGCATGCACGTCACGCCCGCCACGGCAGAGGCGCTGGCCAACCTGGTGAGCCAGGGCCGCACCAAAAGCGGGATCGAACTGCTTTCGCACCGCGAGCACCAGGTTTACCTTTTGTTGACCCAAGGCCACACCGTGACCGAAATTGGTGCACAGCTGAGCCTGGCCCCCAACACGGTGAGCACTTACCGTGCACGCATCCTGGAAAAGACAGGCACCAAGAACGATGTGGAGCTGGCTTTGTACGCGCAAAGCTTGAGCGGGGCTTGTTGATCGATCCAGTGAGCGTTTGCACCACTGTTGGCGTCCTTTTGTAGGTCGGAGCTTCAGCTCCGACGCGTTTGAGCAGGCATGGGTTCATGTCGGGGCTGAAGCCGCCGACCTACTACAAGGCAATTGCGCCGTGCATTTGTAGGGGCCGCCCTACAAAGCATCGACAAGCCCCTCACGAAATGAAGCCGTGCCCCACGGATGGCATGCATTCAAGGATTTCTGGCCCGCAGCTTGCATGGGCATGAGCATCTTCAATCTACGAGGTTGCCATGTCTGAATTTTTTGATCCTTACAACGCCGACCGCCCCTTGATGCTCAAGTGCAGCTGCGGCCGTGACCATTCGCCCGCAGACCACCACGCCGAGGTGGCCGCCGATGCCGCAGCCGTGCAGCTGCGTGCCCGTTCGGAAACCGCCGAGTTCGAAGCCTACAGCCAGGAGTTCATCGAAGCCACCTTGGTCAAATCGCTGTTTCCGCACGATGAAGAGCGCCGCATGTTCTTGCGCGCCGTGGGCAAAAAAACCGCCATGGCCGCCATTGCCAGTGTGCTGCCTGTGGCCAGCTTGCAGGCCATGGCGCAAAGCAAAGGCCCCTTGGAAAAAACCAAGCTCAAGATCGGCTTCATTCCAATCACCTGCGCCACCCCGCTCATCATGGCGCACCCCTTGGGCTTTTACAGCAAGCAAGGCCTGGAAGTCGAAGTCACCAAAACCGCAGGTTGGGCTTTGGTGCGCGACAAGATGATCAACAAGGAATACGACGCCTCGCATTTCCTCTCGCCCATGCCCTTGGCCATCAGCATGGGGCTGGGCTCGAATGCCACGCCCATGAACGTGGCCACGGTGCAAAACGTCAACGGCCAGGCCATCACACTGGCCATGAAGCACAAAGAAAACCGCGACCCCAAAAACTGGAAGGGCTTCAAGTTTGGCGTGCCCTTTGACTACTCCATGCACAACTTCTTGTTGCGCTATTACCTGGCGGAAAACGGTATCAACCCCGACACCGATGTGCAAATCCGCGTGATCCCGCCCGCCGAGATGGTGGCCAACTTGCGTGCGGGCAACATCGACGGTTTCCTGGGCCCTGATCCGTTCAACCAGCGTGCGGTGTTTGACGAAGTCGGCTTCATCCACATCTTGACCAAAGACTTGTGGAATGGTCACCCTTGCTGCGCCTTTGGCACCAGCACCGAGTTCATTCAAAAGAACCCCAACACCTTTGCCGCGCTGTACCGCGCTGTGCTCACGGCTGCGGCCATGGCGCGACAAGCCGAGAACCGTGAATTGATCGCCAAGGTGATCGCGCCTGCGCAGTACCTGAACCAGCCCGAAGCCGTGCTCAACCAGGTACTGACGGGCAAGTTTGCCGACGGTCTGGGCAAAGTCATGAACGTGCCCGACCGCGCCGACTTTGACCCCATGCCTTGGCAGAGCATGGCGGTGTGGATGCTCACGCAAATGAAGCGCTGGGGTTATGTGAAGGGCGATGTGAATTACAAACAAATCGCCGAAAAGGTCTTCCTGATCACCGATGCGCGCAAGCACATGAAAGATCTGGGGCAGCCTTTCACCGCAGGCCCTGCCTATGCCAAGCACACCATCATGGGCAAGCCCTTTGACGCCGCCAAGCCTGAGGAATACATCAAGAGCTTTGCGATCAACAAGATGGGTTAATCCACATGAAAACCACTCACCTCAATTTGCGAGCGGCCATGGTGTCGCTGCTCATGTTCCTGGTGTTTCTGGGGGCGTGGCAACTGTCGGCCACCGCGCCGTCGGTGGCAGGTGCTGCCAAGGCGGGCATGACGGCCGACGAGATCGAGTACCAAAAGATGATGGGCAAGGACCCGGGTGCTGTCAAAAGCACGGGCTTTCCGCCACCGCTCGAAGTGGGCAAGGCCATCGTCGGGCACCTGTCGGATCCGTTTTATGACAAAGGCCCCAACGATAAGGGCATTGGCATTCAACTGGCGCATTCGCTGGGGCGGGTGGGTCTGGGCTTTTTCTTGGCCGTGCTGGTGGCGCTGCCCGTGGGTTTCATGATCGGCATGTCGCCCCTCATGCGCAAAGCGTTTGATCCGTTCATTCAGGTGCTCAAGCCCATCAGCCCGCTGGCCTGGATGCCCTTGGCGCTGTACACGCTGAAAGACTCGGATGTCAGCGGCATCTTTGTGATCTTCATCTGCTCGGTCTGGCCCATGCTCATCAACACCGCCTTTGGCGTGGCGGCGGTCAAACGTGACTGGCTCAACGTGGCCAGCACACTGGAAGTGCGTCCACTGCGCAAAGCCTTCTTGGTCATCTTGCCCGCCGCAGCGCCCACCATCGTCACCGGCATGCGCATCAGCATGGGCATTGCATGGCTGGTGATCGTGGCCGCCGAGATGCTGGTGGGCGGCACGGGTGTGGGCTACTTTGTGTGGAACGAGTGGAACAACCTGTCGCTGGTCAACGTGATCTTTGCCGTGCTGGTGATCGGTGTGGTCGGCATGTTGCTGGACCTGGCGTTTGCCCAAGTGCAAAAGGCGGTGACTTATGTGGAGTGACACCAGCGACCGCGAGTTGATCGCACCTTTGCCCACCGACATGTTTGCACCCCAACCCAAGGCCCAAGCCATGAACGCTTTCCTCAAAATTGAAAAACTGGGCAAGGCCTACCAAAGCGACAAGCCGGTGTTTTCGGACGTGTCCTTTACCATCGACAAAGGCGAGTTCGTCTGCATCATCGGCCACTCGGGCTGCGGCAAGACCACCATCCTGAACGTGCTCGCGGGCTTGGACACGGCCACCGAAGGCCATGCCTTCATGGACGGCCGCGAGATCGCAGGCCCGAGCCTGGAGCGCGGCGTGGTGTTCCAAAGCCACGCGCTCATGCCCTGGCTCACGGTGCGGCAAAACATCGCGTTTGCTGTTCGTTCCAAGTGGCCCGAATGGAAGACGCCGCAGGTCAATCTGCATGTAGAAAAGCACGTCGGCATGGTGGGTTTGTTGCACGCCATCGACAAAAAACCCAGCCAGCTCTCAGGCGGCATGAAGCAACGCGTGGGCATTGCCCGTGCCTTTGCCATCCAGCCCAAGATGCTCTTGCTCGACGAGCCCTTTGGTGCGCTGGACGCATTGACACGCGGCACCATCCAAGACGAGCTGATGACCATCGTGCGCCAGACACGGCAGACGGTCTTCATGATCACACACGACGTGGACGAAGCGATTTTGCTGTCCGACCGCATCTTGCTCATGAGCAACGGCAACGAATCGGGCGGCAGTTATGTGCCCGGTGGCCTCGCCGAAGTGGTGGTCAACCCGCTGCCGCGCGAGCGCACCCGCGCCCAACTGCACCATTTGCCCGGTTACTACGACATGCGCAACCACATCGTCGACTTTTTGGTGTCCCGCGCCAAAGCCCATTGAATTGTTCCCCCCCCGAATTTTCATCAACCCCCCCTCAAGAGGTCTTTCATGAACCGTTTAGAAGTCACCGAAAAAATCATCTCCACGAAAGTGGCCAAAGGCATCAAGTGGAGCGACGTCGCCGAAAAAGTAGGTTTGTCCAAGGAGTGGGTCACCGCCGGCTGCCTGGGCCAAATGACCTTTGACGCCAAGCAAGCCAAAATCATCGGCAAGATCTTTGGTCTGACGGCCGACGAGATCAAGTGGCTGCAAGTCGTGCCCTACAAAGGCTCACTGCCCAGCCAAGTGCCCACCGACCCGCTGATCTACCGCTGGTACGAAATCGTGAGCGTCTACGGCACCACCATCAAAGAACTGATCCACGAAGAGTTTGGCGACGGCATCATGAGCGCCATCGACTTCAGCATGGACATCGTGCGCCAACCCGACCCCAAGGGCGACCGCGTGAACGTGGTGTTGTCGGGCAAGTTCTTGCCTTACAAACAGTATTGATATTCAGTGCCCTGCGGGGCACCCAAAAGCCGTGGTGAACATCGTTCACCACGGCTTTTTGCTGTGGGCAGATCAGTGCAAGGACAAAGGCAACGAAGTGGTCTTCACGCGCACCACCGCATCGCGCACGGTGTAAGGCTGGGCGCAGGGCTGCTCGGCGCTGTCCGGCAAATGCGCCTTGCGCTGGCAAGCGCAGACCAGGGCGGCGGTCAGCGTTTGGGCTTGGCGCAAGATCGGCTCGATGAAGCGGCTGGACTGGCCGTTCACGCTGATGCAGTCGCCCAGGGCGTAGATGTGGGGCACGCTGGTTTGCAGGGTTTGCGCATCCACGGCGATGCCGTTGTGCCAGTCCAGCCCCGCGCTGCGCGCCAAGCGGGTGGGCGTGACCAAACCGGTGGCCGCAATCACCTGATCGGCCAGCACGACTTGCCCGTCGCTGGTGCGCAGTTGGTATTGCGCGCCTTGGCGCTGCAAGTCTTGCAGTTGCACTGCGCCCATGAAGTGGATGGGCAAGCCAGACCAGGCGGCCAGCAAGGGCTCGCCCGCTTGGTCGGCAGGCCAGCGGGCCAGGGGCCGCGCTTGGGTGTCGATGAGCGTCACGCGGTGCCCGCCCAGGGCCAAGTCGTTGGCCAATTCGCTGCCAATCAAACCGGCCCCCACGATGGCCACATGCTGGGGCTGGGCACCCAGCGCGGCTTGAAAGCGCTGGTAAGCCTGCAGGTGGTTGATGCGCCAGCACAGGTCGGCGCGCAAGGGCGCAGGCAATGCGGCTTCGGCCCCATGGGCCAGCACCAGTTGGGCGTAAGGCACGGGCCCACGGGCGGTGCGCAGCGTGCGGCTTTCGGTGCAGATGTGCAGCGCTTGCGTGTGCGCCAACAGCCGCACTTGCCAGTGCGCTGCGGCCTCGGCGCCGGTTTGCTTCACCAGGGCCTGGGGCACGATGCGGCGGGCCATGGCCACCGACAGCAGGGGTTTGTCGTACACGTCACCAGCACAAGCCGTGACCAAGGTGATGGGTGTGTCGGGCAATTGGGCGCGCAGGTTTTGCACCAGTTGCCAGCCTGCCTTGCCCGCCCCCACCACCACGATGCCGGGCGCTGAGCGTGGGGCCGACAAGTGCGCGCTGGCTTGGCAAGTTGCGCTGTTTTTGAGGGCGCTCAGGTCTGGCGTCACATACAACTCAAAGTCTGATTTGGTCACGCCGCACAAAGGGCATGCCCAGTCTTCGGGGATGTCGGCAAAGCGCGTGCCCGCCAGCAGGCCGCTGTCAGGGTCGCCTTCTTCTTCGTTGTAGATGTAGCCGCAGGCGTGGCAAATGTAGAGCTGCCAGGCCGCATCGGCGGGCATGAGGGTGTCGGCTGCGGCGGTCATGCGGGCATCTCCTGGGCACTCAGGCGAGCCATTTCCTTGCGCAGGTGCTTGATGGCGGGCGTGACGATGGCCACAAACTGCGCTTCGCGCACACGGCGCTGCACTTCAGAATGCATCAGGTAACCCCGAGCACCTTGGTGCATCAAGGCCGAGTTGGCAGCGCGCAAGCACAGTTCGGCCCCGTGGCTGCGGGCGTCCAGCACGTTGATGAAATAGTCGGTCGAGGTGTCGAAAGGCGTTTCGGCCAGCTTCATGATGCGGGCCACCAGCGCGTCCAACTCGGCTTGCAAATCGGCGGGTCGGTCTTCGAGGTATTGGTTCACATGGCCCAGTTGGCCTTCCACGGCCCACATGCTGTCGATGGCACCTTGGACGATGCCGGCCGCCATGCCGCACTGCAGCAGCACAAAACCGCCGCGAATGCGCGCGATCAAGGGCTTGGCCGGGTCGGCCACCAGATCGTCGGTGCCGACAAACAGGTCTTTGCAATGCACGCTGAAGGTGCCAGTGCCTTCCATGCCCGAGAACTCGGGGCAGGCTTTGAGCGTGACCCCAGGTGCATCGCAGCGCAGCATGAACATGATCTCGCGGTTGGTTCCTGCATCGTCCGACGTCACGGCAGCAATCGCGCCGAAGTAATGGTCGGCCGCCAGGTTGCTGACCCAGGGCAAGGTGCCGTTGATGCGGTAACCGCCCTCCACGGGTGTGGCTTTGAGCAGCAAGGCTTCGATTTGCGCGAAGCTTTTCATGGGGTTGGACAAGCCGGTGCCGCCCAGCGAGTCGCCGTGCACATGGCGCGTCAGGCGTTCGCCTTGCAGCGCCGGATTGCCCGAAGCCTGCATGTACAGCCCCGCCACGGATTGGCACCACATCATGAAACCTGTGGCCCCACACACCTTGGACGCTTCGGCCATGGCCGCAATGGCCAGGCCATAGTCGCCCGGTGTGCCGTCGGCTTTGGGCAAGTGGGCGCTCATCGCGCCCGCCGCCGCCAGCTGTTTCAGCACATCTTGCGGGTAAGCACCGCGATCGATGGCGTAGGCCTGCTGGGCCAGCGGGCCTTGGGCGATGGTGCGCACGGCGTCGATGAGCGGGGTGGACTGGGCAGCAAGTTCGGGGGGCAGGTCGGCGGGGTTCATGAAAGCTCCAGAAAAAGGTGAGCCCTGCGCAGGCCGCAGGGCGACAAACAAGGGTCAAGGGGCGTGTCGGCCACAGCCAGCCCGCCCCTTGCGCGCGCATCAGGCCATCGAGATCTCGAAGGGGATCGGGTTGCGCATGCTGTTGGCCACGGGCGAGTAAAAGTTGGCGTGTTGCACGATCTCGTCCAGCACTTCGCGAGGTGCGTCACCTTCGACCAGCACCTTCACGCGGATGGCCTGAAAGCCCATTTGGGGTGGCGTCATCTCCAGTGCACCGCCTGCTCCCCAGGCGGCGGGGTTGCCAATGTCGCCTTCCAAAAAGACTTCGAGCTTGCTGAGCTTGACGCCCTTCCAAGTGGCCACGGCGGTCACGCCCACGGCGATGCAGCCGCCCAGGCCCGACAACACGATCTCGCCGGGTGCGGGGGCGGTGTCTTCGCCAAACAGGTGCAGCGGCTCGTCCACCACCACGGTGTGTTTGTCGCCCACAGAAGACAAGGAGCGGTACTGGCCCTCCATGACGGTGTGAACCTTGTTCGTGCCGCGCCGTGCCGGGTTGGCTTTGCCGCCTGCGGCAAATGTGGCCAGGCCTTGGGCGTCGATGGGGCGCAAACAGGCTTTGACGGTGGTGGGGGTGTCGAGGGTGGCAGCTTCGGTCATGGCAAATCCTTGGGCGTTGAGGGTTGAAAAACAGGGCATCCAGCGATGCCTGTGCCCATGACTTTGCAAAGGCCGTGCCAGGGATGGGGGTGGACAGTTGAAGGCGTGTTTGAAGCACGCAAGTGCTTGATGTGAAAGGATTTTTGGCTGTAAAGTTGCTGCAAACCTTGCGCCCTCACCAGCGCCATTGGCTGGCGTGGACCCAAGGCTTGGACATTGTGTTGACAATGTGTCAACACAATGTCCGGTCAGCGCAAACCGGCTTTGCGCAGGCGGTAGGCAAACTGCCGCAAGGTCAGCCCCAAGCTCTGGGCGGCGCGTGACTGGTTGCCCTGGTGCTGCGCCAGGGATTGCTGCAAAACCTGCACCGTGTGGGAGTGCGCGCTTTCGTAAGCCCGCACGCCCAGCGACGCCGTGCCAGCGGGTTCGGCGGCTGGGTGCTGTTCAGCGGGCAATGGCGTGGCCCAGGCTTGCGGCAAATAGGGCTGCAATTGCTCGGGCGTGAGCAAGGTTTGATCGGCCAACAGCACCATGCGCTCGATGCAGTTGCCCAACTCGCGGATGTTGCCGGGCCAGGGCTGCTGCGTCAACGTGTCCAGCGCTTCAGGGCTGAGGTACACGTTTTTCTGGTGCGCCTGGTTGGCGCGGTTCACAAAGTGCAAGGCCAGCTCGCGGATGTCGCCAGCGCGCTCGGCCAGCGAAGGCAGCCGGATCGGGATCACGTTCAGGCGGTAATACAGGTCTTGCCGAAACTGGCCGGCCTGCACCTGGGCGGCCAAGTCGCGGTTGGTGGCGGCCACCAGGCGCACATTCACCTTGAGTTCGCGCTGGCTGCCCAGCCGCACCACGGTGCCCTCTTGCAAGGTGCGCAGCAGCTTCGATTGCAGGGCCAAGGGCAACTCGCCGATCTCGTCCAGAAAAATCGTGCCGCCATGCGCCTGCTCGAACCAGCCCGGCCGGGCCTGACTGGCCCCGGTGAAAGCGCCACGCTCGTGGCCAAACAATTCCGATTCAAACAGCGTGTCTGGAATGGCCGAGCAATTGACCTTGATGAAAGGCTGGGTCGAGCGTGGACTGGCCAGGTGCACGGCCCGCGCAAACAACTCTTTGCCCGTGCCCGACTCGCCCAGCAGCAGCACCGTGGCTTGCGACTGCGACACCCGCTCCAGCTCGGACAAGGCTTGCAACAAGGCGGGCGAGCTGCCGATCAGCCCGTAGCGTGCGGCGTGTGTGCTGAGCGCCTGCGACAAAGCCGCGTTGCGGGCCCGCAGGTGCCGTGTCTGCTCGTTGACCAGTTGCTCCATGTGCAGCACTTGCCCCGCCAAAGTGGCCAGCACCTTGAGCACAGCCAAGTCGTCGTTCAAATGCCGCTGGCGGCTGCGGATGCGGTGACAGCCCAGCACACCCAACGTGGTGTTGCCCACCGTGATGGGCAAGGCCAGGTAGGCCACCGTTTCGGCAGGAAACTGCGCAGCAGCCACCGAGCGGAACAAAAACAAGGGCTCGTGCGCAATGTCTTGAACAATGGCTGGCAAACCACTTTGCAGCACCCGCCCCGTGATGCCCTCGCCCTCGGCATACACGCCCCGGCGCATTTCCATGCCCGTCAAGCCATAGGCGTGGCGGATCGAGGCGGTGGCCGGACCCAGTGCGGCACCCGCAGCAGGCAAGTCGCGCAGCACCATGCGCCCTCGGTTCAAGCCCAACAATTCGCTCATCAAATGCAGCATCTCGCGCAACACCTCGCCCGAAGCCAGGCTGCGCCCCACCCATTTCATGACCTCGCGCATGAGCAAGAGCTCTTGCTCGCGCCAATGGGCGTCGGTGGGGGAGGGGTCTGCAATGGGGGCGGTGGGCATGCTTTGAGGGTAAGCAAGCTTTGGACCAGGGCCGGACGTTTTTTTGTTCAACCTTGAGAGATATGGCTTTGGAAGCCAAAAACGCTAGCAAATTGATTAAAAATAGCCTTCTGCCACAAACCACCTTCCACGAGCCCCAGCTTGGACAAGAAACAACTCACCGAGAGCGACATCCGCGCCCGTTTCATCACGCCTGCCATTGAGCAGGCCGGGTGGGACCCGATGACGCAGGTGTTTCATGAGTTTGGTTTGCGGGCAGGGCGCATCAGCGTGCGGGGCAAAACGGCCCACAGAGATGCATCCACCATCCTCAAGGCCGACTACGCGCTGTTCTTTAAGCCCAACATCCCCATCGCGGTGGTCGAGGCCAAAGACAACAACAAACCCATGGGCTCGGGCATGGCCCAGGCCATCAACTACGCCCAGCTCCTTGACGTGCCCTTCAGCTTCTCCAGCAACGGCGACGGCTTTGTGTTCCGCGACGCCACGATGGCCGATGGCGTGCTGGAGAAAAACCTCACCCTTGACGAGTTCCCCTCGCCGCAAGAATTGTGGAGCCGCTATTGCACCTGGAAGGGCTGGACGCCCCAAGTGCGCAGCGTGACCGAACATGACTACTACCCCGGCAAGACCCCGCGCTACTACCAGTTCACCGCCATCAACCGCACGGTCGAGGTCATCGCGGGCGGGCAAAAACGCGTCTTGCTGGTCATGGCCACAGGCACTGGCAAAACCTACACCGCTTTCCAGATCATCCACCGCTTGTGGAAATCCACCTGGCGCAACGACCCCACCAGCACCAAACCCAAGCGCATCCTGTTTCTGGCCGACCGCAACATCCTGATTGACCAAACCATGGTCAACGACTTTCGGCCTTTCAAAGGTGCCATGGCCAAGCTCAGCCCCAACGCCAAAGGCATCGAGACGGTCAACGCACAAGGCCAAGTCATGGTCGAAGAGGTGGACCTGGCCATCCACAAAACCACCAAGCTCGTGGACAAGAGCTACGAGATTTACCTCTCGCTCTACCAAGCCGTGTCGGGCACCGAAGAAGAGCGCAACATCTACAAACAGTTCAGCCCCGACTTCTTTGACCTGATCGTGGTGGACGAGTGCCACCGTGGCAGCGCCAACGAAGACTCCGCTTGGCGCGACATCCTCACCTACTTTGGCAGCGCCACACAAGTGGGCCTGACCGCCACGCCCAAAGAAACCCAAGACACCTCCAACACCGAATACTTTGGCGAGCCGGTTTACACCTACAGCCTCAAGCAAGGCATCGAAGACGGCTTCTTGTCGCCCTACAAAGTCGTGCGGGTGGACTTGGACAAAGACACCTTTGGCTGGCGGCCCACGCAAGGCATGACCGACAAGCACGGCCACCTGATCGAAGACCGCATCTACAACGCCACCGACATGAACCGCAAATTGGTTCTGGAGCAACGCGACGAAGTGGTGGCCGCCAAGATCACTGAATACCTCAAGGCCACCGACCGCTACGCCAAGACCATTGTGTTTTGCGAAGACATTGACCACGCCGCCCGCATGCGCCAAGCGCTGGCCAATGCCAACGCCGACATTTGCAAAGACCAACCCCACTACGTGGTGCAAATCACGGGCGACAACGCCGAAGGCAAAGGCCAGCTCGACAACTTCATCGACCCCGAAAAGCCCTACCCGGTGATCGCCACCACCTCCAAGCTCATGAGCACCGGGGTAGACGCGCAAACCTGCAAGCTCATCGTGCTGGACCAGAACATCAAGTCCATGACGCTGTTCAAGCAGATCATTGGCCGGGGCACCCGCCTGCGCGAAGACTTGGGCAAAACCTGGTTCACCATCCTCGACTTCAAACGCGCCACCGAACTGTTTGCCGACCCCAAGTTTGACGGCGAACCCGTGCAGATTTACCAGCCCCAACCTGGCGAGCCCGTCACCCCGCCAGACGAGCTGCCTGGTGCATTGGGCGTTGATGGCCCTTTGACAACAGGCCAACCCGATCCATTGGCTGACCCCTTTGGCGCCACACCCGGCGGCTACACCGCACCCGGCACAGGCGCTGATGCCGAACCCAAAAAATACGTCCTCGGCGGCATGGTCACCGTGGCCGTAGCGCGTGAGCGCGTGCAATACCTCAGCGCCGACGGCAAGCTCATCACCGAAAGTCTGCGGGACTACACCCGCATCAACCTCACCAAACAATACGATTCGCTCGACAAGTTCTTGCAGGCCTGGAACGATGCCGACCGCAAAGCCGCCTTGGTGGAAGAACTCGAAAAGCAGGGGGTCTTGATCGAAGCACTGGCCGAAGAATTTGGCAAAGACCTTGATCCCTTCGACCTGCTCATGCATGTGGCCTACAACATGCCGCCCCTGACCCGGCGCGAGCGCGCTAATCGCGTTAAAAAGCGCAACGCCTTCACCCAATACGGCCCCGTGGCCCGCAAGGTGATCGACGCCCTGATTGACAAATACGCCGACGAAGGCATCGCCACCATCGAAAGCAACGAAGTCCTGAAGGTCCAACCCTTTACCGACTTTGGCAGCCCGGTTGAACTCATCAAAAGCTTTGGTGGTCGCCCCCAATACCTGGGTGCACTGCAAACGCTGGAGCGCGAACTGTACAACACATCTACATAAAGAACACAGGTACACAAAGACCATGAAAGATCTTTTCAATAAAGCCAAATCCAAAGCTGGTGACTTGTTGACATCCGCTAAAGATATGGGGCCTGATGCGGGAGACATCAAACGTGCTGCTGACTTTTTGGTCGATGCTGCAAGCAAGACAGCAACAGAGGTAAGTCGTCTTGGAAAAGATGCACTGAAGACCGATATGGCCAAAGACGCGGCGGCAGGTGCCGCGATTGGTGCGGCTGTGGCCGTACCCATTCCCCTGGTTGGGCCTATCGCTGGTGCAGTTGTTGGGGCAGGCTTGGGTATTTACAAAAATATCAAGCAAGGCCCGCAGACCGAACGCCCGGTGGCTTTGCCGAACGACACTTCTTCAAACGTCATTGAAGCGGAAAGCAAAATTGTTCCATCGGTCGATAAATTCGAAGAGCTGAGCAAGCTGCACGATTTGAAAGTCAAAGGTGTCTTGACCGAAGACGAATTCGCTGCTGAAAAGAAAAAAGTCTTAGACCGCTAAACGGGTTTTGAGTCAATAAAGAATCCGCATGTCCAACATCTCCTCTGTCATCAAATCCATCCAAGACATCATGCGCCAAGACTCTGGCGTGGATGGCGACGCGCAGCGCATCTCGCAGCTCACTTGGCTCTTGTTCCTCAAAGTGTTTGACGCGCTCGAAGAAGAGCTCGAGCTGACCCGCGACGACTACAAAAGCCCTATCCCCGAGGCCATGCGCTGGCGCAACTGGGCGCTTGATGCAGAAGGCATCACAGGTGATGCCCTGTTGGACTTTGTGAACAACCAGCTCTTTGCCACCCTCAAAAGCCTGAGCGGTGACGCCCAGCGCAACCCCCGTGGCTATGTGGTGCGTGGCGTGTTTGAAGACGCCTACAACTACATGAAAAGCGGCCAACTGCTGCGTCAGGTCATCAACAAACTCAACGCGATCGACTTCAACCGCCAGGCCGAGCGCCACCAGTTCAACGACCTCTACGAAAAAATCCTCAAAGACCTGCAAAGCGCAGGCAACGCGGGCGAGTTCTACACGCCCCGCGCCGTGACGCAGTTCATGGTGGACATGGTCAACCCCCAGCTGGGCGAGCGCGTGATGGACCCGGCCACCGGCACGGGCGGATTTTTGGTCTGCGCCATCGAACACCTGCGCAAACAAGTGCACAACACCGCAGAAGAAGCCACGCTGCAAAACAGCATCTTGGGCGTTGAGAAAAAACAAATGCCCCACATGCTGTGCGTGACCAACCTCATGCTGCACGGCATCGAAGTGCCCAGCCTGGTCCGCCACGACAACACCCTGAGCCGCCCGCTGCGCGACTACACCCCCGCCGACCGGGTGGACGTGATCCTGACCAACCCGCCCTTTGGCGGCATTGAAGAGCCGGGCATCGAACAAGGCTTTCCGGCCGATGTGCGCACCAAAGAAACGGCCGATTTGTTTTTGGTGCTCATCAAACACATCCTCAAAACCAACGGCCGCGCCGCGCTGGTGTTGCCCGACGGCACGCTGTTTGGCGAAGGCGTGAAAACCCGCATCAAAGAACAACTGCTGGCCGAATGCAACCTGCACACCATCGTGCGCCTGCCCAACGGTGTGTTTGCGCCCTACACCGGCATCAAAACCAACCTGCTGTTCTTTACCAAAGGCAAGCCCACCGAACACGTTTGGTACTACGAACACCCCTACCCAGCGGGCGTGAAGAGCTACAACAAAACCAAGCCTATTCGTATTGAAGAGTTCGATGCCGAAAAAGCCTGGTGGGGAACCGAAGCTGATGGCTTTGCCGCCCGTGTGGAAAACGAACGCGCATGGAAGGTGAGCATTGAGCAGATCAAAGCCGCCAACTTCAACCTCGACCAAAAGAACCCACACGCCGCCGAAGTGGTGAGCCACGACCCCGAGCAACTGCTGGCCGACTACGCCCGCCTGCAACTTGAGGCACAAAGCCTGCGCGACCAACTCAAAAGCATCCTCGCCCAATCGCTGGGAGCCCCAGCGTGAGCGCAGTGCTGACGGCGCAAGAGCCCAGCGCCAAATACTTGGTGAATTTGCAGCCGCCGCTGGTTCGGCACTTTGACTTGATCGCCCAAGCCCCCGGCGGCGTGGCCCGCCTGCGCGAACTCATCTTGACGCTGGCCGTGCAAGGCAAGCTGGTGCCTCAAGACCCGAGCGATGAACCTGCGAGTGAACTGCTCAAGAAGATCAGGGCGGAGAAAGACCGACTGATTGCGGAAGGCAAGATCAAGCGGGACAAGCCATTGGCTGAAATTGCGGATGAGGAAAAACCGTTTGAGTTGCCAGCGAGCTGGACATGGACTCGCTTTGGTGATGTATCGATTAACCGGGATGGTGAGCGCATTCCTGTTTCGTCCAGTGATCGGGAATCACGCGCCAAAATTTATGACTACTACGGTGCATCAGGGGTCATCGACAAGATTGACGGCTATCTGTTTGAAAAGACACTCCTTCTTATTGGTGAAGACGGTGCGAACCTCATCAACCGTTCGACGCCTATTGCATTCTTAGCCCACGGCAAATATTGGGTCAACAACCACGCACACGTTGTCGATGCAACTCATCATCAACTGCTTGATTACCTTGCGTTGTTCATCAATTCGATTTCGCTCAGACCGTACGTTACAGGAACGGCGCAACCGAAGATGAATCAGGCGAAACTGAATAGCATTCTTGTTGCGGTTCCACCCTTGGCCGAACAATCCCGCATCGTCACACGCGTCGAAGAACTGATGCAACTCTGCGACGCCCTCGAAGCCAGCGGCCAGCTCGAAGCGAAGCAACACGCCCAACTCGTCAACACCCTGCTGGGCACGCTCACCCAAAGCGAAACGCCCGAGGCACTGGCCGACAACTGGCAACGCATCGCCACCCACTTCGACGTGCTGCTCGACCGCCCCGAAGCCGTGGACGCCCTCGAACAAACCATCCTCCAACTGGCCGTGCGCGGCCTCCTTGTCCCCCAAGACCCCACCGACGAACCCGCCAGCGTCCTCCTCCAAAAAATCCGCACCGAAAAAGACCACCTCATTGCCCAAGGCAAGATCAAACGCGACAAACCCCTGCCACCCATCACCGATGAAGAAAAACCGTTCGAGTTGCCGCAGGGTTGGGAGTGGGCAAGATTTGGTGATCTTGCTCAAATTTCCAGTGGCGTGACGTTAGGTAGAAAAACACCTATTTCAAAGCCATTGCTTTTGCCGTATTTGCGGGTTGCGAATGTGCAGCGTTGGACGCTCAAGTTGGAATCGTTGAAAGAAGTCGTCATTGATGAAAAAGAGGTGGATCGATTCAAAATTTGCAGCGGCGATTTATTGATCACTGAAGGGGGTGACTGGGATAAAGTGGGTCGAACGGCGATTTGGCGCGATCAACTACTAAGCTGCCTGCATCAAAACCATGTCTTTAAGGCCAGAGGTGTTACGGCCGAATGGTCTCCAGAATGGGCTGAGCTTTACCTGAACTCCGATATCGCTAGAAGCTACTTCGCCGCATCAGCCAAGCAGACGACGAACCTAGCCTCGATCAATATGACGGAGTTGAAGAATTGTGTTGTTCCATTACCCCCATCATCTGAACAATCCCGCATCGTCACCCGCGTCAAAGAACTCCGCAGTCTTTGCGCTGATCTGCGTCAGCGTCTCGCTGCACTGCAAAGCGGTCAAAAACAACTTGCGACGGCATTGATAGAAAATGCCAAGTCGTAACCGACCATTGCCAAAGGCAAGCCCATGCTGCTCACCAACATCCGATTGAAGAACTGGCGCAATTTCCAAACGCTGGACTTGCCCTTGCGCGGCGTGTCCTACGTGCTGGGTCCTAATGCTTCGGGCAAGTCGAACTTGTTGGATGCTTTGCGCTTTTTACGCGATGTGAGCAAGACCAACGGCGGTGGCCTTCAGGCCGCCATTGCCGAGCGTGGTGGCATCTCCAAGGTGCGCTGCTTGCACGCACGTCGTGATCCTGAAGTTGAAATTGACATTGAGCTGAGTGAGGACTTGGACCAGCCGGTCAAGTGGCGCTATGTGTTGGCGTTCAAGCCTGAGGGCAAAGGCGCGCAGCGCCTGTTGGTGTCCCGTGAGCAGGTTTGGGAAGACGGTAAGTTGGTGCTGAACCGGCCTGACAAAAAAGATGATGTGGATGTGCTGTTGCGCACGCAAACCCATCTGGAGCAGATTCAGACCAACATCAAATTCCGTGAAGTGGGTGACTTCCTAAGTCAAATCACCTATCTGCATTTGGTTCCTCAGCTTTTGCGTTTTGGCGAAAAGATTGGCGGGCATCGCCTAACCGACGATCCCTTCGGTCAAGGATTCTTGGAGCGCTTGGCCAAAACCCCAGACAAAACGCGCACTTCCCGGTTGAAAAAAATATCCGCCGCCTTGAAGCTGGCTGTGCCTCAGTTTGAGGAGCTGCGTTTTGTGAAAGACGACATGGGCCATCCGCATCTGGAAGCCCTTTATGCCCACCACCGTCCGAATGCGGGTTGGCAATCTGAAGAGCATTTTTCGGATGGCACGCTGCGTTTGTTGGGCTTGCTGTGGGCGTTGCTGGAAGGCAGTTCCATGCTGCTGCTGGAAGAGCCAGAGATTTCTTTGAACGATGCGATCGTGAAAGAAATACCCTTGATCGTGGATCGCTTGCAGCGTGACCGTAAAACGAAACGGCAAGTGGTCTTGACTACGCACAGTGATGCTTTGTTGAGTAACCCTGGCATTGATGAGCGCGGTGTGGTGATATTGGAGACCGGTAAACAAGGCACGACAGGACGGGCATTGAATCAAAGCGAAAGACAAGCCCTGAGCGCGGGCTTGAGTATTGCTGAAGTGGTCTTGCCCAAGACACGCCCTCAAAATGTCAATCAACTGGGGTTGTGGCAATGATTCCGATTGCCGTGGCCACCGAAGATGAACTCAGTGAAGCCATCGCTCTTCGCCTGATTTCTGAACTCAAACGGCCGCACCATGTGACACATACTTTGCGCCGCAATGGTTTCGGCTATTTGCAGTCGAAGATGGACAGTTGGTGCCAAATGGCCGAGCACCAAATCATGTTGGTCTTGACGGACTTGGATCGCTCCAATTGTCTTGTGGAGTTCCGTGACCAGTGGCTGACTGGCCGCCCACTGCCCACAAGCCTGATTTTCAGAATTGCTGTCAGAGAGGTGGAGTCATGGGTCTTGGCCGACCATCAGGCCTTGCGGGAATTGGTCGGCAAAAAAGGCGTCTTGCCAACGCAGCCTGACACATTGCCTGATCCAAAGCATGCTTTGCTGGGCTTGGGCAAAACTGCACCGAAAAGCGTTCGGGATGATTTGATTAGAACCATAGACGGTCAATTGCGCCAAGGCGTGGGCTACAACGCACGGCTGACGCATTGGATCAATACGGCTTGGAGTCCCGAAAGAGCCGCAGAACGCTCGCCAAGTTTGGCGCGGGCACGCATACGCCTACAAGAAGCGGCGGTTGCGTTTGCTGCTTGATTTGCTATCCGTACGCTGACAACTTGCATTCTTTCCAGGACTGCCAATGACCAAGTTTGCTTGCCAATACGCTTTGCTGCGTTTCCGCCCGTTTGCGGAGACGGGTGAGTTTGCGAACGTCGGCATTGTGTTGCTGGCACCAGAGGCCCGCTTTTTTGGGTTCAGACTGTTGAATCGTTATGGCCGGATCACCCAGTTTTTCAAAGAACTGGATAAAAAGGTTTACCTCAACGGGCGGGAGTTGTTCAAAGAAGAGTTGGAGCGATTTGCAGCCCAGTTACGAAAACTGGCGTTGGATGGTCGCAAGACCGTAACCGATGTGCGCTTGGCCGTTGATCTGTTTGCCGAGTTGGTGCGTCATCGCGAGGCGATTCTTCAGTTTGATGAGCGCCGTGTTGTTCTGGCAGATGACCCCAAAGCCAAACTCAATGCGCTGTATGAGTATTACGTTGAGCGAAATTTCGTCACCAAAGAGTACCAAGAGCGATTGATGGAAAGCAGCATTCGCAAGTTACTTTTCAGCGCTCGGTTAGGTGAAAACTACCGCCAGGAAAAGCTGGGTGATGCCGATTTTGCGGTTAACTTTCCATTCGTTCGCATGGCCGAAGGACACGCAGATCGGGTCATCAAGCCTTTGTATTTGGCTCAGAACGACACCACCAAAATCATCACCCACGGTGGTCAATGGGTCGATAAGATTCGCCGCTTACGCAAACGCCAGGCACTGCCTGAGAGCGTGATGTTTCCTGTCACTGCTCCTGCTTTTGATACAAGGGCTTATCGGGCTTTTGAGGAAATCAGTGAAGATTTGGCCGCAGAGCGCGTGCAAATCGTCACGGCTGTCAGCGATCAGCAGATTCTTGAGTTCGCTCAGGCACATTGATCCGGGCTTGCTTGATGGACCGTGCGGGTCTTGTCTAAAAGCGCGCAAAGCTTCATCAGGTTTAGCTAAGAAAGCCCTGCTTTCTCGGCTAAGTCATTGATTTGATTGATGTCTAAATTCTTCGTCACGATAAATTTAGACAAGAATCTAGCCGCATCAACGGCATTTATGCACGCTGTGCTGAAGAAAAACCCCCAAGCAGCTTGACGCCGAAGCGCTCCGCCGAAGGGGGCCGTGCAGCGCTGATTTTACAAAAACCAAAACACCGTCTGCCAACCCCGCGCCGCCAAGTGGCGGCATACGGTGCAGCGGTTGAAGACGGTGTTTGTGAATTGGAATTCCCCCAGTCAAAGTTGATTAAAGTTGATTTATCACGTTTGTGATGCATAATTCCTCGCCTATGCAAAAAGTTATCCACAGCGAAAACATCAAGCAATCACTGCAAGCGCGTGGGTGGAAGCAAAAAGACCTGGCCGAAGCGCTGGGTGTCACGGCGCAGTCTGTGACCAATTGGCTCAGGGGTTCAGACTTTCCTCGGCCTGACAAATTGCTCAAACTGGCCACCACGTTGCAGCTGGGTTTTGACAAGCTGGTCAAGACCGACACGGTCGGCCAGCCTGTGGTCGCGTTCCGCAAAAAAGCAGGTGCCAAAACCACAGACGCCCACATTGACAAAGCCATGGTGATGGGCGCCTTGCTCAAGGCGCTGGTGCCTTTCTTGCCGCCCATGCCTGCCTTGCGACTGCAATTGACGGCACCCAGCACCGATTACGAGCCTTTGCAGACGGTGGTCAGCCAAGTCCGTGCGCGTTTGGGTCTGGGTGAAGAGGCTGCTGTGGCGTATCACGACCTGATTGGTGAATTTGCGGCCAATGGCGCAGTGGTCGCCCCCGTGCTGTGGGGCCAAAAACAGAACCACAAAAACGCATTGCATATCTTGTTGCCACAAGAGAATGTCACGTTCATCTTTTTGAATCTCGACACCCATCAGGAAGACTTCAAGTTCTGGATGGCGCATGAGCTGGCGCATGTCTACACCCCCGATTTGGCGGGCAAAGATGCAGGAGAAGACTTTGCCGATGCCTTTGCAGGGGCTTTGCTGTTTCCTATGGCGGTGGCTCGCAAGACCTATGAGCATGCCAGGACCGTTAACAAAACGGCTGAAGGCAAGGTGTTGACGGAGCAAGCCAAGGCATACGGCATTTCTCTTTTCAGTGTGTTCTCAGAGGTGAAACGGTATGCCCATTCCCAGGATTTGCCGCCACTGCGCCACACGGCTGAGCAAATCCATCAGATGCGCCAGATTCAGCGTGGCAAAACCATGGGCGAAGAGTTGTTTGCACCTGTGCCAGCAGAGCCCGGGGCATACATCGCTGCAACGAAGAACACCTTCAAGAGTGCATTTTTCGAGTCGTTGCAACGGATGATCAAAAACAAAGAAACAGGGACGGGCTATATCCAACAGGTGATGGACATACCCATGCAAGACGCGATAGCACTGCATGGGGAGTTGATCGATTGACGACGCTTGTCCTTCTCGACACCAATACTTACCTTCGGCTGGCCAAGCGAGTAAGGCCTTTTGTTGGGTTGAAGTTCGGGCAGGTGCCGTATGTACTGACCATCCTCAAAGTCACCGAAGACGAGGTGCACCGCAACCCGCATCTGCAGTTTCGCAATCCGTGGTTTGACCATACCGAGCATGCGCAGGAGCGGATAGCCAAACAGGTCAAATTGACCGCTTCTGAAAAGGCGCAAGTTGAAGCCGCGCAAAGCGTCTTGTTGGGCTGGGCTCGGATGGATTTGGACAGATTCACTTCAAATGGGCGGTCACCACCAGGGGAAGCTGATTGCTGGTTGCTGGCGTTTGGGCAAGTCAGGCCTGCTGTTGTTGTGACCGATGACTTGGGCATGCACGAGTTGGTCAAGGATTTTCCAGACATCAAGGTCTGGCATGGCTACGAGTTGCTGGCCAAACTTCGGACGGCCAAGGTGGTGGATGATGCATTGATTCATGCCATTTACGAGGCGCTGGAAGCGAATGGCGATATGACCCGAACTTGGCGGGATGCCAAGCACACGACATTCAAGAGAGTCTTTGGTTCAGGGCCGAAGGCCTGAACGGTTAAAATCCCAACCTTCCCAAGGAGCGTTGCAGCCCGCCGCCGTCTAGGCGCAGCAGGTCAGGCTTGGGGCCGTTCAATGTCTGAATGATCTTGCACAACGACGCTCACCTGTAAGCCCAAGGTGAGCCTGTGTCTGTTGTCGCGTCTGAAATCCTGTCTGTTCCTCCCATGAAGTTGTCCGGTCTGGAGCCTGTCTCCATCGGCACCGGTTCGCTGTTTGTCAACGTGGGTGAGCGCACCAACGTGACCGGCTCCAAAGCTTTTGCACGCATGATCCTGAACGGCGAGTACGAGCAAGCCTTGGCCGTGGCGCGTCAGCAGGTCGAAAACGGCGCGCAGGTGATCGACGTGAACATGGACGAAGCCATGCTCGATAGCCAGGCGGCCATGGTGCGGTTTTTGAACCTGATGGCCGGTGAGCCCGACATCGCCCGCGTACCGGTGATGGTGGATTCCTCCAAGTGGTCGGTGATTGAAGCCGGTCTGCGCTGCATCCAGGGCAAGGGGATCGTCAATTCGATCAGCATGAAAGAGGGTGTGGAAGAGTTCAAGCGTCAGGCCAAGCTGGTCAAGCGCTATGGCGCGGCCGCTGTGGTGATGGCGTTTGACGAGAAAGGTCAGGCCGACACCTACGAACGCAAGATCGAGATTTGCGAGCGCGCTTACCGCGTGTTGGTGGACGAGGTGGGCTTTCCGCCCGAAGACATCATTTTTGACCCCAACATTTTTGCGATTGCCACCGGCATCGAAGAGCACAACAACTACGCCGTCGACTTCATCGAAGCCACGCGCTGGATCAAGCAAAACCTGCCGGGTGCCAAGGTGTCGGGTGGCGTGTCCAACGTGAGTTTTTCATTCCGGGGCAACGACCCGGTGCGCGAGGCGATTCACACCGTCTTCCTGTACCACGCCATCCAAGCGGGCATGGACATGGGCATCGTCAACGCGGGCATGGTCGGCGTGTACGACGATCTGGAGCCGACTTTGCGCGAGCGTGTCGAAGACGTGGTGCTGAACCGCAGGCCCGATGCGGGCGAGCGTTTGGTTGAAGTGGCCGACAGCGCCAAGGGCGCGGCCAAAGACGAGAGCACCAAGCTGGCCTGGCGCGGCACGCCCGATGCGCCCGTGAACGTGGCGCAGCGCCTGTCACATTCCTTGGTGCACGGCATCACCGATTTCATCAGCGACGACACCGAAGAGGCGTATCGCGAGATTTTGGCCAAAGGCGGTCGCCCGCTGCATGTGATCGAAGGCCCGCTGATGGACGGCATGAACGTGGTCGGTGACCTGTTCGGCCAGGGCAAGATGTTCTTGCCGCAGGTGGTCAAGAGCGCCCGCGTGATGAAGCAGGCCGTGGCGCATTTGTTGCCTTACATCGAGGCCGAAAAGCTGGCGCAAGAAGCGGCGGGCCAAGACGTCAAAGCCAAGGGCAAGATCGTCATCGCCACCGTCAAGGGCGATGTGCACGACATCGGCAAGAACATCGTCACGGTGGTCTTGCAGTGCAATAACTTTGAAGTGGTCAACATGGGCGTGATGGTGCCCTGCCACGAAATTCTGGCCAAGGCCAAAGAAGAAAACGCCGACATCATTGGCCTGTCGGGCCTGATCACGCCCAGCCTCGAAGAGATGCAGTACGTGGCATCTGAGATGGAAAAAGACCCGTACTTCCGCGAACGCCAAATGCCGCTGCTCATTGGCGGTGCCACCTGCAGCCGCGTGCACACCGCCGTGAAGATCGCGCCCAACTACACCGGTCCAGTCGTCTATGTGCCCGATGCCTCGCGCAGCGTGGGCGTGGCGCAGGGTTTGCTGTCTGAGCAAGCGGCCAAGTTCATCGCCGACTTGAACAACGACTACGACAAGGTGCGCGAGCAACACGCCAACAAAAAGCAAACCCCCATGTGGACGCTGGCGCAGGCCCGCGCCAACAAGACGCCGATCGACTGGTCACAAGGTGTGCCCGCCGCGCCCAAGTTCATTGGCCGCCGTGTGTTCAAAAATTATGACCTGGCCGAGATCGCGCAATACATCGACTGGGGCCCCTTCTTTCAGACTTGGGACTTGGCCGGGCCTTTCCCCGCGATCCTCGACGACGAGGTGGTGGGCGAGCAGGCCCGCAAGGTCTTTGCCGATGGCCAGGCCATGCTGCAAAAAATCATCGACGGCCGCTGGGTCACGGCCAACGCGGTGCTGGGCTTGTACCCCGCCAACAGCGTGAATGACGACGACATCGCGCTCTACACCGACGCATCACGCCAGCAAGTCGCCATGACCTGGCGCGGCCTGCGGCAGCAAACCGAGAAGCAACGCATTGAAGGCGTCATGCGCCCCAGCCGCTGCCTGGCCGACTTCGTCGCCCCGCAAGGCACAGCGCCAGACCACGTCGGCGTGTTCGCCGTCACCGCAGGCATCGGTGCCGACAAACGCGCCGCAGCCTTTGAAGCCGCGCACGACGACTACAGCGCCATCATGCTCAAGTCCCTGGCCGACCGCCTGGCCGAAGCCTTGGCCGAGTGCCTGCACAAAAAAGTGCGCACCGACCTGTGGGGTTACGCTGCTGGCGAGCCACTGAGCAACGAAGAACTGATTGCCGAAAAATACCAAGGCATCCGCCCCGCGCCCGGCTACCCGGCCTGCCCCGACCACAGTGCCAAAAAGGCCATGTTCGAGCTGCTGCAATGCGAAGACATCGGCATGGGCCTGACCGAAAGCCTGGCCATGACGCCTGCGGCCAGCGTGAGCGGTTTTTACATCGCCCACCCTGAGGCGCAGTACTTCAACGTTGGCAAAGTGGGCGACGACCAGGTACAAGACCTTGCGGTGCGCAGCGGCGTTGAGGTCAAAGACCTGCAGCGTTTGTTGGCTCCTAACCTTTGACGTGTCAAGGCTCAACTGGCCAAAGTGCTTTGAGGCGGCTCCATACCGAGGCAGCTTGTGGGTGGCTTCACAAGTTTTATGCCTCGGTTGTGAGAGGGGCTTGAGCCACAGGTCCAGCGTGAATTCCAGTCCAAATAACACCTCTTTGTGACTCATGTAGGATCAATGGCCAGTTCGGGTTTGATGGCGAATGGGCAACAGGGTGTTGAGGGTCTGGGTGCTTGTCCGCACTTCTCATTGAACAGATGCGGTTGTTTTTTATCAAGGAAAAAATGGAAAAAGTTCTCTCCAGTGTGGGCGCATTTCTCTACGGCATGCGTTTCACCATGTTGTTTTTTTATGTTGGCTTGGTGGGCATTATTTTTGGCATCCTGGGCAAGTTTTTGCTTGAAACCTACAAGCTCATGAACACCTTGCTGTTTGCTGATCTGCAGAAGATCGATCTCATCATCAAGGTGCTGGAGTTGGTGGACATGACCATGGTGGCGCAGCTCGTTTGGGTGGTGGCACTGGCCGGTGTGTCGCTTTTTGTGACGACCGGGCACTTCGACAAAACGGACATGAAAAAACCTGACTGGCTGGACCATGTCAACACCTATAACTTGAAGCTTAAACTCGCATTTGCCATCATTTCGATCTCGGGTGTTCATGCCCTGAAGACCTATTTGAGTGGCGATTTGAGCTTGGAAAATATCCAAGTCATCACCATGGTGGCGGTGATTCACTTCACCTTTGTGTTGTCTGCCATTGGCATTTCTTTTGCAGAACGGCTCACCCGCGAAAATCCCCATTAAGACTTGAAAAACGAGGGCTGGTCCACATTTTGAAAGCGGGTGTGGTTGGGCGCAGTCTTCAAGTTTGGACCGAGAGCCCGCATGAATGGGTTCATTTGTTTATTTCCATTTCCAGCAGAAAGCGTCCCCATGAACCGATTGGCTCCCCGTATCAGCGCTTGGCTGAGCACTTTTTTGGTCGTCATGACTTTGACCGGCTGCGGCTACAACGATTTTCAGCGCCTGGATGAGCAGACCTCATCGGCATGGTCTGAAGTGCTCAACCAATACCAGCGCCGAGCCGATTTGGTGCCCAATATCGTCGCCACTGTCAAAGGTGAGGCCAATTTTGAACAGGAAACCCTGACCAAGGTGATTGAGGCACGCGCCAAGGCCACCAGTTTTCAGATCACCCCCGAGGTGCTGACCAATCCGCAGGCGATGCAGCAGTTTCAGGCCATGCAGGGCCAATTGTCCAGCGCCCTGTCGCGTTTGATGGTGGTGTCCGAGCAATACCCCAACCTCAAGGCCAACCAGGGTTTTGCGGATTTGCGTGTGCAGCTCGAAGGCACTGAAAACCGCATCACGGTGGCGCGCAACCGCTACATTGCTGCCGTCAAGGATTACAACGTCTTGGCCCGCAGCTTTCCGACCAACTTGACGGCCAAGGTGTTTGGTTATGCGCCCAAGGCTAACTTCACGGTGGCCAATGAAGCGGCTATCAGTGCGCCGCCCAAAGTGGATTTCGGCAAGTGAGCCTGACCGCTGTGATGTTTCCCATGCTCATGGGTGATCGTGCTCGTTGGGGCTTGCGCAAGGGTTTGGCAAGGCTTTGGCTCTGTGCCCTGGTTTGGGCCGCCATGTGCTTGTCGCCCGCGTGGGCGCAGGCGCTGGTGCCTGTGCCAGCCCTCACCGCTCGCGTGATGGACCAGACCGGCACGTTGGCCGTTGCCGATGTGGCCGCCCTTGAGCAGCAACTCCAAACCTTTGAGCAGCAACGCGGCACCCAGATCGTGGTGCTGCTGCTGCCCAGCACTGCGCCTGAAGACATCAGCGACTTCACCCAGCGCTTGGGCGATGCCTGGAAAATCGGTCGCCGCCAGGTGGGCGATGGGGTGTTGCTGGTGGTGGCGCTCAATGACCGCCGCTTGCGCATTGCCCCGGCCAAGGCACTCGAAGGCGCGGTGCCCGACTTGGCGGCCCAACGCATCATTGACCAGGTGATCACGCCCGCTTTTCGTCGAGGGGATGTGGCGGGTGGCTTGCGTGAAGGATTGACGCATCTGCAATCTCGTATTGAGGGCGAGGCATTGCCTTTGCCCGAGACGGGTGCTCAACGAGCCCAATCCAGCGAAGACGCCGGGGTGGATTGGCTGAACTTGGCGGTTTTGTTGCTGGTGGCCTTGCCTGCCGTGGCGGGCGTGTTGCGCCGGGTGTTGGGTCAGCGCGTGGGCGCATTGGCCACTGGGGGCGTGGTGGGTGTTTTGGTTTGGAGCGTGACGGGGCTGCTTTGGCTGGGAGGCATCGCCGCCTTGTTGGGCTTGATGTTGGCGCTGTTCATGCAGGCACTGCCCAGCGCGGCTGTGCGCCGCAGCCAGGGGCGTGGTGGTGACTTTCCCGGCTGGGGCGGTGGACGTGGCCACTCGGGCACTTGGGGTGGTTCGGGCGGCGGTGGGTTTTCGTCGGGCGGTGGTGGTGATTTTGGGGGCGGTGGTGCCTCCGGGAGATGGTGACATGCACGAATCGCTGATGACCCATGGGGCACGTTGGTGGCGACACCGCTGGATGCCCGAGCGTGCCGCCGAGCGGGCGGTACCACCGGCCATGGCCGAGCAACTGCAGGCCCGGGTGAGCGCGAGCGAAGCGCGGCACAGTGGTGAAATTGTGGTGTGCGTCGAAGCCGCCTTGCCCAACAAGGACCTGTGGCGGGCGGGGCGCGAAGCCCCCTTGCCTATGGTGATCCGTGAGCGCGCACTGTCGTGGTTTGGCAAGTTGCGCGTGTGGGACACCGAGCACAACAATGGTGTGTTGATCTATTTGATGTTGGCTGAGCGCTGCGTCGAAATCGTGGTAGACCGGGGCATCAGCCGTCATGTGACGGATGAACACTGGCAATCGGTGGTCCAAGCTTTGGGCCAGCACCTGCAAAGCGGCGACTTTGAAAGTGGCCTGACACAGGCGCTGCAAGAAGTCTCGGCGCTGCTGGTCGAACACTTTCCCCTGCAGCCCGATGACGTGAACCCGAACGAGCTGAGCAACCGAGTGGTTTGGGTCGGTTGACACGGTCCATTCGCAGGGACGATGGCCATTTGCAGGAGCCCCGCCCTCGGGGCAATGGGGGATGGTCCGCGAAGGTTAATTAAAAGGTAAGCCATGCACAACTTCTGGACCGTTTGTGGTCACCAACACCTGAGGCGCGACACGCGCGGCTGGATGAGCGCGACGCCCGACTATTGGCGTTTGTGGTTGCAGCGTCCCGAGCTGGCGCTGGTGCCCGAATCGTGTCAAGCCGAAAAGCGTTTGCACAAGGCCTTGTTGGACAACCCCTTGGTGCAGGTCGCGCCCGCGCAATTGAGTGCATTCAAGGACGACGATGCGCGGGAAAACTACCAACTGTTCTTGCGTTTTCGGGACGACGTGCAAGCTGCGGGTTCGCTGGAATCGGCTTACATGGCCTGGCAGCACAGCGGCCATATTCAGCTGCCCCCGCTCTTCATCGATCTGGTGGTGCAAGCCATCGTCTGCAATGTGCTGGCCGATGTGGAGGACGCTTGGGTCTGGCGTGCGGCCGAGTTGTTGTTCCGCCGCCAGCGCATCACCATCGAAGGTGGCCGCGTGTTGTCCGGCGACAGCGAGACTTTGGACAGCCTCAAAGCCACAGGCGGATTGGGCGAGATGGGGCGTCTGTTGATGGAGGGCGGTGCCACGCTCAAGGCGGTTGATGTGAAGGTGCTGCACGCGGACAATGCCGAGCGCTATTTTGCGCAGCGTGAGGGCCTGGGCCGCTATGCGTTTTTGCTCGACATGACGCACGAACTCCAAAACGAATTGCCGCACGGTTTGATTTTGAGCATGGTCAATGCCCGCTCAGGCCTCAAGGCTTTGTCGGTGGTTTTGGCCCGCTGGGTGCAGCACTTTTTGGGCGTGGCCGTCAGCATTGAGCCGGTGCAAAAAGTCGACGACCCGGCTTGGCGTTGGCATGTGGGGCTGGACGTGACCGCGACCGCTTTGCTGAATGACCTCTACCAAGGCGTCGAGCTGGACAACAAACGCCAGCAGCAGCTCATCAGCTTGTTCAAATTGCGTTTTGACAATCCGCAAGACATGCGTGCCGATGTGCAGGGCAAACCGGTGTATCTGGGGCTGGCCATGAACGAGCAGGGCTTGCTCAAGCTCAAACCTCAAAACCTGTTGCTCAACTTGCCCTTGGCTGGCGCGGTTTAAAGACGGCGGCGCGCCGCGATGTCATCTCACCAACGCAGCATTCGAGAACCCAACACCGCGCCCACACCCGACACCAAGGCGATGCCGCCGGCGTACCAGACGGCAAAAAACGTCAGGCTGGTTTCGGGGCAATGCAGTGAATAGATGCTGGCGGCCAAGCTGCCCGCCAGCATGCCCGCCACCGCGCCCGTCAAGGCGGGGCGCGTTGGGGCCAGTTGGCGCAAGGCCCACAGCAAAGCGCCCAGCACGGGCAAAGACAGCGCCACGATGCTCACCGAGCACACCTCCCACGAGCCGCCCATCCACTGCGCCGAGCGTGCGCCCGCATCGGCTTGCAGCCACTGCATGACACCCAAGCTGCCCATGGCCAACAAGGCCAAGCCCAGACCCACAAGCGTGTGACCCGCCCCCACCCCAGGTCTGGCCAAACGAAACAGGCCGTACAAGCTGAAACCCATCAAGGCCGTGAGCCACAGCATCTTGGTGATAAAGGCCGGATGCACCGCCATTTGGTCCATCTGCGGGTTCAGGCCAAACACGGTCAACAACAGCACGCCACAGACCACCGCGCCAAGCACCAATTGGCGCAGCAGTTGTTGGCGCACAGGTTTTTGCGGCTGCAGCGTGTCGCTGGCCAGCAAGGCAATCAGGTCATTGGTTTTCATGCTTTGGCTCCCCATTTGGCCATCAAGGTTTTCAGGCCCCGGTGGATGTTCACTTTGACCGAAGCTTCGCTTTGCCCGGTCCGCTCGGCGGTTTCGGTGATTGACAAACCCATCAAGCGCGTGTGCTCGATGGCCTCGCGTTGGCGCGCAGGCAAATCGGCCAACACGACCTCCAGGTCTTTGTGCGCATCGCTGGCTTCTTCTTCGCTGTCCACCGCCAAGGTCTCAGACCAGTCGTCGATGTCGTCGTGCAGCCCCTCGCGGCGACCATGTGCGCGCAAATGGTCCACCCATTTGTAGCGCGCAATCGCGTACATCCAGGCCTTCAGGGGCTGGTCGCTTTGGTAGGTGTGGCGCTTTTGGTGGATCGCCATCAGGGTTTCTTGCACAAGGTCCTCGACATCGCTGAGTTGGGATTGCATCCGTTTTTGCAGAAAGCGCCGCACATGACCACTCATGCTGGTCAATGCCTGTTGGTAGCTGGCGGCATCGCCTTGCAGTGCTTGCACCCACAACGCATGCAGTGCGGCTTCGATGTTGAACAGGCTTTCGCTCATGCAGTGAGTTCGTCTCAAGAGATGGAAAGGTTACAGATACAAAAAGAAACAAATAGCGATTGGCATGTGTAACTTCTGAACGCGTTGCGGCGGATTACACCATGACAGCGATGAACAAGTGCCACGCGGTAAAGCTCAAAGCGGTCAACAACCCCACCTTCAACCTTTCAGGAGCATTTCATGAACAAACAACACCTCATCACCATCGCTTTGGGCTCAGCCTTTGCCGCAGCCACCTTGATGCCCGCTCACGCTGCAGGCAACCCCTTTGCCGCCAAGACACTGGATACCGGTTACCAAGTGGCCCAGGCCGACATGAAATCTGACAGCAAGGCCAAAGACGGCAAGTGCGGTGAAGCCAAGTGCGGTGCTGCCAAAAAAGGCGCGACCAAGGCCAAAGACGGCAAGTGTGGCGAAGCCAAGTGCGGCGCTGACAAGAAAGCCAAAGAAGGCTCTTGCGGTGCCAAGAAATCTTGATTCAAGACTGAAGCAGTCAGCGGATGCTGTGCACACCACGGTGTGCTTGGCGTTCGCTGACGCCACACCGATACAAGGCGATGAACATGGTGCATACAACTTTCAATCCAGCCGGTTTGGGCTTTCGCCGTGAGTTGATCCCGGCATTGCAGCAAGCCGTGCCGCCCGAGATCGGATTTTTCGAAATCGCCCCAGAAAACTGGGCCGGTATGGGCGGTCGTTCTGCGCACACGCTGCGCGCCTTCACCGAACGCTACCCCTTTGTGTGTCACGGCCTGTCGCTGTCATTGGGTGGCCCCGGTGCACTCGACGAAACCTTGCTGCGCCGCACCCGAGACTTCATGCGCACGCACGGCATCACCCTCTTTACCGAACACCTGTCCTGGTGCGCTGACGACAGCCACCTGTACGACCTGCTGCCGATTCCCATGACCGAAGAAGCCGTGCGATACACCGCCGAACGCATCGCCCGTGCACAAGACATTCTGAGCATGCGCATCGGCGTGGAAAACGCCTCCACCTACATCGCGCCCCCGGGTGCTGAAATGACCGAGCCTGAATTTGTGCGGGCCGTGGTCGAGCGGGCCGATTGCCTGCTGCACCTGGATGTGAACAACATCTATGTCAACAGCTGCAACTTCGGCTTCGACCCACACGCCTATCTGGCGCAGTTGCCGCTGGAGCGCACCTGCTATGTGCATGTGGCCGGGCACTATGTAGAAGAAGACGGCCTGGTCATTGATACCCATGGCAGCGAGGTGATCGACCCGGTCTGGCAACTGCTGCAAGACGCTTACCAGCGCATCGGCCGCCCGGTGCCCACCTGCCTGGAGCGCGACTTCAACATGCCCGATCTGCCCACCCTGATGCAAGAGGTGGCGCACATTGCGCACTTGCAGCACCAGGCCTTCGGCGCGCAAGCCCAATCCCCAACCCAACTCGTCAACAGGCAGGTGGCGTGATGCTGGCCTTCCAAAAATTCCAGCACCAGATGGCCGCGCACCTGCGCGACCCGCACCACACGCGCCGCCCACCCGGGGTGCCCGGGCGACGCATGCGCGTCTACAGCGAACTGCTGTTCAACAACGTTTGCGGATTTCTGGACAGCTGCTTTCCGGTCAGCCGCCAACTGCTGGGCGAAGCCCGCTGGCGCAGGCTGTGCCGCACCTTTTACCGCGACTGGCCTTCGCACACGCCCTGGTTTCGCGAGATCCCACGCGAATTTGTGCGCTACCTGAGCGAGCACCACATCGCCCAGCCCTTGCCGGTCTGGCTGGCCGATCTGGCCCGTTATGAATGGGCCGAACTGGCGGTGGATGTGATGGACGTTACGCCCCCCCCGCACGACCCGCAGGGCGACATGATGCTGTCAAGCGTGTGCCTCAACCCCGCACGGGTGGATGTGGTCAGCCCCTGGCCCGTGCACCGCATTGGCCCCGACTGGCAGCCGCGCCAGGCGGAGCCCACATTTTTGGTGGTGTTCCGCGATGCGCAACTCGATGTGCAATTTGCCGAAATCAATGCCGTCACGGCCCATGTGCTGAGTCTGCTGGACCAAGCCCTGAGCGGCCAACAAGCCTTTGCGCAACTGGCCACCGACATGAAGCACCCCGACCCGCAAGCCTTGCAAGGCTTTGGACAACAACTCCTCATCAGCCTGCGCGAGCAAGGCGTCTTATTGGGAACACGCACATGAACAACACCTTTCAACTCGCCCGTCGCGGTATCCATGCACTCGATTTGCTCGGTCTTTGGATCGGCCTGCTCAGCTTGAGATTGCTGCTGGCTTGGGAATTTGGCGAAGCTGGTTTTGAAAAGCTGCACGGCAGCAACTGGTTTACCGACATCCAAGATCAATTTCCCTGGCCATTTCATTTGATCCCTGCCGACCTCAACTGGGCCTTGGCCACAGGCTTTGAAGTCGTGGGTGCCATCGCTTTGGTCATCGGATTGGGCACACGCTTTTTCTCAGCCTCGCTGATCGTGCTCACCGTTGTGGCCATGCTCAGTGTGCATTGGCCCGAGTCCTGGTCCACCCTGAGTGAATTGCTCAAGGGCTATGCGCTGACCAACGACGGTTTTGGCAACTTCAAGCTGCCCGTGATCTACATCGCCATGCTGCTGCCGCTGGTTTTCATGGGGCCGGGTCGGTTGTCGATGAATACGTTGTTTTCTCGGCAGCTCCTGCAATCCAACACCTGAATGGTCTACAGTTTGGGCCGACAGACATCCTCCGTTGATCTTTTGCGATCTCAAGTTATGCATTCCACTCCAGTTGCCATCACCCATTCGTCATTTAGTCTGAACCGTCGCCAAGCCTTCGCTGCAGCAGCTGCCTTGGTCGCCCCCGCTTGGGCACAGACGCAAAAGGCCGATTGGGCTGACACCGAGCGTGCCGCCCGTGGCCAGACGGTGTACTTCAACGCCTGGGCTGGCAGCGAACGCATCAACGCCTACTTGCAATGGGCAGCGGCTGAGTTGCAGCGCGACTTTGGCGTGAAGCTGCAGCACGTCAAGATCAGCGATGCGGCCGATGTGGTCAAACGCATTCGCGCCGAAAAGCAAGCTGGCCGCAAAGACACCGAGGGCACGGTGGACCTGGTATGGATCAACGGCGAGAACTTTGCCGCCATGAAGCGCGATGGTTTGTTGTCTGCGCCCTTCGCACAAGCCTTGCCCAACTTCCAGTGGGTAGACACCGTGGGCAAGCCCACCACGCTGGTCGATTTTTCGGTGCCGACTGACGGCCTCGAATCGCCCTGGGGCATGGCCCAGCTCACGTTTTTTGCCGATGCCCAGCGTCTGCCTAAACCACCACAAAACATGGCCGAGTTGCTGGCCCTGGCCCGCAGCCAACCCGGGCGCATCACCTACCCGCGCCCGCCCAATTTTCATGGCACCACCTTCGTCAAGCAGGCCTTGATCGAACACGCGCAGGACGTGAAAGCGCTGGTCCAGCCCGTGACGCCTGCGGCTTTGGCGGCGCAGGCTGCGCCGCTGTGGCGCTTTTTGGATGCGCTGCACCCGCATTTGTGGCGCGGTGGCAAACAGTTCCCGCAAAACTCGGCCGCCGTGCGCCAGATGATGGCCGATGGTGAGTTGGTGATGGCCTTGACGTTCAACCCCAATGAAGCGGCCAACGAGATCGCTGCCAAACGCCTGCCCGTCACGGTGCAGAGCTGGCAGTTCGCCAAGGGCACGATTGGCAACACCCACTTTGTGGCCATTCCGTACAACGCGCCCAGCAAAGCGGGCGCACAAGTCGTGGCCAACTTTTTGCTCTCGCCCGCCGCACAAGCCCGCAAGGCCGACATCGATGTGTGGGGCGACCCCACGGTGCTGGATGTGACGCGCTTGCCTGCAGCCGAACGTGCACGCTTTGCATCGACCGTTCGCCCCGGGCAACTGACGCAAAGCGCCCCCGCGCTGCCCGAGCCGCACGCCTCTTGGGTCGATGCGCTCGAAAAAGAATGGACCCGCCGCTACGGTGTGTGACATGACGCTGGTGTTTCGCAGGTCGGTGGCTTCAGCCCCGACAAAGCCCTTGGCTGCAACCCATGTCGGGGCTGAAGCCACCGACCTGCAAAAATAGCTTACGCCTGATCAATCCTTGAGCAATTCCGCCAATGCGGAGGCATCCAGCACGGCTGAGCCGTCCTGGTCGTTGAGCATGCTGTCGGCCAGGCTGCGTTTGTCGTGGTGCATTTGCAAGATGCGCTCCTCCACCGAGCCTTGGGTGACCAGGCGGTAGACGGTGACGGGGCGTTGCTGGCCCATGCGGTGGGCACGGCCGCTGGCCTGGTCTTCGGCGGCCGGATTCCACCAGGGGTCAACGATGATGACGTAGTCGGCCACCGTCAAGTTCAGGCCAAAGCCACCCGCCTTCAGGCTGATCAGAAACACCTCGCCCTGCCCTTGCTGAAAGGCGGCCACCCGCTTGCCTCGCTCGGCCGCCGGGGTGCTGCCGTCCAGGTATTGGTAGGCCACACCGAGGGCCTCCAGGCGCTCGGCCAAGAGCTTGAGGTAGTCGGTGAACTGGCTGAACACCAGGGCTTTGTGTTGGCCCGCCACCAGCTCTTGCACCAAGCGTTCAAATTCCTTGATCTTGGCCCCGGAGAGCCCCATCTCGGGCACCACCAGGCGCGGGTCGCAAGCGGCGCGGCGCAGCTTCATCAGTTCGGCCAACATGCGAATTTGCGGGCCTTTCTTGTCTTGGGCGGCTTTTTCAACTTCCTCGCGGGCTTGGCGGCGCATGGCTTCTTGCAAGGCGCGCTCGGCCTCGCTGGGTTGCACCAGGTGAACGATCTCGGTGCGCGGCGGCAGGTCTTGCAAGACCTGGGCCTTGGTGCGGCGCAGCAAGAAGGGCGCAATGATGCGGCGCAGGCGCTGGCGCACCGCCGGGTCTTGCTGGCGCTCAATGGGGCCGGCAAAGCGTTCTTGAAACTGGCTGGCCGAGCCCAGCAAACCGGGGTTCAAGATGTTCATCAACGACCACAACTCAGACAGCCGGTTTTCCACCGGCGTGCCCGACAGGGCCAAGCGAAAGCCCGCCTGCAGCTGGCTGACCACTTGCGCGCGTTTGGTGGCGGCGTTCTTCAAGGCCTGGGCTTCGTCCAGCACCAGCGTCGCCCAGGCGGCCTGCGTGAAGGCTTCGCTGTCTTGCTGCACCAGGCCGTAGCTGGCCACCAAGACATGGCCGGGGCCGAGCTCAGCAAAGACCTGGCGGCGGTCTGCAGCCTCGTGATAAATGTGCACCTCCAGGCTGGGTGCAAAGCGGTGGATCTCGTCGCGCCAATTGCTGCACACCGAGGTGGGTGCCAGCACCAGAGCGGCCCCTGCCTTGCTGCGTTGCAGCAGCAGGGCCAGGGTCTGCACGGTTTTGCCCAGGCCCATGTCGTCGGCCAAGCATGCACCCAGCCCCGAGCGCGACAGGCGCGCCAGCCATTGGTAGCCTTGGCGTTGGTAGTCTCTCAACTCTGCCTGCAGGGTGCGCGGCACGGGGGCCTCCCATTGACTGGCTTTGGCCAGCTCGTCCACGCGCTCGCGCCAGGCTTTGTCGCCCTTCAGTTCCACCCCATCGAGCTGTTCGCTCAGCCAGGCCGCTGCGGCGTGCGGCAGTTGCAGGCCCGCCTTCTTGCTGCTTTGTGACAGGCCGTCCAGGTCTTTGAGCTGCTGGCGCAGGCGGTCGCTGAGCGCCAGGACCTGACCCTCGGCCAGCGTCACAAAACGGCTGCTGCTGCCGCGCATCAGGGCCAAAAGCTGCTGCAGGCCCATGACCCGGCCTTCGTCGAGCTGCACCTCGCCGTCCAGCGCCAGCCAATCGCGGCCGCTGCCCACGGTGATCGACATTTGCGCGCTGTGAACTTGCTGAATGTTGACGGCGCGCCCTTTGGGCCAGTCGATGGCGGCAACGCCGGGCTGGCCCGGCAGTTGGTCCAGCGCACTCAAGGCTTCGTCGGGCGTGTCAAGCAACACCGTTTGGTCGGCGCTGTGCTCGGGGTCCAGCATGGGCAGGCTTTCGAGCACGCTGGTCAGCCAACGCCGCTCTTCGCTCAGGCTGCGCTCGCACCACAGGCTCTCGCCCTCGTGCACGCACACCATGCGGGCACGGCCCATGCCGGGCACCACCAGGGGGCCATAGTCGCCAAAGGGTTGCACCACCATGCGCAGGGTCAGGCCCTCGCCTGCAGGGGCCAGTTGTGCGCGCAAACGGCTTTCGGCGGGCACTTGGCGGCCCGTTTGGGCATCGCCCTGCAATTCAAAGTGCGAGGCCAAGGCTTGCAGTGCGGCGTTCAACTCGGTTTGCGCCTGGGCGGGCACCCGCCAGCCGTTGGTGATGAGGTCGGCCACCTGCTGCTGCGCCGGGCTGATGTGGATGAGCTTGGCCACTCCAGGGCTCACGCGCACGATGCGCCACTGGGCCCGGTCTTCTGCAGCGGCATAGTGGTCGTCGCCCCACAGATTGAAATGCTCGGGCAACTGGGGCGGTGTCTTCAGGTTGATGGGCGGGTCAATCTCGAACAGATAGCTGGCGTTTGCGCCGTCGCCTTCTCGTTTGACCACTAATCGCGGCTGGGCGTGCACCATCTCCAGCCACTGCTGAGGCGCGTCTTCCAGCATCAGGAGGGGGTGGCCCTTCAGGGCTTGCAGTGCGCCGGTGATATTCAGCACGGGCTGGGTGCTGTTGCGTGGGCGCTGCAGGTGGCGCAGCACCGCACTGTCGCGGGCGGGTAAGCCTTGGCGCTTTTGGGCTGCCAGCCAGCCCAGGGGTTTGAGCTTGACGGCCCCACGCGCCCCTGTGCTCATCTCCAACATGTTCAGGTCTATCGGGCGACCCTGTTCATCGATGCTCAGGCTCCACGCCCATTGCAGCGCAGGCTTGTCGGCCACTGCGGCAGGGTCGCTGGAGGCGCTGAGGTTCAGAATGGCTTGCAGTGCGTCGCGCCAAGCCTCAGGCGGTGCCCCAAAAATGCGTGCGGGCCTTGCCGCCACGGGGTGAGCCCATTCAGCGCAGGGCCAGCCCAGGCGCTCGCAGGCCTCTAGCGTGGGGGCCAGCAGGCTGCCCAGGCACTGGTTTTTGAGAAACGCCAGCGTGATGGCGACCTTGTCGTCGTTGGGCGGCTCACCGGCAGGCTTGCCCAGCCAGGCCAATTGCAGCAAGTATTCAGCCTTGATGTTTCGCTTCAAATAGTCGGTGAAGTGCGGGGGCCAAGGCGACTTGCCCATGCGCGCATCAATCGCTTGAACCCACACGCCAAAAATACCGTCGTTGATGTCCGGCTGGCGGCGGCCAGACGCTGCCACACACAGCTTGCGAGCCACCTCCCAATCTTTGTGGTCGTCGCTGCTCAGCCAGGCCAGCAGTTCGAGCTGCTGCAGCCAAGGTGGCAGCAGCTCGGCCCATTTGACCTTGGCCGCACGCAGCGCTTTGCCATTGGCCGCAAAGGCCTGACGCGCGCCACCGTGGTCGCCCGCTTGCAGCAGTTGCAGGCCTTCAATGGCACCCGCCAGCTCGGGCACATAGCACCAATCCGGGCCCAGCAGGGCGGTGAGCTGCGCGCCGCGCGCGTCACCCGCCATAGAGATGCCCAAGGCCAGGCGCGTGATGGGTTGCGGCACCAAGCGGCCCGATGGGATCGCGGTCTCCAGCCAAGCCATGGCCAAGGGGTAATTCGGGTCGTCCATGCTGCTCAGGGCCGTGAGCAACAGCTTTTGCAGCCACAAGGGGTCGGCCTGGCCCATCAACTCGGGCAACCAGGCATCTTCAAAAATCTGATCGGCCCATTGCGGCAGGTAGCTCGCCAGTGCGTGGGGTGCAAGCATGGCCTCGGCCTGGGCCTCGCTGCGCCCTGACCAGAGGTGGGCCCGTACCACGCAATAGCCCAAAGCCACGCGCTCTGGCTGAAGCGCCCAAGTGTTGAGCCGAGTCGTGTTGAGGCGCTGCACCATGTGTGGCCACAGCGCCGTGGGCTGCACGGTGGTGTAGATCCGCACCAGGTTCTTGCGGGTATCCGGTGCTGCAAAGTTCAACTCTTGGCGGCCACTGTAGCCATGGTTGACCAAGCCGCGCTCGCGCAAAACCACCAGTTGGGCACGCACGCTGGTTTCAGTCACCGAGCCCGTCCACCCCACCAAGTCGCCATGCAGTCGCAACAGCTGGGTCATCTCGGCGGCCGTGGTGCTTTGCGACAGCAGCACCATCATGTCCAACACCTGTTGTACCCGTGCCTCGTCCACAGGGCGCTTGTCCTGCGGGTTGGCATCCACCTTGGCATGCGTGTCAATGGGCGGCCATGGCTGGCCTGAGGGCGTGGTGTAACCCTGAGGGGCAGGTTTGAACTTGGCCACAGAGGGCTCCTTCATGAAGGGGTCGGCAAGCGGGTTGAGGGCATACACAGAGAATTTGGCGGGTGGCCCGACCACCCACGCGGCATTTTCCCAGAGGTTCATGAACACCACGGTAGTCTTCCCCTCCGTTGCCGCAACCCGTTTGCTTGATACTTCGTCCACAACCGAATGGAAAACCCCATGACCTCACGCATTTTTGAACTGGGCCAAACCCTGCCGGGCTGCGACGTGCCGTTGCCCCACCAAAACGCCGAGCGCTGCCAAGTGGCGGGGTTGGCCCAAGCCATGGGCCACAAAACCATCGGGCAACAGCTCAACGTTGGCCTGTGAGCGCCTTGGCATTTTTCGCTTCGGTGTTGCTGGCGCTGCTGGCGGCCGTGCCCATTGGCGCGGCGCTGTGGGCGGTGGGTGCGCAAATGCTGGACGCCGCCGCCTGGCAAGCCCTGTGGGCCGACCCGCAAACCTGGCGCGCCTGGGGCATGACGCTGTGGACCGGTTTGGCCTCGACCGCATTGGCCTGGATCACAGTGGCGCATGTGCTGGCCAGCGGCTTCATCCGCCAACAACTGGGGCGCTGGCTGTCGCATCTGCCGGCCTTGCTGGCCACGCCGCACGCGGCCATGGCCATCGGGCTGGTGCTGTGGCTTTCGCCCAGCGGCTGGGCGCTTCGGCTGGTGTCGCCGGGCCTCACGGGGTTTGACGCACCGCCGCCGTGGTTCACCACACAAGACCCGTGGGGCCTGGGGCTGATCCTCGCGCTGTGGCTCAAAGAGGTGCCGTTTTTGTTGTGGGTGGCCGCCACCCAAATGCAGCGCGAAGACCTGCGCCGCCGCTGGCAGGCCGAATACGCCCTGGCCCAAACCCTGGGCCGCACCCCCGCACAAGCCTTTGCACAAATCGTCTGGCCGCAACTGGCCCCGCGCCTGCGCTGGCCGCTGCTGGCGGTGCTGGCCTACGGCCTCACGGTGGTCGACATGGCGCTCATCATCGGCCCCGCCACACCGCCCACCTTGGCGGTTTTGGCCTGGCAATGGCTGAGCGATGCCGACCTGCTCACGCAATCGCAGGGCGTGGCGGCGGCGGGGTGGTTGACGGGCACGGTGTTGGTGGGGGGTAGATTTGTAGGAGCCGCGCCCTGGCGGCGAATGTTGGGGCATGGCAAGCGCTTGATCGGTATGGTGCTGCCGCATTCACCCAAGGATGGACTTGTAGGAGCCGCGCCCTCGCGGCGAATGTTGGGGCATGGCAAGCGCCTGATGGCGGCTTGGGCAGCGTACTTGCCCAAGCCAGGTTTTGTGGGGGGGTGGCCGCCAAATGTCGTTTGGACGCTGATCCTCACCACCTACGCCGCCGTCTGGTTCGCCCTGACCGTGGGCAGTGTCTCAGGCGTGTGGCCTTTCCCCCAAGTGTGGCCCGAGTTGTGGACGCTGGGCGCCTGGCAACAAGTGGCCAGCAGCGCACACACCGTGTGGACCACCTTGGGCCTGGGCGTGGCGTCGGCCAGTGTGTGTTTGTTGTGGTCGGTGGCTTGGCTGGAGCTGGCTCCGCGTCGCTGGCAGCAGGCTTTGCAACCCTGGTTCTTGTTGCCGCTGGTCTTGCCTTCGGTGCTGTGGGTGGTGGGCTTGTACAGCCTGGCGCTGCACACCCGCTTGGAGGGCCAATGGCTGGGCCTGAGCCTGGCGCACGCGGTCATGGTCTTGCCCTATGTGCTGTTGGCGCTGGTGCCCGCGTATCAGGCGGTGGACCCGCGCCAAGCCGCGCTGGTGGCCAGCTTGGGCCATGGCCGTTGGGTGTATCTGCGGTGTATCAAATGGCCTTTGCTGAAACGCGCCATCGCCTCGGCCTGGGCTGTGGGCTTTGCGGTCAGCGTGGCGCAATACCTGCCCACGCTCTATGTGGGCGCGGGCCGCTTTGCCACCGTCACCACCGAAGCCGTCACCTTGGCCGCGGGCGCGCAACGTTCGCTCATGAGCGCCTACGCCGCGCTGCAAATGCTCTTGCCCATCCTGGCCTTTGCGCTGGCCGCGTGGCTGGGCAGGCCCCGCCGATTTGACAAGATCGCCCCCATGAAAGCCCCACCATGACCGACAACCCACAAGATGCCGTGCATCACGGCATGAACGACGGCCTGCACGTTCACATCGACCGCTTGGGCAGCGCGCATCACGCGCTGGTGAGCGGCCTGCACCTGCATGTGCCGCCCGGCGAAATCCTCACGCTCATGGGCCCGAGCGGTTGCGGCAAAAGCTCGGTGCTGGCATCAATAGCGGGCACGCTGGCCAGCGTGTCCGAAGGGCTGCAGCCACTGCAGTTGCAAGGCTCGGTGCAACTCAATGGCCGCGAACTTGCGCACCTGCCCACCCACCAACGGGGCGTAGGCTTGGTGTTTCAAGACGCCTTGCTCTTCCCGCACATGACGGTGGCCGAGAACCTGCTGTTTGCCGTCCCCGCCAGTGGCACCAACGGCACCAGCCTCTCCATCGCACAACGCCAAGCCCGCGTGCAACAAGCACTGCAAGAAGCCGAACTGACTGGCATGGGCGAGCGCGACCCGTCCACGCTCTCCGGCGGTCAGCGTGCGCGCGTGGCGCTCATGCGCGCTTTGTTGGCCGAGCCGCAAGCGCTGCTGCTCGATGAGCCGTTCTCCAAACTCGACGCCGCCTTGCGCGCCCAGCTGCGCCCGTGGGTGTTTGCGCATGTGCGCGAGCGGCGCATCCCGGTGGTGCTGGTCACACACGACGAACAAGACGTGGCCGACCCGCAGCGCGTGGTGCATTTGCGTGCCGCCACCGAAGAAAGCCCCAGCCATGTTTGACCGCCACGCCCAAACCCTGTTGCGCCCCGCGCTGAACGCTGCCGCACGCGGTTTGGTGCGCGCAGGTTTCAGCGCCGACACGCTGACCTGGCTGGGCTTTGCCATCGGCATGGCTGCCGCCGTGGCCATTGCGATGCAAGCGTGGTGGTGGGGCTTGACGCTGCTGCTGGCCTCGCGCTTGCTCGACGGCCTGGACGGCAGCGTGGCCCGCCTGACCCAGCCCACCGACGCGGGCGGCTTTTTGGACATCGCGCTCGACTTCGTGTTCTACGCCGCCATCCCCCTGGCCTTTGCGGTGGCCAACCCCAGCGCCAACGCCCTGCCCGCCGCAGCCCTGCTGGCCAGCTTCATCGGCACCGGCAGCAGCTTTTTAGCCTTTGCCGCACTGGCCGAAAAACGCGGCCTGACGGATACCGCCTTGCCGGGCAAAAGCTTTTACTTCTTGGGCGGCCTGACCGAAGCCACCGAGACCATCACCGTCTTCGCCGCCATGTGCATCTGGCCTGAACACTTTGCGGTGTTGGCGTATGGGTTTGCGGGGTTATGTGCCATCACCACGGGGATGCGGGTGGGGTGGGGGTATTGGCGGTTAGGGTGAGTCAAGCCGTGTTGCCCTGATGCACAGTTGTTTTTGGGCCACCTTTGGCTTTTCTGCAGGGGTTAGGTGACGCATCTCCGAACGCAGTGGCGTGGTTGGCTCCATGCAGCGTGTTGGGTTGCTCGAACACATGGGGTCTTGTTGCGGACCCTGAAAAGCAACAACATGGTTTGTAAATCATCATGCGTGTCAAAGTCCCATCTTTGTAGTAGTGTTGAGGCTTTGTTCCTCAGTAGAATGATTGACTCATGTTCTCGCTCGACTTCGCCCAAACTCCGCGTAAAGCCTTACTGAGAGGTTTTCTCAAGGGTATGGCCGCGCCTGCTTACATCTACCATGTCAAAGACTTGCCAAATCTTCCATCGGTCTTGACGGTTGACATCCCCAACGTCGATGTTTCAAAAGCGCTTGCTTCTGATTGGCGCGCCATAGGACTTGATTTTGATAAAGTCATTGCAGCCTATGACCAAAAAACCACGCCATAAGCCATCGGATCTTCCCTCCGCTTCAGCGGCCAAGGCCGCACCTGCCATCGGGGTGCCAGTTCAACCCGTTCAGCTGACGACGGCGCATTACCAAGGGCCTATTCCGCCTCCATCAATTCTTGAAGGGTTTGACCGAATTGTTCCTGGCGCCGCACACCGATTGATTCAACTGGCTGAGGATGAGTCGAAACACCGACGTGAGTTAGAAAATAAGACACTGGAAGCCAATATTGCAGCTCAGCGTCGGCAGCTTGAAATTGGTGACTACCAAAGCAAAGCCGTTTTCAGGAGTGACTTACTGGCACAAGTTTGTGGTGTTCTGGTGACGTTGACGTGTATTGTCGCGGCGATTTGGGCATCCTTGCACGGACAGGTTACTGTCGCTGTGATCCTTGCTGCCATTCCAACTGCAGCAGTGATTCAGGCTTTTTTCCGTCAAAAACCTGATCAAAAGAAATAACCGGCATAAAGGGGGCAGGTCATTTCAGGCATAACCAAAATTGCCACCATGGCTTCTTTTTGATTGGCAATAAAAATTTAACGTTTGGGTCGAATTTATATTCAGTTGGTAATGCGTAGACGGTGCCATCGTCATCTTGAACTGTGGCTCCAAAATACTTGGCAATATCCAGCATCTTCAAATACAGGGCAGTATCCGGCCACTTCGTCCATATGTCCCCATTCATCCAATTAAGCCAAGGTTCTTCGTAAGCGGATGCACCAAACCATCGGGCGTAGTAAGGGCCATTTTCAGAAATTAAATCAAGCTCAGGATCGGCTTTTATGCACTCCAGCCACTCTTCAGCCGTAATGGGTGCGTCCTCATTCTCGGCCCAAAATTCTGCACGAGTAATGTGAAAATCAACACCCATAAAATTCTTAACGTTTAGGTTAAGCGGGCGCACACGAATCGGCAACCACGAAGCGAACCCGCATTTCGCGCGCGCCGCTTGAACCGCAAGTTGGATGAAGCCGCATTTGCAATGCTCTCATGTTGGGCGAAGCTGATCTGCCAACGAACGCGTTTTCTCTGTAACCGTATCGCCCGTATGCAGTGTGGACTTCTTCTCAATGAGCATGATGTGGCACTCGTGTTCTGCAACTGGGTTATGGCGCACGCCCTTTGGAACGACAAACATATCGCCCTCCGCGAGTTCAACCGTTCGATCTTCCATCTCGATTTGCAAGTCACCATTGAGAACCAGGAACAGTTCATCCTCATCAGTATGACTTTGCCATGTCAATGATCCATGAACTTTGGCGACCTTGATGTACGAGTCATCGACTTCAGCGATGACGCGAGGAGACCAATACTCCCAAAGAGATGCTGCAATTTTCTTTGGCGATGTGGACATAGATTGACTCTCTTACTGCGGGCTAACGTTGAAGCTGAGCAGCGAGCGACGGCTGGGCACGGAAGGCCCAGAATGAAATGGGGGCCAGGAGTGACCAGCCGTTGCGAGTTGGCTCAAACACCCGGTAGGCAGCACTTCACTCTGCCACGAACTCGACCCGCAACGGTGATAGCGGAACGGCTACAAAATGAACGGGGTTGGTTACCACTGCAGGGCAAACGGCCCCTGCGACCGGCACTTGCTCCTTGTATGAAACCACCAAACGATCGTGGTCCTGCGTAATGTGCGTGATCGACATCGAATAGCACCCATTGGATCGAGATCCAAGAAAGTAGCCGACGACTTGATTCACGTTGAAATCGACGACTGGAGGTGCAGGCGATGGTCGGCCACCGGAATGCCTTACCCAGATGGCATCGAATTCAGTTTCATTTCGAGCTACTACTCCCTCATTCGACTCGACATACGACCAGAAGGATTGCTCAACGGTAGTGAACGGCACGTTGCCGCCATCTGATCTGGAATCGCTGCCGCCACAAGCACTGACGACGGAAGCAAAGATTATTGCAAGTGCAGTTCGCATATCGAGTACCGGTGATGCATAACGTTTGACACGAAGGGCAGACAACGGCGGCACAAGCTTGGACAGAAAGCCCAAACCTGAACCGCCGTTATTTGTCCCCTCGATAGAGTGGTTAGCCATTTGCTTTTAGCATGACGTAGGCTTCTCCACCCTTGCGATCATGGTGGAATATGAAGGGTACTCCATTGATATTGACTTTGCTGGGTACTTTATCCAAAGATGGTGCATTGGCGTATCGACTAACTGCGCCTAGAAATTGAGTCGTTAGCCCATTAATGCGCTGAGAAGGAGTCGTAATAACGCATTCTTTGTCGGACTTGATTTGAATCCCCATACTTTGGTCTTTATTGAAGCCCATTTTCATAAAGCCTAAATTGGTAATTGCAGTAATACCAAATGCAGTGGCTACTTGTGCTGCACCTGAGAAAGACGGTGCAGTTTTTAGACAAATAGCCTCAAATGCTTTAATAGCCTCTAAAGGCTCGATACTCTGAGTCTGGACTATTGTTACTGCCTTGTTGTTTGCGCATGACGATAGCAATATGGAAAAAGAGATGAGTACATAGGCAAATTTCATAGATTTTTCCTTATGTTAAAAGAGTTGACTAACGTTGGAAGTCAGCAGGTGCCGTAAGCGATCCGCTGAAATTAAGGGTTAACCGTATTTTATTGCCCGATTTAGAATTAGTAGGTAGTCAGCAGCAATTTATAATATATCCCAGCCTCATCTCCTGATCGAAGGCAACACCACCGGAATAGATATAGTTCCAGCGTTGCAATTTAGACCCTTTACCGTGAGCCAAGTTGGCTCTACATAGACAGGCTCCACCTGGATATGAGGATAATTTACCTTAAGGTACTCCGCAGCCTTTTGAATATCTGTTGTTTGACGTATTTTTAATTTACCTTTTTCAATGTAATAATTAAATTCCCCAAGGTAAACCACCTTGCCAGGTTCAGCCTGAAAAGTCGCCGACTTTAGGCCGTTACAGACCTTGTATGCGGGGCCACTAAATCCATTAGGCAGAATCTGCAGCATCGCATAAACCTCACCCGCCTTCGTAGGCGATACCGCAGACACAACATAACCTCCGGCTGGAGCAATATTGAACTCAAATAAACTGAAATCCGAATTATTGAATTCGGACTCGGTTTGCAGACCCTTCGTGACTCCCACCCTGTAGCTGGGAGAAACCCCAAATATAACAAGTCCAGTCTTTGACTGCGCATCAAAGTACATGCTCTGGCTGGCAGTACTCATAGCGACGCAGCCCAATATCTGCCAAACAACGAGAATGGCAACCAGAATGGAGAAAATTCTTTTCATATATGGCATATGGTATTTTGGCGAGGCCCAACGTTTGAGCTCAGTTGCAGCCGAAGGCGGTCGGCTGGAGCGAGGGGTTAGAAGGAGCAGCGACCAAGACTGAAGGCTCATCTTTGGTAAGCACGGAAACACATTCATTCAGACCGACGACAAGGTACTCGCGTACCCAGTCTTGGCGCCCGGAATAGAAGTACGGACGTTTCAGTTCAAGTTCTTTCCAGCCGCCGCTGGTCACTTCAAAGAGCCAGCCATCTTCCAGTGTGCAACGCGACCAGAATTCCGTTAGGTCCAATTCGTCCAGAACTCGAAATCCATAGGTCTGTTCAAACTCAACCCTTGCGTCCCAGAGCTGTGAAGACACTGAGATTGAGAGCCCGTTGGAATCCAAGGTCACGGACTCAACCCGCGTCGTCCTATCCGACGCAAACGCGGTCTGTACGACGGAGACCGTAGACGGCGCAAAATCGTCTGACAAGGACTTAGCCTTCTAACGTGATGTAGACCGCAAAACCCGGTTGATACACCCGGCCCGTGTCGATACATCCTTTTGTTGAAATCATTGCAAGCGGCTTGCGCCATGGGTTTCGGGCCAGGTGCTGTCTGTGCATGCAGGACTAAATTTGAAGACCAAACCCGGCATCCAACCCCTTGCAACCTCCCTCCCGCACCATCCAGCGCGGCAGTATGTAGCGCACAACTATACCCAAATAAATACGATAAATTAGCTACAAAAAACCTTTGCGTGCAACCCCCCCCATTAGCCCCCAATCCCACCCCAACCCCCAACCAAAGCCGGGCATAATCATTCACGCCCCCGCTGGCCACCCCGCCCAAAAGCCCCTCTGGCAAACCCCCAAAAACAACAATCAGCCCCCGCCTAAATGACCGCCAACGCCTTCCACAACATCGCGCAAATTGAAACCAGCCTGTGGGAAGCCGCCGATCAGCTCCGTGCCAACTCCAACCTCACGGCCACCGAATATTCCATGCCGGTGTTGGGCGTGATTTTTTTGCGGCACGCCACCAACCGATACCAAACCGCATTGCAAGCCATTGAGGCCGCGCAGGCGGCGGGCACCATGCCAAAGCGCCCGCTGGTCAAGGGCGACTTCATCAAGCGCCGCGCTTTGATGCTGCCTGAGGCCGCACGCTACAACACCCTGCTCAACCTGCCTTCGGGCGCCAGCCTGGGCGGCGCACTGGTAGCCGCCATGAATGCGATCGAGGCTGACTTTGCGCCGCTGCAAGGCAGCTTGCCCAAAGACTACGACCGCTTTGACAACAAGCTGCTCGAAAACCTGCTGCGCTGTTTTGACAGCGAAGCCCTACGCAACGCCACGGGCGATGTGTTTGGCCGCATTTACGAATATTTCTTGATGAAGTTCGCCATGCAGGGCGCGCAAGACAACGGCGAATTTTTCACGCCGCCTTCGCTGGTGCAAACGCTGGTCAACTTCATCGAGCTACCGGATGCCCATCCCGGCAATGTTTGCGCCAAGTGACAGGCCATTTGATGTGGCGAAAACCTACTTTATTCATACCGGTGAAACACGGTTCAAAGACCCAACCCATCTGTGGGCGTATAAAAATCTCCCTGGGCGAACTGATAATTTGGTCTGTGCGGTGTTGGTCCTCGAAGACGCCGTGGTCGTTAAAACCGTCATGCACGAATTTGTATTGGAGGATTAACCCATGAAAACCACCTACTACGACCAAGATGACATCTTGGTGATTCATCTCTCGGATAAACCCATTGCACGCGAGGTGTCGCAGGACTGGAACACACATGTCAGCTATGCCGCTGATGGCACTGCCGTAGAAGTCGTCGTACTGGACGCCAGAGCCAACGGCGCACTTCCGGTAGAAATCCTCCACGGCCAAGCCGCCTGATCGACCGCGCCCCGATATGAAATTTTGTCGCGTGTGGTGTTTAGCCGCATCAAGGCCTTGCTGATGGTGCCGTCAGCGCTGGTCTAGGCCGAGCGAGGCACTGATGTTGCGTAATTTCGGTCATGAAGTGCCCAAGCGCTTGCGTGTGGTGGTTTTTGTACGAACAGATAAGGCATGCGTTTCGTGAGCAAAAGCCAACATGCTGTGTAGTATGACGGCAGTCATTGCCCCACTCGACCGCTGGACCGAAAAAGAGCAGACCCAAGCCGAGGTGGAAATCTTCATCATGGATCAGGTCTACCTGTCACTGCCCGAGCCCCCCTTACACGCCACAAGACAAAGCGGATGTCGCGCAATTGGTTTACCAGCACATTCGGCAGCAGAGCTTGCGGGCTTAGGCAAGCGGGGTTCAATTCAGCGGGGATGCGGCTTCTATGTAGGCGATTGCGGTGGGTCTTGCGCCAACCAAAATAGAGCAAGGCATCAAGCCCTGCGTGCCCGCCGCATGTTTTGTTGGCTTGACGAGTGGTTCAGTTCGGCAATGGGCAATAAAAGATGTCGGCTCAAATGTGTGACGACGGGCACCACCACCCCATCGCCCAAGAGGTGATAAGCCTCGTTGTACTTTGCGGGCAGTTTGTAGTCGTCTGGCAGGCCCATCAAACGAGCCGCTTCGCGTGATGAAATCAATCGGCTTTTGATGCTGTTGCCGTGAACCACCATGATGGTTTGCCTGCTGGAGCCACCTCCTGGTGTGCGCAAACATCCGGCAACGCCGTCAAAGCGAACCTCTGCTCTTTGCACGCCGTCGCGTGTGCGTTTGTAAATGGTGCCCACGCGAGGTGATGGCGATGCTTGCGCTGCAAGAACTTTTCTGCGGTGCAGAGGAGCCATCATGCCCAGCAGTTGCTGCGTTTCTTGCTCTGAATGCCATTGCACACTTTGCGGATGGGTTTCAATCAAACTCTCAAGGGTGAGCAGGGGTTTCTCGTTTTGCGGGACCGACCACCAACGCCATGCAGCTTTGGCCTCACCCGTCAAACGGTTGTGCGCTCGGATCATGGCGGCAGGGTGCCATGCGGGGTTGGGGGTGTGGGTGTGCGAGAACTCAGGCAATTTCAGATGGGCATCGACCCCCACGATGAACAAGCGTGGCCTGGATTGGGGCAAAAAGTGAATGGCATCGATCAGCATGGCACCCACCAGGTAGCCTTGTGATGCGATCGCTTTGGCAATCAGTTCGAAGTCTTTGCCATCCCGCGAAGTGAGTGCGCCGAATACGTTTTCCAAAACGACCATCTTGGGTTTACGGCCTTCGGCATCGAGGTCGCAGATCAATTTCCAAAACCCCCAAAAAGCACCTGAGCGTTCACCTTCAAGCCCAGCACCATCGCCTGCCAGTGAAAGGTCTTGGCATGGAAACGAGCCCCATGCCATGTCGGCATTTGCCGGAAGTTCTTTGGCCTGTACGTCGTAAATGTCTTTGACCGAAAGGTGCTCGTCACCCCAGTTGGCGCTGTAAGAATGTCCCTTGCTTGCACTGATGTCGTTGGCAAACAAGCATTGCCAATCCGACCCCAGTCCAGCCCGTGCCATACCGCCGCCAGCAAAAAATTCGTAAAAACTGTGCATGTTGATCACCCGATGCTGTCTATTTGCACGGGGTATCCACTTAGCTCCAGCAACTCCAAAATGCTGGATGAATCCCCAGTACACGCATTCTACGGCCGCCCCCAAACATTCAAGCCTTTCCCACCACATCGCGGTAGGTCACTGGTGCCGTGAC
>NKIP01000003.1 GCA_002256145.1 Comamonadaceae bacterium PBBC1
GGCGGCGGCATCCAAGCACTCAGACCGAGGTGCCCCTCGGTCATGTCTTGAACATGTTTTAAAAGAAAAACACGTTCAAAGGCATTGAGAAAAATCATACAAGGTCGGCGGCTTCAGCCCCGACATGAACCTGCGCCACAGTGGACATTGTCGGACCTGAAGGTACCGACCTACGAGGGCGGTATTTGTAGGTCGGCGGCTTCAGCCCCGACATGGACCTGCGGCAACGCCAGCTGGGCTGCCCGATAAAATCAGGGCCTTCTTCTGAACCGCCCCGGCGGCCCCCACATGTCCAGCTCCTTTTCTGACCGCTTGGCGGTTTTGCCGCAGTACCTGATTCCCAAACAAGCCCTGACCGCCTTTGCGGGCTGGGTGGCGGGCAGCCAGTGGGGGGGCACAACGACCGGCATCATCAACTGGTTCGTCAAGCGCTACAACGTGAACATGAGCGAAGCGGCCAACCCGGACACGGCCAGCTACAAGAGCTTCAACGAATTTTTCACACGCCCGCTCAAGGCCAGCGCACGGCCCCTGGCCGATGCTGCTTTCGTGAGCCCGGTGGACGGGGCCATCAGCCAGTGCGGCCCGATTTCTGGCGACCAGGTGTTTCAGGCCAAGGGCCACCGCTACAGCACACGCGCCCTGGTGGGTGGTGACGCCGCGTTGGCGGCGCAGTTTCAGGACGGTGAATTTGCCACGCTCTACCTGAGCCCACGCGACTACCACCGCATCCACATGCCGTGTGCCGGGCGCTTGACCCGCATGATTTACGTGCCGGGCGATTTGTTTTCGGTCAATCCGACCACGGCACGGGGCGTGCCCGGCCTGTTTGCCCGCAACGAGCGGGTGGTGTGTGTTTTTGAAGGCGAGCACGGCCCGTTTGTCATGGTGCTGGTGGGCGCCACCATTGTGGGCAGCATGGCCACCGTGTGGCACGGGGTGGTCAACCCGCCGCGCCCCGGCAAGGTGCGCGAGTGGACCTACGAAATGGGCAACATCGCCTTGGCGCAAGGCGAAGAAATGGGCCGCTTTTTGCTGGGCTCCACCGTGGTCATGCTGTTCCCCCAAGGTGTGATGCAGTTCAACAAGGACTGGACAGCCACCCGGCCCATCGTCATGGGCGAGGCCATGGGCAGCTTGGACTGAGAACGGACCAAGTCAGTGCTGAATCGACCGAGGAGACAAGCCCTGGACGCCTCGGTCGCTGTTCAAAGACCCCCGATTTTTAACCTTTGACCACTTGAAGCGCCAGCACCAAATCGGCCCAGGCTTTGGCTTTGTCCGCCGGGTTGCGCAGCAAGCTTGAAGGGGGATAGGTCACCACCACCGGCACCCCTTGGTAGTCGTGCAAGCGACCCCGCAACTTGCCCATGGGCTCGGTGCTGCCCAACAGGGACTGAATGGCAAATCGGCCCATGGCCAAAATGACTTGGGGTTGCACCAACGCAACTTGCCGAGACAAATACGCCGCGCAAACCGCCAACTCACCCGGCTCGGGGTTACGCCCATTCGGGGGGCGGCACTTGACTGCCCGCGTCAGGTGCGCCTCGGCCAGGGCCAAGCCGTCCACTGGCACGGCCCCGGTCGCTGTCCCAGCTGCGCGTCGCGCCCCCACTGCCTTCAGCATGTTGTCCAGCAACACGCCTTCAGGGCCCGCAAAAACCTGCCCTGTTTCTTCGTCTTGCTCGCTGGGCGGGTCCCCCACGACCAGCCACGCGGCTTTGGCTCGTCCAACGCCCAACATGGGGGGCTTGCCTGAAGCGCACAGGGCACAGGCTTTGCAGCCGCTGACCGCGGCCTCCAGGCCCGACCAATCCATCTCGGCCAAGCCTGGGGGCAAGGGCGGGCGCTCTGAGGGCACTGCGCCCAAGGGGGCGGCCGTGACCGGCAACACCCGCTTTGGAGGCACGTCAGGCCGCGCTGGGCGCTCGGGCAGCGATTCGGGTGCGGCGTCCCCAAGCGGTGAAACGGCCAAAGGGGCAAGCGCCTGAGAAGCGGCTTTGGGCGTGGACACAGTTTGTGCGCTGTGCGCCGGGGGAGGCGCAGACTCGGCAGCGGCTTTGGGCCACCACACGCGCACACCCATTTCGGCCAGCATGGCGCGTTGGCGGTCGTCCAGGTCGAATCGGGTCGGGTCGCTCATGTTGGGGCTCACAGTTTCAAACTCATCACCACCGCGTGTTCACGCTGCTGGCGGCCTGCGGGATAGTAATCCTTGCGGATGCTGATCTGCCTGAATCCATAGCGCTGGTAGACCTGCAAGGCGCGCTGGTTGCTTTGGCGCACCTCCAGCCACAGCCATTGGGCGCCTTCTTGGCGCGACCACAGCGACAAGGCCTCCAGCATCATGTGGCCCCAACCTTGGCCTTGGCGTGCCGGGGCGACGGTGATGTTGAGCAAATGCATTTCTTCAAAACCGCGCATGGCCAAAAAGTAACCCAGCAACTCGTCATCGAGCCACAGGCATTGGGCCTCAAACAAGGGGTTGATCGAATCCCGAAAATTGCCGCGTGACCAAGGATGGCTGTAAGCGCTTTGCTCAATGGCCATGACGGCATCGAGGTCGTCTTGCGTCATGGCGGCCAGAGTGACCGCATCGCGCATGGCCTGCGATGGTGGGGCCTGCCGTGGTGTGGCATCTGGCTTCATGTCTGGGCCCTTCATGCCTGGGGAGCCGCTTTGGCGCTCGCAACTTGGGCTTTCATGGCCTCACGCTCGGCGGTGGTGTTGGCCACTTTGTCACGGATGTACAAGGGCATGGCCTGATCGGCCGGCACAGCCAGCCCCTTCGCCCACAAATCGGGGGCCAAACGCAGCAAAGCGGCGGCCGTGGGCAAAGCCACTTCATGCCGGCCTTGCGGCAGCCGTGCGCCATAAACGGCCAAGGCATTGCCTGCCAACAACACAGCCTTGCCCTGCGGTAGGGGGATTTTTTCTGGGGCACTGACCTGCAAAGGGGACGCCTCTTGCCAGTGGCCTTGAACTCGCCCCCCCGGCTCGGACGAGGACTGCCAAAGGTAAGCCGCGCTGTACACCTCGTCCATGCGTGCATCGAGCATGGCCAGCACCGTCAACGGCGCATCGGGCTGCAGGTGCCCGGCTTGGCACTGCGCAAAGCGGGCCTCTTCGGCCACGGCCAGCAAAGTGTCCACCGGCAAAACGGGCAAATCGGCCCCAAACGCCAGACCCTGGGCCACGGCACAGGCCGTGCGCAAACCCGTGAACGAGCCCGGTCCCCGGCCAAACACGATCGCATCAAGCGACGCCAGTGCCATGTCGGCCTCGGCCAACATGGCCAGCACCGCCGGAATCAAGCCACTCGAAGCCTGTGCGCCACCGGGCAGGGTTTGCGTCCAGACCCGATCACCTCGGGCCACCGCCAAAGACAGCACATCGGTGCTGGTGTCAAACGCCAACCAACGCCATTCTTTTGGCTGATTGCTCATGGCTTGCTCCCGGATGAAACGGCTCCCGGCGAAACGACCGCTGGCTTGGCTTGGCGCACGCCAAACAAAATGCCACTGGTCACCAGCGCCAGCCCGGTCAGCAAATTCCAATGCAAGGGCTCACCCAAAAACCACACCGCCCCCAAGGCCGACAAGCCCGGCACCAGCGCTGTGATCATGGTCGAGCGCACCGGACCGTAGTGGCGCACCATCTGGGTGAAGGTGATGCCCGAAATGACCACCGAGCCCACACCCTGAAAGACGGCCTGGAACAAAATTTCCGACCAAGGGGTCTGGTGCAGATGCGTGGGCAAAATCGACAAACCCACCAACACAATAAACAAGGGCACAAAACACACAAAGGCAAATGCCGTGATGGCCATGGTGGCCCGCACCGCATCGAAGCCGTGGCGGCGCACCATCACGCTGTAACTGGCCCAGCACAGGCCTGCGGCCATGAACAGCAAATCGCCCTTCCAGACTTCGCCGCCGTCAAAAGCCATGAGCAAGCTGGCTCCGCCCACCAACACATCGCCCAGCACAATAAAGCCCAGGCCCACCGCCCGCACAGCCGACACTTTTTCACGCAAGAACAGCCAAGCCAGCAAGGTGGTCCACAAGGGCAAGCTGCCCGGCATGAGCACCGAGGCATGCGAGGCTGGGGCATAAAAAAAGCCGGTGTAAGCCAAGATGGCGTACAAAAACCCGCCCAACACCCCCGTTTGCACCGTGGGGCGCAAAGGCAGGGGCGACAAGCCCCACAAAGACCCCACCTGTTGCCCGGCTTGCCGCGCCGGTCGCATGAGCCACCAAGCCCAAGGCAGCAAAACAGCGCTGGCCCCCAAAACACGCGCAAACGCGATGTCCAAAGGCAACAAGCCCCGGGACGCCGAGGCACGCGCAATGACAATGAAACCGGTCCAGATGAGCACCGTGATGACCGCCGAAGCCAGGCCCACAGTTTTTGAAGAAAATCGCATGGCCCGAATCATACGGGGCCGCTGCACAGGTGCGAGCTGTATCGCCATTGATCGAACCGGTCCCCGTTAGACTCGCCCGATGACCCGCTCCCGCGCCAAGCGCCCATTTTTGTTCACCCTGGCCCTGGCTGGCTGTGCAGCCTTGGCGCTGAGTGCCGCCTTGCTCTGGCCTGCCCATGCGCAAAGTACTGCCCAAACCACGCTGCCCAAGGATGTCCTGCAAACCCTGCAAAAGGCCCAAGTTCCCCCTTCAGCCCTGAGCGTGCTCATCGCCCCACTGCCCAATGGTGCCGCGTCCAGCAACGCCCAGCCACGGCACTTGTCGCACCACGCCCAAACCAGCGTCAACCCTGCCTCGGTCATGAAGCTGTTCACGACCTACGCCGCGTTGAACCTGTTGGGGCCTGATCACGTCTGGCTCAACCGCATCTACACCGAAGGCAGCTTGCGCGATGGCGTGCTGCATGGCCACCTGATCGTGCGCGGCAGTGGCGACCCCAAGCTCGTGGTTGAACGCCTGCAAGCGCTGCTGGCCCAAGTGCAGGCCGCTGGCGTGCGCGAGGTGCGCGGAGACATCGTGCTGGACCGCAGCGTGTTTGACGTGCGCCAGCGCAGCGAACCCTTCGACGACGAGCCCCTGCGCCCCTACAACGTGTCACCCGATGGCCTGCTGCTGAACTTCAAAGCGGTGGTGTACAAATTCACACCCGACATGGCCAAAGGCCAAGTGCAGGTGCGCTTTGAACCGCCCATGACCGGTTTCTTGGCCCCGACCCAAGTGCCCTTGAGTACCGCCCCTTGCAGCGATTGGCGACGCCAGCTGCAAGCCGACTTCAGCCAAGCCCAGCAAGTGCGCTTTGCCGGAAACTACCCCGCCAGCTGCGGCGAACGTGAATGGCCCGTGGCCTACCCCGAACCCGAGGCCTATGCGCCCCGCGTCATGCACGCCCTGTGGCTGGCGGCAGGCGGCCAACTCACGGGACAAGTGCGCTACGGCACCCGCGCCACCTCGGCCCGGCTGCTGCTGGAGGCTCCCTCTTTGCCCTTGACCGACATCATCCGGGACATCAACAAGTTCTCGAACAACGTGATGGCGCAGCAGGTGTTCCTGACGCTGTCAAGCGAACTGGGCTCGCCCGGCCGTTTTGAGGCCTCACGCTTGCGCCTGTCGCAGTGGTGGCGTCATGGCTTTGCCGGGCAGACCGAGCCGGTGCTGGACAACGGCTCGGGCCTGTCGCGCAGCGAGCGCAGCACGGCGCAGGCCCTGACCGCCTTGCTGCAGGCCGCAAATGCCAGCCCGCACGCCAGGCACTTTGTCGACTCGCTGGCCATTGCCGGGGTGGATGGCACCGCCGCCCGCCTCAAAGAGCGCAGCCCCCAATCGCCCGTGATCGGCAACGCCTGGCTCAAAACCGGCTCGTTGCGCGATGTGGCCTCGGTAGCCGGTTATGTGCAGGGCCAAAGCGGCCAGCGCTACACCTTGGTGGCCGTGCTCCACCACCCCAACGCCCAGCAGGCGCGGGCTGCGCTGGACCAATTGCTGGAATGGACGGTGCGCGACAAAGATGCCCTGGCCAGCCCGAGCACCCCCCATTCGAAACGCCAGTCTGCACAAAGACAGGCTACCGAGCGCCCCTGAACGCATGGCCCACTTCACCACAACACACGACCGAACATGAACCTGATTGACTGGGTCGGCTCTTTGGCCGCCATCTTGACCACCGCCAGCTTTGTGCCCCAGGCCTGGCACACCTTTCGCACCCGTGACGTGAGCGGCATCTCCTTGAGCATGTACAGCCTGTTCACGGTGGGCGTGGCACTGTGGCTGGTCTACGGCATCTTGCTCACCGCCTGGCCCATCATCATCGCCAACGTCATCACCACCAGCTTGGCGCTGATGATTTTGGTGATGAAGCTGCGCTATCGGTGACTCCTGGCCCCTTCGATCGCTGGCAGATCGGTAAATACCCCATGGTTTGAAAGCCATCACTGGACTAAAGTGAAAAAAGAACGATTGTTCTTTTAAATCCAATGGAGACACCCCATGAAAACATTGAAGTTCGGCATCTCGATTCTGGGCGCAGCGCTGCTGGCCGCTTGCGGCGGCAGCGATTCGCCACATGGCGCACTGATCGATAACCCGGTTTTGCTGGGCACCCTGACCAAAGCCCAGCTCGACGGTAGTCCTTTAAGACCCTTGAGTGGGGCAGCCCAATGCGATGTCAAGGTGGTTTCCCTCAACTATGTGACCCCCGGCGTCAGGGGCGAGAGCTCCAACGCCTCTGGCGTTTTGTTGCTGCCCACGGGCGCTGGTTGCACCGCTGCAGCACCTTTGGTGGCCTATGCCAAAGGCACCGACGTGCAAAAACCCCGCACATTGGCCAACCCGGCAGACGGCGAAACCTTCTTGCTGGCTGCCATGTATGCCGGTCAGGGCTACGCCGTGGTGGCCACGGACTACCTGGGTTTTGCCAAATCCAATTACAGCTTCCACCCCTATTTGCACGCAGACTCCGAAGCCACCTCGGTCATTGACTCGATTCGCGCCGCTCGCAACGCCGTGGCATCACAAGGCGCAAGCCTCAATGGCAAAGTCATGCTGACCGGCTACTCACAAGGGGGGCACGCCTCCATGGCCGCACACCGTGCCATTGAGAAAAACCTGTCCACCGAGATCAACGTGGTGGCTGGAGCGCACTTGGCAGGACCGTACAACCTGTCGGGCTCCATGAAACTGCCTGACGCCATTGCGGGTTACCAGTTCTTTGTGCCCTATTTGGTGACCGCTTGGCAAAAGATTTACGGCAATTTGTACAGCGATGTCAAAACCGCCTTCAAGGCCCCCTACGCCGACTGGGTTGAGAGCTTGCTGCCCAGCCCCACGCTCAACTACACCACGCTGGTGACCAGCAGCAAACTGCCAGGTATCAATGGTGAAACACCCAACCAAGCCCGCGATGCCCTGTTTCAATCAGCGTTCAGCAGCGACATCTTGACCAATCCCAACAATGCCACCTTCCTGGCCGCCAAAAAGAACGATTTGTTGGACTGGACGCCCAAGTCACAACTCATGCTGTGCGGCGGCAGTGGCGACCCCACCGTGCCACCGGCCGTACACCAGGCGGTCATGAAAAAAGCCTTTGACGACAAAAGCTTAAGCAACGTGACCTCGGTCGATGTGGACCCGTATATCGTGAGTACTTACGGCCCCGTCACTCAAGAAAACGCTGCCACTTATTACGGCAACTACCACGGCACTTACGAGCCACCGTTTTGCCATGCACAAGCCAAAGGTCTGTTTGACTTGGTGAAGTAAACACCCAAGCCCCAATAACAAGGCCCGCTCAGTGCGGGCCTTGTTTTTTGAAAAGGACAAAAGCCTCAAGCCGCTGCCCGATGCAATCGGTCACGCACGCCTTCCCACTCGGGTGTGTCGGGCGGCAGCTGCACCCATATTTGTGTCACCCCCCGTGCGTCCAGATCGCGCAAGACGCTGAACAGATCATGCGCGGCCTGTTCAGCGCTTGTGGGCTGTTCGCGCCAGACAACACCTGCGCCGGCGTCAGGGCGTTGAGCCGACCACACCCCCAGGTTGTTGGCATGCGGACCCAGGGCCAGCAGCTTGGCGTCGATGTCTTGCGCCAACATCAAGCGCACTTTGGCACGCGGCGCGTAGTGCGATTCGAGCGTGCCCGAGGCGCGGGGGGCGGCTTGAATCAGCGCATCCTTGTCCAGCACCGTTCGGCCGCAAGCCGCTTCTATCTGCGGTCGGGTGATGTGCCCGGGGCGCAGCAGCACCGGCTCGCCGCGTGTGCAGTCGATGATGGTGGACTCAATGCCCACCGCGCACTCGCCACCGTCCAGAATCAGCAAGTCTTGGCCCAGTTCGGACTGCACATGCGCCGCAGTGGTTGGGCTCACGCGGCCAAAACGGTTGGCGCTGGGCGCTGACACGCCTTGCACCCCCAAGGTCAGCCCCGCACGCAGCAGCGCCTGCGCCACCGGGTGTGACGGGCAGCGCAAACCAATCGAGTCTTGCCCACCCGCCGAGGCCGTGGCCACGCCGCTTTGGCGCGGCAAGATCAAGGTCAAGGGGCCGGGCCAAAAGGCATCGATCAAGCGCTGCGCAAATTCGGGCACCTGTTCGGCAAAGAACGGCACCTGCGCGGCGCTGGCCACATGCACGATCAGCGGGTGATCGGCCGGACGGCCCTTGGCCACAAAAATTTGGGCCACGGCCGCGTCGTCGGTGGCGTGCGCCGCCAGGCCGTACACCGTCTCGGTAGGCAGGCCCACCAATTGGCCGTCACGCAGGGCGCGTGCCGCCTGCGCAATGGCGCGTTCGTCTGCCATCAAGATCATTTCAGAACGCTTCAATGCCCAGCAGCGCCGCCGCTTGCAAGGCCGTGGCGCGAACCGCCTCAGGCGTGGCACCCGTGATGTTCAGGTGCCCCATCTTGCGACCGGGCCTGGCCGACAACTTGCCATACAGGTGCAGGTGGGTGCCGGGCAGCGCCAGCACGGCGTCCCAAGCGGGTGCACCACTTTCTGGCCACAAATCGCCCAGCAGGTTGAGCATGATGGACGGGGAATGCTGGCGTGGCTGCGTGAGCGGCAAACCCGCCAGCGTGCGCACCTGCAGCTCGAACTGCGACTGGTCACAGGCGTTCAGGGTGTAGTGGCCGCTGTTGTGTGGGCGCGGTGCCATCTCGTTGACGACCAGCTGGCCGCCTTCGAGAATGAAAAACTCCACACACAGCACACCCACGTAATGCAGGCCTTCGGCAATGGCACGGGTAGCGGCCACGGCTTGCGCGGCCAGATCGGCGGGCACCGCGCCGTCGTACACGCTGGTCACGGCCAGAATGCCTTCGCGATGCAGGTTCAGCTGCACCGGGAAATTCACCACCTGCCCATCGGCTCCACGCGCCACGATGACCGAGCATTCGGCTTGGAGGGGCAGCATTTTTTCAAGCACGCAGGGCACGTTTTTGAGCTGGTCCCAGGCGGCGCTCAATTCTTCACGGGTCTTGACGCGGATCTGGCCTTTGCCGTCGTAGCCCATGCGGGCTGTCTTCAAAATGCCTGGCAGCAAATCTTCACCCACAGCGGCCAATTGCTCGGGCTTGACGATGACCGCATGCGGTGCCACCGGCACACCGCAGCCCACAAAGTGGGCTTTTTCGGCCGCGCGGTCTTGCGCAATGGCCACGGCATCGGCACCCGGGGCCACCGGGCGGTGTGCGCCCAGCGTGACCAGCGCGGGCGCGGGCACGTTTTCAAATTCGGTGGTGATGGCGGCGCAGCGCTGCATCAGCTGGGCCAGGCCTTGCTCGTCCAGGTAATCGGTCTGGATGTGATGGTGGCTCACCAGCCCGGCCGGGCTGGCGGTGTCGGGGTCGAGCACGGCGGTGAAATAACCCATGGCCTGCGCTGCATGCACGAACATGCGCCCAAGTTGTCCGCCGCCCATCACGCCCAAGGTGGCGGGTTGGCCGTTGACGACTGCGCCAGGCAACATCACTTTGTGAAGCTTCTTGTTCAGGGGCTTGTTCATGCGGCACCTACCGGGGGCAAGGTCATGGCGCGGGCCATGGCGGTCTGCTCGGCGCGAAAAGCTTCAAGCTTGACGCGAAGAGCAGGGTCGTTGTTGGCCAACATGGCCACGGCAAACAGGGCGGCATTGGCCGCACCGGCTGCGCCAATGGCAAAGGTGGCCACCGGCACGCCCTTGGGCATTTGCACAATGCTGTGCAGCGAATCCACGCCCGACAAGGCCTTGGTCTGCACCGGCACGCCCAACACGGGCACCACCGTCTTGGCCGCGATCATGCCGGGCAAATGGGCTGCGCCGCCCGCGCCCGCGATGATGGCCTGCAAGCCGCGCTCGGCCGCTGTTTGTGCATAGGCAAACATATCGTCCGGCATTCTGTGGGCCGAAACCACGCGGGCATCGTGAGGGATGCCAAACTGTTGGAGAATCTGGACTGCGTGCTGCATGGTGTCCCAGTCGGAGCTGGAACCCATGACGACGCCGATGAGCGCTTGAGTCATTGGGTGCTTTTCGTGATCAATCTTGAATTTTAAGGTTTCGCTCTGCTCGGAGCCGAAACACAACCCGGAACACTGCCCGCCATGATGGACGTCACGATACAAAATTTTGAAGCCGAGGTGATTGAAGCCTCCATGACCACGCCCGTGCTGGTGGACTTTTGGGCCCCATGGTGCGGCCCCTGCAAATCGCTGGGCCCCATCCTGGAGCGGGTCGAGACCGCCCATGAAGGCCGCTTCAAGCTGGTCAAGATCAATTCGGACGAAGAACAGCAACTGGCCCAAGCCTTTGGCATCAAAAGCATCCCGACTTGCGTGCTGCTGATGAACGGCCAGCCGGTCGATGGCTTCATGGGTGCCTTGCCCGAGGGACAGGTCAAGCAGTTCCTGGACAAACACCTGCCCGCCCCAGGTGAGCAGCAAGCCCCAGCGCAAGAAGCTCTGCAACCCCATGAAGCCGATGACGCTGACAGCGCCCGCGCCGCACTGGAGCAGGCCTTGGCCACCAACCCCGGCAACGACGATGCCCGTTTTGACTTGGTCAAACTGCTGATCGGACACGGTGAATTGGCCGAAGCCGCCGCCTTGCTGGCCCCGGCCATGGCCCGCATCCCGGTGCCCCTGCGCTTTGAGGCACAAACCCAGTGGCTCAATGCCCTGGATTTTGTGACCACCGACCCGCGTGGTCAGTGGGACTTGGACCAGTTTGACGCCTTGATCGCCCACAACAAACGTGATTTTGAAAGCCGCTTTGCCAAAAGCCGTCTCTTGATCGCCGTGGGCCAATGGGAAGCGGCCATGGACGAATTGCTGGAAATCATCATGCGCGACAAGAAGTGGGACAACGAAGCCCCCCGCAAAACCTTTGTCGCCCTGCTGGAGCTGATGACCCCGCCCAAACCCAAAACGCAAGACGCCACCGGCAAATCCGCCGGCGGCATCGAGTTGATGGGCAAAGCCGCGCTGCAAGAAGACCCCCTGCTGGCCATGATCTCCAGCTACCGCCGCAAGCTGAGCATGGCGCTGAACTGAACGACATCTGCCACAACCCCACAGAGCCCCCCGTAGGTCGGTAGCTTTAGCTCCGACATGGGCTGTTGTGCCGTTGGGCTCTTGTCGGGGCTGAAGCCGCCGACCTACAAATACCGTCCAACGAGGTCAGTGTGCAGGCCCCGCTTGGCGTTCGATGTCCATGCGCATGGACGCCAGCAGGCCGAGGGCCATGAGCACCTCGCCCACCACAAACATGGGGCCGACCAGCAAACCCACGATGTCGTCGGCAAAGGCGGGTTTTTTGCCCTCGAAGTAATGCCCGACAAACTGGATGATCCAGCCGATCACAAACAGGCCCAAGCCCGCCTGCCAGGCCAGCAGCCCAGCGGCTATGGCCCAGGGCACCAAGCCATGGGCGCAAGCGACCAGCAGGCCATTGACGAGGCTGGTGGCCACGCCCAGCAGCAATGCACCACGGGTTAAATACCACAGGCTCGTCAGCCCCCACAGGCACCAAGCCGGGGTCAGCGCCCACTCGCCCCACGCCCATGTCGGCTGGGTCAGCATCATGGCAATGGCCATGAAGATCAGGGGCACACCCAGCAAATGGGTGGCGATGTTGCGCCGGTCGCGGTGGTAGTGGGCGTACTGCACCATCAGTGCTGAAGCGGATCGGAAAAAACTCATGCGGGTGTCTCCTTTTGTTTCAAGCTCCAAGGGCCGACTCATCGCCAGGCGTCTTGTGACCTCCTGCTTCAGGCCATCAGCTTGGTCATGGCTTCTTCGTATTTGGCAGCCGTTTTCTCAATCACCTCACGCGGCAAGCGGGGTGCAGGCGGGGTTTTGTCCCAGGGCTTGCCGTTGATCTGGGCGGTTTCCAGCCAGTCGCGCAAAAACTGTTTGTCGTAACTGGGCGGGTTAGCGCCTTCCACATAGCTGTCGGCAGGCCAGTAACGCGATGAATCGGGCGTCAACACCTCGTCCATCAACACCAGCGTGCCATCGGCATCCAGGCCAAACTCGAACTTGGTGTCGGCAATGATGATGCCCTTGGTGGCCGCGATGTCACGCGCCGCTTTGTAAAGCTGAATGCTGATGTCGCGGATGCGGGTGGCCAAGTCGACGCCGATCATGGCCACGGTTTGCTCGAAGGTGATGTTTTCGTCGTGCTCGCCCACAGCGGCTTTGGCTGCGGGTGTGTAGATGGGTTCGGGCAAGCGGCTGGCGTTTTTCAGGCCAGCGGGCAGATTCACGCCGCAAACAGCTTGGTTGTCCTGGTATTCCTTCCAGCCGCTGCCGGCCAGATAACCGCGCACCACCGCCTCGACCGGGATGGGTTTGAGTCGCTTGACCAGCATGGAGCGACCGACAACCTGGGGCACCTCTTCGGCGCTCACCACGCTCTCGGGGGCGTCGCCCGTCAGGTGAATAGGGCAAATGTTCAGGCCTTTGGGGCCGAGTTGGTCGAACCAGAACAGCGCCATTTGCGTCAACAACACCCCTTTGCCGGGAATGGGCTCGCCCATGATCACGTCGAACGCGCTGATGCGGTCCGACGCCACCATCAAGATGCGGTCGTCACCCACCGCGTAGTTGTCGCGCACCTTGCCACGGGCCAGCAGGGGCAAGGAAGTCAGGGCTGATGTGTGGAGGGCAGAGTTCATGGCTAAACAATCAAGCAACGGCAAAAAAGAAAAAGGCCCGTTGAACAGTCAACGGGCCATTCGCGTCAATTATCGCAGGCTCAGTTCACCACTTGCGCCAGCTCACCCCGGGCATAACGGGCGGCCACCACCTGCAGGTTGTCGCCTTTGATCTTGGGCGCTTGGCCTTCGCAGCCGAACTCCAGATAGCGCTGCTTGCAGATTTGCTTGGCCGCTTCGCGGGCAGGCTTGAGCCATTCGCGGGCGTCGAATTTGTCGGGGTTTTCCACCAAAAACTTGCGCACGGCGGCCGTCATGGCCAGGCGGATGTCGGTGTCGATGTTGATCTTGCGCACGCCGAATTTGATGGCTTCCTGGATTTCCTCGACGGGCACGCCGTAGGTTTCCTTCATCTTGCCGCCGTACTGGTTGATCAGGGCCAGCAGGTCTTGCGGCACGCTGGACGAGCCATGCATGACCAAATGGGTGTTGGGGATGCGGGCGTGGATTTCCTTGACGCGGCTGATGGCCAGGATGTCGCCTGTGGGCTTGCGGCTGAACTTGTAGGCGCCGTGGCTGGTGCCAATGGCAATGGCCAGCGCGTCCAGACCGGTGGCCTTGACAAACTGCGCAGCTTCTTCGGGGTCGGTCAGCATCTGGCTGTGGTCGAGCTTGCCTTCAGCGCCAATGCCGTCTTCTTCACCGGCTTCGCCGGTTTCCAAGTTGCCCAGGCAACCGAGTTCGCCTTCGACCGACACGCCCGCCAAGTGGGCCATGTCCACCACGCGGCGGGTCACGTCCACGTTGTAAGCGAAGTCTGCAGGGGTCTTGCCGTCTTCGAGCAAAGAGCCATCCATCATGACCGACGAGAAACCCAGGTTGATCGCGCCCTGGCAGATGGCGGGACTTTGGCCGTGGTCCTGGTGCATGACCAGGGGAATGTGCGGCCACTGCTCGGTGGCGGCCAAAATCAGGTGCTTGATGAAGGGCTCGCCTGCGTATTTGCGTGCACCAGCGCTGGCCTGCAAGATGACGGGAGCGCCGACTTCGTCGGCCGCCGTCATGACGGCCTGGACTTGCTCCAGGTTGTTGACGTTGAAAGCTGGAATGCCGTAGCCGTTGGCGGCGGCGTGGTCCAGCAGCTCGCGCATTGAAACGAGTGCCATGGTGGTGTGTCCCGGGGAAGTTGAAAATTCAGACAAGTCGGCCTGTACCCAACTTGTAACTTCCATAATTTTACGCCGCCCCACCATGAACCTGAGTGGCACAGGGCGCTTTCAAAGCGCCACCGGTTCAAACCCGAAAGTGTTCGCGTGCCAGGGTTTTGAGTTCTTCATCGGTCTTGGCGCTTTTGCAGGCCACAGCCCAGATGTCAAAGGCACCTGGCCGGACCAGCGTAGCGACCCAAGGAAAACCACAGGCATTGAGGGTGCCGCGCAGCACTTTTTCGGTAAAGCCACAGCGGTGGGCCATGAAGAGATTGCCCGCCCCCATGTAGTTTCTGTGGCCGTACAGGATGTCGATGGGGGCAATGGGGCCGGCCGGTGATTCATAAGCCGTCTCGGTGAGTTTGTCCTCGGCCACCAAGGCACACACCGACTTCAGGTCTGGGCAGGTGATGACACAAAACCCGTCATCGGCCAACACGCGCACAAATTCGGCCAGCGCCGTGGGCACCTCGTGTGGGTAAAGGTGTTCGATGTTGTGGCTCGAAAAAATGGCATCAACCGACTGGTCCTTGACTTGAGACATGTCGGTCATGGAACCCAGGATGTCGGGCTGCACCGTGGGATCGATGTCCAGGCGCAACTCTTGCCAGTGACCGTTGTTGAAGCCTGGGGTGGTGTGTTCCAGGCGGGCGTGGCCTGGGCCGACGTGCAAGAGTTTTTTCATGGTGAATGAGTGTGGTTAAAAGGTGAGAATGCCAGACTTTTAAATGAGAAATTAATGTACAAGAAAAAAACAATACGCGAACTCTGGACATATTTGATTCAAAATTAGTGATACGGACAAATTCGGGTTATTCATGGACCACACACTCAACACAACGCCTCCCACATTGGGACTGGAAGAGGGTCAAGCCGCCTTCAAAAACGGTGACTGGGCACAGTCACTGGCCTTGGCCACACAATTTTTGGAACACCACAACGACTCGATCGCGGGCTGGATGTTGAAAGCTCGCAGCCTGGTGCAACTCGGTCAATGGGATGCGGCACACGAGGCATTTGCACAGGTCCTTCAAGGGGCACCTGCTGACTACAACGCTTGGCTGGAAACCGGGCATTTGCACTTTGCGCAAGGCCAATTCGCGCAAGCCAGCACCGCCTACGAACGTGCGGTGGCCTTGTCCAACGAGCGCTTTGAGGCGCATTTGGCCTTGGCGCGGGTAGCGCTCGTCAATGGTCAGCAGGCCATGGCCGAGCGCCTCTATGCCAAGGCCATCCAGGCGGCCCAAGGTGTGGATGTGCCCACCCAGCGCCTAGTGCATTGGCGCATGGGCCAGTACCTGCTGGACGCAGGACACGCCCAAGAGGCGACCGTGAGTTTTTCAGATGCCTTGCTGTGGCTCAAGGATGTGAACAAACCCGCTGCCCGCAACCACGTGGCCGAAGTGCAAATGGATTGGGCCTGTGCCTTGATGCGTTTGGACCAACGTGAACGCGCCCTGCAATTGTTCACATCGGCAGCGGCCATGGCGTCACGGGAAAACACCTTGACGCGTTTGGCTGTCTTGAACCAACAACACGACTTTGAGGAACAAGCGCTGGCTGTGGCGCGACGGTGCGTGCAATTGTTTCCACAAAGCTCCGGGGCACACTTGAATCTGGCGCATGTGTTGATGGAAAGCGGGCAACTGGCAGCGGCTGAAGGGGTCTTGGCGCAAGCCGAAAGCCTGAGGACCATGCCTGGCGCAACAGACCTGCGGGCCGCATTGGCCACCAAACTGGGCGATGCCCCAAAGCCAGCGCCTTGACAAGGCATTGACACCTCGGAAACCCATGGGACTGCGAGGTGTCTTGACGCCCGGGCGCTGTCAGGCGACTTTGCAGATTTTCAGCATGTTGGTGCCCCCGGGTGAACCCATGGGCTCGCCACAAGTGATGGCATACACATCGCCCGTGCTGACAATGCCGCGATCTTTCAGATGCGCCTCGGCCTCTGCCAAAGCGGTGTCACGGTCTGCGCTGGTGTCCATCAGCAAAGGCCGCACATTGCGGTACAGCGCCATCTTGCGCTGCGAGGTCAACTTGGTGGTCAGTGCATAAATGGGAACATGCACCCGGTGACGGCTCATCCACAAGGCCGTGGAGCCCGATTCGGTCATGGCCACAATGGCTTTGGCCCCCAAGTGGTGGGCCGTGAACAAGGCGCCCATGGCGATCGACTGGTCAATGCGGCTGAACGACTGGCCTTTGAAGTCGGCATCGAGGGCCGGGTCCTCGGCGCTTTCAGCGGCAGCGCAAATCTTGGCCATTTCTTCCACCGTCTCCAGCGGGTATTTGCCCGCAGCGGTTTCAGCGCTCAGCATCACGGCATCGGTGCCGTCAAGCACGGCATTGGCCACGTCCGACACTTCGGCGCGGGTGGGCACCGGGTTGGTGATCATGCTCTCCATCATCTGGGTGGCGGTGATGACGACCTTGTCGTGCACCTTGGCCAACTTGATCATGCGTTTTTGCAAGGCCGGCACCGCGGCGTTGCCCACTTCTACGGCCAAGTCGCCACGCGCAACCATGATGCCGTCGCTGGCTTTGAGAATGGCTTCCAGGTGGGGAATGGCTTCGGCGCGTTCGATCTTGGCGATCAAACCCGGCTTGTGGCCGTATTCGGCACCGGCCACATTGCACAGCTGGCGGGCCATTTCCATGTCGGTGGCGTTTTTGGGAAAGCTCACCGCCACATAGTCGGCACGCAAACTCATGGCGGTTTTGATGTCGTCCATGTCCTTGGCGGTCAGGGCCGCCGCCGTCAAGCCACCGCCTTGCTTGTTGATGCCCTTGTTATTGGACAACTCGCCGCCCAACTTGACGGTGGTGTGCACTTGCTCACCCTTGACGGCATTGACGGTGAGCACGATCAGCCCATCATTGAGCAACAGCACATCGCCGGCCTTGACGTCGCGGGGCAGCTCTTTGTAATCGAGTCCCACGCCCTGGATGTCGCCAAGCTCGGTGCGCGAGGCGTCCAACACAAAAGGCTCGCCCGGCTCCAGCATGACTTTGCCCTCGGCAAACTTGCCGACGCGAATTTTGGGGCCCTGCAAATCGGCCATGATGGCCACTTCTCGGCCAGCGCGTTGCGAGGCCTCACGCACGAGGCGGGCACGGTCCACATGGTCTTGCGCCTTGCCGTGGCTGAAATTGAGCCGGACCACGTTCACGCCAGCGCGGATCATGGCCTCAAGCAGTGCGGGATCGCTGGATGCAGGGCCTAAGGTGGCAACAATCTTGGTGGCGCGACGAGGCATTGAAAATCTCCGTGTTATTCAGTTTCAATTCTCACACGGAATCGGTTACAAATCGGGTTCTTTCGGTGCAGCTCAAGGGGCCGGGAGTGCCAGCTTGCAGCGCAGGCTGTGGGCTTTTGAAAGCATGTTGACATGTTGATCCTGCAAGATAGCGCCTGTTCCCCTTGGCAAACCCCCTGAATTGATTTTTGTCAGCCCAAAGAAATGCCGGGCCGACTAAACTCCTATATGAGCGATTTACACACAAGCGTCATGACAGCCTTACACACCCCTCACGCCGAACAGCCCATTGCCTTGGACCAACCCCTGCCACACCGCAAAACTTTGCGCGAGTGGCTGATTCCTTTATCAGGACGCAGCACCGTGCGTGCCTTTGTTCTGCTGGTGCTGGATTACGCTTTGTTTTTCGCCTTGATCACCGGCACCATCGCGCTGGATTCGGTCTGGCTCAAAGTGCTGTGTGCACTGGCAGCCGGTTTTGTGATCGGTCGTCTGTTCATCATTGGCCATGACGCTTGCCATCAGAGCCTGACGCCTCGGCGCGAACTCAACAAAGTGTTGGGCCGCATCGCCTTTTTGCCATCACTGACCCCCTACAGCCTGTGGGACACCGGTCACAACGTGGTGCACCACGGCTACACCAACCTCAAGGGCGTCGACTTTGTTTGGACCCCGCTGACCGCTGCCGAGTTTGAAGCCCTGAGCCCCATGCAAAAGCTGCTCGAGCGTGCCTACCGCAGCGGCTGGGCACCGGGCTTGTATTACATGATCGAAATCTGGTGGAAACGCGAGTTCTTCCCCAACAAAACCCACATGCCCACACGCCGTCCGATTTTCTTCAAGGACAGCCTCTTGGTCAGCCTGTTTGGTGCCGCCTGGATCGGCACCATCGCTGCCGCTGCCGTGCTGACCAACCAATCGGTTGGGCTTTCCTTGCTGCTGGGTTTTGTGGTGCCCTTCTTCTTTTGGAACACCATGATCGGCTTTGTGGTCTATGTGCACCACACCCACGTCAAAGTGTCTTGGCATGACAACAAAGCCGCTTGGACCAAAGCGGCACCCTTTGTGTCGACCACGGTGCACCTGACCTTCCCCTTCAACATCGGCGCGATGATGCACCACATCATGGAGCACACGGCCCACCATGTGGACATGAGCATCCCGCTGTACCGCCTGAAGCAAGCGCAAACCAAGCTCGAAGAAATGCTGCCCGGGCGCATCATCGTGCAAGCCTTCTCTTGGAAGTGGTATTTCGAGACCGCCAAAAACTGCAAGATGTACGACTTCTCACGCGAATGCTGGACCGACTTCAAGGGCAATATGACAAGCCCGGTTCGGGGCAACTTGCCACCTGCGGCTCAGGCCTGATCGGGGCTTCGCCTCAAGCAACAAAAAACCCCGCGATGCGGGGTTTTTTGTTGGCAATCCGGAACTTCATGTCGGCTCTGTTGCCGCCGACCTGCGAATACCGCGCTTCCCGTAGGTCGGCGGCAACAGAGCCGACAATGCTTCAACCGGCAGCGCGCTTGGCCAGGATCTCGAAAGCAGGCAAAGTCTTGCCTTCCAGAATTTCCAAAAACGCGCCACCGCCTGTGGAGATGTAGCCCACTTGCTTTTCGATGCCGTATTTGGCAATCGCGGCCAAGGTGTCGCCACCGCCCGCGATGCTGAAGGCGCTGGACTCGGCAATCGCCTGGGCGATCACCTTGGTGCCGTTTTCAAAGGCCGCGAACTCGAACACGCCGACCGGGCCGTTCCACACAATGGTGCCCGCCTGCTTGAGCTGGGCAGCCAGTTTGGCGGCGGTCTCTGGGCCGATGTCCAAAATCATGTCGTCGTCAGCCACCTCGGTGGCTTTCTTCACCGTGGCCATGGCGTCGGCCGCAAAAGTTTTGGCGGTGACCACATCGGTCGGAATGGGCACTTCCGCACCCCGGGCCTTCATGGCCTCGATCACGGCTTGGGCCTCACCCACCAAGTCCGCTTCGGCCAAGCTCTTGCCGATCTTCAGACCCGCCGCCAGCATGAAGGTGTTGGCAATGCCGCCGCCCACAATCAGCTGGTCCACGTTTTGCGACAGGCTCTTCAAAATGGTCAGCTTGGTGCTCACTTTGCTGCCTGCCACGATGGCGGCCAATGGGCGCTTAGGCGCGGCCAGGGCCTTGCCAATGGCGTCAATCTCGGCGGCCAGCAAGGGACCAGCGCAAGCGATGGGGGCGAACTGGGCAATGCCATACGTGGTGCCCTCGGCGCGGTGGGCGGTGCCAAAGGCGTCGTTCACGTAGATGTCGCACAGCTGGGCCATTTGGCGGGCCAGGGCTTCGTTGTTTTTCTTCTCGCCCTTGTTGACGCGGCAGTTTTCGAGCAGCACGACCTGGCCGGGGGCCACCGTCACGCCGTCCACCCAGTTGGCGACCAAGGGGACATCGCGACCCAGCAGCTCGCCCAAGCGCTTGGCCACGGGTGCGAGCGAGTCTTCAAGTTTGAACTCGCCCTCAGTCGGGCGACCCAGGTGACTGGTCACCATCACGGCGGCTCCGGCGTCCAGCGCCATCTGGATGCACGGCACACTGGCACGCACACGGGTGTCTTCGGTGATGCTGCCGTCATCGGCTTGAGGCACATTCAGATCGGCACGGATGAAAACGCGTTGGCCCGCAGTTTTACCGCTGGCACACAGATCAGAAAAACGGATGACGTTCATGATGGGACTCGCTTGAAAAAAGGACTGTTTGCGATTTTAAAAGCTTGCTCTGACAAGGGCTGACGGCGCTGCAGGTACGAACTCAGAACAAGGCCCTGGAGGGCGTTACCAGCCCAGGCCCAGGTGCAGCGGCAAATACACCACCATGCCGGCGATGATGGTCAAAAATACATCGCGTCGCCAGAAATAGACTGCAGCGCCCACCACTGACGAAAAAATACGCGCATCCTGCCAAGTACTGATCAGCACGCCTTGCACTGTGATGATTTCGGGCACCACCACGGCCGACAAGGCGGCAATGGGCGCGTATTGCAGACCCCGCTGCGCCCAGTGGGGCAGTTGCCAGCTTTTGCTCGAGATAAAAAAGAAACTCCGCGTGAGCACCGTGACCAGCGCCAGCCCTGCAATGACGGCCAAAGTCCACAGGTCAGTCCCCCCAAAATTGGCGCTCATGCCGCCGCTCCGGGAGTCGGTCGGATTTTCTCGACCGTGAGACACAGGATCACCGCTGCAGCAATCGCCACCACGATGTTGAGCTTGAGCGGCAGACTGTAGGCCAACACCGCCGCCGCACCTGCGACAGCCGCCGACAAGATGCGCATGCGCGAGCTGGCCAGCGAGCACTGTATGCCCAGCAAACACAAAATACCCGCAAAACCCAAACCCCAGCTGGGCGGGATCAAGTTGGCCAGCGCGATGCCAACAAAGCTGGCCACCATCCAGGACAACCAATTCAAAAAGTCGTTGCCCGCCAGATAAGCCTCTTGCTCCAGCCGCCCCTCGGCTGTTTCGGCTGGATGGGGAAACTTGCGCACAAACAGCACATAGCTGATGTCGGCTGTGAGGTAACCATGCACCATGCGCTGCCAGCGCGGCAGGTGCATCAGAAACTGGCGCAAATGCAGGCTGAACACCACAAAACGCAAATTGACGCAAAAGCCGGTCGCCAAAATCACCCAAGCAGGCGCACCCGCCACGATGAGCGGAATGGCCGCCAACTGCGAACTGCCCGCGAACACCAGCAGCGTCATGGCGCTGGCCTCGAACACGCTCATGCCCGACTTGACCATGGCCACCCCGGTCATCAGGCCCCAGGCGGCGATGCCCGGCGACTGCGGCGAGACCTCTCGCATGCCCAGCGCAAAAGCAGGGTGACGGTAAAGGCGCGGCAGGAAAAACATCAGGCCACCAAACGCTGACCCGGCAGCAAGGGGCAGCCATGCAAAAAGTCAGCTGCACTCAGTCGCTTACCCCCCGGGCGCTGCAACTGGGTCAGGCACAACTGCCCTTGGCCACACGCCACGCGCACGCCCTTGGCATCGGCCTGCACCACGGTGCCGGGGTCGGCCACCGTCTGCAATGGCTCGGCCACCGCTTGCCAAAGCTTGAGGGTTTCGGTGCCGCCCGCGACCGTCAGGGGCACGGTCATGCCGGGAAAGGGGTCAAAGGCCCGAATGCGCCTGGCCAGCACCTCGGCGCTCAAGGCCCAGTCCAAGGCTGCTTCTGCCTTGTCGATCTTGTGCGCGTAGTTCACACCCTCTGCGGGCTGCGGCTGGTGCGGCAAGGCATCCAGCACGGCCAAGGCCTGCACGATGGCCTGCCCACCCAGTTCAGCCAGGCGGTCGTGCAGCACGGCGGTGGTGTCGGTGGGCAAGATGGCCTCCGTGCGCACCAGCAGCATGTCGCCGGTGTCCAGGCCTGCGTCCATCTGCATGATGGTGATGCCGGTTTGTGTGTCGCCCGCCTCGATGGCACGGTGAATGGGGGCTGCACCGCGCCAACGCGGCAGCAAAGAAGCGTGGATGTTGAGGCACCCCTTGGGCGGCAAGTCCAGCACCCACTGGGGCAAGATCAGGCCATAAGCGGCCACGATCATGGCATCTGCCTTGGCGTCCAGCAGGGTCTGGCGTGCGGCAGCAGCGTCTTCGGGGTATTTGCCATCCAAGCGCAAACTGCGGGGCTGAGACACAGGCACCTGATGCTCAAGCGCCCATTGCTTGACGGGCGAGGGTTGCAGCTTCATGCCGCGTCCTGCAGGGCGGTCCGGTTGGGTCAGCACCAGAACAATCTCATGGCCTGCTGCGTGCAAAGCGGCCATGGCCACTTTGGCAAATTCGGGCGTGCCCGCAAAAATCAAACGCATGCCGTTCAGCGCTCGGCTTTTTGGGCTTTGACCAGTTTGGTCTTGATGCGGCCCTGCTTGAGGGGTGAGAGGTACTCCACAAACACCTTGCCCATCAGGTGGTCCAGCTCGTGCTGAATGCAAATGGCCAACATGCCTTCGGCGTCGATGCTGCGGCTTTTTCCGTCGCGGTCGAGTGCCGTGACTTTGACCTGGGTGGCCCGCTCCACACCATCGTAAATGCCGGGCACCGACAGGCAGCCCTCTTCGCCCTTGACGCGCACGTCGTTCATCCAGGTGATTTCGGGGTTGATCAGCACCATGGGCTGGTTGCGCTCTTCAGACGTGTCGATCACCACCAGGCGCTCGTGCACATCGATCTGCGTGGCCGCCAGGCCAATGCCACCGGCCTCGTACATGGTCTCCAGCATGTCGTCGATCAGTGCGTGCACACGGGCATCGACCGCTTGCACAGGTTGGGCCACCTTGTGCAGGCGGGGATCGGGGTAGCAAAGAATCGGGAGCAGGGCCATGGCATCACAAAGGATTGAAAATCAGGGCTGTATTGTCCTCATTTTTCGGCTGGCCTGCCAAAAAGGCGTCCAGCCGGGGCCAGGCCCACCTCACCGGGTGGGGGCGCAGGCCGCAAAGAGGTCGAGCTCGGGCTTGGCCACGCTCGTGGCGACTTGGCTCAGGCCCAGCATCGAGTGAAACAAATGGTCATGTGACAAAGCCTTGGCGCTTTGCCCCTGCAGACAAGCCATGGACCAGCCCCGCTGCTTTTGCAGAGCCGAAGACAACCACACCACCATGGGCACATGGGTCTGTTCTTTGGGGGCCATGCTGTAGGGCATGCCGTGCAAGTAAAGGCCTTTTTCGCCCAAGGATTCGCCATGGTCCGACAGGTACATCAGGGCTGTGGGCCGCGACTGGCTTTGAAGCCAGCCCACCGTGCTGGCCAAAAAATGATCGGTGTAAAGAATCGAGTTGTCGTAGGTGTTGACAATGTGCTCGGTGGGACACGTTTGCAAGGCGCTGCTGGTGCATTCGGGGGTGAACTTCTTGAACGCCTCTGGCGAACGCTTGTGATAGGCCGGGCCGTGGCTGCCCATTTGGTGCATGACCACAACGGTGCCGCGTGCACGCCTGACCGGGTCCAGTGCGGCGAGTTGTTGCGGCAACACCTTCAACATGACCTCATCAAGGCATTCCCCCTCCTTGCACAGGCCAGGCACTTGAAGGGCCTGGGTGCTCACCTGGGGCACGCGGTCACACACGCCTTTGCAGCCCGACTGGTTGTCGATCCACAGCACCGCCAAACCTGCCCGGTGCAAAACATCGAGCAAACTTTCGTAGCGCAGTTTGTTGCGATCATGCTGCGCTTTGCCCAGGTGCGAAAACATGCACGGCACCGAAGCTTGGGTGCTGGTGCCACACGAGGACACATCCTGAAAATAGACCAGCTGGCCTTGCGTCTGCAACTGGCGCAACGCAGGCGTGGTGTCACGCGCGTAGCCACTCAAACCAAAATTGGCTGCCCGCGCCGTCTCGCCCAACACCAGGATGACCAAAGGGGCGTCCTTTTCGCTGGCCGGTGGATGGCGCAATTGGGCGTCCTCACCCAGCGGCAACAAGGGCTGGGTGGCTTTTGAAGCCTGCCCCACCACCAAGTGGGCCGAGGCATACAAACTGTTGAGCGGATTGATCATGTAGCGCAAAGGCTTGTGGTTTCGCATCAGGGAAGCCATGTCCTGAAAAGCCAACCAAAACACCAAGGTGGCCAGCAACAAAGCGGCCATGGCCAGGCCCAATTGCCGCCCCATCAAAGACTTGAGGCGCACTTTGCGCACGGGCTGACGCCACCACCAATAGCCCGGCAGCACCACCCCCAGCAAGACACTGGCCAACATGGACCAGGACAACAAATCACGCACCTCGCGGACATCGGTTTGCGCGGCGTTGATCAACATGCTGGTGTCAATCACCACCCCATAGGTCAGCATGAAATAACTGCTGGCGGCCGACATGATCAAAAAAAGCACGCCCAGGGGTTTCAGCCATCGGGGCCAAAGCACCAAGCTCAAAAACAAGGCCAAAACCCCCAAAACCACCACCAAGAAAGCCAGCAAAGTGGCCACACCCCGCAAACCCTGCGTTTCAGGCAAACGCCAGATGGCGATCCACAGGGGCAAATTGCCCACGGTACCCAACCAAGCCGTCAACAGCCACAGCAGATGAGTGGGATGCCAAGACTTGGCGTCTGAAGAAAATATCATTGGATAAACCATAATGTTCAATTAGCCCCGGATTCTAGTCACCCCCCATGAACATCCTCGTCGGCCCATGCCAAGCCTGAGTACAAAACCATTGATCTACCGCTGGTATCTTTGCACGGGGGTTTCTCTTTTGTGCCTGCTGGCCTGGGACTTTTCCGGGCTGGACCGGCAGATCATGAACCTGTTGGGCGATGCCCGTGGCTTTGCATGGCGTGACAGCGCATGGTTGGCAGATTTTTTTCACACCGGAGCCCGCCGTCTGGCCATCGTGATTTACCTGGGCGTGGTCTGCACCTTGTTTTGGCCTTGGGGCATCTTTCGAGACATCACCCGCAGGCAGCGCATTGAGGTGGTTGTGGGCATCGCTCTTTCATTGATCGCCGTCAGTGGGCTCAAAAGCCTCAGCCTGACCAGCTGCCCCTGGGACTTGCAGGACTTTGGGGGCACTGCGCATTACGTCTCTCATTGGCAATGGGGTGTCCGTGATGGCGGTTCAGGCGCTTGCTTCCCGGGTGGACACGCCTCCTCGGCCATGGCTTTTTTGGCCTTGAGCCTGCCTTGGTTGACGGCGAGTCAGGCCCATCAACAACGCTGGGGCCGTGGCTTGCTGCTGACGGTGCTGAGCCTGGGCTTGCTGCTCGGCGCGGTTCAAACCCTGCGTGGTGCCCACTACCCCAGCCACACCTTCTGGACAGGCTTGATTTGCTGGCTGGTGGCATGGGCCAACCACTGGGCCTTTGGCGCATGGGCCAAACGCAAGCCTGCCTGAGCTGGCTGAAGGCGGTGTCCAAGTTGGCCAGCGACGCTGCGCACCCTCCCCCAAAAGCTGCTTGGTGAAGCACGGCATTTGACCCACAATCTTCTTGCAAACGGCCATCGAAGCCGATCAGGGAGAGACCATGGAAAACACCCCACCCGATTTGGGTTTTTGGTTGCGGCTGTCACTGACCCACGGGGTGGGGCGCGACAGCGCAAGGCGATTGTTGGCCGCATTCAATGACCCGGCCAACATCTTTTCACAAACCGCCGCGCAGTTGTGCCAAGTGGTGTCTGCCCCACAGGCACAAGCCTTGTTGCAAAAGCCTCCGGGCCTGGATGAGCTGCTTGAGGACACACAGGCTTGGCTGCAGGCCAGCCCCAACCCCGAGGTCTCCCGCGCGGTGATCACCTTGGGCGACGCCCTGTATCCGGCCGCCTTGCTGGACACGCCCGACCCACCCCTGATGCTGTACGCCTTGGGCCAGACACAGGCCCTGCAGCACTTTCAACACGAACGGGCTGTGGCCATGGTGGGCAGCCGCAACCCCACACCCCAGGGCCTGATCAACGCCCGGGAATTTGCCAAAAGCATGACGGCACAAGGCCTGGTGGTGGTCTCGGGGATGGCCCTGGGCGTGGACGGTGCAGCCCATGAAGGGGCTTTGCAAGGTGCTGAACCCGGGGCCTTGGCCACCATCGCCCTGGTGGGGACGGGACTGGACCGGGTCTACCCCAAACAGCACCGCGAATTGGCCCACCGCATCGCCCAACAAGGCCTGATCTTGAGCGAATACGCACTGGGAACGCCGCCTTTGGCACACCACTTTCCGCAGCGCAACCGCTTGATTTCCGGCCTGTCGCAAGCCACTTTGGTGGTCGAAGCCGCCTTGCAGTCAGGCTCGCTGATCACCGCCAAACAAGCCCTGGAGCAAGGCCGTGAGGTGATGGCCATCCCCGGCTCGATCCACTCGCCTCAAGCCAAAGGGTGCCATGCCTTGATCAAACAAGGCGCTAAATTGGTCGAATCGGCCCAAGATGTGCTGGAAGAGTTGCAACTTCCCAGCCAAGCCATCGCGCAAAGCACCGAGCAAGACCAGTCCGTTCTGGACTTGAGGGACGCAGACCCTGTGCTGCTGGACGACGAAACCGCCTTGCTTGAGGCCATGGGACATGACCCTGTGAGCTTGGATGCCCTGCAAGCACGCTGTGGCTGGCCCACTGCACAGCTGCAAGGGCAGCTGCTGGAGTTGGAGTTGATGGGCCAAGTGGGCCGCCTGCCGGGCGGCTTGTTTCAGCGCATCGGGTCTGCTTAGGACGCTCGCACGCTGGGGCGAAAGCCCCATGTCGGGGCTAAAGCCGCCGACCTACAGGGGAGCCCCATGTCGGGGCTGAAGCCACCGACCTACAGGGGAGCCCCATGTCGGGGCTGAAGCCGCCAACCTACAGGGGGGTGTCCTTGCAAGTCGGGACCACGAAAAAGTGCCCATGCAGGTCGGCACCTTCAGGGCCGACTCTTGTCCGCTGGGACGAGGCCTTAGACCACCGCGCCCGAGTTCTCGTCGTTCGGGTCGTTGTCTTTTTTGAGCGGCTTGATCAAGTCTTCGCGCTGCAAGCCCAACCACATGGCAATGGCGGCGGCCACAAACACCGACGAGTAAATGCCAAAGCAAATGCCAATCGTCAGTGCCATGGCGAAGTAGTGCAGAGTCTCGCCACCAAACAGCAACATCGACAGCACCATGATCTGGGTCGAACCGTGGGTGATGATGGTGCGGCTGATGGTGGAGGTGATCGCGTTGTCGATGACCTCGACCGTGTTCATCTTGCGGTAACGGCGGAAGTTCTCGCGAATCCGGTCAAAAATCACCACCGATTCGTTGACCGAGTAACCCAGCACGGCCAGCACCGCCGCCAGCACCGCCAGCGAAAACTCCCATTGAAAGAAGGCAAAAAAGCCCAGGATGATGATCACGTCGTGCAAGTTGGCGATGATGGCCGAGACGGCAAACTTCCACTCGAAACGGATCGCCAAATAAATCATGATGCCGACCACCACAAAGGCCAAGGCCTTCAGGCCGTCTTCGGCCAGTTCGTCACCTACTTGGGGGCCGACAAACTCGGTGCGGCGCAGCGTGACATCGGGATCGTTGGCTTTGAGGGCCGACAAGACTTTTTCGCTTTGCTGGGCCGAGCTCACGCCTTTTTGCGCGGGCAATCGGATCATCACGTCACGAGCCGAGCCGAAGTTCTGCACCTGCACTTCTGAAAAGCCGAGCGTGGCCACTGTGCCACGCACCTTTTGCAGGTCAGCGGGCTGGCTGTAGCTCACTTCCATCAAGGTGCCGCCGGTGAACTCCACCGACAGGTGCAGGCCACGGCTGAACAGGAAGAAGACCGCCAGCGCAAACGTGATGAAGGAGATCGCGTTGAACACCAACGCGTGCTTCATGAACGGGATGTCTTTTCTGATTTTGAACAATTCCATGGTCTTTTCCCCTTAGTCGGCTTTCACCGCAGTGCCAGCCTCGGGCCGCCAGACGGTGCCAATCGACACCGATTTGAGTTTTTTCTTGCCGCCGTACCAGAGGTTGACCAAGCCACGCGAGAAGAACACCGCCGAGAACATGCTCGTCAAAATGCCGATGCAGTGCACCACCGCAAAGCCGCGCACCGGGCCGGAGCCAAAAGCCAACAAGGCCACACCCGCGATCAAGGTGGTGATGTTGGAGTCCAAAATCGTGGCCCAGGCACGGTCGTAACCGGCATGAATGGCCGCCTGGGGGCTTGCACCATTGCGCAGCTCTTCACGCACACGTTCGTTGATCAGCACGTTCGAGTCGATCGCCATGCCCAAGGCCAGCGCCATCGCGGCCATGCCGGGCAGCGTCAAAGTCGCCTGTAACATCGACAAAATGGCCACCAGGAACAGCAGGTTCACACCCAGCGCAATGCCGGAGAACAAACCGAACATGGCGTAATAAACCACCATGAACGCGACGATGACCAGGAAACCCCAGGTCACGCTGTTGAAGCCCTTGGCAATGTTCTCGGCACCCAGGCTCGGGCCAATGGTGCGCTCTTCGATGATTTCCATCGGTGCGGCCAGCGAACCCGCACGCAGCAGCAGCGCGGTGTCGTTGGCTTCGGCCGTGCTCATGCGACCCGAAATCTGCACACGACCGCCGCCGATTTCAGCGCGGATCACAGGGGCCGTGACCACTTCACCTTTGCCCTTTTCGAACAAGATGATGGCCATGCGCTTGCCCACGTTGTCACGCGTCACATCCTTGAAGATGCGGGCGCCCTTGGCGTCCAGCGTCAGGTTGACCACCGGCTCTTGTGTCTGGCCGTCAAAGCCCGGTTGGGCGTCGGTCAAGTTGTCACCCGTGAGCACCACTTGCTTTTTGACGATCAAGGGGCGACCGTCTTTCTCAAGATAACGCTCGGTACCAAATGGCACCAAGCCGCCTGCTTGTTCAGCCGCACGCGCTTCGGTGCTCTCGTCCACCATGCGCACCTCCAAGGTGGCGGTGCGGCCCAAAATGTCTTTGGCCTTGGCGGTGTCTTGCACACCCGGCAACTGCACCACGATGCGGTCCAGGCCCTGCTGCTGAATCACCGGCTCGGCCACGCCCAGCTCGTTGATCCGGTTGTGCAGTGTGGTGATGTTTTGCTTCAAGGCTTGCTCTTGCACCTTGCGAGCCGCTTCGGGCTTGATGCTGGCGATCAGGCGAAATTCGCTGCCTTCGGCCACTTCGCGTGTTTGCAAATCGCCAAACTGATCGGTGATCAGGCGTTTGGCAGCTTCCACTTGCTGCGCATCGCGCAAACGCAACTCCAGCGTTTGGCCGTTGCGGGTGATGCCACCGTGACGAATGTCTTTTTCACGCAGCACACTGCGCAGATCACCCGAAAGCGACTCCAAACGCTGGTTCAAAGCCGCCTGCATGTCCACTTGCAGCATGAAGTGCACGCCGCCCCGCAAGTCCAGCCCCAGGTACATGGGTGATGCATGCAAAGAAGTCAACCAGGCGGGCGAGCGGGACACCAAATTCAGCGCCACCACAAATTGTGGCTCGGCCGCATCCGGGATCAAGGCTTTTTGAATCGCGTCCTTGGCCTTGAGTTGCTGGTCGGTGTTGTCAAAACGGGCGCGAATCGAGCCGTTTTCAAGCGCCACGCTTTGGGGTGATGTCCCTGCTGCCTTCAAGGCGTCTTCGACCTTTTGCAGCGTGGACGTGTCCACCTTGATGGTGGCCTTGCCCGAAGAGACCTGCACGGCAGGCGCTTCACCAAAAAAGTTGGGCAGGGTGTAGACCACCCCCAGCAACAGTGCGATCACGATGATCGCGTACTTCCAGACCGGGTAACGGTTCATAAAGACTCGCGTACAAAATGGAAAAAAGGGGCTCGCTGCTGGCGTGCCCCTGTGGCAAAAACCCTGAAATTTACTTCAGAGTGCCTTTGGGCAGCACCTGAACCACAGCGCTGCGCTGCAGTTGTACGTCCACCCCAGTGGCCAATTCCACACCAATGTAAGCGTCGCCAATTTTGCTGACCTTGCCCAGCAAACCACCGGCAGTGACCACCTCATCGCCCTTGGCCAGCGCGTCGATCATGGCACGGTGCTCTTTTTGCTTTTTCATCTGGGGACGGATCATCACAAAGTAGAGCACTGCAAACATCAAGAGCAAAGGCAACATGCTCATCAAGGTGGACTGCATGTCGCCACCAGCAGCGGCTGCGGGTGCGGTTTGGGCAAAAGCGGAAGAAATGAACATGAAAACTCCACAAAGGGAAAAATCGGGGTAGTACGGGGCGCAAGAACTGCGCCACGCGAACGAAGCCGCCATTGTATGCGGCGCTATGATGCCCTTTGAAAGCCCTTGACCCGAACGGTCAAGGCCAGTCAACCCACCTGATCATCCCGACCAAACCTTGATGCAGCAAGCCTTGGTCCTTGCCAAAGGAGACGCCATGCCCCCCGAGTCAGCCACCCACCATGGACACGAACACCACCACGAGAACAGCACGCTGGGCGAGATGGACTTGCGTGTGCGTGCCCTGGAAACCCTGTTGACACAAAAAGGCTATCTGGACCCCGCCGCCGTGGACCGCATCATCGAAACCTACGAGGTGCATGTGGGCCCACACAATGGGGCCAAAGTGGTGGCCCGCGCCTGGACTGACCCGGCCTTTCGGGACTGGCTGCTGCAAGACGCCACCGCCGCCATCGCCTCGATGGACTACACCGGCCGTCAAGGCGAGCACATGGTGGCCGTGCCCAACACCCCCGACACGCACAACATGGTGGTCTGCACCCTGTGCAGCTGCTACCCCTGGCCCGTGTTGGGCCTGCCCCCGGTTTGGTACAAAAGCGCGGCTTACCGGTCTCGCGCCGTGATCGAGCCGCGTGCGGTGCTGGCCGACTTTGGCGTCAGCTTGCCGCCGGGCCAAAACATCCGCGTCTGGGACTCCACCGCCGAAGTGCGCTATTTGGTGCTGCCCGAGCGCCCCGCAGGCACCGAAGGCTGGAGCCAAGAACAACTGGCCCAACTGGTCACCCGCGACGCCATGATCGGCACCGGTTTGGCCCTGAACCCTCAAGACATCACCCAGGAGGCCCCATGAACGGCCTGCACGACATGGGTGGCCAACAAGGCTACGGCCCGGTTTTGATCGAAGCCAACGAGCCGCTGTTTCACGGCGACTGGGAGCGCCGCGCCTTGGGCGTCACGGTGGCCATGGGTGCCAGCGGCCTGTGGAACATCGACCTGGCCCGCTCGGCCCGCGAATCTTTGCCCCCGCTGGACTACGTGCAAGGCCCTTACTACGCCATCTGGACCAAGGCCCTGCAAAACATGCTGATCGAGCGCGGCCTGATCACCGCCGAAGAGCTGGCCCAAGGCCAGCCCCTCACGCCCCCCGTGGCGGGCGTGCGGGTGCTCCAGGCCGCCCAAGTGGACGCAGCGTTGGCCAAAGGCAGCCCGGCCGACCGCCCCAGCACCCAAGCGCCGCGCTTTGCCGTGGGCCAACGCGTGCGTGCCCTGAACCTGAACCCGCAAGGTCACACCCGCTTGCCGCGTTATGTGCGTGGCCATGTGGGCACGGTGGTGCTGCACCACGGGAGCCACGTATTGCCCGACAAACATGTGAACCAGATGCTGCCGCCTTTTGACGGCACAGCCGAGCACCTCTACACCGTCGTCTTTGACGGCACCGAGCTTTGGGGTCCCCAAGCCGAAGCCGGGCACCAAGTGAGTGTGGACGCCTGGGAATCTTATTTAGAACCTGCATCCGAGGCAGCAACGGCATGACCACCACCCTGAACGATCTGGCCCAAGCCTGTGGCGACGGCTTTCCCATGCCCCCCACCGCCAACAACGGCGCGGTGTTTGAAGAACCCTGGCAGGCCCACGCCTTTGCCATGACCTTGCAGCTGCACGAAAAAGGCGTCTTCACCTGGCCGCAGTGGGCCGACGCCCTGACCCGCGAAATCCGCGCCGGCCAAACGCGCGGCGAAGCCGACGACGGCAGCTTGTACTACACCCACTGGCTCAACGCGCTGGAGCAGCTCGTCATCGAGCGCCAACTGGGCACACCCGATGAAATCCATGATTTGGAACACGCGTGGGAAGCGGCCGCCGAGCGCACCCCGCACGGGCAACCCATCGTTTTGAACGCTGAATAAAGAGGCCTTGTTTGAATCTCCGTTTGTGGGCCATGCTGGCCTTGTTGGGCAGTCTGGTGTCCTTGGCGGTGGGCACCTCGTTCGCCAAAAGCCTGTTTCCTGCGTTGGGGGCAGAGGGCACCACCGCTTACCGCATCGTGTTTGCCATGCTCATGCTCATGGCCGTGTTCAGGCCCTGGCGCAGAAAGTGGGTCTGGGCCGATGCCCTGCCTCTGGGCCTGTACGGCGTCTCTCTGGGCGTGATGAACCTGCTGTTCTACAGCGCGATCAAGACCATCCCCTTTGGCGTGGCGATCGCCATCGAGTTCACCGGGCCGCTGGCCGTGGCCGTCTGGACCTCCAAAAAAGCCAGCGACTGGCTGTGGGTCACGCTGGCCATCGTGGGCTTGGCTTTGCTGCTGCCCTTTCCGGGGGCCGATGCCGCCACGGCGCTCGACCCCATGGGCATGTTCTTCGCCTTCACGGCCGGCATTTGCTGGGCGCTGTACATCGTGTTTGGCCAGCGTGTGGCACTGCGCTACGGTGCCATGGCCACGCCCATGGGCATGCTCGCCGCTGCGCTGGTGGTGGCACCCATTGGCGTGTGGCATGCAGGCAGCGCCTTGCTCGACCCGCAATGGCTGTTGGCCGGGTTGGCGGTGGCTTTGTTGTCGAGCGCGATTCCGTATGCGCTCGAGATGTTCTCGCTCAACCACCTGCCTAAAAACACATTCAGCATCTTGCTCAGCCTTGAGCCCGCTGTGGGCGCTTTGGCGGGCTGGTTGGTGCTGGCCGAACACCTCACGCTGGCGCAAGGCCTGGCCATTGCGCTGGTCATGGCCGCGTCCATGGGCACCGCGTGGTCATCCGGCAAAGCTCCAGCTGCCGTCCCGGCCTGAACACAAACTGCATGATTTTTGAGGGGGGCGGTGCCCTGCCCCATGTGTCGGGCGGGGACTGCCCCCCGCCTCAGCGACCCACAAAAACTGGCGTGCGACGCTGCGCAAACGCGGCGCGGCCTTCTTTGAAGTCTTCGCTCTGGCTGGTCAGTTGCTCGCGTTCACGCAAACGGGCTTCATCGGCCTGCCCGGCTTCAATCTCAAGGAGTGATTTTTTGGTTTCCTGCAAAGCCAAGGGAGCCAAGGCCAAAATGTCCTTGACCAAGGCCTGCAAGGCACTGCCCCACTGGTCGGCAGGCTCCAGCGCCTCGAACAAGCCCATGGCATCGAGCTGCCGGTCGGTGAACGGGCGAGCTGTCAAAAACGCGCGTTTGGCCCCGGCCAATCCAAAACGGCTGACATAGCGCCGCATTCCGCTGGGGTAGTAATGCAAGCCCAGAGCGGTGGCCGGCATGCGCCATTCAATGCCTTGCAGGCCGATGCGCAAATCGCAGGCCAACACCACATCGGTGGCCCCGCCATACACGCTGCCATTGAGGGCACAAATGGTCACCGGGCGCATGGCGGCCAGCGCATCGGGGATTTCCTCAAAAAAAGTGGACCCATGCCCAGGCTCGTCAAACCCACCAATGTCGTACCCGGCACAAAACACCGGCCTGGGCTGACCCGTGGTGTTGGCCGTCAAGACCAAAACACGCACATCGGCGGCTTGGTTCACGGTGTCAATGTGCGCCAACAAGGCTTTGAGGTCGCCGTTTTCCAGGCGGTTGCGCTGGGCCGGGCGATTCAAAGTGAGGGTGGCCACGCCCCCCTCGATCTGAAGAACAGGGGCAGAAGAAATGGCAAAGGCTTGTGACATGGCGAAGGTCCAATAAAAAAGGGTGCCCAAAGGCACCCTCATTGTAGAAAGCAGGCGCAAGACGCCTGATTCAAACTTTCAAAGCTCAGGCCTTGGCTTTGGCCTTGGACATGGCGGCCTTGACCGAAGCTTCGGCTTGGGCAGTGGCGGCTTTCATGTTGCTTTCGGCGCTGTCAGCGGCTTGCTTGGCCACTTTTTTCAGGGTTTCGGCAGCTGTTTGGCTGGCTTCGAAAGCGGTTTTGAACACGGCCACAGCAGCGTCAGAACCGGCAGGTGCGTTTTTCAGGCTGTTTTCAACCAAGCTTTTGACGGCTTGCTCGGACTCGGCCATTTTGCTTTCGACGGCTTTGGTGAACTCGCCACCGGTGCTCTGGGCGATTTCAGCCAAGTGACGGCCATAAGACACCGACTTTTCGAAAGCAGGCTGAACCAAAGCAGCTTGTGCGGCCATCAGTTCTTGAGGTGTTTTGGCGGACAAGAGGGTTTGCATGTTGGCAAAAGACTCGCCCACAGCGGCTTTGCCAGCGGCCATGTTCAGCTCGACCAGGCGCTCGAAACCGGCAAAAGCGGTTTGCGACAGGCCAGCTGCGGCAGTCATGTTCGCTTGTTGGGTGGCGGCGAATTGTTCAGCGTTGAAGTTCATGATTTTTCCTTGAAAAGGTTTGTTGCAATGCAGCAATTTGAACACCATCCCCTGCGTGCAGCAAGGGAAAACCCGCACTTTAGAGTCCACACTCCAATTGCCCTGTTCTCGCCACTGCAGACCTGAAGACCCCGGGGGATTTGCACCACCGCCTGCGCCCCACCCGCGAGCGGTGTCAAACTCCCTACACTCGGCTTTTACCTTCTTTCGGTCCTGTCACATTGCATTTATGGAACTCCTCAGCCTGCTGCTCATCTTGGCCATCGGCATTCACTGGTTCAACACCCAAGGCCAGCGCAAGCGCACTGCCTTGCTGGCCGAACAGTTGCGTCCCTACCAAATCGAAAAACACATGGAACAACTGACCAGCGCTTACATGAGGGCGCTGGGCGAGAGCGACCTGTCACGCCAAACACAAATTCTGCAATTGCAAGAACAAGCCGAGCAGCAGCTGGTCGCCGACTTTCAAAATCTGGCCCAGGCCTTTGCGAAACTGCCCGCCCCCGTCACCCGCGGCTTCAAAATTGCGCTGCCGTTTGTGGACCAGCTCTCACCCAAGGCCACTTTTGACATGCGCAAGATGCTGCAGACGCACGCCAAAGGCATTGAAAAAGCCGTTGAAAACCGGGCGGGCTTGCCCCTGAAAGAGCGCGCTTTTCGCCTGATGGGTGAAATGTTCCTCATGCAGCACAGCTGCCACTGGTTTTGCAAATCCAAAACCATCGCCTCGGCCCGCATGGTGGCCCGGCACCAAACCCGTTACGAGCAAGCGCTGCAGGCGGTCAGCCCCGAAACCCGGCAGGCTTACCTGGCCGTCATCGAGGCCTGAACCGCTGGCGCAGTGGATTGCGGGCTCAAGCCCAAGCCGTGCGCAGCGCGTGGGCACACAAAGCCACCGCCGTGTTGGCCTCTTGCAGCACCCGGCCCATGGTGATGAAGCCATGGATCTGCCGTTCAAAGCAGATGTATTGCGAGGACACACCCGCCTGGCTCAAAGCATCGGCGTACAACAGGCCCTCGTCGCGCAAAGGGTCAAAACCCGCCGTCAATACAAAGGCGGGCGGCAAGTGGGCATGGCTGGTGGCCAACTGGGGCGAAGCACGCCAGTCCAGCGTGTCTTGCGGCCCACGCAAGTAGTTGCCCGAATACCAGGCCATCGACTCGCGGGTGAGCATGTAACCTTGGCCGTTGGTCTGATACGAAGCCGTGTCGGGAGCCATCAGGGTGCTGGGGTAAATCAACAACTGCAGAACCGGTTTGAGCCCCAAGTCGCGCAGGCCCAGGCAGGCCGCAGCGGCCAGATTGCCACCTGCGCTGTCGCCACCGATGGCGATGCGGGCCGGGTCAATGCCCAAAGCCGCGGCTTGCGAAGCCACCCACTGCCAGGCGGCCACCGCATCGTCGTAAGCGGCCGGAAACTTGTGCTCAGGCCCCATGCGGTAATCCACCGCCACCACCACGCCCCCGGCTTGCTGGCACAGGCTGCGGCACAGCACATCGTGCGTGTCCAAGTCGCCCACCGTCCAGCCACCGCCATGCAAGTACACCAACGCAGGCAGAACCTGGCTCGAGCCAATGGGGTGGTAAACCCGCACGGGAATGTCCACCCCTGCGTAGCGGAATGACATGTCTTGCACACGCCCCACTTCAGGCGCATCGGGTTGGGTGAAGCTGCGCCGCGCCAAATAAGACGCACGGGCATCAACAGGCGTTTGGGTGTAAACCGGTGGAATGCCTTTCTCGCTCAAAAGGGTCATCAAGGCTTGGGCTTGCGGGTCGAGCATGGGGCAACTCCGGGTGGTTGAAGGAATCTGAATTATGGGAGGGCACCAGGCGCACAAACGGGCAAATGGGCGACAGTGACCCGCGCCGCTCCATCGCCAACAAGACAAGCATCAACAAAGGAACACCCACAAGCCTTGCTCTTGTGTTTGTTGTAGGAGACAGCCCTGCTGGCGATAGCGACGGTTGCGAGTACGCGAGGGTTGATCGCCAGCAGGGCTGGCTCCTACAGGGGACCGCATTGTCAATCGGTATAGCCTGCTGGTCTTTTACATCCGGCCCGGCCTGCGGGTCTTTTGTAGGAGACAACCCTGCTGGCGATAGCGACGGTTGCGAGTACGCGAGGGTTAATCGCCAGCAGGGCTGGCTCCTACCGCCAAAGGACTTGATGGTTCAACCCGCCAACGCCCTCAAGGCCGCCTGCGCGATGCTGCCTGCATCCACCGCGAAGAAGCGGCGCAGCGCGGCGCGGGTGTCGCTGCGGCCGAAGCCGTCGGTGCCCAGCGTGGTGTAGCGGCGGCCCTCGGGCACGAAGGCGCGCACGCTCTCGGGCACGGCGCGCACGTAGTCGGTGGCGGCGATCACGGGGCCTTGGGTGGCCGACAAGAGGGTTGCCAAATGCCCGCTGCATGGGTCACTGACAGCACCATCACCATCACCATCACCAGCAATAGCACCTGCAGAGCCAAGACCAACACCCACCGCCTGAGCCCCATCAGACAGACGCTCCAGCGCCATGCCGTCACGCGCCAGCTCGCTCCAGCTGGTGATGCTCAGCACCTCCACGCCCACGCCTTGCGCAGCCAGTTGCTGCGCGGCTTTGACCACTTCGGTCAAGATCGCGCCCGAGCCGAGCAAGGTCACGCGCTGGGCCGCATCGCTGGGGCCGTACACGCCAAATCGGTAGCCCCCGCGCAACACATCGGCCTCCACGCCCGCAGGCAAGTCGGGCTGGGCGTAGTTCTCGTTCATCAGGGTCACGTAATAAAACACGTCGGCTTGCTGCTCGACCATCTCGCGCATGCCCGCGTCCAGAATCACCGCCAGCTCGCCCGCAAAGGCCGGGTCGTAGGCCTTGCAGTTGGGGATGGTGGCCGCCACCAAGTGGCTGCTGCCGTCCTGGTGCTGCAAGCCTTCGCCGCCCAAGGTGGTGCGGCCTGAGGTGGCACCGAGCAAAAAGCCCCTCGCCCGCTGATCGGCGGCGGCCCAAATGGCGTCGCCCACACGCTGAAAGCCGAACATCGAGTAATAAATATAAAAGGGCAGCATGGCCAAGCCGTGCACGCTGTAGCTGGTGGCCGCGGCTGTCCAGCTGGCGATCGCGCCCGCTTCGCTGATGCCTTCTTCCAGAATCTGGCCGTCGGTGGCTTCGCGGTAGCTCAGCACCGAGCCAATGTCTTCGGGCGCGTAACGCTGGCCCACGCTGCTGTAAATGCCCACCTGCTTGAACAGGTTGGCCATGCCGAAGGTGCGCGCTTCGTCGGCCACGATGGGCACGATGCGCGGACCCAAGGTGCTGTCTTTGAGCAGGTTGCCCAGCATGCGCACAAAGGCCATGGTGGTGCTCATCTCTTTGCCGTCAGCCTGCAGCGCAAACTGCCCGTAATTGGTCAATGCGGGCACGGGCAAGCGGTCGCAGGTCGTCTCGCGCTTGGGCAAGCTGCCGCCCAAGCGGGCGCGGTGCTCGCGCAGGTAGCGCATCTCGGCGCTGTCGTCGGCGGGTTTGTAAAAAGCCAAGCCCTTGGCCTGCTCGTCGCTCAGCGGCAAGTCAAAGCGGTTGCGGTAGTCGATCAGGTCTTGCTCATCGAACTTCTTTTGGCTGTGCGTGGTCATCTTGCCCTGGCCTGCGCTGCCCATGCCAAAGCCTTTTTTGGTGTGCGCCAAGATCACCGTGGGCTGGCCGCGGTGCGCCGCCGCTGCTGCATAGGCCGCGTGGATTTTCACGATGTCGTGCCCACCGCGCTTGAGCCGGTCGATCTGCTCGTCGGTCATGCCCTGCGCCAGCCGCGCCAGTTCTTCGTTTTGGCCAAAGAAGTTGTCGCGGTTGAAGCGCCCGTCTTTGGCGGCAAAGGTCTGCATCTGGCCGTCCACCGTGTTGGCAAAAGCGCGCAACAAAGCGCCCGAAGTGTCACGCGCCAGCAGGCCGTCCCAGTCGCTGCCCCAGACCAGCTTGATCACGTTCCAGCCCGCACCCGCAAACAGCTTTTCCAGCTCGTCGATGATGCGGCCGTTGCCACGCACCGGGCCGTCCAGGCGCTGCAAATTGCAGTTGACCACCCACACCAGGTTGTCGAGTTTTTCTCGCGCGGCCAAGGTCAGGGCGCTCATGCTCTCGGGCTCGTCCATCTCGCCGTCGCCAAACACGCCCCACACCTTGCGGGCGCTGCAGTCTTGCAGCTGGCGGTGCGTCAGGTAACGCATGAAACGGGCGTGGTAAATCGAGCTGATCGGCCCCAAGCCCATGGAGCCCGTGGGGAACTGCCAAAAGTCGGGCATCAGCCAAGGGTGCGGGTAGCTCGACAAACCGCGTGCGCCGCTGCCCGGCGCGGTGATTTCCTGACGGTAGTGCATCAGGTCCGCCTCGCTCAAGCGGCCTTCGAGGAAAGCGCGGGCGTACACGCCGGGTGCGCTGTGGGGCTGGAAGAACACCAAATCGCCTTTGTGCTGCTCGGTGCGGGCATGGAAGAAGTGGTGAAACCCGGTCTCGAACAAATCGGCCACGCTGGCGTAACTGGCGATGTGCCCGCCCAGCTCGCCATAGGCCTGGTTGGCCCGCACCACCATGGCCAGCGCGTTCCAACGCATGATGGCCACGAGCCGCTCTTCGGTGGCCAAGTCGCCGGGGAACACGGGTTGGTCATCGACCGCGATGGTGTTCATGTAAGGCGTGTTCAGCTCGGGCTGCCAGCCGGTGCGCTGCTGGCGCGCCACGACGGCCAGCTCGTCCAAAATCTGCCGCGCCCGCGCGGGGCCTTGCGAGCCGATCAGCGACAGCAAGGCCTCGCGCCACTCGGCGGTTTCTTCGGGGTCGATGTCATGGGAAGACAGCATCGCGTGCAAATAGGGTTCGAAAGGTGCATTCATGGGCTTGACTGTACCGGGCAGCATGGCGCATGTGCTGCGTATTTGGATGACGTCAAACCACATTTAAAGCACAATATGCTGAAATATCAATGGATTCAGCACATGATTCTGGACAACGTGGATTTGAAGATACTCGACGAGCTGCAGCGCGACGGCGCGCTGTCGAACGTGACCCTGGCCAAACGCATTGGCCTGTCGCCCTCGCCCTGCTTGGCCCGCGTTAAGGCGCTGGAGTCGGGCGGCGTGATCCAGCGCTACGTGGCGCTGGCCAGCGCGGCAGCGTTGGGGCTGGGCCTGACGGTCTTCATCTCCATCAGCCTCAAAACCCAAAGCAAGGCCACCCTGGCCGACTTTGAGGCGCACATTGCCCGGCACGACGAAGTGATGGAGTGCTATTTGATGACCGGCGACAGCGACTATTTGCTGCGCGTGGCCGTGCGCGACATGGCGGCGCTGGAGCGCTTCATCCTGGAGCAGCTCTCACCGATTCCGGGCGTCGAAAAAATCCGCTCCAGCTTTGCACTCAAACAGGTGCGCTACAAAACGGCGCTGCCGCTGGGCTTGGGCTAAGGCATCTCAGCCCAGCACCTCAACCCAGCACCTCAACCCAGCAACTCAGCCCTGCGCCTCGGCCTCCGGCCACAAACTTGGAAAATAAAAGCGCAGCGCGTGCTGCGGCACACCCAGGCGCAGCTTGCCGTAGGGTGAATCACTCTCCAGCAAGCCCCGTTTGAGCAAAGCCGACACCTGCGCCGTGGCCAAGCGTTCGCCCAAACCCAGCATGGCTTTGAAGTCGGCCCGGTCCAGCTCGGCCTGCGACGCAAACAGGTAGTGCAGCGCCCGCAAAGCCTCGGTGCGCACGCCTTGCTTGACCACGTTTTCTTCGTAGGCCAAACAGGCCGCCATGCGGTCCTTCATGCCATCGAGCGACAGCAAGCCCGACATGAAGTCGACTTGGTCCATGCACACGCCCAACACATAATCGATCCAGCGCATCAACCCCGACTCGGTCAGGTTGCCCCGGCCATCCAGATCGCCTGCCCGGGGTTCATCGGCTGCGGCCAAGTTGGCGTAATACGCCTCGTGCGTGCGGGCAAAGCCTCGCAACGGCGACCACAAACCGTTGGTCAAGCCCATATGGCCCAACACCAAATGGCTGTGCAGCCGCACCACACGCCCGTTGCCGTCTGCAAAGGGGTGAATCCAGGCCAGCCGCTGGTGCGCCGCCGCCATGGCCACCAGCTGAAGCTCGCCCCGTCTGACGCCCGAATAGACACTGTTCCAACGCGACAAAAACGCAGGCAAAACTGCAGCGGCTGGGGCGGCATGGCGGCCCACGCTCACCTCGCGTTCACGCAGTGCACCGGGCTGCAAGGTTTGCGGGCCAGCGGGTGATTCAAGCTGGCGATCGGCCTCAGGCAGGCGGGCAAACAAATCCTGGTGGATGTCGCAGACGGTCTGCACCGACCAGACTTTGGCCGTGTCCCACGCAGGCCACTGGGCCTCCAACCGGTATTCTGTGGCCATGTGGGCCAGCGCCATGCGTTGACGGCGGGCTTTGTCGGCGTCATTGGCATAGTCGTTGCGCAGGGCTTGCTCGATCTCCAGCGGCAAGGTGTGCTGACCCTCGATCTTGTTGGAGTAATACGAGTTCATGGCCCGTAACGATGAGCGCAGCCCTGGCAGTGCCGCGCTCGGGCACCAGCCCGACAAACGGTCTGCCTTGCGGATCAGGTCATGCGCACGCTCCAACAGAGGGCCCATGCGGTGCTCGGCAAGCAGCAAGGGCTCCATCTGTGCCAGAGGGTCGTGCAGCTGAAATTTTTGCGACTTGGACATAAGACGCAAGCCTATGTCATGCAAGGATATTCACCAAATCATGCGGCAATTTTTGCGACTTTGAATACCACTTAAAAACACGCCCAAGCTCAAGCCCGAATCGAAAACCCGCCGTCCACAGCCAGGCATTGGCCGGTGATGTACTCGGCTTCGTCGGACGCCAAAAAGGCGGCCGCCTTGGCAATGTCCCAACCTGTGCCCATGCGGCCGGTGGGGCACATGGCATTGCGCTTTTCCACCATCTCTTCGTGCGAGGCGTATTGGCCTGCAATGGCTTTGTAGATGTGGGGCGTGTCCATCATGCCGGGCATGATGGCGTTGACCCGAATGCCTTTGCGTGCGTATTCGAGTGCCATGGACGCGGTCAGGTGGTTCACCGCCGCCTTGCTGGCGTAATAAGCGGGATAGGGGTAACCGGTGTAACGGATGGCAGCCAGCGATGAAATGTTGACAATCGCGCCCTTGCCTTGCCGCACCATGACGGGCAAGACCGCCTGGCAGGTCAGAAAGACACTCTTGAGGTTCACATCCATCGCGTGGTCCCACTCCCCCTCGCTGAGCGTTTCCATGGTGCCCATGGCCGGCAAACCCACGTTGTTGTGCAGCACATCAATGCGTCCGAAATGCGCCACGATCTCGGCCATGACCGCGTTCACCTCATCGCGCTTTGTCACATCGCAGCGCCAAGCCACCGCCGTGCCACCTTCGGCGACGATCAGGTCCACCGTCGCCTGCGCCGCTGCCAGATCGATGTCGATGGCCGCAATCTTGGCCCCGTCACGCGCGTATTGCACCGCCGCTGCTTTGCCATTGCCCCAACCGGGACCCACCGAGCCAGCACCACACACCACCGCCACACGGCCATCAAAACGACGAGTCATGTCTCAACTCCTGGGAAAATAAACCGCCAGAGCGCCTTGTTTAGCGCCCACCGATCACGGATGGCAACCACAAGGACACCGCAGGCACAAAGGTAATCAAGAGCACGACACCGATGGCAGCGGCCAAAAATGGCAACACTTCCCGATTGACCTCGTCAGAACGCGCCCCCGCAATCAGCGAGCCAATGGACAGGCTGATCGCCACTGGTGGCGTGATCAGCCCGATCAGCAAATTGATGCCCACGATCATCGAAAAATGGTACGGGTCAATGCCGAACTTGGCCGCCACCGGGTACAGCACCGGGCACAGCAGCACCAAGGACGGTCCGTTTTCCATGAAGGTGCCCACCACCAACAACAGCACGTTGACCAGCAACAAGAACAGCATGGGGCTGCCAATGGAGCCGAGCATCCACTCGGCGATGCGCTGCGGTGCTTGCTCATAAGCCAAGAACCACGACACCACCTGCGCCCCGCCCAAAATGATCATGATCACCGCCGTGCCGCGTGCCGAGCTCACCAGCGCCAGCCAAATCTTGTGCCAATTCAGTTCGCGGTGAATGAAAAGGCCCACCATCAGCGCATACACCACCGCCACCGCCGACGACTCGGTCACGTTGAAGATGCCAGAGCGGATGCCCACGATCAAAAAGACCGGCATCGCCAATGCCCAAAACGCCAGCTTGAACTCGCGCCAGATCCCGGGCAAGTTCACCGCCTCAGCCGCCGGGTAGCCACGGCGTCGGCTGATCACCACCGCCACCAACATGATCGCGCTGGCATACAGCACGCCCGGAATCACCGCCGCCATAAAGAGCTTGAGCGGTGACAAATTGGTCAGCACGCTGATCATCAAAAACGTGATCGATGGCGGAATGATCGGCCCCACCACATTGGCGGCCGCCGTCAGCGCAGCAGAAAACCCCCGCCCATAACCGGCCTTGATCATGGCCGGAATCAGCACCTTGCCCAGCGCCGAGGTGTCAGCAATGGCCGAGCCCGAAATGCCCGACATCAAGGTGGCCGAAGCCACGTTGGTCATGGCCAGCCCGCCCCGAAAACGGCCAAACACCGCATTGCAAAAACCCAGCAAACGGTCGGTCATGCCCCCCTGTGACATGAGCTCCCCGGCCAGCAAAAACAGCGGAATGGCCAGCAGCAAAAAGCTGTCCAGTCCCTGGTACACCTGTTGGGGCACGACCATCAGATCAATGTCCCCCACAAACACCACCGCGATCGTTGCCGACAACACCAGCGCAAACGCGACTGGCACCGCCAAAAGCAACAGCACTGTCAAGGACAGCAACAGCACACCAAGCATCGTCATCTGGGCATCACTCCACCGGCAAGATCGAATCGACAGCCGGCGTTTGACCGCCCAGCCGCGCGAGCGCCAAAACCAGCGCCAACAACACTGCACCCACGGCCATGGCGGAATACGGGATCGCCATGGGGATCTCCATCGCCGCAGACTCTTGTTCGGCATTGAGCATGGCAAACCGCACGCCCGCCCAGCCCAACACACCTGCGGTGGCCATCACGGCCGCGTCACGCAAGGCCAGCAACACCAACCTGACGCGCGGCGGCACCGCATCGACCAGCGCCCCCACCGCCACATGGCCACCGGTGCGCAGGCAGGCGCCTGTGCCCAGCATGGCGATCCAGGCGACCAACATGCGCGAGATCTCCTCCGTCCAAGCGGGGGCGCGGCCAATCACGTAGCGACCAAACACTTGGTAGAACAAGATCAGCGCGACCGCCAGCAGCATCAGGCCCAGGATCACGTCCAGCGTGCGCTCGATGCGCATGGCCCAAGCGATCGCGGCGTTGGGCGGCCGCCCACCAACGGCCTCACCGACTGACTGCATTACTTGACTGCCGCAAACTTGGCAGCCCAAGGGGCCAGGTCCGGGAACTCCTTGGCAATGCCACCGAGTCGGCTGCGGATGGCCTCGCGGTCGATGTCATTGAACTGCATGCCCGCCTTGGAGAGCTTGTCGCGCAAACCGCTCTCCATTTTGGCCATCTTGTCGCTGGCTTCCAGCATCACCTTGTCGCCCTCTTCCTTGAGCAGGGTCTGCACATCAGCAGGCAAACGCTTGAAGCGGGCATCCGAATAGATCCAGGTCATCGCGCCAATGATGTGCCGGGTGTCAATCGCGTATTTCTGGACTTCGTTGAACTTGAAGTTGTCAATGAACTCCAAGGGGTTCTCTTGACCGTCGACCACGCCCTGCTGCATCGAGGTGAACAGCTCGGCCGCGCCCATGGGGACAGGGCTCGCACCCAGCATGTCCCAGGTCATGCGGTACATCTTCAGGGGCGGCACGCGCAGCTTCAGGCCCTTGATGTCGTTGACATTCTTGACCGGCTTGTTGGAAGTCAGCCACCGTGCGCCGCGATAACCCGCGCCGATGATGCGGAACGAGCTCTTCTTGGCCACCTCTTCAATGAACTCGGCACCCACCGGGCCAAAGTAGACCTTTTTGAAGTGATCCAGGTCGCGGATCAAATAAGGATAAGCCTCCAAACCGGGCAATGGGTTGTAGCGGTCCAGCGTGCCGATGGACTGCAGCACGATGTCGTTGGTGCCGATCTTCAGGCCCTCGATGGAAGCGGGCCAATCGCCGGTCGAGCCGCTGGCCGCGATCTGGATTTTCACCTTGCCACCCGAGCGTGTCTCGACCGCTTTGGCATACGCCTCGGCGGTCTCAAACCAGATGTTTCCAGGGTTGTAGACGTGTGCCATTTTGAGCACGATGGGTGCCTGCGCCCAAGCTGGGGCAACAGAAAGGCCCGCCACCATGGCTGTCGCACCAATGGCCTTGAGCAATGCACGTTTGTTCGTCTTCAACATTTTGGAGGTCTCCTGAATGGGGTGAATGAATTCGTGGCAGCCACTGTGTAGTAGTTGCTGCTCAAATCAGTATGTCACCCGACACCCACATGCATAAAAGGGAAAACCCTGACAGTTCAGCCCAGAACGACGGTCACAGTCGCCTGGAGCACAGGCCACCCCACCACTGGGCCGTGGCCAAGGGATCGCCAGATCCCAGCATGGGGCGTTGAAGTTGGCGCGGTCCAACTCAGCCTGCGACGCCATCAACCCTGCGCCCGCTGCTTCAAATACGGCCCCACCTGATGGCGACTGATGCGCTGCAGGCCCATCAGCAAAGCGTGGTCGGTTTGGGGGCAGCCGTAGCGGGTTTTCAGGTCGTGCTGCATCTGGGCCAGCAAATGCGCAGCCATCTCGGCATCGGCCATGGCCCGGTGGGCGCGGCCTGAGGCGGGCAAATGGTGCAACGCGGCCAGCGTGCCCAGCTTGTGGTTGGGCGCGTGCGGGTACAGGCGGCGCGACAACAGCACGGTGCAAGCAAAAGGGTGCGAGCCGTCTTGTCCACAACGTGCCAGTTCGGCCTGCCAGAACTTTTTGTCAAAGGCCGCGTTGTGCGCCACCATGGGCCGCCCGGCCACAAAGCGCGCCGCCTCGCGCATCACCTGCTCGGCCGGGGGCGCGGCCTGCACCATCTCGTTGGTGATGCCCGTGAGCTGGGTGATGAAACTGTTCACCCGCACCCCGGCATTCATCAGGCTTTGGTAGCGGTCCACCACCTGACCGTTTTCCAGCATCACCACCGCCACCTCGGTGGCGCGGTCACCCATGTTGGGAGAAATTCCGGTGGTCTCAAAGTCGATGATGGCGATGGCGCTCACGGTGTGTTGTCCGGTGTTAAAGGGGAGTGCCATTATCCCAAGTGCGGTGCGGCATCTTTGACCGGACTGTGTTGTTGTAGGAGCCCACCCTGTGGGCGATGGGCGTGGAACGCGCCCTGCAAACCATCGCACACGGGGTAGGCTCCCACAAAGAGCTGTTCCACTCATAATGATCGACTTCTCTTTTGGCCCAACCGCATTGCAAAGCCCCCCATGACCGACACACTTGCCCAACTCTTCCAACCCACCCGCATCGGCGACATCGACATGGCCAACCGCGTGGTCATGGCCCCGCTGACCCGCTGCCGCGCCGACGAGCCCGCTGGCGACATCCCCGGCAGCGCCATGAACATCGAGTACTACCGCCAGCGCAGCAACGCAGGCCTGATCATCAGCGAAGGCACACAGGTCTCGCCCGGGGGCAAAGGCTATATGGCCACGCCCGGCATTTACTCGGACGCACAGGTCGAAGGCTGGAAGCCCATCACCCAGGCCGTGCACGCAGCGGGCGGCAAGATCGTGGCGCAAATCTGGCATGTGGGCCGCATCAGCCACCCTGACTTGACAGGGGGTCTGGACCCCGTGGCCCCGTCGGCCGTGGCCCCCAAAATCTTGGCCTATGGCCGCAACGGCAAAGTGCCGGCCCCCGTGCCCCACGCCTTGACCGAGGACGAAATCAAAGAAGTGGTCAACCAATACCGTCAAGGTGCGGCCAACGCCATGCGGGCCGGTTTTGACGGCGTGGAAATCCACGGCGCCAACGGCTATTTGATCGACCAGTTCTTGCGCGAGAGCACCAACCTGCGCACCGACGGCTATGGCGGCTCGCCCCAAAACCGCATCCGCTTTACGCTCGAAGTGGTGGACGCTGTGGCCGCCGAAATCGGCGCAGGCCGCACCGGCATCCGCCTGTCGCCTGTCTCGCCTGCCAACGACTCGGCCGAAAGCCAGCCCCAGGCGGTGTTTGGCCCGCTGGTCGAAGCGCTCAGCCAACGCGGCATCGCCTTCATCCACTTTGTCGAGGGCTCCACAGGTGGGCCGCGCGACCTGACCGGCTTTGACTTTGCCTGGGCACGTCAAACCTTCAAAGGCGCCTACATCGCCAACAACGGCTACACCCGCGACATGGCCATCGACGCCATCGCCTCGGGCAGCGCCGACGCCGTGGCCTTTGGCCGCGCCTACATCTCCAACCCCGACCTGGTGCAGCGCCTCAAAGCCAACGCCCCGCTGGCCAAAGCCCACTCCAGCACCTTTTATGCGCCGGGGCCTGAAGGCTACATCGACTACCCGGCGATGTGAGATCGTCCATCTTCAAAGTCCGATGTCGGCGGCTTCAGCCCCGACATGACTGCACGCACAGAAGCCAGCATCGTCGGAGCTGAAGCTCCGACCTACAAAATACCTCTGCCCCGAAGAAGCACCCTCCCCGTAGGTCGGCGGCTTCAGCCCCGACATGACTGGACGCGGATCAGCAGGTCAGTGGTAGTCCTGCTCTCGCTGATGCCGCAAGGCCAACACGAACACGACATCAGCAGCTGGGTCAAAAACATACAAAGCCAAATAGCCCGAACGCCCCCTTGAAATCACCAACTCACGCATGCCATGGGCCACAGGCCGACCCATGAGTGGGTGACGCTCCAACACAGACAAAGCATCCAGCACCAAGTCCACCGTTTCAACCGCGTATTCAGGCCGGTTGAGAAGCAAGAAAGCCACCAGCTCTTCGAGGTCCTGAGCGGCCTCGGGCGTGTGCACCAGACGCGTCATTAACGCGGGGCCAGCAATTGCTCCACGCCCTGCACGGGCGGGCGTTGGCTGTCGATGCCGCGCACCTTGTCCTTGAGGTAAGCCGCCATGGCCTGCCCATCCACACCCAAGCCGGTTTGCAGCAAGTTTTGCCTGGCCTGCAAGGCCTTGGCCACCCAGGCGTCATCTTCGTTCGAGCGGGTAACCGCCGACTCGATGGCCTGCACCATGAACGCGTGTGGCGTGACCCCGCTCTGGCTTGCGGCCAGCTGCACTTTGGCACGGGCCTGTTCATCTAATTTGACGGAAAAGGTGGGCATGTGATGACTCCTGTTGCCTTCAGTATAGCTGCGGTGTTACTTAATAAACACCCCTCGTCACATGCAGCACATCGACTACCCAGCGATATGAGGCGGCTTGAACAGCCTTGCAACAAATTAAAGAATGTTTTAATGTGTAGCCTTGTATTCAAGCAAACTTTAATCACTTGCCATGCGCGTCACCGGGTCATACGTCACATCCACCACCCTTGGGGAGAGTGTGCGGGCGTTCGTGCCGCATGCCCTGCCGCCTGCGGCGCCCGTGCTCGACGCCTCCAGCTATGCCGAACTCAACCGCACGGCCGAACTGTCTTTGGCGCGTCTTCAAGGGGTTGCCGGGCTGGTGCCGTCCATTGACTGGCTGCTCTACAGCGCCATTCGCAAAGAAGCCCTCCTCACCTCCCAGATAGAAGGCACACAAGCGACGCTGATCGACTTGTTTGACAAAGAAGCGGGGCTTGCCGTCAGCAACACCGACGATGTGGAAGAGGTGACCAATTACCTGCGCGCCTTTCGCTGGACACAAGACACCATGCGCGACCCCAACGGGCTGCCCATGAGCGTGCGCCTGATGCGCCAAGCACACCGCCTGCTCATGGACGGTGCTCGCGGCGCAGGCCGCCAACCCGGAGAACTGCGCAAGTCTCAGAACTGGATTGGCGGCACGCGCCTCGGCAACGCCGTGTTTGTGCCTGCACCGCCAGAACATGTCCCGGCGCTGCTGGCAGATCTGGAACGCTTCATTCACCAAGAAGACACACACGACACCTTGCCCCCCTTGGTGCGCATCGGACTGGTCCACGTCCAGTTTGAAACCATTCACCCATTTCTGGACGGCAATGGCCGTATTGGGCGTTTGCTCATTGCCGCACTCATGGAGCAATGGGGCTTGCTGTCACAGCCCTTGGTTTACGTCAGCGCCTACCTCAAGCAGCATCAATCCGAGTATTACCAACGACTTTCTGCCGTCCGCACTGAAGGTGATTGGGAGGGGTGGGTGGCCTTCTTTCTTGAAGGCGTTGCCCGTGCAGCAGACACGGCAGAACGCGGCATCGTTGCATTGGCCAGTTTGATCAATACCGACAGACGTCGCTTGTTGCAGGCCCCCAAAATCACCCCAGCCAGCCTGCGCCTGTTTGAACTCTTGCCACTGATGCCCATCTTTTCCATCGACCAAGTCTGCGAACGCCTGAACACCACCTTCCCCACGGCCACCGCAGCAGTCAAGACACTGGAGGCGCTTGGCATCGTGGTGGAGCAGACTGGACAAAAAAAGAACCGCCATTTCAGCTACCAAGCCTATGTGCAATTGCTGAGCAGCTGATGCCCCACAGGCCAAAGCACATTCCAGCACCTTTTATGTACCGGGGCCTGAGGGTTACATCGACTACCCGACGATGTGAGGGCATCGTGGATCAAAACCCGGAGTGATATCAAAATAAATCCAGCGATATCATTCAAAGCAACACAAGGAGACTCGGCCATGTCATCCATCACCATCCGCAACTTGCCCGAAGAAACCCACAGAGCCCTGCGTCTGCGCGCCTCATTGGCGGGCCGCAGCACAGAAGCCGAAGTGCGTGCCATTCTGGAACAAGCCGCACGCCCGGCAGGGCGCATCCAACTGGGATCGTTGCTGGCCGAAATTGGCCAACAAGCTGGCGGCTTTGACTTGGATCTTGAGCGCGACAAAACACCCGCTGAACCCATGAGGTTTGAATGATCTTGCTCGACACCAACGTCATCTCTGAGCCACTGAAGCTGTCAGCGGACGCAGGCGTTTTGGCGTGGATCGACGCGCAATCCATTGACACCCTATACCTCTCGGCCATCAGCCTGGCCGAATTGCGCTTTGGCATCGCGGCCCTGCCAACGGGTAAACGCCAAGAAACCCTGCACCACGGTTTGGAACACCGTATCCTGCCCTTGTTTACAGACCGAATCCTGCCTTTTGACACTGCCGCATCTCAAACCTGTGCGGACCTTCTTTCGGCAGCACGCGCCCAAGGCCGAGCCATCTCAACCGCTGACGGCTACATTGCCGCCACCGCCAAGCGCCACGGTTTCATGGTGGCCACACGCGACACCAGCCCGTTTGAAGCGGCGGGTCTCACCGTGATCAACCCCTGGACAGCTCAGCACTGACCACAACCAAGCGACGCACACATGACTGGCCCCATCCTCTTTTGCGGTGACCCGCACGGCCAGTGGCAGCACATCATCGATGCGGCCTTGCACACCCGCGCCCGCGCCGTCATCTTGTTGGGTGATCTGGAGCCGGCACGCCCGCTGCACCTTGAGCTGCAAGCCATTTGGGAGCGCGTGTGGTTCATCCACGGCAACCACGACACCGACCACGCGGACCACTTTGCCAACGTCTGGCACAGCGAGGTGAGCGAGCGGCAGCTGCACGGCCGCGTCGTCACCCTGCCCTGCGGCACCCGCATTGCCGGGCTGGGCGGCGTGTTTCGCGGCGCGGTGTGGTACCCCAAAGACCAGCAAGCGCCCAAGTTTCGCAACCGCGAAGACCACGCCCGTGTCACCCCGCGACAAGACCGCTGGCAAGGCAGCGTGCACCTCAAGCACTGGTCCAGCATCTACCCCGACGAGGTGGAACAACTGGCCGCACAACAAGCCGACGTCCTCATCACCCACGAAGCACCGGGCTACCACGAACACGGATTCAAAGCGCTGGACGACCTGGCCCGCCGCATGGGCGTGCGCATGACGGTGCACGGCCACCAGCACGACTGCCTTGACAGCAGCGCCCGTTGGGCCGCGCAAGGCTTTCAGAGTTTTGGGGTGGGGCTGCGCGAGGTCATGGCCTGGCCCTCGGGCGGGTGATGCCCCGCTGCACAGCTGGCGAGCGTTGAATGAACAAGATGCACATGTTTTTTTGTCAACGCCTGCAGCATGCCTTGCTGGCTTTGACGGCTTTTTGCACCTCGGCCTGGGGGGCGGCAGCGCACCACTGCGCCCCGACCACAGGGCCATCGCACTGGCAAGGCGTGGTGACCCATTACGGCTTTGCCAATCGGCCCTTGGGGCCATTCGCGCCCAAACAACAGGTCGGCGTGAACACCATCCGGGACGAAGTTTTCTGGGACCAGGTTCAGCGTGCCGATGGTTCTTTCCAGATCCCGCAACGCATCGACGCCTTGGTTGATGAAGCGCTGCGCCACCACATCACCCCCATGCTGGTGCTGGGTTACGGGCACCCCGCTCACGACCAAGGCGGCAAACCCCGCAGTGCGCAGGCGCTGGAAGGCTTTCGGCGTTATGCCATTCATGTCGCCAAGCACTTTCAAGGTCGGGTGCGCCATTTCGAAATCTGGAACGAATGGGATGCCGACACAGGCGGGGCCCCCACTGGCGACCCGGACTCGTACTTGCAGCTCATCCAAAAAGTCGCCCCCGCATTGCGTGCCTTGGACCCTGATCTGTGCCTTGTGGTGGGGGCACTGACCCCCGCTGCCCAGTTCAACGGCTGGCTGAACAAGGCCCTGGCGCAGGGACTGCTCAAGCACGCCGATGCCCTGAGTCTGCACACCTACAACTACGGGGAAGGGCGCGGCAAAGACACCCCCGACAGCTGGCACAGGGACTTGCAATGGTTCATCGACAAAGAACTCCCCCAACACCCCTTCACCCGTGGCAAATCGGTGCTTGTGTCTGAAATGGGCTGGGCCAATCACCAAACGGGCGTGAGCGAACATTTGCAAGCGGCCTATGCGCTGCGACTGCGGCTGTTGTCACTGGCTTTGGCCCATCAGACTGCCCAAACGGCCAACCCCTATTTGGGGCACTGGTGGTACGACTGGCAAGACGATGGTGAAGACCCGCAAGAGATGGAGCACCGCTATGGATTGACCCGCCGATCAGGCTTGCCCAAGGCCGCCTGGACAGCATTGAAGGACCTCGAAACCTTGCTGCCCACACAAACTGCCCCCAGCCGCGACAAAGCGGCGCACATCGGGTCTGAGGGTGCGCTGACCACCTTGACCGTGAACAGGGATGGGCCCGCACCGCACCAGCCCACGCTGCTGGCCATTTGGCACCCGGCCAACGAACAGGCCCAAGTCAGCGTTCTGTTGAACGATGAAGCACCACGTTTTTCAGCCGCCTGTGAGGCCCAAAAAATGACGCCCCAAAAATGGCGAATCACCGCGAGCGCCATGCCGTGTTTGATCCAATTGAAACAACCGCCGCGAGGTCAAAGGCCTGTTTGGGAGACCCGGATGTTGTCGATGGCCCAGCCCGCTGGTCTTTTGTAGGAGACAGCCCTGCTGGCGATGGCGACGGTTACGGGTGCGCGAGGGTTGATCGCCAGCAGGGCTGGCTCCTGCAGGGGGATCGCAATGACATCCGGCATGGCCCGCAGGTCACAAGGGGATCGCAATGACAACCGGCATGGCCCGCAGGTCACAAGGGGATCGCAATGACAACCGGCATGTCTTGCTGGTCTTTTGTAGGAGACAGCCCTGCTGGCGATGGCGACGGTTAAGGGTGCGCGAGGGTTGATCGCCAGCAGGGCTGGCTCCTACAAGGGGCCCGCTATGACAACCGGCATGACCCGCAGGTCACAAGGGGATCGCAATGACAACCGGCATGGCCCGCAGGTCACAAGGGGATCGCAATGACCACCGGCATGTCTTGTTGGTCTTTTGTAGGAGACAGCCCTGCTGGCGATGGCGACGGTTACCGGTGCGCGAGGGTTGATCGCCAGCAGGGCTGGCTCCTACAAGGGGGCCGGCATTTGATCGCCTGCAGGGCTGACTCTTACAGGGGGATTGGCTGTGGCAAACGGTATTGCGCTGCCAACTTTAAAAAGCCTGAAACATCGGGGTCCAGGCCGGTTTCGGACTGCAAGATGGCCGCCACGGCTGGGGCGATTTGGGCGGCAAGACGGGCATCCAAAAACAGCAATCGGGATCGGCGGGCCAGCACATCTTCGACGCTCAAGGCGTACTCGTAGCGGGCGGCAAAGCGCACCATGGCCTCGCTCAAACTGGGGGTCAACCAAGTCTCCGCCCCCGGCAACTGGGCCAGCCAGACTTGCTCACTGCCGTAAGAATGCACGCCCTCGGGGGCACCGATCGACACCGGCGCAGGCCCACCGACCCCACCCACAGCCCCACTCTCCGCTCCAACCAGCGGCAAATGTTCGGTTCGCGCACCGCCCCGAGGGGCCAGCAAAGCACTGGCCACACACTTTTGCAACACGTCTTCGGCCATGGCCCGGTAAGTGGTCCATTTGCCGCCCGTCACCGTGACCAAACCCGAACGGCTCACCAGCACCGTGTGTTCGCGGCTCAGCGCCTTGGTGTTGTCACCCTCGTCTTGCGGTGGCTTGACCAGCGGCCGCAGACCCACCCAAATGCTCTTCACATCACTTCGTTGCGGGGGGCGTGTCAGGTAGCGGGCCGACTCTTGCAAGATGAAGTCAATTTCCGACTCAAAGGCCAAAGGCTCCGGGGCCAAATCGTCACGCGGCGTGTCGGTGGTGCCCAAAATCACCTGCCCCAGCCAAGGCACGGCAAACAGCACGCGGCCATCGGCGGTTTTGGGCACCATCAAGGCCGCCTCCCCCGGCAAAAACCGCTTGTCCACCACCATGTGCACGCCTTGGCTCGGCGCCACCATGGCCTGTGTGCTGCCGTCTTGTTCGCGCAAGGCATCGACCCACACCCCTGTGGCGTTGACCACGCACCGCGCTTCAATCTCGTGGCTTTGCCCCGTCAAAGTGTCCACGCCATGCACCCCCGACACTTGGCCGTCGGTGTAGCGCAGGCGCTCGACCCGCATGCGGTTGAGCAACAAAGCCCCTTGCAGCGCCGCGCTGCGTGCCAAGGCCAGCGCCAGCTTGGCGTCATTGAACTGGCCATCCCAATACATCACACCGCCGCGCAAACCCTCAGGCTGCACCGAGGGCAAACTGGCCAAAGTCTCCCGGCGCGACAAAAACTCGGTTCGCCCCAAGCCGGATGAGCCCGCCAAAGCGTCGTACAGCTTCAGACCCACGCCATAAAACGGCTTTTCCCACCACGCATACGAGGGCATCACAAAGGGCAAGGCCTGGGCGATGTGCGGTGCGTTGTGCAGCAATGTGCTGCGCTCGTGCAACGCTTCGCGCACCAAGGCAATGTTGCCCTGCGCCAAATACCGCACGCCCCCGTGCACCAACTTGGTCGAGCGCGACGAGGTGCCTTTGGCAAAATCGTCCGACTCCAGCAACACCACGCTGTAGCCACGCGACGCGGCATCCAAAGCCAAACCCAAACCCGTGGCCCCGCCGCCCACAATGGCCAAGTCATAAACAGTGCGCTTGTTCAAGCGGGCCATCAGGTCGGCACGGCGTGTGGGCAAAGGTGAGGCGAGCGTTGGCATGGATTAAAGTCAGTTGATCCCGTTCATTATGGTTGGATAAATCCATGACCTACCTCCTCGCGCTCGACCAAGGCACCTCCAGCTCGCGCAGCATTGTGTTCAACCCCCAAGGCCAAATCGTGGCCATGGCGCAGCAAGAGATCACCCAGATCTACCCCCAACCGGGCTGGGTCGAACACGACCCAATGCAAATTTGGCAAACCCAGCTGGCCACCGCGCAAGAGGCCCTGGCCAAAGCCGGCATCAGCGCCGCCCAAGTGGCGGCCGTGGGCATCACCAACCAGCGCGAAACCACGGTGGTGTGGGACAAAAGCACCGGCCAGCCCATTCACAAGGCCATCGTTTGGCAAGACCGCCGCACCGAACCGGCCTGCGTGGCCCTGCGCGAACAAGGCCTGACCGACACCATTCAGGCCAAAACCGGTTTGCTGGTGGACGCGTACTTTTCGGGCACCAAACTGCAATGGATTTTGGACAACGTGCCCAAGGCCCGCGCCCAAGCCGAGCGCGGCGAGTTGATGTTTGGCACCGTCGACACCTGGCTCATGTGGCACTTGAGCGGCGGCGCGGTGCACGCCACCGACGTGAGCAACGCCTCGCGCACCCTGCTGTTCAACATCCACACCCAGCAATGGGATGCCGAGCTGCTGGCCGCCTTGCGCATCCCGCCCGCCATGTTGCCCCAAGTGCAGGCCTCCAGCGCCCAGTTTGGTCAGGTGCGCCCCGAGCTGCTGGGCCACGCCATCCCCATCGGCGGGGTGGCGGGCGACCAGCAAAGCGCCCTGTTTGGCCAAGCCTGCTTTGGTGCGGGCATGGCCAAAAACACCTACGGCACGGGCTGCTTCATGCTCATGCACACCGGCCACAGCGCTTTGCAATCGCACAACGGCCTGATCACCACCAGCGCTGCGCAAACCTTGTCACCCAGCACGGCAGCACCGCAATTTGCTTTAGAGGGCAGCGTGTTTGTGGGCGGTGCCGTGGTGCAGTGGTTGCGCGACGGCCTGGGGGCCATTCGGCACAGCAGCGAAGTACAAGCCCTGGCCGAAAGCGTGCCCGACTCGGGCGGCGTGATGGTGGTGCCCGCCTTCACCGGGCTGGGTGCGCCCTATTGGAAACCCGACGCCCGAGGCTCCATCACCGGACTGACTCGTGGCAGCACCGTGGCCCACATTGCGCGTGCAGCCCTGGAAAGCATCGCTTTTCAAAGCGCCGCCCTGCTGCAAGCCATGGGCCGCGACCTGACACAAGCCGGCCTGGCCCCGGTGCAAGAGTTGCGGGTGGATGGCGGTGCCTGCGTGAACAACCTGCTCATGCAGTTTCAGGCCGATTTGCTGGGCCTGGACGTGGTGCGCCCAGAAGTGACCGAGACCACCGCCCTGGGTGCGGCCTACCTGGCCGGTTTGTCCACCGGGGTCTATGCCAACACCGACGAGCTCAGCGCCCTGTGGCGCACAGAACGCCGCTTCAGCCCACAGCGCCTGCCCGACTACGCCGCCGAACAAATGGCCCTGTGGGAACACGCGGTGCGCAAGACCGTGCTTTGAAGTGCGTCCCTCACGGGTGACGGGGTCCTGAATCAGTCCAGCCCTGACGCAGCCCCTGGGCTTGCCAGGCCGCATATTCGGATCGGCGCAAGCGGTATCGCGCAATGCTGCCCTCGTGCAGCTGACGCAGTGCGTCCGTCAACATCAGCATGAACGCGGCTTGATCGGCCCCACTGACGATGCCTGAGGCCACTTTGGCCACCACCTCGGGCGTAGGTTGCAGCAGCCCTTTCACCACGGCTTGCACCGCCTGGATGAGCGCCTCCCGGTACTTGATCTTCAAAGGATCGGGCTCCACCATGGTTTGCGTGATGGCCAGGTAGCGCTGGCAAGAGCGCTCGTAAGCCCACACAAACACATCACGCAACAAATCGACCTCGTTGAGCTCGTCAACGCCCAAGGTGCCGTCGACGTAAGCCCGCTCCGGCACATCAACGAATGACAAGGGGCAAAGGTTGTTTTTGAACAGCGAAATGTTGGCCCCAATGCGCGAGACGCGTTTGTTGACATCTTCAAACGGCTGCAAATAAGGCAACTGCACCATCAGAAAAAAAGCCTGCTCAAACGGATCGGGAATGGCCGCTGCCTTGTTCAACAATTGCTCAAAGCCATCCTCGATGACTTGCGGCAAAGCTGCGGGGTGAAACACGGTGCCCGAAATCTCGACCGACCGCCGCCGAAGCCGACCACTGGCCTGCGGGTCCCGCATCAAATCCTGTGACAGCACGGCGTGCAGGTTTTGGAACGTGAACGCATCAAAGCCCACCTCATCGGCGTTCTCGATCAGCATCTCGATGGCCGCTTTGTGGTTCAAAATCATCTGCGTTTCAATGGCGTCCTTGCCCGTGGCGATTTGGCCCAGTTCAATTAAATTTTGAGTGTCCAAGCGGCTGTAGGTGTTGCCCTCCAGCTTGGACGAAGCCCACGACAAATCCACGAGCAATCGGCTCAGAATGTCCCGGGCATAAGTGCCCGCTGGCCGTTCATTGGCTGCGGTGCGTCCCATCTCGTGCAACTGTCTGCGCCATGACGCTGACAAGTAAAACGTTTGGCCTGGCTGGTAAGCCTCTAAAAACTCACGCCGATAGCCCACAGGGCGGCGGTGCATCAGCGGCAGCCGCACCTGATCGCGAATGCGAGCGCCCTCAGGGGAAACGTGGACATACAGCTCCGACTCAGCCGTCCCCAGCCAGGCCGCAGAGGCAAGACCTGCCGACTCACCCGCCTGCGCCAATGCAGGCATGTAAAGCCATGCCGTGCTCTCACCCTGAGCTGTCAAACGTTTCGCTTGAATGAGCTTTTGCAAGCGCCGCTGCAAAGTGCGGCGGTTGATCTTCTGCCCTTGCAGACGCTCGAATTCCTTTTCGATCTCAGCGATCTGCAACCCGCCGGGCTGCGCCGCGACGATGGACTCGATCAGCTGAAGTTCTTCGGTCGGTAGGGTGCGTGACATCTTCGGCTTCTCCATGGCTGAGCACTCTTTGTGTCGTGCAAATGGTATTGCGCGACAGTATTAACGCTGATTGTGTCGCGTAATGTGTCGCGCGTCAAAACCATTCTGTCGTTCAATGGGTGAATGGATGTCGCGCAAATTCAATCGGGTTGTTTTGACGGGTGCTTTGGCATCGCTAACCTGCTTTCAGCTGCCTGGTCTTTAGCAGCTTCAAAATATGAACCCATAAAGACTACAATCTCATCCGCGCCGGATTTATTCCAGACCACTTGCCTGGGCGCACAACAAATACATGGCTAAAGCGTCACGCAGCGCCCTGATCCCGCACGCCGCCGACGTTCCAATCGTCTGCGGGAGAAGGAAAAAACCATGGCCTACGCCACCATTGCGCTGCAAAACCAAACCCTCCAAATCCAGACCGTGCCCGGCTCGGGAATGATCAAGGTGCTGTTGCCAGAAAACGCCCCCTGCTTTTACAACCCAGCAACGGGCTTGTTCAGCACAGAACCCACCTCCGAGAGCGGCACACCCGACCTGGTCAGCCAACACCTGCCCGAGCTGAAGCAAAAGCTCAATGAGTTTGATGCCGCCCGACGCGCCGCCATCGCTGAGGCCAATCGGCTTTCTGCGGGCGTGTAAGCCCATCACATCCTCAAGCCCTGATCCATCCATGCGGTGAATTAACCAAAGCCATCACCATGACCAACCAGCTGCCCGCCGAACTTTTTCAAGCCTTCACCGAAACCCACTACATCGTCCACCACCAACCGCCGTTCACGATGAACATCGGCGTGTTTTGCCCCGACCTTGAAAAGCTGATGGCCGAGCGCAAGGCCTTGTGTGCTGCTTTCATCACCGCATGGAACCCGTTTGCCCAACAGCTGAGCGACACGGAGAACGAAGCGCGACAGCACACGCTGAAAGCCAACCTCACAGAACGTGGCCTGGCTTTCATCGATGGCATCGGGCAACACCCCGGCAATGGCTGGCCCGGTGAACCCAGCGTGCTGATTCTGGACATGGGCCGCGAAGCCGCCAAAGCGCTCGCGGGTCAATATGAGCAATTGGCCTTTGTCTGGGCCGATCAAACGGCCGTGCCGACGTTGATGGTGCCCGATTGAAGTGGCCGTTTAAACAGGCATGCCCGACACCGATCGCGAATTTTTTGTTGGCGCCCACCTTTGTTGTTGATGCGTTTTGTGAAATCCCCCGCCTCAGCGAGCGTGCATTTTTGTTAAAGCATTCCTAAAAATTGACATTGTTTGAAAAACGTTAATAATTTCTGACATGCAGACATCTGAAAAGATCAGGCAAGCCATCGCAGACAAGCCCCCAGGGGCCGTCTTCTCCAGTGCTGACTTTTTGTCGGTGGGGACTCGCGCAGCCGTTGACCAGACGCTCTTTCGGATGATGAAGGCAGGGACCATCGAGCGGGTCGCCAGAGGGCTGTATGTCACAGCGGGCCAGCGTGTGGACGCACAATCCATTGCCCATGCAATGGCACAAAAAACGGGGGAGAAAGTAGGGCTTGCGCCAGCCGCAGGAGCAGAAGATCTGCTGGTGGTGCCCACTTCGGGTCTGTCGCGCACTTTCAAGACCGCTGGGCACACCGTGCAATTTCGCCGCATGAGTCAAAGGAAACTCCAGCTCGCTGCCAGTCCCAAAGGCATGATCTTGCTGGAGCTGTGGACCCGGGGCATCAAAGACCTCACAACACTGGAGATCCAGCGTGCCACGGGTGACTGGGATGAAAAGGACATGGACAGCTACGCAGCGCTGATCCCCGCGTGGCTGCGCACCGTCATTCACCAAGCCAATGCGACACGCAAGTCCGTCAAGATCGGTTTATCGGGCGCTTATGACTGGTCAAACCCCAACATCAAGGACGATGTGTTGATCGGCCATGTGCTCGAAAAACACAAGTTCGAGGATGTGGCCCGGTTGTGCTTTTACTACGGCGTCCCCAAGGTCAAGCGCGTTTTCAAGCGGTGTGCATTTGATCCCATGACCAGCGCCAGCGTGACCCGGATGCTGGGCAACATCAGCAAAGGCTTGCGAGCAGCAAAGGAGCCATCGAATGCCTAAGCTCAAACTGGATTTCATGCCAGAGGCGACTCGGCAAAATTTCACCCGACTCCAAGGTGACCCTAAACTGGTCGGCTTCACCTTGGTCGGCGGCACTGCACTGGCATTGCAAATAGGACACCGGATCAGCGAAGACCTGGACTTCAATATTTTTGGACAGAAATTGCCCATCAAAGCTATTGATGGCCTCCTGGATGATTTGGCTTCAAGTGGCTCCACGATTGAAAGCCTGATCACAGCTGAACAAAAGCTGGGCTTCAAAATCAATACCTCAGAAAACCTGGATCACTACATACAGGATTACCTGATTGACGGCGCCAAGGTCACGTTTCACTCCCGCAATGAAAGCGATCGACCCAAGGCGCAGATTGCGTACTTAAAGGCCGCCCCCAAGGTGACGGTTTCTGAGGGAGGCTTTGATCTGCTGAGCGTTGAAGGGCTTCTTGTCATGAAAAGCATCGTTGTCTATGACCGCGTGAAGTCTCGTGATCTCTACGATTTGATGGTCCTCACCAGAGACCATGACTTCACCCTCGACGACATTTTTTTGGCTATCAAAAGCTATCAGCCTATCAGAAACAAAGACCCCGAACACTTCAAGAGCGTGGTCACCGGCGTGATCCCACTCGACAAAAATGATGAAGGTTTTGCCAGCATCCAGCTGAATGTGAAGATGGCTGACATTTACAAGTACTTCAAAAAACTGATCAACGACTACGAAATCAGGGCCGTCCAGCAAATGCGTCCAAGCTCTTGAAGCACGCAAGGCTGTTTTATCGTGAACGGGCTTGGTGAATAGACGTCCGGGCTTTCGCTGCAATCGCCTGCAGGTGTGTGCGCAATTCCTGCTTGCTTACAAAAGTCTTGAAACGCCCCGCATCGATGTCGGCAATGCCCTCTTGGGCGGCGTTTCGTAACGCGGCAAGCCGGTCGGCATCATCGGCTTGACCTTGAACCAGCTTGTGGATGCGAAGATTTTTCATGGTGCAGATTGTGGCTTGGGTTTGGGAACGACAAAACGCCTATTCCTCAGACGGCGCAATCAAAGCCACCAAGCCCATGCTCATGGCCGCCAGATCGATCACTATTGATTCGGCCCTGTGAAGATTGAACTGCCCCTGTGTTTGTCGGTTGTAGGTCGGTGGCTTTAGCCCCGACATGCAGCCTACGCCCAAGCCAGCAATGTCGGGGCTAAAGCCACCGACCTACGGGATGTCTGTGCAATAAATTTCAAACATCAGCGTGCCGGATCAATAGGTAGCCATTGCGCTGGTCGAGTCCTCCAAGGAAACACTCTGAATGGGAAAAAATTTCCCATGCGTAATTTTTTGTACTAAATTATTCTTTAAAGCACCCGCAGGATACGCATCCATAACTTTCATGGCAGTGATCAGTAACTGGATCGTAGTTACAATTCCAAGCTGCCTTGGCTTAACAAATGGCACAAGCTGACAAAATCATTGAAAAGATCAAGGCAAAGCCAACCCCAAGCAACATCAAGTGGGATGAGTTGGTTGCAGTCTTGAAGCATCTTGGCTACAAGGTGATCATGAACAGTGGGTCGCGAAGAAAGTTTCATCACGCAGAGAAAGACAACGTGATCAGCTTGCACAAACCCCACCCGGGTAACGAGGTGAAGCCTTGTTACATCAGGGAAGTTCGCGAGACGTTAGAAGAAATTGGCCTGATCTAGGCGGAGAGATACGCATGACAACACTGGAATACAAAGGGTACCAAGGCTCTGCTGAAGTAGACGCCGAGACGGATGTTCTTGTCGGCAAAATTCTTTTCATCACCGATTTGGTGACATATGAAGCAAAGACAGTGCAATCACTCCGTAAAGAGTTTCAAGCTGCTGTAGATGACTATCTTGAGACCTGCCTGCAGCTTGGGCGTGATCCTCAGCAACCATTCAGTGGCGTTTTTAATGTCCGTGTTGGCCCCGCTTTACACAGAGCAGCTGCGATCAGAGCGCAAAAGGATGGCGTGAAGTTGAATGCAGTCATGGTGAATGCATTAGAGCGATATTTGACAGACACTCCGGCCAAACATTCGCACACCCATGACCACACGGTCACTGTGAAGATCGTGTCGCTGTCACAAGTCAAGAGCCTTGAGCCACGCACTTACAACACGCAGCAGCCGCAGCAATTTGAAATGCACACACATGTCACCCATTGAGCAACCCCTTTCGCTTGATCTGAAGTCTTTGACAGAGGTCTTGATCCGTCATTTCGACATTCATGAAGGCACCTATCAACTGAACCTGGGATTCAGGATTGGTGTTGGTGGTTTCGCCATGGATGGCGATCCCGAAGGCAATCCTTTGCCCGGCGCGATGGTGGGCGTTGAGAGCGTGTCTTTGGCAAGGATTTCCGAAGGGATGAGTGCGCCTAACGCAGTAGACGCAGCGTTGGTGAATCCGCCTTCAAAATCCAAAGCAAAAGCACGCGTCAAGAAAGTCAACTGACTGTCAAGCCAGCGCCAGCGACAGAACAGTCATGGTCCGAGACCCAGCCACCCAGTGGCCCGCTGCCCGGCCGCTACCGCAGCACACAGGCGGCAACTCAGTGACGGGCCATCCTCAAACGGCGCAATCAAAGCCAGCAACGTAGGCGATGCAGAGCCCGGTGAAGCCTTTCACACCACAGAAATCCCGGTGCGTCTGGCCCAACTGAGCAGCGAGCTGGTCTCTCGCTCGCAAGCCAAATGGGTCATGAACCGCGCCACACAGTTCAAGACCGTGGTGCTTGACTTTGAAGGCGTGGCCCACGTCGGCCAAGCCTTTGTGGATGAAGTTTTTCGCGTCTTTGCCACCGCACACCCGCATGTGCGGCTTAAAACCATGGGCATGACGCCAGAGGTGGCCAAGCTCGTGAGCTTGTTTGGAGGGGCTTGATTTGCAGCAGGCGAATGTCCAAAAACGAGGCGTCAGCGTGGGCCGCTGCAGGTGCCTGTTTTGGCCATATTGAGTTTGGCAATGGCCGCTCTGCCTTTGGCTTCAGAGACTTTTTCAAGACCCGCGCCCTCGACCACCAGACCGACCTTGATGTATTGGCGAATGAAATACTTCTGACCTGGCTCGACCATCAGCTCCAACGCGTTGGGTGAAAACTCGGACTCGGTTTCAATCTTGTACTTTCTGCCGCCTTCCACTTCGGTGTAAAAAAAGACATCCGGACCACTTTCACCCAGGCACTTGCCGTTGATCCAAATGTCTTTTTTGAGAATCTTGCCCATCCAGCTGTCACGGTAAATGTAGAGGCCCGCTGTGCCTTGACTTGGCGCGTTGAACTCTTTGGACTTTGACGATGAATTTTGGGGCGCCATTTCGACGGTGGCGCATCCAGAAACCACCAGGGTGGCAGCCAACAGCAGAGCAGAAATTGTTTTCATGGTGAGGATTGAGTCGTGAAAACCTTGACAGTTTCACACTTTATGATGATCTTGATAGCAAATTTTATTTTAAAGATACTTCTAAATAAGCTATTTATTGTTTCCATTTGTACACCCGACCAGCAGGAACCCTTGCTGCAAACCCCTTGCTGCAGCAGCAACTCGGGCTTTGAAAATTAACGGACAAGGCCGCATCACTCAGACGGCGCAATCAACGCCACCAGCCCCATGCTCATGGCCTCCAGCTCGGGTTCAGGAAAACCGTGCTGGTCGAACAACGCGTTCATGCCTGCAAAGGCCTGATTCAAAAAGCCGGGCAGCATCCCCACCACTGAATGGAAACACCATTGGTAACAAATGCGTTACCCTTAACCAAGGAATTATTGGCCGAGTACAAGGCCCGAAAAAAAGTAACGCACGCCAACACAAGCACTAAGCACAAGAGGTAAGCCCATGGCACTGACCAGAAACTTCAAAGACACTGTCGTCGAGCGCGTTCAGAGTGACGCATCTTTTGCACAGGCACTCCTGGATGAAGCCGCCACTTTGTTTCTTAACGGCGAACCCGAAACAGCCCGGCTGATTTTGCGAGACCTGGTCAACGCCACCATGGGCTTTGAGCAACTGGCCGCATTGACGGCCAAGCCCAGCAAAAGCCTGCACCGGATGCTTTCGCCCAAAGGCAATCCCAGCATGGACAACCTTGCGGCCATTTTCAGGGCCGTGCGCGAGAGGCTTCAGGTCAGCCTGTCTGCGCATTCGGTTGCGGCTTAGTGCCTGAGCAAGCCACCGTCACCCAGGATTCACCGCCCCTTGACCGCCTGCAAAGCCATCGCATATTCCTTCGAAAAATCCGCCCCCAGGTCCGCGCTCGGGTCGACCTTCTGGAAGGCCGCGTACATGATGGCCAGCAGGTGCAGGCCTGAGAACTCGCCGGGCAAACTCTTGAGCGTGTATTGCTTTGATGGGTTGTTGATGTCCAGCCCGGACTGACCCTTCAAAGCGATTTCGAGGGCGATGCGCTGCATGTCCTTGGGGCCGACTTTGTCGAAGGTGCGCAGCGCATCGGTCATGTAGGCCACCACGTCCAGCCGCAGGCCGCCGACGGTACCCTCTTGCAAACCCTTGTGCGCCAAGCGCGTACGGGCTTTTTCGGCCTGCTCCACCACCGGCGATGTCGGGTGCTCTTTGATGATCCGGTTGAACAGACCATCGGCTTCGCGGTCGGCATCGACCGTGTCCAGGTCGGACAAGCCCAGCGCCAAGCCGTAAATGCTTTGCGGGTCATCGGGCATCAGGGCCAGCGCATTGCGCAGGTAGGCCACGCCCTCGGCCGGGCGCTTCATGGCCAGCAGCATGCCGCCCAGGTTGCGCTGTGTGTAAGCGTCTTTCGGGTTGAGGCGCAGCGCCTCTGTGAAAGCCTCTAAAGCCTGCTCGGGCTTGCGCATGCGGTGGTACGCGTTGCCAATGCCAATCCACGAATGCGCGTGCTTGGGGTCCAGCTGCACGGCCCTTTTCAGGCGAATGATCGCTTCGTCGAACTGGCCCAACTCGCTGTAGCAAAGCCCCAGGTTGTAGAGCACGGCGGCATTGTCCGGCTCGTCCTTGTTGACCGCTTCCAGGTAGGGCACGGCCTCGGCCAGCTTGCCCGCCTTGAGCTTGGGCATGATCATGTCCAGCGCATCCGCATCACGCGGGTAAGTCATCACGCCAATCTCGACATCGTCGACCGTGACGATGGCGTTTTGACCGCTGGCCGCGTACTCGGCCGCGAAGTGCACCGTGACCGCCATCTTGAAAGCCTCAGAGCCAATCTGCCGCGCATCGGCTGGCAGCAGGTTCAGGTCGAAGCGGTGCAGGGGAATCTTGAATTCGGAAATCATGAGAGGATTTTGTAGGGACGCCACGCGTACCAGGACGACACGCCCAGCGCTTGCGCCCAGGCATCAATAAGGGCGCGGTCGTGCTCGGGGCCTGTGGGCACGGCCGCGCCCGCATCGCGCAAAGCCTCGCCCAGGCCCATGACGCCAGCGGCCCGGTAGGGAATGGCATACACGCCAGTGCCCAGCAGCTGGTCGGCCAACAAGGCATAAGCCGCAGGCATGCCCAGCAAAGGCACGGGCACCGTCAAGCGGCCCATGGCCATGGACAAGAGCCGCAGGTTTTCTTGCTGAATGAAGTCCATGCCTTCCCGCTGCAAATCGCGCAAAGCCGGGAACTCGTCATGCAGCCACTGGTCCACCCGCATGCCCACCGGGTAAGACAGCAAGGTCATCAAGGCCCATTGCTCGATCTGGTGCGCGAACATGGGCACGCGCTCCAGGTCGGCGGCGGGCAGCGCCTGCCCACTGGTCAACAAGGTAGCGGCCTGCTCGGGGCCATCGCCCGTGTCCACAAAATCGAAACGCTGGTCGGGCGGCAAAGCAAAAAAGCGCAAGGCAAAGGCGCACTGGTAAGCGACCCAATAGTCCAGCGGCCCACTGCCCGGCCGGTACCGCAGCACATGGGCGGCGGCACCGTGGCGGGCTTTCTGGAGAGTGGCTTGGATGCTGAGCGAACTGTCAGGCTGAAATTCGACGGGACACCCGCTGAGGGCTTCAACCCGCTGCACGATGCCCAGCGTTTCCGGGCGTAGATTTTTCATGTGCTGATTATCGGGGCTGGGAGGGTTCATGGCCTCATCTGCCCTGAGCATTGATGTCTGTTTGCAAGCCAGAACAAATTTCCATGATTTCAGCGAAGGTTGAAGCACTCGATGCCAGCAACCCATCATCGAGCATCGCCAAATAATCTCGCTCCAGAGATTCGAGAGCGCCACCTTCTGGAACCAATTGAATCACGCCGGACACTGCCGACGCATAGTCAATCCAGACCTTGTTCGCGTCTTTTTCAGCAAAGAACATGGCCTTGTGCTCCGCCACCGCTGTGGCCAGCGGCTGATCTTTCATGGCGACCTGTGCATGGCCCGATTTCGCCATCGCGGCCAAGTCGTACCAATGCCGCGAATACCGTTCCCCGCGCAATCGCCCTTGCAGGCTGTAAACGTGCGCCGCAGTTGCCTTTTCCCAAAACGTCCTTTCGGCCCCCATCACCAAAGGCTCAGCTGTTGGGAAACTGATCTGAGCGATGGCTGGAGCCATGTCACACGCAACCGTGTGCCGTTGGTGCGGCTCACCCGTCGCGCGGCCGCCAAACTCCAATTGAATCGTCGATGCCGCATAGCCCGTCCCAAGCTTGATCGGGTCATACGTAAGCATGATCTTTTCACTCTCTTTGCCAGAAATCGACAATCGAGCCTGAACACCATCGCGCTCTATCGCAGATTCCAGGATCGGTTTGACTGAAGTTTGAATCCACCCGGGTAAGCGATCACGCACGGCATCGGTGATTTTTTTGGCCTGGCTTGAGGAGGCTGGAATTGGATTGCTGTCTCGCAAAAGGTCTGGAACCACTTCGCGGATGTCGTAGGTCAAATCAACATCTTCAGAAAATCGGTCAATGATCTTGTAGACCTTGGACAAGGATGTGCCACCCTTGAAAGTCAGTTTTTCAGCAAGCGCCGATGTGTAAATCGCGGACAAGGTCCAAACGACCCAAATGTCTTTTTCAAGCAAATGGGGCGGTCGGCCCGTGGCCGCTGCGGCAACTTCGAGTGCTTCGGCTTGATCTGCGCGGCTCAGTGCGAACCAAGACTCAGCCACCAGACACCTCACTGACCGCCTTGGCCATCCAGCTGGGCAACAGGTTTCTGGCCCCGCGCATGGCGGCCCACTCTTGGGCCTCCAACACGCCATGCAGCGTCTGCAATGCAGCGGGCGCATGGTCTGGCCCCAGCCACAAAAGCGCACGAATAGCTTGGCCTGCAGGGCGTTTGCCCATGGACATTTGCCAACGGTTGCCGTGTTTGAGTTCCACTTCGCGATGGCCCAAATGCAGGCGACGTGATGGCCCTGTCGTCAGAAAAATCTCTTTGATCGGCACCTGAGTCGTTAGACCCAAAGCATTGGCCTCGGCTGCGCCGCTGGGCACCACCACTTCACCGCTGGCCGCTTCAATCGCCTCGACAACGGATTCGGTAGAAGGCGGGCGCACACCAAAGCGACCCTGCACAGGCAGGGCGTACACGCCACGCCCCACCCTCAAAAGCAGCCCCTCTTTGGTCAAACGGGTGAGCGTTTGGTCAATGGCAGCTCGAGTCCCCAGGTGAAGGAATTCCTTGGGCGAAAGCAAGCCCCCCTCTGGCAGGGAGTGGGCGACTGACAAAACAGCTTGGGCAAGTTGACTCATGGGCTGGCCTCAATTTGTCAGAAGTATATGAGAGTTTCTGACAAAACGCCTATTCTTCAGACGGCGCAATCAAAGCCACCAGCCCCATGCTCATGGCCTCCAGCTCGTGCTCTGGAAAACCATGCTGATCGAACAGCGCGTTCATGCCTGCAAAGGCCTGGTTCAAAAAGCCGGGCAGCAGCGCCGGATCGATGAGCACCGCGCCACGGCCGGGAAACTCCACGCCGCAGCAGCACGAACCCAAAATCTTGATGCTGTCGTCCACCTGGTTTAAAAAGAAACCCCAGTAAGGCCACTGGGCGGCCAGCCGCTTGAGGAAATGGCGCACCTCGGGAATGTCTACCAGCTCACGCGGATCGTGGTTGTAGCCGTCCACCACCAGACTCATCTGCCCCCGGTAGAGCCAAGCGTCTTCACGCGTGGCGGTGAACACCTTGAGTGAATCCAGCACCGAAGCCAGATCTTGTTGCACCACCTGCCGCCTGGAAATCAACAGGACAACAGGGTCGGTCACGCCTTTGCGCAGGTCAAGTCGAGGTGGGGTCATGGGCGGGTATTTTGATGGCCGGAACTTGTGGACATCAAATGATGCCAATTTTTGAGAGGAGGTAGCATCATTTTTAAACTGTATAAATAAACATAGGGAACAATTTCGGACATAATGACCGAAATTGTTCCCGCCGAAAAAAATCATGATACTCACAACTGAAGACACCAAGCACTTTGACTCTTACCTCGAAGCGGCCAAAAAAGCGCACCCTGAAATGGACATCGCTAAACGACTCGGTATCACCGAAAGAACGCTTAGGCGATGGAAATCAGGCGATGTCGTTGCGCCGCAGTTGGCCATTGAAGAGCTGCAGCGTCTGCTGAACTTTGGGCCGATTCACACAGGAACGGGTGACTTCAAATTCATTGATCTCTTTGCTGGCGTCGGCGGTATTCGTGTGGCGTTTGAATCAATTGGCGGTGAATGCGTTTTTACGAGCGAATGGGACGACTACGCACAAAAAACCTACGCTGCGAACTTTCCCGGTGGACATGCCATCAACGGCGACATAACTCAAATCGACGAAGAGGATATACCTGACCATGACGTCTTGCTTGGTGGTTTTCCGTGCCAGCCTTTCTCCATCGCAGGCGTCTCCAAGAAAAATGCCTTAGGTCGAGCTCATGGCTTTGAGGATGAAACGCAAGGTACTTTGTTTTTTGACGTTGCCCGCATCATTGCCAAAAAACAACCTAGAGCCTTCCTGCTGGAAAACGTCAAAAACCTTCAGTCCCATGACAAGGGTCGTACTTTTGATGTGATCCGCCGAACACTGCAAGACGCATTGGGCTATCAGGTCTTCGTCAAGGTAATTGATGGAGCTCACTTTGTTCCACAACACCGCGAACGTATTCTGATTGTCGGATTCCGCGACCCCGTTCCATTTGACTGGGATTCGGTGGTGTTACCTGAAAAAGGCAATCGAAAACTTGGCGAAATTCTTCACAAGAAATCTGATGAACCTTTCATCGAACTGGATGGGGATCGCTACTACGATCACAAAACCAAGAAGGTTCTTGACAAGTACACACTGACAGATAACTTGTGGGCGTATTTGCAAAACTACAAGAAAAAACACCAAGAAGCAGGCAACGGTTTTGGCTTTGGCATGGTCACAGCGGAGAGCGTGACGCGTACCTTGTCTGCACGCTACTACAAGGACGGATCGGAAATCCTTTTAAGCCAAGGTAGCAAGAAGAATCCAAGACGGCTGACACCTCGTGAATGTGCTCGTCTGATGGGCTTCCCAGACACTTTCAAAATTCCGGTGTCTGACACAAGGGCGTACAAACAATTTGGCAATTCAGTGGTGGTTCCAGTCATGAAAGCCGTAGCACAGGCCATGCGCGAACACATTGTCTTGCCGGATAAAGCCAATCAGAATTCCCGCACACGTTAACTCTGACAACCCAAGGAGGCATCATGCAAAACCAAGTACGTGTACCCGAACTGCCTGGAAAATCTCGCCTTGCACTTGAGCGATGGTTTTACAAACTAAATGCAAGTGGCTTGTTGTTCAATCCGGACGATCGCCCAGAAAGCATCATCTCAATCGACACAGGTGAACAACTGTTCTCGGCTGCCGAGTGCCGAATTTTGAATGAGTCACTTGATCGCCTGTTTGAACATCACGGTGACACAGTGCGCGAAGTAGCGCTCAAGTACTTTTACAAAGCGATGGGCATAAAGCCTGACTAAACATCCGCGTGACTGATGTTGTAGACAAAGCCACGCGAAGCCGGATGATGTCCGGAATTCGCAGCAAAGACACGAAACCCGAACTTATTGTGCGGAAGTATCTCCATGCACAGGGGTTTCGCTTCCGACTCAATGTCAACTCTTTGCCGGGTAGACCGGACCTTGTATTGCCACGCTGGCGCACTGTGGTTTTTGTTCATGGATGTTTCTGGCATCGACATGCTGGTTGTCGTTTTACTTACACCCCCAAGTCGCGCACAGAATTTTGGCAAAAGAAATTTGAGCAGAATATTCAAAGAGATGCAGCTGCAGTTTTGGCCCTAAAAAAATTGGGATGGCATGTCATTGTTCTTTGGGAATGCACTCTTAAAAACAATGGATGTCAACCAACGCTAGCGGAGTTGGCCGTAAAAATCAGGGAAAGATTAGGTAATGAACACAACAACGATTGACCTTTTTGATACAGAAGCCGCCACGGGTGAGTTGACTGACTCAGATCTCGAATTACTCGACATCCTTGAGAAAATTTATCGAGCGTCAGACAAAATTGCCATCAAAAAACTGGCGAAAAATGATCGCGCTTGGGCATGGGATCCCAAAGAGGGAAAACAAGATGGTGTGTACATCACACAAGAATTTCGGTCGCATTTCTTCCCCAGCGATGATGCGTTGAAAGCGAATGAAGTGCGGCCACACATTCTTGAAGTTCTAGTTCCTATTATTTGGCCGCAAAGTAAAACACACCGTCGAAATGCGCGATATGTACGCTACACCAACAAGGGCAGTGAAACGCACCTAACCCGTTTACCCAAGGATCTCTTTGCGACGACTGGCCCTGCGTCTTTACTTGTAATGGGGCGCACCAAACGCTCTCCCGAACTTGAGCTTGAATGTGTCCTTGTAGATTCCAATTCTGCGGTCTATTCGATGGTGGAAGCGAAATTTGATCTCAGGCCTGACTTTTTGGTAGGGCTTTTTGAACCACCTCAAGCATCCATCCAACCCAAACGCGACGAGGATGAATTACAAGTATTTATTGATGAAGCAATCTATGCTATTTCGCAAGGCACTCTTAGTAAGCTTCTTGAAAAATACGCAAAGATGCCATCTCCAGAATACCTAAGCACCTTGGCGCAGACGATATGGAAGAAAAAAAATCCCGGGAAAAATCTAAATCCTCTTACGCTAAATAAACCAGGGGATACCGTTCAAGAGATCGTCGCACATATCGAATTCGATTTGTACCGCAAGTACGAAGTCAGGACACGTGGATCAAAGCTGATCGAGATCTTGCTTGGGGATGGCAAAACACCTTCTGTGAATTCTCTGATTACTAAATTAGTCCGTGATTTTGGCAACTTCTACTCTGAAATGCTCAATGCAGCTCAACAACGCAAGGCACGTGTTGGTGCGGGTTTTGAAACTCACATACGAGCGTTGCTTGTGAACGGGGAAATACCCTTTGCCGAACAACGGGTAGTCAGCTCACTTCGACCTGATTTCGTGCTACCCAGTCTTGCAATGTATGAATCTAGTTCTCCGAATGCATTGGTGCTCTCCGCCAAGACGACTTTACGTGAGAGATGGAAACAGGTGGTCATGGAGAAACGTGGCTGCCCTATCTTCTTGGCAACAATGGATGAACGTGTTTCCCTTCCATCAGTCAAGAAAATGCGCGAACACGATATTTATCTTGTTGTACCTGAAGCCTTTAAGGCAAAAGGTCAAGGACAAAGCGCGATTGTGGATTTTGCTAAAGAACAAAACGTGCTGAGCTTCAGTGAGTTCTTCTGCAATGAAATTAGTCAACGCAGAGCACATTGGTGAACTGCTAAAAAACTTTGCTTTTTCTGGCCGTATGACAGGCACTAGCCAGTAAAAATCAGGCATGCCCGGATGCCGGGATAGTGTCTACGTGTCCACGTTCTTTAGGTGGACACGTATCTACCAAGCACACTAAGAGATTGGAAATCAAGGCGGGATGCTCGGACACTGGCGTTGGACGGTGACTATTTGTTGCTGGAGTTGATCACGCCCAGTCGGGCAGGCTCGATCACGGGCAACGTGGTGGCCATCGAGCGGCAAGACGACAGCGGCGACAACCAATACCTGCTGCGGGTGGTCACCAAGGGCCGCGATGGCCAATACATTCTGAAAGCCAACAACCCGGACTACGACGACCTGACGGCCACCGACGACATGCGCACGCTCGCACGCCTGCGCAACATCATCGATCCACTGGATCTGGCGCTCGGTGAGTCTTTCATGCGCGAAGACATTCCGGCGCTGTTTGGCGAGGCCTACAACCCTGGCAATTGGAATGTCGGCCATGTGGTGCTGGCCCAGAAAAAGGCGCACATCCTGCTGGTCACGCTCAACAAACAAGGCCGGGCTGACGAGCACAAGTACATGGACCACTGGATCGATGACACGCACTTTCACTGGCAAAGCCAAAACGCCACCGACCCGACCAGCAAACGCGGCGACGAAATCATCCGCCACGCCGCTTTAGGCATCGACATCCACCTCTTTGTGCGCGACACCAAGCTGGCTGTCGGCAAGGCCGCACCGTTCACGTACCACGGCCGGGTGCGCTACCAGTCGCACCAGGGCAGCAGGCCCATGAGCATTGTGTTTGGGCTTGATGCGGCGTTGGGGTAATTTACAGGGCTCGATTTGCAGACCCCGGTTCACAGCCTTTGCACCTGCGGCTGGCGTGCTGGCTGCGCCGCGCCTGAACTACGGCAGCAACTTGCGCAGTTCGGGCGTCGACACGTCGTCCAAATGCCGGAACGCTGGTGCGATCTTGCCGATTTCCGTGTCTGTGACGCCGAATTGCTCAAAATAGACTTTCCACGCCCTGACGGTCTGCCAGACCTGCGCCATCATTTGCGCGGCTTCGGCCTTGGAGAGGGTGAACTGTGCATGCGAGGCCAGTGCGTTGTCCAAGGTGGCCAGTCGCCCTTGAGGGCCCACGCCCAGATGCAAGAAGCGCTCGGTGGCGTGGCTTGCTCGGGGCAAAACGTCGTACAGCGGGCTCAAGCGCCAGCCGGGCAGCCTGGGGTCCCACAAAAAGCCGTGGTTACGCAGGTGGTCGTCGTCGTTGCTCACCAGGATGTTGAAGACCATGCGTTTGAAAAGTTCTGCGTTGTCTGCACGGATAACGCTGGGGTGGCAGTGCTCACGCACGGCCTGGGCGAGGTCGGTATAAGCCTTGGTGCGCGACTCGGTTTCGTCGCAAGCGACCATGGTCAGGCCGCTGACAAACCCCAAGCGGTGCTCTGTTCGGCCTTCTCCCGGTTGTGTTTGATACAAGTGGTCAGACTCTCCAACAACACCATCGGGTGCAAGCCAGTAGCGGTCGAAGCGCCGAATGAGCATGATCTTGCGGTCACCGATGGTGCGCATGTCGAGTGCGGGCACATTCAAACCAGCCTCTGCGGCCAGCCGAAGTGCGGCACTTTCCACGCCAGGCACATCGAAACCGTCTTTTTGACTCGAAAACTTGGCGAGCCACAGCACGCCATGGTCATCCCGCACCGAGGCTTTGGGCCGTGCACCGCCGAGTCCCGTGCCATCGACAAAAATGGCTTCGAGGTGCGCAGGTACGGGCAGCCCTTCTTCAATGCGGTCAGCAGCCTCCATGAGGTGCGTTAGGTCATGTGAAACATGGGGGCCGTGTCGTGGGCCATCATGAATGCTGGTTCTGATGTCGAGCGCCCCCACGCGGTCGCTGCCTGCATGCAACAAATACTGAGACTCTGGCAGGCTGTTGGTTGGCACCTTGAGCTTGGTTTCAATGACACGACGACCCCACGAGTCAGGTGCCGCATCGCGTATTCCGCCGAACATGGGCAATTGCTTGGCAGGCAAGAGCCGCTTGCCCAACACGTCATCGAGCTTTTGCAGACTGAGACTGACGGGATCAATTTCCAGCGCATCTGGCCGACGTGCGTAGTTCATACCGTAAGCAAAACTCGAAGCAAGTACCTCGGTGTTTTCTTCCGTCATGAGCAGCTGCCCACAGGGCTTCCAGTCCTGCCCAAGGTGAGCAAAGACCATCAGTTTCAAGGTTTTGGCGGCCATCTGCGTCTTGCCTTAAAAGTCCAGTTCTTCGCGCTCTGCCGCGCTCAGGTCGCGGACCCGCTGGGTTTTCTCACGCGCACTGAGCGCCAGCAACGCCGGGTCTTTTTCAGTCAACAAGTCCAAAAGGGTGCTGCCTGGCGAGATGGCCTGCAGATAGCGCAAAACTTGGCCAATCGCGATGCCGGGCTCTCCCTTTTCAAGGCGATAGGCCGTGTTTCTAGACAGCCCTGCTCGCAGCGCAGCGTCAGCCTGTTTGACTTGACGCGCCAACCGCAGCCGCGCCAGAAGTTGCCCCAAGCGGGCGCATTCTTCTTGCTGTGACGGCATGAGCATGGCAGATTGATTGATTTTCATGTTCGTTAAATCGATATTTATTAATTGAATGATCGATTAAACGAACATGTTACTTGAAATTCTGTCTGCAAGCCAGGGCTGACGAGCACAAGTACATGGACCACTGGATCGATGACACGCACTTGAAGATGTTGTAGGTCGGCGGCTTCAGCCCCGACATGCATCCTGCGCCGAAGCCATGTCGTGGCTGAAGCCGCCGACCTACGAGATGGCATGGCGCACATTTCAAACTTCAACTGGCCGGATCAATAGGCTGCCTCGATGAGCTCGATGTCTTTCTTCAGCAATGCATTGAGCAAGGCATTGAGTGTGGTGCCCTTGGCCTCAGCTCGCTTGACCAGGAAGTCCAACACCTGCGGATCAAGGCGCACAGGCGGAATCAGGCGCAAATCAGGCTTGCAAAACTTGCCGCGCTGCGCGTTCGAAAAATCGTATTCTTCTTTCATGGTGTTCACCTTTTAGCTGGCATGTGGGTATCGCTCACAGCGTCCGAAGTTTTCGTTCTGTCTTCATGGCGCGTCGGTGTCCGCGTTCCACACTTCTTACACAAAGGTCGCGGCAGAAACGCCAAACCGTTCGCTGAGCGCGCGCACTTGGCGAATGTTGAGTTCTCGCTTGCCCGTCAGTATTTCGGACACGACACCCTGACTGCCGATCTCGCTCAGATCGCTTTGCTTCAGTCCGTGTTGTTCCATCAGGAATTTCAGAGCTTGCACACCCGTGACTTCGGGCAGAGGGTGATGCTTGGCTTCATAGTCCTCGATCAGATCGCCCACGATGTCGACCAACCCCATCGCGGGATGCTTTTCTTCGCCTTGGGTTTCATCCAGCAGGGCTTGGAGCATCTCGGTCATGCGCGCGTAGTGGGCTTCATCCCGGATAGGGGTGATATCAGTTGCGGCACGGAACTGCTCCCAGACTGGAAGAAGGTGCTTCACGTCGATGGCTGCATTCATGATTTCCATGCTCCTTTGTCGTATTCCCGGTGAGTCAATACTGCCTTGATGTACAAAATTTGCTTTTCGAACCGGATGTAAGCCACCAGGCGGTACTTGTTCCCGCCGATATCAAACACCGCTAACTCGTTCACCTTGTCAACTGCATTGAAGGCGGCTTTGAGCTCGGCCCAATTTGCAAAACTGTTCTTTTCAATCACCCGCCGCCATCCCTGCAAGGGGGCTTCGGCCTGAGGATGATCGGCAGCGAAGGCCCGCAGGGCACTGTTGCTGATGATTTTCATGGGTTCAGTTTATCTCAATACGAGATAAAACAAGCAAAAGCTCATAGTCACCTTGGTCTGCAGCTCGCAGGGCTGCCAGGTTCCCCTGGATGAGCCCAGCCTTCTCGTCGGTGGCCAGCGGTGTCTGGCCGTCCTGCTCATCCAGGTCTATCGCCATAGGTTTGACCAACGGCCGCGAAGCAATTCTTCGGTCCTGCGGTCCACCTGTTTGCGAAGCCGTTCTGCGCCAGGGCGCTGGTCTTCAAGACCCATGGTGTGGGCCACGCTTGCGACCTCTTCCATCGCGATGGTGCGAGCGCGTTCCTGCACCACGTCCGTGAGCGGGCGTCTGGGAACCAGTGCGTAGACCAGTTCGCAATCCAGTCCATCAGCAAGTTTGCGCAGTTGTCCGAGCGAGATGCGGTCATCCGCTTCGGACTGTTCGGACTTGTGCAGCGTCGCCCCCGAGACGCCCAGCCGCTGAGCCTGCTGGCGTTCCGTTCGACCCAGGGCCTCCCGGATGAGCTTCAGCCATCCCCGAGACGGTGGCTGCCGCTTCACCAAGTCCGCGTAGCCGGAAAGGGTGGACTGCACTTGTTCAAGTCGAAGTTGGTTCAGTTCAGGCGTCATTGCTAGCCTATAGGCTGGTTAATTTCGTTGAAATGTTAGCCCAATTGGAAGCAGCATGCAATGAATTGCTTCTTTATAGAGAAGCAGCCAATGTCATTCTGCTGCACTTATGGGAAGCTTTTATTGATCCAGTCAGCCCATGAGCATTGTGTTTGGGCTGCAAAGCGGGGCGGATTGACGGCTGCATCGCTGGCCCTGCGTGTGGGCGGCGGTTTTTTTTGGTGTGGGAGCCCACCCCTGTGGGCGATGGTTTGCAGGGCGAAGTTGAGGGCGTGTTCCACGCCCATCGCCCACGGGGTGGGCTCCTACAAGGACAGCTCATCGCCCACGGGGTGGGCTCCCACAAAGACAGCCCATCGCCCACGGGGTGGGCTCCTGCACAAAAGCCATCTCTTGCCTGTTGCTCAAGACTGCATGGTGCCTGTCCTTTGCGAGCGCGTTTCGGCATCTTTTTGATGTCATTCATCTAACTTTGACTTCGACTCGGGTAAAGATACACTGCCATGATCTATTCCAGCCATGAACACGCCCAACCGCCACCCCAAAAACGCCACGCCATCCCAACCAGGATCGTGGGCATCGAGCCAAGCCTTGGCTATTTTGGCTGTGGATGGCATCCGCCCCAGCAACAAGGGGTTGGCCCTCATGCAGTCGATTGACAGTGGCACCATGACCCATGCTCAGGCGATTCAGTCAATCATTGAAAGAGCACGTCAGTACGCCAAAGACTGAACATCATGCAGGACGATGATCACTATTACGTTGAGGGTTACAACGCTGAACTGGACCCGTATGCCCTTGAGAACGGGGTGCTCAAGAATAATTTTGGAATCACCGATTCAGCCTCTTTGAATGAGGTGGAGGCGGATATTGCAGGGGTTCAGATTCAAAAAATACTCAAAGAGCCTGCTCCAAAAAGCTTCACCGCCTTACATCTTTGCGCCTTGCATGAACAAGTGTTTTCAGAGGTGTACCCGTGGGCCGGTCATTACCGCCAAGTAGACATCGCCAAAGGCGATACACATTTCCTCAGGCACCAGGACATTGCTGCCAAGTTGGACACGATTTTTTCAGGCCTTGCCAAGGAAGGTTTCTTGCAAGGTGCCAACCCTCAAGCGTTCAGCGAGTTCATGGGGGAATTTTTGGTGCAATTGAATTTTGTCCATCCTTTTCGAGAGGGAAATGGGCGAGTTCAAAGGCTTCTTGTGACGCAAATCGCAACAAATGCAGGCTTGTCATTAGACTGGCAACCCATTGGGAATGAGGCTATGAAACAGGCTTGCATCGCCGGTATTCAAGGCGAGTCACGCCCAATGGCGCGTCTCATCTGGCTCAACATCAAACAGTTTCCAGTCTAAAGCCGCCCCGAGCCTGTTGAACCCTATTGAGGGCGTGTCCCACGCCCATCGCCCACGGGGTGGGCTCCTACAAAAAGGCAGCCGTTGGCCTACAAGGTGGGCGTCTGCGTTCAGGGTCTGAGCTTGCAGGCAAAGCCGCACCCTTCACGTACCACGGCCGCGTGCACTACCAGTCGCACCAGGGCAGCAAGCCCATGAGCATCGTGTTTGGGCTGCAAAGCGGGGCGGGTTGACTGGTGCATCGCTGGCACTGCATGTGGGCGGCGCCTGCAGCGTCCGAAGGTTTCGTTTGGCCTTCATAGCGCGGCATTACCCGAGTTCCCCCCCTTTACACAAAGGTCGCAGCAGAAACGCCAAACCGTTCGCTGAGCGCGCGCACTTGGCGAATGTTGAGTTCTCGCTTGCCCGTCAGTATTTCGGACACGACACCCTGACTGCCGATCTCGCTCAGATCGCTTTGCTTCAGTCCGTGTTGTTCCATCAGAAATTTAAGCGCTTGCACACCCGTGACTTCGGGCAGAGGGTGATGCTTGGCTTCATAGTCCTCGATCAGATCGCCCACGATGTCGACCAAGCCCATCGCGGGATGCTTTTCTTCGCCTTGGGTTTCATCCAGCAGGGCTTGGAGCATCTCGGTCATGCGCGCGTAGTGGGCTTCATCCCGGATGGGGGTGATGTCGGTGGCGGCACGGAACTGCTCCCAGACTGGAAGAAGGTGCTTCACGTCGATGGCTGCATTCATGATTTCCATGCTCCTTTGTCGTATTCCCGGTGAGTCAATACTGCCTTGATGTACAAAATTTGCTTTTCGAACCGGATGTAAGCCTCCAGGCGGTACTTGTTCCCGCCGATATCAAACACCGCTAACTCGTTCACCCTGTCAACTGCATTGAAGGCGGCTTTGAGCTCGGCCCAGTTTGCAAAAATGTTCTTTTCAATCACCCGCCGCCATCCCTGCAAGGGGGCTTCGGCCTGAGGATGATCGGCAGCGAAGGCCCGCAGGGCACTGTTGCTGATGATTTTCATGGGTTTAGTTTATCTCAATACGAGATAAAAACAAGCAAAAGCTCATAGTCACCTTGGTCTGCAGCTCGCAGGGCTGCCAGGTTCCCCTGGATGAGCCCAGCCTTCTCGTCGGTGGCCAGCGGTGTCTGGCCGTCCTGCTCATCCAGGTCTATCGCCATAGGTTTGACCAACGGCCGCGAAGCAATTCTTCGGTCCTGCGGTCCACCTGTTTGCGTAGCCGTTCTGCGCCGGGGCGCTGGTCTTCAAGTCCCATGGTGTGGGCCACGCTTGCAACCTCTTCCATCGCGATGGTGCGAGCGCGTTCCTGCACCACGTCGGTGAGCGGGCGTCTGGGAACCAGTGCGTAGACCAGTTCGCAATCCAGTCCATCAGCAAGTTTGCGCAGTTGTCCGAGCGAGATGCGGTCATCCGCTTCGGACTGTTCGGACTTGTGCAGCGTCGCCCCCGAAACGCCCAGCCGCTGAGCCTGCTGGCGTTCCGTTCGACCCAGGGCTTCTCGGATGAGCTTCAGCCATCCCCGAGACGGTGGCTGCCGCTTCACCAAGTCCGCGTAGCCGGAAAGGGTGGACTGCACTTGTTCAAGTCGAAGTTGGTTCAGTTCAGGCGTCATTGCTAGCCTATAGGCTGGTTAATTTCGTTGAAATGATAGTCTAATTAGAAGCAGCATGCAATAAATTGCTTCTTTATAGAGAAGCAGCCAATATGAATATGCTGCGCTTATGGGAAGCTTTTATTGATCAGGCCAGCGCGTAAGCATTGGGTTTGGGCTGCAAAGTGGGGCGGCATGACGGGTGCATCGCAGGCCCTGCATGTGGGCGGCGGTTTTTTTTGGTGTGGGAGCCCACCCCTGTGGGCGATGGTTTGCAGGGCGAAGTTGAGGGCGTGTCCCACGCCCATCGTCCACGGGGTGGGCTCCTACAAAAAGGCAGCCGATGGCCTAAAAGGTGGGCGTCTGCGTTCAGGGTCTGACGGCACAATCAGGTCATGCCAGACAAAGCACCCTCACATGCCATTAAAACTATCAGCGCTCCGCACAAGGCGTTGATCAAGGAAGGCTTGTTGGTTCGGGTGAGTTCCGGGATTTACACCAAAGTACGGGCGGGGGCCAAAGATGCGCCCCTTGCAAAAACCCAGCCCGATCCCCTCAAGCCCATCACCTTGCCCGATGACTTGAATGCATTGCCGCTGAAAAATATGAGCGCATTTGTCCAGCGTTTTGCCATGTCACGCGATGTTCACTTCAAGCGCACAGGATTGGACCCATGGGCAGAGGCGGTCACGCGGGCATCGGGCGACGATGTCACGCTGGACGAAACCGGCAAGCTTTTGGTCGCGCTGAAAAAGAAACATTTGATCAATGGCCGTCAGATGGCGCGCCTGATGGCCAACCACTTGAGTGAGCAGCGCGGTGTTTGATCCATTTGGCGACTACGAAACCCGGGGCTATTTTCGAAATGCTTCAGACGAGTAAACCTCCTCGCCCTCAGTCGGCACGCCGGGGTCAGAAAGTTTCATATAACTGAAATTCGTTGCTGTCCCGGCTGAGCAATTGCATCAGTTTGGGGTGGATGAAGAGCTTTTCTTTCCCATAAGTCATCTCGCGCAACACGCCCAAGGCCACGAGCTCTTTCAAATACCGCGATGCGGCTTGCCTTTGGCCAATCTGCTTGTCCACGAGGTTGCCAATTCGGCAGTAGGGCTGTTCAAAGATCACATCCACCAGCTCGCGGCTGTAGATTTTGGGCAAGCTCAGCCGTACGTGTTCGGTGGTGTGTTCGGCCAATTGCCGGATGGCCACGATCTTTCCGGTGGTCCATCGCGATGTTTCTTCCACCGCCTTGAGCATGAACAAGACCCAAGGCTCCCAAGCTTGGTCCCGCGTGACTTCCAGCAAAAGGCGGTAATAGTCGGCTTTGTTCGCGATGATGTGCCGACTCAAATAGAGAATGGGCAGGTTCAGCAGCTCTTGCTGGATCAGAAACAGGATGTTGATGACACGGCCTGTGCGTCCGTTGCCGTCCGTGAAGGGGTGAATGGCTTCAAATTGGTAATGCCCAACAGCCATTCGTATCAATGGGTCCAGTTCGGTTTCGTTGTGCAAAAACCGTTCCCAGTTGGCCAGCAGGGTTCGCAACCGGTCTTCCCCTTCCGGCGGTGTGTAGATCACTTCGCCCGTTCGGTCGTTGGCCAGTTGGGTACCGGGTGTACGCCGGATATCCATGTCTGCACCTTTGAGGGTGCGACACACTTCAACCGCAGTGGCCGTGCACAGTGGCCTGGATTGGAGTGAGCGATAGCCATGGTGCAGTGCGGTTCGGTAACGCAAGGCTTCTTTGGTGGCGTGATCGGCTTGCCCATCACCATCAACGTGTTGAAACAGCTGGTCGGTGGTGGTGACGATGTTTTCGATTTCCGAGCTGTCTTTGGCCTCCAATAGCGGAATCGTGTTGATAAGCATGGTCTGGTTGGGGATCAGCTCGGCGGCTTGTTTCAGCTCGGCCAATGCAGCGCGGGCCGTAATGCAGGCACGCAGCACTGCTTTGCTTTCCAGGTCGTGCCCCGGAGGCAGTGTCGGTAACTGGTTGTGCGCCCGGTCTGGCTGCCAAACGGTTTCGATGTCGTACATGTACTTGAAATTGAATTATTGAAACATGTTTGAAGAATATGTTCTCATGAGCGACACGTCAAGCAAACGTGTCGCAATAATTCAATTTTTCGAACATGAGAGCAGCCTCATGTTCTTGCCGAGTACACGTCACCCCTGTCATGTCGTCAAAACAGGGTTTTGACAACATGAGGGCTTTTGTGGATCAAATATCAATATTCCCCGCCCGCAGCGCTTTGCTCTCGATGAAGTTGCGGCGCGGCATAATTCCTGTCCAAAATGGACAATATCTATTATTTTTGTCCATAATGGCCAAATGCCAAGCAAGCCACCTATTGTTTTTCCCCAAGAGCAAACGCTGCTCACTGCCTTGGGCGAGCGCCTGCGGCTGGCGCGTTTGCGCCGCAAACTGAGCACGGCCGTGGTGGCGCAGCGGGCAGGCATGTCGCGCACTTCGGTTTACAAGGTCGAAGCCGGCGATGCGGGTGCCACTTTGGGCACTTATCTGCGTGTGCTGGCGGTGCTCGGGCTGCAGGCAGATTTCAATGCCTTGGCAGCGGATGACAAAGTGGGGCGCAAGCTGCAGGACTTGGCTTTGGCCCCATCGCCTGCCGAGCGACGCCAGCGCCGCGCCAGCGTGCAGTCCACCGATACTGCCAATAAGACTTCTGAGGTACAGCCATGACGGGGCAACGCGATGAGCTAGAGGTCTGGTTGGATTGCGATTTGGGGCCAGCTTGTCTGGTTGGCCACTTGGCACATGACCGTGGGCAGATTCGCTTTCATTACGACAAGGCTTGGCTGAACGATCCGAGAGCTTTTGCGCTGGACCCTGATTTGTCTTTGGACGCGCATCCGTTTTTCCCCAAGCCGGAGCTGGGCAACTTTGGCGTGTTTCTCGACTCATCACCCGACCGCTGGGGTCAAACGCTGATGAAACGACGCGAGGCCTTGCTGGCCAAGGACCAAAAGCGTCCGGCCAAAACACTTTATGCGTGGGATTTTCTGATCGGCGTGCAGGACATGACCCGGCAGGGAGCGTTGCGATTTCGCCCATCCGGCACGCAAGCGTTTTTGGGCAACGATGCTTTTGCAGCGCCACCCGTGACCACGCTGCGCGAACTGGAGCAGGTGGCTTGGCAACTGACCCATAAGCGCATTGACGATCTCGATGCTTTACGCAAATGGTTAACCGTTCTGGTGGCTCCGGGAGCTTCGTTGGGGGGTGCCCGTCCCAAGGCCAACTTCACAGAGCTGGACGGTTCTCTTTGGATCGGCAAATTTCCGGCGCGTGATGATGACCGTGATGTCGGGGCTTGGGAATTCGCCACGCATCAAATGGCCCAACGTGCAGGCATCGATGTCCCTGCTGCAAAGCTGTTGCGTCTGGGTGGTGAGTTTCATACTTTTTGTGTGCAGCGCTTCGACCGTGTCGGTGGTCAGCGGCGGTTTTATGCATCGGCCATGACGCTGCTGCGCAAGGACCAAAGCGAAGGCTGCAGTTATCTGGAATTGGCGCAGTTTCTGCGGGCCAGTGGCGATGCAGCGACGGTTCAATCAGATCTGGCTCAGCTGTTCAGGCGTGTGGTTTTTAATGTGGCGGTGGGCAATCGGGACGACCATTTGCGCAATCACGGCTTTGTGTTGAGCTCAACCGGCTGGCGTTTGGCACCCGCGTTTGATGTGAACCCGAACATCGACAAATCCGAGCATGTGCTGAACATTGACGATATGGACAACCGTCCTGACTTGCACACCGCGTTGAGCACTGCCGCGTTTTACGGCTTGACGGCCGCGCAGGGGCGGCACATCGTGGACGAGGTAATGGATGTTGTGGGCACTTGGCGCGATGTCGCCAACCAAGTCCGCATTTCTCGGGCAGATATCGAACTGACGGCCGCTGCGTTCAGTGCACATGCGGCGTGGCCAAAAGGCTGAAGCCCGCCCGCAACGCGTTGCTCTCCATGAAGGCTGTTGGTGCGTTCGGATTCGCTGATGAGCCGCCTCAGGAAAACCCATATATTGCGCATTCATGGTAAATTCTTTCCACAGAAACCGAGGAGCGCACAATGTTGACCCATGCCGTCACTGCCCCAGACAAATTAATGGTGTTGGGCAAAGCCACCATGCGCGCGGCCCAAGAGTTGCATCTGTCCAGTGCGGCTTTGGCCCGCGTGATCGGGTTCAGTGAGCCGACCATCAGCCGCATTGCCAACGGCAGCCGGGGCATCGACCCTGCGTCTAAAGAGGGACAACTGGCGCTGCTGTTGGTGCGTTTGTTCCGCTCTTTGGACCCTCTTGTGGGCGGCGATGCGCAAAAGCGCCAGGATTGGCTGCGCAGCCACAACAAAGCGCTGAACGGCATCCCGGCCACGCTGATTGAAACCCCCCAGGGTCTTGTGACTGCCCTGTCTTATCTGGATGGCATGCGGGGTGCAGCTTGATGTCATCGGCTTCATGGAACCCGGATTGGGTTCATGAGTTCAGTGCCGACTTGCACATGCCTGCGTTCCGAATGGTCGAGACGCAATACGTCGCGGCCACCATGCGCTTGGTGGACTCTGCTGATGAGCAGCTGATGCTGGAAGAGATGCTGGAGGCGAGCAAGCCGCCGCTCCCACCGCAGGCAAGCGGTTTGCACTATCTATTGGCGGCGCCTTTTCGGTATGTGCCCCAAACAGGCTCCCGCTTTCGTGCTGTCAACTCACCGGGCATTTGGTACGGCGCAGATGACGCTTATTGCGCCTGCGCAGAAATCGCTTACTGGCGTCAGCGTTTTTTGCTGGACAGCGCGGGGCTCATGAAACAAGCGTTGGTCACAGAGCATTCGATGTACGAGGCTTCTGTTCAAGGCCGTGCTTTGGATTTGTTGTCACACCCATGGGTTTTGGCGCAAGCGCTCTGGATGCATCCGAGTGACTACGCCGAAACCCAAAAACTGGCCACGCTGGTCAGGGATTCGCTGTCTGGGGTGACATGGATTCGCTATGCGTCGGTGCGTGCCACAGACCATGTGTGCGCAGCAGTTTTTGACCCGCGCAGTTTGACCATGGTGACACCCGAGGGCCGGTATGAAACGTGGCATTGCCACACAACGGCCGACAAGGTGACGCTGTCGAATGGCCGAGTGCGGTTTGATTTCTAGAAGGCTGCATCCAGATCAAATCAGAGATTGCACACCCGTGACTTCGGGCAGAGGGTGATGCTTGGCTTCACAGTCCTCGATCAGATCGCCCACGATGTCACCCCCCTTCGTGGCATGCCTTACTTCTGAAAAACATGACGAGGCCTTCATGTTCTTGGCGATCGTTTAAACCTGCCAAGTGCCATTACCATTTGGCATGCGTTTACTTCATCACCACCACCTGGACACACAGCGTGTCAAAAGCCAGTTCGCCAAGCTGGAAAAAGCGATTGCGCGTGACGACTTCAAAAGCCCGAACCTGAAAAAGTTGAGCCCAACGCCGTATTGGCGTTTCAAGCTGGATCAGAGCAACCGTTTGTTGGTGCAATTTGCGCGCTACAACAACGAGACGGTGTGTTTGGCGCTGGAGGTCATTCACCAACACGACTACGCCAACGCCCGGTTTTTGCGCGGAGCCAGCTTGCAGTGGGACCAAATCGATGTGGACGACGATGCAAGCGGCGAACAAGGCGACCCTGGGCGCGATGACGCTGCGCAGACGCTGCGTTATGTGCACCCGGTGTGCAGCGAAATTCATGTGCTCGACAAGGTGCTGAGTTTTGACGACACGCAGCAAGCGGTGTTTGACACCCCCGCGCCTCTGGTGCTGGTGGGTTCGGCGGGATCGGGCAAGACGGCCTTGACGCTTGAGAAACTGCGCCAAGCACATGGGCGGGTGCTGTATGTGACGCAGTCTGCCTTTTTGGCGCAAAGCGCACGCGCCATTTATTTTGCGCACGGCTTCGAGGCGCAGGGGCAAGAACCCGAATTTTTGAGCTATCGGGAGTTCATGGAAACCTTGCATGTTCCGGCTGGGCGTGAGCTTGATTTTTCGGCTTTCGGTGCTTGGTTTGAACGTTATCGCAGTGCCGCCAAACAAGCCACGGGCGGGCTTGACGCGCACGCTTTGTTTGAGGAGTTTCGTGGCGTGATTTCGAGCCGGGCCGAGGGTGTGCTCAGTCGCGAGAGTTATCTGGCCTTGGGCGTGCGCCAGTCTTTGCTGGCCCCCGCGCAACGTGCGGCCGTGTTTGATTTGTTTGAAAAGTACCGCTCTTGGCTGGCCGGATCGGGGCTTTTTGACCTGAATTTGTTGGCCCACGATTGGTTGCCCAAAGCCCAGCCAACTTATGACTTCATGGTGGTCGACGAGGTGCAGGATTTGACGAGTGTGCAACTCGCACTGCTGCTCAAGACACTGGCCAAGCCCGGGCAGTTTTTGTTGTGTGGCGATTCCAACCAGATTGTTCACCCGAACTTTTTCTCTTGGGCCGCTGTCAAGACTTTGTTTTGGCAAGACGAATCCCTGGCCCATTCGCAAACGATTTCTGTTTTGAAAGCCAACTTCCGCAATGGCCAGGCGGTGACGCATTTGGCCAATCGTTTGCTCAAAATCAAGCATGCGCGGTTTGGCTCCATTGACCGGGAAACCAACTTTTTGGTTCAGGCCACGGCACAAGCCAGTGGCACCGTTCAATTGCTGGCCGACAAAGAGGCGACGCGGCGCGAGCTCAACCTCAAGACGCGGGGGTCCACGCAGTTTGCTGTGTTGGTGCTGCGCGACGAAGACAAGGCGGCGGTGCGCCAACAGTTCCAGACGCCGCTGGTGTTTTCTGTGCACGAGGCCAAGGGACTGGAATACAGCAACGTGATTTTGGTCGACATGGTGTCGGGCCAGCGCCAGGCGTTTGCAGAGATCGCCCAAGGGGTGCAGGCCAGTGATCTGACAGGCGACACACTCGATTACAGCCGTGCGCGTGACAAGACCGATCGGTCTTTGGAGTTGTTCAAGTTTTACGTGAACGCCTTGTATGTCGCGCTCACCCGCGCTGTGGATCAGTTGCTGTTGGTGGAGTCGGACACGGCCCACCCCTTGCTGCAGTTGCTGGACTTGCGCACCCAAGACGCGCTGAATTTGGCGTCCACACAAACGTCGAGCCAACAAGAATGGGCGGCCGAGGCGCGCAGACTGGAGTTGCAAGGCAAACAAGAGCAGGCCGAGGCCATTCGGCAAACCATGCTCAAAACGCAAAAACCCAGTTGGCCCATTTGGGATGAGACCGCGCTGCAAGAGCTGTTGCCCAAAGCGCTGTTGCCCGGTCAGATTTCCAACAAACCCCGCCAAGCTTTGCTGGACTATGCCTTGTGGCATGGTCAATCGGGCTGGGTTCATGACTTGGTGGGGGCCAGCAACTTTGAGCCAGCCAAACAAATCGGCCAAGCGATCTGGGCCTCACAAGGCAAGCTCCCCGTGCCGCGCGCAAGGCACGAGGGGGCCGCCCAATACCTTGCCCAACAGGAGGCTGATCGCCGTGATGCGTGGCGCTTTTTGGTGAAGAAAGCCACAGCCTTGGCCGAGCGCCAGCGTCAGCCTTATGCGTCTCGGGGGTTCAAGGAGGTCTTGCGCCAATGCGATCAGTTCGGGGTGGATCACCGCACCTATTTCAACACCACGCCCTTGATGCTGGCCGCTGAGTGCGGCAATGTGGCTTTGGTGCAGGCCTTGCTGGAGCGCGGGGCTGACCCCATGACTCAAGACCATTACGGCCACCGTGCATGGGCCTATGCCTTGGCGCGTTTTTTGGATGATCCTGAGCACAAAGCGCACCAGCTGGATGTGCTTTACCCGCTGCTGTCACCTGCGGTGATGGATGTGCAAACCGATGGCAAATTGGTGCGCTTGGAGCGCCACCAAGGCGAGTACTGGTTGCTGACGGTGATGCTGACCAGCTACAAAAAGTTTTTTTCACAGTTGCTGCCCGATGCACAGGTCGAGCGCAATATCAAAGGCTTTTGTGCCGACCATCTGATGCGTCACATGGACCGTTTGCCCGACAGCGTCCTGCCGCCCAGACGTCGCACCCGCACTTACATCAACTCGGTCTTGGCGCGCGCCGAAGTCAACAGCAACTACCAACCCAGCCGCCAACTTTGGCTTCGCACGCGAAACGGTTACTACGTCATCAACCCCGCCTTGCAACTGCGCGCACACAGCACCAAGCCGTGGATCACTTGGCATGAGTGGCTGAACCAGCCGCTGGTGTTGGCAGGCTGCGGCATTCGGCTACAAGCGCCTGCAGATTGACCGGGGTGCAGCGCATCGCCCGCAACGCGTTGGCTTGAATGAAGTTGCGGCGCAGCTCGCCACACTGGGTGCCGATTTGCTCACGCGCACAAGGCCACTTTGCCGCCCAGGCGCGACAGCACTTCAGCGGCCAAGTCAGGGTGGCGTGTGCTGGGCAACTTCAAGGTCGGCAGCTTTAGCTCCGACATGGGTGCTTGTGCGAAGGTTTCATGTCGGGGCTAAAGCCGCCGACCTACGAGGGATCGGGCCGCATACCTTGTGCCTTGCCAGGAAGCGGGGATATTTGTCTTTGTAGGTCGGCAGCTTTAGCTCCGACATGGGTGCTTGTGCGAAGGTTTCATGTCGGGGCTAAAGCCGCCGACCTACGAGGGATCGGGCCGCATACCTTGTGCCTTGCCAGGAAGCGGGGTGATTTGTAGGTCGGCAGCTTTAGCTCCGACATGGGTGCTTGTGCGAAGGTTTCATGTCGGGGCTGAAGCCTCCGACCTACGAGGGATCGGGTCGTAGACCGGTGCCTTGCCAGGACGCGGGGATATTTGTCTTTGTAGGTCGGCAGCTTTAGCTCCGACATGGGTGGTTGTGCGAAGGTTTCATGTCGGGGCTGAAGCCGCCGACCTACAACTGAACCGCACGCAAGGGAAGGATTTTTCGCAGGGCGAAGGTCCCATGCCGCGCCAGTTGAATCACACGCTGCCGTCATGGCCGCCTGCGGGACTACAAATACTTGGCGTGGTGCGCAAAGTGATCGCCCAAGAACGAGGCGATGAAGTAGTAGCTGTGGTCATAGCCCGACTGCATGCGCAGGGTCAGCGGGTGGCCCGCAGCCTCGCAGGCGGCTTGCAACCGTTCGGGGCACAGTTGTGCCAAAAACTCGTCGGCATCGCCTTGGTCCACCAGCAGGTGCAGCTTTTCCTGGCGCGCAGTGGCCACCAGTTCCACGGCATCCCATGCACGCCAAGCCTGAGGGTCTGCGCCCAGGTAGGCGGTCAAGGCCTTTTGGCCCCAGGGCACTTGCGATGGCGCGGCGATGGGCGCAAACGCCGACACGCTGCGGTAGCGGCCCGGGTGGCGCAGCGCCGTGATCAGGGCACCGTGCCCGCCCATCGAGTGGCCAAAGATGCCGCGCGAATCGCTGGCGGCAAAGTGCTGCTCGATCCAGTTGGGCAACTCGTCGGCCACATAGTCTTGCATGCGGTAATGCGGCGTCCAAGGGGCTTGCGTAGCGTTGACGTAAAAGCCCGCGCCCTGGCCCAGGTCGTAGGCCGCGTCGTTGGCCACGGCTTCGCCGCGCGGGCTGGTGTCGGGCGCGACCACGATCACGCCGTGTCGCGCCGCGTGTGCCTGTGCACCGGCTTTGGTGACGAAGTTTTGTTCGGTGCAGGTCAGACCCGAGAGCCAGTACAGCACCGGGCATGGCTCGCCGCGCAGCGCGGGCTCGGGCAGGTACACCGCCACGCGCATGTCGCAACCCAGTGTGCTCGACGCATGTGCCCAGACTTCTTGCCGACCGCCAAAGCTGGCGTGTTGTTCGATGCGTTTCATTCGCCGCCTTCAAAGTGCACCACCGAGCGGATGGACTCGCCGTTGTGCATCAAGTCGAAGGCGTGGTTGATGCCGCTCAGCCCCATGGTGTGGGTGACAAACGGGGCCAACGCGATGCGTCCGGCCATGGCGTCGTCCACCATGCCAGGCACTTCACTGCGGCCTTTGACGCCGCCAAAGGCGGTGCCCATCCAGCGCCGGCCGGTGACCAATTGGAACGGACGGGTGGAGATTTCCTGGCCCGCACCGGCCACGCCGATGATGACCGACTGGCCCCAGCCGCGGTGCGCACATTCGAGCGCGGCCCGCATGACGTTGGTGTTGCCTATGCATTCGAAGCTGTGGTCCACGCCCCAGCCGGTCATCTCGACGATGACTTGCTGAATGGGCTTGTCGTGGTCTTTGGGGTTGACGCAGTCGGTCGCGCCAAAGGTGCGGGCCAGATCGAACTTGCTGGGGTTGGTGTCGATGGCGATGATGCGCCCGGCCTTGGCCAGCTTGGCGCCTTGCACCACGGCCAGGCCAATGCCGCCCAGGCCGAACACGGCCACCGTGTCACCTTCTTGCACTTTGGCCGTGTTCTTGACCGCGCCGAGCCCGGTGGTCACGCCGCAGCCCAACAGGCAGACTTGCTCAGGGTTGGCGTCGGGCCGGATTTTGGCGAGCGAGACTTCGGCCACGACGGTGTATTCGCTGAAAGTGGAGCAGCCCATGTAGTGATAAAGCGGCTGGCCTTGGTATGAAAAGCGCGTGGTGCCGTCGGGCATGACGCCTTTGCCCTGCGTGGCACGCACGGCCACGCACAGGTTGGTTTTGCCCGACTTGCAAAACAGGCATTCACCGCACTCGGCGGTGTAGAGCGGAATGACATGGTCGCCGGGCTGGACGCTGGTCACGCCCTCGCCCACCTCGACCACAATCCCCGCGCCCTCATGGCCCAACACGACCGGAAACAGCCCTTCGGGGTCTTCGCCCGAGAGCGTGAAAGCGTCGGTGTGGCAGATGCCGGTGTGCGTGATCTTGACCAGCACCTCACCCTTGCGCGGCGGTTCGACGTCGATCTCGACGATTTGCAAAGGCTGACCTGCTTCAAAGGCGACGGCTGCACGGGATTTCATAAAGGCTCCTGGAGGGTGTGTATTGAAGGTATTGTGATCGCATGACTTCGTCGCCCATAAGCAGGCTTGCGCTTCAAACCGGTTTGTTTGAAATCAGCGCCTGTGCCCCTTGGTTTTGCAGCATCCACGCTGCGGTGATGGGACATCGGACAGCGATCAGGTCATGGATTTTCTGAAAATCAGTTGCCAGATTGCGCTGGAAAATGGGTTCATGGTGCGCAATCCTGTTGCGTAACTTCCTGATGAGCTCCAGCTCCGAATAGACCATGGAACGAATTTGTGCGGTGGTCTTGTTGTCGTCCGCATGAGGCAGCACTTTGCGAAGGTGATGCGCCCACAATCTGGCATCGAAGCGACTGGTGAACATGGTTTGCCAGAAGACGAACTTCAAGTCAGCAATGACCTGACCTGTTGTGGTTTTGTTGATCCTGGAAGACAGAAGGTCTGATCGAGCGTTGTACCCAACTACAGGGTTCGGCAAGCTACGAACGAAGCCCGCACTCCATGGCCATTGCGGGCCGTGGGCTTCAGCAATCGCTTCAGATATTGCATTGCGGATGCTGACTTCACAAATGTGCAAAGGTGCCAGCAAAGCTGCAGATACTTGAGCATTCCATGCATACAAAGCCAGCGCGCTTGACAGTGTTGGATCACCCGGAATGGCCGCCTCATAGGTTTCGATCCTTGGGGTGGATAGAGTTGCCTTAATGGCTTGTGCTGCGTCGCTCCCTGGTGTGGTGATTGACCTCATGGTGTCGGGCAGCTTAGAATTGCAGCACTAGCCTTGGGACACGTTGGCGAAAGCTCCCCCCGAGGACAGATGAAGTCTGAAAAGCCCGCCTTGTGCGGGCTTTTTCTTTTGGATGTGCCCATGGTAGGGTCATTCAACAACATGGTCTCTAGCCTCCCTGACCCAAACTGAAGCCCACCCGGCTCTGTGGCCGTTGATGATGTGACTTCAGCAGTTCACCCACTCAAATATCAATATTCCCCGCCCGCAGCGCGTTGCTTTCGATGAAGTGGCGGCGTGGCTCGACTTCGTCGCCCATGAGCATGGTGAACACGCGGTCGGCTTCGATGGCGTCGTCGATCTGCACGCGCAGCAGGCGGCGCACGGTGGGGTCCATGGTGGTTTCCCACAGTTGGGCGGGGTTCATTTCGCCCAGACCCTTGTAGCGCTGGCGGCTGGTGGTGCGTTCGGCTTCGCTGATGAGCCAATGCATGGCCTGGCGGAAGTCGCCCACTTTTTCTTCTTTCTGGCGCTCGCCTTCGCCGCGCAAGGCTTTGGCACCTTCGCTGAGCAGGCCCCGGAAGGTTTCGGCGGCTTCGGCCAGAGCGCCGTAGTCCGCGCCGTGCACAAAGTCTTGCGTGATGATGCTGCTCTTGATGTTGCCGTGGTGGCGGCGGCTGATGCGCAAAATGGGTTTGTCGGTGCGCACGTCAAACTCGGCTGTCACTTCGGCGGGGATGCCGGTGGTGTTGAGTTCGCGCAGCTTGGCTTGCAGCGCGGGGGCGCATTCGGCGGCTTGGTCCAGCGTGTCCAGGTTCAATGACACACCATCGGCCATGGCCCGCAAGGCTTCGGCATCCATGAAATTGGACAGGCGGGCAATGACGTGTTCAGCCACTTGGTGTTTGCGGGCCAGTGCTTCGAGGGTTTCGCCCGTGAGCATTTGCGGCGCAGCGCCGCCGGTGCTGATGCTGGCGTCTTTGAGCGCGATGCGCAGCAAGAAGCCGTCGAGCGCCGGGCCGTCTTTGAGGTACAGCTCTTCTTTGCCGGCCTTGACTTTGTAGAGTGGCGGCTGGGCAATGTAGATGTGGCCACGCTCCACCAGGTCGGGCATCTGGCGGTAGAAGAAAGTCAGCAGCAATGTGCGGATGTGTGCGCCGTCCACGTCGGCGTCGGTCATGATGATGATGCGGTGGTAGCGCAGTTTGTCGACGTTGAAGTCGTCGGTGCCGCTCTTGCCGGATTCGGCACTGGCCTTGCCAATGCCGGTGCCCAAGGCGGTGATCAGCGTGACGATTTCGTTGCTGGTGAGCAGCTTTTCGTAGCGGGCTTTTTCGACGTTCAGGATCTTGCCGCGCAGGGGCAGGATGGCCTGGAATTTACGGTCACGGCCTTGCTTGGCCGAGCCACCGGCGGAGTCACCCTCGACGATGTAGATTTCGCACAGGGCCGGGTCTTTTTCTTGACAGTCGGCCAGTTTGCCGGGCAGGCCCATGCCGTCGAGCACGCCTTTGCGGCGTGTCATTTCGCGGGCTTTGCGGGCGGCTTCGCGGGCACGGGCGGCTTCCACAATCTTGCCGCAGATGATTTTGGCGTCGTTCGGGCGCTCTTCCAAAAAGTCGGTCAGGGCCTTGGCCACGATGTCTTCCACCGGGGCGCGCACTTCGCTCGACACGAGCTTGTCTTTGGTCTGGCTGCTGAATTTGGGCTCGGGCACTTTGACGCTCAGCACGCAGCACAGGCCTTCGCGCATGTCGTCGCCGCTGACTTCGACTTTTTGCTTTTTGGCGATCTCGTTTTTCTCGATGTATTTGCTGATGACGCGGGTCATCGCGGCACGCAAGCCGGTGAGGTGGGTGCCACCGTCACGCTGGGGAATGTTGTTGGTGAAGCAGAGCACGGATTCGTTGTAGCCGTCGTTCCACTGCATGGCCACTTCCACACCGATGCTGGTGCCGGGAATGCCGCCGTAGCTGTCGGCAGGGCGCTCGCCATTGGCATGGAAGGCGTTGGGGTGCAGCACCTTTTTGTTGGCGTTGATGAAGTCCACAAAGCCTTTAACGCCACCGGCACCCGAGAAGTCGTCTTCTTTACCGCTGCGCTCGTCTTTGAGGCGAATGCGCACGCCATTGTTCAGGAAGGACAGTTCACGCAAGCGCTTGGCCAAAATCTCGTAATGGAAATCGGTGTTCTGCGTGAAGATTTCCACGTCAGGCAAGAAGTGCACTTCGGTGCCGCGCTTGTCGGTGGCACCTGTCACGCGCATGGGCGAGACTTCAACACCGTCCACGGTGTCGAGCAAGCGGTTTTGCACAAAGCCTTTGGCAAAGTCGATCTGGTGCACTTTGCCTTCGCGGCGCACCGTGAGGCGCAGCCACTTGGATAACGCGTTCACGCAAGACACGCCCACGCCGTGCAAACCACCCGAGACTTTGTAGCTGTTTTGGTTGAACTTGCCGCCCGCGTGCAGTTCGGTCAGGGCGATCTCGGACGCACTGCGCTTGGGCTCGTGCTTGTCGTCCATCTTGACGCCCGTGGGGATGCCACGGCCGTTGTCGGTCACGCTGATGGAGTTGTCGCTGTGGATGGTGACGACGATGTCATCGCAGTGGCCAGCCAGTGCTTCATCGATGGAGTTGTCGACCACCTCGAACACCAGGTGGTGCAGACCGGTGCCGTCAGACGTGTCGCCGATGTACATGCCGGGGCGCTTGCGCACGGCTTCCAGGCCTTCCAGGATCTGGATGGAGCCTTCGCCGTAGCCTTCGGATGCGCCCACTTGGTGGGCGTCGATCTTGGGTTGGGCGGTGGTGAAAGCTTCTTCGCTGGGTTGGATGTCGTCGGTCATGTTCAATTTTCTCTGTCGCTTGAATGGCCGAAACCCGCGAGAGGTCGCGGGTTTCGATAAGGTGGGCCTGGTGGGCTGGGGCCTTAAATGCGCATGGGCATCACCACGTATTTGAAGTTGTCGTTTTCGGGAATGGTGATCAGCGCCGAGCTGTTGCCGTCGGCCAAATCGATGCGCACCATGTCTTGGCCCATATTGGCCAGCACGTCGATGATGTAGGTGACGTTGAAGCCGATCTCGATGGCGTCGCCGCCGTAGTCGATGTCGAGTTCGTCCACGGCTTCTTCTTGTTCGGCGTTGGTGGAGGCCACACGCAGCGTGCCGGGCTCGAGGTTCAGGCGCACGCCTTTGAACTTGTCGCTGGTCAAGATGGCCGTGCGCTGCAGGCACGACAGCATGGCCTGGCGGCCCAAGGTCAGGTTGTTGCGGTGACCTTTGGGGATGACGCGGTTGTAATCGGGGAATTTGCCCTCGACCAGCTTGGTCACAAACTCCATGCCGTCAAAGCTGAACTTGGCTTGGTTGTTGGCGAACTGCATCTCGATCGCGCCGTCGGCGTCAGACAGCAGGCGCTGCAGCTCCAGCACGGTTTTGCGCGGCAAGATGACTTCTTGTTTGGCTGGCACTTCCACGTCAAGGGTGGCCGAGGTATAGGCCAAGCGGTGACCGTCGGTGGCCACCAGGCTGAGCTTGTTGCCTTCGGCCACAAACAAGATGCCGTTCAGGTAATAGCGAATGTCGTGAACGGCCATGGCAAATGAGACTTGCCCCAGCAATTGTTTGAGGGTTTTTTGCGGCACGCTGAAGGCGGGCCCAAAGCTGGCGGCTTCTTGCACCAACGGAAAGTCTTCGGCCGGCAGGGTTTGAACCGTGAACTTGGACTTGCCACCTTTGAGGATGAGCTTGGCCTGCGAGGATTCCAGACTCACGGTCTGATCGGCCGGCATGGTGCGCAAGATGTCGATGAGTTTGCGTGCCCCCACGGTGGTGGTGAAGTCGCCGGGGTCGCCGTCCATCTCGGTTGTGGTGCGGATCTGGATTTCCAGATCGCTGGTGGTCAGTTGCACGGCATGACCGGTTTTACGGATCAATACGTTGGCCAGCACAGGCAGGGTGTGGCGGCGCTCGACAATGCCGGATACGGATTGCAGGACCGACAGCAATTTGTCTTGGGTGGCCTTGAGAACGATCATGGGTCTACCTTTGGTGTTGTTTCAGCCCACGAACGCACAAAGCGGTCCGGGCAGTGCAATAAAGCGCATTTTCTCTTTTTTTGGCTGCAAAACGGCTAAAAACTGCTCAGAACCTTGTAAATCACAGGAGATCATGGCCTGGAGCGGCATTCAGCCTTTGAGCGTTTGTTCCAGAACGTGCAGTTGCTGGTTCAGCTCGGTCATTTGCAAGCGTTCGGCGCTGATTTTGCGCACCGCATGCAGCACCGTGGTGTGGTCGCGTCCGCCAAACAGCTCACCAATTTCGGGCAGGCTCTTTTGGGTCATTTCCTTGGCCAGGTACATGGCAATCTGGCGCGGGCGGGCAATGCTGGCCGGGCGCTTTTTGCTGTACATGTCGGCGACCTTGATCTTGTAGTAGTCGGCCACCGTTTTCTGGATGTTCTCGACGCTGATCTGGCGGTTTTGAATGGAGAGCAGGTCGCGCAGGGCGTCGCGGGCCAGCTGAATGGAGATTTCTTTTTGGTTAAAGCGCGAATAAGCGAGGATTTTGCGCAGGGCGCCTTCGAGCTCACGCACGTTGGAGCGCACGTTTTTGGCCACAAAAAACGCCACCTCTTCGGGCATTTCGCTGCCTTCGCTGATGGCTTTGTTGATCAAAATGGCCACCCGCATCTCCAACTCGGGCGGCTCCATGGCCACCGTCAGGCCCGAATCAAAGCGCGAAACCAGACGCTCATGGATGTCGGCCAGTCCCTTGGGATAAGTGTCGCTGGTCATCACAATGTGTGACTTTTTGGCCAACAGGGCTTCAAAGGCGTTGAAGAATTCTTCTTGCGTGCGGTCTTTGTTGGCAAAGAATTGCACATCGTCGATCAGCAGCAAATCGAGCGAGTGGTAGTGGTACTTGAACTCGTCAAAAGTCTTGCGCTGATAGGCTTTAACCACATCCGACACAAACTGTTCAGCGTGGATGTACAAAACTTTGGCTTCGGGGCGCTCGGCCAGCAGTTTGTTGCCGATGGCATGCATCAAGTGGGTCTTGCCCAAACCCACGCCACCGTAGATGAACAGGGGGTTGTAAAGCTGCCCGGGTGAGCCCGAAACGTGCATGGCGGCGGCCCTGGCCATGCGGTTGGCGGTGCCCTCGACCAGGTTGTCAAAGGTCAAGGCGGTGTTGAGTCGACTGCGGAAGGTGTTGGTGACCGGCTCCTCCACGACCGGTGTGGGCTCAGGCCGGACATCCATGGACGATGGCGTGGACGCGCGAGCAGGTCTGATGCCACCTTCACGAGGAGTAATCACTAACTCAATTTGAACAGGATGACCCTGAAGACTTTCGAGTGTGGCCGACAAACGACCGGCGTATTGGGCACGAACCCAGTCGAGTTTGAAGCGGTTGGCAACAAACAATGTCACCTTTTGTTGGTCGTCGGAGACCTGTGCAGTCAGGGGTTTGATCCAGGTATTGAACTGCTGCTCGGGCATCTCGCGTGACAGCTCGTCACAGCAGGTTTGCCACAGCGCTTGTCCGACATCGGACTGAAATTCTGGGGGGGTTCCCTCGGACATGTTGATCTTGTTTTTTTGTGGACAGTAGGGATCTGGGGCAATGGGATATGAAGGCTTATCAAGAGCTTATCCACATGCCGAAACGAACCGGGAGGGCGATCATAAACTACATCGGCCCATTTGATCCACCCTCACAACACTTGGGTCAAAATTCACCGCGATTTGCCTAGCTTGTGAAAGTTTGCGATAATCTTGGGTTTCGCCCAAAGCTGATTCATGGCATTGGGCACAAAGGAAGAGTTATGAAACGCACCTACCAACCATCCAAGACACGTCGCGCCCGTACACACGGTTTTCTGGTTCGCATGAAAACCCGTGGTGGCCGTGCCGTGATCAACGCACGCCGCGCCAAGGGCCGCAAGCGTCTGGCTGTCTAATGTCCGCACAACCGTCTGGCAGTAACCCGTTGTTGCTGCAGGCGGTTGAAGCTGGGGCCAGGCCACCGTGCAGCGTCTAAAAACACGCCCACAATTTCAGGCCACCCTGGCTGGCGGCACAGTCTCGCGCACGGCGCATTTTGCGTTGCATCGCTTGAATTTGGCTGCCTTGACAGACACCTCTTTGGCTCAAGCCGATCAAGTCGGGCCTGCACCTTCACCGGAGCAGGCCCTTTTTGACTTGGCCGATGTCTGGCTAGGTGCCATGGTGCCCAAACGCTGGGCTCGCCGCGCGGTCACGCGCAATGCCATCAAGCGCCAGATTTACAACGTCAGTGAGCACTTTGGTGATCGTTTGCCCCTGGCTGCCCATGTGGTTCGCTTGCGCACGGGTTTTGACCGCAAACAGTTCATCAGCGCCAGCTCCGAACCGCTGAAGTTGGCGGTGCGCCAAGAGCTTTTGCAGTTGTTCGAGCGTGCCATCACCCCCAAAGGCCAACCATGATGCAGCGTTTGTTGATGTTGTTGGTTCGTGGCTACCGCTTGCTGCTGAGTCCTTGGCTGGGTTCGTCTTGCCGCTTTGAGCCCACTTGCTCGGCGTATGCCCTGCAGGCCCTGGAAACGCATGGCGCTGCAGCAGGCACTTACATGACGGTGCACCGACTGATGCGTTGCCAACCTTGGTGCCAAGGCGGGCACGACCCCATTCCAGAGCAGGCCCCCCGCCTGTTCACGGCTTTGTTTTCCCCTACTTCGTCAAAGAAGCCTTCATGAACGATATCCGCCGCACCATCCTCTGGGTGATTTTTGGTTTCTCCATGGTTCTGCTTTGGGATCAATGGCAGGTCTACAACGGCCGACCTGCCACTTTCTTCCCCAAGCCTGTGCCTGCTTCAGCGCCTGCTTCGGCAGCATCGGCTCCGGCCGCAGCTGCGGCTGTGCAGGGTGTCCCGGCGGCCACCACGAGCGTTGCATCGCCAGGTCAAGTGCCTGTGAGTGCAGGTGCGTCATCGCCGGTCAACAGTGAAAAAATCGAGGTCAGCACCGACGTGCTCAAGCTCAGCTTTGACACCGAAGGCGGTAACCTGGTGCGCAGCGAGTTCACCAAACACAATGATTTTGTGGACACGACCAAGCCTTTTGTCTTTCTGGACCAAAGCGGCACCCGCGTTTACAACGCCCAGACCGGCTTGATTGGTGGCAATTTCCCCACCCACAAAACGCTGATGCGCTTCAGCGGTGAAAAAAGCCTGAAAGACGGTCAAGACCAATTGACATTGCGCTTCGAATCTGAAGCTCTGAATGGCGTGAAACTGGTCAAAACCTACACCCTCAACCGAGGCAGTTACGCGATTGGCGTCAAACACGAGGTGATCAACACGGGCACAAGCACAGTGTCGCCACAGCTGTACTTGCAGTTGGTACGTGATGGCAACAAACCCGCTGGCGAATCTTCGTTCTATTCCACCTTTACTGGCCCTGCGGTCTACACAGAGGCCAAGAAATACCACAAGGTCGAGTTCAGCGACATCGAAAAGAACAAGGCTGAAATCGACAAAACATCGCCCAACGGCTATGTGGCCATGGTGCAGCACTACTTTGCAACAGCTTGGCTGCTGACGGATGGCATTCAGCGCGAAAACTTTGTGCGCAAGGTGGACACCAATTTGTATGCTGTGGGCATGATCACGCCTTTGGCCGATCTGGCCCCAGGCCAGTCCAAAACACTGGACGCCCGTTTGTTTACCGGCCCACAAGAAGAAAAAGTGCTTGAAGCCCTGGCCCCAGGTTTGGACTTGGTCAAAGATTACGGCTGGCTGGCCATGCTGTCCAAGCCTTTGTACTGGTTGCTCGACAAGCTGTTCAGTTTCATTCAGAACTGGGGTTGGTCGATTGTGGCGCTGGTGCTTTTGCTCAAGATTGCTTTTTATTGGCTCAATGCCAAGGCGTATTCGAGCATGGCCAAAATGAAAGCCATCAACCCCAAGATCATGGAAATGCGCGAACGCCTGAAAAACGATCCGCAAAAAATGCAGCAAGAGATGATGAAGATCTACCGCGAAGAAAAGGTCAACCCCATGGGTGGCTGCTTCCCGATCATGATTCAGATCCCGGTGTTCATTGCTTTGTACTGGGTGCTTTTGTCCAGTGTCGAGATGCGCAACGCGCCTTGGGTTCTCTGGATCCACGACTTGTCGGCACCCGATCCGTTTTTCATCTTGCCTTTGGTCATGACTCTGACGACTTTGCTGCAAACGGCCCTGAACCCCGCGCCACCAGACCCAATGCAAGCCAAGCTGATGTGGATCATGCCCCTGGTGTTCTCGGTGATGTTCTTCTTCTTCCCCGCAGGCCTGGTGCTGTACTGGATCACGAACAACATTTTGTCAATCGCCCAACAGTGGGTCATCAACACCCGCATGGGCGTGCCGCCACAGTTCAACTTGCCCAAGTTCAAGTAAAACCTGTCGACTCAAAAGGCCGCGAAAGCGGCCTTTTTTTGGCCTTGACCTGTGGCCGCTTTTCACCCAACCCCTTTTTGTGATGGACCACTGACCATGCTCGCCAGACACCAGGAACCCATCGTTGCCATCGCCACCGCACCGGGTCGCGGCGCAGTGGGCATCGTGCGGGTGTCGGGCCGCAATTTGGCCTCACTGATTCAAGCCTTGTGCGGCCGCTCCCTTAAGCCACGAGAGGCCACGTATTTGCCCTTTGCCGATGCCGATGGCAGCCCGATTGACCACGGCTTGGCGCTGCACTTTGTGGCCCCACACTCGTTCACAGGCGAGGATGTGCTGGAGTTGCAAGCGCACGGTGGGCCGGTGGTTTTGCAGCTGCTGGTGGCGCGTTGCCTGCAAGCGGCCGCCGAATTGGACCCGACTTCAGGCCAGCCACGTCTGGCGGGTTTGCGCGTGGCGCAACCTGGCGAGTTTTCTGAACGCGCTTTTTTGAACGACAAGATCGACTTGGCGCAAGCAGAGGCCATTGCCGACCTGATCGACGCCAGCACCGAGGCCGCTGCACGCAGCGCCAGCCGATCTTTGGCAGGCGATTTCTCCAAAGAAATCCATGCGCTGCGCGATGCGCTGATTCACCTGCGCATGCTGGTTGAAGCCACGCTGGACTTCCCTGAAGAAGAGATTGATTTTTTACAAAAAGCCGATGCACAGGGGCAACTGACGCGCCTGCAAGCCGCGCTGCAAACTGTGTTGGGCAAAGCCCGTCAAGGCGCACTGCTGCGCGAAGGCATCAAGGTGGTGATCGCGGGCCAGCCCAATGCGGGCAAAAGCTCGCTGCTCAACGCTTTGGCCGGGGCGGAGCTGGCCATCGTCACGCCCATTGCAGGCACGACGCGCGACGTGGTGCAGCAAACCATCCAGATCGAAGGCGTGCCGCTGCATGTGATCGACACCGCCGGTCTGCGTGAGGGCAAGGGCGTGGACGAGGTGGAGCAAATTGGCATTGCCCGCGCCTGGGGCCAGATTGAAGCCGCTGATGCGGTGCTGTTTTTGCACGACCTGACCCGTGTGGGCCAAGCCGACCATGACCAGGCCGATGCCGAGATTGCCACCCGACTGAAAAGCCGCCTGCCCGCCAGCGTGGCGGTGCTTGACGTGTGGAACAAGGCCGATGCAGCCCTTTTGGCGGGAGTTCGTCCGGGTTTGACGCTTTCTGCACGCACTGGAGAGGGTCTGCAAGCCCTGCGGCTGCAACTGCTGCACCAAGCGGGCTGGCAACAAGCCAGCGAAGGCCTGTTCATTGCCCGTGAGCGCCATGTGCAGGCGCTGCACCGGGTGCGCGAGCATCTGGACATGGCCGACGCCCATCTGGCCGCACAGGCCCAAAACCTGGACTTGCTGGCCGAAGAACTTCGCCTGGGCCAAAACGCGCTCAACGAGATCACCGGCGAGTTCAGCGCTGACGATTTGTTGGGCGTGATTTTTTCGAGTTTTTGCATCGGCAAATAAGTCGCTTCGCGCTTTTCGCGCAGACCGCGCACCCTCTCCTCTTTGAAGAAAATCCTGACCCCGTCACCGGGTGCTCAGGGTTTTCTCGAATGCGCACAATTTGTTTTTTATGCACAATTTATAAATCATGCAAAATCCAGCCACCAACTCCACCTTGTCCGAGCAGGCCTTCCAGGTCTTGCGTGGCGATGTCTTGTCGGGTCGCCATGCGCCTGAAAGCAAGCTCAAGGTCGATGCCTTGCAACAGATGTACGGCTTCTCGAGCAGCCCCCTGCGCGAAGCCCTGAACCGGCTGGTGCAAGAAGGCCTGGTCAAAGCAGACGAGCGCCGAGGTTTTCGGGTCACCCCCATCTCGCCCTCCGATTTGACCGACATCACCAAGATGCGCTTGATGTTGGACATTCCGGCCCTGCAAGAGTCCATCGCCGCTGGCGACGATGCCTGGGAGGCACAAATCGTGGCCACATTTCATCGGCTCGAAAAAATCGAATCCCGTCTGCCGCAAGGCCCCGTGGTGCTGGACGCCGAGTGGAGCCAACGTCACCGGGACTTTCACCTGGCCCTGATTGCGGCCTGCCCCTCTGAGCGCCAACTGCTGTGGAGCATGAGCCTGTTTGACCAGGCCGAGCGTTATCGGCACTTTGCCGCACGCAATCGAACAGTCTCCAAAAAGAAAGACGAAGAACACCGCGCCTTGATGAAAGCCGTGCTTCGGCGTGACAGCGAAACGGCCAGCGCCATGCTGTCTGAACACATCCGCAGCACGCAGGCCAATGTGATGGCGGCCTTTGCATTGCAACAAAAACAAGGCCTCTGAGCCATTTCATCATCCCAGCAGGAGACAAACATGCTCAATGTCACTCAACCCACCCCTTCCCATTTCGGCATTTATGTCACCGATGTCGAGAAGATGGTGCACTTTTACAAATCTGTCTTCGGATTGGTCGAGACCGATCGGGGCGTGGGCAAAACCTTCAAAGCGCCATTGGTTTTTTTGAGCGCCAGCCCGGACCAGCATCACCAGTTGGTGATCGCTGGCGGACGCCCTGCCGAGGCCACCTTCAGCACCGTGATGCAGTTGTCGTTTGCGGTTCCGTCTATCCAGTCGCTGCGGGACTTGAAGGAAAAAGCCACCGCATTGGGTGCCAGCAAAGTGCTGCCCTTGAACCATGGCAATGCTTTGTCGGTTTATTTTGCAGACCCTGAGGGCAACACGGTCGAGATTTACATCGACATGCCTTTCTACATTTCGCAGCCACACGGCGACCCACTCGACTTGACTCAGGACGACGAGACCATCTTGCGCGAGACCGAAGCCATCTGCAGACAAGACCCGAGCTTCATGCCCATCGCCCAGTGGCAAGAGAAATTTGCCAGCACCCACTGAATCACCATTCCACCAAGGACTTCTTATGAAATTGCTTTCCTTCATCCACCAAGGCCGCGAAACTTGGGGTGCGCTGGTCGGCCCAGACAGCATCGTTGACTTGGGCAAAGCCTTGCCGCAATTTGCCACGCTAACGGACTACATCGCTTCGGGGGCTTACCTGAATGCCCAACAAGATGTGGTCAACAAAACCGCCGACGTGAAACTGACCGACATCACCTTCTTGCCGGTGATTCCCAAGCCCGAAAAAATCGTCTGCGCCGTGCGCAACTACATGGACCACCACCAGGAAGTGCTGGCCGCCGGCATGCACCGCGAGTTGTCCGAAGAGCCACCCATCTTTTTGCGCGTGTGGCGCTCGCAAGTGGCACACGGCCAACCCATCATCTGCCCCAAGGTGTCGGGCTCACTCGACTGGGAAGGCGAGTTGGCCGTGATCATCGGCAAAGAAGGCCGCAACATTGCCGAGGCCGACGCCTTTGACCATGTGGCGGGCTACTCTTGCTACAACGATGGCAGCATCCGCGAGTGGCAATTCCACGCCAAGCAAATCGCCTCGGGCAAAAACTTTGAATCCACCGGCGGCTTTGGCCCCTGGATGGTCACGGCCGACGAAATCGTACCCAACCAGGAACTCAAGCTGATCACGCGCCTGAACGGCGAAGTGGTGCAGTCGAGCCACACCGGCCACATGATTTTCTCGATCGCCAAGCTCATCAGCTACGCCTCGACCATCTTCACGCTGGTGCCCGGCGACGTGATCGCCACCGGTACGCCTGCGGGTGTGGGCTGGAGCCGCAAGCCCGCCTGGTTCATGAAGCCGGGCGATGTGTGCGAGGTCGAGATCGAGGGCATCGGCACCTTGGTCAACCCGATCGCGGCCCAGGCCTGAGCATGAAAGCCATCCAAGTCCAGGTGCCCGGCGGGCCGGACAGTTTGCTGCTGGTGGATCTGCCCGATCCGCTGCCTGGCCCTGGACAGGTGCGCGTGAAAGCCCATGCCATTGGGGTGGGCCGCCCGGATGTGTTGATCCGCCAAGGCACCTACAAATGGATGCCGCCACTGCCTGCCGTTCCTGGCGCGGAGCTGGCCGGCGTGGTCGACGCCATCGGCGAAGGCGTGACACAGTGGCTACTGGGTGACCGTGTGCTCGTGAGTGCGCGCGAACTGGCCCAGCGCGGTGGCTGCTATGCCGAGGCCATTGTGGTGCCGCAAGACGCGCCTTACCCCTTGCACCCGACAGTGGCCTTTGAAGACGCGGTCAGCCTGCCCAACTTGCAACTGGCCTTGGCACTCATGCGCGTGGCCGGGACCAGCCATCGCCCACAGCCACATGTGCTGATCACAGGGGCATCGGGCGGTGTAGCGGGCATGCTGTGCCAGGTCGCCAAGCACCGAGGATTTGCCACCATTGGAACCAGTCGGACTGCCGACAAAAGCCAATACGCACGGGACCATGGTTTTGACCATGTGGTGTGCACGGAACAAGACGACCTGAAGACCCAAATTCAAACGCTCACGCAAGGCCGTGGTGTGGATCTGGTGTTCGACCATCTGGGCGGGCAAAGCCTGATCGATGGCTTGCACAGCCTGGCGTCACTCGGCACGGTGGTGTCTTACAACATTGTTCAAGGCATGCCCACAGACGACGTGTTTCAGGTGCTTCGCAAATTCTTGGGCAAGAGCCTGGCCGTGCGGTGCTTTTCGATGCACACCTTTGACGAGGACCCTTTGGCCAGACGCGCTTTGATGCACGAGGCCTTGGCGTTGATGGCTCAGGGGCATGTAAAGGTACCCGAACACCGGATTTTCAAACTCAGCGAGGCTCGCCAAACGCATGAGTTGCTCGATCAGGGCATGGTCAGCGGCAAGCTGGTGATGCAGCCTTGAAGTTCGTACATGCAAGCGTCCAAAGAGAGGCTGCATGGTTTATCCATCAGGAGACAAAAATGCTTCGTCGAAATTTACTGATCGCATTGAGCGCCAGTTCGCTGGCTTTGCCTTTTCAGGCGACCGCTCAAACTTACCCGGAACGCCCCATCAAAGTGTTGCAAGGGTTCGCGCCGGGCGGCAATGCCGATGCGATTGCCCGCGCCGTGGGCCTGGAAATGAGCAAGGGCCTGGCCCAGAACATGGTGGTCGAAGCCCAGGCCGGGGCCGGTGGCACGATTGCGGCCACCACCGTGTCCAAGGCCAAGCCCGATGGCTACACCTTGCTCTTGGCCACGGGTGGCCATGCGGTGGCAGGAGCGCTTTACAACAACTTGGCCTACCGCACGGTGCAAGACTTCGAGATGGTCAGCACCATCACGTATTTCCCCTTTCTGATCGTGGTGCCGGCCAACAGCAAGTTCGCCAATTTGTCGGCCTTGTTGACCACCGCCAAAGCCAACCCCGAGCAAATCACTTACGGCACAGCAGGCATTGGCTCCACCCACCACTTGGCGGGCGAACTGCTGGCCAGCTTGTCCAAAACGCAATTGCTGCATGTGCCCTACAAAGGCGATTCGGGCTCCCTCACGGCCTTGCTGGCAGGTGACATCCCGATGATCATTGCGCCACCGACTGCGGTGATGGCCAACATCAAAGCAGGCAAATTGCGGGCCATCGCTACTACAGGGCCACAGCGCTGGCCGGGCCTGCCCGATGTGCCCACCGTGGCCGAGCAGGGCGTGGCCGCATATGACGTGCGCTCATGGGCTGGCCTGATGGCGCCTGCTGGCACACCCCGCCCTGTGATCGACCGCCTCAATGCCGAGTTGCAAAAAGCCTTGCTGGTGCCCAGCGTGAAAGCACGCCTGGAAGACATGGGCGGCGAGGTGCGGGGCAGCACCCCTGAAGACATGAAGACCATGGTGGCCAACCAGACCCAGAAATGGATCCAGGTCGTGAACGACGCCAAAATTCCCAAGCAATAAATCCCCCTGAACCAAGGACCCCGCATGTCATTGATTGAAATACGCAAACGCAGCCTGACGATCGAAACCACTTACCACGAAGGTGGCCCGGTCACAGACACTCCGCTGAAACTGGCCGCCGCGTGTGCGGTCATCCAAAACCCGTATGCCGGGCGTTACGAGCCTGACCTGATGCCCTTCATGGCGGAGCTGCGGTCTTTGGGCACCTTGCTGGCCCAAGAGCTGGTGGACACCTTGGGCAAAGACAACATCGAGGTCTACAGCAAAGCGGCCATTGTGGGCGTCAACGGCGAAATGGAACACGGCGCTGTGTGGCACGAAGCGGGCGGCTGGGCCATGCGCACGGTGCTGGGCGAGCCCAAAGCCATGGTGCCCGCCAGCAAGGCGGTGGCGCACACCGGTTATCGCCTCATGGTGCCGGTGCATTACATCCACGCCAGTTATGTGCGCAGCCATTTCAACAGCATGGAAGTGGGCATTCAAGATGCGCCTCGCCCCAATGAAATCCTGTTTGCCCTTGTCATGGGCACGGGGCCGCGTGTGCACTCTCGCTTGGGTGGATTGACCATGGACAAAGTATCGGTCCACGACGGCCAGCGCTGATCGCATCGCAACCGGTCACTTCAGTGACTGATGGGGCAAAGGTTTCATCTCAAGATGGTTCCTTTGCTTTTTTCCATTTCAGAACATGGCCACAGCCGCTCAACCCACCCTCAGCCCCGAGCAAGACGCTGACTTGCGCGAACGCTCGGACTGGATGGGTGCCTATCTGGTGCTGCATGCCTGGGGTGTCATTGCGCTGGCCATGGCGTTTTTCATCGCTTGGCCCAACCCTTTGAGCTTCATCGCCGCTGTGATCATCATTGGTGGCAGGCAGCTGGGCTTGGCCATCTTGATGCACGATGCGGCACACCGGGCCTTGTTCAAAAACACCCGGCTCAATGACACGCTGGGTGCCTTTTTGTGCGGCTGGCCGGTGGGCGCGAGCCTCACGCTGTACCGGCCTTACCACCTGAGCCACCACCGACACACACAGCAAAAGGACGACCCTGACCTGATTTTGTCGGCGCCTTTTCCAATCACCGCAAAAAGCTTTTGGCGCAAGATGCGGCGCGACATTCTGGGCATCACCGGTGTCCAGCGGCGCATGGAGTTTTTCCGCATGGAAATGGGCCAAGACCCCAGCCGTTTGCAGCGCCTGAAAAACCTGTTCGCCGCAGAAAAATACTTTGCCTTGAGCAACCTCGCCATCTTCTCCGTCTGCGCCGCAGCCGGGGTGTGGTGGGCTTACTTTGCGCTGTGGCTCTTGCCTTTGCTGACCTGGTACCAGGTGATCAGCCGCATCCGCAACATTGCCGAGCACGCGGTGGTAGGCAACAACGACGACCGCTTGCGCAACACCCGCACCACGCTGACAAATTGGGGCATGCGCATGGTGCTGGCCCCTTACTGGGTGAACTATCACCTGGAACACCACCTGTTTGTGTTCACGCCCTGCTGGAAGCTGCCTGCCGCGCACCGCATGCTGATCGAACAAGGCTTTGGGCCTCGCATGGAGCTGGCCGAGGGCTATGGGCAAGTGCTGCGCAAAGCGGTGTCCAAGCCGCACGACGACAGCACACCCGGTGCACCGAAGAGCCCTCGCAAGAGCGCTGCACTCATTTGAATCACCTCAAGGATCGAACATGGCCAACCGCCTGAAGCAGCAAGTCGCGATCATCACCGGTGCCAGTCGCGGCATTGGCCTGGCCATTGCGCAAGCTTATGCCGCCGAGGGGGCAAGCTTGTGCCTGATCGCCACCGATGAGGCCCGTCTCAGTGTAGTCAAGGATGGGTTGGATTTGCCAACCGAGCGGATCATGACCATCGGACTGGACGTGACCGACCGCGATGCGTGTTTTGCCGCAGTGGCACAGGTCGAACAACGCTTTGGCCGCGTGGATGTGCTGGTCAACAACGCGGGCGTGTACCGGGGCAAGTCCTTTTTGGACTATGCCGCTCAGGACTTTCAGGACATGCTGGATGTGAACCTGTTTGGAGTGCTGCATTTCATGCAGGCGGTGCTGCCGGGCATGCAGGCACGCCGACACGGACGGATTGTCAACATGGCTTCAACAGCGGGCAAATGGGGGTCTCGCAACCAAAGCGCCTACAACGTGAGCAAACACGCGGTGGTGGGCCTGACGCGTTGTGTGGCCTTGGAAGCCAGCCCACACAATGTGACCGTGAACGCGATTTGCCCCGGCTTCATCCAGACCGACATGGTCGAAGAACTCAAGGCCCAGGTGGCACACAGCTCGGGCATGACCGGTGAAGAACTGGTCAAGGCCGCACTGACCCGTGTGCCTTTGGGGCGCATCTTGAACCCGACCGAAATCGCAGGTTTGGCGGTGTATTTGGGCTCGGCCGAATCGAGTGGCATGACAGGTCAGAGCATCCATGTCGATGGCGGCATGGTGATGGCTTGATGTCCAGTCTGTCCAAGACCCTCACAAGCCCTGTATTACGCAAGGGTATTTGCAAAATCTGACGCGCAAGAAACCTACAAATTTCTGACGGTGATTGGGCTGTTTTTGTGTTTTTCGTCACACAAGAGACAGAACTGCGGGATAACCATGTACCCGGTATTTTGTTCAGCACACAGAATCCGGCTGTTGTTTATTCTTTGTTGTCCAGGTACCCAATTCAATGGCTGACGAAATCATTCTCGAAACCCGGGGGCTCATCAAGGAGTTCAAGGGTTTTGTCGCTGTCAACGGTGTGGATCTGCGTGTCAAGCGTGGGCAAATCCATGCGCTGATTGGCCCCAATGGCGCGGGCAAAACCACGGTGTTCAACCTGCTGACCAAGTTTCTGATTCCCACCAAGGGACAGATTGTGTTCAATGGCCATGACATCACCTCCGAAAAACCCTCACAAGTGGCACGGCGTGGCATTGTGCGGTCCTTTCAGATTTCGGCCACTTTCCCCAACCTGACCGTCATGGAGAACGTGCGCATCGGCTTGCAACGCGCCACCGGGACATCGCTGCATTTTTGGCGCTCCGAGCGCAGCCTGAACCAGCTCAATGACAAAGCCATGGCACTGCTGGACGAGGTGGACCTGGGCAATATGGCTGACTTGACGGCCGTTGAGTTGCCTTATGGCCGCAAGCGAGCCCTGGAAATTGCCACCACTTTGGCCATGGATCCCGAGCTGATGTTGCTCGACGAGCCCACCCAGGGCATGGGTCACGAAGACGTGGACCGCGTCACGCAGCTGATCAAAAAAGTCGGGGCCAACCGCACCATTTTGATGGTGGAGCACAACATGAATGTGGTGTCCAAAATTGCGGACACCATCAGTGTCTTGCAACGTGGGCAAGTGATTGCAGAAGGACCTTACGCCGTGGTGTCACAAAACCCGCAAGTGCTCGAAGCCTATATGGGCACCACCGACAACCAGCTGGAGGGAGCCCATGGCTGAGCCCAAAGAAATGCTGCGCATCAGCAACTTGCAAGCCTGGTACGGTGAGTCACACATCCTGCATGGGGTGGACCTCACGGTGAATGAAGGCGAAGTGGTGACCTTGCTGGGTCGCAACGGTGCGGGTCGCACCACCACGGTCAAATCGATTCTGGGTCTGGTGGGTCGGCGCACTGGCTCCATCACCATCAAGGGCCAAGAAACCGTGAACTGGGCTCCGCACCAGATTGCCAAACTGGGCATTGGTTATTGCCCCGAAGAGCGCGGTATTTTCTCGGCCCTGACCTGCGAAGAAAACCTGCTGCTGCCGCCCGTGATTGCCCCCAACGGCATGTCGGTCGAAGAAATTTACGACATGTTCCCCAACCTGCTGGAGCGGCGCAACAGCCCTGGCACACGCCTGTCCGGTGGCGAGCAGCAAATGCTGGCGGTGGGCCGCATTCTGCGCACCGGCGCTCGCTTTTTGTTGCTGGATGAAATTTCTGAAGGCTTGGCCCCGGTCATTGTGCAAGCGCTGGCCCGCATGATCACGGCCCTCAAGGCCAAGGGCTTCACCATCATCATGGTCGAGCAGAACTTCCGATTTGCCGCCCCCCTGGCCGACCGCTTCTACGTGATGGAGCATGGTCAGATGGTGGAGAGCTTTACCTCTCTGGAACTGTCCTCCAAGATGGGCATGTTGAACGAGTACTTGGGCGTCTGATTTTTTTCTAACTGGAGACAACACGATGAAACGCAAACTTCTTTCCCTGGCCGCTTTGGCCGCCTGTGCCTTCGCGGGTGGCGCACAAGCACAGATTTCTGACGGCATCGTCAAGATCGGTGTGCTCAACGACATGTCGGGTTTGTACTCGGACATCACCGGCCCCGGCTCGGTGAGCGCAGCCAAAATGGCGGTGGAAGATTACATCAAGGCCACGGGCAGCAAGCTCAAAGTGGAAGTGGTCGGCGCCGACCACCAAAACAAGCCCGATGTGGGCTCCAACATTGCCCGCCAGTGGTATGACACCGACAAGGTCGACATGATCGCTGACGTGCCCACATCGTCTGTGGGTCTGGCTATTGCCAAGATTTCTGCGGACAAGGGCAAACTGCACGTCAACTCCGGCTCGGCCACTGCCGACCTGAGCGGCAAAGCCTGCAACGCCAACACCATCCACTGGGCTTATGACACCTGGATGCTGGCCAACGGCACGGGCAAAGCCATCGTCAAAAGCGGCGGCGACACCTGGTTCTTCTTGACTGCCGACTACGCTTTTGGCCACGCCTTGGAACGTGACACCGAAGCCGTGGTGGTCAAGAACGGCGGCAAAGTGGTGGGCAAAGTCCGCACCCCCTTCCCTTCGCAAGACTTTTCTTCTTTCTTGCTGCAAGCTCAGGCTTCCAAAGCCAAGATCATTGGCTTGGCCAACGCCGGTGGCGACACCACCAACTCGATCAAGCAAGCGGCTGAATTCGGCATCACCAAAGGCGGTCAGAACCTGGCGGGTCTGCTGGTCTTCCTGCCCGACGTTCACTCGCTGGGCCTGAACACCGCCCAAGGTCTGATGCTGACCGAAACCTTCTACTGGGATCTGAACGACAACACCCGCGCTTTCACCAAGCGTTTTGCTGCAGCCAACAGCGGCAAATACCCTTCGATGGTGCAGGCTGGCGTGTATTCGAGCGTGATCCACTACCTGAAGGCGGTGGACGCTGCCAAGACGGACGACGGCACCAAAGTGGCGGCCAAGATGAAAGAACTGCCCACGGATGATCCCTTGTTTGGCAAAGGCAGCGTGCGCCCCGATGGCCGCAAACTGCATCCCGCCTACCTGTTCCAGGTCAAGAAACCTTCCGAGTCCAAGGGTCCTTACGACTACTACAAGCTGGTCGCCACAATCCCTGCCAACGAGGCCTTCCGCCCATTGGCCGAGAGCGACTGCCCTCTGGTCAAGAAGTAATCCCTCCCCTTCGTTCAAGCAAGTCGAAACATCACAATGGAAATTTTTGGCATACCCTCGCAAGCCCTGTTCGGGCAATTGCTGATCGGGCTGATCAACGGCTCTTTTTACGCACTGCTCTCTCTGGGTCTGGCCGTGATTTTCGGCTTGCTGAACATCATCAACTTCACGCACGGTGCCCAGTACATGCTGGGCGCCTTTGTGGCCTATCTTTCACTCACCAAGTTGGGCATCAATTACTGGGTTTCGCTCATCGTCACACCCATCTTGGTGGGCGCGACCGGCATGGTGATTGAGCGCACCATGCTCAAGCGGCTGTACAAACTCGACCATTTGTATGGCCTGCTGCTGACTTTTGGACTGGCACTGATCATCCAGGGCTTGTTCCGTCACGAATTCGGTTCATCGGGCATGCCTTATCCGGTGCCCGAGATCTTCCAGGGAGCCTACAACACAGGCTTCATGTTCTTGCCCAAATACCGCGCTTGGGTCATCGTGGCTTCGCTGGTGGTGTGTCTGTCCACTTGGTACGTGATTGAGCGCACCAAACTGGGGGCCTACCTGCGTGCTGCGACCGAAAACCCCAGCTTGGTCCAAGCCTTCGGCATCAACGTGCCACGCATGATCACGCTGACCTATGGTTTTGGCGTGGGTCTGGCGGCCTTTGCCGGTGTCATGGCCGCCCCCGTCTACCAGGTCAACCCCACCATGGGTGCGGACATCATCATCGTGGTGTTTGCGGTGGTGGTGATTGGCGGCATGGGCTCCATCATGGGCGCCATCCTCACGGGTTTTGGCCTGGGCTTGATCGAAGGCCTGACCAAGGTGTTCTACCCCGAAGCTTCCAGCACGGTGATTTTCATCATCATGACCATTGTTCTCCTGATCAAGCCTGCCGGGTTGTTCGGCACCCAGAAGTAAGACCATGACCACAGTCTCGACGCCCTCTTTCAAGACCCAGTCGTTCACGCACCAGTGGGTGGCCTTTGCCATCATGGTGCTGGTGCTGGTCATCGCGCCCATCTGGGTCTACCCGATCTTCCTGATGAAGGTCATGTGCTTTGCCTTGTTTGCCTGTGCTTTCAACTTGCTGATCGGCTTTGGTGGCTTGCTGTCTTTTGGCCACGCCATGTTTTTGGGCACCGCCGGTTATGCCGCTGCGCACGCCGCCAAGGTCTGGGGCTGGAACCCCGAATTGGCGGTGTTGTTCGCCACCGGTTGCTCAGGGCTGCTGGCCCTGGTCACGGGCATGCTGGCCATCCGCAGGCAAGGCATTTACTTTGCGATGATCACCTTGGCGTTCTCGCAAATGGTGTTTTTCTTTTACCTGCAAACCCCGTTCACGGGCGGTGAAGACGGCATCCAGAGTGTGCCCCGGGGCAAGCTGTTTGGCATTTTTGACCTGGAACAAAACAGCGCCATGTACATGTTTGTGCTGGCCATCTTTTTGGCAGGCTTTGCCTTCATCTGGCGCATCGTGCACTCGCCCTTTGGCCAGATCCTCAAAGCGATTCGCGAGAACCAGGACCGCGCCATTTCGCTGGGCTACGACACCGACCTCTACAAGCTGATTGCCTTCGTCATCTCTGGCGCATTGGCGGGTACGGCCGGTGCCACCAAGTCGCTGGTGTTCCAGTTGGCTTCGCTGACAGACGTGCACTGGTCCATGTCGGGCGAGGTGGTGCTGATGACGCTGGTGGGTGGCTTGGGCACCTTGTTTGGCCCGGTGGTGGGTGCGGCTGTGATCGTGAGCATGCAAAACTACCTGGCCCAGTTGGGTGCATGGGTCACCATCATCCAGGGTGTGATTTTTGTGATTTGTGTGCTGGCTTTTCGCCGGGGCATTGTGGGTGAGATTGCCCACTGGCTCAAAAAGCCGCTGTAAGCAATCCATCCAACAGATTCCTCATTCAGCCATTGGGCATCCAGGCCGCAAGACAAGACAGCGGCCTGCGCAATGTGGGGTCAAAGGGGTTGATGTGCGGGGAAACACGTTGGGCCTCTTTTTTGAGCAGCTCCACCACAGTGGGCAGCCGCTGATCGTTCAGGCGAGCTGAAATCGTTCCGACGCTGATGGCCGCCACCGCGTGGCCATCGCGGTCACATACAGGAACCGCCACACCGGCCATGCCTTCGAGCAAACCCGAGTTGGTGTCGGCATAACCTTGGGCCCGAACCCGGTCAATTTCGGTCCTGAGGTACACCTCATCGAGTGTGCCCAGTTCGCGAACACGGGGCACATTGAATCGGATCACTTCTTCGCGTTCGGCCTCGGGCAAAAAAGCCAGAATGGCCAAACTGCCCTGCCCCACCCCCAAAGCCACACGCCCGCCAATGTCGCCCGTGAACGACCGAATGGGAAAAGGACCTTCACTGCGATCGATGCACACCGCATCGAACCCGCTGCGGGCCAATAAGAAAAGGGTGTCGCCCAAACTGGCCGACAGACGCAGCAGCAATGGACGGCACAGGTCGCGCAAATGCGATGGATTGCCAGCGCGTGCGGCCAATACAAAAAACTCAATGCTCAAGCGGTAGTGCTTGGTCCGCTCATCTTGTTCCACCACGTTTTGAGCAATCAACGCCTGCAAAGTGCGGTGAACCGTGGCTTGCGTCAAACCGATGTCTTTGGCGATTTGCGTCACCCGTGCACCCTCGCGCTGGGCTTGGGACAAATGGCCAATGATGGCGAAGGCGCGTTCGAGCACGCCTGATCCCATTTGAGGTGTTGTCATATTGATGATCCGAAGTTTTTGAGAAATTTTATGGATTTAATTCGACTGAATGGAATTAAATAAATACTTTTATCATTTAATGAAATACCCTGTTGACGCCATCGCCTGATTCAAACACCATTTGTCAATGTCCGTCGTCCATATTTGCAGAGGCCAAAGCCAGGCCAGCGGGCACAGGAGTGTGGTAAATGTCATTTTTGACGCTGACAAATCTTTCCAAGTTTTACGGCACGCAATGCGCCGTCGACAAGGTGAACCTGAGCGTTGAAAAAGGCGAGTTCGTCACCCTGCTGGGGCCTTCAGGCTGCGGCAAAACGACCACGCTGCAAATGATGGCCGGCTTTGTAGAAGCCAGCGAAGGGGACATTTTTCTGGATGGCCAGAACATCACCCACAAAGCCCCGAACACGCGCGGCTTGGGTATTGTGTTTCAAAGCTATGCGCTGTTTCCCCACATGACGGTGGCCCAAAATGTGAGTTTTGGCCTGGAGATGCGCTCCATGGCCAAGGCCGAACGTGCCCAGCGCGTGACCTCGGCTTTGGCTTTGGTGCACCTGAGCGATTTGGCGCAGCGCTACCCCCGGGAACTCTCGGGCGGACAACGCCAAAGGGTGGCTTTGGCACGCGCTTTGGTGATTGAGCCGCCAGTGCTGTTGCTGGACGAGCCTTTGTCTAACCTGGACGCCAAACTGCGTGAAGAAATGCAGTTTGAATTGCGGCAAATCCAGCGCAAAGTAGGGACCACCACCATCATGGTCACACACGACCAAACCGAAGCCATGTCGCTGAGCGACCGGGTGGTGGTCATGCAAGCAGGGCGCGTCACACAAATCGACAAGCCTTACGCGCTGTACGAAAACCCGCAGACCCCCTTCATTTCGACCTTTGTCGGCAAAGCCAATCTCTTGCATGGCCAAGTCAAAGACCACGAGGGTGATTGCTGCATTGACATGCAAGGCTTGAAGCTCCCAGTCGCAGGCGGCGTCTGGGCCGAAGGGCAAACGCTGATGGTCAGCGTGAGGCCCGAAAAAATTCAGTGTGTTGCACCCGGCACAGGCCGTCTGGAGGGGACCGTCAAGGCACGTTTTTTCCTGGGCAGCCAATGGCTCTACCAGATCGAGACAGCGCTGGGACTGCTGACCGTGACCTGTGCCAACAACGAAAGTTTGCCCCTCCACGAGGGGCAAATCACCGGTCTGGATTGGTCTGATGCCGCCATGCGGGTGCTGCCATGAGCAGACCAGGACGCTGGACACCCTGGTTTCTGTCAGCGCCGGCTTTGCTGCTGTTTTGTGGTTTGTTGCTGCTGCCCTTGTTGATGACGGGCATTCTGTCATTCCAGGTTTTTGACTACAACACGGGGGTCAAAGACGCCTACACCTTGGCCCATTACGTGGCGGTGCTGACCGACCCGTATTACTTTGAAATTTTCTGGCGAACGTTTTGGGTGTCTGCCGTGACGACCGCCATATGCCTGCTGATCGGTGCGCCTGAGGCCTATGTGTTGAGCCGAATGCGTGACCCATGGCGCACGGTGTGTTTGCTGGTGGTGCTGGCTCCCCTGTTGATTTCTGTGGTGGTCAGAGCCTTTGGCTGGAGCATGCTGCTGGGGCCGCGTGGCGTGATCAGCCAATTTTTCAGCTTTGCGGGCCTGGGCTCATTCAAAGTCCTCTACACCGAATGGGCCGTGGTCATTGCCTTGGTGCACGTCATGCTGCCGTTCATGATCATTCCGATCTGGACCTCACTGCAAAAGCTCGACCCGGGCGTCGAACAGGCGGCGCTGTCTTTGTCGGCATCGCGATGGACTGCTGTGCGTCGCATTGTGTTGCCACAGGTGATGCCCGGAATTTTGTCGGGCTGTCTGATCGTGTTTGGCTTGTGTGCCAGTGCTTTTGCCATTCCGGGTTTGTTGGGGGGCAGGCGTCTGAAAATGGTGGCCACTGTGGTTTATGACGAATACCTGCACGAATTGAACTGGCCGCTGGGGGCCACTTTGGCTTTGATTTTGCTGGTGGCCAATCTGTTGGTGATGCTCAGCTACAACCGCGTGCTGGAAGGCCGATACAAAAAATCCATGGGGGTGGCATGACCTCGAATGGCTGGCTTGCAAAACTGTTCAATGCGCTGGTGATGGCGTTCATGCTGGCCCCATTGATTGTGGTTTGCCTGGTCGCGTTCACCCCTGAAAACACCCTGACGATTCCGACCACCGAGTACTCGTTGCGCTGGTTCAAGGCCGTGTTTGAGCACCCTGATTTCGTCACATCGTTCTGGAACAGTCTGTGGCTGGCCTTGGGTGCAGCCAGCTTGTCCACGTTGGTGGCCGTGCCTGCGGGCCTGGCCATCTCACGCTATGAATTCAAAGGGCGTGACGCTCTCAATGCCTTGTTTCTTTCGCCGTTGATCGTGCCGCACTTGGTGCTGGGCGTGGCCATCTTGAGGCTGTTCACGCTGATCGGGGCCACAGGCAATTTTTATTGGCTCATGTTGGCGCATGTGGTGGTGATCACCCCCTATGCCTTGCGCCTGGTGCTGGCGGCGGCCGTGGGCATGGACAAGCACTGTGAACACGCTGCTTTGTCTTTGGGGGCCAGTCGGGCAACAGTGTTCAGACGCGTGACCTTGCCCATGATCTTGCCCGGCGTGACGGGTGGGTGGTTGCTGGCTTTCATCAACAGCTTTGATGAGGTGACCATGTCCATTTTTGTGACTTCTCCGGCCACGGTGACTTTGCCCGTGCGCATGTACATGTACGCCACAGAGTCGGTCGACCCTTTGATGGCGGCCGTGTCGGCTTTGATGGTGGCTTTGACCGCAGGGGTGATGGTCATCTTGGACCGACTGTATGGTCTGGACAAAATACTGTTGGGTGGCAAATGAAACAAGAACCTTGCGCAGGCTCAGGTTTGTGGGTCAGACTGGCCGAGACCGAGCGTGAGACGCTGGGGTTTTTTCTCAATGGCCAAGCGTGCGAGGCGTTGGTGGGTGACACCATCATGACCGCCTTGCTGACTCAAAATCGCGCTCTGGGCCAAAGCGATCCATCGGGCACCCTGCGGGCGGGGTTTTGTGTCATGGGGGCTTGCCAGGATTGCTGGGTCACCACAGAAGACGGTGCCCGGCTGCGCAGTTGTCTGCGCCTGATCGAGTCAGGGATGCGCTTGGTGGTGAAAACATGAACAAGCTTCAGTCACCCCCTGTGATCGTGGGCGCAGGACCGGCCGGCATGCTGGCTGCGCAAACCTTGGTGCGCAAAGGTTTGCGCCCGGTGGTGCTGGACGAAAACGCTCGCCACGGCGGTCAGATTTACCGCCAACCGCCTGCACATTTTCAGCGCAGCCCAAAGGCCCTTTACGGGTTTGAGTCGGGCAAAGCCAAGGCTGTGCTCCAGGCCATGCAGGACTTGTTGCCGCACATTGATTACCGGCCCAACACCTTGGTGTGGAATGCACAAGCGGCTTGCCTGGATTTGCTGCACGAGGGCAAGACATCGGTTTTGCCCTATGGAGCCTTGCTGGTGGCCACCGGAGCCACCGACCGAATCTTGCCCTTTCTGGGCTGGACACTGCCGGGCGTCTTCAGCTTGGGCGGCGCCCAAGTGGCGCTCAAATTTCAGGGCTGCGCCATTGGCCGCCAAGTGGTTTTTGCGGGCACGGGACCGTTGCTGTATTTGGTGGCTTACCAATACGCCAAAGCGGGCGGGCAGGTGGCGGCCATTTTGGACAGTGCCCAGTGGAGCGATCAACTTCGCGCTTTGCCTGAGCTGACGGCCCAGGCATCGATGCTGTCCAAAGGCGTGTATTACGTGGCTTGGCTGATGGCGCATGGCGTGCCGATTCACCGAGGTGCCTTGCCGGTGCAAGCGCTGGGCAAGGCATCGGTAGAGCAGTTGATCTGGCGCGACAAACAAGGCGAACACCGCCTTGTTTGTGATGCCGTGGCCACGGGTTACGGTTTGCGCTCCGAAACGCAGTTGGCCGATTTGTTGGGTTGCGAATGGGCGTATGACGAGGCCGACAGGGCCTGGTTGCCTGCCAAAGACAGCGCGGGCCGCGCCTCAGTGCCAGGGGTTTACTTGGCCGGTGATGGGGCGGGCATTCAGGGTGCCGATGCCGCGCAATGGTCTGGTGAACGGGCGGCTTGGGCCTTGCTCAGCGATCAAGGACTGACACTGAGCGAAGATGAAAAAGCCCGCATCGATGCGCTGGACAAAATGATGGCCCGACGCAGGACTTTTGGCGCGGGCTTGACCAAGGCCTTTCCCGAGCCGCGCCAATGGCCCGCGTTGACCTCGGATGCGGTGGTGATCTGCCGCTGCGAAGAGATCACTGCCGGAGACATTCGCAACGCGGCCAAAGCATCAGGGGCGCTTGAGTTGAACCGTTTGAAGGCTTTTTCGCGTGTGGGCATGGGGCGCTGCCAGGGGCGCATGTGTGGGTGCGCCGCAGCCGAGTTGCTGGCGCATTGCACGCAGCAATCGCCCTCGCAGGTGGGGCGTTTGCGTGGGCAAGCGCCCATCAAACCCATTCCTTTTGAAAACACCTTCAGCGCCCAAACCGAGGGGCCTGCATGAGCCGCAGACAAGACTTTGATGTGGCCATTGTGGGCGGCGGCATTGTCGGGGCCTCCGCTGCCTTGGCTTTGAGGCGACACGGCAAATCGGTTGTGCTCCTTGAGCGGGATGTGTGCGGATCACGCTCAAGCGGAGTGAACTACGGTGGCGTGCGCCGCCAAGGTCGCTCGCTGGTGCAGCTGCCCCTGTCTCAGCGGGCCCACGAAATCTGGGGGCGCTTGCCCGCTGTGATCGGGATCGAAGGCGAATACATTCGCTCAGGACATCTGAAGATCGCCCGAACAGAAGCGGACATGGCCTCGCTGCAAGCGTACCGAGATCAATGCCAAAGCCATGGCCTGGATTTGCAGATCATCGGGGGCGATGCTTTGCGCAAAACCTACCCCTGGCTGGGCGAACGCATCGTGGGCGGTTCTTTGTGTGCTGAAGATGGTCACGCCAACCCCCGGCTGGTGTCACCTGCTTTTGCCAAGGCCGCGCAAGATGCAGGGGCGGTGATCATGGAGAGAACTTCTTGTGTGCGCCTGGTTCATGCACCGAGTGGTTTCGAGTTGGACACGGACACGGGGGTTCGCATCGGCAGCACCCATTTGCTCAATTGTGCAGGGGCCTGGGCAGGGCAAGTGGCCGCCCAATTCAACGAATCCGTGCCCATGGTCTCGGCACACCCGGTCATGGCCGTGACCGAACCCTTGCCCACATTCATGAACCTGAGCCTGGGGGTCGAAGGCGGTGGCATCTACGCCAGACAAGCACCCAGAGGCAATTGCGTGATCGGTGGCTCGCGTGGTTTTGCGCTGGATGAGCTGCGAGCCAGTCCCTCACGCGAAGCCATTGGCCTGGTGCTGGCCCGATCGGTTGAATTGCTCCCGCGCTTGCGGCATGCCCATGTGATCCGCACCTGGAGTGGCACAGAAGGCTATTTGCCAGACCACGAGCCGGTGATCGGCTGGAGCCAGACCACGCCCGGCCTGATTCACGCTTTTGGCTTCGCAGGCGCTGGTTTTCAAACCGGCCCCGCTGTGGGAGAGGTGTTGGCCGAACTGGTTTGCCACGGCCATTCGTCCACGCCCATCGAGGCTTTTTCCATTGCCCGTTTTTCTGCCCTTCCTTCGTCCGTCACATCAACCCCAGGAGACTTACCATGACCCCCTTGTTGCGATCCACTCTTTCTGTAAAAACGCCGCTTTGTGCCCTCACTGTTGCACTCGCGGCCTTGACGCCAAGCTTGTCGCAGGCCCAAACCAAAACTTTGTACATCGGCATGAATGGCGGCGTGATGGAGAAAACCTGGACCAGCCATGTCTTTCCGGCTTTTGAAAAGGCCAACAACGTGAAGGTGGTGGTGGTGCCTGGCACTTCTTCCGAAATCTTGGCCAAGGCGCAGGCCAACAAAGACAAGCCTCAGATGCATGTGATGTTCCTGGACGATGGCGTGATGATCCGTGCGGCCGGCATGGGCCTGTGTGAAAAACTCAAACCCAGCCCGGCCTTGAATGAGATTTTTCCGACCGCTCGTTTCAAGGATGACATTGCAGCGGGCGTGACCATGGGCATGACCGGGCTGGCTTACAACAAGAAGATGTTTGCTGAAAAAGGCTGGGCCGCCCCCACCTCTTGGATGGACATGGCCGATCCCAAGTTCAAGGGCAAGGTGGTGTTCCAGTCCATGCCCTCATCGTCCTTTGGTCTGCATGGTTTCTTGATGTTCAACCGCATCAAAGGCGGCACCGAGGCCAATGTGGAGCCCGGCTTTGCGGCATGGAAATCATCGATTGGCCCCAATGTGCTGGAGTACATCCCCAGCTCGGCCAAATTGGCTGAAATGATCCAGAACGGCGAAGCGGCCATCGCCCCCCTGACCCCCACGAGCGTGGCCACATTGCAGGAAAAAGGCATTGCCGTGGAATACGCTCAGCCCAAAGAAGGCTCGGTGGTGCTCATGGTGGCCCAGTGTGTGATCGCCAACAACTCTGAGCCGGTTTTGGCACAAAAGCTGGCTGAGCACCTGTTGTCAGCGTCTGCCCAAGCGGCTGGGCTGGAGCATGGCAATCAAATTCCATCCAACCCCAAAGCAGCTGCTGTGGGCGACGATGCCAAATTGAAGCTCAGGCAATTTGCCGATTACATGAAAACAGCGGTGGTGCTTGATTGGGCGCAGATCAACGAAAACCGTCCTGCATGGAATGCGCGTTGGAACCGCAGCATCGAGCGCTGATCTCCGAAAAGTCCTGAGTTGAACGTGCCCTTCAAAACCACCGCTTGCAGCGGTCCAGGCGGGGTTTTGAATCGTCAAGGACGGCGTTCAACGCATGAATTGCTTCACATAATCCGCACCCAAACCCACCGCTTCAAAGTGGGCGCGGTACTTCTCGATGCGGGTGAAGACATCGTCGTAGCCCGTGGCGTTGCCTTGGGTGTCCACGTACATCAAAGCGCCATGCACGGTGAACAGGGTCACCATGTCCTGGCAGTCGTCGGGCACCACCAGGGTATGGGTTTCACCCGGTGGCTCAAACACATAGCTGCCTTCTTCGGCCACCCAATCGTGCTCCAGGTACAACCATTTGCCGCGCAACACATGGGCATGCACCATGCCGGAATGCCGGTGGCGTTGCAGCAGGCCCGAGCGCTTGACTTTGAGCAGGTGCACATAAAAGCCGCCGGACACGTTCAGGTGCAGCGGGCGCGACCAAATGCCCTCGCCCACCGGTGCCCACAGGCGCTCGTCCTCGGTTTGCACATCGTGCACCACCATGTCGGGGGCCATGCCCCAAGGTTGGGGTTTGGCGTAGGGCACGCGGTCGTCGGAGGCCGCTGGCGGGGTGTGGGGTGCGTTCATGACAGTGGGGACAAAGAGCTGAAAAGACCAGCTTAAAACGTGACGCACCAGCTGTCAGCGTCTTGCGCGACAGCTGCGCCAGCCCTCAATGCCCCTCAAACGACACCAAGGTGAACAATTTCAGACCGCTGTCCTGGATGCGCTGCGAGCCGCCCAGCTCCGGCAAATCGACAATGGCCGCACCTTCAATCACGGTGGCCCCCAGCTTTTCAAGCAGCTTTTTGCCTGCCATCATGGTGCCACCCGTGGCGATCAAGTCGTCGATCAACAGCACGCGCTGGCCGGGTTTGACGGCATCGGTGTGCAACTCCACCGTGGCGCTGCCGTATTCCAGTTCGTAGGTTTCTTCCACCGTGGTGAAAGGCAGCTTGCCTTTTTTGCGGATGGGCACAAAACCCAGGCCCAATTCATAGGCCACAACCGAACCCAAAATGAAGCCCCGCGCATCCAGACCCGCCACCACATCGGGCCGCAAAGCCGGGTGCATGTAGCGGTGTACAAAGGCATCGATCAAGACACGAAACACGCGCGGGTCTTGCAAGAGCGGCGTGATGTCGCGGAACTGCACGCCCGGCGCGGGCCAGTCGGGCACGGTGCGGATGTGGCTTTTCAAATAGTCGTTGACGTTCAGATCGTCCATGTCTTTCAGCCTCGCAGGAGTTTTTCTTCGGCCACAGCCAGGGTTTGGGACTTGCCGGACAACACCAAGGTGTCACCCGAAAACAGCTCGGTGTTGTCGTTGACTTTTTCAGATTGACCGTTGGCCCGGCGCAGATTGACCACACGCACGCCCATGGCGTGAAACGCCAGGTCTTGCACCTGCTTGCCCAACCAGGGCGACGCCAAAGGCAGGCCCACGGTGGTCAACCTTTCGTGGTCAATTTCGCTCAGGGTGTCGTCGTCCGCGCCATGAAAATAACCGCGCAAGAGGTTGTAGCGGGCATCGCGCTGGTCTTGCACGATGCGGATCACGCGCCGCATGGGCACACCCACCAGCGCCAGCGCATGGCTGGCCAGCATGAGCGAGCCTTCCAGGGCCTCGGGCACCACCTCGGTGGCCCCGGCGAGTTGCAACTTTTCAAGGTCCAAATCGTCCTTGGTGCGCACAATCACTGGCACCTGGGGCGCGTGGCTGTGGCTGTGGTCCAGCACCTTCATGGCGGCTGGCACATCGAGGTAGGTGATGACCACTGCACTGGCGCGGGCCAAACCGGCGGCCATCAGCGATTGCAAACGCCCGGCATCACCAAACACCACCGAATCGCCCGCCGCTGCGGCCTGGCGCACCCGATCCGGGTCCAGATCGAGCGCCATGTAGGGGATGTTTTCCTTTTCGAGCATGCGGGCCAGGTTTTGCCCGCAACGTCCGTAGCCACAAATGATGACGTGTTTGCTGGTGTTGATCGACTTGCGGGCAATGGTGGTCATTTGCAGCGATTGCTGCAACCACTCGCTGGCCACCACCTTCATGACAATGCTGTTGCTGTGCATGATGATGAAGGGTGTAGCCATCATCGACAGCACCATGCTGGCCAGCACCGGGTTGAGCAAGGCCGGTGGAATGATTTGGCTTTGCGCCCCCAAAGTGAGCAACACAAAGCCAAACTCACCGGCTTGCGCCAGGTACAAGCCGGTGCGCAAAGCCACCCCGTGGGTCGCCCCGGTCATCTTGGCCAAGGCGGCCACCAACACCAGTTTGAACAACACGGGCAGCGTGGTCAGCACCAGCACCAGAGGCCAGCGGTCCACCACAATGTGCCAGTCCAGCATCATGCCAATCGTGATGAAAAACAGGCCCAACAAAACGTCGTGAAAAGGCCGAATGTCCAACTCCACCTGGTGCTTGTATTCGGTCTCTGAAATCAGCATGCCGGCCACAAAAGCCCCCAAGGCCAAGCTCAGGCCGGCCAGCTCAGTGATCCAGGCCAGCCCCAGCGTAACCAGCAACAAATTCAGCACAAACAACTCTTCGCTTTTACGCCGTGCAACCAAGGTCAGCCACCAGCGCATGACCCGCTGGCCTCCGGTCATCAGCACGGTGATCAAGACCGTGGCTTTGAGCGCGGCCATCAACAAGGCGGTGAGCATCTCGTCAGCTGGGGCGCTCAGGGCCGGGATCATCACGATCAAGGGCACCACGGCCAAATCTTGAAACAACAACACCCCAACCACCCGCTTGCCGTGCTCAGACTCCAGCTCCAGCCGGTCAGCGACCAGCTTGATCACGATGGCCGTGCTGCTCATGGCCATGGCGCTGGACAAAGCCAATGCGGTTTGCCATTCCATCTTCCACAGGGTGGGGGCCAGGGCGGCGACAAACAAGGAAAACACCGTCACGATCACCAGCGTCAGCAAAACCTGCAGCAAACCCAGACCAAAGACATGTTTGCGCATGGAGCGCAGTTTGGGCAAGTTGAATTCCAGCCCGATCACGAACATCAAAAACACCACGCCGAATTCCGCCAGGTGTTTGACCCCCTCGGAGTTTTGCGCCAATGCCAGCGCGTTGGGGCCAATCAGCACACCCACCGCCAAATAACCCAGCATGGGCGGCAATTTGAGCATGCGGCATCCGACCACACCCAACACGGCGGCCAGCAAATACAACAGCGTCAACTCCAAAGCATTCATGATCAGATATTAACAAGGCCTTGTGAACATCCGACGGCGTTGTGAGTGCAGCCACGCCCCCCGTACCATCAGACCGATAAAATGATCCTCATGCCTGCACACCCACACCAAACGCTCCAATTGGCCCGCGAAACCCTCGACATCGAGGCCAACGCCCTGCTCAAACTCAAGGAGCGGCTGGACCATCGTTTTGTTGCGGCCGTCGACATGTTGCTCGGCGTGCACGGCCGTGTGGTGGTCACGGGCATGGGCAAGAGCGGGCACATTGGCCGCAAAATTGCGGCCACTTTGGCCTCGACAGGCACACCGGCCATGTTTGTCCATCCGGCCGAGGCCAGCCACGGCGACCTGGGCATGATCAAAGTGGTGGATGTGGTGCTGGCCATTTCCAACAGCGGCGAAAGCGATGAACTGGTGGCGATCTTGCCGGTGCTCAAACGCCAAGGCGTCCCGCTGATCGCCATGACGGGCGGCTTGACCTCTGCTTTGGCCCGGCACGCCGATGTGGTGCTCGATTGCTCTGTGGACAAAGAAGCTTGCCCTTTGAACCTGGCCCCAACCGCCAGCACCACGGCTCAGCTGGCCATGGGCGACGCACTGGCAGTGGCCCTGCTGGATGCCCGCGGCTTCAAGCCGGAAGACTTTGCACGCAGCCATCCGGGTGGGTCCTTGGGGCGCAGGCTGCTCACCCATTTGAGCGATGTCATGCGAAAAGGCCAGGACGTGCCTCAGGTCAGCCCGGATGCCGAATTCACCACGCTCATGCGTGAAATGAGCAGCAAAGGGCTGGGTGCCACCTCGATCACCGATGCAGAGGGTCGCGTTTTGGGCGTTTTTACCGATGGTGACTTGCGCCGCCTGATTGAGAAAGGTGTTGACCTGCGAGCCCTCAAGGCCAGCGATGTGATGCATGCCAACCCCCACACCATTGCGCAAAGTGCACTGGCCGTTGAGGCCGCTGAATTGATGGAACTGCACCGCATCACCAGCATTTTGGTGGTCGATGACCATGGCCGCTTGTGCGGGGCCATCAACTCCAACGACCTCATGCGGGCCAAGGTGATCTGACATGCAAACCATTGCCCCAGCCTTGAACTACCCGCCCGAGCTGATCTTGCAAGCCCAAGGCGTGCGGGTGGCTTTTTTTGACATCGACGGCGTGCTGACCGATGGGGGTTTGTATTTTTCTGAACAAGGTGAAACCCTCAAACGTTTCAACACCCTGGATGGCCAGGGCATCAAGCTTTTGCAAAAAGCAGGCATCACGCCAGTGGTCATCACGGGCCGCGATTCGGCCCCTCTTCGGCTGAGACTGAAAGCGCTGGGCGTTCAACATGCCCGTTTTGGCACCGAAGACAAACGACCTGCCGCCGAAGCTTTTCTGGCCGAGTTGGGCCTGACTTGGTCACAAGCAGCGGCCATGGGGGACGACTGGCCCGATTTGCCGGTGATGCAGCGAGCCGCCTTCGCCTGCGCCCCGGCCAATGCCCATGCGCAAGCCAAGGCACTGGCCCACCACGTCACCACCGAACGCGGGGGTGAAGGTGCAGCTCGCGCGTTTTGTGATCTGCTGCTGGTCGCGGGTGGGCACTACGCCGGTTTGCTGGCCCAAGTCGGGCACCACGACCACCCCGGGGCCTCGGCATGAATGCTTGGGTGCGTTTTCGTCGCAGCCTGGACCGGTTGACACTCTACGTCCCCTTGATCATCATGGCCACTTTGGCCCTGGGCAGTTGGTGGTTGGTTCGCAGCATGCCCGATCTGCTGCCCGCAGACCCTGACCGGCCTGTGCGCACCGATCCGGATTATCAATTGCAAAATTTCACGGTCAAAAATTTTGATGGCTCAGGCCAATTGACGCGGCAAATCAGCGGAGAGGCCGCAACGCACTTGCCACAAGCCAATGAGTTGCACATCCAGCGCATTCGCATCTTTGCCCAAAATGAGCAGGGCAGCCAATTGAACGCCGAGGCCGACCAAGGCATCTCCAGTGACAACGACAACCGGTTCACCTTGATCGGAAATGTGCGGGCTGTTCGACAAGCCGATGCACACACTCCTTTAACACGGCTGCAAGGTGAACGATTAACGGCCATTTTGAACGAAGACCGCCTGGTGTCTTCTCTGCCCGTCGTGATCACCCGCCAACGCGATGTTTTCACCTCTGAAACTTTGGATTTCAATACCCGCTCGGGCCAATACCTGATGCAAGGGCGTGTCAAAGCCACGCTCATGCCCACCGCTGGAAAGCACACAAGCCCCAAATAAGCATGGAACACCGCGGGTCTGTGCACACGTTCCAATCCATCGCAGGCAAATCAGATCGTGCAAGTCTGACCCCATGCAACAAGCCTTCGCGATGAATTGAAGTACTGCTCTGTTCAATTGAAAAAGCCCTGCATGGCAGGGCTTTTTTGATCAAAGGCTGAAGCTTTAGGGGTTCAGCCTGGCACGGACTCAGTAACCGCCGCCGTAGCCGCCACCGCCTTCACGGCGACCGCCACCCGAGCCTCCGCGAGGACCCGCGCCGTAGGGGCTGCGGAATCCGCCACCGCCTTCACGGCCACCGCCTTCACGACCGCCGCCGTAGCCGCCGCCTTCACGACCGCCGCCGTAACCGCCGCCACCTTCACGGCCGCCGCCGTAACCGCCACCGCCTTCACGGCCACCGCCGTAACCGCCGCCGCCTTCACGGCCGCCACCGAAGCCGCCGCCGCCTTCACGGCGACCACCGCCGTAACCACCGCCACCACCAAAACCGCCGCCACCTGTGCGTGGAGGACGTGCTTCCATGGGGCGAGCTTCGTTGACGACCACATTGCGACCGCCGAGGGCTTGGCCGTTCATGCCATTGATGGCCGCTTGGGCTTCGTTGTCGCTGCCCATTTCCACAAAACCAAAACCCTTGGAACGGCCCGTGTCACGTTCCATCATGACTTTGGCGCTGGTCACCATGCCAAACTCACCAAAAGCTTGTTCCAGATCAGCGTCTCGAACCGAATATGGCAGGTTGCCAACGTAAAGTTTATTGCCCATAAAAGGGACTCCTCAAAACACAGAAATAAAAGCGATGGAGTTCCGAAAGCGCATTCAACAAGCCTGAAAACCACGGAAGGAAAGCGAAACTGATCTGGTCACCGCAAACATTGCCTCACTGTTTTTTTCAGAAAAGCACAATAATTATGCGTCATAAATCCAAAAACTGTGCAATGAAAATCGCCTCATAGCCCGTATTCAGGGGCTTTGAGGCGCTGTTTTGTGGTTTTACCAACTGACCTCACGGTCTGGTGTGGCACTGATTTTGTGAACGCTCAGATCTGCTCCATCGTATTCTTCCTCTTGGCTCATTTTCAGACCCAAGGTGACCTTTAAAACACCATAAACCAGCACACCACCCAACAGGGCCCAAACAATTCCCAAACCCGTTCCTATCAATTGGGCGGTGAAGTTGACCCCCCCCAAGCCACCCAAAGCTTGCGTGCCGAAAAGTCCTGCGGCCAATCCACCCCATACACCACACAGACCATGCAATGGCCAAACACCCAGCACATCGTCAATCTTCCATTTGTTTTGGGTCAGTGTGAACATGACCACAAACAAACCACCGGCCACAGCACCCGTCACCAGCGCACCAAAAGGGTGCATCAAGTCGGAACCTGCACACACGGCAACCAATCCAGCCAAAGGTCCGTTGTGCACAAAACCGGGATCATTTTTGCCCATCAACAAAGCCACCAAGGTGCCGCCCACCATGGCCATCAAAGAGTTGACAGCCACCAGGCCTGAGATTTTGTCAAGCGTTTGAGCGCTCATCACGTTGAAGCCGAACCATCCCACAATCAAGATCCAGGAGCCCAAAGCCAAAAAAGGGATGCTCGATGGCGGGTGCGCCGAGACTTGACCATCTTTACGGTAACGGTTGTAACGTGCACCCAACAGCACCACGGCAGGCAAAGCAATCCAGCCGCCCATGGCGTGCACCACGACCGAGCCAGCAAAGTCATGGAACTCATCGCCCGTGACCGCCTTGATCCAAGCTTGCACACCAAAATGCTGATTCCAGGCAATGCCCTCAAAAAAGGGATACACAAAACCCACAATCACCGCCGTGGCGATGAGCTGTGGCCAAAATTTGGCCCGCTCGGCAATACCACCCGAAATGATGGCGGGAATGGCCGCTGCAAAAGTCAGCAAAAAGAAAAACTTGACCAATTCATAGCCGTTTTTAGCAGCCAGTTGTTCGGCCCCGACAAAGAAGGTTGTGCCATAAGCCACGCTGTAACCGACCACAAAATAAACCACGGTCGACACGGAAAAGTCCACCAAAATCTTGACCAGCGCATTAACCTGGTTTTTTTTGCGTACCGTGCCCAGCTCTAAAAATGCAAAACCAGCGTGCATGGCCAAGACCATGATGCCGCCCAACAAAATAAATAGCGCATCCGCGCCCTGTTTCAGTGCTTCCATGACCGTCTCTCAAGGTTTTTTGATCTAAATTGGTGCAAAAAGGGTTTCAAACCTCTTGGCGCACCAAACGAAAGCAAGAAATAGGCCCAAATTGATGCACACCGGCACAACAGGCCCACATCGCTCACGTAAGATTCGCCATCTTTGACTCTGTGAAACCATCCTATGGAAGCCTTCCTTGTCTCCACCGGCATCGTCGCCCTGGCCGAAATGGGCGACAAAACCCAACTCTTGTCCCTGGTGCTGGCCGCCCGTTTTCGCAAACCCTGGCCCATTGTGCTGGGCATTTTGGTCGCCACACTGGCCAACCATGGTCTGGCCGGTGCCGTGGGCAGCTGGGTCACCACCGTCATGGGACCCGATGTGCTGCGCTGGGTCTTGGGCGCATCGTTCATTGCGATGGCCGTATGGATGCTCATTCCCGACAAACTGGACGACGGTGAAGGGGACAGCGCCCCGCGCATGGGCGTGTTCCTGACCACGGTGGTCGCCTTCTTTTTGGCAGAAATGGGCGACAAAACCCAAATCGCCACGGTCATGTTGGCCGCGCAATACAACGCCTGGTTTGCCGTGGTGGCGGGCACCACGCTGGGTATGATGCTGGCCAACGCCCCGGTGGTGTGGTTGGGCGATGCGATCACCAAACGCGTGCCACTGCGTCTGGTGCACCTGATCTCGGCGGGTATTTTTGCTGTGCTGGGCGTGATCGCGCTGTCGGGCTGGGGGGCCTAAACGACAGTAGCGCGTGCCACGCTGTGCGCGGTTCCTCGCAGGAGCGCACCCTGTGCGCGATGGTCTCAGGTGGATGGCTGGCGTTTATAAATGACGTGGTACACCCCGGCCACCCACAACGCACCGCCCACCACATTGCCCAAAATCACGGGCAGCAAGTTGCCCCACATGCCGCTCCAGGTGACGGCGGTGTGGCCCGTCAGTCCACCGTGTTGCAGCAGCATGGCCAGCGGCATCAAGTACATGTTGGCAATGCTGTGCTCAAAGCCTGCAGCCACAAAAGCCATCACGGGCAGCACCACGGCCACCGCTTTGTCGGTCACGCTGCGCCCGCCCATGGCCATCCAAACGGCCATGCACACCAGCACATTGCACAGCACCCCGCGCAGCAAGGCCGTGACAAAGGGCAGCTCTTGTTTGGCCACGGCCATTTGCACCACCTTGTGGCCAATCGCCCCGCCGTTCAGGCTGGTGTGTCCACTGGCCCACACCAACAGCGCCAGTCCAGCGGCCCCCACAAAGTTGGCCGCGCACACAATGGCCCAGTTGCGCAGCACCTGCCCCGTGCTGACCCGGCCATCGGCCCAGGCCATGACAATCAGGTTGTTGCCGGTGAACAGCTCGGCCCCGGCCACCACCACCATGAACAAGCCCAAAGAAAACACCAGCCCGCCCAGCACCGCGCTGGCGGCAAAGCCCAAAGTGGGGTCGGACTTGACCAGTACAAACAGCATGGCCCCCAGGCCAATAAAGGCCCCGGCCAACACACCCAGCAAAGCCAGCGGCAATAGGCTCATGCGAGCTTTGGCCTCGCCCACAATCTCGACGCGGCGGGCAATTTCGGCGGGGCTATAGGCGTCCGAGCCATAGAGTTCTGCCATGTGTTCTCCATGCAAAAGGGGGATCTGTTCGCCCTTATACTCGCGATATGCGCCGATTTGAACCCGATTGCGGGCGCCGCACCTACAAAGGTTGCGAAATTCAGCTAAATGGCGTGTGTTTCATCCCACAGAAACCCGGCCCAGCTGACTGCGAAGCCGGGTTTTGTTTTATTGCACACCACCACACATTAGATGCTGATTGCCCAGTCCCAAAGCATGCTGTTTGAAGCCCCTTTGCCTTTGCAAAGCGGTGCATCCCTCCGTGGCTATTCGCTGAGCTACGAAACCTACGGCACGCTCAACGCCGACAAATCCAACGCCGTGCTGATCTGCCACGCGCTCAACGCCTCGCACCATGTGGCGGGCGTCTATGCCGACCAGCCCAAAAACCTGGGCTGGTGGGACAACATGATCGGCCCGGGCAAGTCGCTCGACACGGACCACTTTTTTGTCATTGGCGTGAACAACTTGGGCTCGTGTTTTGGCTCGACCGGCCCCATGCACATCAACCCCGACACCGGGCGCGTGTACGGCGCGGACTTTCCGGTGGTCACGGTGGAAGACTGGGTCAACGCCCAGGCCCGCTTGCTGGACGCCTTGGGCATCGAACAACTGGCTGCCGTGATGGGCGGGAGCCTCGGTGGCATGCAGGCGCTGAGTTGGACGCTGCAATACCCCGAGCGCATGAAGCACGCAGTGGTGGTGGCCAGCGCCCCCAACCTGAACGCCGAAAACATCGCCTTCAACGAAGTGGCCCGCCGTGCCATCGTGACCGACCCGGACTTTCACAACGGCCACTTTTACGCGCACGGCGTGGTGCCCAAACGCGGCCTGCGCATCGCCCGCATGATTGGCCACATCACGTATTTGAGCGACGACGTGATGAACGAAAAGTTTGGCCGTGAGCTGCGCAGTGCAGTCAACAGCCCTACCGGCTACAAATACTCCACGCAGGAAGTCGAATTCCAGATCGAAAGTTACCTGCGTTACCAAGGCGACAAGTTCAGCGAGTACTTTGACGCCAACACCTATTTGCTGATCACCCGGGCGCTCGATTACTTTGACCCGGCCCGCGCCTTTGGTGGCGACCTGTCCAAAGCGCTGGAGCGTGCCATCTGCAAGTTTTTGCTGATCAGCTTCACCACCGACTGGCGCTTTTCGCCGGCCCGCAGCCGCGAAATCGTCAAAGGCCTGATCGACAACCGCCGTGACGTGAGCTACGCCGAGATTGACGCGCCGCACGGCCACGACGCCTTTTTGCTCGACGACGAGCGCTACATGAACGTGGTGCGGGCCTACTTCGGCCAGATCGCCAACAGCCTGGGAGGTGCCGCATGAGCGATCCTTTGATCATGCAAGCCATCGCCCGCCTGGTGCCGCAAGGCGCACGCGTGCTCGACCTGGGCTGCGGCGACGGTGCTTTGCTCGCCTATTTGCAAAAGCACAACGGCTGCACCGGCTATGGCGTCGAACTCGACGACGCCAATGTGCTGGCCTGCGCCCAGCGCGGCGTGAACGTGCTGCAGCTCAACCTTGACCAGGGCCTGAAAGTTTTTGCCGACCAGTCGTTTGATGTGGTGCTGCAGATCGACACGCTGCAACACCTGCGCAACGCCGAAACCATGCTGCGCGAGACCGCTCGCGTTGGAAAAATCGGCATCGTGGCTTTCCCCAACTTTGCGCACTGGTTCAACCGCCTGAGCGTGCTGCGTGGCCGCATGCCGGTGACCAAACGCCTGCCCTACCAGTGGTACGACACGCCCAACATCCGCGTGGGCACCTATGCCGACTTTGCCGACCTGGCCGGCAAGAACGATTTGCGCATCCTCGATGCGTTTGGCCTGCAACACGGCCAGGAAGTGCGGTTTTTGCCCAACCTCATGGCCGGCACAGCAGTGTTCAAGTTGCAGCGTCCTTGAGCCCTTGCCTGGGCTGATCCTGTGGGTCATGCGCCCTCCCTCTTTGGCCTTTCATGACCCCATCTGCTTCGCACACCGATCATCCCGCCCATGCCCGCAGCCACTCCCCCTGGCTGATCGCCAACTTGCTGGCCCAAATCGCATTTGGGCTGCTGGCCATGACCTTGTGCCTGCCGTCCATGCAGGAATGGGGCGCCATCTTCGCCACCGACCAGGCCCATGTGCAGCTGACCTTCAGCGGCTATGTGGTGGCCTATGGCGGGCTGCAATTGGTCTATGGCCCCCTGTCCGACCGGCATGGCCGCAAGCCTCTGTTGCTTGTGGGCCTCATGATTGCGGGCGTGGCCTCGGCGCTGGCCATGTTCACCACCGACATCCGCTGGCTCACGGCCGCACGCATTTTGCAAGGCGCAGGCTGCGCTGCCAGCATGGTGATCGGCCGCTCTTTGGTGCAAGACCTGTTTCAAGGACACCAACGCACGCGGGTCATGGCTTATGTCGGCATGTCCATGGGCCTGGTGCCGCCTCTGGCCACCTTGCTCGGCGGTCAAATCCATGTGCGTTGGGGCTGGCAAGCCAATTTTGGGCTGTTGACCCTGCTCGCCTTGGCTCTGGCCATGGCCGCCTGGCGTGGCCTGCCCACCCATCAACCGCCCATCACCCGCGACAGCCACTGGCTGAGCGCCATGTTCAGCGCCTACAAGCGACTCATGCGTGAGCCGCGTTTTCTGCTTTACGTGCTCATCCTCGCCGCCACCACCGCCACCTTCTATGTGTTTTTGGGGGGTGCACCCATCGTGCTCAAAGGCTATGGCATTGGCCCGGACGGCATTGGCTGGTTCATCATGGCCGTGCCCATGTCCTACATCGTGGGCAACTTCATGACCTCACGCCTGATTCAGCAACTGGGCGAGCGCCGCATGATGGCCGCAGGCCAGGTGTTCACCCTCACGGGCCTGGTGCTCATGCTGGCCTTGGGCCTGGCGGGTCTGAAAAACCCGCTGGCCGTGGCCCTGCCCTTGCTGCTCTTGGGTTTTGGTCATGGCCTGCTGAACCCGCCTGCGTTGGCAGGCACGGTGAGTGTGCTGCCTGCGCTGGCCGGCTCAGCCGCTGCAGTGGCAGGTTTGATGCAGCAACTGACCGGTGCCACCGGCGCGTATCTGGTGGGGCTGGTCAGTCACGACGGTGCCATCAACCTGGGCTGGATGATGCTCGCCTTCAGCCTGCTGGCCGCCTTTGCGCAGTGGGTGTTGCACCGGCGCTGAAGACTGCACGGCATCAACACCAATGCGCACGAACAAGCCGCACCTGTCGGGGCGTCCCAGAAAACGATGGCCCCACCCATCACCCGAAAGCCCTTTGGAAAAACCAAAAGGTGCCCAAGGCCATCGCAATATACGAGGCCAAACGGGTGGTTTGGGTCACGCCAACAGGTCCGCTCAGTTGCCGAACAAGCCGCATCACCAGCGCAGCGCTGAAGGCCACGACCAACTGCCCCAGCTCAATGCCCACGTTAAAGCCAAGCAAGCTCATGGCCTTGCCCATCCCGCCCACACCCAGGTCGGTCAAAGCACCGGCCAGACCCCATCCATGAATCAAGGCGCAGACAAAAACCAATGTCAAACGCACAGCAACCGCCCCCGTCAAACTGCGATGAACTGACCAGCGGTCAAACACGGCCATGCCCACAATGGTGGCGGCAATGGCGGGCTCAACCCAAGCGCCGGGCACGTCCAAGCCATACCCAGCACAGGCCACCAGCGTCACCGCGTGACCTGCCGTGAAACAGGTGAGCACCAGCACCACTTGGCGCAAGCTCCACGCTGCAGCCAGCACCACCAGCAAAAACAACAAATGATCGGCACCCGAAAGCACATGCCAAGCCCCCTGCCGCACTTGCTGCGCCAAGCTGGCCCAGGCCGAGGGCAAGACAGCCCCCTGTGGATGCTCGGGTGTCAAGGTCATGAGCTGAGCTTGCGCCCCCCGCGTGACGGCGATGTGCTCTGTTTGCTCATCGGCATTTGTGCCAAACAAGCGCAATCCAAGTTGGAGGTCAGTGGCCAGCGCTGGTATCGCAAATCGTCCCAACACCACCAAGTGGGTGGATGGGGCAAAGGGGGTGCTGTCAGGCGGCGCCGTGTTGAGCAAGAGGCCTTCCAGCACACTGCGCCCTTGGTCACTGTCCAATGAAACGCCCCGCTTGATTTGCGACTCGATGCTCGCGCCATGGGTTCGCAGTTCCTGGATGGACAGCAGGCCATCGCGGTCGTCATCAAATCCTGTCAATGAGGACACGGGCAGTGACAGCACCATGTATGCACCATCCCCCACAATATTCAAGGTCCCCCGTTGCGACACCACCCAATGCGCATGGGCTGCCGACATGGCAGAGACTGCCAGCAGGCATGTCAAAACCCATGCCCGCAGCCATGAGGGCATGCACGTCACAGCTTGCCTTTGACGCAGCGTTGCAGGTGAGGGAAGGTATCGGTAGCGTAGTAGTGGTAAATGCCCTTGGGAAATTCGGGTGTGACGCCGGTCCGACCATTGCACTCATCCAGATCGCCCAAACCGGCCACGTATTCATAGTCTTGCGTGAAGGTGCCCATGGCATAGGTTGTGGTGTTGGCCGGGCGGTTGACATCAGGCGTCGCTTTGGTGCGGTAGCTGGATGTGACCGCCTTGACCGCAGAGCTGGCGTCGCTTGCGACTGTGTAGCCATAGCGTCCGTAAATTGGAAAACCATCCGCTGCCCAGCCAATCAGGGTCATGGCCTTGTTTCCCTTGCTCAGCTTGGTCAGCAAGCCCTCTGGAACACCGTGGTAGTGGTACATCCCGTTGGGCTGAACGTGCGCGTTGCTGCTGTCGGTTCCCCATTTAAAGAACGTCTGGCCCAAAGCCTCCAGACTCCATGCGCCCAAAGGCTGACCGCCTTGTTGGCAATTGCCTGCGTCACTGCAAGAGCCTGCTGTGCCCGGGTCAAAGGTGATGCCATTCAAAGCCACGCCAGGCTTGTCCCTGGCACCGACACGCGGCGTGACGACCGATGTCGCGACAGGTGTCACGGTCACAGAAGCGGCGATGGATTGTGCAGAAATGGTGTTGGGGTTGTCGTTGTTGGGAAATGTGCCCACGTCGTGGTCTGGCAAGCCATTGGAAGTGAGCGAACGCAATGTGTCGCTGCAAGACCAAGTTGCCGTGGCGGTGGCATTGACCGACGCAGAGCCATTGAACGCACTGGTGGCGTAGTTGCAGAGCACACCAGCCGTGCTGGTGGCGGTCGTGCTGGTCTCCGTGGTCGCTGCCGTCGTGGTATCGCCGCCGCCGCAAGCGGTCAAGCCCAGCCCGCTCAGAGCGGTGGCCACGAGCATTAAAAGGGGTACATGGCCTTGGCTTGACGAAAAATTTTTGAATGTGTTCATGATTTTTAAGGTGTTGCTTGTCTGGCTTGTGTTGATGGAGGACTTGGCCACCGACGCTCAAAGGCACCGCTGCATGAAGGTGGACTTGAGGGACACCTTGGCGTTGTTGGCTTTCATGCCGTCACTGCGGTTGTTTCGGCAAGCACCTGCGCTGCCTTGCGTCCATTGTGAAAAAACAATGTGGCGCAAATATGGGCAAATCCTCACAATCGCTTCACAATTTCCGCGCCCAACAGCAAGCCCCGCGAACTCAACTCGTGCGAACCCAACCCGTGCATACCCCGGCACTTTTACAACGCTGCTTTGTATTCGTGACAGTGCTGCCCGTGAACGCACTCACCGCCCATGGATGACAGACATGTCCGGTCTGTGAACGAGGTCTCCGCCCCACGGTCTGCGCTCAAGACTTGCCTGGCCTTGTTGCAGGCGGGCGCACTCCAATCGGGGGGTGGCGATGGCGCACACCCGGATGTTCTTGGGCCACCAGACAGCGGCTCATTGGATTTTTAGTCGGATGGGCCTGGCATTGTCGGCCGATCAAGCATTCAAGCCTCTCAAGCCTCTTTCCGCGCCGCTTGCAACGCCTCGCGCAACACCCGCAAGTCGCCAATATGGTTGGCCAGCAGCAAGATCAGGCGGGCGTTGAGTGCCTCGCTTTGTTCGTCGCTCAGGCCGTTGTGCGCGTCGATCAGGTGTTCATAAAACTCGTCGCCGGGCGAAAAATCTCGGAAGAAGCGGCGGCCGGTTTCGTGGAAATTCGGCGCGGTGTTCAGCGCTGTGGGGGTGTTGGTGGGCATGTCTGTTCTCTCTTCCATTCAGGCCTGTTCGCCCACTTGCCCCAAGGCACGGGCCAGGGCCGTTTGCAGCCGGGCGCTGTCCAGGCTGCGCCAGCGGGCCAGCACATGCTGGTCGGGGCGCAGCAAATAAGTGGTGCCGGGCTGGGCGTCGTAGCGCTTGGCCATCCAGCCTTGTGTGTCCACCAAGACTCGGAAGCCGGGCACCTGCAGGGCCTGGCGAGACACGATCAGGCTGTCCACTGGCACCGAGTTTTGCTTCAGGGCTTGCAGGGTGGCCAGCGTCTGGGCATCGGGCGCAGCATCCACAAAGTGCAAAACCGCAAAGCCGCGCCCCACTTGGTCGAGCAGCCAGGCGTCTTGTCCGTCCACTTGCACGGGTGCATCGTCCATCGGTGCGCCGGGCACCATCTGGCCTTCAAACGCATCGGCGTCGGGGGTGTTGAGCACCGAGTCGGTCAGGAAAGACGGCATGGACAAGCGGCCCGAATTGACCAGCTTGCGTGCAAACGGGTGGTGCTTGGCCAGCGCCAGCACCTGGTTGCGGAAGGTCTTGCTGGTGCGGCTCTTGGGCGTGATGAAGTCGGTCGAGCGGGTCGAGTTCATGATGTTCTCGTCGGCTGCAAACTGCCGGTCCATCGCGTAGGTGTCGAGCAGCTTTTCGCTGGCCTGGCCCTTGATGACCAAGCCCAGCTTCCACATCAGATCGTCCGCGTCCTGAAAGCCTGAGTTGGCCCCGCGTGCGCCAAAAGGTGAGACTTGGTGCGCCGCGTCGCCCACAAACAGCACACGGCCGTGGCGAAAATCGGTCATGCGGCGGCACTGGAAGGTGTAGATGCTGACCCACTCCAGCTCAAACGGCCGCTCGTCGCCCAGCATGGCCTGCAGGCGCGGGATGACTTTTTCGGGCTTCTTTTCTTCTTCGGGGTCGGCGTCCCAGCCGAGCTGAAAGTCGATGCGCCAGACGTTGTTGCTTTGCTTGTGCAGCAGCACGCTTTGGTTGGGGTGAAAGGGCGGGTCGAACCAGAACCAGCGCTCGGCGGGGTAGTCGGCTTTCATGATCACGTCGGCGATCAAAAAGCGGTCCTGAAACACCCGGCCTTCGATGTCCAGCCCCAAGTGGCGACGGATCGGGCTGCGTGCACCGTCGGCCACCACCAGCCAGTCGGCCTCGATGTCAAAGTGGCCTTCGGGCGTTTCCACCGTCAGCGTGGCGTGGTCGTCCTGGCGCGTCACCGCCGTCACCTTGTGCTGCCAGCGGATGTCGGCCCCCAATTCGAGGGCGCGGGCAATGAGCATCTCCTCGACGTGGTATTGCTGCAGGTTGATCATGCCGGGGCGCTTGTGGCCCGCATCGGGCACCAGATTGAACTGGTAGACCTCGTCTTCTTCCAAAAAGGTGCGGCCGATGTTCCAGCTCACGCCCAAGCCGCAGGCCTCGTCGGCAATGCCCAGGCGGTCCAGAATTTCGAGCGAGCGCTTGGCGTAACACACCGCCCGCGAGCCAACCGAGACGGTCTTGTCGTCGTCCAGCACCAGCACGTCCAAGCCCTGCAAACGCGCATCGATGGCCGCCGCCAAGCCCACCGGGCCTGCGCCAATCACGATCAGCGGTTTGCGCTGCGGCGGTGTGGCCATCAGGTCGGCAGGCGACTTGTAGGGATAAATCGGGTTGACGTAAGCACCCATGTGCACAGCTCCAAATTGGTCAAAAAGCACCCTGTGGTGCCCAGACCGTAATTTACCATTGATAAATCGGTTTACCTAAACGTAATTTTAGGCCTTGAGGGCTCAGCGTTCAGCGTGGTGTGTTGAACGCCCAACGCCCAACGCCCAACGACACCTGTTTGACAGCACCCCGTTGCATGGTCCGTTATGCTTGAACTTGTTTCTTGTATGACAACTCCATGAGTCAACACTTCACCCCTGTTTCCAGCGGTGCCCGTTTGTCCGATCAGGTGGCCGAGCAATTGAGCGCCGAGATCAAGCAAGGTCGTTTGGCACCGGGCGACAAACTGCCCACCGAGGCGCGACTGGTCGAGCAGTTCGCCGTCAGCCGCACCGTGGTGCGCGAGGCGGTGTCGCGACTCAAATCGCTGGGCTTGGTGGATTCGCGCCAAGGCAGTGGGGTGTTTGTGAGTGCGCAGCAGCCTTTTGCGCCCCTGAATTTCGAAGCCCGGCACGCCGCTTCGCAAGAGGCGGTGGTTCAGATCGTGGAGGTGCGCCGCGCCCTGGAGGCCGAGGTGGCGGCGCTGGCGGCCGAGCGGCGCAGCGCCAGCGACTTGCTGGCCATCGAGCAGGCGGTCCAGGCGCTGGACCAAGCGGTGCAGTCGGGTGGTGATGGCGTGGCCGAGGACGTGAATTTTCACCGCGCCATTGCCGAGGCCACGCGCAATCCATTTTTGATCCAGACGCTGGGTTACCTGAGCCAGTTTTTGCACGGGGCCACCCAGGTGACCCGGGCCAACGAGGCCCGGCGCGGTGACTTTGCGGCCGCTGTGCGCAGCGAGCACCAGGCCATCTTGCAAGCCGTGCAGGCGGGCGATCCCGAGCGGGCACGCGAAGCCGCTTTTGCCCACATGGGCAACGCCATCGGCCGCATTCGCAAAGCCGATCCGGTGTTCTGGGTGCAAGAAGGCGAGCGGCTGGCGCAGCCCCTGGTCAAGGGGCTGCAGGGCTGAGTTACTCAGCCTTGATGTTGGCCGCCTTGACCACCGCCGCATAGCGCGACAGGTCACGCGCCATGTCGCGGCCAAACTTCTCGGGGCCACCCGGGCTGGCGGTGATGCCCAAGGTGTTCAGGCGCTCGCGCACGGCCGGGTCGTTCAAGACCACATTCAGCTCGGTGTTGAGTTTGTCCACAATCGCCCGGGGTGTTTTGGCCGGGGCCAGCAAACCGACCCAAGAGTTGATGTCGAAATCGGCCACACCCGCTTCGATGAAGGTCGGCACATCGGGCATGGACGGGGCGCGTTGTGCGCTGGACACGGCCACCGCGTGCAGCTTGCCCGACTTGACGTGCGAAATCGCCCCCGCCACGGCGGTGTAGACCAGCGGAATGTTGCCGCCCATCACATCGATCATGGCCTGGCCACCGCCTTTGTAGGGGATGTGCGTCAGGTTGGCCCCCGTGCGCTGCTTGAGCAATTCACCCGCAATGTGGGGTGTGCCGCCCGTGCCGGAGGTGCCGTACGACAGGCCGCCCGACTGTGTCTTGGACAGGGCGATCACTTCCTGCAGCGTCTTGGCCTTCACGCCGGGGTGCGCCACCAAAATCAAAATCGCATCGCCAATTTTGCCGATGGGGGCAAAGTCTTTGGCGGTGTCAAAACCCACTTTGGGAAACACATGGGGGTTGATCACCATCGTGCCGTCAAAGCCCAAGAGCAAGGTGTAGCCATCGGGTTCGGCCGTGGCCACCATTTGTGTGCCGATGTTGCCCGAGGCACCGGGTTTGTTGTCCACGATCACCTGCTGGCCCAAGCGCTTGGACAGCTGCTCGGCAATCAGGCGGCCGCTGGTGTCGGTCACGCCGCCGGTCGCAAAGGGCACCACCAGGCGAATGGGTTTGGCGGGGTAGGCTGCTTGGGCAGCGGCTGTGCCAGCGCTCAGGGCCAAGCCGCCGCAGGCAGCGGCCACCAAGCCTGTGCTCAGCGCGGCTTTGAGCCATTGGCGTCGGGGTGTTGGGGTCTTCTGGGTCATCGTTGTCTCCAATGGGTTTGTGGCTGAATCAATCGGTTTCAGCGTAGCGCTTTTCAAAAGCCCACACGTCTTCAAAACCCATGAGCTTTGTCAGGTCGGCAAAGTCGTACAAAGGCGTGCTGCCCTGGGCCGAAGAGCCGGTGTCTTTGAACTGCTGGTAAACCTGCGTCATGGCCTGCACGCCCGCCAGCAAGGCGGTCACCGGGAAGATGGCGATCTTGTAGCCCAGCGCTTCCAGCTCTGGCTTCGTCAGCACCGGGGTGCGGCCTTTTTCGACCATGTTGGCCACCAGCGGCACGTCAAAGCTTTGGCCGATGCGGCGCATTTCTTCTTCGGACTCGGGCGACTCGACAAACAAGATGTCGGCACCGGCTTTGGCGTAAGCCTCGGCCCGGCGCAGCGCTTCATCCAGGCCCAGGGTGGTGCGGGCGTCGGTGCGGGCGATGATCAAGAAGTCTTTGGACTCGCGCGAGTCCACTGCCACCTGGATCTTGCGCACCATGTCGGCCATGGGGATGACGCGGCGGCCTGGCGTGTGGCCGCATTTTTTGGGGAACTCCTGGTCTTCAAGCTGGATGGCGCAAGCGCCCGCCGCCTCGTAACCCCGGATGGTGTGGCGCATGTTGAGCAGGCCGCCGTAGCCGGTGTCGGCATCGGCAATCAAGGGCGTGCGGGCCATGCCCGCCATGGCCGTGACGCGGCCCACCATGTCGCTGTAGGTGGCCAAGCCCGCATCGGGCAAGCCCATGTGCGAGGCCACGGTGCCGTAGCCGGTCATGTACAGCGCATCAAAGCCAAAGCTGTCGGCCAGGCGCAGCGAGACCATGTCGAACACACCAGGGGCGACCACCAGGCCGGGTTGGTTCAAACGCGCACGCAGCGCAGAGGTTTTGGGGTTCATGGAGCAGGACTTGTGCAAGAGTGATTAAAGTGACAGGGTCAGAATTTTTGATTTCATCAGAGAAAACACCATGGACCTGCACCTAAGCGACAAACACATCCTCATCACCGGTGGCAGCAAAGGCATTGGCCTGGCCTGTGCGCGGGGCTTTTTGGCCGAAGGCGCCCGCGTGAGCCTGGTCTCGCGTGACAGCGCCAACCTCGAGGCCGCACGCGCCCAGCTGCAAGCCACATTTCCCGCCGAGCGCATCCACACCGTGGCCGCCAATTTGCGCGATGCCTCGGCCGCCTTGGTGGCCCTGAACGCGGCCGAAGCCGCGTTCGGCCCCGTCGACGTGTTGGTCAATTCAGCTGGTGCGGCCAAGCGCACACCCGCCCCCGAACTCACGCCCGAGGCCTTTGCCGACGCCATGCAGGCCAAGTACTTCACCACCATCCACATGGTCACGCCCTGCATCCAGCGCATGGCCGCACGCGGGCAAGGCGCGGTGGTGAACGTGGTGGGCAACGGCGGCAAAGTGGCCAGCCCCATCCACCTGCCCGGTGGCGCGGCCAATGCGGCGCTGATGCTGGTGAGCGCGGGCTTGGCCGCTGCTTATGGGGCGCAAGGCATCCGCGTCAATGCCGTCAACCCCGGCCTGACCCTGACCGACCGCCTCAACGAAGGCTTGGCCGCTGAAGCCCGACTCAAAGGCATCAGCCCCGACCAGGTCATGGCCCAGTCGGTCGCCAAAATTCCGCTGGGCCGCATGGCAGAGCCCGAAGAAATCGCCAACGCCGTGCTGTTTCTGGCCTCGTCCAAAGCCAGCTACGTCACCGGCATTTGCATGAGCATGGACGGGGCACTGAACCCGATCGTGGTGTAACGGACAGACGCTGTGTGATCGCTGTGGCAAGCTTGCTGCAGCGACACCGCCTTCCTGAGACTGCCCAGACACCTCCCAAAGGACAAGCCCATGAACCCCACAACCCACGCGATGAATGCGCCCAAACGAGGGGCCGGTCAAGCCGCCACGCATCGAATGGCGGCAGTTCTGATGACTTTGGCCTTGACCGCTGGGGTGGCCATCGGTCCGGCGCAGGCCAACCCCGCGCCCTTGCAAACCGTGCCCTCGGTCGATGTGCCGCGCTACATGGGCACTTGGCACGAGATCGCCAAATACCCGAACTGGTTTCAGAAAAAATGCGTCAGCAGCACGCAGGCCACCTACACCCTGCAAGCCGACGGCCGGGTGCAGGTGCTCAACCGCTGCAAAACCGACAAGGGCGAATGGAGCGAGGCCTTGGGGGCGGCACGCCAAATCGGCGGACCGAACTCTCCCCGGCTCAAGGTGCGCTTTGCCCCCGAGTGGCTGTCCTTCATCCCCATGGTCTGGGGCGACTACTGGATCATTGATCTGGACCCGGACTACCAATGGGTGGTGGTGAGCGAGCCTGATCGGGACTATTTGTGGATCTTGTCACGCACGCCCCAAATGCCGGCAGCCATCTACCAGGAATTGCTGGGCAAGCTGCACGACCGGGGCTTCGACCTGAAACGGATCGAGCCCAGCAAACCTTGATTTGTCGACGCCAGAGTTAAAGGCGGTCGGCCCACAAAGGCCCGCCCTTCGGTGCTGAGCCAAGGCCTCATGTCGGGGCTGAAGCCGCCGACCTACGAAGAGACAGCTTCAGTCTCGTGCATTTGACGCGCTTCACTGGCTTGCAGCCAGCCTTGGCCCGCCGCGTCTTGGGCCAGTTGGGCGATCAGGGCGCGGGCATCGGCGTTGACCAAGGCCACGGGTTGCAGGCGCAGGGCGGCGTCTGAAAAGTGGTGCACCACCTCGGCCACGTCGTCGGCGTCCAGGGCGGTGGGTTTAAAGACCGGGCTGCAAGAAACTTTCTGGCTCAAGGCGCGGTAAAACACCGCCGCCAGATGGGCCGACGCACCGTACACACTGCGCTGCTGGCCAGCAGCGGTCACACGCAGGGTGTAGCCGTATTTGCCTTTGACGCACTCGGCCTGGGTGATGTCTTTCAGGGCGAAGTGGTGCACCAAGGTACCCGTGTCGTTTTCTGACACCAGCAGCTGGCGGTCGGTCAGCAGCCACAGGCCACGGCCAGACAGCACCACGCGGCCCAGCACATAGCCCAACACCCGCTCATCGGGCTGGATGTGGTTGCGCATCTGGTCCACATCGGCTTGCTTGAGCAGCTGGGCGCTGTAGGGGTTGTTCCCCTCGATCAACAGTTCACTCAGTTCGTTGCCGTTTTTCAAAAAGTCCAACCAAGCCATACGGGTATCTCCAAAATTGAGCCCTGCATGTTCGGCCATGGTCCCGGGGTACAGCCCCCTTGATTGTCCAATGGACTTGTTTTGTACCGGGTTATTGGGTCGACAAGCCGCGCTGCAACCCAGGTCTTGGGCTTGGCCATTGCCCTTGATCGTGCATGGCCCCAAGGTTCACGGCTGCTGGATCGTCTCGAGGTACTTGAGCAAAGACGCGATGCGTTGGCGTGCTGACCACTCGGCGGTGCGGGGTGAGTCGCCGGGTTCGGTCATGGCCCGGGCCTTGAACTCTTGGCCCCACACCGGCATCTCACGCGAGCCGTGCGGGCCACCGTCGCCCGACCAGCGGCCATCGATCACCTCCCACATCAGCTCCTGCGGAAACTGGCCACCATGTCGCTGCGCAATGCGTGTGAGATCGGAAGGTGGCTTGAGCAAAAATGAATGCATGGGGCCATCACCCTTGCCCGACGCGCCATGGCAGCTGGCGCAGTTGTCCTTGTAATCGGCGCGGCCCAAACCCACTGAAGTCTGTGCCCACGAGGCGGCGGTGATGCTGAGCAAGCTGGCAACGACGCAACGGCAAATGCTTTGTTTGTTCAAGTGGGCTCCTGACGTTTTTGTATGAGCCCCATGATCGTGAAAATACCCGCAGCCGTCTGTGCGCTGGCATGCCAAAACGGTGGGTTTGGCTTGATCGGTGGCAGGTCGCGGTGTCAGATGCACAGGGTGCGCTCCAACAAAGGAACCCCGATTTCACAGAAGTCCACCCCGTGGGCGATGGGCGTGGGACGCGCCCTCCATTCAATTCAAGGTGCCGCCACTGATGGCCGCATCGGCCAAGCCTTGCTGGCGCTGCGCCAGGAGCAAAGTCAGGGCCTGCGTCACCCCTGCGATTTGCAAGCTGGCCGGCCAGCTGGGCAGGGTGGGGCCCTTCCACTGCGCGGCTTGTTCGGGCAGCAGCGGCAGGTGCATGAAGCCGCTGTGCACCCCCAGCCCAGCGAGCGTGTGCTGCAGGGCATAAAACACTTGGTTGCAGACAAAGGTGCCCGCCGTTTGCGACACCGAGGCCGGAAAACCCGCCGCCTTCAAGCCCGCCACCAGTGTCTTGATGGGCAAGGTGCTGAAGTAGGCCGCTGGTCCCCCCGCGATCACCGGCACATCGATGGGCTGCGCCCCCGCGTTGTCGGGGATGCGGGCGTCTTGCACGTTGATGGCCACACGCTCAACCGAGAAATCACAACGCCCCTCGGCCTGGCCCAGGGCCAGCACGATGTCGGGGCTGTGGTGTGACAAGGCCTGCTGCAAAGCGGGCAGGGCCTGGACAAACACGCATGGCAGTTGAACCGCTGTGACTTGAGCGCCTTGCAGTTGCAAACCGTGCAGGGCACGCGCCACCTCCCACGACGGGTTGAGGCTTTGCCCGCCAAAGGGCTCAAAGCCGGTGACCAAAATGCGCATCACGGCCATGCCCTTCAGGCGTTGAAGATCGACACCGTCTTGTTGTTCAGGTAAGCCTCCAGCGCCTCAGGGCCGCCTTCGGAGCCGTAACCCGAATCCTTGATGCCGCCAAAAGGCAGTTCGGGCCAAGGCGCGGCAGGCTGGTTGACCCACAGCATGCCCACGTCCAGACGCTGGCTGAGCTGGTGCATGGTTTTCATGGAGTTGGTGAAGGCGTAACCGGCCAAGCCAAAGGGCAGGCGGTTGGCTTCGGCAATCGCGTCTTCGATCTTCTCGAAGCTGCGGATCGCGGCGATCGGGCCAAAGGGCTCGTTGACCACCACATCGGCGTCGAGCGGCACATGCGAGAGCACGGTGGGCGCAAAGAAGTTGCCTTGTGTGCCAATGCGCTCACCGCCTGTGAGCACCTTGGCACCTTTGGCGCGGGCGTCTTGCACGATGGACTGCATGGCGGCCAGGCGGCGATCGTTGGCCAGTGGCCCCATTTGTGTGCCTGCAGCCAGACCATCGCCCACCTGCAGCGCCTGCGCTTGCGCGGCAAATTGTTCGGCAAAGGCGTCGGCAATGCTGTGATGCACCAAAAAGCGGGTGGGCGAGATGCAGACCTGGCCCGCGTTGCGGAACTTGGCCGCACCGGCGGTCTTCAGTGCCAAGCCAATGTCGGCGTCTTCGGCCAGGATGACCGGGGCGTGGCCGCCCAACTCCATGGTCACGCGCTTCATGTGCTGGCCGGCCAAGGCGGCCAGTTGCTTGCCCACAGGTGTGGAGCCGGTGAAGGTGATCTTGCGGATCAGCGGGTGCACGATCAGGTAGTTCGAGATCTCGGCGGGTGTGCCATAGACCAAACCAATCACGCCCGCAGGCACGCCAGCGTCGTGAAAGGCGCGGATCAACTCGGCGGGCGCGGCAGGCGTTTCTTCGGGCGCTTTGACGATGATGGAGCAGCCGGTGGCCAAGGCAGCCGACATCTTGCGAACGGCCTGGTTGATGGGGAAGTTCCAGGGCGTGAAAGCGGCCACAGGTCCCACAGGCTGCTTGAGCACTTGCTGCTGCACGTTGATGTTGCGCGGCGGCACGATGCGGCCATACACGCGGCGGCCTTCTTCGGCAAACCACTCGATGATGTCGGCGGCCGACATGGCCTCGACCTTGGCTTCGGCCAGGGGCTTGCCTTGCTCTTGGGTGAGCAGCTCGGCAATTTGCGGAGCACGTTCGCGCATCAAGGCGGCGGCCTTGCGCAGGATGGCGCTGCGCTCGTTGGCCGGCACATCGCGCCACAACTCAAAGCCTTTTTGCGCCGCTTGCGCGGCACGCTCCAGGTCGGGGATGCCCGCGTGCGCCAGGCGGCCGATTTCGGTGCCGGTGGCGGGGTTGAACACGGCCAAGGTGCGGCCGCCTTCGGCATCGCACCATTGGCCGTTGATGAAGAGTTGGGTGTTGGGGTAGGTCATGGTGGGGTCCAGTCAAAAAAACAGGCGTTCAATATGGAGAGAAAAGGAGGCGTAAAAACAATGGGCTGATTGTGGCTTGAAACCCGAGGGCTGCCGTCAACACCGTGACAGCGGGCAGGCCCATCAAGGTCCCGCCAGGCAAGCCGAGAGGTGTTCAATCAGCACATTCACCCGGTGCGGGATGTAGCGGTTGCTGGGCAAGACGGCGTAAATGCCCAAGGGCGGCGCTTCGAAGTCTTGCAAGATCTCGACCACTTCGCCGCTTTGCAAGAACGGCTCGGCGATGAAGTCGGGTTGCAAGGTGATGCCCATGCCCTGCGCCGCCGCCTGCACCAAGGCCAGACCATTGTTGGCCTGAATGCGGCCGCGCACCGCAAACAACTGCGGCTGGCCTTGAACGCGATACGGCCAGCTTGCGCCTTTGGCGGTGATGGAATAGACCAAGCATTCGTGGTGACGCAACTCATCGGGGTGGCGCGGTGTGCCGTGTTCGGACAGGTAAGCGGGTGACACCAAGGTGAGCAATCGGCAATGCCCCAGGCTGCGCACAATGTCGCCGGGCTGCAGGTCGGCGGTGATGCGGATCGACAGGTCGATGCCCTCTTCGATCAGGTTGGCCCTTTGGTCCGAAAAGTCCATCAGCAGCTCGATGTGCGGCTGCGCTTTGGCGAACTCCAGCAAGGCGGGCATGAGCCGCTGCAGGCCAAAGCTCAGCGGCAGGCCCAGGCGGATGCGCCCGCGTGGCACAGCTTTTTCTTCGTCCAGACTGGACTCGGCGGCGTCCACCATGTTCAGGATCACACGGCATTTTTCGAGGTAGGCCGCCCCTGCAGGCGTGAGGGTCAGGCTGCGGGTGCTGCGCGTGATGAGTTTGACGCGCAGGCGCTTTTCAAGTGCCGCGATTTGGCGCGTGACCACCGAGCGGGCCACCTGCAGTTGGTCGGCCACGGCGGTGAAGCTGCCCGCTTCGGCCACCCGCACAAAGGTTTGCATTGCATCGAGTTTGTCCATTGTTGCTGATTGTGCAACAAAGATTTGAAAATTCGCTACTTTTTCAAATCGACTGAGCCGTCTAAAGTCCAATGCAACACCACACAAGCCACACCACCATGTCTGCCCCACGTCCCGTTCTGTTTGTTCCCCATGGCTCACCCATGTTTGCCTTGCACCCTGGTGCGGCGGGCGCGGCCATGAGCGAATTGGTGCCACAACTGGGCACACCCCGCGCCATCGTGGTGGTCAGCCCGCATTGGGAAACCGCCGTGCCCACCGTGGGCTTTGCCACCCGGCCCGAAACCATTCACGACTTTGGCGGCTTTGACCCGCGCTTGTACGAGATGCAATACCCCGCCACGGGCTGCCCCGAAGTCGCCGCTCAGGTCGTCAAAGCTTTGCAACAGGCCGGTTTGCCCGTGGCACAAGACGCCCAACGCGGCCTGGACCATGGGGCCTGGATTCCGCTGCGCCAGATGTTCCCCGACGCCGACGTGCCGGTGGTGCCGCTGTCGGTGCAAAGCCATCTGGGCCCGGCCCACGCTTACCGCGTGGGCCAGGCCCTGGCCTCGCTGGCTGAACACAACATCCTGATCATGGGCTCCGGCAACGTGACCCACAACCTGCGCGATTTCATGATGGTGCGCATGCAAGGCGGCTCCATCCCCGACTATGTGCAGGCCTTTGCCGACTGGATCCACACCCACATGGTCCAGCGGGATGTGACTGGCCTGCTGGCCTACCGGCAACAAACCTCGGGCCAACGCGCCCACCCGAGCGACGAGCACCTGTTGCCCTTGTTCACTGCACTGGGTGCTGCGGGTGTTGACGCACAGCCAGAGGCGTTTTTCCGGGGTATCAGTGACCATGTGATCGCCATGGACGGCTACACATTTCACTGAACCCCCTCAAGGAGCACACACCATGCACACGCCGCACTACACGCGCACCGCCAAGAGCCTGCACTGGCTGATGGCCCTGATGATTTTGGGCCTGCTGGCACTGGGCTTTTACATGAGCGACCTGCCGCTGTCGCCTCAAAAACTGCAGTACTACTCGTGGCACAAATGGGCGGGTGTGAGCGTGTTTTTGCTGGTTTGGCTGCGCCTGCTGTGGCGCCTCACGCACCGCCCACCCGCCCTGCCGGACAGCATGCCGCGTCACATGCAGTGGGCGGCCCATGCGGGCCACTTTGTGCTGTATGTGCTGATGATCGCCATCCCCTTGAGCGGCTGGCTCATGAGTTCGGCCAAAGGCGTGCCCACCGTCTGGTTTGGCGTGTTGCCGATTCCTGACCTGATTGGCAAAGACAAGGCACTGGGCCGCAGTCTGGCCGAATTGCATGAGGCCTTGAACATCGGCTTGCTGGTGCTGATGGCAGGCCATGCCGCAGCCGCGTTTTTCCACCACTTTTTTCACAAAGACGACACGCTGCGCCGCATGTTGCCTGCCCGTTGATTCACCCCTTGATTTGAGATCTCCCATGAAAAACGTTTTGAAAAGCATCGTCACCTTGTCGGCGCTCGCACTGGCCATGCAAGCCCAGGCCGCGCCTTACCAATCCATCGTGCCGGCCAAGAGCAGCGTCACCTTCAGCTACAAGCAAATGGGCGTGGCCATGGACGGCCGTTTCAAGAAATTTGCCGCCCAGGTGAACTTTGACCCCGCCAAAGCAGAACAAGCCAAGGTCAGCTTTGAAGTCGATCTGGCCAGCGTGGATGCGGGATCGAGCGAGGCCGATGACGAAGTGGTGACCAAGTCGTGGTTCAACGCGGCCGCCTTTCCCAAGGCCCAGTTTGTGGCCAAACAGTTCAAACAAACTGCACCCCACCAATATGAAGTGCAAGGCACGCTCAGCATCAAAGGCCTGACGCGCGAGGTGAAGTTTCCGATGAAGCACACCGCACAAGGCAAGGACGGCCTGCTGACGGGCGGTTTCACCCTCAAACGCGCCGACTTCAGCATCGGCGAAGGCATGTGGGCCAAGTTCGATGTGGTGGCCAATGACATCCAGGTCAATTTTTCCATCACCGCTCAAGCGAGCAAATAAACCGGGCCTTGGCCTTTCACTTTTTCACACAGGAGCTTTCCCATGACATCTTTGAAAAAACTCGTAGCCGCTTTGGCTTTCGCATCGCTGGCCGCAGGCTCGGCCTTGGCCGCACCCTTGACCTACAACGTGGATGGCTCGCACACCTTCCCTCGTTTTTCGTATTCGCACTTTGGCCTGTCCACGCAGCTGAGCAGCTTCAGCAACACCACCGGCAAAGTGGTGTTTGACGCCGAAGCCAAGACCGGCTCGGTGGACATCGTGATCGACATGAAATCGGTGAACACCGGCTCGGCGCTCTTCAACGGCCACATCCAGGGCGAAGACTTCCTGGATACCACCAAATTCCCCACCGCCACGTTCAAGTCGACCAAGGTGGTGTTTGAAGGCGATAAGCCCAAAGCCATCGAAGGCGAGCTGACCATCAAAGGCGTGACCAAGCCCGTGTCCTTGACGGTCACCAGCTTTCAGGCCATGCCCCACCCCATGATGAAAAAACCCGCTTTGGGTGCCAACGCCTTCACCACCATCAAGCGCACCGAGTTCAATGCCGGCAAATACGCGCCTTACGTGGGTGACGAGGTGCGCATCGACATCGCCATTGAAGCTGTGGCCCCTTGATGCGTTGAGCGATGCGCGGGTGGTGCTGTGAGAGCACGTCGTTGTGGGCGTTTGCCCTGCAAGCGATATGGCCTTGCAGACCACCTGCCGTTGATCGCCAGCAGAGGTGCTTGGTCATGGCATCGTGGCAGGCAGCACCAAGGTGACTTGCAGACCCGCGCCCGAACTGGGGGTTTGCAGTGAAAGTTCACCACCATACACATCCACCAAGTCCCTGACGATGGCCAGGCCCAAGCCGCTGCCGGGCACCGACTCGTCGAGGCGCACGCCGCGCTGCAAGACCTGCGGCATTTGCGCCGGTGACATGCCCGGCCCATCGTCTTCGATGTCGATGCGGCAGCGCCTTGGGCCCTCATCCCTTGTGCCAGACGGCACGCCATCGGCCCAGGGCATCACCCGAATGCGCACCGCACTGTGCGCCCATTGGCAGGCGTTGTCCAGCACATTGCCCAGCATCTCTTGCAGGTCTTGCGCTTCACCAGCAAATTGCACTTGGGCGTCGGCGTCATCCCAGCTGATGCTCAGGCCACGATCGGCGTGCACGCGCTGCATCACTCGGACCAAGCCTTGCAAGGCGGGCACCACGGGCACGCGCTGACCGGGCAAACCCACGGTGGCGGCCATGCGCGAGCGGGCCAGGTGCCAGTCGATGTGTCGCCGGGCCGCTTGCACCTGCTCCTTGACCAGCAGCGCCAAACCCGAGTCCTCGCTCGCATGCGCAGCCTGCGCCAGCACCGTCAAGGGCGTTTTCAGGGCGTGCGCCAGATTGCCCGCCTGTGTGCGGGCGCGGCTCACCACCTCGTCGTTGCGGTCCAGCACGCTGTTGAAATCGCTCACCAGCGGCTGAACTTCGCTTGGAAAATCGCCGTCCAGGCGCGCAGACCGCCCCGCCCGAACGCTTTGCAAACCCTGTTGCAAGGCCCGCAAAGGCCGCAAACCCAATGCCACTTGCGCCCATGCGGCCGCCAGCAAAAGCACCAGCAGCGCCGCGAGCGAGACACCCAACACCCGCTGAAAACCCGCCACCGCTTCGTGTGTGTCTTTCAAATCGCCCGCCACACTCAAGCGCCAGCGCAGCCGCTCATCGGGCCGCACCGTGCGCTCGAGCACGCGCAAGCGGGTGTCGCCTGGACCGGGCAATTCGTGGGCATGTGTTTCGCCATCGCGCAACACATCGGGAGGCAAGGCCAATTGCGTGTCCCACAAAGAACGTGAACGCAGCACCCCCGGCCGCACTTGGCCGGGCGTGAGCTCGTCCAACTGCCAATACAGGCCCGACAAGGGCCGCTGCCAGCGCGGATCGGACAGCGCCAGCGCATCGACCACGGGCTGGCCCTGCGCATTGACCGACAGTCGGGCGGTGACTTGGGTCAGCTGTTGGGCCAGGCTTTTTTCAAACTGCCGCAGCACATGCTCATGGAACAAGCCATTGAGCACCAAGCCCGCCAACACCAGGGCCAGCGACAAACCCAGCAGCGTGGCCGCCAGCAAGCGAAAACGCAAGGAGCCCAGCAGGCTGTGGGGCCGCAGGTCCAAGGGGGTCATCGTTCCCCGTCCTTGAGCTGGACCAGCCGATAACCCAGGCCGCGCACGGTCTCGATGTTCAGCGTGGGCAGCTTCTTGCGCAAACGCCCGACAAACACCTCGATGGTGTTGGAGTCGCGGTCAAAGTCTTGCGCGTAAATGTGCGCGATCAGTTCGCTGCGCGAGACCACCGCCTCGGGGCGGTGCATCAGGTAGTCCAGCACTTTGTATTCGTGGCTGGTCAATTGCACGGTCTGGCCCATGGCGGTCACGCGGCCGCTGCGGGTGTCCAGCGCCACCTCGCCATGGCGCAGCACCGCAGAGGCCACCCCATGGGCCCGCCGGATCAAGGCGCGAACGCGGGCCAGCAACTCTTCCATGTGAAAGGGCTTGGTCAGGTAATCGTCGGCCCCGGCATCGATGCCCGAGACCTTGTCATGCCAGTTGTCACGCGCCGTCAAAATCAGCACCGGCATGCTGTGGCCTTGGTCGCGCCAGCGCTTGAGCACGGTCAAGCCATCCATCAGCGGCAAGCCCAAATCCAGCACCACGGCGTCAAACGCTTCGGTTTCGCCCAAAAAATGGGCATCTCGCCCGTTGTCAGCGGGCACCACCACATAACCGGCCTCGGCCAGACCTGAGCGCAACTGCTCACGCAAGGTGGGTTCGTCTTCTACCAACAAGATGCGCATGGGGGGGTCTCAGCGTGTTTTTTGCTCAAGCAAGGCACCCGTGCGGGCATCGATCTTGAGCTTGCTCAAACGGCCATCGGGCTTGAGCAATTTGATTTCGTACTGCCATTGCCGGTCGCGGCTTTCCAGCTCCACCTCAAGCACTTGCCCGGGATGGTCCCGCTCGATGTTGGCCAACACCTTGGACAGGGGCATGACCTGCCCGGACTGCACGGCTTGCCGGGCGCGTTCGTGGTCGCCCTTGTCGCTGGCCCCTGCGCCGCCATGCCAGCCCAAGGCAGACACGGCCAGCAGGGCGCAGATGGCCTGGGGCCTCAAAGCAAGCGGCAAGCAGGCGCAGTGGGAGGTGTTTTTCACAGCGCCATTGTCCCGCACGAAAGCTGAACAGACCCTGAACAAAGGCTTCAGCTGCCGTTCAAGTGGGGATTCACACAATGCAGCCATTCGCTCACAGAACCCCTGAAAGGAGAACTCCCATGCGCCCATTAACTCATTCGTCCCTTCCGTCCTGGCTTCCCACCCGCTTGTGGTCGTTGGCTGTTTTGTGCGCTGCCCAAAGCCTGCTTTTGCCGGGAGCCCAAGCCGCCGACACCACCCCTGCCCAGCAACTGAGCCACTGGACAGCGCAAGCGGGTGCCCCGGCCCAGGCCGATCGGGGCGAGGCCTTTTTCAAGCAACGCCACGGCGGCGAATGGTCTTGCGCCTCGTGCCACGGCACACCGCCCACCGCGCAGGGCAAGCACGCCAGCACCGGCAAAAGCATCGAGCCTCTGGCCCCGGCCTTCAATGCCAAAGCCTTCACCGACACGGCCAAAACCGACAAATGGTTCAAACGCAACTGCAAAGACGTGCTCAGCCGCGAATGCAGCGCCCAGGAAAAAGCCGATGTGCTGGCTTACCTGACCCGCATCAAACCCTGAAACCCCCACGGATCGCATGATGGAAACAAAACCCATGAACCCGCACTTGAAAACCACACCGTCCAAACACGGGGCTCACCCCGTCGCGCCGACTTGGGTGCTGCGCACCCTGGCTGGCGTCTTGCTGATCAGCTTGGGCTTGACCGCCGCACACGCCGACGGCTCGCGCATGCCCGCCAAAATTTTGCCCTCTTACACCGCCGAGTGCGCCGCTTGCCACACCGCCTACCCGCCCGGCATGTTGCCCGCACGGTCTTGGCAACGCGTCATGAAAGGGCTGGACCAGCACTACGGCAGCGACGCCTCCCTGGACGCCAAAACCGTGACCGAAATCGGCCAGTGGCTGCAAACCCATGCGGGCACCTACAAGCGCGTGGCCGAAGAGCCGCCGCAAGACCGTCTGACCCGCTCGGCCTGGTTCGAGCGCAAGCACCGCCAGATCGACAAGGCCGTCTGGCAGCTGCCCAGCGTCAAGTCAGCCGCCAACTGCGCCGCCTGCCACACCGGCACCGAACGCGGCATGTTCGACGACCACAACTTAAAACGCCCGGCCGGCCTGAGCGCCTCGCAAAGCCGCGCCTGGAACGACTGAAGAAAGCCCCACATGACCCACAACATGCCCTTGTCTCCTGCAGCCCCGTCTGGTGAACCGACGCGCGCATCGCCTGCGCCCTTGGCCAGCCCGTCTGCACCCACCAACGCCACACCTCAAATGGCCGTGAGCCCCCCACCCAGCCGCCTGGTCACCGATGCGCCCATGCGCATGTTCCACGCCTTGTTTGCCCTGAGCTTTTGTGGTGCCTACATCACGGCCGACAGCGAGCACTGGCGCTTGGGGCATGTGGTGCTGGGCTACACCTTGGCCGGCATGCTGGCCTTTCGGCTCGTGTACGGTCTGGTCGGCCCCAGACCGGCGCGGCTGAGCACCTTGTGGCGCAAAAGCAGCGGCACCTGGGCCTGGCTCCAAACGGTCAAAGCTGCGCTGTCTCAAGGCGGCAGTTGGCAAACTGTGGCCTGGCGACAAGGCCCGATTTTGCTCATGGCCGCATCACTGACCAGCTTGTTGATGGTCGTGTTGCCCTTGACCCTGAGCGGTTACGGCACCTTCCACGAATGGGGCGGGGATGTGGGGGTCGAGGTGTTCGAATCGCTGCACGAGTTTTTTGGCAATGCCGCCTTGACTCTGGTGATGGCTCACTTGGCGCTGTTGGCCGGACAAAGTTTCTGGCGCAAAAAGAACCTGGCCTTGCCCATGCTCACCGGACGCATCGAAGGCAAAGGCCCGGACCTGGTGCCCAGCAACCGCGCCTGGCTGGCCGCCCTGTTGTTGCTCAGCGTGCTGGCTTATTGGGCTTGGGAGTTTTATCTGAGTCGGCCTTGATGGTCCGTGACCGACATGGTGTGTGGCCTCAGGGCCACCAAACAGGGTCTGTGTTTCCCGGTCGGCGCTTGCCCTGCACGCTTTGTGGGTCCAGGTCTGAAGCCACTGAAACCAGGTCCAAGGATCAGTCGATCCTGGCCCCCGAGGCCTTGACCACCTGCGCCATGCGCACATAGTCGGCGGCCAGCAGCTTGCCAAAATCGGCGTTGCTCATGTCGCGGGGCTCAATGCCTTGCTTGTCCAAGCGGGCCAACACGGCCGGGTCTTTGAGCAGCTTGCTGACGGCTGCATGGATGCGGTTGGCTTCGGCGGCCGGCACAGCGGCAGGGCCCAAGAAACCGAACCACGAATCAAACTGGTAACCCGGCAAGCCGCTCTCGGCAATGGTGGGCAAGTCGGGCAGGTATTTGCTGCGCTGGGGTGAGGTCACGCCCAGCAAGCGGATGCGGCTGTCCTTGACAAATGACAGTGCACCGATGCTGGCCGCAATCACCGCTTGGGCGCGACCCGACAGCACTTCGTTGATGGCTTCGCCCGTGGCCTTGAGCGGGATGTGCACCACGTCCGTGCCCGACAGACCCGTGAAATAGGCCATGGCCAAGTGGGTGGCACTGCCCACACCAGCGCTGGCGTAGTTCATCTTGCCGGGGTTGGCCTTGGCGTGGCGGATGAATTCGGCCGCGTTTTTGGCGGGCACATCGGGGTGCACCATCAGCACATAGCTGGCGCTGCCAATGTGGGCCAGGGGCGCAAAGTCTTTTTGCGGGTCATAAGCGAGCTTGGTGTAGAGCGATCCGGCAATGTTGTGGCTGGCCGCTGCGGCCACCATCACCGTGCCATCGGCCTCGGCGCGGGCCACATAGCCGGTGCCAATCGTGCCGCCCGCGCCTGCGCGGTTTTCCACAATCACCGTTTGGCCCAAGGCAGCGCCCATTTCTTGCGACAAGGCTCGGGCCAGTGTGTCTTGCACACCCCCCGCAGCGAAAGGCACCACAATGCGCACCGTTTTGGTGGATTGCGCTTGCGCCAGACCCACGGCCGACAGCAAAGCTGTGCCCAAAGTGGCCGTCAAAATTTCTCGCCGTTGCATCATGAGAGTTTCCTTGTGGGGTTCCGAAAAGTTCAAGCTGTCTAAAAATCAGTCCACGATCAGGCCACACAGACCTGGTCGGCCAAGCGGCGCATGAAGCGCTCGCACCAGGCCAGCTGCTCCAACGTGACCCATTCGTTGGGCTGGTGCGCCTGCGCGATGTGGCCGGGGCCGCAGACAATGGTGGGCACACCCGCCTGGTGGAACAGAGCAGCTTCCGTGCCAAACGAGACCTTGCCCGCGCCACTGGCCGGGTCCACCTCGGCGCAGTCAAAACACAGCTGCGCGATCTCGCTGTCGGCCGCCGTGGCAAAACCGGGCAACACCGATTTGAGTTCGTGGGTGATGCCTGTGTCCGGCGCGACCGCTTGCATGGCGGGCACCAGACCCTCGCCAAAGGCCTGGGCCCGTGCAAACAGGTCTTCGGGCGTGTTCATGTGGTGGTGGCGGATTTCCCAAGTCACCTCGCACTGGCGCGGGATGATGTTGAGCGCGGTGCCACCTGCGATCACACCGGTGTGGATGGTGGTGTGCGGCACATCGTAAATCGGGTCGAAAGGCCCGTTTTGCACCAGCTCGCGGTGCATGCTTTTCAGGTTCGCCACAAATTCACAAGCAATTTCGACCGCGTTCACACCCAGCGGCGTGAGCGAAGAATGCGCCTCAAAACCGTGCACCGTGGTTTTGTACGAATGCTTGCCTTTGTGGGCAATCACCACCTGCATGCCGGTGGGCTCGCCCACGATGCAGCCTGCGGGCTTGAAACCCTGGGCCTGCATGTCGGCGATCATGCGTCGCACGCCGATGCAGCCGACTTCTTCGTCGTAGCTGAAGGCCAGGTGGATCGGGCGCTTGAGTTTTCTCTTCAGCAGCTCGGGCACCATCATCAAACAGGTGGCCCCAAAGCTCTTCATGTCGGTCACGCCCCGGCCGTACATCTTGTCGCCTTGGATCACGACTTTGAACGGGTCGGTGTCCCAGGGCTGGCCGTCCACCGGCACCACATCGGTGTGGCCCGACAGCACCAGGCCGCCCACTTTGGTTTCGCCGTCGTGCGCAGGCAGGGTGGCCCAGAGGTTGGCTTTTTGCCCGCTGTCGTCGTAGGTGCGGCTGCAAGTGATGCCCAGATCGTTCAAGTAAGCCTCGGTCCAGTCCAGCAAAGCCAGGTTGCTGTCGCGCGAGACGGTGGCAAAGGCGATCCATTTTTCGATCAGGGGCAAGGCGGTCAGGTCGGCGGCCTGGACGGGCGCTTTTTCGGACGTCAGGGCGGCATGAGAAACAGGGGCGTTCATGGGAGGACTCCAATCCAAAAATAAAGGGCGCTCAGACCCGATCTGGATTTGATCTTACAGGGCCACCCGGCCGCCAAGACCTGCGTCCGCGTCACCTTGCCGACATGGCCATGGCGGATGTGGTCCTAAAGTAAGCCGTCATCCACCCCTGAACTTGGAGCTTTCATGGCCATTTACGAACTGCGCACCTATTCTGTCATCGTCGGGAAAATGCCCGAAATCGTGTCGCATTACAAAAACGAAGGCTGGCCTGTGCTGGCCAAGCACCCCCAAAAACTGGTGGGTTATTTCACCGGCGACGTGGGTGCGCTGAACCAACTCATCCACGTCTGGAAATTTGACGACGACAACGACCGCCGCGCTTTTTGGGCCGGTGTGTACGGCGACGCCGAATTCATGGCTTTTGCGGCCAAGATTCGCCCTCTGATTCACGAACAGACAAACAAGCTGATGCTGTCCGCGCCCTGGGGCCCACAGCCCTGAGCACCCCGCAACGGGGCCTTGCATGCCCCGCGCTCAAGGCGGGGCCAGTTTGATCCAGGGCAAGTCTGCTGCGTGGCGTGACCAGATGCTTTCGGCCGGGTAAATGACCCGGTCGCCCACCTTGAAAAAACCGTTCTTTTGCGCATCGTTTTGGAGTTTGACCCGTCTGGACGGGCTCTCCTGAACGATGAGCATTTGGCCTGGCCGCTGATTCAAAGCGCAGCCCAGTTGCAAGCCCTGGTATTCGCCACGAGCCCCTCGAACAGGGGCCGGGTCTTGGTCACACACCATGATGTCGGTGATGGACTGGATTTCGGCGCCCGCCATCGGGGCGGACCCTGTGGCGCAGCCCGTCAAGAACAAACCCAAGAGGGTGGGTACAGTCAACAACAAACGCATGGGTGGTCAGATAAATCCAAAGTGCTCTATTTTATTTATCAATTCATGCCAACAAAACAATCACACGAGTGATTAAAAAGTAAATTTTGTTAAAACTTGTAGCCTGACTCGGCACCCGGGCACCCAGTCAGCACCCCGCCCAACGGTTCATTGAATCAGGTAACCACCGTCCACAGGCAAGACCACGCCCGTGACAAAACGTGCGGCCGGGCTGGCCAAAAACAGCACCGGATCGGCCACGTCTTCGGGCTGGCCCCAGCGGCCCATGGGCGTGCGGCCCACAATTTGGGCGTTGCGTGCCGGGTCGTCCTGCAAGGCTTGGGTCAAGGGCGTCGCGATCCAGCCCGGGGCCACGGCGTTCACCCGGATGCCGTCGGCCGCATAGGCGATGGCGAGCGACTTGGTCAGTTGCGCCACACCGCCCTTGCTGGCGCTGTAGCCTGGCGTGAGGCCACCCCCAAAAAAACTCAGCATGGAAGCGGTGTTGACGATGCAGCCTTGGCGTGCCTTGAGGCCTGCACGCGCCGCAGCGCACACCCGCATGGTGCCGTTGAGGTTGATGTCGACGGTTTGGGCAAACACCTCGGGGTCGTGCTCGGCGTTGCGCTGGATGATGCCGGCGCAGTTGACCAACACATCGAGCGCGGTGTATTCACCCAGATGTGCCCGCACATGCTCTGCGTGACGCACGTCCATCACATGGAAAGCGATCAGGCGGTTGGCGGGCAAAGCCTGAGCAGCTTCCACTTCGGCCTTGGTGGCCCCCGTGGCGGTGACACTGGCCCCCGTGGCCGCAAAAGCCCGTGCAATGGCTGCGCCAATGCCGCTGGTGCCGCCGGTGATGAAGACTTGGCGTTCTTTGTCCATATGATTTCTCCCTGTTGTTGATGTGTTGCAGACACGGTGCAAATCGCCTCGGCCTCGACCGGATTCAAGCGATCCCCTCTTCACATGTCAAGGACGATTAAACCCTGAGGATGCTGGGCGCGTGAGCAGCACAAGATGATTTTGTGCTGCCGCTCTTTTTGGCTGAGCACAAAGTCGCGGTGCTCCACCGCATCAGAGGCTTGTGCATCGTAAGTCAGGGCGCACACACCACACAGGCCGTCGCTGCATTTGACGCTGACGCCCACGCCCGCCTCGGCCAGCACCTCGGTGGCGCTGCGCTCAGCGGGCACCTGCAGGCGGCGGCCCGACTTTTGCAGCAGCAGCTCAAAGGGCTGGTTCACCCAGGCGTCGGCCTCGGGCACGCTGAAGTATTCGCGGTGCAAGGCGTCTGGCGGCCAGCCGTGCGCAGCCGCCGCTTCGAACACACCGTCCATGAAGCGTGGCGCACCGCAGGTATACACATGCTGGCCCGGCGCGTAGTCGGGCAAGAGCTGCATCAGCTCAGCCCGCTGGCCTTCGTCTTTGAAGTGGAACTGCACCCGGTGGCCCCAGGGGGCCTGGGCCAGGTCTTTCAAAAAGCCCGCTGTGGTGCGGCTGGCCGCGCTGTAGTGAAAATCAAACGGTTTGCCCAAAGCGTGTAGCCGATGCGCCATGGCGATCATGGGCGTCACACCAATGCCCCCGGCCATCAGCCAGCTGTGCGTGGCGTCTTCTTGCAGCGCAAAGTGGTTAACCGGGCGCGACACAAACACCTTACGTCCTTCGCGAAAGGCCCGGTGCATGAGCGCCGAGCCGCCGCGCCCGCCGGACTCGGGCGGCTCGCGCAGCACGCCCAGCACATAGCGGCTGCGGTCCGCCGGGTCACCCGCCAGGCTGTAGGGGCGCTGGTATTCGGGGGCGATCACCACGTCAATGTGCCCGCCTGCCGTGAAGGGCGGCAGCTCGCGGCCATCGGGTGCTTTGAACTCGTAACGCGCCAGGCCCTCGGCCATCTCTTCACGTTTGTGCAACACCACCGGAAACACGGGCGGTTCGGCCGGCAAGGGCTGCGGCCCAGGGGCCAAGCCCTCGGTCTGGCCTGCCGCCAAACGGGCTTGGTATTGCGCGGGCGTGAGCAGCGCTTGGTAGCGGGCAATGCCCTCTTCGCGGTTGACCGGATACGTGACCGGATAGGGTTGCGGCATTTTGTCGGCAGGATACACGGCCAGGGTCTGGTCTTCGTAGCGCAGGTCCAGGTCTTTTTGCAGGGTGCGCTGGTGGGTTTGCGCCGCTTGCACATAGCGGCCCGTGCGCTTGTCCAGCTCGATGTCCCACCACCACTTCTTGACCGGGTTGATGCTGCCGCGATCGAGCAAGTCATCGAGCCGCGCCAGCGCCGGTGCAGCGGCGGGCAGCTTCATGGCCACTTGTCGCCACAGGCTGTCGGCCAGCAAGCCTTCCAGATTCCAGGGGCAGGTTTTCATGCAGCGGCCGCACATGCCGCCCGCCGCGTTGGTGATGCGGTAGCGGGCGCATTTTTCGGCGTCGCTTTTCCAGATTTCGTAGCCGTTGTACATCAGCTTGGGGCCTGCGGTGATGGCCCCGGACGGGCATTCACGGGCGCACTTGTTGCAGCTTTCGCAAAAGCTTTGCAGGCCAAAGTCGATGGGCCGGTCGGGGGCCATGGGCATGTCGGTGGTGACGCTGCCACTTTTCAGGCGCGGGCCCAAAAACGGGTTGAGGATCACCTCGCCAATGCGGCTGACTTCGCCTAGGCCCGACAGCAATAACAAGGGCGGCTGCAGCACGTCGCCGTCCAGCACCGAATGCACCCGGGCCGAATAACCCAGCCGCCGAATCTGCTCGGCCAAAATGCCGCCCATCAGCGAAAAGCGCAAATAAGCCCGCATGCTTTGCGCCACCGAAATCCAGTCGTCGCCGCTGGCGCCTTCCATGGTTTCGTGGCCCTGGTCGATCAGCAGGTTCAGCGCGTTGGCGTGGTAGGCGGGCATGGGGTTGCCACCGGCATCGTGCGAGTAATAGGCCCACTCGGGCACGGCGCACAGGCCCACCGCGTCCACACCCAAATAGTATGAGGCCGCTTTCAGCTTGTCGGCGTTGCGTTGGGGGTCGAGCGTGCTGGCGGCCACCGGGCCACGCGCCGGGCCAAACTGCAAGAGCAGCAAAGCGCCCAGCGCCCTGCGGGCACAAGCCCCGATGGGGCTTTTCATCACGTAGTGCGCGTTCTTGGCGTCGTCTTGCACCGACTTGCCCAGGTCGCCAAACAAGGCCCGCGCAAAAAAGTCGGCCCGCTTCGGGAATCGAGGCACCCGGTCGTGGTCAATGAAGGTGGTGGGCGTGTCCTGGCGCTTGAGCGTTTCAAACGGGTGCGCCCCTTGGCGAAACTCGCGCCGGGCATAGGCGTCGCGGTGAAACGCGCTCTTGAACGTGCCCAGCCCCAACCACCAGGCCGGGCCGTGGCTTTGCCAGCGGTTTTGTTGAGGGTCGAGCGCCTGATCGGGGGCGATGGCCAGCGTGGTGCTGACAGCGGCCAGGGCGTAGCGCTGGCCCACATAGGGGTTGCCGCCATCGGGCAAGGTCAGGCCTGCGGCCAGGGCCAGGCGGGCCAAGTCCACATCGCTGCAGCTGGCGCTGTGGGCGCGGGCCTCGTGGCCCAGCATGCGCAAATAACTCGACAGCAGCACGGCAGTTTGCGCGGCCAGAACGGCGGCGCGGGGTTCTTGGGTGCCCGCCAGCCAGTCGCAGCCGGGCTCATCGGGTTTCGGGTCCCGCGCAAATTCGACCAGGATCACGATGGCGTGGCTGTGGTGCGCAATCGGCTCATGCACCGTGCGGGCCGACTCCAGCACATCGGCCAGGATCATGTCCATGCCGGCCGCAAAACTGGCGGGCTGGCTTTGGGCCAACTCTTCGCCCAAGGCGGGTACGGCGGGGTTGCGGATCGGTTCGGCCAGCCAAGCGCTGGCGGGCAGGGCACAAATGCCCATCATCGAGGCGTCAAAGTAATAACCCGCAGCCTTCAGGTGCCGGGCGCGTTCGTCGGGCTCGGCCGGAATCTCCCCCATTTGCGGGTTCACGGCCCCGTCGCGCACCAGGTCGAACATGGCCATGTAACGCGCCATGGCGTGGGCCATCGACTCGGGGTCATCGTGCTCAAAACGCAGCACTTGCATGGGCGGCACGGCCCTGTCGTCGGGTGTGGCCACCGTGCGGCGCAGGCGCTCCAGCGGGTAAGGCCCCAAGTGCACGGGGCGGTCGCGGTAAGAAAACAAGCGCATGTGCAAACCCCCTGGGTTCAGCCCCAACGCGCTGGCGAGAGCATGTCAGCCGTCAGGCCAAAAGCCGCCACCGCCTCAGGCACGCCTTGGCCCATGGCCAGCGCCGCACAGGTCTGCCCCATGGCCGCCGAAGTCTGGATGCCGTAGCCGCCCTGCGCCGCCACCCAAAAAAAGCCTGGGGCCTGCGGGTCAAAACCGCCCACCAAATCGCCATCGGCCACAAAGGAGCGCAAACCGGCCCAGGTGCGCGTCGGGCGGCGAATCTGCAAGGTGGTCATCTCTTCAATCCGGTGGATGGCCAGGGCAATGTCCATCTCTTCGGGCTGCACGTCGTGCGGCGGCACCGGGTCCACGTTGGCGGGCGAGGCCAGCAACATGCCCGCATCGGGTTTCATGTACCAACTTTCGTCCAGACTGGCCACCATGGGCCAATGGCTGCACAGCAGGCCGGGGGGCGGCGCAAAGGTCAAGGCCGAGCGTCGCTTGGGCTGCAAGCCCACGGGGCGCACGCCCGCCAGCCGGGCCACTTCGTCAGCCCAAGCTCCGGCAGCATTGAGCACCACGGGCGCTTCAAATGTCTGCCCCGCCGCCTGCACGCGCCACACCCCGTGGCTGTGCTGCAAGGCCGTGACTTGCGCGTCGCACACCAGCTGTCCGCCGTGGCGTCGAATGCCGCGCAAATAGCCTTGGTGGATGCTGTGCACATCCATGTCCATGGCGTCGGGTTCGAACACCGCACCGATGATTTTTTCGGGGCGCAGCACCGGCACCAAGGCACAGGCTTGGGCCATGTCCAGCAAGCGGACATGGGGCGTGGCCTGAGAAGAGGTGGCCCAGTCATCGGCCAGCAGCTGATCTTGACCCGGTGTGGCCACCATCATGGCCCCACGGGGTGACAAGACGGGGTGGTCGCTGAAGCCCGGTGGCGGTGACTGCAAAAACGCCCGACTGGCCCGCGTCAGCGCCCGCACCTGCGGTGTGCCGTAGTTCTCCATGAACAAGGCCGCCGAGCGCCCCGTGGCGTGGTAGCCCGGCTGCGATTCACGTTCGAGCAAAACCACCCGTCCGTGAGGGGCCAGCCAATGGCCAACCGAGGCTGCGGCCACGCCGCCGCCAATGATGAGAAAGTCTGCGGTGGTGTTCATGGATGACTTTCGGTGGCTCAGTCGGCCACACGTTGGCCCGACAGCTTCACCACCTCTGGCTGCACCTCGACCATGCCATAAGGACCGACCAACTCGCCGGCCAGGGTCTGGCCCTGCACTTGCAGCTTGGCCGCCTGGAGTTGGCCGTCGGCATTGATGAAGCTCAGATGCAACTGATCCCCCTCGATGCGAGCCCCCAACAAAGGCTGCACTTGTGTGCCCAAGGTCAGCGTTCCGCCCACGCGCTGGTGTCGCTGCGTCAGCTGCAAGCGCACAGGGCCTCGGCGGTCCAGGCCTTGCACCGTCCACTGGCCCGCTGCGTTGGCGGGCACGGTCCAGAAATAACCTGTGTTGGTGCCCGCGCGGATCACCTGATCGGGTTCCCAGTCGCCCATGGAAAACGTGTTGGACAACACCCGCGTGCCCGGTTTCATGGCCAATATCGTGGGCCGCAATTGCGCGTTCAGCTCTTCCAGCAGGTACATGGTGACCACCGTGGCTTTGGAAAAGTCTTCTTTGAAGATGTCACCGTGCACGATGCGCACACGTTCGGCCACCCCTGCCCTTTGTGCGTTGCGCTGGGCCAGTGCGGCCAGGTCTTTGTTGTATTCAATGCCCCAGGCCCGCGCCCCGAACTGCCGCGCCGCCGCGATCGGAATCTTGCCGTCGCCCGCGCCCAGGTCCACCACCTCGTCATCGGGGCCGACGCGTGCGGCCGCCAGCATCTGCGTGACCAGCTCGTCCCGGGTGGGCAGCCACATCACGTCCTTGCCCATTTGCCCCAGCTTGGGCGTGTAGGTTTCAGGGGGCAGGCTGCTGCAAGCTTGCAACAACAACAGGGCCACAAGGGGCCAAAGACGGGTGAACTTGGGCATGGCAGACAACATCAACAAACAAGAACTTTTGAGATTAACCGGGATTGCGCTGTTCGTCTGCCTGGACCGCGACAAGGCAAGCCAAGGGTTTGCCTGATGGCCTTGGACAAGTTGGGGCGAGCAGCGTGAACCCTCTGTGGATAAGATACTTCGGTTTTCAATTGAACCTTATGCAAGCCTCTCCAACCCCTTACTACGGCAACGTCAATCCCACTTTGCTCGCGGTGGTCGATCCGTCTGCCCAGCGCATTGCCGAGTTCGGCTGTGGTGCCGGGGCTTTGGCCCGTGCGGTACGCCAGCGCAGCACCGGCCAAGTTCACTATGTCGGCATTGAGTTGATGGCTGACGAATTGGCCAAAGCACGCGATGCGCTGGATGTGGCTTGGGTGCGCAACCTCGACCATGTTCCGGTGTGGGCCGACGACCCAGAGTTGAGCGCCACCTTGCTGCCCAACAGCTTTGACCATGTGATTTTTGGCGATGTGCTGGAACACCTTTACCATCCTGCGCGTGTGCTTGAGCAGGCGGTGGCCTGTTTGCGACCCGGGGGCAGCGCCTTGGTGTGCATCCCGAATGTGCAACATTGGAGCGTCATGGCGCAGCTCATCCGTGGCCATTGGCCGCAAGAGGATGCGGGTTTGTTTGACCGCACACACATTCGCTGGTTCACCCTGAACGACATGGGTCAGTTGTTGCAGCAAGCGGGCTTGGTGGTGGAAAAAGTCATTCCCCGTGTTTTCAAACCCGAGAATGGCCAAGCCCTGCTACAGGCTTTGCAGCCAGCCGCCCTGATGTTGGGGGTTGACCCCCAACAGTTCGTGCGGCGCAGCCTGCCTTTGCAATACGTGCTGGTGGGGCGCAAACCCGGGCCTTGATGTCCCGCCTTGACACCCGGACTGTTCAGCCCTGACCGAGCAACTGCGCAAAGCGAGCCAAATCCACATTGCCACCGCTGACGATGATGCCCACACGTTGGCCCTGGAGCTGATCGCTCGCCTGCAAGGCAGCGGCCAAGGAGAGGCAACCGGTGGGCTCCACCACCATCTTCATGCGTTCGGCATAAAACCGCATGGCCTCGATCAGCTGCGCATCGGTGACGGTGTGCACGCCATCGACCAAGCGGCGAATGATCTCGAAGGTGATCTCGCCGACCATGGGCGTTTGCGCACCGTCGGCAATGGTCACCGGGGTGGCAATGCGCACGCGCTGACCCTGAAGCAAGGACTGCTGCACGTCGTTGCCCGCTTCGGGCTCTACGCCGTAAATTTTGCAGGCCGGGGACATGGCCTTGGCCGACAGGGCGCTGCCACTGAGCAAGCCGCCACCGCCCAGACACACAAACAAAGCGTCCAGCTCGCCCACTTCCTGAAACAATTCCAGCGCCGCCGTGCCCTGGCCGCTCAGCACGTCCGGGTGGTCAAACGGTGGAATAAAACGCATGCCGTGCTCGGCGGCCAGGCCTTTTGCAATGGCCAATGCGTCGTCTTTGTAGCGGTCGTAACCCACCACTTGCGCACCATAGCCTCGCGTGGCCGCCAGCTTGGCGGGCGAGGCGTCGTGCGGCATGACGATGGTGGCCGGAATGTCCAGAATCTGCGCCGACAAAGCCACGGCTTGGGCGTGGTTGCCCGATGAATAAGCCACCACCCCGGCTCGGCGCTCAGCGGGCGTCAGGCGCGACAAGGCATTGAAGCCTCCCCGGAACTTGAAGGCCCCCATGCGCTGGAAATTTTCGCATTTGATGAACGCCTGCGCACCCAACTGTGCGTTGAGCGTGCGCGATTGCAGCACCGGGGTGCGGTGGGCATGCCCTTGCAGCCGCGCAGCGGCGGCCAGGACGTCTTCAAAAGTGGGGAGGGCGCTGGCATCGTGCATGGGTGATCCCTGAATGGTGACGGCAAAGACTGCATGGTGACATGACTGGCGATTTGAAAAACACCCGCTTGCCACTTGCGAGACAAAGCCAGCGTCAGGCGGTGTCTAACATAGGTCATGCACCTGACTGTTTCATCCCCCGTTCAATCCCTGGCCGACATCCACCGCATCGAGGCCACACCACTGGCCGAGGCCATGCCTTGGGCCAGCACCTATGACCTGATCCGTGCCAGTGCCAAGGCTCATGCCGAGCAGCCTGCGCTGACTTTTTTGCACACGGGCCAGCCCGGCGCAGCGTCCACCACCTGGACCTACCGCCGCTTGCTGCAAGGCATCCACCAAACCGCCAATTTGCTGCACCAGCTGGGTGTAGGCCCTGAAGACGCCGTGGGGGTTTTGTTGCCCGGCGGCCTGGCCTACCACCTGGCGCTTTGGGGCGGCGAAGCGGCGGGCATTGTGCAGCCGCTCAACCCCTTGCTCAGTGACGACAAATTGTTGTCTCTGCTGCGGGCCAGCCAAGCCAAGGTGCTGATCGCGCATGGCGCTGAAGACGACAGCCAGCTGCGTGCCAAAGCCTTGCGGCTGCAAACCCAATTGCCCGGTTTGAAGACGGTGTTGCTGGTCCACCCGGACGCAGGCCCCCTGCCAGAAGGCGACGCGCTGCCTGCAGGTGCGCAAGACTTTCACGCCCGGCGGGCCACGCAAGAAGCCGAGCACCTGGTCAGCCAACGGGTGTTTCAGCCCACGGACATTGCGGCTTACTTTCACACGGGTGGCACCACCGGCGCGCCCAAACTGGCGCGGCACAGCCATGGCGCGCAGGTCTTCACCGCTTGGGCCAATGCCAACATGCAAGGCTTTCGTTCGAGCGATGTGACGATCAACGGCTACCCGCTGTTCCATGTGGCGGGCGTGTTGCCCGGGGCCTTGTGTTCGCTGGCGGTGGGCATGCATGTGATCATTCCCACCGAGGCCTTGTTTCGCAACCGCGAGGTGGTGCACAACTATTGGCGGCTGGTGGCCCAGCACCGCTGCACGCTGATGTCGGGCGTGCCCACGGTGCTGGCCGCCCTCGCGGGCGTGCCACTGCAGGGGGCCGATATAGCCACTCTGCGTGCCGTACGCACGGGCGCAGCGCCGCTGCCGCCCGAGCTGGCGCAACGCTTTGAACAAGGCTTCGGTTTGCACATCAACGAAAGCCTGGGCATGACCGAAACCGCCGGCCTGAGCACCGTGGCCCCACCGGGCCTGAGTGCGCCCGCTGGCTGCGTGGGCTGGCCCTTGCCGCATGCGCGTGTGCGCATCGTGGCGCTGAGCAGCGATGATCAAGCCACATCACACACCCTGCCTGCAGGCGAGAAAGGCATGGTGCTCTACCAAGGGCCGAATTTGTTTTCTGGTTATCTGGACGCCGCGGAAACAGCCCGCAGTTTCACGCCCGACGGCTGGCTCATCACGGGTGATGTGGGCTTCATCGACACACAAGGCCGCCTGCACCTGTCGGGCCGGGCCAAGGACCTGATCATCCGCGGCGGCCACAACATCGACCCCAAAGTGATTGAAGACGCACTGGGTGCGCACCCGGCGGTGGCCTTGTGTGCGGCCGTCGGTGCGCCAGACGCCTATGCGGGCGAGTTGCCTGTGGCCTTTGCCACCCTCAAACCCGGCAGCCTGGTGACCGAAGCCGAGTTGCTCGCCTTCACGGCCGAACGTGTGGACGAAGGCCCTGCCAAACCCAAATCGATCACGGTGCTGAGCGCCATGCCGGTGACCAACGTGGGCAAAATTTACAAACCCGAATTGCGCACACTGGCCACAGCGGCGGTGGTACGGGGGCTCATCCAAGGCGTGATGGCCCCCTTGCAGACCCCTGCCGCGCAATGGCCGCAGGTGCAGGCAACAGGCGATGCACCGGTGGTGGTGGACGCCCGCGCCACGCCTGCCGCTGCCTGGAACACGCTCAAGCCCTTGCTGAACGCTTTGCCCGTGAAGCTGGTGTTGCATGCGCCGTGAGGGGCTGAGCCCCGCCGCGACCCTGGCCAATCTCTGGGGTGACTTTGCCAAAAAACACTTGCCGTCGGCCTTGATCGAGTGCATGTCAGTTGTAGGTCGGCGGCTTTAGCCCCGACATGCGGCCAGCGTCGAAGCCACCCACGTCGGGGCTGAAGCCACCGACCTACGAGGGAGCGGTCTTGCAAGTCAGCGGCCACATGCGGCCCACGCCGAAGCCCGCAATGTCGGGGCTGAAGCCACCGACCTACGGGAGACCGGTGAACAAAACTCAAACCTCAGCGTGCCGTATCGATAGGCCCACAAAAAACGCCCGTCACCCTCAGCTCAGGTGCTTGCCAATGATCCCGGCCAGCTCGAACATGGTGGCCTGGTCTTTGCCAAACACGGCTTGCAGCTTGCTGTCGGCCTTGATGGAGCGCTTGTCGGCCGGGTCTTGCAGGTTGTTGGCCTTGATGTAGTCCCAGATTTTCTTGACCACTTCGGTGCGTGCATACGCACCGTCACCAATCACGGCCATCAGGGCGGCGCTGGGCTTCAAGGTGCCGACTGCGGCTTTGCGCGGCACTTTTTCTGCAGCTGGCTTGGCGTCTTTTTTGGCCGCTGGGGCTTTGGCGGTTTTAGCGGCAGCGGTCTTGGCCGTGGTTTTTTTCGCAGCTGTTTTGCCGAAAGGCGTTTTGGCTGCGGCCGTCTTGCGTTGCGGGTATTTCTTGCCGCCTTCGCGCTGCTCAAACTCAAACGTCACTTTGCCCTCTTCGGGGTTCCAGGCCAGCATGGCCTTGAAGGTGCGGCGTGTGCGGTTGCTCAAGAACTTGTCCAGCAAGTCGGTTTTGCCCGTGCTCAGCAGCTTGATGACCTGTTCGCGTTCCACGGGCTGTTGAAGAATGACCTTGCCGGTCTTGAAGTCGCAGCTGGGTGTGGGTTGCTCATTGGTGGGCAAGGCTTTGCTGCACACATAGTTGCTGCCGTGCTCGTGCACCGGGCTGCCGCACTTGGGGCAGGCACCCAGGGATTCGTCGCTGAACTCGACGATTTCGCCACTCTCTTCGTTCTTCTTGTCGTCGCCGAAGTCGAACTCGAGCTTCCAGTTCTTTTCTTCTTCGTTGTACTTGAGCGCCATTTCGGCCACAAAGGGCCAACCGGCTTTGGAGCGGAAGCCGTCCAAAGGGCCAATCTTTTTGTCGCGCATGAACTGCTCGACTTCAGCCGGCTCGAAGGTGCGCCCGGCGGGTGACTTGCCAAACGAGAAACCGCAGCCGTCGCTGGACCCATCGGCACCATTGCAGGTGTAGCGGCGGTAGTTTTCCTTGACCACGCCGCCGCAATTGGGGCATGGGGTGCTCAGCGTGGCGTAGTCGCCGGGCACGGTGTCGCGGTCGTATTCCTTGGCTTTTTTGACGATGTGCTCGGTCATGGCCGCGATCTCGGCCATGAAGGAGGCCCGGCTCAATTTGCCTTGCTCCATTTGGGCGAGTTTGTATTCCCATTCGCCGGTCAGCTCGGGCTTGGACAGTTCTTCCACTTGCAGACCGCGCAACAGCGTCATGAGCTGGAAGGCCTTGGCCGTCGGGATCATCTCGCGGCCTTCGCGCAGCATGTACTTCTCGTTGATCAGGCCTTCGATGATGGCGGCGCGGGTGGCTGGTGTGCCCAGGCCTTTTTCCTGCATGGCTTCGCGCAGCTCGTCGTCGTCGACCATCTTGCCCGCGCCTTCCATGGCGCCCAGCAGCGTGGCTTCTGAATAACGGGCAGGGGGCCGGGTCTTCAGGCCCTTGGCCTCGACCGACTCCACGCCGACTTGTTCGCCCGGCTGCACCGGCACCAGGTTCTGGCCCTTGTCGCCGTCTTTGGCGTCTTCGACTTCAGCGGCGGCTTCTTTGCCGTAAATGGCCAACCAGCCGGGCTTGACCAACACCTTGCCCACGGTCTTGAAGCTGTGGCCTGCGGCCACGCTGATGCGGGTGGTCACCTGGTATTCGGCGCTGGGGAAGAACACCGCCATGAAGCGGCGCACCACCAGGTCATAGAGCTTTTGCTCGGCCTCGGACAAGCCGCTGGGCGCTTGCAGCGTGGGGATGATGGCGAAGTGGTCCGACACTTTTTTGTTGTCAAACACGCGGGGGATCTTGCGCACGTAGTTGTTGTTCAGCGCCGTGAGCGCGTGCGGGGCCAGGTGGCGCATGCCGGAGTCGGCCAGCATTTCAAAGGTCTGCTTGGCCACAGGCACGTAGTCTTCGGGCAGGTGGCGCGAGTCGGTACGCGGGTAGGTCAGGGCCTTGTGGCGTTCGTACAGGCTTTGGGCCAGCGCCAGCGTGGTCTTGGCCGAGAAGCCGAACTTGCCGTTGGCCTCGCGCTGCAGGCTGGTCAGGTCAAACAGGCCGGGGCTGGCCTGCGTGGTGGGCGTGGCCTCTTCGGTGACCGTGGCTTTTTGGCCGCGCACGGCGTCGACAATGGCTTGTGCCTCAGCAGCCGTCCACTTGCGGTCGGCTTTCTTTTCGGCGTCTTCTTCTTTGCGCCACTTGGGGTCAAACCACTTGCCGGGGTAGGTGCCAGCTGCAGCCCCAAACTCGGCGTGGATTTCCCAATAGTCGCGGCTCACGAACTTGCGGATTTGCTCTTCGCGTTCCACCACCACGGCCAGCGTGGGCGTTTGCACCCGGCCCACGGTGGTCAAGAAGAAGCCGCCATCGCGCGAATTGAACGCGGTCATGGCACGCGTGCCGTTGATGCCCACCAGCCAGTCGGCCTCGGATCGGCTGCGGGCGGCGTCGGCCAGGCCCTGCATTTGTTGCTCGCTGCGCAGGCTGTTGAAGCCGTCGCGAATGGCTTGCGGCGTCATGGACTGCAACCACAGGCGCTTGACGGGCTTGTTCAGCGGCTTGGCGCCGCCTGCGTACTGCTCAATCAAACGGAAGATCAGCTCCCCTTCGCGGCCCGCGTCACAGGCGTTGATGATGGCCGTCACATCTTTTCGTTTGGCTTGCCTGACCACGGCCGTCAAGCGGCTCTTGGTCTTGTCCACGGGCTTCAGGTCAAAGTGCGGCGGAATCACGGGCAGGTTGGCAAAGCTCCACTTGCCGCGCTTGACGTCGTATTGCTCGGGGGCCTGGATCTCCACCAGGTGGCCCACGGCGCTGGTCACCACATAGGTGTCGCTCTCAAAATGGTCATCGTGCTTTTCGAACTTGCCCGCCACCGGTGTGAGGGCCCGAACAATGTCTTGGGCCACTGAAGGCTTTTCTGCAATTACCAAGGTCTTCATGTCATTACAATCCCGTTGTCTCGCGTGTGTGTACGCGCCCGGGCACGCGCTCACGCGCACGCCCACATGAATTCACCATAACAAATTTTTCAACGCTGTGGCCAAAACACCTGCTCCGACCCCTGGCCGTTCTGTGCCACGCACCACCGGCAAGCGCATCCAGGTCCGCCGCTCAGGCGTGCATGGCAAGGGCGTATTTGCCTTGCAAGACATTGCCGAGGGCGACACCGTCATTGAATATGTGGGCGAGATCATCAGCTGGGACGAAGCCCAAGACCGTCACCCGCATAACCCCGAAGACCCCAATCACACCTTTTACTTCCATGTGAACGAAGACCGGGTGATTGATGCGCTCAATGGCGGCAACTCTTCGCGCTGGATCAACCACAGCTGCGATCCCAACTGCGAAGCTGACGAAGACAACGACCGCATCTTCATCAAAGCCATTCGCGACATTGCCGCCGGTGAAGAGCTCAATTACGACTACGGTCTGATCATTGACGAGCCCTACACCAAGAAGCTCAAGGCCGAATACCCCTGCTGGTGTGGCAGCGACAACTGCCGGGGCACTTTGCTCTCGCCCAAACGTCGCCCGGCCACGCCCAAAATCCCAGCTCAGAAGAAAAAGTCAGCGCGGGGCGTCTGAGCCCCGTGACGCCCATGACACCCTGGCCTGCCGAATCAATCTGGGAACAGATTTTTCCCCTGCTGCCCGACTTCACGGTCGAGGTGTTGCCCGAATTGGATTCGAGCAACAGCGAGCTCATGCGCCGTGCGCGGGCCGGACAGCTCGAATCCACCTTGTTGGTGGTTGAACGCCAAACGGCAGGACGGGGGCGTTTGGGCCGGGTCTGGCAAAGCCAGCCGGGCGACTCGCTCACCTTTTCTCTCAGTCTGTCTTTGGCCCCTCAGGACTGGTCAGGTTTGTCTCTGGCCGTGGGGCTGAGCCTGGCTGAGAGCCTGCACCCCGATGTGCAACTCAAATGGCCCAATGATTTGTGGTTTGAAGACCGCAAACTCGGCGGCATTTTGGTCGAAGCGGCCAGCATGGGCGGGCGCAGCCAAGTGGTGGTTGGTGTGGGCCTGAACATCCGCCCGCGCTTGGCCGATGGCCTGAGCACGCCACCCGCGTGCTTGTCAGAGTTGCTGCCCGAATTGACGGCACCCTCTTGCCTTGCACGCGTTGCCAGCCCGCTCATCCAAGCCTTGCTGCGTTTTGAGTCACAGGGTTTTGCGCCTCTTCAGGCCGCTTTTGAAGCCCGTGACACGCTCAAAGGTCGACAGGTGCACACCAGCGATGGCCAACAAGGTCTGGCCATGGGGGTTGGCCCCAACGGGGCGCTGCGCATCCAAACCGATGGCCTGGTGCACGACATCGTCAGTTCCGAAATCAGTGTGCGTCCATTTTCATCAGGGGGTTCCCTTTGAAGCTCAAATACGGGGTTGGCATTTTGGTGCTGCTCAACGCGGCGCTGCTGGCTTGGCAGTGGGAGCTTTTTGCGCCTTGGGGCTTTGACCCCCATGGGCACCGGGAACCGGCACGTCTTGCGCAACAAATTCAGCCCGAAGCCCTCACCGTCTCCCCCCTGAGTGCCCAAACCCCTGCCAAGCCAGCCCTCGTGGCCGAACCCGTTTTACCCCCCGTGGCGGCGGATGCCTCGGCGGCCCCACCGTCTTCTCAGCCTTAGTTTTTTAAACACCCCATGAGCCTTCAACTTTACTTTGCCCCCGGTGCTTGCTCTTTTGTGCCCCATGTGCTGCTGGAAATGAGCGGTGCCCCCTTTGAGCCTTGCATGGTCAAACTGCACAAGGGTGAACAAAACAGCGACGACTACAAAGCCATCAACCCGCGTGGCCAGGTGCCGGTTTTGGTCAACAACGGTCAAGCGGTGACACAAATTGTGGCCATCGTTTTGCACCTGGACCAACTCTTTCCCGAATTGGGATTTTTGCCCACAGAGCCCTTGGCTCGCGCACGGGCCATCTCGACCTTGGCGTGGATGAACAACACTGTGCACCCCACGTTCACCCACATCTTCATGCCGCAAAAATTCTCGGATCAACCCGAAGTCCAAGCGGCCCTGAAACCCTACAACATCCAGCTGTTTCGCGGCATGCTGGGGGAGTTGCAAAGCTTGGTGAGCCAGGCCTCTGACTCCTCTCAAGCTTGGTTGAGTGGCGCACACTTTGGCCCGCTGGATGCCTATGCTTTGACCCTGACCCGTTGGGGCACGATCGCAGGCATTGCGCCCGAAGAACACCCCGAGTTGTGGGCTTTTGTGGCCAAAGTGGCCGCCCACCCTGCCGTCGCGCGTGTCATGGAGCGCGAGCGTTTACAACTCGACATGAGCCCCACCGCCTGACATCGATGCACACCCAGCTTGTCTTGGTGTGCAGATCAAACCCTTGCCGTCGTATCCTCAACTTGTGGCGAAACGCAAGGTAAAACACGCGCCGTGAGGTGTCAGTCCATGGTGAACATAGTCGATGCTCACGCTCGCCCCATGCTGTTGTGCAATTTCCTTGACGATGGGCAGCCCCAAACCCGAACCGTCCACATTGGTTCCCAGTGCGCGGTAAAAGGGCTGAAACACCAAATCGCGTTCAGGCAAGGGGATGCCCGGTCCGTTGTCCTCGACCTGAATCACCAAGGCACGGCTGTACGGGTCCACCAAGACCCTGACCGTGATGACCCCCTGACGCTCAGGGGTGCTGGGCGTGTAAAGCATGGCGTTTTCGACCAAGTTGCGCAGCATCTCTTTGAGCAAAGTGGCATTGCCTTGCACTTGTGCACCCAAAGTGCCCGATTCAACCCCTTCATAGCCCAAGTCCAGGCCCTTGTCCATCGCCCGTGGCAAACAGTCTTGCAAGACTTCACTGGCCAAAAACACCATGTCGCAATTTTGCTGCGCCACATGCGTGCCCCCGCCTTCCGCACGCGCGAGCGACAACAACTGATTCACGGTGTGGGTCGCCTGAACACTGGCTCGACCAATTTGCTGCAGTGATTTTTTCAGATCCTCTTCGCTGGAGCCCGAGCGCTGCGCCAAATCAGCCTGCATGCGCAGACCGGCCAGTGGGGTTTTCAGCTGATGTGCGGCATCGGCCAAAAATCGTTTTTGCGTCACGATGGAATCTTTCAGGCGCTCCAGCAAATCGTTGACCGAGACCACCAAAGGTGCCACCTCCATGGGCACAGCCTTGTCGTCCAGCGGGCTCAAGTCGTCTGGTTTTCGGGCCCGGATGCGCTCCTCGAGCTCGGACAAGGGCTTGATGCCGCGCACCAGAGCCAGCCACACCAGCAACACCGCCAATGGCAGCAAAGCAAATTGGGGCAACATGACGCCCTTGATGATTTCTGCGGCCAGGACCGATCGTTTTTCACGGGTTTCCGCCACTTGCACCAAGGCAGGTTCTTGGTTTTGTGCATCCAAGCGTATCCATGTATAGGCCACCCGCACCTCCAGCCCGCGCATTTCATCGTCGCGAATGTGCACCTCGTAGCTTCGGCCTTTGTCTTGGTCTGCCGGTGGCGCAGGTAAATCGCGCTCACCACTCAAATGCTCGCCCCGCGCCCCACGCACTTGGTAGTACACGAGATCGGTTTCATCTGCCCGCAACAATTCACTGGCCGGCTGGGGCAAACTGAAATCAATCTTTTGATTGGGTCCTAACCTGACTTGCTGGGCCAAAGCCTGCACGTTGTAGACCAGCGCACGGTCAAAGGGTTTGTTGGCCAACCCCTGCGCCACCAGCCAAGTCAAGGCCAGGCTGATGGGCCAGAGCAACAGCAAAGGGGTGAGCATCCAGTCCAGTATTTCCCCGAACAAGGAACGCTGCTCGCGTTTGAAAATTCGCACGTTCCAGCCTTGAGATTTCATGTTTTAAGGCCTCAAAGCGCCGATGTTGGTGCTCAAAACCTGGAGGAATCAGCCCGGAATTTTTTCCAAGCAATAGCCCAAACCGCGCACCGTGGCGATGCGGATGGGGCCTTTTTCGATTTTTTTGCGCAAGCGGTGGATGTACACCTCAATGGCATTGTTGCTGACCTCTTCGCCCCATTCGCACAGACGCTCCACCAACTGATCTTTGCTGACCAAACGCCCCGCGCGTTGCAGCAGGACTTCCAGCAAGCCCAACTCACGGGCCGACAACTCCACCATTTTGCCGTCGATGGTGGCCACCCGACCGGACTGGTCATAGACCAGCGGGCCGTGCTTGATTTGGGAGGTGGCCCCGCCCATGCCCCGTCGGGTCAAGGCGCGAACCCGGGCTTCCAGCTCCTGCAAACTGAAGGGCTTGGCCATGTAATCGTCAGCCCCGTAATCCAGCCCTTTGACGCGTTCTTCCACACTGTCAGCTGCGGTCAAAATCAGCACAGGCAGTACCGAACCACGCGCCCGTAAACGCTTGAGCACCTCCAATCCATGCATTCTGGGCAAACCCAGGTCCAGAATCAACAGATCAAATTCATTGTTGGTCATGAGGGCCGCATCGGCTTCACTGCCACTGGCCACGTGATCGACGGCAGCTCCGGCACTGCGCAAAGTGCGTAACAAACCATCGGCCAGAACCTGGTCGTCTTCGGCAATCAAAATACGCATGGCGGTCTCCTGTTGTTGTGTGAGGCTCTCGGGTGTGCCGGTACGGGCATTCTGATTCTAGTTCCACCTTAGCCAACCCTTGCGCAAGGCTCAGGACGCGTAGGCCTCCAAGCCCAAGGCCACCACAGTGGCCACATCCTTGCCCACGGCGGCTCGAAACTCCGCTTCGGCTTGGGCCACGGCGTCCTTGAATGCCTGCAACCAAGCCAATCCCACGGGCGTGAACACCACCCGACGGACACGGGCATCGGCTGTGTCCACTTCACGCCGCACCAAACCCCAGGCCGTGCACTGGTCCACCAAGTCGCCCATGGCCTGTTTGCTCATGCCCGCCGCTTGGGCCAGATCGGTCAGGCGCGAGCCCTCCAACGCCAAATGCCGCGTGATGTGCACATGGGCTGCACTGATCTGGTCGCGTGCTGCCAAATTGGCCAAAGCCAAAGGCACACCTTCGTTGCCCGCCATGAGGTAAAGCACACGCTCATCAAAGCGGCGCATGGCGTGTCCAAGCAATCGGCCCAAATGGGTTTGCCGCCATCGGTCATCGTGTCTCTCAAGGCCCTCAGGCGGTGTGGTGGGGGTGAGTTCCATGGTCGCAAATGATAAGGTAAACTGACTAAAAATTGAGTTTACAGGTTTATACAGCTCGTTTACAGTACTGTTCAAGCATCCAGTCAACAGCACATGACCCAGCCCACTGGTGCCACAACCCATTGATATTCAAGGAGATTTTCATGAGCGACGTGAACAGCGAAAAGTCCAAAGCCCTGCAAGCCGCCCTGGCCCAGATTGAAAAACAATTCGGCAAAGGCACCATCATGCGTCTGGGCGAAGGCGAAGTCATCGCCGACATCCAAGTCGTCTCCACCGGCTCTTTGGGTCTGGACATCGCACTGGGCGTGGGTGGCCTGCCCCGTGGCCGGGTGATCGAAATCTACGGCCCTGAGTCCTCGGGCAAAACCACCCTCACTTTGCAAGTCATCTCTGAAATGCAGCGCTTGGGCGGCACCTGTGCCTTTGTCGACGCCGAGCACGCCCTGGACGTGCAATACGCGCAAAACCTGGGTGTCAACCTGCAAGAACTGCTGGTCAGCCAGCCCGACACTGGCGAGCAAGCCCTGGAAATTGTGGACAGTCTGGTGCGCTCAGGCGCGGTTGATCTGGTCGTCATCGACTCGGTGGCGGCGCTCACGCCCAAGGCCGAAATCGAAGGCGATATGGGCGACAGCCTGCCCGGCCTGCAAGCGCGTTTGATGAGCCAGGCCCTGCGCAAGCTGACCGCCACCATCAAAAAGACCAACTGCACCGTCATCTTCATCAATCAAATCCGCATGAAGATCGGTGTCATGTTCGGCAGCCCCGAAACCACCACCGGCGGCAACGCGCTCAAGTTCTACGCCTCGGTGCGTTTGGACATCCGCCGCACCGGCACCATCAAAAAGGGTGACGACGCGATTGGCAACGAGACCAAGGTCAAAGTGGTCAAGAACAAAGTGGCTCCGCCCTTCAAAACCGCCGAATTCGACATCTTGTTTGGCGCGGGCATCAGCCGCGAAGGCGAGGTGATTGACATGGGTGTGACCGCCAAAATTGTGGACAAGTCGGGCGCTTGGTACGCCTACCAAGGCGAAAAAATCGGCCAAGGCCGTGACAACGCCCGTGAATTCCTGCGTGAAAACCCCGCTTTGGCCCGAGAGATCGAGAACAAAGTGCGCGAATCGCTGGGCATCCGTTTGCTCGAATCGGCCATCGCCGCCCCCAAGGCCGAAGCCGCTTGAACAAGCCCGGTTTTCAGCCCTCGCTCAAAGGCCGCGCCCTGCGGCTTTTGAGCCAGCGTGAACACTCCCGTGCAGAGTTGGAGCGCAAACTGGCACCCCACGAAGAAGTACCCGGCGAATTGGCCAAGGCACTCGACGAGTTGCAGGCGCGGGACTTCATCAACGACGGCCGCGCCGTGGACTCCTTGGTCAACCGTCGGTCTGCCAAGTTAGGAAGCACCCGCATCAAGCAAGAGCTCGCCGCAAAGGGGCTGTCGGGCGAAGCGGTGACCGAAGCCATGGCGGGCCTGAAAGAAACGGAATGGCACCGTGCGACGGAAGTGTGGCGCAAGAAATTTGGTCACCCCACCCAAGACCCGCAAGACAGGGCCAGGCAAATGCGCTTCTTGCTGACCCGGGGATTCAACGCCGACGTGGTGCGGCGCGTGGTTCAGGGCAGTGACTTGGACGAATGAGCGCTCGCGGCCACGAAGCCGCCTGGTGCTCAACGTTGTCAGGGTTTCAAATCGAGCGGCACTTGCGCATCGGCCGCCGCTTTGGCCCAACGGCGGTCTTCGGCGGCGCGTTCGGCATAGCGGTTAAAGCGCCACGAGGTGCCCTCTGCGGTGATGCGCTGCCAAATAGCACGTTTTTCACCCGGACTCATCTCAATCCACAGCTGCACCTCTTCAAAACTCCGACCACAGCCTTTGCAGGTTTCGTCACCCTGGCTGGTGGAACAAATGGCAATGCACGGCGTATCGGGCGTGCTGGCATACCAGTCTTGCCAAGCCTCGGCGGCTTTCACAGGCAAGGTGAATTCGTCAGCCAAGTCCTGCTGGTGGTAGACCATCAGCCCATACACCTGGGCCAATGCCCGCAGCTCAGGCGGCAGCGACACCCCGTCGGGCGAGGGGTTCTTGCTGCGCCAATGGTTGATGGCGGCTTCAATGTCGGTGATGTGGATTCCAGCCATAGCGTGTGTACCAAAGGTCGGCGATCATAGCGTCAAGCGGGACTGCGCACATCGTGACCGAGTTGATTGATCCGGCCTGATGATGTGGGCCAAGACTTTCACTTCAAACTTCACAGGGCTGGCTCAGTTGCGCTGAACCTGCATGTCGCGCAGCCGGTCTTGTGCGTAACGCAAACGGGCGTCCACAATGGACGCTTCGATGTGATCGCCCGGCTGCAAGCGGCCTTGTCTGGCCCGATCTTGGGCCGCCCGCAAGCGGTCCACCGCGCCCGTCCAGTCCAGGCGTGCAATTTGGGCTTCCCCCTCGGCACGCAAAGCCCCCAGGGCAGCGCCTTGCAGCGAGAGCAAACCGGCCAGGGTTTGCCAAGCCTGGGCGTCGTTGGGCGAGCGCTGCACCGTGCTGCGCAGCTGGCGTGTGACCCCGTCAAGCCACGGGTGTTGGGGCAAACGCTGCAAGGCTTGTGCCACCGCGATCAGTTCAGGCCGGGGCAAGTTGGCCTGTGGGCCATTGGGCACCAGCGTGGTCAGCACAGCTTCAAAGCGGTTTTGTTTGAAGGCCACTTCCGCACGCAACAAGCGCAGCCAACGGCTTGCCGCCATTTCGGGCGCGGCCTGCAGCAGGCCTTGCCCGCCCTTGTCGGCTTGCACCTTGGCAAGCCGATCGGTCAAAGATGCGAGCGTGCGGTCTGCGCCCTCCATGTTGCGCATCTGCAAATAGGCCAGTGTGGCGGCGTACAAAGCACCGATTTGCTGGACCTCAGAGCGCCCTGCACCCGCCTGGCGTTCGTCCTGCGTCCAGGCCCTCAGGGCGTCCGGGCTGCTTTGCGCCAAAACGCGCGCTCTGGCGGCCAGCATGGCTTGGGCCACATCGCTGGGCGCAGCTGCCGCGCTGGCATTGAGCTGCTGCCGCGCTTGCATGTCAGCCAAGCGCTCCGTCGTCAACGGGTGGCTGCGCAGATAAGGAAAGGCACCGCTGTCATTCAAACCGGAGGCTTGTTGCAACTTGGCAAACATGCCAACAAAGCCTTTGGGGTCATAGCCTGCATCCACCAAAATGCCATAGCCCACCCGGTCGGCTTCGCGCTCCATGTCGCGTGAGTAGCTCAGCTGAGACTGCGCGGCTGCGGCCTGTCCACCCACAATCAAGGCTTGAGCGCCTTGGGCACTTTTGCTGGCGGCCAGAGCCCCCAAAATCATGGAACCAATGACCCAAGGGGTCATTTTGGCTTGGTCGTCCATGCTCCGCGCAATGTGGCGCTGGGTCACATGGCTCAACTCATGCGCCAAGACCGAGGCCAGTTCGTCATGCGAACTGACCACGGCAATCAACCCCAAGTGGACACCCAAATACCCGCCCGGCAGAGCAAAGGCGTTCACGGTTCTGTCGCGGCCCAGCAAAATGCGCCAGGCAAACCGTTCTTGCAATTCGGGTGACAAGTCGCCTCGGGCCGCCGCCGATTTGATCAAAGGCGCCCACAATTGCTGGATGTACTCGTCCAGGACGGCATCTTCCAGAAAATCGGGGTCCCGGTACAACTCACGGGCAATCCGGTCACCCAACTGCCTCTCGGCGCTCAAGGAGATGCTTTCCCCGTCACCCAGGGCAGGCAGGCCCAGCGTTTGTGCCCGGACAGGCGCAAAAGTCACGGCACAAGCCAGTGAAGCCAGCAACAAATGGAGACGCAATTTGTTTTTCAAGGTCGGTCGTGTCTTGTTCAATCCCCGTATGATGCGCCATTGTTGTGAACCACTTGTAAACGGGTGTTACCCCTATGGCCATGAGCGAGAATTCCGGTGTTCTGACCCATTTTGATGCCCAAGGGCAAGCCCACATGGTCGATGTGGGCAGCAAAGCCCTGACCCAACGGGTGGCGGTGGCCACTGGCCGCATTGACATGCTGCCCAGCACACTGGCCTTGGTCACCTCGGGAACAGCCAAAAAAGGCGATGTGCTGGGCATTGCCCGCATTGCCGGTATTCAGGGGGCCAAGAAAACCAGCGATTTGATTCCGCTGTGTCACCCCATTGGATTGACCCGTGTCGCCGTTGAATTTGAGATCTTGCCTGACGCATCTTGCGTGGTCTGCACCGCAACCGCCGAGGTCACCGGGCAAACCGGCGTGGAGATGGAAGCCTTGACGGCTGTTCAGGTGGCCTTGCTCACCATTTACGACATGTGCAAGGCTGTGGACCGGGGCATGACCATCAACGGCGTCAAGCTGCTTGAAAAACACGGCGGCAAGTCCGGCAGTTTTGTAGCCCCGCAGTGAGCCTGCCGCCCGCTCTTGAACATCCAAACTGATGGTGTTGCAACTGCCCACAGCGCTGCTTCTGGCAGGAGGGACATGCATGGCGCTGTCGGGTGTGGTGAAGTACTTGCTGAAATCCACAAAGTCCCGTGCCACTGCCTTGTGGTGCAGCGGCACCATGGCATTGGGCGCGGGGCTGTGCATGGCGGGCTTGTGGTGGAACAACGTTCACGGCTGGCTGGATTTGGGGATCGCTGGCGTGTGCCTGTGGGGGGTGTGGGCCCAAGCGCTGGCCTTGCGCCACGTCTTGAACCGCCCGCTCAAAATGGCACAAGCCTGGCTCGCCTGCGCGGTGTTGAGCAGCCTTGCCGCTGCACTCGCACAGTGTTTGCCCAACCAGGCATTGGGGCCATCGGGGCTGTTGATCGCCTTGGCTGGCAGCTGCCTTTGGGCAGGGCTGTTGGCCCGTGACATTCGGCGACGCCAAGACAGTGCAGCAGCAAGCTGCATGGCCTTGGCGTTCTTGACGGCGGCCTTGGCGCTGGCCCTTGTGTCGGTGTTGCTGGCCTCCGGGCGCTCGCCTTGGCCAAACGGGCACGCCCCCCACACATGGTTGTGGGTCGCTGCGGTGGTGCTTGTGACGATGTTGGCGCATCTGGGGTTTTTGGGCTTGAAGCTCGAAGACATGACCCGCCAAATTCATGCGCTGCGAACCGACCAAGCACATCAAACGCGGGTGATCCGTCTGAATGAGCAAATGGCACACATCGACCGCCACCATGGCTTGGGCGGCATGGCTGCATCACTGGCCCACGAACTGAGCCAACCCCTGACCAACCTGTACCTGATCACCGATCGGTTGGAGATGGAAGTTCAGGACAAAGGCCCCGACACCCTGACCCCCTACATTCAGGATCTGCAGCGCAACGCCCAAAAGGCGGGCGACTTGGTGGGCCGCATTCGGTCTTTTGTCAGCTCAGAAAACGGCCCTCACCCCCGTGTCCAAATCCAGCAAGTGATGCTGGACGCACAACAACTGGCCAGCAGCTGGACATGGGCCGAGGGGGTGCAAATGCACGTCAGCTGGCCTGAAGACACGTTGTTCGTGCACGCTGATGCCGCCCAATTGGTGCAAATTCTGGCCCATGTGCTGCGCAATGCCCTGCAAGCGACCTTGCCGCAAAGCACGCGCCGTGTCGATTTTCGAGCCTGGCGATCGGGCGCAACGGTGCACTTGGCCATCACCGACAACGGCCCCGGCATGACGGCCGAGGTTTATCGGCAAGTGAGCTCGGCATTTTTCAGCGCCCCTTCGCAAGGTGTCGGCCTGGGCCTGTCGCTGGCGCAATCCTTGGCCAAACGCAACGGCGGGCGCTTGGTCTTGGCTGAGCATGCCGGCAGCGGTGCCTGCATCGAGCTGCAATTGCCTGCAGCCGATTGACGCAGGACCGGGTCCTGTGCACAGTGGCCCTTGCAGCCATTTGACCCAGAAATGGCCAGGTCAAATTTTTGCAAGATTCAGCGTTTGGCTTGTCGACCCTGATCAGCGGGGAAACAAATTTCCATGGCCGAATCCACGACTCGCTCACAAATGCAGTCTTCCAGTTTTTGGGGCGTGCACGCCTGAGCTGGCTGGGTGCGAATGCTGTAGTTGACTTGTCCCATGGCCGCACCCACACCACCCAAGCCCCCAAAACCTTGAAAGTAAAGTCGGCTGAAAGTCGGCTTGGCGGCCTGGCTGTCCGTCACCACCAAGTTCGACACGGTGGGCGCCGTGATGTTGGCTTTGAGCACCACCGGTGACCAGTCGTAATTGCTGGCACGACCTCCGTGATCGCCATTGCTCAGGCTGTAAACCACTTCAACCGCTTTGTCTGTGCCTGGCGCTGCATCGGCAAAACGGCCTGTCACTGCGCTGATGTTGAGCGACTCGGCTCCCATCAAACCGGTGATGCGCCCCGCCTTGACCTGCGCGACGGTGTTGCCATCGGCCAACTTGTCAGACACCGTGGTGCCCACAAAACCCAGCATCGCTTTTTGAATGCGCAAATCGGCTTGCTGCAAACGGACCGTGTAATTTTTGACATCGGCTCCGCTGACCGACAAATTGGAGGCATAGCTGCCCGCGTCGCGCCCCTGTGCCGCACCCGTCACCACAACGTCATCACCGGCTATGAATCCCTCTTGACGTGGGGCACTTTGGATTTGTGTGCTGCCGTTGTATGTGACGCTTTGAGCCTGCGCCGAGACCCAGGCATCTTTGGGCGTGATCGTCAATTTTCCATGGCCATAGGTGATGTCGTAGTTGCCCGCATCCGCGCCGGAAACCATCAGGGCTGAGGTGTATTGACCCACTTGACGCCCACTGGGCAAACCGCCAAAGATCAAATCGTCACCCACGACAAAACCGCTGCCCTGAGTGCCCACCAGACTCTGCGTCTGACCGTTGTAAACCACACTTTGGTCCAGTGAGGACAAACTCGCGGCTTTTTTGCCAATCTGCAGGGCCGCATTGTTGAAGGTGATGGTGTAGTTGCCCACATCGCGCCCGGCGGCTGTCAGCGCAGAGGCATAACTGCCCACCTGACGTCCACTGGCCAAACCACCGGCTTGCACGTCATCACCCGACACAAAACCGCTGAGCACGGCTGCACTTTGAGATTGGGTTTGGCCGTTGTAGGTCACCGACATGGCGGAGGCACTGATGCTGGCTTGCGCCCGGTCAATCACCCCCTCCACACTGTTGATGTACTCGATGCTGTAGTTGCCCGTGACATCGGCCAAGGTGCCGTCGATCAGGCGAACGCCCTTGACGGTCACGGTTTTGCCTGTGCCCGCATTTTTATCCGTGAAGCTCAAAACGCCCGCTTGATCGATTTTGTCGCCTGCCTCAGCTCCGGCCAACACGCCCACCAACACGCCCGTGCCATTGGCCAAAGGGGTGCCATCGTAGGTTTTGCGAACGGCGGTGGCCTTGATTTTCAAGGGGGCAGGGGTGATGTTGGCCGTCGTCAGGGACTGCAAAGTGATGTTGTAGTTGCCAACATCCTGGCCATCCAAAGTCGTGCTGATGACAACCGGTTTGGACTGGCCCACATGGCGCGTATCAAAACTGCCCGTGGCGGAAAGGGTCACCACATCATCCTGAACCAAACCGTCAAAGATGGCTGCGCCGGTGACCACTTTGGCTTGGGTGTTGCCGTCATAGACCTTGTTGGCCGCCGTCAGGCCGCTGATGTGGAGGTCTTTCTTGGAGATGTTGGCAGTGGTGGTGGATTGATCGGTGATGGTGTAGTTGCCCAGATCGGCACCCGTTAAGGTGTTGCTGAGCGTGACTGTTTTGCTTTCGCCAACATTCTTGTCGCTGAACGTGCCGATGGAGGCGACAGACAAATCGTCACCAACAACCATGTCCTTGAAAACAACACCAACGACAGAAACAGCCGCAACGTTGTTGCCGTCGTAAGTCTTGTTGGCCGCAGTGATGCCGCTCAGTGTGATGGCTTTCTTGCTGATGTCGGCCGTGGTGTTGGCTTGATCAGCGATGCTGTAGTTGCCCAGATCGGCACCGCCCAAGGTATTCACCAGGGTCACCGTTTTGCCCGTGGCCACATTCTTGTCGTCGAACTTGCCAGTGGAGGCCACTGTCAGTTCATCACCTTCGACCATGTCCTTGAACACGGCACTCAAAACTGAAACAGCCGCAACGTTGCTGCCGTCATAGGTCTTACTTGCTGCGGTGATGCCGTTCAAGCTGATGGCCTTCTTGCTGATGTCGGCCGTGGTACTGGCTTGGTCGGTGATGGCGTAGTTGCCCAGATCGGCACCACTGAAGGTGTTGGCCAAAGTGACCGTTTTGCCTGTGGCCGCATTCTTGTCGCTGAACGTGCCAGTCGAGGTCACTTTCAGCTCATCACCCACAACCATGTTGTTGAACACGGCATCAAAAACTGAAACAGTCGCAGCTTTGCTGCCGTCATAGGTCTTGCTTGCTGCGGTGATGCCGCTCAGTGTGATGGCCTTCTTGCTGATGTCGGCCGTGGTACTGACTTGATCGGTGATGGTGTAGTTGCCCAGATCAGCACCGCCCAAGGTATTCACCAAAGTGACCGTTTTGCCAGTAGCCGCATTCTTGTCGCTGAACGTGCCCGTGGAAGCAACGGACAAATCATCGCCACTGACCTTATCCCCGAAGTTGGCGTTGGTGACAGAAACAGCAGCAACGTTGTTGCCGTCGTACGTCTTGCTGGCCGCAGTGATGCCACTCAGTGTGATGGCCTTCTTGCTGATGTCGGCCGTGGTCGTGACCTGATCAGTGATGGCGTAGTTGCCCAGATCAGCACCGCCTAAGGTATTCACCAAAGTGACCGTTTTGCCTGCGGCCGCATTCTTGTCGCTGAACGTGCCTGTGGAGGCAACGGACAAATCATCGCCACTGACCTTACCCCCGAAGTTGGCGCTGGTGACCGAAACAGTAGCAACGTTGTTGCCGTCGTACGTCTTGTTAGAGGCAGTGATGCCACTCAGTGTGATGGACTTCTTGCTGATGTCGGCCGTTGTAGTGACTTGATCGGTGATGGTGTAGTTGCCCAGATCAGCACCGCCTAAGGTATTCACCAAAGTGACCGTTTTGCCTGCGGCCGCATTCTTGTCGCTGAATGTGCCAGTCGAGGTCACAGACAACTCATCGCTGCTGATCTGGCCATTGAAGTGAGCTCCAGACACCGAAACAGTCGCAGCATTGCTGGCGTCGTACACCTTGCTGGCAGCAGTGATGCCACTCAAGCTGATGGATTTTTTATCAACCACGTAGTTGTTGTCAGCGGTCGTGATGCCACCAAAGCTGTAGTTGGCCGCATCGTCACCGTTGATGGCGGTGGCTGTTTGTTGATAGCTGCCTGCTTTAAGGTGGCCACTGGTGCTGTTGGAGCCGCCCACGATGGAAGCCGAAGCCGTGACTTTGTCAGTACCCTGGACGTTGGTAAAGCTCACGGTGCCTGTATTGGCCGCCGTAGCGTAGGTGGTTGCCACACCTGCAATGGCTGCGCCGTTCAAGGCCAGTTTGTTGACCACGTAGTTGTTGTCCGTGGTGGTGAAGCCTCCAAAGCTGTAATTGGCAGCATCTTCACCGCTGACCGAAGTGGCTGTTTGCTGGTAGCTACCAGCTTTGAGGTTTCCACTGGTGCTGTTGGAGCCACCCACAATGGAAGCCGCAGCAGTGACTTTGTCAGTACCCTGGACGTTGGTAAAGCTCACAGCACCCGCATCGGCCGCAGTGGCGTAAGTCGTGGTTACACCTGCAATGGCCGCGCCTGACAAGGCCAGCTTGTTGACCACGTAGTTGTTGTCAGTGGTGGTGACGCCAGCAAAGCTGTAGTTGGCCGCATCGTCACCGTTGATGGCGGTGGCTGATTGTTGATAGCTGCCTGCTTTGAGGTGGCCGCTGGTGCTGTTGGAGCCACCCACGATGGAAGCCGAAGCCGTGACTTTGTCAGTACCCTGGACGTTGGTAAAGCTCACAGCGCCTGTGTTGGCCGCTATGGCGTAGGTGGTGCTCACACCTGCAATGGCTGCGCCGGTCAAGGCCAGCTTGTTGACCACGTAGTTGTTGTCAGCGGTCGTGATGCCACCAAAGCTGTAGTTGGCCGCATCTTCACCGTTGATGGCGGTGGCTGTTTGCTGGTAGCTACCTGCTTTGAGGTGGCCACTGGTGCTGTTGGAGCCTCCCACAATGGAAGCCGAAGCAGTGACTTTGTCAGCACCCTGAACATTGGTAAAACTCACTGCGCCCACATCGGCCGCAGTGGCGTAAGTCGTGGTTACGCCTGCAATGGCCGCGCCGGTCAAGGCCAGCTTGTTGACCACGTAGTTGTTGTCAGTGGTCGTGATGCCAGCAAAGCTGTAGTTGGTCGCGTCATCGCCGCTGATCGAAGTGGCTGTTTGTTGGTAGCTGCCTGCTTTGAGCTGGCCACTGGTGCTGTTGGAGCCTCCCACAATGGAAGCCGAAGCAGTGACTTTGTCAGCACCCTGGACGTTGGTAAAGCTCACAGCACCCGCATCGGCCGCGGTGGCGTAAGTGGTGCTCACGCCTGCAATGGCCGCGCCGGTCAAGGCCAGTTTGTTGACCACGTAGTTGTTGTCCGTGGTGGTGAAGCCTCCAAAGCTGTAATTGGCCGCATCGTCACCGCTGATCGCAGTGGCGGTCTGCTTGTAGCTGCCCGCTTTGAGGTTGCCACTGGTGCTGGTGGCGGTATCGACGATCGAAGCTGAAGCAGTGACTTTGTCCGTACCCTGGATGTTGGTAAAGCTCACGGCGCCTGCGTTGGCCGCCGTAGCGTAAGTGGTGGTCACACCTGCAATGGCTGCGCCGGACAAGGCCAGCTTGTTGACCACGTAGTTGTTGTCAGTGGTGGTAACGCCAGCAAAGCTGTAGTTGGCTGAATCGTCACCGGTGATCGCAGTGGCTGTTTGCTTGTAACTGCCTGCTTTGAGGTTGCCACTGGTGCTGGTAACGGCGTCGACGATCGAAGCCGAAGCATTGACATTGTCAGTACCCTGGACGTTGGTAAAGCTCACAGCACCTGCGTTGGCCGCCGTAGCGTAGGTCGTGGTCACACCTGCAATGGCTGCGCCAGACAAGGCCAGTTTGTTGACCACGTAGTTGTTGTCAGTCGTGGTGACTCCACCAAAGCTGTAGTTGCCCGCATCGTCACCGTTGATGGCGGTGGCTGTTTGTTGATAGCTGCCTGCTTTGAGGTGGCCACTGGTGCTGTTGGAGCCGCCCACGATGGAAGCAGATGCCGTCACTTTGTCGGCACCCTGGACGTTGGTAAAGCTCACGGCGCCTGTGTTGGCCGCTGTGGCATAGGTGGTGCTCACGCCTGCAATGGCTGCGCCAGTCAGAGCCAGCTTGTTGACCACGTAGTTGTTGTCAGTGGTCGTGACGCCAGCAAAGCTGTAGTTGGCCGCATCGTCACCGCTGATGGCGGTGGCGGTTTGTTGGTAGCTGCCTGCTTTGAGGTGGCCGCTGGTACTGGTGGCGGTTTCAACAATCGAAGCCGAAGCAGTGACTTTGTCAGTACCCTGGACGTTGGTAAAGCTCACGGCGCCTGTGTTGGCCGCCGTAGCGTAGGTGGTGGTCACACCTGCAATGGCTGCGCCGGTCAAGGCCAGCTTGTTGACCACGTAGTTGTTGTCAGTGGTGGTGAAGCCTGCAAAGCTGTAGTTGGCTGAATCGTCACCACCGATGGTGGTGGCGGTTTGCTGGTAGCTGCCTGCTTGGAGATGGCCGCTTGAACTGTTTTCACCGCCAACGATCGAAGCCGAAGCAGTGACTTTGTCACCACCTTGGACGTTGGCAAAACTCACGGCACCTGTATTGGCCGCGGTGGCGTAAGTGGTGCTCACGCCTGCAATGGCCGCGCCGGTCAAGGCCAGTTTGTTGACCACGTAGTTGTTGTCCGTGGTCGTGAAACTCTCAAAACTGTAGTTGCCCGCATCGTCACCGCTGATGGCGGTAGCGGTTTGTTTGTAGCTGCTTGCTTTGAGGTGGCCGCTGGTGCTGTTGGTGCCGCCCACGATGGAAGCAGATGCGGTGACTTTGTCAGCACCTTGCTTGTTGCCAAAGCTCACAACACCTGCATCAGCTGCCGTGGCGTAAGTCGTCGACACGTCTGCGATGGAAGCGACGGTCAAGGCCAGCTTGTTGACTTTGTAATCGCCTTTGATGTCGGCAAAGGTGTAGTTGTCCGTATCCGCACCCGTGAGGCCCGTGAGGGTCTGAACGCCGGTGTGCACGCCCGCTTTGAGGTGGCCACTGGTGCTTGTCTTGTTTGTGGTGTCGACGATCACGCCACTGGCGTCCACCACGTCGGTGCCAACCTTGTTGCTCAGCGTCACCGTGCCGGCCACCAAGGCGTCGCCGTAAGTGGTCAAACCTTGTGCAATCGAACCCGTCAAGGCCAGTTTGTTGACGGTGTAATCGCCTTTGACATCGGCGAAGGTGTAGTTGTCCATGTCGGCACCCGTGAGGCCCGTGAGGGTCTGGATGCCCGTGTGTTCACCGGCCTTGAGCTTGCCGCTGGTGCTGGTCTTGCCTGTGGTGGCTATGCTCACGCCGCTGGCGTCCACCACGTCGGTGCCGACCTTGTTGCTAAGGGTCACCGCACCCGCTTGCAAGGCCGATCCGTAAACAGTCTCACCCTTGGCGATGGTGCCAGACAAGGCCAGCTTGTTGACGGTGTAATCGCCTTTGACGTCGGCGAAGGTGTAGTTGTCCATGTCGACACCCGTGAGGCCAGTGAGGGTCTGGATGCCCGTGTGTTCACCGGCCTTGAGCTTGCCTCTGGTGCTGGTCTTGCCTGTGGTGGCTATGCTCACGCCACTGGCGTCCACCACGTCGGTGCCGACCTTGTTGATCAGCGTCACCGTGCCGGCCACCAAGGCGTCGCCGTAAGTGGTCAAGCCTTGTGCAATCGAACCCGTCAAGGCCAGTTTGTTGACTTTGTAATCGCCTTTGACGGCGGCGAAGGTGTAGTTGTCCATGTCAGCGCCCGTGAGGCCCGTGAGGGTCTGAACGCCGGTGTGCATGCCTGCTTTGAGCTTGCCGCTGGTGCTGGTCTTGTCTGTGGTGTCGATGGTCACGCCACTGGCATCCACCACGTCGGTGCCGACCTTGTTGGTCAGTGTCACTGCACCCGCTTGCAAGGCCGATCCGTAAATGCTCTCGCCCTGGGCAATGCCGCCGGTCAAGGCCAGTTTGTTGACTTTGTAGTCGCCTTTGACATCGGCAAAGCTGTAGTTGTCTTTGTCAGTGCCCGTCAAACCGCTGAGGGTCTGGATGCCCGTGTGTTCTCCGGCCTTGAGCTTGCCACTGGTGCTGGTCTTGCCTGTGGTGTCAATGCTCACACCACTGGCATCCACCACGTCGGTGCCGACTTTGTTGGTCAAGTTGACGGTACCGGTCAGCAAGTTGGCACCGTAAACGGTCTCACCCTTGGCGATGGTGCCAGTCAAGGCGAGCTGGTTGACTTTGTAATCGCCTTTGATATCGGCAAAGGTGTAGTTGTCTTTGTCAGCACCCGTCAGGCCCGTGAGTGTTTGAATGCCCGTGTGCACACCGGCTTTGAGGTGGCCGCTGGTGCTGGTCTTGCCGGTGGTGTCGATGTTCACACCGCTGGCCAAAACATCGTCACCGCTCACGGTGTTGGTCAGGCTCACAGCACCGGCCACCAGCGTGTTGCTGTAAGTGCTCAAGCCTTGTGCAATCGCGCCGGTCAAAGCCAACTTGTTGACCACGTAGTTGGCCGTGGGGGTCGTGGAACCTGCAAAGCTGTAGTTGCCCGCATCGGCGCCGGTCAAGCCAGCGCTGACCGTTTGCACATAGCTGCCTGCACGGATTTGACCGCTGGTGCTGGTGGCGGCACTCACGAGGGTTGCGGTGCTGGCAGCCAGAACATCGTCGGTGCCCACTTTTCCGCTCAGGCTGACAGCACCGGTGGCTGTGGCCGTGCCGTACGTGGTGGTGACATCGGCAATGGCACCGGTCAAGGCCTTGGCAGTCAAAACAACCGAGTTATTCACGCTTGCGGACAAGGCGGGCAATTTGTAGTTGCTGACCAAGCCACCGTTGCTGCCGTTGCTCAAGCTCACGGCATCCACAAAGTTGCTGCTGTTGTCGCCCACGTTTTTGCTGCGGATCGTGGCCAAGGTGTAGCCCAGCGTTTCACTGCCCACGCCCGTGGTGATGCTCAGCTGTGTGCCCGTGAGTGTTTTGCTGCCGTCATAGGTTTTGGCGGCGGCCAAGCTGACCTCTTTTTGGTCAATGAACAGCGTGCCGTTGACTTTGGTGATGGCGTAGTTGCCGTTGGTGTAAGCACTGTCGTTGACTGTGCTGGTGTGTGTGCCTGCGTGGGTGGCTTTGGCGCCTGCCGTGATGTTGGCCAGGTCCACCGCCAAGCTGTCCGTTCCCTGCAGACTGCCACTGGTGATGGCAAAGCCGCTCACACTTTGTTCACTGCCGTTGTAGACCTTGCTGGTGTCGCTGTTGGCCGTCAGGGTCAGCGCGGCCTGGGTGATGGTGCTGGTGGTGTTGCTGACCGTGGTGGGCAGGTTGTAATTGCCCAGATCTGCTGTGCCTGCGGTGAACTGACCCGCTGCCAAATGGGCGGTCACGGTGTTGGCGCTGGCCACGTTCTTGCTGTTGTAGCTGCCCACAGTTTGGGTGACGGTGGCTGTTTCGGTCACGCCGCCCACGGTCACGCCTGTGGCCGTGATGGCACCGGCGGCCAAGGTGGCGTTGGCGTTGCCGTCGTACACCTTGGTCTGGTTGGCCAGGGTCACGGCAAGATTGGCTTTGGTGATGGTGCTGCTGGTGTTGCTGACCGAAGCGGGCAAGTTGTAGTTGCTCACATCGGCCGTGCCCGAGCTGAAATCAGCACCGGACAAGGTGGCGGTGACGGTGTGGGCTGAGGCCACGTTTTTGTCGTTGTAAGTGCCCGTTGTTGACTTGACCGTGGCACTTTCGGTGACACCGCCGACCGTCACGCCTGTGGCCGTGAAGGCACTGGAGGCCAAGGTCACGGTGGTGGTGCCGTCGTACACCTTGGTCTGATCGGCCAAGCTCACCACCAGATCGGCCTTGTGAATGGTGCTGCTGGTGTTGTCGATGTAGCTGATGTCGTAGTTGCTGGTGACATCGGCGTTGGCACTGTCTTTGATGGTCACGCCCGATGCCCGAACGTATTTGTTGGCCTGGCCTGCGTTCTTGCTCAAGAAAGCTTGCGAGCCTGCCGCGTTGACGCTTTCTCCGGCGGCTTGTCCTGCCAATGTGCCCACGGTGCCCGAGCCCGTGGCCGTGGTGGTGCCGTCGTAGGTTTTTTCGAGCTGCGTGGCCGTGACGGTCAAGTTGGCTTTTTGGATGGTGCCCGAGGCCGTGTTTTGGCTGACCACGTAGTTGTTGCCGTTGTTGCCATCCTCGATGGTGAAGCTGCCCACTTTCAAAACAGAGTTGTTTGCACCCAAAGCATGCTTGCTGGCAAACACCTGGTTGGCAGAAATGGTGTCACCGGTTTGCGCCCCGGTGATGAGCACCGCAGCCGAGGAGCTGGTGGTGCCATCGTAGGTTTTGCTGTCGGTGGCTGCAGCCAGGATCAAGGTCCGGGCCGAAATATTGGCCGTGGTGGTGAGTGTGCCTGTGGTGGTCAGGTTGTAGTTGGCCCAACTGCCTGTGCCATCGGTCTTGGACAATGTCGCCACATCGGACACGGTGACCGTCTTGCCACTGGCGACATGCTTGTCTGCAAACGTGCCCAAGCCACTGACGCTCAAAGTCTCGGAACCCACGCCTGTGCTGATGGCCCCCGAGGTGATGCTGGCTTGGTCGCTGCCGTCGTAGGTTTTGTGGTCTGCGCTGATGCTGTCCAGGGTGACGTTCTTCTTGTCGATGGTGCCTGCGGCGGTGGTCGTGCTGATGTTGTAGTTGCCGCTCATGTCGGCACCACCCGTGTCTTTGACCGTGTAACCCGACTTCACCTGCAATGTGCTGCCGCTGGTGCCCAAAGCGTTTTTGCTCGCAAATTCCTGCGAAGCCGTCACCACGTCGGTGCTGCCACTGGCGTTGTTCACTTCAAGCACTTTGCCCGACACGACCGTGCCGTCATAGGTCTTGGTGTCGGTGACTGCTTGGATCGCCAAGTCGGCTTTGTGGATGGTGCTGGTCGTGTTGTTGACATATTCGACGATGTAGTTGCCGCCACCGTTGCCATCGTTGAGGGTGACGCCAGACACTTGCACCACTTTGTTGCCGGTGCCTGCATTTTTGTCGGTGAAAGCAAACGTGCCACCGCTGACCGTGTCCGAGCCAAACAGTTGCGTGCTTTGTGTGGCCACCGCTGAGCCCATGGCACTGGTGGTGCCGTCGTAGGTTTTGCTCACGTTGCTGGTGGTCAGCTTCAACGTGGCCGGGGTGATGATGCCGTCTGTGCCCGAAAGGCTGGAGGTGTTGCCGCTCAGGTAGTAATTGGCAGCATCGGCACCACTCAAGGCCATGTTGGCAATGGTATAACCCAGGCCCGTGCCCGCGTTTTTGTTGGTGAACGACCCTGTGCCACTGATGGTCAGGCCATCACCTGTCACTTGCCCCGTCAAGCCCAAGACCACGTTGTTCATGGCCGTGGTGCCGTCGTAGACTTTGCTCACGCCAGTGGCATTGGGCGTGACGGCCTTGGCCAGCACATTCAACTGACCCGCAAACACGGGGGCCCCCACAAAGTTGCCCCCCACCACCGTGGGGCTGATGTCTTTGATGCTGTAGTTGCCAACCACCGTGTGGCCAGAGCTGCTCAGCCCCGCCAGGTTGGTGCCTGCATAAGCCTTGAGCGTGGCGTTGACCGATGTGCCCAGGCCATCGCTGAACGTGAAGCTGTTGCCTGTTCCAGTGCGACTCAGGGTGATGATGGCGTCGTTGTTGCCGTCCAGATACTGGGCTGTGGGGTCATACGTCCAGCTGCTGCCGTAGGCGGCATCGATGTTTGCGTTGCGAATCAGCAATTGATTGGCAGGAACGATGGTGTAAGTGCCCGTGGCAAAAGCAATGTTGTAGTTGCCCGATGTCAAACCCGATGGCGACAAAACACCTGTGTAAACACCGGCAGTGCCCGTCGAGTCGTTGCTGCGTGTGATGGCCAAGGTGCCCCCCAGCACGCTGCTGGTTTCGCCATTGACCAAGCCGGTGTAGTGCACACCCGCAAAACCGGCGGCATCGGTTCGGCCCACAAAACGGGCATCGTCGTTCGCCGTGACCGTCAGGTTGGCCTTGTTGATCAGGCTGCTGGTGTTGTCGGTGTAGGTGATGTTGTAGTTGCCGGTCATGTCGGCATTGGCCGCATCTTTGATCGTCACACCAGAGGCACGCACGGTTTTGTTGGACCCTGCATTGGCATCCAAAAAGGCTTGCTTGCCCGCGTTGTTGACCACGTCGCCGCCTGCCACACCCGCCAGGGCCGCAACGGTGCCTGTGCCCGTGGCGTTGACGGTGCCGTCATAGGTTTTGGTGACCGGGTTGGCGGTGATCGTGAGGTTGGCCTTGTTGATGGTCAAGCTGCCGGCGTTGTACGTCAGCCCATAGCCCAGCGCATTTTTGCCACCCGTGTCGGTGACAGAAATTGAATAAGGCGTGGCCGATGCATTTTTGCTGCCTTGCGAAGTCCCGCCGAACGAAGCATTTGCGGTCAGCGCTGAGAAGGTGTCGCCATTGCGCAATGCGCCAGACGTCAAGGTGGTGTTGAGCGTGCCTCCCGAGAAAACGAGGCCGTCATAGGTTTTGGTGACACTGTTGACTTGCACCGAGACCAAGGGTTTTTCGCGGTAAATGGCATAAGCGCCAGAGCCCAGGGCGGCGGTGTAGTTGGTGGTGGTCTCATCGCTGTTGTAGCGGTTGTTGCCGGCCAAGACGCCCATGCCGGTGCTGCCTGCAATGGAGCCTGTCATGTAGGTGGCGCGTCCACCGCTGCCCACGGTGACCGCACCGCTGCCCGAAATCTGAATGTCGCCGCCTGTGGCTGTGCCCGCTGCCGTGGATTTGCCGGATTCGAGAAACACGGCTGACGCCGTGGCGTTTGTCGTGCTGATGCCTTGCTTCACCAACAGGTTGCCATCGGTGACCAAGTTCGCCTTACCGCCCGTCAGGTTGATGCTGCTGTTGACCGTCAGGTCACTGGCTGCACCCGTGATGTTGGCCGACACGTTGCCTGCGCCAGAAATGGTGTTGGCGATGGTGGTGCTGGCGGAGCGCACATAGCTCAAAGTGGCGTTGTTGCTGAGCGTGACATCGCCTGCGCCCAAGGTGCCTGTGCTGCCACCGTTGCCCACCTGCAAGGTGCCACCACTGACGGTGGTGGTGCCTGCATACGTGTTGTCTGCCGCCAAGGTGCTTGTGCCCGAACCCATTTGGGTCAAGGCGCCTGTGCCGCTGATGGCACCGCTCACCAGCAAGGCGTTGGAACGGTTGAACACCAGATGGGTGTTGTTCACCACTGCGCCGGTGCCCAAGGTGCCAGAGGTGCCACCGTTGCCCACTTGCAAAATGCCTGTGCTGAGGGTGGTGGTGCCCGAATAAGTGTTCGTGCCTGTCAGGATGGTGGTGCCTGTCCCGGATTGCGTCAGCGTGCCCGTGCCGCTGATATCGTTCATCACGGTCAGCGCATTGCTGCGGTTAAAGACCAAAGCGGCGTTGTCGATGACGGCGCCTGTGCCCAAATTGCCGGTGGTGCCACCTTTGCCGACCTGCAAGACACCCGCACTGATGGTGGTGGTGCCGGTGTAGGTGTTGTTGCCCGTCAGGATCTGTGTGCCTGTGCCTAGTTTGGTCAGTCTCGCTGCGGCACCGTTGCTATTTTGGATAAGCCCTGAAAATGTGCCCGAGCCGTTGTTGACACCCACATTGATGCCATACGCATAACCTGGAAACCCTGAGTTGACCGTTCCACCGCCGGTCAAGGCATCCACGATGATGTTGCCTTCCACACCCTGAAACGTGGCACCGGTTGCAACATTCAGTGAAGCTTTGTTGTTGGTCCAGATGTCATTGGCATTCGACGCGCCGACCAAGCTGCCTGCTCTCACATCAATGAGCGCACCGGCCGACAAGCCGAAGTTGGCCACGCCGCCTCCCCATCTCAATGCGCCCGTACCCGTTTTGCTCAAGGTGCCGGAACCGGTGAAAGCGGTTGACCGGTAATCCATGGACCGGGCTCCGGTGTCGAAATTCAACTCTGCACCGGCTTTGATGTCGTAAGAGGGTGTGCCGTACGACGTACCTGAGTAATCGCCTGTGATGGAGAGCACCCCCTGATTGACGACAGTGGCACCAGCGTAAGTGTTTAAAGCCGACAAGGTTGTGGTGCCAGAACCCGATTGCTCAAAGGTCCCTGAACCACTGATGGTTTTGCTGATCACGACCGCATCAGACCGCTTGATCACCAGTTTGCCGTTGTCCACAATGTTGCCGGTGCCCAAATGGCCCGAGGTGCCACCATCGCCCACTTGCAAAGTGCCAGCACTGATGGTGGTCACACCGCTGTAGTTGTTGGCACCGTTGAGGCTGGCCGAGTCCATCAATGTCAGCGTGCCAGTGCCAGCCTTGGTCAAACCACCCGTGCCGGTGATTTGCTGGTCCACCGTGATGTTGTCGCTGCGATTGAACGCCAGTGTGCCGTTGTTGTTGACGGTGGGCGATGTTCCCAGTGTGCCTGTGCTGCTGCCATTGCCAATTTGCAAAGTGCCTGCGCTGATGGTGGTGGAGCCGCTCCAGTCGTTGTTGGCTGTGAGCGTGGTGGTGCCTGTGCCCGCTTGGGTCACAGTGCCCGTGCCAGAAATTTTGGCACTGACCACCAAAGCGTTATCGCTGCGGTTAAAAACCAGGGCACCGTTGTCGGTGATGGCTCCTGTACCAATGGTGCCCGACGTACCACCGTTGCCAATTTGCAAGGTGCCTGCATTGATGGTGGTGGTGCCGGCGTAATTGTTGTTGCCCGCCAGAACTTGTGTGCCCGTGCCGTTTTTGACCAAGTTCAAGGGTGATGAAGTCCCGACAATGGTGCCGGTGTACGTTGCACTGCTGTTGTTGTTGCCCACGCTGAAGGTGGTCAGCAAGCCGCCTGAAGTGCTTGTGGTTTCGACTTTGCCCGAACCCGAAAGCCCATCGATCGATTGGTGATTGCCATCCAGCATGCGCAGTGTGCCGTTGTTGATCACATTCGTCGTAGTGGGCAGGTTGTACTTGGCGCTGGCTTGAAGCACCGTGCCCGAGGAAATGGTGACATTGCCCACAAAATCATTGGCCGAAATTCCTGTCCCGCTGACGGTGCCCATCGTGATGCGCGTGCCGGTCAAAGTGATGTTGCCCGTGCCTGTGATTTGACCGTCCAGTGTCAATCGGTCGTTGGTGGCATCGTTCATGACCACATCGCGATTCAAGGTGATTTTGCTGTTGACCGTCGACCAGCCTCGCCCCGTCTCTCCCGCAGGTCCATAGGTGGTGCCCAAGGTGGCTGTGCCGGTGCCATTGTTGGTGAAAGTGATGTCTCTGGTCAGGTAACCCCATTGATTGCCAGGCATGCCTTTTTCGACCAGCAAACTCACGTTGTTGTTGCCCGTGTTGAGATCGCCCACAACGATCGCGCCGGTGCCTGCCGTTTTGTTGTAGTTGCCACCGCCATGCCCGATCACCAGTGCGCCTTGACTGATGGTGGTGCCCCCCGAGAATGTGTTGGTCTCGTAGTTCGCTGTGGTGGCGTTATAGGCTGACAAGGTCAGTTGACCTGCGCCTGATTTCAGCAATGAGCCGGTGCCGCTGATCGTGCCCGAAATGGAGCCCACCGCAGGGTTGGTGACTGTGAGTTGGGTGCCGACAGAGATGTTGCCAGCAGCCACCAAAGAAGTGCCAGAGCCCACCCCGCCAGAAGTCAATGTGGTGGCTTGTGTGGATGTCAACCTGGCAGCCCCATTGCTGATGTTGATCGCCGCGCCAGATGCGCCGGTGTTTTCGCCGTTGATGGTGATGTTCGCGGCCGTCAAAGCGGCGGAACTTTTGATTTCAACACCGCTGCCCAGAGTGCTTGCCTTCTTGCCGCTCAAAACGATCTGACCCCCGTCAGTCGCGGTGATGGTGCGCAGCATTGGGTTGCTGGCCAGATTCGGGTCGGTGGCTCGCAAGCTGTCAGCGATTTGGACGCCTGAGCGGCCAGAGGCTGTGGACACACCACTGCCTGCCGTGAAAACGCCCCCAGCGAACGTGCCGCCCGTGTTGTCGATGATCACGTTCTTGCCGGTGATGGCCGTTGAGGTCACCGAGTTGGGTACCCCGTCTTGAATCAAGATCGAACCTTGATTGCTCTTGAGGGTGGTGTTGCCACCTGTCGAGACAAATGAAGATGCGCCGCCTATATAGCCTGGAGCTGGGACACCTGCAAAGTATGCGGAAGAATTGATGAAAATCGCGTCTGTGGCGGCGTTGTTGGTGGTGGCACTGACGGTCAGGTCCCCGTCGGCCCTGGCCTGAACACCCACCATGCTGATGGTGGGACTGGTGTTGGCCGCAGAGGCGTTGGTGCCGGTGATGCTGAGGGTTCCACCCGCTGTGTACGCGCTGACCAGGTTTTGCCAGCTGGTCGTGCCGTGATCAATGGCTTTGCCGGAGCCTTCGCCATTCACGATGCCGGTGATCGACAGATTCTCGGCTGCTGTAACGGTGTTGCCCGCGAATGCACCGATGTAGCTGAGAAAACCCGATGAACCCGCACCCGATGTGCTGCCATGGATGGAGACATTTTTGCCCAGCAACTTCATGTTGTAGGCGTTGCTGTATGTCAAATTGTTGAAAACGCCGTGATTGCCTGTGGACGTCCCCGTGATCGAAATGTCACCTGTGGTGCCTGCATCGATGAGGGTGTTGTTCAAGACAACACCGTAGCCTGTTCCAGAAGTCGATGTGCCCGTGACCGTCACAGCGCCTGGGGTGGTGATGCTGGCACCGGAACCGAATTGGACGCCAGCCCCTGCACCCGTATTTTTGTGGGTGCCCGTCAAGGTGACCGCGCCATTGGTGTTGATGGTGCTGCTCAGCACAATGCCTTGGCTGCTGGCGTGTTCGGCTGTGTTGCCCTGGTAGTTGCCGTTGGCCGTCAAGTTGACGTTGACCCGTTGGGCGCTTGCGGCGTTGGTGGTGATCGATGCGCCCGCGTTTTGCGTGATGCCGTTGTCGGCCACCAGGTTCAAGCTGGCGTCTGTGGCCCCTTGGTTGTTGAAGACCAAGGCGTTGGCGAGGGTGATGTTGCCAGCGCCCGTGGTGTTGCTGTCATTGGTGGTTTTGATGGTGACGCTGGTGCCCGCGTTGATGGCCGTCTGAATGGTGTTGACGCTGACCACGCTGCTGGTGCCCGTGGCCCCGTTGGGCGTGGTGTCGGCAGGGCTGGTGCCCGTCACATTGCTGTCGGCGGCGCTGGAGATGGTGATGTCAGACGGGTCCAGCAACCACTCGGCTGCTTTGACAGAGACCTCGCGTGTGACCAGGTGGTCACCCGAAGTCTCGACAAAGCCGCGCTGGCTTTCCAACTTGGCACCGCTCACGTCGGTGGCCTTGGCCAACACCCCCGTGTCTTCGTCGCGACCGATGACAATGTCGCCGCCTTTGCGGGTGTGGCCCTGGTCATCTTGCCCCGAGCTGTTGGCGGTGATGCGGCCGTCCACCTTGATCTGGCCGCCGTCGGCCAACAAATGCACCACACCGGCTTGTCCACCGCTGGTGTCGATGCTGCCCGAGTTCAGCACGCTGGCCACGGCTTGACCCAGTGCAGCGGCCTGCAGGTAGACCTGACCGCCGTCGGCCACAATCACGCCGTCTTTTTGGTTGGCCACTGCAGCGTTGATGCTGGCGGGTGTCAGCTCCAACTTGATCTTGCCGGTGCGGCCCAGCGGCACCGTCACGGTGTCGGCGGCTCCCAAAGCCACGCCGCCTTGGGGCGCGATGATCTGGCCTTCGTTGCTGACGCTGGCACCCAGCAAGGCCACATAGCCGCCGGGGGCCACTTCGATGCGGCCTTTGTTGATGACTTGGCCCGTGCTGCCGTCGCGGGTGTACCGCATGTTGCCGGCCATGAAGTCGGCGTCGCTGATGTTGAGGGTGGAGGCCGTGAAGGCGCTGGCACTCACACTGCCATCGCTGCCCACCACGATGCCTTTGGGGTTGACCAGCACCACCTGACCGTTGGCTTGCAACTGGCCCAGAATTTGGGTGGGGTTGTCTGACAGCACGCGGTTGAGCAACACCGACTGGCTGCTGGGCTGCAGCACGGTGACCTTGGCGTTTTGGCCGATATCGAAGCTTTGCCAATTGACCACCGCTTTGGGCGTGCTTTGGGTGATGGCCATTTGGTGACCCGACTGGCTGACACTGACCACCCCTTGCGCCACTTGCGCCCCTTGGGGCAGGGTTTGACTCCAGCCCAGACTCACCGAAGCAAAGCCCAGCGCCAGCGTGCCCACAAAGCGTGCATCGAAGAAACCTGCTGCACCTGCTGCACCTGGGGCTGCGCTGGCACCTTGTCCTTTGGACTGGCTGCAAGCATGTTCACCCACAGCCACCAAGGTGCCCAAGCGCTTAGAGAAGATGGTTTTGTAGCAAAGATGGTTCACGGCAGGAATTCGTCAAGTGACGCACCCACACGCGAAAAGCCAAAAACGCTTATCTATCAGTTATGAGTGCTTATTTGTCAATTTTCGATTTCCTTGGAACTTCTATCATTGTCCAATTGGGGTATTCAGGCAGTTTTAACGAAACTTTTTTGCTTTTATTGCCGAAATTATTAAATACATAGATTTATATTCAAATTCACCAAAAGCTTGACTTCTTGTTCAAAACGCATAGCTCACAGACAGATTGACGCGTTGGTTGTTGGGCTCAGACTCGATGTTGCTGGGCACCCAGCCCTTGTAGCCACGGTGCCCTCTGGCCCAAGTCAGGGCGTACTGCACCTGAAAATAACGCCCTTGCACTTGCAAGCCCGAGCCCTGCAGCGCATAACGCTGCACAGTGGCACTGGCCAAAGGATGGACTTGGGGCACGACTTGACCCACGTCATAAAAGACCGACACCGTTGTATTGAAGGGCAAGGACTGGCTCAGCTCCAAGGTGCCCAGCACACCCCGGTCACCTGTGCCGTCGGCGCTGGTGTAGGCCCGCACGCCGTTGACACCCCCCAAAGTGATTTGGTTGTAACCGTCCAGGTTGCGGTTGGCCCATTGGCCCCGCACACGGGCATTCAGGCGCAAAGAGCCACTGGCATTGATGTGTGTCTGGCTTTTGAGCGCAAGGTCCACGCGGGCATAGCTGCCAGCGGGCACGGCCAAGCTGACCGCATCGGGGTACTGGCCCAGGGTCAAGCCCATCTCGGCCCGCACAGGTTGATTGGACAAGCGCTCGTTGTCCGCACTCAAGCGCCAGCGCCATTGATGGTCTTTGGTGTTGGAGATGGGCGCGTCTGTGGCCTGTAAGCGGCTCTCGCTTTGGCGCGTGACAACGTCCATCTGACCTTTGAACACGACATCACGAGACCCCCCGAGAATGCGTGTCAGCCCCAAGCCCAGCTCGGTGGACTGGCCCTTCGTGCTGGCCGATCCGCCCAACACCGAGCGGCTGCGCGAATAAGAACCAAACACCTGGCCACGGCCACCCACAGCAGGCAGCAAAAATTCGACATCCGCCCGCCCATACGCAATGCCCTCAGAGGCTTGGGCCAACAAAGACAGCTGTGATTTGATGCCGGGCATGCCCACGGTGCTGGCGGCCATCAGCTGAGCGCGACCATATTGCCGAAGACCGTGGTTGTTGAGCTGCGCCACACCCGACAACCAGTGTCCAGGCTGGGCCTGCGCCGGGGCCACCGTGATCACCAAGTCCAGCAACTCGGGGCCCACCGCTCGCAAGGTGGCCTCGAGCTCGACCGGCAGGTCAAAGCTGGCCGAATCAAGCAACTGGTCCAGCGCCAAGGTGTCCAGCGCCACACCCGCTTGAAACTTGTCGGCAAAACGCGCTTGAATCCGCTTCAAATGGGCCGCATCGGGCTGGCCATTGAGGGACAGCACGCGCACCACATTGATCTTGGGCTGCATCACCTGAACTTGCAACTGCTCGCCCGCAGGGGTCATGACCACCTCGGTCTTGGCATAAGCCATGAAGCCCTCGCGGGCCGCTTTGTCGTAAAACCAGGCATGGAAGGCCTGGATTTGTTCAATCGACACGGGCTGGCCGATGCGCGGCTGCCAATAGCGCTCAATGGCCTGCGGCAAGATGGCACTTTGCACCTTGAGTGATGCCAAGCGCGTCATCGGGGTGCTGGCCTCCAAGCCCAGGGTGTCCACATGCACCAAAGGTTTGGGTTGTGAGCGCTCGCGCAGCTGTTGGCCCAGCTGTTCAATGTTTCTTTGGGCAGCGGCAGGATCGGCCTGCGCGAGCACGGGGTTTGGGCTGAGTGCCCAAGCCCATAAACACAAGATGAGCCATGTTCGCCCCTGAGGGCATGTGTTCAATGTCTGCATGGTGAGGTGGGCCACTGACATCGGCAAATGACCGACTTCCATGGCATTTTGAAAATTAGAAGCATAACGGCATATAAAAAATTGACACTTGACTCCTTCAGAAATCTTTTATTCATTGATTTATCAATTTGAGTCTTCATGATCCGTTCCGATGGTCTGGGTCTGCCAGCGCAGCCCCCAACGGGTGTGCGGCTTGGGTGAGTTGCTCGGAGCTTTGAACGGAACTTGGGATTCGTTGTTAAAGTGCCCCATTCGCACCACGCCGTGGCATGCCATGCTGCCGTGTGAACCGTTTGCCCCAAACCAGAAGCCGCAGTCAGAGGCCATCACAAACCACACCATGGACGCCAAAACCACGCCCAACCCCAGCCTGTACCTGTTTGAAAAGTTCGAGGCCGGCGTCATCCATCTGGATGCTCAGCGCAACGTGCTGGCCATGAACGACTTTGCGCGTCGTGTTTTGCCGGTGGACGAGAAACAGCCCTTCAATAAACTCGTCACCTCTTTCCACCCCGAGCGCTCCAAACCCAAGGTCAATTTTTTGCTCGACGAGGCCTCGGGCTGCCCCATGGCCAACGCGGTCCCGATGACGATGATCATCAACATTCCCGAGCAGGTGCTGCTGATCAAGGTCAGCCGCCTGGGTGATGTCAACGGCGACACCACCGGTTTTGCCTTGGTGTTTTACGACGTGACCCAAGTGGTCAGCCAGGAACTGCCCATTGCCGAGACCCCCGCCAAAAACATGCGCTTGTCGCGCATCCCGATGGTGGCCGATCAAAAAGTCTCGTTTGTGGACACTGCCGATGTGCTCAGTCTGGAGTCACAAGCCCATTACACCCGCGTGCTCACGCGGGAGGGCTACCACTTTTGCAACCTGAGCATTGGCGATCTGGCGCTGCGCCTGGACCCGGCGCAGTTCATGCGGGTGCACCGCTGTTTCATTGTCAATTTACAGGCCGTGCAGTCCTTGGGGCGCGAGGGCAGCAAAACCCATATCTTGCTCAAAGGCAAAAACACCCAACCCGTACCCGTGTCACGCGGCGAAGTCGTCCGTTTGCGCGAGGCCTTGGGCTTGGGCTGAAGACCTTGTCCTGCTGGCCTGACGCACTCACACCCCCTTCTCCACCACGTCGGGCTGAATGTGCCGACGGACGGGGGCGTCTTTTGTAGGTCGGTGGCTTCAGCCCCGACATGCACTTACGCAAGGCATCACCCCTTACACCCCCAGGTATTGGGCAGCCAAACCAAGGGTATTCACTGGGCTTTTGGGCACCTAGGACATTCCCTGATTGCGAGACCCAAAAAGTCTGATCAATGCATTTCATGCCCTCTAAAGTGCATTTCGTGCAATAAATCGACCAACGAATGACGAAATTGAACAAAACCTGACTATTCAGTCGGAAAAGGACTCTCCTCAATACTCCAATCTGTTTTTCACAAAACTCAGGAGACCCTTGATGATTCCACCGCGTTTTGAATACCACGCGCCCAAAACCGTCGGCGAGGCCGTGGCCTTGCTCGGCCAATTGGGCTCTGACGCCAAGCTGCTGGCCGGCGGCCACAGCCTGCTGCCCATGATGAAGTTGCGTTTTGCAGCCCCCGAACACCTGATCGACATCAACCGCATCCCCGAACTCAAGGGCATCCGCGAAGAAGGCGGCACCGTGGTGATCGGTGCCATGACGGTCGAAAACGAGCTGATCAGCTCGCCCATCTTGCAAGCCAAAGTGCCTTTGCTGTGCGAAGCGGCCAAGCTGATCGCCGACCCGCAAGTGCGCAACCGAGGCACGATTGGCGGTGACATCGCCCACGGTGACCCCGGCAACGACCACCCCGCGCTGTCCATCGTGATCGACGCGTCTTTTGTGCTGGAAGGCCCGAACGGCCGCCGCACCGTGGCCGCTGACGGGTTTTTTCTCGGCACCTACATGACGCTGCTCGAAGAAAACGAAGTCATGTGCGAGATCCGCGTGCCCGCTTTTGCGGCTGGCACCGGTTACGCCTACGAAAAACTCAAGCGCAAAACCGGTGACTGGGCCACAGCCGGTTGCGCCGTGGTGATCCGCAAGTCGGGTGACCAGGTCAGCCATGTGCGTGTGGCCCTGACCAACGTGGCCCCGGCCGCGCTGCGCGTCGAAGCTGCCGAGGCCGCGCTGCTGAACAAACCTTTTAATGCCGCCAACGTGCAAGCCGCCGTTGAAGCCGCCATCGCCGCGTGCGACCCCGCAGAAGACTTGCGTGGTGACATCGAATACAAGACCGCCATGGCCGGTGAGATGGTCAAGCGGGCCCTGAACAAGGCCTGGTCACGCTGCGCTTAAAGCACAAGGAAAACAACATGTCCAAAAAACTCGTCACCGTTTCCGTGAACGGCAAAAAAGAAGAAAAAGCCGTTGAACCGCGCACCCTGCTGATCCACTTCCTGCGCGAAGAACTCAACCTGACCGGTGCCCACATTGGCTGCGAGACCAGCCACTGCGGTGCCTGCACCGTGGACATCGACGGCCAATCGGTCAAGTCGTGCACTCACCTGGCCATCCAGTGCGACGGCTCCGAAGTGCTGACCGTCGAAGGCCTGGCCAACAAAGGCGTGCTGCACGCGGTGCAAGAAGGCTTTTACAAAGAGCATGGTTTGCAGTGTGGCTTTTGCACGCCCGGCATGCTCATGCGTGCCTACCGCTTCTTGCAAGAGAACCCCAACCCGAGCGAAGACGAAATCCGCCACGGCATGGCCGGCAACCTGTGCCGCTGCACCGGCTACCAAAACATCGTCAAAGCCGTCCAGTACGCCGCCAAAAAACTGCAAGAGCCCGTTGCGGCTTGATGCGAACACCCATTTGATCGGAGACACACATGAACGCACCGGTACAAACCGCTGAAGCCCGCGAACTCGCGCTGGCTGGCATGGGCGCATCGCGCCTGCGCAAAGAAGACGCCCGCTTCATCCAGGGCAAGGGCAATTACGTTGACGACATCAAGATGCCCGGCATGCTGCACATGGACATCGTGCGCAGCCCGATTGCCCACGGCCGCATCGTCAAGATCAACAAGGAAGCCGCGCTCGCCATCCCCGGCGTGCACGCCGTGCTGACTGCCGACGACTTGAAGCCCCTGAAACTGCACTGGATGCCCACCCTCGCCGGTGACGTGGCCGCTGTGTTGGCCGACGAGAAGGTCCACTTCCAGATGCAGGAAGTCGCCATCGTCATCGCTGACGACCGCTACATCGCCGCTGACGCGGTCGAAGCCGTCGAAATCGAATACGAAGAGCTGCCCGTGGTGCTCGACCCCTACGCGGCCCTGCAACCTGGCGCCCCGGTGATCCGTGACGACCTGGCTGGCAAGACGGAAGGCGCACACGGCAAGCGTGACCACCACAACCACATCTTCACGTGGGATGCGGGTGACAAGTCGGCAGCCGACGCCGCTTTTGACAAAGCCGAAGTGACCGTGTCGCAGCACATGTACTACCCCCGCGTGCACCCTTGCCCGCTGGAGACCTGCGGCTGCGTGGCCAGCTTTGACCCGATCAAGGGCGACCTGACCACCTTCATCACCTCGCAAGCACCCCATGTGGTGCGCACCGTGGTGTCCATGCTCTCGGGCATCCCCGAATCCAAAGTGCGCATCGTCAGCCCCGACATCGGTGGTGGCTTTGGCAACAAGGTTGGCATTTACCCCGGTTATGTGTGCGCCATCGTGGCCTCCATCGTGCTGGGTCGCCCCGTCAAGTGGGTCGAAGACCGCATCGAAAACATCTCGTCCACCGCCTTCGCCCGTGACTACCACATGGACGGCGAACTGGCCGCCACAGCCGACGGCAAGATCACCGGCCTGCGCGTGAACGTGGTGGCCGACCACGGCGCGTTTGACGCTTGCGCCGACCCGACCAAGTTCCCTGCCGGCATGTTCCACATCGTCTCGGGCTCGTACGACATCCCCGCCGCACACGCGAGCGTCAAGGGCGTCTACACCAACAAGGCCCCCGGTGGCGTGGCTTACCGCTGCTCCTTCCGCGTGACCGAAGCGGTTTACCTGATTGAGCGCATGGTCGACGTGCTGGCGCAAAAGCTGGGCATGGACAAGGCTGAAATTCGCGCCAAGAACTTCGTTAAGAAAGAGCAGTTCCCCTACACCAGCGCCTTCGGTTTTGAATACGACTCGGGCGACTACCAAACGGCACTCGACAAAGTGCTCGAAGCCGTGGACTACAAAGGTCTGCGTGCCGAGCAAGCGGCCAAACGCGCTGACCCCAGCAGCCCCACGCTGATGGGCATTGGCCTGGTCACCTTCACCGAAGTGGTCGGTGCTGGTCCTTCCAAGATGTGCGACATCTTGGGTGTGGGCATGTTCGACTCCTGCGAAATCCGCATCCACCCCACCGGCAGCGCGATTGCCCGCATGGGCACGATCACGCAGGGTCAAGGTCACCAGACCACCTACGCGCAGATCATCGCCACCGAGTTGGGTATTCCGTCTGAAGTGATTCAGGTGGAAGAAGGCGACACGTCCACCGCGCCTTACGGCTTGGGCACTTACGGCTCACGCTCCACCCCCGTGGCCGGTGCCGCGATTGCTTTGGCTGCCCGCAAGATCCACGCGAAGGCCCGCAAGATCGCCGCCCACATGCTCGAAGTCAACGAAAACGACCTCGACTGGGAAGTCGACCGCTTCAAGGTCAAGGGCGACGACAGCAAGTACAAAACCATGGCCGATGTGGCATGGCAGGCCTACCACCAGCCACCAGACGGCTTGGAGCCAGGCCTGGAAGCCGTGCACTACTACGACCCACCGAACTTCACCTTCCCCTTCGGCATTTACCTGTGCGTGGTGGACATCGACCGTGCAACGGGCGAGACCAAAATCCGCCGCTTCTATGCGCTGGACGACTGCGGCACCCGCATCAACCCGATGATCATCGACGGCCAGATCCACGGCGGTCTGACCGAAGGTTTTGCCGTGGCCATGGGCCAGCAAATGCCGTTTGATGCACAGGGCAACCTGCTGGGCAACACGCTGATGGACTATTTCTTGCCCACCTTCGTGGAAACCCCGCACTGGGAAACCGACCACACCGTGACCCCTTCGCCACACCACCCGCTGGGTGCCAAGGGCGTGGCCGAGTCGCCCCACGTCGGCTCGATCCCCACCTTCACCTCGGCCGTGGTCGATGCCTTCTCTCACCTGGGTGTCACGCACCTGGACATGCCGCACAACGCTTTCCGCACCTGGAAAGCGCTGCGCGAGCACGGCGCCGCTTTGTAATCAGGAACCATCATGGAAGTCAAACTCGACAAACAATACCCGCTGGATGTGGACGCGGCACGGGCCTGGGCCCTGCTGACCGACCTGAAAGCCACCGCCAACTGCATGCCCGGTGCCGAAATCACCGAGCAACTGTCCGAGACCTCGTTCAAGGGCGGCGTCAAGGTCAAGGTCGGCCCCGCTGTGGCCCAGTTCGGCGGCACGGTCGACGTGATCGAAGCTGTGGCCGCCGAGCGCAAGATGGTCTTGCGCGGCAAAGGTGCTGACAAGGGCGGCTCGTCCGCCTCGATGGACCTGACGGCCATCATCACCGCTGACCCGGCCAACCCCGCGCACTGCGTGCTGAACGGCCAAGCCGCGGTGATCGTGAACGGCAAGTTCGCGCAGTTCGGCGGCCGCATGATGGTGCAGGTCTCTGACATGCTGCTGGCGCAGTTTGTCGAGAACTTCCGCCAGACCGCGCTGACCTTGCCTGCGGCCGAGGGCTCGCCTGCGGCTTCGACGGCGGCACCGGCTGGCGCTAGCACCACCACGGCGGCTGCACCTGCTGCCCCTGTGGTGGCCCGCGAGATCAACGGCCTGGCCATCTTCTGGGCGCTGATCAAGAGCTGGTTCGGTGGCCTCGTCGGCAAGAAGGCCTGAGCATGACGACGCCAGACCAACCCGGACAACCCGCAGCTGAGGAGCGCTTGCTGCGCGAGCGGTTGCAGCGTGCGGGTTATCTGGCCGACGCAGACCTGGCCACCACCGTGTGGCTGGCGTCTGCCTTGCAGCGCCCCTTGTTGCTCGAAGGCGACGCGGGCGTGGGCAAAACCGCCTTGGCCACCGCCTTGGCCCAATCACAAAACGCCACCTTGGTTCGCCTGCAATGCTTTGAAGGGCTGGACCTGGCACAAGCCGCTTACGAGTGGAACTACGGCCGCCAGTTGATGGCGATCCGCATGAGCGAAGCGGCCCAAAATAGCGGCAGTCATGATGGCGCTGGCTGTGTGCGTGAATCCGACGTGTTCAGCCGCGAGTATTTGCTCGAGCGCCCCTTGCTGCGAGCCATCAGCCAGACCGGCCCCTGCGTGCTCTTGATCGACGAGATCGACCGCGCCGACGAAGCCTTTGAAGCCTTTTTGCTCGAAGTGCTGGCCGAGTACCAGATCACCGTGCCCGAGATCGGCACCATCCGTGCCACGCACATTCCGCAGGTGATTTTGACGAGCAACGGCACACGCGAGTTGTCAGACGCCTTGCGCCGCCGCTGCCTGTACCACTACCTCGATTACCCGACGCTGGCGCGAGAAATCGCCATCGTCAAATCCGCCTTGCCCGAGGTCGACACCCGCCTGGTCGAAGACGCTGTGCAATTTGTGCAGCGCCTGCGCCGCGAAGACCTGGCCAAGATCCCCGGCATTGCCGAGACGCTGGACTGGGTGCGAGCGCTGTTCCAGTTGCGCCACAGCCACTTGCCCGAAGACATGTCGGCCGTGTTGGGCACCCTGGGCTGCCTGCTCAAGACCCGCGAAGACCGCTTTGTGATGGGCGCTGACCGCCTGCGCCAACTGGTCGAAGGCCGCCGCACCGTGGGCGTGGCCGAAAACGCCAACGAACAAGCCAAAGTGGCGGCATGAGCACCTCGCCCGCCACCGCGCCCTCAGAGCGACTGGCCGGTTTTGCTGCGCTCTTGCGCGACCACGGCCTCACGGTGGGTGTGGCCGAGCAGCAGGCCATGTTGCAAGCCATGCTGTACTTTGGCCCTGTGCACGAGCGCCCTTTGCAAGCCGCTTGGCGGGCCATTGCCTGCCACAGCCAGCGCGAGTGGCAGCTGTGGGCGGATGTGTACGAGCGCTTTTGGCACCCCGAAAAACTGCGCGGCGGCGTCAAGGTCAGCGGTCAAACCCGGCCCAGCCGCAACTTGCGCCAAAGTGTGCAGGCCCTGCACGACCAAATGGACGCGGCCCAACAGCCCGCCAGCCAACCCGGCAACCCCCAAACAGCGCCACAGACTGCGGGCGACTCGGCATCGAGCCAGTTGGACGAACAAGACGCAGGCACGCCCCGTGCCCAAGGCGGTGCCAGCCGCACCGAAGCCCTGCACCAGCGCGATGGCCAGATGTGGATGCCGCAAGAACTCAGCGCCCTGCAAAGTCTGGCCCGCCAGATCACGGCCAAGTTGCAACCCCGCGCCACCCGCCGCTGGCGCGTGGCCCCACGCGGGCAGCGCCTGGATTTGCGCCAGACCCTGCGCCGCAGCGTGGGCTGGGGCGGCGAGTTGCTGCAACCGGCGTGGAAAGTCAAACGCGTGGAGCCGCCGCGCCTGTTCATCCTGGCCGATGTGAGCCGCTCGATGGAGTCGCACGCCGCGCTGTTTTTGCGCGTGGCCCGTGCCTTTGCGCTCGAGGCCGATGCCCGGGTGTTTGTGTTTCACACCCGCCTGGCCGAGGTCACGCCCTACATGCAGCGCGACACCCCCGCCATTCAGGAAAAAGTGAACGCCGTGACGGCGGGCTTTGGTGGTGGCACCCGCATTGCCGCCAGCTTGCAAGACTTTGCCCGGCACCACGCCCGAGCCCAGCTCAACCGGGGTGCCCGTGTGTGGGTGTTCTCGGACGGCTTTGACACCGATGGGCCAGAATTTTTGAGCGCAGCGCTGCAAGAGGTGCGTGCACGCGGTGCCCGCATCACCTGGTTTCACCCCACGCGCCAGGTGCCTGCCGCTGGGGCCTTGCAGCGAGCGCGTGCCATGATCGACCGCTTTGTGCCCCTGGCCAGTTTGGCCGATCTGGCCGCTGCCCGCCATGTGCTGCACTGACATTAGACATTCAAGGAGAACGCCATGAACCGCAACGAATGGATCACCCAGGCCGCCCGCCTGCAAAGCGCCGACCAGCCCTTTGCGCTGGTCACGGTGCTCAGCGCCCAAGCGCCCACTTCGGGCAAAGCGGGCGACAAGGCGGTCGTCACACCCGACGGCCAGATTCACGGCTGGATCGGTGGTGGCTGTGCCCAACCGGCGGTCATCAAGACCGTGCGCCGTGCTTTGCTCGACGGCCAGCCGCGCAAGATCCGCATTGCCCCCTCCGACGAAAGCGCCGAGCGCGATCTGGGCGATGTGCTCGAATTTGGCATGGCCTGCCACTCGGGCGGCACGCTCGAATTGTTCATTGACCCGGTCATGCCCTCGGCCATGTTGACCGTGGTGGGCGACTCGCCCGTGGCGCGTGCGCTGGTGGGCCTGGCCCCCCGCGTGGGCCTGCGTGTGGCGGTGGTGGCGCAGGGCGCACAGGCCGCTGATTTTCCCGATGCCGACACGGTGCTGAACAGCGACGATGCCGCTGGCGTGAGCGCCCGTCTGTCGTCACCCTTTGTGGTGGTGGCCACACAAGGCCGCCGCGACCTGCAAGGCCTCAAGGCGGCACTCGCCCTGCAGCCGCAAGGCCTGTGGTTTGTGGCCAGTGCCCGCAAGGCCGGTGTGCTGCTGGACACCTTGGTCACCAGTGGCGAAGACCCGGCCGCCGTGGCCCGCATCGTGGCCCCAGCAGGTGAGTTCATCGGTGCGCAAACCCCCGAAGAAATCGCCTTGTCGGTGCTGACTTCGGTGGTGGCTGCAAGACGCGGACGTGAATCCTCAGCGCCTGCGGCTCAGGCTGCTTTGACAGCGTCCATGGCTTCTGCAGCGCTTACACCATCTGCTACAGCGGCTGCTGGGTCGTCTTCTTGCTGCTCAACCACTGCGGCCACCGAGCCCAAAGAGGCCGCCAAGTCCAAGGCCCTTGCGCCGGTGGCGGCCAGCGCTTGCTGCGCCGGGTCCAAACAGGCCGCAGGCCAAGCCGCTGCCACGGCGACCGATGCTGTCCCGAGCCGGACTGTCGAGCCTGCATTGGCCCTGGCGGCTGTGCCAGCATCGGTCAAATCTTCTTGCTGCGGAGGCTGAACATGGGTTGCATTCTCAAAGGGGGCGGGGGCTTGTACAGCCGTGTGGCGGTGGGCGCGGTGCTGCTGGCTGCGGGTTCGGGCTCGCGCATGGGGCACCGTCCCAAAAGTTTGCTCGAATTGGGTGGCGTGCCGCTCATTCGCCGTCAGCTGATCGCATTGTCGGGCGCGGGCATGGACGAGGTGGTGGTGGTGCTGGGCCACTACGCGGATCGCATCGAAGAGGCCGTCAAGGAATTTCCGGTGACGCTGGTGCGCAACCCCGACCCGGACGCCGGGCAGATTTCATCACTGCGCTTGGGCTTGCAGGCGCTGTCGCCCAAGCTGGACGCGGTGCTGGTGGCGCTGGCCGACCAGCCGCTCATCAACTCGCAAGACATCAACGACCTGATCGGGGCTTACAAAAAACGCCCAACAGGCACGCAAGTCGTGCAGCCCACGGTCGATGGCTTGCCGGGCAATCCGGTCATGTTCAGCACCGAGGTGCGCGAGCAAATTTTGGCGGGGGCTGCGAATGTGGGTTGCCGCCAATGGCAGACGGCCCACCCCGACCAAGTGCACCACTGGGCTTGCAGCAACAACCGCTACCGCACCGATGTGGACACACCCGAAGACATTGCCGCGCTGGCAGCACGCACCGGCCACCAGCTCAAGTGGCCTGCTGATTTGATGGTCACCGCTTGAAACCGGCAGGCACCGCATGATCTTGCCCGACCCGCTCCACACCCTGTGGCACACGCCCATCGGCGTGCACCAGTTTGCGCAAGCCGAGGCCGTCAACGAGGTGCTGGTGCGCGTGTTTCAGACCATGCGGGCCACCGACCCCGCCGTGTCGGGTGAGCCCAAAGCCTTTTACGCCAGCCGCGACGATTTGCTGCAACGCATCCGCCTGTCGGAATGGGAACAGCTGGTGCGCTTCATCGTGGACAGCGTGCGCCAGACCGTGGTGCTGGCCAACCAAGGCGCTTGGCCCGAAGCCAAGCCCGGCTTTCAGATTGCGCTGCGCGGCATCTGGTTCCAAATCTCCAGCCAGGGCAGCCACCACGATGTGCACACGCACGGCAACTGTTCGTGGTCGGGCGTGTATTGCCTGCAGGTCGATCCGCCCGAGCAGCGCTGCCAGCACCCGGTGCTGGGCGCGGCCAATGGCGTGACGCGTTTTTATGGCCCCCACTTCAACCGCCTGGGCGGCGCGGCCATGGATTTTGGCAACGCTTATTTGCAAAACGCCCACATCGACATCGACCCCGTGCCGGGTCAGTTGGTGGTGTTCCCGTCTTGGTTGGCGCACCAGGCCATGCCCTATCACGGCACGGCTGACCGGGTGATCGTGTCCTTCAATGTGAGCGTGCACGCGGCCGGGGGGTCGGACCAATTGCATGGGTATGCGCATGTCTGAGCGACATCGCCCCGTGGCAACTGGTCAGCCTGGTTTGGGCCCGGTGTCTGTTCATGCGCTGGTCCATGCCGGTGAGGTGGCGCAATGGACGGTGGTTTTGCTCGCTTGGCTTTGGCTGGGTGAGCAAGGCATGCGACTGGGGTGGTCATGGGCCAGCGGCGTTTTGGCGGTGGTGCTGTGGTGGGCCGCGCGACTGCTCAGCCGTGGCCGTGTCTGGACCTTGCAGGCGGCCCCAGCCTTGATGGGTTTGTTGGGATTGCTGACGGCTTGGGGCGTGTGGTGGCCTGACTTGTTGTCGGGACACGGTGCGGCCCATGCGGCCTTGCTGGCGGTGGCGGTGTTGTGGGGGGTGTGGTGCGGCTTGATCGAGACCCGCAGCCAGTCCAGCACCTTCACTTTGGGCCGCCTGGCATGGCACCCCTTGGTGGCGGCCGCGTTGACTTACTTGGCCTGGCGCATGCCGGGCAGCCTTCTGCTGTCCCCTTTGGGCGCGAGTGTGTTGCTGGCCCTGTGTGCGGCCGTGTTGCATGCGCGAGACCGCCTTGGTGCTTGGCAAGTTGGCGTGTGCAGGGGGGTGCAGGCCAGTTTGCCGCAGGTGCTGCCGGCTTCGGCGATGGGGCTGATGATGGGCAGTCTGTGGCTGGGCAACGCATGGTGTGCGGGTTTGAACCTGTCACTGGAGTGGATGGCCACCTCGCATTTGGTGTTGATGGCGGGTTTGCCCGCCTTGGTGGCGGGGGTCATGCGCTGGTGGATGCCCGTTGGCCATGCCCGGGCGCATGAACGCCTGAGTTTCATCAGCCTGGGTTTTCTGATCATGGGCCCCTTGATGCTGATGGGCGACAGTGTGGTGCATGGGGTGTTGGCCATGCTGCTGCCCTCCTTGGCTTGGGCTGTGCATCTGGGGCGTCACCGCATGCCGCTGGGGTCTGCTGTGCGGTGGCCACCGGGTGTGCAGCGTGGTTTGGCCCTTTTGCTCGGGCCAGGCTTGCTGGCCTGGGTGGGCCTTCTCAGTCCTTGGCAAGGCCCCCTGGCTGTGCAGTCGGCCTTTGCCTTGTTGGGGGTGTTGGCGGCGGTGCAAATATTGCATGGTTTGCGGCGCTGGGCAGTGCCCCCTTCGGCGGGCTTGCCTCGTCCATTTTGACGGGGTGTAACACCTCATTTTTTGCACAATAAAACGGAGACAAACATGAACAGCATCGACATTGACGTGATCCGCACTGCCCTGGATTGGCAAAGCCGGGGCCACCGCGTGGTCATGGGCACGGTGGTGCGCACCTGGGGATCGGCCCCACGGCCCCCTGGCTCGCTCATGATCATCCGTGACGACGGCCAGGTAGCCGGATCGGTCTCGGGCGGTTGCATCGAAGACGACCTGATCCGCCGCGTGGCCGCTGGCGAGCTGGCATTGCGTCTACCCGACACCACCACTTACGGCCAAACCGCCGAAGAAGTGCGCCGCTTTGGCTTGCCCTGCGGCGGCTCGGTGCAAGTGGTGCTGGAGCCTTTGTCGGCACATTCGCAACTGCGCGAATTGCTGGTGTTGATAGAGCAACACCAGCGTGTGGAGCGCCGCATGGACATGGCCACCGGCATGGTGCGCATGAGTGCGGCCACCGAAGGCGACAAACTGCAGTTTGACGGCCAAAGCCTGACCACGGTGCACGGCCCACGCCTGCGCTTGCTCATCATTGGTGGCGGTCAGCTGTCGCGCTATCTGGCCGCCATGGCCGTGATGCTGGACTACCAGGTCACGGTCTGCGAGCCGCGTGTGGAATACCACGAAGGTTGGGAAGCCATGAGCGGTGTGACCTTGTCCAAAGAGATGCCCGACGACCTGGTGCTGGCCATGCGCCTGGACCACAACAGCGCGGTGGTGGCCGTCACACACGACCCCAAACTCGACGACCTGGCCCTGATGGAAGCACTGCGCACCCCCGCGTTTTATGTGGGCGCATTGGGTTCGCTGCACAACAACGCGCAGCGCCGCAAACGCTTGCTCGACTTTGATGTGAGCGAAGAAGAAGTGCGCCAACTGCACGGCCCTGTCGGCCTGAACCTGGGCGCTTTGACGCCCCCCGAAATTGCGCTGAGCATCGTGGCCGAAATGACCGCCTTGCGCCGAGGCACGGATTTGAGCCAGGCGCTCAGCAATTGGTCAGGCTCGAAGACGGTGTGTGGCTTGAGCGCCTGATTCAGGGTTTGCCCGAGATTGAGCTGCAAGTAATAAAGCACAAAACGACATCTGTTGATGGTCCGTGAATACGGCAAGGCATGGTGCCCATTTTTTCGATGTACAGGAGAGAGACATGGTTCGAATGAAAGTCAATGGCGAGGCCGTCTCGGTCGACGCCAAACCGGAGACCCCTTTGCTGTGGGTCATCCGAGAAAAACTCAACCTCACCGGCACCAAATTCGGCTGCGGCATTGCGCAGTGCGGTGCCTGCACAGTGCACCTGAACGGTCAGCCGGTGCGTTCATGCTCGCTGCCTGTGTCGGCCGCTGAGGGCAAAGACATCACCACCGTCGAAGGCCTGATGAAGACCCCCACCGGTCAAGCTTTGCAAGCCGGTTGGGTCAAAGCCCAAGCGCCGCAATGCGGCTACTGCCAGTCCGGTCAACTCATGACAGCGGCCAAGGTGATCAGCGTGGTCAAGAAGAACCTCAGCCGCACAGAGATTTTGGAAGCCATGAGTGGCAACATTTGCCGCTGCGGCACCTACAACCAGATCGCCAGCGCAGTCTCGCACGCCCAGAAAACCCTCCAGGGAGGCAAGGCATGAAAACGATGAACACCCCATTGGCACCCAACCTGTCACGCCGCTCCTTCATCCTCGGCTCAGGCGGTCTGGCATTGGGCCTGTCTTTTGGCCTGACACAAACCGAACTGGCGCTGGCCCAAACGCCTGCCACCGGCAGCTTTGGCCCCAACAGCTGGATCAACATCGGCCTGGATGGCGTGGTGACCTTGATGTCCCCTGGTGCTGAAATGGGCCAAGGCACCATGACCGCCATGCCCATGCTGTTGGCCGAAGAGATGGACCTGGACTGGAGCCAGGTGCGCGTGGTGCAGTCGCCCAGCGACCCCAAGCGTTTTGGCAACCCCAAGTTTGGCGGCGGCATGACCACCGGCGCATCGCGCACGGTGCAAGGCTATTACGAGCCGCTGCGCCTGGCAGGTGCCCAGGCCCGTCTGGTCATGGTCAACGCGGCAGCCCAGGCCATGGGCGTGCCCGCCGCCGAGTTGCGCACCGAAGCGAGCCGCGTGATCCACAGCGGTGGCCGCACCATGACGTACGCTGACATTGCCAAGGTCGCCACGGTTCCAACCGAGCTGCCCAAGGTGGACAAGAGCATGCTCAAGCCCATGGCGCAGTTTCGCTTGATTGGCAAAGACATTCCCCGTGTGGACGTGCCCGCCAAGTCAAGCGGCCAAGCGCTGTACGGCATTGACCAGCGTTTGCCCGGCATGCTGTGGGCCTCGGTCTTGCGTGCCCCGGTTCAAGGTGAGGTGCCCGAAAGCGTGGACGACACCGCTGCCCGTGCGGTGGCGGGGGTCAAGAACGTGGTGCGACTGCCCTACGGCGTGGCTGTGGTGGCCGATTCGTTCTACTCGGCCAAAATGGCTCGTGACCTGCTCAAGGTGGTCTGGAGCCAAAAGTCCAAGGCACGCGTGCAGTACACCGACCAAATGCGTGTGGAATACACCAAGCGTGCGGAAGACCTGAACGACAAAGGCGTGGCCTTCATCGCGCACGGCGACGCAGCGGCCAAGCTGGCGGGTGCCAGCAAAACCTTCAGCGCCACCTACACCAGCGAGATGGTCAGCCACATCTGCCTGGAGCCCATGAACTGCACCGCGCTTGTGGACGGCGACAAGATCGAAGTCTGGGCACCCGCCCAATCGGCCTCGTTTGTCACCGGCACGGTAGCGGGCGCGGGTGGCTTCAAGCCTGAAAACATCAAGGTCAACATCACCTTGCTCGGCGGTGGTTTTGGTCGCCGGGTGGAGGCCGATTACTCGGCCGATGCGGCTTTGGTGGCCAAGGCCATGCCGGGCACGCCGATCCAGGTGATCTGGACCCGCGAAGACGACATGACCCATGACAAGTACCGCCCCATGACCAGTCAGCACTTGGTGGCCGGTGTGGATGCACAGGGCAAGTTGGTGGGCTTGTTGCACCGCGTGGTGTCTGAAGGCGTGTATGCCCGTGTGGTGCCACCGGCCTTCAAGGCTGCAGGCGGCAAAGACGCCCCCGTGATGGAAGGCACTGAAATCACTTACGACATTCCCGACCACAGTGTGCAGTTCATGATCGAAGAGCGTGGCATCCATGCCGGTTTCTGGCGTGCAGTGGGTCCGGGTTACACCAAATTCGCCATTGAAACCCTGATCGACGAAGTGGCGCGTGGCGTGAAAGCCGACCCTTTGGCTTACCGCATGGACTTGCTCCAGAAGAACCCACGCGGCCAAGCCGTGCTCAAGGCGGTGGCCGACATGTCGCAGTGGGGCAAAGCCAAGCTGCCCAAAGGCCACGCACTGGGACTGGCTTTTTCTGATGCCTGGAACACCTTCTGCGGCATGGTGGTTCAAGTCTCCATCGCCAACGGCCGCCCCAAGGTGCACAAAGTCTGGGCGGCGGTGGATTGCGGTCATGCTTTGCAGCCGCAAAACGTGCAAGCTCAAATCGAGGGCTCGGTCATTTTTGGCTTGTCGGCCGCCTTGCACGAGCACATGGACTTCCGCGCCGGTGAGCCTCAGCAAACCAACCTGAACAAGTACCAAGTGCTGCGTGCCCACGAAGCGCCCGAAGTATTTGTGAAGGTGATGCCCACCGACAACCACCCCGGCGGCATTGGCGAAGTGGGCCTGCCCCCCTTGGCCCCGGCCATTGCCAACGCGATCGCTTCACTCAACGGCAAACGCTTGCGGGCTTTGCCATTGCCGATGGTGTAAAAACAGATGGCCTTGGCTGACTTCGGCCATCCGCACCTAAACCCTCTAAAACACCGTGATCCACACCCCCCTGAGCGGCAAAACCGTTTTGTAACAGGGTGCTGGGCGCGGTGCTTTCTGACCGGGGTTCCACCCCACAGCGTCTGGACTTGATCGACTCCTGCCTGAAAAGCTGGCCATAAGAACCGCTCTTCAGCGTGCCGGATGCACTGACCCATCGGGTTCAAACAAGCAAGTGATTCGCCAAAGTCACACCTTCTGGAACAACGAACACAATGTCGATTCTTCCACCGTTGACTTTGGGTAAATGTCTATGAATGTCAGCTTCCGCCAATTGCGTCTGTTTCTGGCCCTTGCCGAAACCGGCAGTGTGAGTGCAGCGGCCAAGGTGATGCACATCACACAACCCACAGCCTCCATGCAGCTCAAGGAGATCACCCAGTCGGTGGGTCTGCCACTGTACGAACTGGTCGGCAAAAAACTCTTTCTGACCGAGATGGGTCTAGAACTGGCGCAGACGGCTCGCGCCGTGGCGCAATCCTGGGAGGCCTTTGAACAAAACGTGGACGCGACCAAAGGCTTGTCACGCGGCAAGCTGCGCATCTCTGTGGTCAGCACCGCCAAATACTTCATGCCTCACCTGATCGGCAGCTTTTGCAATCAACACCCTGCCATCGACCTGTCCCTGGAAATCCTCAACCGCGACGGGGTGGTGCAACGCCTGCGCGATAACCGCGATGAGCTGTACATCATGTCCATGCCGCCCAAAGACATGGATTTGGGCGATGAGGCCTTCATGCCCAACCCGATCGTGGTGATCGCTCCTACCTCCGACCCATTGGCCAAGCTCAGCGCCGTGCCTTTGCACGAGTTGTCACAGCACCGCTTCATTTTCAGAGAAAAAGGCTCGGGCACACGCATGGCGGGTGACCAGTTTTTCCGAAAAATGAAGTTCCGCCCCAATGTGCGTTTGGAGCTGGGCAGCAACGAGGCCATCAAAGAGTCGGTGGCAGGCGGTTTGGGTGTGGGGGTGGTTTCACGCCACGCCTTGCATGGTCAACTGAATGAAAATGGGGTCAGCGTGATCGATGTCCAAGGCTTTCCTTTGCCCTCGGCTTGGCACATCGTCTACCCATCGGGCAAAAAGCTGTCCCCAGTGGCCCTGGCTTTCAAGCAGCATGTCCTCCAGCAGATTCGTCACAGCCGTTGAGGTGCCGCCCGCACCTGCGGTTGCTGCGTATTGATTCGGCCTTGTGTCACTTGAATCGATCACGCAACCCGCACATTCAATTCTTGCAGTGCCGCACGGAAGGCCGGGCCCATTCTCATGGGCCGCTCAGCCAAGCTGGGGACCGCTGGCGGGGTTTGCTGCAAGTGCTGTTGGATCGCCCGCACCATGGCTTGCACATCGTTGATGGGGGTGAACACCAGCATGTCTTCCCAATCAGGGTGCTGGCCCTGGTCGGTGGCCGTTTCAGAGATGACCTGTGCGCCCAAAGACAAACATTCACACAGGCGTGTGCTTTCCAGCAAGGCGTTTTCGTAATAGTGAATATTGACCACCACCCGTGCCTGGCGCATGGCTTGCCACAGGTCTTGACCATACAAACTGCGTTCTGCACGCACCTCAAAGTGCTCGCCCAGCACTTTGAGAAAAGCTTGTCTTCTTTTGTTTTTCAGATCGCCATAAAACAACACATCGCATGTGCCTGAGGGTTCCAATTCGCTCAAGGGGGTTGGGTATTGGGCTCCTTGGTAATGGGCCACGGGGGACAAAGGCACATGAAACAGCAAGTCGGCTGGTAAGCCTTGCTGGATCAAAAACGCGATGTTGCGTGCTGAATAGTCAAAAACGGCCAGGGAGTTGTACAGCACATTCAGATAGTCGGGGGTGAACCAGCGGGGATGAACGGATTGCTCCATCTGAAAAACGATGCGTTTTTCGCCAGGCGGCAAACGGGCAAACATTTGGGGGCAAATCACCAGATAGAGGTCCTCGTCAAAGTCCTTGGGCATGTCGAATTGAATGCGCACCGCCAAGCCCAAAGCCGCTGCATGGGTTTGCAAGGCATGGGCCACAAATGTGGTTGGGCGTGTGCAGACGATGATCAGGGTGCGCACATTGCCCAAGGCCCCCTGTTCTATGAGATGCCGTCGGCGCACTGGCCAATCGTTTTGAGCCGATGGCGCTGGGTTTTGCCAGGCCAAGCGCAGCCAGGCCCGAAAGGCCGGGTGAATGTCACCCGTTGGTGGGCAGACCCAGGTTTTGAACAAGGGACGCGGGGCCAATTGGGCATCAAATACCAGCGATTTCAACCAAGCACGGGGTTTGCCATTGGCATGAAAACAAATTTTTTTGAACAGATGGGCCATGTTGGGATGTCAGCTGACGCACACAAAGAGCCTTGCATTGTCACCAGAAACGCGAGGGACACATTCTTGTGCGCTCCGGTTTCGTGGAGACCATGCGTTGAAGGACTGTGGCAAGGGGCAGTTACACCCCATCCAACCCCGTTCGCACAGCCTCAGCCTGCAGCCCGATTTGCGTCTTGTCTTCTGCGCTCATCTTGCCCACATGCTTGACCATGAGCGCGGTGCGTGGGTTGCCCGCAAAGTCGCTCTCGTGGCGAATCAAAAAATCCCAATACAAGGTGGTCATGGGGCAAGCGCTGGGGCCGGTGCGCACTTCGGGTTGGTAGCGACAGCCTTTGCAGTAGTTGCTCATGCGGCTCACATATTGGCCGCTGGCCACATAGGGTTTGCTGGTGAAGCGCCCGCCGTTGGCGTGCAGGGCCATCCCTAAGGTGTTGGGCGTCTCCACCCATTCCACCGCGTCCACGTACATGGCGCGGTACCAGGCGCTGACCTGCTGGGGTGACAAGCCCGCCAGCACCGCAAACTGCCCAGTCACCATGAGGCGCTGGATGTGGTGGGCGTAACCGTGTTGGAGCGTTTGGCCAATGGTCGCTTGCATGCAGGCCATGTGGGTCTCGCCCGTCCAGTACCACTTGGGCAGGTCGCGGGTGTGGCCGTAGTGGTTGGCCTCGGCCATGTGGGGCATGTCCAGCCAGTACACACCGCGAATGAACTCGCGCCAGCCCAGAACCTGTCGGATAAAGCCCTCGACGCTGGCCAGCGGCAAGCCGCGTGCGTGGTAGGCCTGCTCAGCCGCCACGATCACCTCACGCGGGTTGAGCAGATGCAGGTTGATGCTGCTGCCCACCAGCGCATGCCAGCCAAAGGGCAGCGTGGTCCACATGGCGTCTTGCCAAGCGCCAAAGTTTTCGAGGCGTTGGTCAATGAAGTGCTGCAGTGCCACCAGCGCTTCTTCTCGGGTGACGGGCCAAGCAAAGTGGTCCAGCGTGCCCGGGTGATGGGCAAAGCGTGTTTGCACCAAGGCGATCACGTCTTGCGTCACGCGGTCGGGTGCAAAGCGGGCGGGCGGGGGCACGGTGCCCGGGCCTTTGGCGCCAAAGCCTTTGCGGTTCTCGGCATCAAAATTCCATTGCCCGCCAATCGGCTCTTTGCCCTCCATCAGGATGCCGTGGCGTTTGCGCATCTCGCGGTAAAAGAACTCCATGCGCAGTTCTTTTTTGTCGCCTGCCCACTTGGCAAACTCGGCGCGGCTGCACAAAAAGTGTGAGTCGCCCACCCAACGCAACAGCGTTTGGGCCTGCGCTGCGGCGTCTTCGATCAGCCGCTCCATGCGCCAGGCCCCGGTTTCCATCACCACCAGCGCCTTGGGCGGGTCGGTGCGCAAGGCATGGGCCAAGCGGCTGGCAAAGTCGGAGGGCAGTTCGGTGTCGTCCACCTTCATATAAGTGAAGGGCCAGCGGCGGCGGTGCGCTTCGTTGGCAACATGCCGCATGCCCGACAAAAAGATCACGATCCGTGCTTGATGGTTCCAGACGTCATCGGCTTCGCTGTCGGCCTCGATCATCAAAATACGGTCTTGGGCGGGGTCAAAGTCGGCCAAGGCCGGGTTGTCCCAGCCCAACTGGTCGCCCAAAACCAAAATGAGGTGACGTGTCATGGCGTGTCTTTCTTCGGGGCGTTCAGAGCGAGCGCTTCAGGGACGGCGGGCTTTGGCCTTGTCGGCCCGACAGCGGTCACTGCAATACAGCACGCTGTCCCAGTTTTTGGCCCAGCTTTTGCGCCAGGTCATGGCCCGGCCACAAACGGCACAAGGTTTTTGCGGCAAATCTTGTTTATTCCCTTTAAAACCCGAAGATTTGGGCATGTGCGTCTCCAATCAAAAAGGGCTGGCGTGACAATGTGAGCAAACAAGTTTAAACTGATCAGTCACAAAATGAATTTTCAAGTGCAAATGAACCACTCATGGGTAAAACAATGGGGTCCAAGTCTGCTGATGGCCATGCTGGCGGCAGTGCTGAGTTTTGGACTCGAATCTGCGCAAGCCAACCCGCAAAAGGCCAGCACCGCAGTGGCCTGTCCCACCCTTCTTAACCACACATTTGACCGCCTGCAAGACGAAAAGCCCCAATCGCTGTGCCAATACGCAGGCAAAGTGGTGCTGGTGGTCAACACCGCCAGCTTTTGCGGTTTCACGTCTCAATACAAAGGCTTGGAAACCTTGAACACCCAGTACAAAGACAAAGGTTTGGTGGTGCTCGGTTTCCCGTCCAATGACTTTGCACAAGAAAAAGGCAGCAACAAAGACATCGCCGACTTTTGCGAAAACACCTTCGGCGTGAAGTTTCCGATGTTCACCAAAACCCAGGTCACGGGCGATGGTGCGGCCCCCTTGTTCAAACAGCTGACCGCTCAAACCGGCCAAAAGCCGCGCTGGAACTTTCACAAATACCTGATCGGCCGCGACGGCAAGGTCATTGACCAGTACAGCAGCATGACCGGACCCGAAAGCAAGACCCTCTTGTCGGCCATCGACAAAGCCCTGAAAGCCCAGCCATGAGCATGACAAGCAAGCCGCGCATGAAACTGGCGATTGTGGGTTCGGGCATATCCGGCTTGGCCGTGGCCCACACCCTCAAGGACCATGCCGACATCACCGTGTTCGAGGCGGGTGACTACTTTGGCGGACACACCCACACGGTGGACATCACACTGCCCACGCCCCAGGGCCCGGTCACGCACGGCGTGGACACCGGCTTTTTGGTGTTCAACGAACGCACCTACCCCAACCTGATCAACCTGTTTGCCGAGCTTCAGGTGGAGACCGCGCCGTCCGACATGTCGTTTTCGGTCAAGGTGCCGGGCGCCCTGAACGGCAAAACACTGGAGTGGAGCGGCACCGATCTGAACAGCGTGTTCGCGCAGCGCGGCAACCTGGTCAACCCGCGTTTTTGGCGCATGTTGGCCGACGTGATGCGTTTCAACGCCCTGTGCACGCGCATCGCCAAAGAGCAGCGCGAAAAAGAGCTGCAGCAGCCCCTGTCCGACTTTTTGCGCACCCACCAATTCAGCGAGCCGTTTCGCGACTGGTATTTCCTGCCCATGCTGGGCTGCATCTGGAGTTGCCCGACCGACCAGATGCTGCAGTTCCCGGTGGCCACCATGATCCGGTTTTGCCACAACCATGGCTTGATCCAGGTGACGAATCGCCCGCAGTGGTTCAGCGTGGTGGGCGGTGCCCGAAACTATGTCGAGAAAATTCTGGCGGGGGTGCACGACAAACGCCTGAACACACCCGTGCGCCTGATCGAGCGCGATGCACAAGGCGTGCGCATCGTCACCGACGGCCATGCCGAGCGCTTTGACCAAGTCGTCATCGCCACCCACACCGACCAGGCGCTGGGCATGCTGCGCGAGCCCAACACGTATGAGCGCAGCTTGCTGGGGGCCATTCGCTACCAGGACAACCGCGCCGTGCTGCACACCGACGCCAGCGTGCTGCCCGCCAACCCCAAGACCTGGGCCGCGTGGAACTACGAACGCGCCGCCAGCAGCGAGCGCGAGTCCTCGCGGGTGTGCTTGCATTACTTGCTCAACCGCTTGCAACGCATCCCGTTTGCCCAGCCTGTGGTCGTGTCGCTCAACCCCTTGCACGACATCGACCCGGCCACCATCGTGGGCGAATACGACTACGCCCACCCGGTGTTTGACCTGGCCGCCATCGAGGCGCAAAAGCGCCTGCCCTTGCTGCAAGGCCAACAGCACACTTGGTATGCCGGGGCTTGGACGGGTTATGGCTTCCACGAAGATGGCCTGAAATCTGGCCTGCAAGTGGGCCGCGCCCTGCTCAAACTCATCCACGAACAGGCCCCCCCTGTTCAGGACCGACTGGCCGCATGACCCCCACCCCGGTCCATGCCCACACCGCGCTCATCGGCTGGGGTCAGGTGCGCCACACGCGCCACCGCCCGGCGCACCACGCCTTCGCCTACCCCACCGCGTTTTTGATGCTGCCCATGCGCAGCGTGCAAGCAGGGGTGTGCCGCACCGATCTGGCCATCAACCGCAGCGCCTGGTTTGCCTTTCACGATGCCGACCACGGCGATGGCCGCCCGGCCGAAACGGGTGGTGCCCTGGCCTGGCTCGATGCATTGCTGCAGCGCGAAGGCATCCAGGACGCCAAGGGCGAGGTCTGGCTGCAGGCTTTCCCCCGTGTGTTGGGCCATGCCTTCAAGCCCGTGAGCTTTTGGTACGCGCACCGCGCCGATGGCAGCTTGGCAGCCATCGTGGCCGAGGTGAACAACACCTTTGGCGAGCGCCACTGTTACCTGCTGCCCGAGCCGCAATACGGCCAAACCCTGCTGGCCCACAAGGTGTTCCACGTCTCGCCCTTTTGTGATGTGCAAGGCGAGTACCGCTTTCGATTCATGCGCACGCAACACAAGGGGCAAGACCGCATCGTGGCGCGTGTGGACCATGGCGACGCCGACGGCCCCTTGATCGACACCAGCTGGAGCGGCGTGCTCGAGCCCGCCACGGCAGCCGCTTTGCGCCGCGTGATGTGGCGCTTTCCGCTGCTGACGTTTGGTGTGGTGGCCCGCATCCACTGGCACGCGCTCTTGCTGTGGCTGAAAAAAGTACCGTTTTGGCGCAAGCCCGAACCGCCCCGCGATTTTGTGACCCGATGAACACTGGACCCCACCGGATGCCGACCTCCATGAAGACTGCTGACCACGCCCAAGCCTTGGGCAGCCGCGCCACCACCATTGCGCACGCCAGCTTGCCCAAAGCCGCAGCGCGTTTGCTGAGCCTCTTGACCCGCCTGAAAATCGGCACGCTCACGGTGCATGCACCCGACGGCAACCTTCAGGTCTTTGGCACACACGAGGCCCCTTTTGCGGCCCTGCACATCCATCGCTGGGACATGTGTGCCGAGGTGCTCAAGTCGGGTGACATTGGTTTTGCCGAGGGCTACATGGCGGGCGACTGGACCACGCCCGATTTGGCCGCCCTGCTGCGCTTGACCATTGCCAACCGGGACCACATCGAAAGCGCGATTTACGGCCACTGGCTGGGGCGTTTGTTTTACCGCATCAAGCACTTGCTCAACCGCAACAACCGCAGCAACAGCCGCAAAAACATCCACGCCCATTACGACTTGGGCAATGCGTTTTACGAGCTGTGGCTGGACGGCACGATGAATTACTCGTCGGCCTGGTTTGAAGGCGACCACACAAAGGACATGGCCGAGGCCCAAAAAGCCAAGGTGCGCCGCGCCCTGCGCATGGTCAACGCCAAGCCGGGCGACCGCGTGCTGGAGATCGGCTGCGGCTGGGGCGCATTGGCCGAGGCGGCCACCACCGAGTTTGGCGCCCACATCACGGGTGTGACCTTGTCCACCGAGCAGCTGGCTTTTGCCAATGCCCGCATGCAATCGCACGGCGTGCAGCAACGTGCGGATCTGCGCCTGCAAGACTACCGCGACATCAACGACGGCCCTTACGACGCGGTCTGCTCGATCGAGATGATCGAGGCCGTGGGACAGGAATACTGGCCCACCTACTTTCAGACCATCAGCCGCATGCTCAAGCCCGGTGGCCGCGCTTGCGTTCAAAGCATCACGATCGACGACCGCTTTTTTGAGCGCTACTTGCAATCGACCGATTTCATCCAGCAGTACATTTTTCCGGGCGGCTGTTTGCCCAGCCCGAGCGAGTTTCGCAAACAAGCGCAAGCGGCCGGGTTGCAGGTGGTCGATGAGCTCAACTTCGGCCCCGACTACGCCGAAACCTTGCGCCGTTGGCGCGAAAGCTTCATGGCGCAGCTTGACGTTGTCCGGACGCTGAAATTTGACGACCGATTCATTCGCCTGTGGTCCTTTTATCTGGCCTATTGCGAGGCCGCGTTCGATGAGGCCAACATCGACGTCGTGCAATTCACTTTGGCCAAACCCGGCTGAAACCCATGCTCAACCCACCCCAAACAACACAAGGCCTCCGCTTGCGCCGTCGCACTTTGCAGGGCTGTTTGTGTCTGTTGCTGCCCGGTGTGTGGTGGGGCACTGCGCAATCGCAGGTCAGCGGTGTGTCCAGCCCCAACGCCGCTTACAGCCGCCCTGAAGTGGCCGCCCTCAAAGGGGTGGTGCCCACAGCGCCGGTGCGTTTGCGGGTGTGGGGGTTCGAGGTGTACGACGCGCGATTGTGGACACCAGCCGGGTTCCGACACGGACAAGCTTTGCAGTTTCCGTTTGCGCTGGAGTTGCAATACCTGCGCAAGCTCGAAGGCGCAGCCATTGCCAGCCGTTCGATTGACGAGATGCGCCGCGTCGGGAGCTTCAGCGATGCACAAGCGCAAACCTGGCTTGCGGCCATGCGCGAACTGTTCCCCAACGTCTCAGCGGGTGAACGCATCACGGGTGTGAATTTGCCGGGTGAAGGGGCCGAGTTTTGGGTCAATGGCCAACGCGTGGGCCTGGTGAAAGACCCGGCTTTTGCGCGTTTGTTTTTTGGCATATGGCTCGATGAACGCACGTCCGAGCCCAAGATGCGCAACCAGTTGCTGCAAGGTCTGTCGCCATGAGCGCTCCCTTGACTTTGGCACCGTCGGCCGGGCCGCGCCAGGCCTCGGCCGCTTATGGTTTGCTGGGCTTGCCCTTGGCCTTTGTGGCCTTGCCGGTGTATGTGCATTTGCCCAATGTGTACGCCCAGCAATACGGCGTGACGCTGGCGGCTTTGGGCGCGGTGCTCTTGCTCAGCCGCAGCGTGGATGCGGTGGTGGACCCGTGGCTCGGGCTTTGGGGCGACCGGCTGTACCGCCACTCGTGGCAGGCCGTGTGGCTGGCGGCGGTGGTGTTGGCCTTGGCCGTGGCGCTGGGTTTTGCGGCTTTGTTTTTTCCGCCCGCTGCGGCTTTGTCGCCCACGGGTTTGCTGGTGTGGGTGGGGGCTGCACTCACGCTCAGCCACCTGGCCTACAGCGGGCTGGGCATCTTGCACCAGGCCTGGGCCGCGCGGCAAGGCGGTGGCGGCATGGCGCAAAGCCGCTGGGTCGCTTGGCGCGAGGGCTTTGCGCTGGTGGGGGTGTTGCTGGCGTCGGCCCTGCCTGCGCTGTGGGGCTGGGGACCGACCACGGCCTTGCTGGTGATCATGCTGGCGCTGGGCTTGTTGGCTTGGCGTCGGGTGGCACGCAGCGCCTTGGCATCCACGCCTGAGGTGGTTCCCGGTCATGCGGTGGGCAGCCTTTGGCAGCCGTGGCAGCATGCGGGCTTTCGCCACTTGTTGATGGTCTTCATGCTCAACGGCCTGGCCAGCGCCGTGCCCGCCACGCTGGTGCTGTTTTTTGTGCAAGACCTGCTGCAAGCGCCCAAGGCCATGGAGCCCTTGTTTCTGGGTTTGTATTTCGCCGCCGGAGCGCTGTCGTTTCCGCTGTGGCTCAAGGTGATCGACCGCATCGGCCTGCTGCGCACCTGGGCCACCGGCATGGCTTTGTCGGTGATGGCCTTTGTCAGCGTGGTCACGCTGGGCGCGGGCGACACGACGGGCTTTTTGCTGGTGTGTGCCTTGTCGGGCATGGCGCTGGGCGCGGATCTGACGGTGCCTGGTGCCCTGCTCAACCAATTGATTGACCACTGCGGCGAGCGGGGGCGCACAGACGGCGCGTTCATGGGCTGGTGGAATCTGGCCACCAAACTCAATCTGGCTTTGGCCGCTGGGCTGTCGCTGCCATTGCTCGGCCTGTGGGGTTATGCCCCAGGCCAGCAAGGTGCCGATGCCGTGCTGGCGCTGGGCCTCGCTTATGGCCTGCTGCCTTGTGTGCTCAAGCTTTTGGCCGGACTGGCTTTGTATGCGGGCCTGATGCGCCGCCCCGATTTGATCTCGGGACCTGATGCGGTCCATCTTTCGGCCCACCCCTCGGCATGAAGCCGCTTTGAACTGACAACACGAGAGATTCTCATGCGCCCAACACAACCCGCCATGATCCACCGCCGCACAGCCTTGAGCCGCCTGGGCGCTTTGTCCATGGCCGCAGCCACGCCTTTTGTGGCCAGCTGCGCCGGGCCGCAGGTGCAAAGCTACGCGCAAGAAAAACCGCTGCTCGATTTGCGCACCTACTTCACCGGCACCATCGACGCCTGGGGCGTGTTCACCGACCGCAGTGGCCAGGTGGTCAAACGCTTCACCGTGGTCATGGACTGCAGCTGGAATGGCGACGAAGGCGTGCTGGATGAAGCCTTTGTGTACTCGGACGGCACGAAGCAGCGCCGCATCTGGAAGCTCAAGGCCGGGCCGAACGGCAGCTACACCGGTCGCGCCGACGACGTGGTGGGCGAGGCTTCGGGCCAGGTCAGCGGCAACGCCTTTCGCTGGGGCTACACCCTGGCTTTGCCGGTCGATGGCCGGGTTTGGCACGTTGACTTTGACGACTGGATGTACCTGATGGACGACCGTGTCATGCTCAACAAGGCCACCATGAGCAAATGGGGCGTGAAGCTGGGCGAAGTGACCCTGTCCTTCACCCGCCGCACGCCTTTGGCGGCGAAGCCGGGTTGATGCGCATGAACAACGCACCATCCAGCGCGACCACACTGGCCGTTGAAGCGGTCGATGTGGCCACGCCCAAAGTGGGACCACAAACCACCACCCCTGTCCCTCAGGCACCCGCCCGCAGCTGGCTGCAGCTGAACACCCCGATCACCGATTGGCAGGGCCGCCGGGTCTGGCTGGTCGGTGCATCCACCGGTATCGGTCTGGCCTGTGCGCAAGCGCTGCGCTCGGCGGGGGCCCATGTGGTGGTGTCGGCCCGCAATCCGCAAGGCGTGCAAGACTGGGCCGCCCAAGATGCCGGCGTGCACTGGCGTGCGCTGGATGTGAGCGATGCGGCCCAAGTGCAGGCCACGGCTCGCGCCCTGCTGGCCGAAGGCCCGCTCGACATGGTGGTCTATGCGGCGGGTTACTACCGCGCCCAACGTGCCACGGCCATGGACCTGAACGACCTGCTGCAGCACGACAAGGTCAATTACCAAGGCGCTTTGCAGGTCATCAACGCGGTGCTGCCGGGCATGCTCGCCCAGCGCAGCGGGCACATCAGCTTGCTCAGCAGCGTGGCCGGTTGGCGCGGCCTGCCCAATGGCCTGGCCTATGGCCCGACCAAGGCGGCCCTGACCCACCTGGCCGAGACGCTCTACATGGACTTGCAAGACCAGGGCATCGGCGTGAGTGTGGTCAATCCCGGCTTTGTCGCCACGCCGCTGACGGCACAAAACCAGTTCACCATGCCCGCCCTGATCAGCCCCGAAGAGGCCGCCCGTGAGATGCTCAAGGGCTGGGCACAAGGGCAGTTCGACATCCACTTTCCCAAGCGTTTCACGCTGTGGCTCAAGTTGCTCAGATTGCTGCCTTACCGCTTGTACTTTCCGCTGGTGCGCCGATTCACCGGTTTGTGAACCACGCCCACACCCCGATTGAAAGCCCTCATGAACACCCGCCAAGCCACCGAAAAATTGGCCACCTTTTTTGAAGCCCTGTCGCCGCAAAGCGTGTCGCAGTTGCACACCTTGTACGACGCGCAAGCCCGCTTCAAAGACCCGTTCAACGAAGTCCAGGGTTTGCCCGAGATCGAGCGGATTTTCAGGCACATGTATGTGGCGCTGGACCAGCCGCACTTTGTGGTGACCGGCCAGGTGGTGGATGGCACACAGGCCTTCTTGACTTGGGAATTTCGCTTTCGCTTCAAGCGGTTTGACACCACCACGTTGCAAGCCGTTCGCGGGGCCAGCCACCTGCTGTTCAACGATCAAGGTCTGGTGACCCTGCACCGTGACTACTGGGATGCCGCAGAAGAGTTGTACGAAAAGTTGCCCGTTGTGGGGGCCTTCATGCGCTGGCTCAAAAAACGCGCCAACACCTGAGCGCTGCACCGCAGGTGTTGGCCGCTCGTTTCAGAACTCAAATCCGCCTTGTCTGCGCACCGCTTCAGAGGCGCTGCCGCTCAATAAATCGGCCAGCATTTGCGCTTGTTGCGGCTTGTTGGAGGCCGTGCAAATGCCCAGTGTGTAGTCCGTGCTCAGCTCAAACTCGGCCGGCAGCACATCGACCAGGTCCACGCCTTCGGTGTAGTTGATTTCGGTCACTTGTGTGCAGCCGATCAAACCGCTTTCTGTGCTTTTGGCCATTTCGCCCATGGCCGTGGCCCCATTGGGAAACACGCGAAATTGGCTGCGCAGGGTTTCATCGAGTCCCAAGGCCTTGAGCACGTTCATGAAATGGATGCCCGCCGTGGCTTTGTCGGGGTCCGGAAAGTAAACGCCCTTGGCCGCGCTCATGGCCGCATGCAGCTCAGCGCGGGTGCGCACGGGCGGATGCGGCGTGCCACTGCGCACGGCCACACCGGTTTTGACCCGGCCCAGCGAGCGTGCGCTGCCGGCCACCACATGCCCTGAGGCCATCAGTTGCTCAATCAAGGGTTGGGTCAGGATGATCACATCGCAGGGCGCACCGCTGAGCAGTTTGTCGCGCATCATGCCCACGGCGCTGAAGGTGCCCTCGATGCGGCTGCCGGTGCGGGTCTCAAACTCGGCCTGTACGCCCTGGACCACGGCTGCGGCCGCGCCGCCACTCAATACATGCATGTTGTTCTCTCAGTTGAAGGATGGGTTGAAGGGGGCGCGTGCTTCATCGGAGTCGATGGCACGCATCAAGTTTTCAGGGGTGAAGGGCATGTTGCGCACACGCAGGCCAATGGCATCAAAAATGGCGTTGGCGATGGCCGCGCAGGTGGGTCCGGCGCTGCATTCGCCTGCGCCCAAGGAGGCATGGTCTGCGCCGGGCATCAAGTGCACGGACACCTTGGGCATGTCGCTGAATTTCAAGATGGGGTAGTTGGCCCAGTCGTTCGAGGTGATGCCTTGTGGGCTCAGTTGCGCCGCCTCGCACAGCGCCCAACTGGCCGCTTGCAGGGCACCGCCTTCGAGCTGGTTGATGGTCCCGTCGGCGTCCACCACATGCCCCACATCGGCGGCGATCCAGAGTTGGTGGAGTTTGACTTTGTCGGCCACCACCAACTCCACCACCACCGCGCAAAACGCCCCGGTGTTTTTGTAACGCGCATAGGCCAAGCCTCGGCCCCAGCCTTCGGGCCGGTCGGGTGATGGCTGGGGGGAAAGGCCGCTGGAGCCTGGTTGGGGCCAGCCGGCCATGTCGGCAACTTGTTGCAGCACCGCCCTGGCCCGCGCGTGCTGCTCGCCCTGCAGGTGTGCCAAACGGTAGGTCAGGGGGTCTTGCGACAGGCCATGGGCCAACTCGTCCATCACCGACTCGGCGGCCAGCACATTGACCGGTGCCCCCAAGGCGCGCATGGCCGAGACCCGAAAGGGCATGTTCAGCACGCGGTGGTTGATGACTTTGAGTGCGGGAACGTCGTAAGGCGCCTGGGCGTTGCGCTCAGACCCGCCACCCACCGCCATCGCGGCATTGACCGCCAGCGTGATGGGGGCGGGGTGGGCGGTTTGCCAGGCCCCCAGCAAGGCCGGTGTTTGGCCTCGGCCGGGCCGAGTGCCATGGCCTTGGCCCCACACGGTTTGGGTCCATTCGAGCAACTGCCCTTCTTGGGTCACCGCCGCGTCAATGCGCACCGCCATGGCCGGGGCCAAGGGGGCGTGGCCCAATTCGGCTTGCCGCGTCCATTGCACCCGCACAGGGCGGCCGGGCACCTGCCGGGCCAGCCATGCGGCATCCCAGGCCACGTCGTCAGCGCCGTTGTGCCCATAGCAACCGGCCCCCTCAACGTGCGAGACCTGCACCTGGGTGGCGGGCACATCAAAGGCCAGCGCCAAGTCGCGCCGCAGGTTGTAAATGCCTTGGCTGTGGCTCCAGACCTCCAAATGGGGGGCAGACGGCTGACCGGTCCATTGCGCCAAAGCGCAGCACAGGCCAATCGACGCGTGTTGCACAAACGGCCTTTGAAATTCGGCGCTGATGCGCTGCTGAACAGTGCCTTGTGTGGGGGCCGAGGTATCGGCCACCACCGTGGTGTCCAGTGGCTGCGTTTTGAGCCAGTGGGGCAAATCCAGCGGGTCGGGCACTTGCACGGCGCAACGCCAAAACTGCCCCTGCTCGGCACCGGCTTCGATGTGCTGGGCCATTTCGCCCAAGACCCGCTCGGTCTCGGTCAACACGCCCAACAACACACCGTCGCGCACCACCTGCAACACGCCGGACATGGCCATCAGGCGGGTGGCCAAAGCCTGCATGTCCTGCTCGATCACTTCAGCGCTCAGGGTGCCGGGGCGAAACACCATGCCGTGGCACATGGGGTGCGACACGCCCGGCATGACGCGGTCGTGGATGTACTCAAACTCGCCAAACACTTTGGCCGCCACATCGGGGCGCAAGACGATGGGCTTGGGTTCGGCCGCCCGGGGATGGCGGTCCATCGCGGCATGTGTGGCTTGTGCGTGAGCCGGCTCAATCACGCTGTCCCACATCGCAGCATGGGACAGCGATGCATAAGACGCTTGCAGCGCTGCATGGCTCAGGTCATTGGCCAGGTGAGCCGGTGCGTGAAACTGCCCGCCTTCGCAGCGCACGTCTTGCAGCGTCACCCCCAAGCCTGCCAAGCGCTCGGCCATGGCCTGCCTGCAGGCTTCGCGCCAATGCGCGGCCGCGCAGCGCAGTGCGCTGCCCGAGTGCTGCACCGACAAGCTGCCCGAGGTCACGGCTTCATCGGGGCTGAACAAGGTGCTGGCGGGCACCATGTCGATCTGCTCGGCGGGCCATCGCAACTCTTCGGCCACGATCAAGCGCAGTGCGTGCGAGATGCCTTGGCCCAAATCGACCTTGCCCGAAAACGCCTGCACACGCCCCTCTGGCGTCAAGGCCAACCAGTGGCGCAGCAGCGGCTGGGCTTTGAGCGACTCGGGCGTCATGGCGTGGCCAGCCGTGCGGCGGCTTTTTCAATGGCCCGCACCACCCGGTTGTGTGCACCGCAGCGGCACAAATGCCCGTCGATGGCCTGCACAATGTCTTGTCGCGAGGGTTGGGGCTGGCGTTGCAGCAAGGCGGCGGCCGACATCAAAATGCCGCTGGTGCAAAAGCCGCATTGCATGGCCTGCTCTTCGATGAAGGCGGTTTGCAGGGCGTGCGGGGCAGACCGTTGCCCCAAGCCTTCCACGGTGGTCACGCTTTTGCCTTCGATGGCCCAAACGGGCGTCTCGCAAGCGGCCACAGCATGGCCGTCCAGCATGACACGACAAGCACCGCACTGCCCTTGCCCACAGCCCATGCGCGTGGCTTTGAGCTGCAAGGTGTTGCGCAAAAGGTCCAGCAGACTTTGCCCGCTTTGGCTGGGCACGGACACAGGGTGTCCGTTCAGCTGAAACGCCATCACCTGGGTCATGGCTCAGTCCGGCTTGGCACCCGAGACTTTGACAATGTTGGCCCACTTGGCAATGTCGGCGTTCAAATATTGCTCAAACTCGGACACGCTCATAGACATGGGCACAGCACCTTGTTTGGCCCAAGTGGTTTTGACCTCGGATGAATTGACGATTTTGCGAACAGCCGCGTTGAGCTTGTTGACCACATCAGCAGGCGTCCCTTTGGGGGCCATCAGACCCAGCCAGATGGTGGCCTCGTATTTGGGCACCGTTTCGGCCACAGTTGGCAGCTCTTGCAGGTTGGTGGAGCGAGACAGACCCGTACCGCCCAATGCACGCACTTTGCCTTCCCGAGAAAAAGCAGCCATGGTGGTTTCTGCATCAAACATCACGTCCACCTGTCCACCCACGATGTCAGTACGAGCGCCGGAGCTGCCTTTGTAGGGCACATGGGTCATGTCGACACCGGCCATGAACTTGAACAATTCACCGGCCATGTGATAGGGCGTGCCGTTGCCCGAGGAAGCATAGTTCAGCTTACCGGGCTTGGACTTGGCCAGCGCAATCAATTCACTGACGCTTTTGACAGGCACAGAGGGGTGCACCACCAACATCAAGTTGGAGTAGTTCACGGGGGCGATGCCCACAAAGTCTTTCATCAAAGCAAAGGGCTTGTTGGGCACCAATGACTCGTTGACCGTTTGGGTATTCGACATCATCAACAAGGTGTAGCCATCGGCAGGGGATTTGGCCGCAAAGTCGGTGCCGATGATGGAGCCAGCACCCGGCTTGTTGTCAATCACAAACGACTGTTTGAGTTCGTCACCCAAGCGCTGTGCCATGAAACGGGCATAGTTGTCAGCCGGCCCACCTGCAGCAAAGGGGACCACGATTTTCACGGACCGATTTGGATAGCTTTGCGCATGAGCCAAACTGGTGGTCATGGTCAAACCGAGGGCTAACCATTTCAAGGTTTTGTGTAAATTGAGCATGTCAAGGTTCCGTTGTTTCTGATAAGGGTGTTCAAAGCCGCGGGTTTCACGCAGGGTCAATCGACTTTGCCGATGCGGGCCACGAGGGCGCTCATGGCCTTGGCGTCGTTTTGCACAAACCGCTCAAAATCGGTGGCATCTTGGTACATGAACGAAGTGCCTGAAGCTGTCAAAGCAGCCACCGCACGAGGGTCTTGCGCCGCGAATTTGGCCGCTTGACGCAAACTGTCGACCACAGCAGTGGGGGTGTCGGCTGGCACAAACATGCCTGACCACTGAGAGTACTGAATCGGCAGTCCCAGTTCTTTGAAGCTGGGTACCTCGGGCATTCCAGGCAATCGTCCTTCACCCCAATGCGCCAAGGCACGCAAGCGGCCTGAAGCCAAGTGTTGCTTCACACTCGCAGGTCCCGTGGATAAGGCTTCGATCTGACCCCCGAGCAAAGCCATGACCGCAGGTCCCGCGCCGGTGTAAGGCACATGCAGCATGAAGGTCGAGGTGGCGGCTTTGAGTTGCTCCATGGGCACATGCATGGTGCCGTAGTTGCCAGATGAGCCAAACGATATTTTTCCGGGGTTGGACTTCACGTAGGCCATGAATTCGGCATACGTTTTCCAGGGGCTTTCAGAGCGCACCACCAGCACGGTGGGGTCGGCGGTGAATCGCGCGATGGCTTTGAGTTGATTGACCTGAAACATCGGGGGGCGCTGCAAGATCTTGTCGGCCTCGGGCAAGACGACCAGCGATGACAGGGACATCAAGACGGTGTAGCCATCGGCCTTGGACTTGGCCACTTGGGCCATGCCAATGCCCCCGCCCGCACCGCCCTTGTTTTCGACCACGATGCTTTGCTTGAGGTGTCGCGACATGGCTTCGGCCACCGGACGACCCACCGTGTCGGCCACACCGCCCGGCGGGAAGGGCACCACCATGGTGATGGGTTTGGTCGGGTATTGCGCCAGCGCAAACGTGGCGCTGCAGGCCAGCACGGCCCCCAAGGCGGCACGCCATGTGGCTTGCAAGGTGCGTTGCATCAATGGGCTTTTTTTCATGGTGTGTCTCCTCTCAAGGTGCAGGTCAAGCAATGGCCCAACCTGCTCAGGCGCCGATCAGACGAAGCGGTTTTCGATTTGGCCAACGCCATCAATCTCGACGCGGATCACATCGCCCTTGGCGATATAGCGCGGTGGGTTCAGGCCCATGCCCACGCCAGCGGGTGTGCCCGTGGCGATGATGTCGCCGGGGTAAAGCGTGATGCCGCGCGAGATGGTTTCGATCAGGGTGGGGATGTCGAAAATCATGTTCTCGGTCGGGCCGTCCTGGCGCAACTCGCCGTTGACCCAGCAGCGCACGCGGGTTTTGCGCCCGTCGATTTCGTCGGCGGTCACGATCCATGGACCCATGGGGCAAAAGGTGTCAAAGGACTTGCCCATGTCCCACTGTTGGTGGCGCATCTGCACATCGCGAGCGGTCACGTCGTTGACCACGGTGTAGCCAAACACATGCTGCATGGCGTCGGCTTGGCTGATGTTTTTGCCACCTTGGCCAATGATCACGGCCAGCTCGGCTTCGTAATCGATTTGCTCAGACACGGCTGCGCCAGGCAGTTGCACATCGTCGGTCGGGCCGACCACGCACTCGGGCACTTTGGTGAACACAATGGGCCAGGCTTTGGTGTCGGTGTTGCTGTCCTTGAAGACCGAGGCCTGCAGTTCTTTGGCGTGGGCATGGTAGTTGCGGCCCACGCACCACACGTTGCGCCGTGGCACAGGCAGGGGGGATTCGAGTTTGACCGAGGACACGGCCAGCGCATCACCGCTCAAAGCGGGCAAAGGTTGACCGGACACCAAGGCGTCGATCAGCACCTGCGCACCGTGATGGGCTTGGGTGTCAGACAGCACGAAAGGCGTGACTTGCAGGCCATCGGCCGAGACCTGACCGACGTGGCGTTTTCCGTTGAATGCAAAAGTGGCGATGCGCAAAGTATTCTCCAGGGGACCGGACGATTGAGTGCCGGGAGTCAATGAAATGGGTGGAAGGGTTCAACCAATCTGGACCATCATAAAGAAAATTACCGGTCAGTCACGATCAAAACCGGCTCATATTCATCAGGGTTTTTACGGGGTTTGTCCATTTCATGGCCAAAAATGAAGCCGTATCGTTGTTTTTTCTGAGTTTCAGGTCACTTGAAGTGGGCAGTTGGGTGTTTTTGCGCCGTTCCCAATCGGGATGTCAATTGGTATGATTTGGTTTTTTATGGCCCATGAGATTGCCGTGGATTCTTCTTTCCTCTTTCGTGTCACTTTGTTGGATCAGCTGCACAGTGGCCGCTGGCAAGTGGGAGAACGTTTGCCCGCCGAACGTGAATGGTGCGAGCAACACCAGATCAGCCGAAGCACGGTGCGCAAGGTGCTGGCCGAGTTGAAGGACCAAGGCTTGATTGTGCAAACAGTGGGCAGCGGCACCTTTGTCACCGACAAAGCGGGGCGGGCCACTGTTCCTCTCAAGTCCAGTGGCTTGGGCACCCCGGACGCTGTTTGGCAAACCAGCCCTGCAGAACTCATGGAGGCCCGCATGGCCCTGGAGCCTGCGATCATCGAGATGGTCATTGGCAACGCCACGCCCGCCGATTTTGAGCAAATGGCCCAATGTTGTGACCGCGCCGAAGCAGCCACCAGTGCGCAAGAGTTTGAGGTCTGGGATGGCCTTTTTCACGAGGCCATCGCGCGTGCGGCTCACAATGGTTTTGTGGCCCGCTTGTTCAAGCTCATGAACCAAGCCCGCGCCCAAGGCGAATGGGGCATGTTGAAAAAGCGAAGCCTCACCCCCGAGCGGAGACTGGCTTACCAGTCAGAGCACCGCGCTTTGCTGCAAGCCCTCAAGGTGCGCGACCCGGCCCAAGCCAAGGCTTTGGCCACCGCGCATTTGCTCCATGTGCGGCGCAACTTGTTGAACAACTGAGACGCCCTGAACGCCGCCCAATGGCGCTGATGTCAGGGCGTGGCATCAGTTGGGCAAGCTGTCGATGAAACTTTGGCGCTGCGACAGTTTGTCGTAGAGTTTGTGCAAATTGGGGTAAGGCGTGCGCCAGTCTATTTGCGGAAAACGAAAATCCAAATAGCCCACGGCGCAACCCACGGCAATGTCGGACAAGCTCAGGTGAATGCCAGAACAAAAAGACTTGTCGCCCAAACCGGTGCTCATGGCCCGCAAGGCGTGCTGGATCTTGTCCAATTGCCGGTCGATCCAGGCTTGGCTGCGTTGGCTGTCCTCGCGTGCCGTCCAGACCGCTTCCATGCGGGCCAACAAGGCCGCATCAAGCAAGCCATCGCCCAGCGCTTCCCAAGTTTTGACTTCGGCGCGTTCGCGTCCGGCAGAAGGGATCAACTTGCCCACAGGTGACAAAGTGTCCAGGTACTCCACGATCACCCGCGAATCAAACACGGCTTCGCCGCCCTCCATGATCAGACAGGGCACTTTGCCCAAGGGGTTGGATTGGTGGATGGTGGTTTGAGCCGACCACACATCTTCGGTCACATGTTGGTAGTCCAGCTTTTTCTCGGCCATGACGATGCGTACCTTGCGAACATAAGGACTTGTAACAGAGCCGATGAGTTTCATATCAAAAAGAATAAAGGACCAAAAAAACAGAACTTGGATTCTAGGGGATGAGCGGCTTCGTTGTGTGTCGCCTTCCCCAATTGGGTGCATGGAGGTCATCAATGGGTGGGAATTACAATCGGTCCATGAATTTCACCCCCATTTCTGCCTTGTCGCCGCTGGATGGCCGTTACGCCAGCAAACTCAACGCCTTGCGACCTCTGATGAGTGAACAAGGTTACATGCACCGCCGCGTTCAGGTGGAAATCGCTTGGTTCATCGCTTTGTCGGATGCCGGTTTTGCCGAATTCAAACCCTTGTCGCCTGGTGCACGCAGTTATTTGACGGGTTTGGTCAAAAACTTCAGCGAAACGGATGCTGTGGCCATCAAAGAATTCGAAAAGACCACCAACCATGACGTGAAGGCCGTCGAGTACTGGATCAAGTCCAAGTTCAAGGACCGCCCGGAACTTGAAAAATCTTCTGAATTCGTGCACTTTGCCTGCACCAGCGAAGACATCAACAACACCAGCCACGCCCTGCAACTCAAGGGCGCGCGCGGTCAGGTCATTTTGCCGGGCCTGGACGGCCTGATCGCCAAATTGCGTGAGATGGCGCACGCCTTTGCCGAAGTGCCCATGCTCAGCCGCACACACGGCCAGACCGCCAGCCCCACCACAGTGGGCAAGGAAATGGCCAACGTGGTCATGCGCTTGAACGGCTGCCGCGAAAAAATCGCGGCGGTCAAGCTCATGGGCAAGATGAATGGTGCGGTGGGCAACTACAACGCCCACCTGTCGGCTTGGCCCGACTTTGACTGGGAGGCCTTTGCCCGCCAAGTGGTCGAGACGCCCGAGTTGAGCGAGACCCAAAGCAGCCAATGGGGACTGGGCCTGAGCTTTCAACCCTACAGCATCCAGATCGAGCCGCATGACTACATGGCCGAGTTGTTCGACGCCGTGGCCCGCACCAACACCATCTTGATCGACCTGTCGCGCGACATCTGGGGTTATGTGAGCCTGGGCTACTTCAAGCAGCGCCTCAAGGCCGGTGAAATTGGTTCTTCCACCATGCCGCACAAGGTCAACCCGATTGACTTTGAAAATGCCGAAGGCAATTTGGGTCTGGCCAACGCCGTGCTCAAGCACTTGAGCGAGAAGCTGCCGATCAGCCGCTGGCAGCGCGACCTGACCGATTCGACCGTGCTGCGCAACATGGGCGTGGGCCTGGGCTACACCGCGCTGGCCTATGCCTCGCTGATGACGGGCCTGAACAAGCTCGAATTGAACGAAGAGGCGCTGGCCGCCGACCTGGATGCGGCCTGGGAAGTCCTGGCCGAACCGATCCAGACCGTGATGCGCCGCTATGGCGTGCAGGGTGCCTATGAAAAGCTCAAGGAAGTGACACGGGGCAAGACGGTGACGGCGGCTGACCTGCATGGCCTGATTCAAGGTTTGGAGATTCCCCAAGCCGACAAGGATCGCCTGCTGGCCATGACGCCGGGCAGCTACATTGGCAAGGCCGCCGAGTTGGCACGCCGGGTCTGAACCATGGCCCTCAAATCCACCATCTACAAAGCCAACCTGTCGATCGCCGACATCGACCACAGCTATTACGAAGACCACCAGCTCACGCTGGCGCGGCATCCCAGCGAAACTGATGAGCGCATGATGATCCGCCTGCTGGCGCTGGCCATCAACGCTTACAAGCTGCAAGCCGTGTGCAATGGTGATGGCAAGCTGGCCTTTGGTGCAGGCCTGTCAGACCCGGATGACCCGGACTGCAGCCTGCGCGACTTCACGGGCCAAACGCGCATGTGGATCGAAGTCGGCCAGCCCGAAGACAAGCCCATCATGAAAGCCTGCCAGAAGGCCGACGAGGTGTTGTTGTATTGCTTCAACCACGCGGCCGAAATTTGGTGGAAAGGCATCGAGACCAAGCTCACCCGCTTGGACAAGCTGCAAGTCTGGCGTGTGCCCACTGAGCGTTCACAAGAGCTGGCCCAACTGGCCGAACGCAGCATGCAGCTGCAGGCCACGGTGCAAGAAGGCAGCGTGACCTTCAGCAGCGACAAGGGCAGCGTGCACATTGAGTTGGTCCGCTGGAAGTGAACAAGACTTGGCCCCGCTGAGGGGGCCAAATCAGCCATGGCCTTGGGTGCCATGGACAAAGCGCAAGCTGATTACAAGCCCAGCATCAATTCGATGTTTTGCACCGCTGCGCCGCTGGCACCTTTGCCCAGATTGTCCAAGCGGGCAATCACCACGGCGTGGCGGGCGTCTTCGTTGGCAAACACCCGAATTTCCAGCTGATTGGTGTTGTTCAGCGCCGTGGCGTCGAGCTTGGCGTCTTCCGTGGCAGGCAGCACGCTGACCCAAGCGCCTGTGGTTTGGCTGGCGGCGTAATGGGCACGCAAAGCCTCGTGCAAATCAGCGCCTGTCGGTTTGCCGGGCAAGGCGTCCAGATGCAGTGGCAGCTGCACCAACATGCCTTGACGGAAGTTGCCCACGGCAGGCACAAACAAGGGGCGGCAAGTCAAGCCGGTGTAACGCATGATCTCGGGAATGTGCTTGTGCTTGAGGCCCAAAGCGTAGGCTTCATGCAAAGGGGCCCGGCCGGCTTCGAAGTCTTCGATCATGGTACGGCCACCACCGGAGTAACCACTCACTGAAGGCAGACACACCGCAAAATCTTGGGGCACTAGGCCTGCATCGACCAAAGGCCGCAAGATGGCAATGGCACCTGTGGCATAGCAACCCGGGTTGGACACGCGTTGCGCCTGCCGCACGGCGCTGGCTTGTTGGGCCGAGAGTTCGGGAAATCCGTAGACCCAGTCCGGGTGGCAGCGGTAGGCGGTAGAGGCGTCCACAATTTTGGGTTGACGTCCTGGCAAGGCATCGATCATGGCGACCGATTCCTTCGATGCTTCGTCGTGCAAACACAGCACCACCAGGTCGGCGGCAGCCATCAGTTCTCGCTTGGCTTCGGGATCTTTGCGGCGGGCGGGGTCAATGCTCAAGACCTCGATTTGAGGCATGAGCGCCAGACGCTCGCGGATTTGCAAACCAGTGGTGCCGGCTTCGCCATCGATGAATATTTTGGCCATGGGACTTGCTTTCACAAAAATTCAAACTCTCAACGTCATGTCAATGTAAGACGCGAGGCTCAGGATTGGTGCATTGCAGCATGATACAGTCGCACGCTGCAGTGTCCAGCGCCTGCTGGCGGACCCACCCTTATCCAGGGCACCCCGGCGGACCGGTCGAACTTCCACCCCTCTGAGAGAAGACCTCATGAAGATTCACGAGTACCAAGGCAAGGAAATCTTGCGTCAATTCGGTGTGCCAGTACCCCGCGGCATTCCAGCATTCACCGTTCAAGAAGCGGTCGAAGCCGCTCAAAAACTCGGCGGCCCCGTGTGGGTGGTCAAGGCCCAGATCCACGCTGGTGGCCGTGGCAAGGGCGGCGGCGTCAAAGTGGCCAAGACCATTGAAGACGTCAAGCGCATCTCTGGCGAGATCCTGGGCATGCAGCTCAAGACGCACCAAACTGGCCCCGAAGGCCAAAAAGTCCGACGCCTGTACATCGAAGACGGTGCCGACATCAACAAAGAATATTACGTGTCCGTGGTCACCGACCGCGCCACCCAAAAGATCGCTTTCATCGCATCCAGCGAAGGCGGCATGGACATTGAGGAAGTGGCCCACGCCACCCCTGAGAAGATCATCACCGAGTTCATCGACCCGTTGACCGGTCTGGGTGACGAACAAGCCAAGAAGATTTCTGACGCCATCGGCATGCCTGCTGATTCCACCGCACAAGCCGTGGACATCTTCAAGAAGCTGTACCAGTGCTACATGGAAACCGACGCTTCGCTGGTGGAAATCAACCCTCTGAACCGCGACAGCAAGGGCAACGTGATGGCTTTGGACGCGAAGTTCAACTTCGACGCCAACGCTTTGTTCCGTCACCCCGAAATCGTGGCTTACCGCGATCTGGACGAAGAAGATCCTGCCGAAGTGGAAGCTTCCAAGTTCGACTTGGCTTACATCAGCCTGGATGGCAACATCGGTTGCTTGGTCAACGGCGCGGGCTTGGCCATGGCCACCATGGACACCATCAAGTTGTTCGGCGGCGAGCCTGCCAACTTCTTGGACGTGGGCGGCGGCGCTACAGCCGAGAAAGTCACTGAAGCCTTCAAGATCATGCTGGCAAACAAGAATGTCAAAGGCATTTTGGTCAACATCTTCGGCGGCATCATGAAGTGCGACACCATCGCCACCGGCGTGATCACCGCTTGCAAGGCCGTGAACCTGTCCGTGCCACTGGTCGTGCGCATGAAGGGCACCAACGACGAGCTGGGCAAGAAGATGCTGGCCGAATCCGGTCTGCCGATCATCTCTGCCGACACCATGGCCGAAGCCGCGACAGCCATCGTCGCAGCCGTTAAGTAATGACTTTGCAGGACGGTTCGATCAGCGCCGTCCGCAACTGATTAGGAACAAACATGTCCATCTACATCAACAAAGACACCAAAGTCATCACCCAAGGCATCACCGGCAAGACCGGTCAGTTCCACACTGAGAAGTGCCAGGAATACGCGAACGGCAAAAACTGCTTCGTCGCGGGCGTGAACCCCAAGAAGGCTGGCGAGTCCATCTTCAACATCCCAATTTACGCCTCGGTCAAAGAAGCTGCTCAAAACACGGGCGCGACCGTGTCCGTGATCTACGTGCCACCCGCTGGTGCAGCCGCTGCCATTTGGGAAGCCGTTGAAGCCGACCTCGACTTGGCCATCTGTATCACCGAAGGCATTCCGGTCCGCGACATGCTCGAAGTGCGCAACAAGATGAAGGCCAAAGAAGCCGCTGGTGGCAAGCGCACCTTGCTGCTGGGTCCCAACTGCCCCGGTCTCATCACCCCTGACGAAATCAAGATCGGCATCATGCCCGGTCACATCCACCGCAAAGGCCGCATTGGCGTGGTGTCCCGTTCGGGCACTTTGACCTATGAAGCCGTGGCGATGTTGACCGAAGTGGGCCTGGGCCAGTCCAGCGCCGTCGGTATCGGTGGCGACCCGATCAACGGTTTGAAGCACATCGATGTGATGAAGGCCTTCAACGACGATCCAGACACCGACGCCGTCATCATGATCGGTGAAATCGGCGGTCCGGACGAAGCCGAAGCCGCTCAGTGGTGCAAGGCCAACATGAAGAAGCCTGTGGTGGGTTTCATCGCCGGTGTGACTGCCCCTCCCGGCAAACGCATGGGTCACGCAGGTGCCTTGATTTCTGGCGGCGCCGACACGGCCGACGCCAAGCTGGCCATCATGGAAGAGTGCGGCTTCATCGTCACACGCAACCCGTCTGAACTGGGCAAATTGCTCAAGGCTCAGTTGAAATGATGCGTCTGGGGGCAAGTCTTCGGCACTGCCCCCAGCAGCTCACACCCCGACTCGGCCGAGTCACCAAGAGCTCGGTAGTAAGTGCTATTACGCACGCCTTTTCTGCTTGTGCCCGTTAAACTCGGTCTTTGGACCCCTAAAGCGCTGTCAACGAAGGTTGCCAGCGCTTTGGTTTTTTGACAATCAATGGAGAACAACATGGAAATGCTGCAAACAGCAGAATTTTGGATCGGCTTGCTCAAGATCATTTGGATCAACATCATCTTGTCGGGTGACAATGCGGTGGTGATTGCATTGGCTGCACGTGGCTTGCCTCCTCATCAGCAGCAAAAAGCCATCATGTTTGGCTCCGGTGCGGCAGTGGTTTTGCGCATTGCCTTGACCGTTGTGGCTGCCAAATTGCTGGCCTTGTCCTACCTGCAAATCATCGGTGGTATTTTGTTGTTGTGGATTGGCACACAACTGCTTCAAGGTGAAGATGAAGAAGAAGGTGAAGGCAAAGAGCATACGGGCTTGATGACCGCCATTCGCACCATCTTGATCGCCGATTTGGTCATGAGCTTGGATAACGTGATCGCTGTGGCCGCCGCCGCCAAAGGCAGCATGACCTTGCTGGTGCTGGGCTTGGCGATCAGCATTCCGTTGGTGATTTTTGGCAGCCAATTGATGATCAAACTGATGGAGCGCTTCCCCATCATCATCACCCTCGGTGCCGGCCTGATTGGCTGGGTCGCAGGAGAAACCATTGTCAGCGATGTTGCGCTTAAATCCATCGTCGAATCCAATGGCTGGTTGCACTATGCGGGGCCCGCATTGGGTGTCGCAGTGGTTCTGACCATCGGCAAAATGTCATCGGGCAAGTCCAAGCCAGCCTGACGGCTGAGAAGTGCATCGTGCCCCTTGGGTGCGATGCACTTGAGCCGATCAACCGCATGAATCACTGGAGTTCACAAGGCGAATGATTTACCATCGAATGTCATTCACCAGGGAGCAAATGCCATGCAAAAAAGGCAACAGGGTTTGACATTGATCGAGCTGATGATCGTGATTGCGATCATCGGTATCTTGGGGGCCTTGGCCCTGCCGGCCTATCAGGACTACACCATTCGGGCCAAGGTTTCTGAAATGCTGCTGGCGGCCAATGGCTGCAAGACCTCGGTCAGCGAAGCGATCAGCTCGGCCTCTGAGGCCAATGTGGCGGCCAGTCTGCCCAAAGTCTGCGAAACCCAGACCAGCAAATACGTCACCAACATTGCGGCCGATGCCAATGGTGTGATCACGGTGGTGGGCAACCACGAGGCCTTGCGGGGCAACACCAGCGCATCGGCCAACAGCATCAGCTTGACCCCTTTGCAAACCGGTGACACCGCCATCAATGGCAGCACCGACGGTGGCAAACCCATCGCCAGCTGGCGTTGTGGTCCTGCAAGCAGCAACGGCTTGCCGGTCAAGTACCTGCCCGCCTCGTGCAAGGCCTCTTGAATCCTGAATTCACGATGACAGCGCCCGAGCCTTGCCGGGCGTCGTCTCATGCGTCAGCCCATGTCATTGGCTGAGCCCCATCACCCACTGCACAACACGCCCCCGCACTGGGGCGTACTGCTTGTCTTGGTTTTGCCTTGGGTGCAGCCTTATGCGCCAGGCCCTGTCTCCAATGTCATGCCTTGGCTGATCAGTTGGGCGTGTCTGGCTTTGGCCGCATTCTGGTGGCGACAGGTCACCGTTTCTGCGGTTTTTCACAGCTGGGCCATCGCGGCCTTGATCAGCAGCGTGATCGGTTTCATCCAGTATTTTGGCAAAGCCGAGGCGTTTTGGCCGCTGGTGCATGTGCCAGATTATTTGGGCGATGCTGTTGGCAACCTGCGCCAGCGCAACCAGCTGGCCACTTTGCTCAGCATGGGCTTGCTGGCCGTTTTGTGGTGGCGTCTTCATGGCTTGACATCCGTGCAAGCTTGGATCATGACGGCCGTGCTGTGCACCGCACTGGCCGCCACGTCCTCGCGCACCGGTTTGCTGCAATTGGTGGGCATCACCCTTTGGATGGCCCTGCAATGGCGACAAGCCCGCATGCGCCAGCTGCTGCGCTTGTGCGTTTTTGCGTTGGGCGTCTACACACTGGCCGCTTGGGTGTTGCCATGGAGCCTGCAACACATGACGGGGCAAGCCACATTCAACGCCATGGTCCGCATGACCACGGACGACGGGTGCGGCAGTCGCAAAGTGCTTTGGTCCAATGTGCTGCATTTGCTGGCCCAAAAACCACTGAGTGGTTGGGGCTGGGATGCGCTGCGCCATGCCCACTACATCACCGATTATGGTGACACCCGCTTTTGCGCTGTCATGGGCAATGCCCACAATTTGCCGCTGCACTTGGCCGTTGTCTGGGGAATACCTGTTGCTGCAGCGCTGATGCTGGCCCTCATGGCTGCTGTCTGGATGGCCAAACCTTGGCAAGCGCAGGGGGCTGATCGCTGCATGGGGTGGGGTGTTTTGGGCGTGATCGCTGTGCACAGCGCTCTTGAATACCCGCTGTGGTACGGACCCTTTCAGATCGCCATTGTTTTGTGCCTGTGGGTCATGGGAGGGCAAATCTGGTGGAGCATGCGGGCATCCAACAGCCTGAAAAGCGCTGCCTTGCTTGTTTTGTCTGCCCTGGCATGCCTTGCCTATGACTACCAACAGATGCGCCAAATTTTTCTGCCACCTGCACAGCGCTGGGCAGTTTGGCGAGACAACCCCCTTGAGGTGGCTCAGCGAAGCTGGTTTTTTGAAACATCGGCCCTTTTTGCCGAGCTCACCACCACCCGCGTCACCCCAGACAATGCACGCTGGGTGCTGGAGGCGAGCCAAGAGCTGCTGCTGAGCACGCCCGATCCTCGGGTGGTCTTGCAACTGATCGAAGCCGCTCAATTTCTGGATGAAGACGATTTACGGGCCTTTCATCTGGCCCGATTGAAACAGGTCTACCCCGAAGATCACGCTCGCTGGATGGATCGGCAAGCCAAAACTCAAAAAAGCAACCGTTAAGTTCCCTCTTGGTGCGCTTTATGTAGTTATGATGTTGTAAAAATACCCAATTGGGTAATTCCCAATGCTGACATTTTTGTTAAATTGTTGACAATTATTAAGCAATATCAGCAACCATGAACAAGCGACTGGGCCACGTATTTTTGGTCGACGACAACCATGACGTTCGGTTTTACCTGGCAGACATGTTGGTCCGCCTGGGTTACACCGTTGACACCTTTGACAACGCACAAGCATTTCTCAACAACGCCTTGGACATTTCGCCTGCGGTGGTGTTGCTCGACATGCGCATGCCGGGTTTGACCGGGCTAGAGCTGCAAAACAAGTTGCTCAGCATTGGACGCAGAACGCCCATTGTGTTCATCAGCGGTGAGAGTGAGAAAACCGAAATCATCGAGGCATTTCGTCATGGTGCCATTGACTTTGTGCTCAAGCCTTTCAGCCGCGACAAGCTTTGCCTGATCCTTGAAAAGGCCATGGACATTGACCGTCGTCGCCACCAGGAGTTTGTCAGCACAGACACGGTGCGCCGCGTCTTCAATGTGCTGTCCAACCGAGAAAAAGAAATCTTCATGCTCATCGTTCAGGGCTTGACGAACAAAGGCATCGCTGAGGTGACGGGCATTCAGCCCGGCACGGCCAAAAAGCACCGGGCCACCATTTATCAAAAGTTGAACGTCAACAGCGGTGCCGAATTGATCAATTTGTGCAAAGGGGTTGATTTGAGCCCCTTTTTGCCGGCCAGCAAGACCACCCCGCCCGTTCAGGCCTAAGGCCTCGGGTCAGGGTGATGGTTCAAAGCGCGGGTGATCTGCGTCCGCTCAGCGGTTCACATTCACCACCACCCGCCCGCGCACCTGCCCGGCCAAGATCTCGCTGCCCAGTGCTACGGCATCGGCCAGACCCACTTCGCGGGTGATTCGCTCCAGTTGCAGTGGGTCCAGGTCTTGGGCCAAACGCGCCCAAGCTGCCTCGCGCACGGCTCGCGGGGCCATCACGCTGTCGATGCCCGCCAGCGTCAGACCACGCAAGATGAAGGGTGCGACCGAGCCAGGAAAGTCCATGCCCTGGGCCAGGCCGCAAGCCGTGACCACGCCGCCATATTTCGTGCTGGCGCAGGCATTGGCCAGGGTGTGGCTGCCCACGGTGTCGACCACGCCGGCCCAGCGCTCTTTGGCCAGTGGCTTGCCGGGGGCAGACAGTTCTGCCCGGTCCATCACGTCGGCTGCGCCCAGCTGGCGCAGGTAGTCGGCCTCTTGCAAGCGGCCTGTGCTGGCCACCACGCGGTAGCCGAGCTTGGCCAAAAGCGCAATGGCCACGCTGCCCACACCGCCGCCTGCACCCGTGACCAAAATGTCGCCCTTGTCCGGTGTGATGCCGTACTTTTGCAGCGCCATCACGCACAGCATGGCGGTGTAGCCTGCGGTGCCAATGGCCATGGCTTGGCGCGGGGTGAAGGCGGCAGGCAGTTTCACCAACCAGTCGCCTTTGAGCCGAGCCTTTTGTGCCAAACCGCCGCTGTGGCTCTCGCCTACGCCCCAGCCGTTCAAAACGACGGAGTCACCTGCTTTGAACAGCGGGTGCTGGCTCTCGGTCACCCTGCCCGACAGGTCAATGCCCGGCGTGAGTGGAAACTTGCGCACCACGGGCGATTTGCCGGTGATGGCCAGGCCGTCTTTGTAGTTGAGCGTGGAATAGTCCACCTGCACCGTCACGTCCCCTTCGGGCAAGGCGCTGTCGTCGAGCGTTTGCAGGGTGCAGCGGTAACCGGCGTCGTCTTTGTTGATTTGCAGGGCTTGGTAAGTCATGGCCTTCTTTCTGAAAATGAAAATATCACGGTATTTTTGAGCCACACGGGGCCAGCTTCGATGGGTGTCAGGGGCTCATTTGCGGTTGACCAACACAATGCCAGCAGCCACCAGCGCCAGCGACAGCAGCAAAGTCAAGGTCACCGTTTCGCCCAGCCACAGCATGCCAAACAGCAATGCAAACAGTGGGGTCATGAACACAAAAGCAGAAATTTGCGTGGCCGGATACCGGCCCAACATCCACATCCAAGCCAGGTAACTGGCAAACGCCCCCAACACCGCCTGTATGGCCACCGAGCCCAGAGCAAAGGGACTCCAATGACCCGACCAAGACTCGCCCATCAGGTAGGACAAAACCAGCAAGAGCCCTGCACTCAGGGCAATTTGGTAGAGCAACAGTTTTTCAGCAGGGATGCGGGTGAGGTTTTTGGCCCGGATGGTCACCGTAGTCAGGCCCCACAACGCTCCTGCGGCCAAGCCCATCCAGTCGCCAGTGGCTGCACCCTCGCTCAAGCCATCGCGCAGTGCAAACACCACGGCGGCAAAAGCGCACGCCATGCCGACCCACTGTGCCGGGCGCAAGCGCTCGCTGCGAATGAACAAGGGCACCAATGCCGCCACCCAAAAAGGCGAGGTGTACAAAAACACCGTCAGCCGCGAAGCCGAGGTGTGTTGCAAGCCGATGTAAATGAACGCAAATTCGGCGGCAAACAAACTGCCCACCAGCAAACCACCCCACAAACTGCCATCGCGCTCGAACAGCCGGATGCCGCGCCATTGGCACCACAGCATCAGCAACAAACTGGCCCCCACACCACGCACCGCCGACATGAATACCGGCGGGATGAGCGTGACCGTGGTTTTGACCAACACCTGCTGAAACCCCCAAAACATGCAACAAACCAGCAAGATCCCCACGGCCAGGGCGTCCAGATGGTCTTTGCGATGGGGATGCGGCGCGTTCATGGCCCTGATTGTGCCGTGCGCCACGGTGGGGGCCTGTCACCCGTGATGCCCATCCCTCAGAGGGCCGGGTAACATGTTTTGAACTTCTCCTTTTTGTCGCTCTGCAAGAGCGTTTTGACATGAACAGATTTTCAGTAAATCGTCGCCAACTGAACCGCCAGGCCTTGGCGCTGGCATTGACGCCGTGGTTGGGGGCTTGTGCCCAGGCGCAGTCGGTGCAAAGCGTCGCTTCTGCAGGGGGACCGCGCTGGCAAAGCGACCCCTTCAGTTTGGGCGTTGCCAGTGGTCAACCCCAACCTGACAGTGTGGTGTTGTGGACCCGCTTGCGCATTGCACCTGCTGACGAGGCGCAACGCGGGCGTGCGCAATCGGTGGTGTGTGAGGTGTTTGCCGACGAGGCTTTGCGCCAGCCCATCAGGCAGTGGCTGGTACAAACCGACGCCAGCCGAGCGCACAGCGTGCATGTGCTGGCCAGTGGTTTGCAGCCCGGGCGGCATTATTGGTACCGTTTTGTCTGCGGCCATGCGATCAGCCCGGTGGGCCGGACCCGCACCAGCCCGGCACTGAACGAAGCGGTGCCACGCCTGCGCATGGCATTGGCCTCGTGCCAGCACTTTGAGCAGGGTTACTTTGCTGCGCACCGGGACATGGCCGAACGCGATCTGGATTTGGTCTTGTTTGTGGGCGATTACATTTACGAGAGCTCTAATCCCCGCTTCATTGTGCGCAGGCATGAAGGCGGGGTACCGGTGCTGTTGGACGAGTACCGCGAGCGCCATGCACAGTACAAATCGGATGCTGATTTGCGTGCCTGCCATGCAGCACACCCGTGGGTCATGACGTGGGATGACCACGAAGTGGTGAACGATTACGCCAACGACCTGGACCAAAAATTCACCGATGCACAGGTGTTTTTGCGCCGCCGTGCGGCCGCCTACCAAGCGTATTTTGAACACATGCCCGTCCGCTTGGGGCCAGACCCGAGCCAGCCCAGCCAGATGCGCATCCATGACCGAATGGCATGGGGGCGTCTGGCCGATGTGTGGACGCTGGACTGCCGCCAATACCGTGACCACCATGCCTGCCCGGACCCGAACCGGGGCGGTGGCCGCGTGGTGGTGGGCTGCGACGCTTTGGCCAACCCGGGCCGCAGCATGTTGGGCGCTGCGCAGGAACAATGGCTGAACGAGGGCTTGACGCAAAGCCAGCGGCGCTGGAAATTGTTGGCACAGTCCACCCAAATGAGTTCCAGCGGCGTTGACACACCGCTGGGCCGCAGCGCTTTCACCGATGGTTGGGACGGTTACCCCAAAGCCCGCGAGCGCTTGTTGAGCACCATCGCCGAGGCCCGTTTGCAAAACGTGGTTCTATTGGGCGGGGATGTGCACATGAACGTGGCCTCGCAATTGCGTGTGCAGCCCAACAACGACAAGTCCCCCATCGTGGCAGCCGAACTGGTGGCCACCTCCATCACTTCGCGCGGCTTGGGTGAAAACCTGTTGGCCCAAATCCGGGCGTCCAACCCCGACATCGTGCACGCCCGCTCTGACGAGAGGGGGTATACCGTGCTGGATGTGAAACCCGAGCGCATGCTTGCCGAAATGCGCACCACCGCCAATCCCGTCAAAGCCGATGCCCAGTTTGGCGTGCAGGCCCGTTTTGAAATCGTGCAGGGGGTGGCTGGCTTGCACAAACTCTGAATTTTGGCTCATGGAAAACCCTTGGTCTGAGTTGTGAGCCCTGCAACCACCCCGTGAATCACAGGGATGAAGCGTTAACACAGGGGTCATTTTTTGGGCCACGGGGCTAAAATAAAAAATATGAATATTGAAATCGCCAAACCGCCCAAAAAGTCTTTCAAAGTCCAGATGCTGGCGGCCCGCGAGGCGGCCATCATCCAGTCGGTCAACCGTTTGTTGGCCGAAAAAGGTTTTGATGCGATGACGGTGGACGAAGTGGCCGCTGAAGTGGGCATTGCCAAAGCCAGTCTTTACAAGCATTTCACCAGCAAGGAAGAGCTGGCCTGCGCCGCCATGGTCACCGCCATGCAAAGGGCTCAGGAATTCATCCAGCAACTGCCCCCCGACGGGCTGCCCATGGACAAGCTCAAGGCTGCGACACGCTGGACCATGACACTCAAACTGCAAGGCCAAATGCCCTCTTTGCCCAGCCAGAACTCCAGTTTGCGCACCACCTTGATGGCCAGCAAAGAGTACATGGATGGCTTGATGGAAGTCAGCGACGCTTTGGGTGGCTGGATCGAAGAGGCCCAAGCCAAGGGCCAGATCAATCCGGCATTGCCCGCTGTGGCGGTGCTCTACACCTTGTTTGCACGGGCTTGTGACCCGGTGCTGGAGTTCCTCAAAATGGGTGAACAGCACACCGAAGAGCAGATTTTGGACATGGTGATGAGTTCTTGCTTTGAGGGGCTCAAAGCACGCTGAAGTTCTCAGCGCAAGGTGTTAAGCCTGGCCATGGACCCCATGCGTGCCGCCGCACTGATGCGGATTTCATCCAGAACCTGCAACAAAGCTTCGGAAGGCGTGTGTTCAACGCGCAGCGTCACGCCCACCGGCCCTTCGGTGCCGCGCGTGTCGATGGGCAGGCGCACCACAGTGCCTTGCAGCAAGTCATTTTCAATGGCACCCAGCGGAATGCACCAGACCGCATCACTTTGCAACACAAAACTCCGGCCAAAAGACAAGTCGATCGTCTCGATGGTGTGTCTGGGCAAACCACCCCCCAAGGTCATGAAAAAACGGTTAGCGGTTTCACGCACACTTGTGCTGGCATCTGGCAACACCAATCGATAGCGGTACAACAAGTCGGGATGAATGTGGGCAAGCTGGGCCAACTCGTGGCCTGGGCGCACAACCAGCAGCAAAGGCTCGGTGTACAGGTGCTCAAAGCTCAGCCCATGCATGGCTGAAGGTTCTGCCAAGCGACCTACGACCATGTCCAAAGCGCCTTGTTTGAGGGCAGAGATCAACTGAATGTTGTAGCCTGCACGCACGGTCAAACGAGCCTTTGGCCACAAAGCGGCAAACCTGACCAAAGCAGGGGCCACCACAGTGGCCCCAACATTGGGCAATGCGCCGATCACCAGCGTGGGGGCATCGCCCTCTTCGGGAGCCAACAGGTTGGTCAAACCGTCGTGAATCGAGCGCAGGCCCGACCCCGCGTGGCGTACCAAAATCCGACCGGCCAAGGTCAACGTGACCCCTTTGGGTGTGCGCTCAAAAAGCATCTGCCCCACGATGTCTTCCAGCTCGGCCAAAGTTTTGGTCACCGCAGGTTGCGAAATATTCAGGGCTTTGGCCGCACGCACCAAGGAGCCCTGTTCGGCAATGGCCAACAGGGTCCTCAGGTGTCTCATTTTGAGTCGGTCGTTCAAGGTCATGGCTCCAGCATAACCGGCAGAAAATCAGCACAACATGCAGCACACTCGGCCATGCAACATCGGAGCAGGGCAGCGCAGCACCCCCTATCCAATGCAAACTCAATGATGGTCAAGCCAGCCTTGCCAACAAAGCAGCCGCGTTGTCATGCAGGATCAGCGCCTGATCTGCAACCGAAAGGCGGGAACGACGGATGCCCGATAAAGTTTGTTCTGTATCAAAAATGGGGCAATCGGTGCCCAGCACCACCCGGTCAGCACCGAACACCGACACAGCTTGTTCCAGGGCCTTCGGGCCCAAAGACGCGCAGTCCACCCACACAGACCGGAACCGACTCGATGGGATGGTGCCTGTCGGGCCTCGCAAAGACAAGCTCTGGTCCATGCGCTCGACCACCGCGGCAAAGGTCCCGCCCAGATGGGCCACCTGGACTGTGATGTTGCGCCACGGTCGCAAAAAGTCAGACAACAACAAGGTCACCATGGCTTGGCCCAGATCGTGCTGAACGGCCAAAGCGCGTCGCGCCAATTCGTGGTCAGGTTCAACCATGAGCAAATTTTCGCTTTTCGGCATGCACCTCGGGTGCACAAAAAAATGCGCCCCCAAGTCTTCGGCAGCTTCGAACAGGGGGAGTAATCGGGCCGCACTGGCTTCACTGCGAAAGGCGTCTACCGGCAAAATAGCACCCAGCAGGCCCAATTCCAATCGCGCCCGTCGCAGTTCCGCCACAGCCGCGTCCAAGTCAACCCATGGCAGGGCGGCAAGACCGCAAAAGCGTTCGGGATGGGCTTGGCACAGGCCAGCGCAAGCGTCGTTGAAAATACGCACCAAAGGGGCCGATTGGTCCAATGGCAAGCTGTCGATGCCAAACAAACCCGGCAAAGACAGCATTTGCTTGCTCACCCCTGACTGCGCCATGTGCGCCAATCGTTGGGCACCAGCGGTGTAGTTGACCCCAAAATTCAATGTGCCGATAGGCATGACCTGGCGCTCTGATCCATCTGACAAGGTGTCAATGCGCGGCACCTGACCCGAGCGCTGACGCAGCGCTTGAGCCACCACGTTGGGCAACCAATGCGCATGCAAATCGATGGCCTGGGCAGTCATGCTCATTCGGTCCACACCCTGGAAGCCATGACGACATCAAACCCAGGTGTGACCTCACCGCCAATCAACTTGGACGCACCGGTTTGTTCTTCATACGCCATGCCTTAACCCGTTCATCGTCACTCCTTGTGGACTGACAAAGCAGTCAGCGCGCGACTATAGGTGGGGTTTCGGTTCTTGGAAATTGACATTGTGTGTGCATCCGTATAACGAAAAGTTATAGATCTTGCCACTCTGAACGCACACACCAACAGCCTGTCAACTCATCAGCGCACCAGCAAAACAGGCACTTTGCAATGCGCCAAGACTTGTGTAGCCACCGATCCCATGACCAAATTGCCCAAAGTTCCATGACCGTGGGAGCCCATCACCACCAGATCGAACTTGCCGCTGGCAGCTGTTTTGGCAATGGTTTCTCCAGCGTGCCCAACTTTTGACAGTGTTTTGGCATGGATATCGTGTCTCACCAAAAACTGCGCCACAGGCCCGAGCACTTTTTCAGATTCTTCACGGTGGTAGGCCTCGACAATGTCCTTGCCCACAGCTGCCCGAGCACGAGGAGGCAGCTGGGGGTTGACCGTTAACAAGGTGTAGCGGTTGCTCGCGCTGAAGAGCTCCTCATGCGTGGCCAGATAAGCCAGCATTTTTTTGGTGAATTCGCTGCCGTCCACGGCCAATAAAATTTTCATCTGGATCTCCAGTTGTGTTGTAAACAGGTTCCACTCTAAAGACCACCTCCCTACCGCGTCTTGACTTGCGTCATGAAATCGCTTGTCTTTTTTCGATGGCTCCAGTCTTTGCGCCTGCGAAGATCTCTTAATCACCTCCAATGTTCAACAGGCATTGCGGATTGAAGTGCAATTGCTCGTTCTTTCGCGCGTACCCCAAGGGGTTGGCCACCACACGACAGCCGCCCAAAATGTAGTCGCTGGGGCAATGCAAGTGACCATGCAACCACAACTGAGCCCGTGGCAACCAATGATCAAGTGCATTGCAAAACCCGGCCGTTCCCGGCACACGGCCGTAACGAGGGTCGGCACTGTGCAGACTGGGGGCAAAGTGTGTGACCACCACCGTGGGACCCTCAAAAGGTTGGCTCAAGGCCTCAATCAGCCAATCTTGGCATTCAATGGCTTGCTCGCGCATGGCCTGTGCCAGCCAGGGCTCGCCATGTCGGGTGGTCAAAGTTTTGCGCAAGTAATAGTTGGCAGCCCGAAATGCCTTGTCACGGGCCTTGAGCTGTCTCGTGTATTGGCTATTGGGATGATTGAAATGCGCAGGAATCTTCTCGGGCAAGACCTGACCGGCCAGTGGACCCAGTGCGTCAAAATCGGTCCATAAGGTGGTGCCCACAAAACGCACGCCTTTGAGCACCACCACTTCACGCTCCAGCCAGATGATGCCCAAACGGGCGCAGGTTTCTTGCAAACGGGCATGCCCTTGGTCAAAGTCCAGCCCATCGTATTCATGGTTACCCGGAACCAAAAACACGGGCGTTGGCCAGCCATGCAAGGGTGAAAAGCGACGCAGACCAAAGTCACCATCACCGGCTGCGCTCAGTGCAGAATTGGCTTGATATGACCCAATGTCACCGGCCAACACCAACACATCGGCCCCTTCGGCTGGGGTGGGCGTGAAATCTGGGTTGGTTTCCAGGTGAAGGTCAGACAGCAATTGGATATTCACGTCAGCTCCTTGGCCGAAAAAGCAGATTTGGCCACTTGTAACAATTGTTCACGCAGCCATTGGTGAGCGCTGTCGTGTTGCACCCGCCGGTGCCACAAAGCTTCAACGTGCACCGCAGGCACGTCCAAAGGCAGATCTTGCAGGACCAGTCGATCGCCCATGCCCGTAGTGGGTACAAAGTGTCGTGGCAACACCGTGAGCAAATCGGAGTTGACCACCACTTGTCCTGCCGTAAAAAACTGGTTCACGGTGAGCACGATGCGACGCTGGCGTCCAAGTGTGGCCAAGGCTTCATCCACAAAGCCATAGGGGCGACCTGAAAAGCTCACCAGCAAATGGCGTGCTTCGCAGTAATCGTCCAACGTCATCTCTTGATCGGCCATGGGATGCCCCGCGCGCATTACACAAACGTATTCACCGACGTACAAGCGCTGGTGCTGAAAAGACACGGCTTCGCCAGCTTGTGCACGCCCAGTCAAATCGGTGAGCACGGCAGGAAAATAACCCAGCGCCATGTCGGCCGCACCATCGCTGAGCAGGTTGCGCGGGTCGCGTGTCGTCAAGGGCACCACCCGCAACGAAACGCTCGGCGCTTGGATCTGCATTTGCCGGGCCAAGCCGCCCATCAGCTCAGCAGCCGTGGCATCAGCCATGGCCAATACGAATGTGTTTTTGGCCTCTTGCGGCACAAACGGGCTGGGCACAACCGCTTCTTGTAACTGCCTCAAAGCCTCGCGCACGATGGGCCACAGCGCCAATGCCCGCGCTGTCGGCTCAATGCCGTGACCTTGACGACGCACCAACTCGTCATCAAGCGCATCCCGCAATCGTCGCAAAGCATTGCTCACCGCCGGCTGGGTCAGCGAGAGATTTCGAGCCGCACGGGTCAGGCTGCGCTCGGCCATGACCTCGTCAAAAATTCGAAGCAAGTTGAGGTCGAGTGTTCGAAACGAAGACGGAATGTGTGAGTTCATGTCTACCACCATTTTGCATCACCATTATGAATAGCCAACATCATGAAGATAAAGTTGAACAACATTGGTAAAAACCCTATGATCCAAGCATTGCTTTTATCGATTTGAATATCAAATTGCTCAAAATCAATTTAAGGGAATTAAAAATGAACACCACCACTGCCAAATCCGTCCTGGGCCAGCTGCCCCCTGTTCGCCTTGCGCAAGCTGCGTCGAGCACAACCGCCATGACCCTGTCCACTTGGGTGTTGACCGCTGGCGTAGCTGCCTTGGTCGTTTTGGCAGACCATTTGCTCGACAACTGGGCTGAAACACACTTGGTGGCTGCTTGGTTGGCTCTTTGGGCGGTGGCCGTGTTCGGCATCGTCACTTTAAGAGGGGTCAGCCGATGGTTTGCCCAATTTCTCATGAAGGGTTTGAACAACTGGTCAGCCCATGTGGCCCGTCGCCGTGCAGATGAGCGCCTGTGGGCCATGGCACAAACCGACAGCCGCTTGATGCAAGACCTGCAAACAGCCATGGACCGTGCCGACACTGCCGAATCAACCCCAATGGACTTGACCACCTACATGACCCGCCGCGCAGCTCGCTTGGTCAATAACCGCCTGTATTACCTTTGACCCACTTGTACTTTGCACTCGGTCAATCACAGGCCTTGACCCGGTTCATGAACCGCTCATCGATTGCCACTCGACCCATCGCCTCCTGACCCGCTTGAGAGTGTCTGAGCCCGAGTTCTCAGTTTCTTGATTTTTGGAGGACAGTCGGTGTTATCGGTCTTTGGCGTGATGCCACGTAGATGCCCGGCAAGATCAATGCGGCACCCACCACATGGTGCCAGCCCAAAAACTCCCCCAACACAGCCCAAGCGGTCAGGCCCCCATACAAAGGGCCGAGGTACAAACTGGCGGCCACCCGACTCGCGCCCAAGGCCTTCTGGCAAAAACCATACGCCCAATAGGCCCCAATGCCGGGAACGAGACCCGCCAGCACGACCAAGAGCGTGGCCTGCACGCCCCATGCGGGTGTGCTGTCCAGTTGCACTTCCCAAATTGCAAATGGCGTCAACACCAACACCCCACCAGCACAAATGGCCGCCAAACGCGCTGTGGCCCCCAAGGGACTGGGCCATTTCTTTTGCAACAAGGCAAAGCCTGCCCAAGCGACCATGGCCAGCACAATCCAGCCATCGCCTGCAACCCAGTTGACTTGCCCCAGAGCGCCCCATTGGCCTTTCACCACCACATGAAAAACGCCAGACAAAGCCACCACCACGCCCAGGCCTTGCCGCCACGAAAAACGCTCACCCAGCCACAAGACCGCCCCCAAGGTGATCAGCACGGGTGATGCGGCGTAAATCAGCGCGATGTTCATGGCGGTGGTGGTCTGCGCCCCTTTGTAAACCCAGGCACCACAAACCAGCATGCCCAATGCCCCCAAGACCAAATAGCGCCATGTTTCTTGCAAGGTGCTGCGCCTCTCGCGCCACAGTTCACGGCGGGCCACAAAACCCAAAATCAACCCGGCCAAGGCCCACCGACCCCAGGCCAGCATGTGCGGCTCAACCACACCAGGCGCGGTGCGGGCCACGATGTAATTGACAGACCACAGGGCAGGGGTGATCCACAGCAAGGTCAAGGCCATGCGCTGCCGATCCATCCCCATGAATTTGAAATGGCTGCTCATGGGGTTAATATGTTTTTATTCATACCAAAAATTTCAAAATTCTTCTTTATATATACAAAAGGACTTACATGCTGATCAAAACAAGGGTGTGCTTGCTGGTACTCGCCATGTTGGCGGGATGTTCGACGGCATCCAAAAAAATCGCTGCCACTTACACATCTCCCCAGCAGTACCAATCTTACGATTGTGCCCAGTTGGCTCAAGAATCCCATCGGATCTTGGTGCGGGTCAAACAACTCGGAGTTCAATTGGACCAGGCTGCAGCCAATGACCAAGCCATTGGGGTGGTGGGGGCTGTTTTGTTCTGGCCAGCTTTGTTGGCCCTGGGAGGAACCAAGCAACAAGAGGCTGAGTACGCCCGTTTGAAAGGTGAATACGAGGCCGCTGAGCAAGCCGCCATCGCCAAAAAATGTGCCTCAGTTGCGGCAGCACCCATGGCAAAAATCTCACCCAACAAGCCCCAGGTTGACTTGGACAAGGACTTTGCAAAGGTTTCAGATGTGCAGGCGGTCCCATTCTTGAATGACCGGGGACGTGAAGGGTATCGCCATTGGCTGAACCAAAAGCCTCCCAAAGCCTTTGTTCTTGCACCCAACGGAACATGGAACGCCACTTGGGGCCTGACCACGGGCAGTGGCGACGAAAGCCCAGAACCTTTGCCTCGGGCCATGGCCCGTTGTGAAAAGCGGGCACAAGGGTGCAAGGCTTACGCGGTGGATGAGCGCGTGGTGTGGGTGCCCTGAAAAAAAACCGCCACGACTTGGGGTCGAGGCGGTGGTTCAGACTGGCAGTGCCACCGGCAGACACTGCCGCAGCACTGAGGTGCTGAATATCAAGCGGCCAGTTTCGCCTGCAAAGCGGACTTGGTGTCCAGCAAGGCCTGGGGCAAGTGGTAGCTCAGCTGCGCAAAGTGATCGTCGTGCAGCTTGAACTCGGCTTGCCAAGCGGCAGCATCGATGCTGGTCACGGCTTTGAACTGCTCGGCGCTGAAGTCGATGCCGCTCCAATTGATCTCTGCGTAAGTGGGGGCCACGCCGAACATGGTCTGCTCGCCCTGGGCCTTGCCTTCCAGACGGTCAATCATCCACTTCAGAACGCGCATGTTGTCGCCGTAGCCAGGCCAGACGAACGAGCCGTCTTCGCCCTTGCGGAACCAGTTCACGCAGTACATGGCGGGCAGTTGGTGACCAGCGGCCTCAGCCTTGGCGCCGGTGTCGAGCCAGTGCTGGAAGTAGTCGCTCATGTTGTAGCCGCAAAACGGCAGCATGGCGAAGGGGTCGCGGCGCACCACGCCTTGCGCGCCAAAGGCGGCAGCAGTCGTCTCTGAGCCCATGGTCGCGGCCATGTAGACGCCTTCGGTCCAGCTGCGCGCTTCAGTGACCAGTGGCACGGTGGTGGAGCGGCGGCCACCGAACATGAACGCGTCAATCGGCACGCCCGCAGCGTCGTCCCAAGCGGGGTCCAGGGCGGGGTTGTTGGCAGCAGCCACAGTAAAGCGGGCGTTGGGGTGAGCGGCTTTGGCACCGGTTTCTTTGGCGATCTGGGGTGTCCAGTCCTTGCCTTGCCAGTCGATCAAATGGTCGGGCAGCTTGCCAGTGTCCTTTTCCATGCCTTCCCACCACACGTCGCCATCGTCCGTGAGGGCCACGTTGGTGAAGATCACGTCCTTGTGCAGGCTCAGCATGCAGTTGGGGTTGGTCTTCATGTTGGTGCCGGGGGCCACGCCAAAGTAACCGGCTTCGGGGTTGATGGCGTACATCTTGCCGTCGGTGTGGGGCTTGACCCAGGCGATGTCGTCGCCAATGGTGGTGACTTTCCAGCCGTCAAACGCAGCCGGTGGCACCAGCATCGAAAAGTTGGTTTTGCCGCAAGCGCTGGGGAAAGCCGCTGCCACGTGGTACTTTTTGCCTTCGGGGTTGGTCACGCCCAAGATCAGCATGTGCTCGGCCAACCAGCCCTGGTCGCGGCCCATGTTGGAGGCGATGCGCAGCGCAAAGCACTTCTTGCCCAGCAGCGCATTGCCGCCGTAGCCCGAACCGTAAGACCAAATCTCGCGGGTCTCGGGGAAGTGCACGATGTACTTGGTGGTGGGGTTGCAAGGCCAGCTGGTGCTGTCTTTTTGGCCAGCAGCCAGAGGTGCACCCACGGTGTGCATGCAGGGCACGAACTCGCCGTCGGTGCCCAGCACGTCGAACACGGCCTTGCCCATGCGGGTCATGATCTTCTGGTTGACCGCAACGTAGGCGCTGTCGGTCAGCTCGATGCCGATGTGGCTGATGTGCGAACCCAGCGGGCCCATCGAGAAAGGCACCACATACATCGTGCGGCCAGCCATGCAACCGTCAAACAGTGGGTTGAGGGTGGCGCGCATTTGCGCGGGTTCCATCCAGTTGTTGGTGGGGCCGGCGTTTTCTTTTTGGGCCGAGCAGATGTAGGTGCGGTCTTCCACGCGGGCCACGTCGGACGGATCGGAGCAGGCCAAGAAAGAGTTGGCGCGTTTGGCCGGGTTGAGCTTTTTGAAGGTGCCTGCCGCGACCAGTTCGGCGCACAGGCGGTCGTATTCTTCTTGGGAGCCGTCGCACCAGTGGATGTTGGCGGGCTTGCACAGGGCGGCCATTTCGGCAACCCAGGCGATCAGCTTGGCGTTTTTGACGTAACTGGGCGTATTGAGGGACAGGCCCTGCATCACGGGTGAGTTCATGGGAAGTGCTCCAAGTTTAAAAATCGTTTTTTCAAAACCTCTGCGCAGGGGCTTTGAAAAAACGGCTGGGGGGCTGAGATACTGCGCGTGACCCACTGAAAATGGGTGGTCACCGTTGGGTAAGCTGTGGGGTCTCGATTTTAGGGAGCCTGCCTGTTGCGTGCCTGTCAGACTGCTGAAAAACCCTTTTAAATCTATGCAAAAAACGCATGACGTTATGCAGGCCGACTGGTCTGAACATGGGCGCCGAGGCCGTCGCGCCCACACCCTGCTGGTGAGTGCGCTGTTCGTATCGGCAGCCCTGTTCCCGTTTTTGGCACAGGCCCAGGGCCAAGGGCCTGTGCGCCTCAAAATCGCCGCAGCCAGCAATCTGAAGTTTGTGCTGGCTGACTTGACGAGCCAATACAAGCAACAAACCGGCGTTCAGGTCGATGTGAATTTGGGCGCTTCGGGCAACCTTGCGCGGCAGATTTTGCAGGGATTGCCGGTTGAACAATTCATCTCGGCCGATGAGGCTTGGGTGGCCGAACTGGCCAAAGCCGGGCACACGGTGGACGCGGGTCAGCGTTATGCCACGGGCCGCTTGGCGCTGGTTGTGCCTAAAAATTCAGCACTGCCGCTGGCTCAGGGCTTGGCGGCGGTGGTCCGCGCCCTGAAACCGGGCGACAAATTCGCCCTCGCCAACCCGGCCCTGGCCCCTTATGGCGTGGCCGCCGTAGAGGCCTTGCAGCGTGAGGGCGTTGGACCACTGACTGCACAGCAAAAAGTGCTGGGCGACCACATCGGCCAGGCGACCCAGTTTGTGGCCACGGGCGCGGCGCAGGTGGGCATCACAGCTTTGGCGCTGGCGCAGGCTCCCGAGATCGCCCGCAGCTTGCAGGTTTTGCCGCTGCCTGCTGATTTGCACGCCCCCCTGCACCAGCGCATGGTGCTGCTCAAGGGCGCAGGTGCGGCGGCGGCAAACTGGCACCGGTTTTTGCTCAGCCCGCCCGCACAAGCAGTGTTTGTCCGGCACGGTTACGCCTTGCCGCAATAATCCAGCCCAACACCCGCCTCAAACTCAGCCCTCAACCCAGCACTTCCATTTGCCTGCAAACCCCACTTTATGGATTGGTCCGCCCTTCACGTTTCGCTCACTTTGGCGGTTTTGACCACCCTGGCGCTGCTGCCCGTGGGCTTGGCGCTGGCCCGCTGGCTGGCCGTGACCGCCTGGGCCGGGCGGCCGGTGGTCGAGGCATTGCTGCTGCTGCCCTTGCTGCTGCCGCCCACCGTGATCGGTTTTTACTTCTTGGTGGCTTTTGGTCAGGGCAGTTCTTTGGGCGCTTGGCTGGCGGCTTCGGGCATTCGTCTCGTGTTCACGCTCGAAGGCTTGCTGCTGGTGAGCGTGCTGGTCAACCTGCCCTTCATGGTGCAACCCATCCAGCGGGCCTTTGCGGCGGTGCCGCACAGCCTGAGGGAAGCGGCTTGGGTGTCGGGCTTGTCCACTTGGCAGACGTTTTGGCGCATCGAATTGCCCTTGGCCTGGCCCGGTTTGCTGGCCGGCATGGCGCTCACGGTGGCGCACACGCTGGGCGAGTTTGGCGTGGTGCTCATGGTGGGCGGCAACATCGAGGGTGAGACCCGCACCCTGTCGGTGTCGCTCTACGACAAGGTGCAGGGCATGGATTTGCAGTCGGCCCATGTGATGGCCTTGGCGCTGGTGGGCATCTCCTTGCTGGCGCTCAGCCTCGTGCTGGCGTTTGATCGGGTGGGCCAGCGCGGCCGCGCCTTGCAGGAGCGCTGATGAACGGCTTGCAAGTGCAATTGCGCTCAAACAGCCCCATTCGGCTGGAGGCCGAGTTTGACTGCGGCGCGGGCGAGTTGGTGGCGCTCGTCGGGCCGTCGGGCAGCGGCAAAACCAGCATGCTGCGGGCCATTGCGGGCTTGTGGACACCTGCCGATGTGCAAGGCCACATTCGGGTGGCGGGCCAGGCTTGGCTGGACACGGGGGCGGGGGTGCAGCTCAGCCCACAAGAGCGCCGCGCGGGTCTGGTGTTCCAGCATTACGCGCTGTTTCCGCACATGACGGCGCAGGCCAATGTGGCGCTGGCCGCCGGGCCAGGCTGGTCCAGCGAAGCTGTACAGACTTTGCTCGCCCGTTTGGGGCTGGCCACGCTGAGCCAACGCAGGCCCTCACAACTGTCTGGCGGTCAGCAGCAGCGCGTGGCGCTGGCCCGGGCGCTGGTGCGGGTCATGCCCACGCCCTCTTTGGCGTCAAGCCCCGCCAAGCCCCCCCAAGCGTTGCCCGGCGTCTTGTTGCTGGACGAGCCCTTTTCTGCGGTGGACGCACCCACACGCCAGACGCTCTACCGCGAGCTGGCCGCCTTGCGCCAAAAGGTGTCGGTGCCCATGGTGCTGGTCACGCACGACCTGGCCGAGGCCCGCCGCCTGGCCGACCGGGTGGTGATCGTGGACGAGGGCCAGACCCTGCAGACCGGCGAGCCTGCTCACGTGTTTGCCAGCCCGCGCAACGCCCGGGTGGCCGAGCTGGTGGGCATTCAAAACCACTTTGAAGGGCGCTTTTTGAAGGGTGAAGCCGGCTGGGGGCGCTTGTGCTGGACAGATCCCTCGCAGCCAGAAGCCGGACTGGACCTGGCGGTGTTTGACAAAAACAAGATCGACGACGGCACCCGCGTGACCTGGGTGCTGAACGGCGAACAGGTGGACGTGATGGCCGATGGCCAGCTGCCCAGTCTGGCAGAGCCGGGCCACACCCGCTTGCGCTGCCAGTTGCTGGAGGTCTTGTCGCTGGGCGAAATCAGCCTGTGCACGCTCCGGCCCGAAGCCTTGGCCAGCCAAACCATCACCTTGAACCTGACCACCCGCCTGCTGGACCGTTTGCAGGTGCATGCCGGGGGCTGGGTGCAGTTGCTGATCGCGCCGGGGGCGCTGCACATCATGCCGGTGCGCACAAAATAAAACCCGCAAAGCCGAAGCCGTTGCGGGTTGTGTGGAGGGTCACAGTGGCTGCGAACAGCCCAGCGCCAGACCTCAAAAAGCCTCAGGCCATGAACACGGCAATAAAGGCCAATAAGAAAATCAACACAGCACCTGCGGCAGGAATGACCACGGGAATGTGCTTGACCACGTTTTCCACGGGATCGTCAGATGTGTGAGCGTCGTTGTGAGCAGACATGTGGAACCTCAAAAAATAATGGGCTTATTGTAGCCAAGCCAGACTGGCGGGCCGCTGACAAAGGGACGCGACAACCCGGCTCACATCAGGGCATAGGTGGTGCTGGCCCGAAAAACGCTTTTGCCGTCCTCGGCCCCGGCCAGGTCAATCTCGCCAAAGGCCATGGCCTTGCCCGCCCGCAGCACCCGGGCGGTCACCAGGGCGTCCTGGCCCGACAGGGGCTTCATGAAGCTGCTCGACAGCTGCACCGTGCTGCAGGGCCGGAACTGCCCAAAGTGGCTGATGAGCGCCAGCACCATGGCCGTGTCGGCCGCAGCCATCATGGCCTGACCGCACAGCATGCCGCCCACCCGCGAGAGCTGATCGCTCTGTGGCAGGCGCAGGGTCACGCTGTCGGCGTCAAAGCGCTCGACCTTCAGGTTTAGCGCCTGCACCCAAGGGGCAAACAGCTCGGACAGGGCTTGCTGCAGAGAGTCGGTGCTCACGCGCGATGAGGTATCTGGGGTCATGGTTTGCAAAAAAAGAACGCCAACGTTGGCTGTGGCTCACGGCCATTATCCAGCGCCTGCCTATCGCACAGGGTACAGCCGCCCCCAACAAGTCCCACTAGACTGAAAACCTTTTTCACCGACCTGCAGGAACGGCATGAACCGCTTTTCACCGTCCACACCCCGCATTCCCGGCATCCGCTTTGTGCATTCGCCCGGCCCCACCCATGTGCCCGACGAGGTCATGCACGCCATGCAGCGGCCCATGACCGATTTGTCGGATCCCCGGGTGGCGGCCATGATCGCCGAATGTGAAAGCGGCATGAAACGGCTGCTCAACAGCCCTCGTTCAGATGTGTTCCTGTTTGCCAGCAACGGGCACGGCATGTGGGAGTCGGCAGCGGCCAACCTGGCCTCGCCTCAGCACACCTTGCTGCTGGCCGGTTCGGGCCATTTTTCAGACCAGTGGGCGATCCAGATTGAGGGGCTGGGCATCGCTTTGCAGCGCACGCCTTACCAAGAGGGCCATCCTTTTGACGTGGCTGCGATCGAGCAAGCCTTGCGCGAAGACAAAGACCACCGCATCAGCGCGGTGATGGTGGTGCACACCGACACCGCCAGTGGCGTCACCAGCGACCTGGCGGCGGTGCGCCGCGCCATCGACGCGGCAGCGCACCCGGCGCTGTATGTGGTCGACGTGGTGGCCTCGCTGGCCGCCAGCCCGTTTGACATGGATGCCCTGGGCGTGGATGTGGCCCTGGGCAGCTCGCAAAAAGGGTTGATGATGCCGCCCGGTCTGGGTTTTGTGGCCGTCAATGCCCAAGCCATGGCCTGGTCGGCCCAGCACGCTGACCCGCGTTTTTACTGGGACTGGCAACGCCGCCAGTCCACCAACCAGTCGGCCAAGTTTTGCGGCACGCCCCCGCTGGCCCACATTGCTGGCTTGGAAACCGCCATTGCTTTGCTCGAAGCCGAGGGCTTGCCAAACGTGTGGGCCCGGCACCAACGTTTGGCGGGTGCGGTGCACGCGGCCGTGGAGCGCTGGGCGGTGCATGGGGCTATGCGTTTTCATGCCCACTTGCCCGAGACCCGCTCGGCTTCGGTCACGGCCATCGAGGTGGCACCTGGCATCGACCCCGAAGCCCTGCGTACCGTGGCCCGCGAGCGTTTTCAGGTGGCCATGGCCGGGGGCTTGGGGCCCCTGGCGGGGCGGGTGTTTCGCATCGGCCATCTGGGCGACATGAACGAGCCCATGATCTTGGGGGCGCTGGCCGGCATTGAGGCGGCCATGACGGTGCAAAAAATCCCTTTTGGCACCGACGGTGTGGCGGCGGCAGTGGCCTTTTTGGCCGATCATTTGGCCGTTCAAAGCACCCGGTAAAAACTCAGATACACCCCATCGGGTGCCCGTCGCCCACTGCCGATGAACTGGCTATCACTCAACCAGGCCCATTGCGGCGCAGTGGCTTCCAGCTTGGGTTGGCAGCGAAAGTAAATCTCGTCCGGGTTGACCGGTTGGCCGTTCATGATGCGTTGGGAGTTTTCGAGCGAGGCCACGCGCAAGGCGGTGTTTTGCACAAACACCCGGCTGCCGTCGTCCAGCTCAATCACGTAACGTGCGTCCAGGTGCGCCTGCGTGCCGCTGTTCAGGATGAGCTGAAAGTCGGCACCTCCGGCCATCACTTTGCCATTCAAGCGGGGGCCGGTGACCGTGCCGCCCGTGATCGGGATCATGCGGCGCAGACCCGCTGGGGTCTGGCCGACTTCAACGGGGGGTGCAATGGTCACGGCCAAATCGCAAACATGTTCCAGCTGGGGTGCGGGCAGCGTCATGGAGGGTTCCCTTTAAACTTGGATTGAACAACCCGGTGACTTTACACATGCTTTCCACCCAAGACAAAACCCGCATCGACGACACCCGCATCGCTTCGGTGCGCCCCCTCATGACGCCCGCCTTGCTCGAAGAGCGGTTGCCTGCCTCGCCCGCGCACTTGGCGCTGGTGGAGCGTTCACGGCAAGACATCTCGAACGTGTTGCTGGGCCAAGACGACCGGCTGGTGGTGGTGGTCGGGCCGTGCTCGATCCATGACCACGACCAGGCCATCGCCTACGCCAAGCTGCTCAAGGCCGAGGCCGACAAACATGCGCAGGATTTGCACATCGTGATGCGCGTGTATTTTGAAAAGCCGCGCACCACGGTGGGCTGGAAGGGTTACATCAACGACCCGCATCTGGACGGCAGCTTTGCCATGAACCAGGGGCTGGAGATGGCCCGCAAGCTCTTGCTCGATGTCCTGGACTTGGGCCTGCCCGTGGCCACCGAATTTCTGGATTTGCTCAGCCCACAATTCATCAGCGACTTGGTTACCTGGGGTGCCATCGGTGCAAGAACCACCGAAAGCCAGAGCCACCGTCAACTGGCCAGTGGCTTGTCGTGCCCAGTGGGCTTCAAAAACGGGACCGATGGTGGTGTCAAGGTCGCGGCCGATGCGGTGGTGGCGGCCAAGGCTCCACACGCTTTTATGGGCATGACCAAGATGGGCCAGGCGGCGATCTTTGAGACGCGTGGCAACCAGGACGTGCACATCATCTTGCGCGGCGGCAAAGCGCCCAACTACGCGGCTGCCGATGTCGATGCAGCTTGCCAAGCGCTGCAAGCTTGCGGCATTGCGCCGCAGGTCATGGTGGACGTGTCGCACGCCAACAGCAGCAAGCAGCACGCCAAGCAAATCGAGGTGGCGCACGACGTGGCCGCGCAAGTGGCCGCAGGCGAGCGCCGCATCATGGGCCTCATGATTGAAAGCCATTTGAGCGAAGGACGGCAAGATCAAAAGCCGGGTCAGCCTTTGCAATACGGCGTGTCCATCACCGATGCCTGCATCAGCTTTGCTCAGACGGTGCCGGTACTCGATGCGCTGGCGCAGGCGGTGCAAAAGCGGCGGGGGGTGCAGCGGGCTGTTGGGTGATTGACAGGGCTTGCAAGCGTTTCTTCCAGACATGTCATCCTCCAAGGTCACCAACGACTTGCCTCTTGAAACACGCAGTGATTTTGTCCGATGATGTTGGCTTGGGCGTTTTTTGAGGGAGCGGCGCCCTCGCCGCGATGGTGCCCTGAATCCCCCATCGCCCGGACAGCGGGGCTTTCACACCGAACTTGGAGCGCATCGCTGTGCCCAAGATCGGTTTTTCACTTCAAACTTCGCAGGGCCGGCTCCATAGGCACCGAGTCAAGGCCGTGCAAACCAGGGCCGTCGATCCGCTCAGTTCACAGGCACACCCACTTCGGCCACCTCGCGTGTCCAGGCCCGGGCTTGTTCACTCAGGCTCACGCCCAGGCCGGTGCGGGTGGGCACCTGCATGCGGCCGTTGTGGATGGTGATGCGTTCGTTGAACAAGGGCTCCAGCCATTCAAAGTGTTCGACCCAGGGTTCGGTCTTGTAGGCGGCGGCCAGGTGCACATGCAGCTCCATGGCAAAGTGCGGCGCCAGCATCACGCCCGCATGTTCAGCCAGGGCGGCCACTTTCAAAAACGGTGTGATGCCGCCCACGCGCGGCGCATCGGGCATCAGGTAATCGGCGGCGCGGTGGCGGATCAGGTCCCAGTGCTCGCCTGCACTGGTCAGCATTTCACCCGTGGCAATGGGGGTGTCAAATTGGGTGGCCAGCGCGGCATGGCCTTCGTGGTCGTAGGCGTCCAGCGGCTCTTCGATCCAGACGAGGTTGAAGGCTTCGAGCGTGCGGCACATGCGTTGCGCAGTGGGGCGGTCCCATTGTTGGTTGGCATCGACCATGATGGGCACCGCGTCACCCAGGTGTTCGCGCATGGCGGCCACGCGCCGAATGTCCAGGGCGCAGTCGGGCTGACCCACCTTGAGTTTGATGCCGCCAATGCCTTGGGCGATGGACGCACTGGCATTCACCCGCAGCTGCTCCAGCGGGGTGTGCAAAAAACCACCCGAGGTGTTGTAGCAGCGCACCGAGTCGCGTTGCGCACCCAACAACTTGGCCAGCGACAAGCCCGCGCGTTTGGCCTTGAGGTCCCACAGCGCCACATCAAAAGCGCCTATGGCCTGCGTGCTCACACCGCTGCGTCCCACCGAGGCCCCGGCCCAGCACAGCTTGTCCCACAGCTTGGCGATGTCGTTGGGGTCTTCGCCCAGCACGGCCGGGGCGATTTCGCGTGCGTGGGCAAACTGGGCCGGACCGCCTGCCCGTTTGGAATAACTGAAGCCCAAACCCTGGTGGCCGCTGGCGGTCTGGATTTCGACAAACAGCATGGCGATTTCGGTCATCGGCTTTTGTCGTCCGGTCAGCACCTTGGCATCGCTGATCGGGTTGGCCAAGGGCAAATAGCACGAAGACACGCGTGCCCAGGTGATGGGGTCGGGGGTGGTGGGTGTGGTCATGGTGTGTGAAGGAGGGGGGCAAAGGTAGAAAGGCCGTTGCAAAACGCTTCAGGTGATGGGGGCCGGGTTGAACAGCACCAGCGCGTTGTGCAGCTTCCAGCGCTCGGCCCAGGTTTTTTGGCGGCCACTGGCCACCTCCAGCATCAAGTGAAACAGCTCCCAGCCCACGTCTTCGATGCTGGCGGTGCCGTCGGCGATTGTTCCGGCGTTGATGTCCATCAGGTCGTGCCAGCGCCGCGCCAGCTCGCTGCGCGTGGCCACTTTGATGACCGGCACTTCGGCCAGGCCGTAGGGCGTGCCCCGACCCGTGGTGAAGACATGCAGGTTCATGCCGGCGGCCAGTTGCAAGGTGCCGCAGATGAAGTCGCTGGCCGGCGTGGCCGCGTAAATCAGGCCTTTTTGGCGCAGTTTTTCGCCGGGTGCCAGCACGCCGCTGATCGGGGCTGTGCCCGACTTGACGATGGAGCCCATGGCTTTTTCGACGATGTTGGACAGCCCGCCTTTTTTGTTGCCAGGGGTCGTGTTGGCGCTGCGGTCGACTTGGCCACGGGCCAGGTAGGCGTCGTACCAAGCCATCTCGCGCACCATGGCCTGGGCCACTTCGGGGGTGGACGCTCGTGAGGTCAGTTGGTCAATGCCGTCGCGCACTTCGGTGACTTCGGAAAACATGACGCTGGCGCCTGCACGCACCAGCAAGTCGGTGCAAAAACCCACCGCCGGGTTGGCGGTCACACCTGAAAACGCATCGCTGCCGCCGCACTGCACGCCCACCACCAGCTCACTGGCGGGCACGGTCTCGCGTCGGCGCTGGTTCAGCCGGGTCAGGTGCTGGCGGGCGGTGGCCATGATCGCCTCGATCATGGCCATGAAGCCCACATGGGCCTCGTCCTGCAGGCAAACCACGTCCAAGGCGGCGGGCTCGCTTCGGGTGTCGGTGATGGGAATGGCGCCTGGCGGCATCAGCCGTTCGGGCTGCAGCTTTTCGCAGCCCAGACTGACCACCATGACCTCGCCGCCAAAGTTGGGGTTCAGGCTGATGTGGCGCAGGGTGCGAATTGGGATCTCGGCGCCTTCGGCATCGATGGCCACGCCACAGCCGTAACTGTGCTCCAGCCCCACCACATCGTCCACATTGGGAAACAGCGGCAGCAGTTCGGCCTTGATGCGCTGGACGGCAAAGTCGACCACGCCCGAGACACATTGCACCGTGGTGGTGATGGCCAGGATGTTGCGGGTCCCCACCGAGCCGTCGGCGTTGCGAAAGCCTTCAAAGGTGTAGCCCTCCAGCGGGGGCAGCGGGGCGGTCTGAGCGGTGGCCATGGGCAGCTGCGCCAGGCCCTGGGCCTCGGGCATGTGCAGCAAGCGCTCGTGCACCCAGCTGCCCGCCGCCACGTCCTGCAGCGCATGGCCAATCGGAATGCCGTAGCGCAGCACCGGGCTGTGCGCGGGCAAGTCGACCAGGGCCACCTTGTGGCCCTGCGGCACTTTGTCACGCAGCACCAGGCCGCACGGCAGCACCGTGCCTGCGGGCAAGCCCCCGTCGTTGGCCACGATGGCCACGTTGTCGCTGGGGTGCATGCGGATGGTGAGGGGCGCGGCCATGGTGTCTCCTATGATCTGATCAAGCCCGTTGCTTGACGACATGTGTTGCCAGCAAGATGATAGCGCTACCATTGCCGACCCACAAGAAACCTGAATGCCCGAAAAAGACCTTCCCAAAAAATCCCGGCGCAGCACCGGTGCCATGACCTTGCGCGATGTCGCCATGCTCGCCGGGGTGGCGCCCATCACCGCCTCGCGTGCGATCAACACGCCCGATCAGGTCTCGGCCGAGGTCTTGCGCAAGGTGCAGGAAGCGGTCTTGCGCACCGGCTATGTGCCCAACCGCATGGCCGGTGGGCTGGCGTCCTCGCGCAGCCGCTTGATTGCGGCGGTGACGCCCAGCACGGTGATGACGGTGCTCATGGGCACCATCGAATCGCTCAATGGCACTTTGTTTGATGCGGGCTACCAGCTCATGCTCGGGCAGACCAGCTACTCGAGCGAGCGTGAAGAGGCCTTGCTCGAAGCCATCATCGGGCGGCGTCCTGACGGCATTTTTCTGACCGGCCTGTTGCCGCCCGGCAAAAGTCGCACCCTGCTCATGGCCTCGGGCATTCCGGTGGTCGAATCTTGGGACCTGACGCCCACCCCGATCGACATGCTGATTGGCTTTTCCCACACCCACATTGGGCGCGAAGTGGCACGCTACCTCGCAGGCAAGGGACACCGCCAAATGGCGATCGTGCGGGCCAATGATGAGCGGGCCAAGCGACGCGCGGCCGCTTTCCGCGACGAGCTGTTGCAGCTGGGCCTGCCCCCCGTGGTCGAGGTGGACGTGCAGGACAGGCGCTCGATCCAAAGCGGCCGAGACGCATTGACCCAGTTGCAGCAAACCGCGCCCGATGTGGACGCGGTCTTTTGCAGCTCCGACCTGCTGGCTTTGGGGGTCCTGATGCAGGCTGGGGTGCTGGGTTTGAAAGTGCCGCAGCAACTGGCCATCATGGGCTTTGGCGACACCCCACTGGCCAGCGATGTGGCGCCCGCCTTGTCGTCGGTGCGCATCAATGGTGAGGAGATTGGCCGACTCGCGGCCCAATACCTGATGGCCCGCGCCGAAGGGCGCGACGTGGCCTCACCCACCATCGACGTGGGGTTTTCTGTGGTGGCCCGCGACAGTGCCTGACCCTCGTAAACCCTAGCCTCCAAAGGATTGACGCCGCATGGGGCGCTGGTTACGATGCCTGCAAGCGCAATTGGTAGCGCTACCAAAAACAAGCCGCAGGAGACAAGACATGAACAGCAAACGCAATTGGATGGGCCAGCTGCTGGCCTTGACGGTGGGCCTGACCGGTCTGGTCAGCACCGTTGCCCAGGCCCAGGCCCAGGCCGACTACCCCACCAAGCCGGTCAAGATCATCGTGGCGTTTCCACCCGGGGGCACCAGCGATGTGATGGCCCGCATGGTGGCCGACGAGATGGGCAAGCTGCTCAAGCAGCCCTTTGTGGTGGAAAACATTGGCGGTGCGGGGGGCACCATCGGCATGGACCGCGCCCTCAAATTGCCCGCCGACGGCTACACCCTGATCCAGACCGGCGTGGGCCAAAACGCGGTGGCGCATGGCCTGGACCCCCAGCTCAAATACAACTCGATCACCGATTTCATTCACCTGTCGCAGATCCATTCCGGCCCCAATGTGTTGGTGGTGCACCCCTCAACCCCCTACAAAACGGTCAAGGACATCGTGGATTTCGCCAAGAAAAGCCCCGGCAAGCTGGACTACGGCTACACCCACGCCGCGTCAGGCCACATGGCGATGGAACTGTTCAAACAAACCACCGGCATTTTCATGACCGGCATTCCTTACCGGGGCGGTGGCCCCATGCTGAACGACTTGCTGGCCGGGACCATCCCCATGATGTTCATCAACCAGGACGCCGCATTGCCCCACGTCAAAGCGGGCAAACTGCGCCCTGTGGCCGTGACCAGCGTGCAGCGAAACCCGCTGTACCCCGATGTGCCCACCATTGCCGAGGCAGGCTACAAAGGCTTTGAGGCCTTGTCCTGGTCGGGCATGTCGGTGGCCAAGGGCACCCCCCAGCCCATCGTGGCCAAACTCGAAAGCGCTTTGGCGCAGGTCATGCAGTCCGACAACATCAAGCAGCGCATGGGCTCGGTCGGCTTCATCATCCCGGCGCAAGGCATCAAGCCCTACACCGCCTTTGTGCAAAGCGAGCTGGACACCTGGACCCAAGTCATCAAGACCGCAGGCATCAAACCTCAGTGAGCTTTTTCAAGAATTCCCTCATGACCGCCAAGAAAAAAACCTACGAAGAACTGCGCAGCGCCCGCTGGTTTGCACCGGACGATTTCCGCTCTTTTGGCCACCGCTCACGCGCCATGCAAATGGGTTACGACCATGTGGACTGGGCGGGCAAGCCGGTGATCGCCATCGTCAACACCTGGAGCGACATCAACAACTGCCACTCGCATTTCAAGCAGCGGGTGGAGGACGTCAAGCGCGGCATATTTCAGGCCGGGGGTTTTCCCATCGAGTTGCCTGCCATCTCCTTGGCCGAAAACTTCGTCAAACCCACCACCATGATGTACCGCAACTTGTTGGCCATCGAGACCGAAGAGTTGCTGCGCTCGCACCCGGTCGACGGCGCGGTGCTGATGGGTGGCTGCGACAAGACCACGCCCGGCTTGCTGATGGGCGCGCTCAGCATGAACATGCCCTGCATTTATTTGCCTGCAGGCCCCATGCTGCGCGGCAACTGGAAAGGCAAAACCCTGGGCTCGGGCTCGGACGCGTTCAAGTACTGGGACGAGCGCCGCGCGGGCAACATCACGGCAACACAATGGCTCGAAGTCGAAGGCGGCATTGCCCGCAGCCACGGCACCTGCATGGTCATGGGCACGGCCGCCACCATGATGGGCATTGCCGAAGCCATGGGCATGACCTTGCCTGGGGCATCCAGCATTCCGGCACCCGATGCCAACCACCCGCGCATGTCGGCTGCTTGTGGTCGGCGCATCGTGGACATGGTGTGGGAAGACCAAAAACCCTCGGACATCCTGACGCGCCAGAGCTTTGAAAACGCCATCACCGTGGCCATGGCCGAAGGCTGCTCGACCAACGCCATCATCCACCTGGTGGCCATGTCACGCCGCGCCGGGGCGCACTGCGCCGTGACGCTGGACGACTTTGACGCCTTCAGCCGCAAGGTGCCGGTGATCGCCAACATCCGCCCCAGCGGCGACCAGTACCTGATGGAAGATTTTTACTACGCGGGGGGCATGAAAGGCCTGATGAGCCGCCTGCGTGATGGCGGTTTGCTGCACTTGGACGCGATGACCGTGTCGGGCCAAACCGTGCGCGAGAACATCGCCGATGCCGAGGTTTACAACGACGACGTGATCCGGCCGCTGAGCAACGCGATTTACGACGAAGGCGCATTGGCCGTGCTGCGCGGCAACCTCGCGCCCGATGGCTGCGTGATCAAGCCCAGCGCCTGCTCGGCCAAGTTCCAGCAGCACACCGGCCCGGCCTTGGTGTTTGACGATTACCCCAGCCTGAAAGTCGCCATCGACGACCCCGATCTGGACGTGACCGAAGACCACGTCATCATCTTGCGCAACGCGGGCCCCAAGGGCGGCCCCGGCATGCCCGAGTGGGGCATGGTGCCGATCCCCACCAAGCTGGTCAAGCAAGGCGTGCGCGACATGCTGCGCATCAGCGATGCCCGCATGAGCGGCACCAGCTATGGCGCCTGCGTGCTGCACGTTGCGCCCGAAGCCTATGTGGGCGGCAACCTGGCGCTGGTGCAGAACGGTGACTTGATCACCGTGGACATTCCAAATCGCAGCATTCACCTGCAGGTCAGCGACGAAGAGTTGGCCACGCGCCGCGCCGCCTGGACGCCGCTGCCCAAACGCTTTGAGCGGGGCTACGGCCACATGTTCACGCAGCACATTTTGCAGGCCGACCAGGGCTGCGACTTCGATTATCTGGAAACCTCGTTCGGCGCACCGGTGAGCGAACCGGTCATTTACTGAGCACGCAAGCCATGCCTCTCCAAGCCGAAACCCGTGACAAGCTCAAAACCGTGAGCACCGCCACCTTGTGCACTGCGCTGTTCAAGCGCGGCTTGCGCAACCAGTTCATTCAGGACGTTCGCCCTGTGAATGCCGACTTGCAGCGTGACATGCCCAATATGGTGGGCGAAGCCTTCACACTGCGCTACATCCCGGCCCGGGAAGACCTCAACCCCATCAGCGTGTTTCTGGACCGCCATCACCCTCAACGTGTGGCGGTCGAAACTTGCCCACCTGGCGCGGTGATGGTGTTTGACAGCCGCAAAGACGCACGGGCCGCATCGGCCGGTGGCATTTTGGTGTCACGTCTCATGGTGCGAGGCTGCGCGGGTGTGGTGACCGATGGCGGTTTCCGTGATTCACCCGAAATTGCGGCCTTGAATTTTCCGGCCTACCACCAGCGCCCCAGCGCCCCCACCAATTTGACACTGCACCAAGCGCTGGACATCAACGTGCCCATTGGCTGTGGTGATGTGGCCGTCTGGCCTGGGGATGTGATGGTGGGGGACAAAGAGGGCGTGGTTGTGCTGCCCGCACACCTGGCCGACGAGTTGGCCGACGAAGCGGTGGAAATGACCGTGTTTGAAGACTTTGTGATCGACCAAGTACAAAACCACGGCCGCAGCATTTTGGGCCTGTACCCGCCCACCGATCCAAAGTCCAAAGAGGACTTTGTGGCTTGGCGTCAGGCCAGAGGGCGCTGATGCCTGCACGCAGATTGACCCCGGCTCAGTCCAGACTCAAACCAATTTTGCGGGCCACCACACCCCATTTGGCATGGTCTTTGGCAATTTTGGCGGCAGCCACGTCGGGTGTGCTGCCAATCACAGTCTGGTCGGTGGCCTTCAGGCGCTCGGTCGCTTCTGGCGCTCGCAGAGCGTCTACCACCGCTTGGCGGAATTTGGTCACCACCTCTTCGGGGACGTTTTTAGGGGCCAGCAAAATCAGGCTGAAGTCCGCCTCATAACCCTTCACGCCCGCTTCTGCAATGGTGGGTACATCGGGCAAGGTGGGGGAGCGCCCCTGGCCTGACACCGCCAAAGCGCTCAGCTTGCCCGATCGCACATGGGGCAAGACCGTGGGACCTGCCAACAAACCACAAGGTACCTGATTGGCCAACACATCCTGCATGGCGGGGGCCGGACCTTTGTAGGGGACATGCACCATCTGAATACCGGTCATGTTGAGCAGCAACTCGGTGGACAAGTGGCCGGGCACACCCGCACCGCCCGAGGCATAACTCAAGGATGTGGTTTTGGCCTTGGCGATCAGTTCGCTCAAAGTCTTGACGCCCAATGCTGGATTGCACACCAGGGTCTGGCTGAAGGAAGACAGCACGCTCACAGGCTTGAGGTCGTCGAGCTTGAAGGGCATGGCCTTGTACACATGCGGGTTCACAGTCAACAGGGTGTCGGTCGCAATCAACCAAGTGTAGCCATCGGGCACCGCGCGTGCTACGCTGGCCGCACCGATGTTGCCCCCGGCACCGGGCTGGTTTTCAATGACGATGGGCTGTTTGAGCAGGGCTTGGATTTTGTCGGCTGCCGTGCGCATGACAAGGTCACTTGGCCCACCCGGGGGGTATGGCGCGATCACCTTGATGGGCTTTTGCGGCCAGTTTTGGGCGATCGCTGCACTGGCGGCCGACAAGGTCAGTGCCGTGATGAACAACATCTGAGGCCAGGTACGGGGTCTCGAATGCATGAAAGTCTCCAAAAGTTTTCAGCATCCTACCGAAAGCCGCCTTGCACCCCAAGGCTGCAAACCCCTAGGACGGTCTGCTGCCGCTCAGTGCAGCGAAGACAAAAACTGCTGCAGTTCAGGCGTCTTAGGCCGGGCAAACACATCGGCGGGGGCACCTTGCTCATGCACCAAGCCCTGGTGCATGAAGATCACGCGGTCGCTCACCTTGCGGGCAAAGTTCATCTCGTGTGTGACCATCAAAAGCGTCATGCCTTCTTGCGCCAATGACTCCACCACGGCCAGCACTTCCCCCACCAGCTCGGGGTCCAAAGCCGAGGTAATCTCGTCGCACAGCAAGATGCCCGGCGACATGGCCAGCGCCCGGGCAATGGCCACGCGCTGCTGTTGCCCGCCCGACAGCTGATCGGGAAAGGCGTCAAATTTTTCGGCCAAGCCCACACGGGCCAGCAGGCGACGTGCTGTGGCTTCGGTCTCGGCAGCGGGCAGCTGCTTGACCAAACCCGGGGCCAGCTGGATGTTCTTGCCCACCGTGAGGTGCGGAAACAAGTTGAAGGACTGGAAGATCATGCCCACTTGCTGGCGCAAGCGGCGCATGGCCGCCGGGTCGGTGTAGACCAAGGGCTGGCCTTGCACGATCAGGCTGCCGTGCTGAAAGGTTTCCAACCCGTTGATGCAGCGCAGCAGCGTGCTTTTGCCCGAGCCGCTTTTGCCGATGATGGCGATCACTTCGCCGGGCTGCACTTGCAGGTCGATGCCTTTGAGGACTTCGTTGCTGCCATAGGACTTGCGCAGGCCTGCAATGGCAACGGCAGCAGAGGGGTTAGCGTTGGACATGGAATTTGCCTTCGAGAGAGCGTGCATACAGGCTGATCGGGTAGCAGATCAAGAAATACAACACAGCGACACAGCTGTAGACCACAAAGGGTTTGAACGTGGCATTGGTGATCATGGTGCCGGCCTTGGTCAGCTCGACAAAGCCAATGACCGAAGCCAGTGCGGTGCCCTTGACCACTTGCACCAAAAATCCCACGGTGGGCGCGACCGCAATGCGTGCGGCCTGCGGAAAAATCACGTAACGCAGTTGCTCACCAAAATTGAGCGCCAGGCTTTGGGCCGCTTCCCACTGGCCTTTGCCAATCGACTTGACGCAGCCGTGCCAAATTTCGGCAAGAAAGGCGCTGCTGTACAGCGTCAAGGCCACGGCCGCTGCCGTCCAGGCCGAGGTTTCCACCCCCAGCATGGCCATGCCAAAGTACGCCAGAAACAGCTGCATCAGCAAAGGCGTGCCCTGAAACACCTGCACATACACGGCCACCGCTTGTTGCAAGCTGCGGCTGGGTGTTGTGCGGGCCACCAGCAGGGCCAGGCCCACCAAGCCACCGCCCACAAAAGCGATCAGCGACAAAACGATGGTCCAGCGTGCGGCCAGCAACAAGTTGCTGACGATGTCCCAGAGAGAAAACTCAACCACGGCGGCCTCCGAACAAGAAGCGTTGGCCGAACCAGTTCAGCGTGGCGCGGGTGGCGATCGACAGCAACAGGTAAATGGCGGTGGCGACGATGAAAGCTTCGAAGGCGCGGAAGTTGCGGCTCTGGATCAGGTTGGCGGCAAAGCTCAGCTCTTCGGTCGAGATTTGCCCACACACCGCCGAGCCCAACATCACGATGATGATCTGGCTGACCAAGGCAGGCCACACCCGCTGCAGTGCAGGTGGCAGCACCACATGGATGAAGGTTTGCATGCGCGAGAGCGCCAGGCTCATGGCCGCTTCGATTTGCCCTGCCGGGGTGGTCTGGATGCCGGCCCGCACGATCTCGGCCGAATACGCCCCCAGGTTGATCACCATGGCGATCACCGAGGACCACTCAGGGCTCAGCCGCACCCCCATGGCGGGCAAGCCAAAGAAGATGAAAAAGAGCTGGACGATGAAGGGCGTGTTGCGGATCAGCTCCACATAAGCGGCCACGCCGGGGCGGCTCCAGCCGGGCCCCTGGGTGCGCACCCAAGCGCAGCCAATGCCCAGCAGCACGCCCAGCACCGCTGACACGGCCGTGAGGCCCAGCGTCCACGCCACGCCCTTGACCAGCAAGGGCCACTCGGTCAAAACCGCCGCAAAGTCCAGCTCAATGGCCATGGTGTCAGCCCTTCAAGGGTTTATTCAGGCAACTGGCCAGCAGGGCGGCCCAGCCACTTTTGCGCCATCTTGTCGATGTCGCCGGACTTTTTGCCCTCGGCAATGATGGCGTTGACCTTGGTGCGCAATGCGTCTTCGCCCTTGCCCACGCCAATGAAGTTGGGGCTGTCTTTGAGCAGCAGCTTGTATTCGGTGTTGAGCTGCGGGTTCTTTTGCATCATCACGCCCGCCACCGACACGCCGGTGGCCAACAACTGGGTTTGGCCCGCAACGAAAGCCGAGACGGTGGCGTTGTTGTCTTCAAAGCGTTTGATCTCGGTGCCTGCAGGGGCCACCTTGGTCAATTCCTGGTCTTCCAAAGCGCCGCGAGTGGCTGCCACGGTTTTGCCGGCCAGATCGGCCATCGTTTTGATGCTGATGGTTTTGGGGCCATAAATGCCTTGGAAAAAAGGCGAGTAAGCCGAGGTGAAGTCGATCACTTTTTCGCGCTCGGCGTTCTTGCCCAAAGTCGAGATGACCAGATCGGCCTTTTTGGTTTGCAGGTAGGCGATGCGGTTGGCGCTGGTCACGGGCATCAGCTCGATCTTCACGCCCATCTTGGCGGCAATGAAGTTGGCCATGTCGATGTCCAGGCCCTGGGGTTTGAGGTCAATGCCCACAAAGCCGTAGGGTGGAAAGTCGGTGGGGATGGCGATCTTGATCAGCTTGGCTTTCTGGATGTTGTCCAAGGCGGCCTGGGCGTGGCTGGTACCGGCCAAGGTCAAGAGGCTGGCGGCCACGGCAGCGGACAAGGCAAGGCGTTTCGAGAGTTTCATAACAAGGCTCCTAGGTAAGTGGACGGTGAGTTGGAAGACGAGGCGTCAAGTGACGCTGTACGTGGTGACCGCGAGCGGGTTTTCTTGACCGCCATCGGTGTGCGCATGGGGGCCAGGGCCAGCCTCAATTCGGCCAGCGGGTCTGCGGGGGAGGCGTTGATTTGCAGCGCCGATTGCACCTGACCAATGTGTTCGGCCATGAGCCGCTCGGCGGTTTCCTTGTCGCCCCGCTCCAGCGCTTGAACGATCTCGATGTGTTCCTGGCAGGACTTCACCGCGTCGTGGCTGGACTGGTAGAGCATGGCGATCAAGGTGGTGCGGGCCGTGAAGTCGCGCAGCGTGTCGGCCAGCAACTGGTTGCCCAAGCACTCGGCCAGGCACACATGAAAATCGCCCAATAAAAAGCTGCGACGCCCCACATCGTCTTGTTGGAGCGCGGTTTTTTCTTGCTGGATGTGTTGCTTCAGGCGCTTGAGGGTGGTCTTGTCCATCGCGCCTGCGCTGCGGATCAGGCCAGTCTCGATCACTCGGCGGGCTTCAAAGGCCTCGCGGGCTTCGGTTTTGGACGGTTGCACCACAAACCAGCCCCGGCGCGAGCTGACCTGCACAATGCCACGCGCGGCCAGTTGCATCAGCGCTTCGCGCACCAGGGTGCGGCTGCAGTCAAACAGCATGGACAAAGCCTGCTCGCCCAGGCGTGTGCCGGGCATCAGCTTTTGGGCCAGGATCGCTTGCACGATCCGGTCGGCAATGTCTTTGGAGTTCACAGGTGGGGGATTCCTTTGACTGAATCTCTAGCGAATACCGTGCCACTTGTTTTGGCATCTTGTATGCAAGATTTGCGCATCATAGGTGTGCGCAAATCACTTGTGGCTCATGGATTTCCCTTGCTTGGTGCGTGGGTGTGCACCAATTTGAGGGGTGCGGAGGTCCTGCGCCCAAGCAAAAGGGCCTGACGGGAATACCCCGTCAGGCCCTTGTTTAAAGCTTTGAACTTTTAGCCTGCCAAACCCACAAACACGTTTTGCACGTCGTCGTTGTTGTCGATCGCGCCCAAAAAGGCCTCGACTTCTTCCAGTTGCTCGGCGCTCAAGTTGGCGGGGTCGACCGGGTTTTTGGGCTTGTAACCCAGCTTGGCCGACACCACGGTAAAGCCATGTTCGGGCAGGGCGCGGCTGACCAGGTCCAGGTCGGTGGCTTCGGTGATGAACACCGTCACGCCGTCTTCGTCGGCGGGTTCAAAGTCTTGTGCACCGGCCTCAATGGCGGCCAGTTCAGCGTCGGCACCGGCTTGGGCAGGTTCGGCTTCGATGAACCCGACATGGTCAAAGTCCCACGAGACAGAACCCGAGGTGCCTTGCTGGCCCTTGCGGAACAGCACGCGCATTTCAGACGCGCTGCGGTTCACGTTGTCGGTCAGCACCTCGATCATCACGGGCACCTGGTGTGGGGCAAAACCTTCGTAAATCACGCGGTCAAAGCTCACGGCATCGCCCAAGAGGCCTGCGCCTTTTTTGATGGCACGTTCCAGCGTTTCCTTGGGCATGGAGACTTTGCGGGCCTGCTCCACCACCAGGCGCAGGCGCGAGTTGGCCGCCGGGTCGGCGCCGTTGCGGGCCGCAATCATGATGTCCTTGGCCAAACGGCCAAACAATTTGCCTCTGGCATCAGCTGCCTGTGCTTTGCCTTTTGCTTTCCACTGCGCGCCCATGGGGTCTTCCTTGTCTTGGGATGAAAGCGGGGAGTTTAAGCGCTGGCTTGCCTGATTCACTGACCGGCGGCGGGTCTCGCAGGTCACAGGCACTGGCGCGCAGTGGCCCAATAATGGCCCTTCTGACATTCCGCTGGTCAAGCGCGCCATTCGGCAGGGCTTCAGCATGGCGGTGTCCGAAGCCCCGATTTGCCCATGAACCACCCTGCCTTGCCTTTGTTTCCCGGTTTTGCCCACCACCTGCTGGAGGTCAGCCCTGGCATCTCCATTTCGGCCATGGTGGGCGGCCAGGGTCCCGGCTTGTTGCTGCTGCACGGCCATCCCCAAACCTTGGCCATCTGGCACAAAGTGGCCCCCACTCTGGCGCAGCATTTCACGGTGGTGGCGGCCGACTTGCGTGGCTATGGCGATTCGTCCAAGCCCCAAGGCGGGCCGGACCACGCGGCTTACGCCAAACGCAGCATGGCGCAAGACCAAGTGCGCTTGATGCAGCAGCTGGGTTTTGCGCGCTTTGTGGTGCTGGCGCACGACCGGGGGGCCCGCGTGGCGCACCGCCTGGCCTTGGACCACCCGCAAGCGGTCAGCCGCATGGCCTTGCTCGACATCGCGCCCACCTTGGCCATGTACGCCCAGACCACCGAAGCCTTTGCCCGTGCCTATTGGCACTGGTTCTTTTTGATCCAGCCGCAACCCCTGCCTGAGCGCCTGATTCAAGCCGACCCGGCGGCCTATGTCACCGATGTCATGGGCAACCGCAGCGCCGGCCTCGCCCCGTTCGACGCGCGGGCCCTCGTCGAATACCAGCGCTGCCTGGCCTTGCCGGGCGCAGCGCATGGCCTATGCGAAGACTACCGGGCCTCGGCAGGCATTGACCTGGAGCACAACCGGGAGGACATCGCGCAAGGCCGTCGGCTGGAGATGCCGCTGCAGGTGCTGTGGGGAGCGCAAGGCGTGGTGCAGCGCTGTTTTGAGCCGCTCAAGGAATGGCAAAAAGTGGCCACCCAGGTCAGCGGCCAGGCGCTGCCCTGTGGCCACTACATCGCCGAAGAAGCGCCTGACGCTCTGCTGGTGCAGGCCCTGCCCTTTCTGCGAGGGTTGGCGGCATGAGCCAACACAACCGACGCGGCATCGTCACCATGACCGGGGCCATGGTGTTTTTTGTGGCCAACGATGCCTTGGTCAAATGGGTCAGCGCCGACTTGTCGACCCCACAACTCATTTTTGTACGCGGCGTGATGACCACGGCGCTTCTGTTGGCCCTGGCTGGGTGGATGGGTCAGCTGCGGCAGTGGCGCACAGTGCTCACGCGCTCAGTGCCTGCCCGCGCCGTGCTGGACAGCCTGGCGTCCTTCACTTACCTCACGGCGGTGTTTCACTTGCCGCTGGGCAACGCCACCGCGATCAACCTGGCCGGACCCTTGTTCTTAACCTTGATGGCTGTGTTCTTTCTGAAGGAGCGGGTCACCCCCGGCCGTTGGGCGCTGATCGTGCTGGGTTTTGCCGGTGTGTTATTGGTGGTGCAGCCACGCGTGGGCGACTTCAATGCCTATGCCTTGCTCTGCCTGTTTGCGGCACTGCTGCACGCGGGGCGAGATTTTTTGACCCGACTGGTGCCCGCGCAGGTGCCTTCACTTTTGATCACCTTGTCCACCGCGCTCATGGTGACGCTGCTGGCGGGGGTGTGGAGCCTGTTTGAGCCCTGGAAACCCATGGGCACACAGCACCTGTGGCTGCTGTTCGGCGCGTCGCTGTGTCTGGCGGCGGGTTACCACCTGCTCACGCTCAGCATGCGGCTGGGTGACATGAGCGTGATCGGACCGTTCCGTTACAGCGGCTTGCTGATGGCCTTGGTGCTGGGGTATTGGATGTGGGGTGATGTGCCCAATGTGTTGGCCTGGTGCGGCATTGCGCTGGTGGTGGCCGCTGGCCTGGGGCTGCTGCAGGCGGAGCGCTGGCGCAAGCAGGCCTTGCTGGCGCGTTGATGACCGCCCCCATCAGGCCTTTGCTGGCCGATATCCCCGTAGGTCGGGCCTTTATGGTCCGACAGCTATTTTTTCGCGAAGCGACATTGCAAACGGCAACGGTGCACCACGCGTCATGTCGGACCTGAAGGTGCCGACCTACAAGAGGCAACCTCTGCCGGTGGGTTGATGACCGCCCCCATCAGGCCTTTGCTGGCCGATATCCCTGCAGGTCGGGCCTTTATGGTCCGACAGCTATTTTTTCGCGAAGCGACATTGCAAACGGCAACGGTGCACCACGCGTCATGTCGGACCTGAAGGTGCCGACCTACAAGAAGACTCCTGTGTTTTCATCGCCTGGCCTTGTCCAGCGCCTGGTCGATATCCCACAGGATGTCGTCCAAGTTCTCCAGGCCGACTGATATGCGCACCATGTCGGGCGGCACGCCTGCGGCCAGTTGCTGGGCGTCGTCGAGCTGGCGGTGTGTGGTGCTGGCCGGGTGGCTGATCAGGGTGCGGGTGTCGCCGATGTTGACCAGGTGGCTCATGAACTGGGCCGACTCGATGAACTTGACGCCCTGCGCCAGCCCGCCTTTGACGCCAAACGACAGCAGTCCTGAAGCGCCGCGCATCTGGCGCTGCATCAGGGCGTGTTGCGGGTGGTCGGGCAGGCCGGGGTAGTTGACCCAAGCCACACGCGGGTCGGCCTGCAAAAACTGGGCCACGCCCAAAGCGTTGTCGCAGTGCTTTTGCATGCGCAGCGGCAGGGTTTCGACGCCTTGCAGAATTTGCCAGGCGCTCATGGGGCTGAGCGATGCGCCAAACACGCGCAGGCTTTCCATGCGGCAGCGCATGGAAAAGCCAAAGTCGCCAAAGGTCTCGTAAAACTTCACGCCGTGGTAGCCCTGCGAGGGCTCGGTCATGCCCGGAAACTTGCCGTTGTCCCAAGGAAATTTGCCGCCCTCCACCACCACGCCACCCAAGGTGGTGCCGTGGCCTGCCAGGTATTTGGTGGCCGAATGCACCACGATGTCGGCCCCCAGCGCCAGCGGATTGCACAGCAGCGGGCTGGGCACGGTGTTGTCGATGATGAGCGGCACGCCGTGCGCATGGGCCACCTCGGCCACGGCGGCGATGTCCAGCACCACCATGCTCGGGTTGCCCAAGCTTTCGGCATACACCGCCCGGGTGTTGGGGCGCATGGCGGCGGCGAAGGCTTCGGGTTTTGTGGCGTCCACAAAGGTGGTCTCGATGCCGAACTTGGCCAGGCTCACGGCCAGCAGCGTGACCGAGCCGCCGTACAAAGCCCCGGCCGCCACCACATGGTCGCCCGATTGCAAGATGGTCATCAGCGCCATGGTTTCGGCCGCCATGCCCGAGGCACTGGCCACCGCAGCACGCCCGCCTTCGAGCGCGGCCACACGCTCTTCGAGCACCGCCACCGTGGGGTTGCTCAGGCGCGAATACACATTGCCAAAGGTCTGCAGGTTAAAGAGAGACGCCGCGTGCTCGGCGCTGTCAAACACAAAGCTGCTGGTCTGGTAAATGGGCAAGGCGCGTGCGCCGGTGGCTGCATCGGGGATTTGCCCGGCGTGGATGGCCAGGGTTTCGGGGTGAAATTGGCGGTCGGTCATGGTGTTCGGGTGAAAAGAGGGTTCAAAAATGGCAAGAGCAGAAATATTGATCCGGCCCTGTCAAGAGTTCAATGGTCAATGATTTTGTAGGTCGGCGGCTTTAGCCCCGACAAGTGCCCGCGACCAACCAGGACTGTCGGAGCTAAAGCTACCGACCTACGGGGTCGCGGTGAAAAAGATGCAAACATCTGGCCTGATCAATGAGAAGCCCTCACACCAGCCGCCGCGCCGAAATGACGCCGGTGTTCACGCCCACCCAGTTCAGGCCGCCAAACAGCCGGGCGTGTTCGATCTTCACGCAGCGATTGCTCACCGAGTCCAAACCCGCCTGCCGGGCCAGGGCGTCTGCCTCAGGGTTGGCCACGCCCAGTTGCTGCCAAAGGCACTTTGCGCCGATCTGCACCGCCTGCTCGGCAATCGGCAGGACGTCTTCGCTGCGGCGAAACACATCGACCATGTCCACTTGAAAAGGGATGTCGTTCAGGCTGGCGTAACAGGTTTCACCGAGGATCTCGCCGCCCGCATAGCGCGGGTTGACCGGCACGATCTTGAAGCCGTGAGACTGCATGTACTTGGCCGCAAAGTAGCTGGGCCGGTGCCATTCAGCCGACAAGCCCACCACGGCGATGGTGGGATAACTTTTAAGGATGCGCCGCAGCGCGTGCAAATCGTTGTGCATGGGGTCCTTGTTTTTCTTCAGCGTTTTTCTGTTGAAGCCTCAAGCTTAAGTGTTGCAGGGTGTTTTTTATGGATCAAACCCTGTGAAGTTTGAAGTGAAGGATGATCTGCGAAGCTTTTCGCGATGGGGTGGTGTGCGAGGGTGATCGCGACGGGGGCGTCGCTCCTACAAGGGGGATGCACTGCATTTTGTGGGAGCCCCGCCCTCGGGGCGCATCTGCTCCATAGGAGCTCATACCGTCAATACCGCGCCTGCCCGCTGAGCTTCATTTGCCGCGAGGCCCAAGTGGCGCTCAGAGACAGCCCGCCACACACCGCCATCACGCCCAGGTAATGCCCGCTGTGGTCAAACACCGCCCCGGCCAGCACCGGGCCCAGCAAGTTGCCCAAGGCCGCGCCGCTGTAGAGCGTGCCCACCACACTGGCCACCGACCGCCCCCCAAAATAATCCATGCAAATGGCGGGCAAGAGCGACACGATGGAGCCATAACTCAGGCCGAACCACAGCGCAAACAGCACCAGCATGGCCTGCCCACCCGCCGCGCCCCACAGCACATACGACGCACCCATGGACAGTTGCATCAGCACCAGCGTCTGCGCCCGGCCCAGCCGGTCGGCCAGCAGGCCAATGGCAAAGCGCCCCACCAGACTGCCCACGCCAATCAGGCCCACCAGTCCCACGGCAAAAGCTTCGCCCAAACCCAAGTCGCGCGCCGAGGCCGACACATGGGCAAAGGGAATGAACATCACGGGCGAGGCCAGCACCGTGGCCAGGTACAACCAGCGAAAAGTGGGGCTGCGCAAGGTCTCGCGCAAAGTCAGCCCGGAGGCCGAGCCCCCCGTACGGGACGCACCGGGGGCCGTCTGTGCGGCAGGGGCGCGGCGCAGCAGACCCGCCGCCAACAAGCCCAGAACCAACACCGCCAAGGCCAGCAGCTGCATGGCCTCGCGCCAGGGCATGGGGCCAATCGCCATGGCCACCAGCACCGGCACCAGTAAAGTGCCCGCGCCCACGCCCGAGCTGGCAATGCCCCCGGCCAAGCCGCGCCGTGTGGTGAACCAGGGCTGCACGCTGGCAATGGACGGGGTGTAGACCAGCGCAATGCCCAGGCCCACCAGCAAGCCGTAGCTCACATACACCGCCAGCAAAGACGTGGCCCAGCTGGTGGCCAGCAGGCCCAGCGCAATGAGGGCCATGCCAACCGAGCACACAGTGCGCGGTCCAAAGCGGTCGGCCAGCATGCCGCCGCCCGCGCCCAGCACAAAGTAAACAAAGCCCGAGAGGCCAAAAATCCAGGACACATCGGCCCGCTGCGCCGAGAACTCGGCCGCAAACGACTCAAAAAACGCCGCAAACGAATACGACACCCCAAAGATCAGCGCCAGGCAAGCAAATGTGGCCCACACCACCACCCAGGCATAGGGGGTCTCTTTCATGCAGTCTCCGGTTCATTGTTTGAGGTGATGGTCATTGTGCCTTCGATGCTGTGTGATGGGATGGGTTTTGTGGCCTTGTCTTTTGGCACGCACCCTTGGGGGTGAAGGCCTGCGGTGAGGCCGCGCGTGCAATGGCCCACAGGGGCGGGCTCTTGCTGGGGCATGCCCTTGTGGGTTTTCGGTTTCAGCCCCAGCGGCCAAGGCACATGCGCTGCGCTTGCTCATAATGAACGCTTCATTGCCTGAAAGACGCCCCGATGAACGCCACAGAACGTGACCAGTTGCAGCAATTTTTGAGCGCTTTGCGCCAGACCCGTGCCGACCCCAAAGACCCCACGGCCGATGGCCTGATTCGCGAAGCGGTCACTGCACAAGCCGACGCCCCTTATTTGCTGGTGCAACGGGCCATGGGTTTGGGCATGGCGCTGGACGCGGCCCAAACCCGCATTGCGCAATTGGAAGCGCAATGCGCCCAACAGTTGGACGAGTTGACGCAACTGCAAAGAAACCAGGCGGCACCCGCCACTGCCAGCTCGAACGGGTCGTGGATGTCGGGTGCACAAGCTTGGGGCCGTGGGCCAGAAACACCGGTGCAGCCCATGCCCGCCGCTGCAGCCACGTCCCGTTTTGCCACCCACGCCTCCCCGCCGGCACGCCCAGCGGCCATGCCTGCCTCAGCCCCGGCTTCCACCAGCGCTTGGGGCGGCGGCATGATGGCCCAAGTGGCCACCACCGCAGCGGGCGTGGTGGCGGGTGGCTTGTTGTTTCAAGGGGTGCAAAGCCTCATGGGGCACCACAAGCCATCGACCGAATCCAACACCGCATCACCCTTGAGCGGCACCCAAGAGGAAGCTTTGCCGGGTTTGGTGTCCCCACAGGCTTTGGCAGACGATGCCCCGGAAGCGGGTGATGCCTCTTGGGAAGCAGGCGAAGACTGGGCTTGAATCCTACTGGGTCGCCCACTTCGCAAGCGCTCAGCGGCTGTACGCCAAGCCCAGCGCTACACCGCCAAACAAATCACCTTCGACCAGCGGCACGCCCGCAAATTCGTGCTGCAAGGCTTGTTGGAATGGACTCAGGGCCGACGAGCCGCCGGTCAGGTAAATCGCATCCAGTGAAGCATCCGTCAGGCCAGCACGCTGAACACACTCTCGGGCACATGCCACAGTGCGGGCCAGCAAGTCGTGCAAATGGTCTTGCATGTCCGCCACACCCAGGCGGGCATGCAAGTCGCGCTCCATCACCGACAGGTCAATGTCTGTATCGGCCCGCTTGACCGAGCACCGGATCTTGCCCTGTTCGACCTCGTGCGCCATGAGGTGGCCATGGCGCTCGGTCAGCACGCGCATCAGGCGCTCGTGCAGGCGCGGGTCACTGTAGTTGCTGCGCAATGTTTTGGCGTGTGCCATGGCCTTGGGCTGGTATTGCCAATGAATCAAGTGCCAAGTGGCCAGGTCAAAAAACACGCCGCTGGGCACCTCTCGGTGTTCCGGGCCCATGTGTTTGTAGCCCAACAGCGGCATGACCTGCGCCAAGTTGAGTTGCCGGTCGTAGTCGGTGCCACCAATGTGCACACCCGTGGTGGCCAAAATGTCGCTGCTTCGGTCGGTGCGTACCATGCGGTCTGGCCCCAAGCGCACCACCGTAAAGTCAGAGGTGCCGCCCCCCAAGTCCACCACCAACACGGTGTTTTCCTGCGTCAGACGTTGTTCAAAGTCCAATGCTGCGGCGATCGGCTCCAATTGAAATGAGACTTCGTCAAAGCCCAAGGCCTGCACAGCCTGGCGCAGCGAAGCTTCGGCTTGGGCATCGCGCATGGGGTCCTCATCGACAAAATGCACCGGTCGCCCCATCACCACGCGGCGCGGGGCCATGCCCAGGCTTTGGCTGGCACGTTCGTGCAAGCAAGACAAAAAGGTCCCAATGATGTCCTGAAAGCTGATTTGCTGATGCCCAATCTGCGTGGTCTCCAGCAGCAAGGGGCTGCCCAGCAGGCTTTTGAGTGAGCGCATCAAACGGCCTTCGGTGCCCTCCAGATAATGCCGGATGGCGTCGCGCCCAAAATGGGTGCTTTGGTCTTCGGCGTTGTAGAACACTGCCGTGGGCATGGCCAGGGCCTCACCTTCCAGGCAAATCAAGTGAGCCGCACCTTGGGGACCACGCCAGGCCATGGCCGAGTTGGAGGTGCCGAAATCGATGCCCAGCGTACCGTCAGGAAAAAGTGTCATGTGGAAAGTTGCCGAAATGCCATGGCGGCTCCAGCGCGTGAAAAAGACTGTGGGGAAAAGGGCAGCAGGCAGACGCAGGCCCGATCAATCGGGAGCAGGGCCTCAGGACAAGCACTCAAGCCTGGCTTGGCCCCTGGTTGGCGCGACCGGGGATTCTGCCACCGACGGACCCCTCAAATCGTGGAGAATCGCCGCTGTTCCTTATTTTTTGCGCATACACCCTCCATGACCGAAGCCCCAACCCCTGAGACATCTGCAGCCGAGCGCCCAGCACTGCCTGACCGCCTGTCGATTGACGCCCGCAGCCCGCACCATGTCCGTGCCGTGTTTGACCACGACATCGGCATCCGTTTCAATGGCAAGGACCGCAACGATGTTGAGGAATACTGCATCAGTGAAGGATGGGTGCGTGTGCCCGCTGGCAAAACAGTAGACCGCAAAGGCCAGCCCTTGTTGATCAAGCTCAAAGGTCAAGTCGAAGCGTTTTACCGCTGAACGAACACCATGTTCCAGTCCCTGAAACACCCCGGCGTCATGGCGCTGACGCTGGCGGCTGCTGGCATCCTCATGGTCACCAATGGCGTGCGCTTGGCCAATGGTCTGTTCATGGGGCCGATCAACACCAGCACTGGTCTGGGCATCGTGACTTTGAGTCTGGCCTTGGGCATTGGTCAATTTGTCTGGGGTGCGATTCAGCCCGTCGCCGGGGCCATCTCCGACCGCTGGGGACCGCGCCCAGTGCTTTTGGGGGGCGTTCTCCTCATGTCCTTGGCCACGGCCATCACCCCTTTCATGAGCACGGGCTGGGGCTTGTCCATCAGTTTGGGCGTGTTGTCCGCAGCGGGTGCAGGGGCCGCGAGTTTCTCGGTGCTCATTGGTGCAGTGGCCCAGCGCATGCCCGCCGAGTCGCGGGGTACGGCTTCGGGCGTGATCAACGCCGGGGGGTCCTTTGGCCAGTTCGTGTTTGCGCCCATTGCGCAAAAACTCATCCAGCTGCTGGGCTGGATGGGCGCCATGTGGGCCATGGCCCTGATCACCCTGGCGGCCTTGCCGCTGGTGGGCAAAGTGACGGCCAAAACCCAGGCTTTGCAGGCCAACACCGAACGCGATGCCGGCCTGAAGCAGACGGTGAAAAATGCCTTCAAGAACCCCAGCTACGGTTTGCTGCACGCGGGGTTTTTTACGTGCGGGTTTCACATTGCGTTTTTGGTGACACACCTGCCCGGTGAAGTGAACTTGTGCGGCTTGCCGCCCTCGGTGGCGAGCTGGTCGCTGGCCATCATTGGCTTGGCCAACATTGCCGGGAGTTTGTTCATCGGTTCTTGCGTCAGCAAATACCGCAGCAAGTACCTGTTGGTCTGGATGTACGGCTCACGCGCCGTGCTGGTGGGCTGGTATTTGCTGATGCCCAAAACCGCTTTGACCTTCTATATTTTTGCCGCAGGATTGGGCTTCACCTGGCTGGCCACGGTGCCGCCCACAGCCGCTTTGGTGGGCAAGCTGTTTGGCATGCGCTACATGGGCACTTTGTTTGGCCTGACCTTGTTGTCGCACCAGATAGGTGGCTTTTTGGGGGCGTGGCTGGGCGGTTTGGCCATCACGCACCAAGGCGATTATTCGTGGATGTGGTGTGCCGACATGGCCCTGGCCGCTGTGGCGGCCTTGGTCAATTTGCCCATCCGTGAAGCACCGGTGGTCAGACCGGTTGCGGCTTGAGGGTTTTGCGCGTTGTCAGTCCTGCAAACGCTGTCGCTGCAGGGCCCCAAACGAAATCAACTCCCCCGCCAGCGCACTGGCCATCACCGTGGGCGGGCTGGCCAGCCAGACCTGACCCGGGCCTGAGCGCCCCGGAAAATTGCGGTTGATGGCGCTCACGGTGACTTGCGCCGCATCGGTCGATGAACCCGGCCCGCAGTTTGCGCAGGCCCCACACGAGGGCTGCAAAATCCGCACCCCCAAAGCGGCAAAGGTCTTGTCATAGCCTTGGGCCGAGCAGTAATCCCGAACGGCAGTCGTGCCGTATTGCAAAAACACCTGCACCCCGGGCGGAAACTTCAGACCCTGCCTCAGGCCCCAGGCCAGTACCGCGTGGTAATGGTCAAAGTCTTCGCGCTTGCCCGCCGTGCACGAGCCGCCATAGGCGATGTCGATGCGCACACGCTCTGGCAAGTCCGACAGGGCCACGCCCAGACCCGGGTCACCGGGCCGCGTCACCATGGGGCAGAGGGTGTTCAAAGCGACCGTCATTTCGTGAACGTAATGCGCGCCATCGTCGCTGTGCATCCAGTCCTCGATCACCGCGTCCACACCGCGCCGTTCGCGCAGAAAGCGCAGGGTTTCGGCATCGGGTGCCACGATGCCGGTGAGTCCGCCCAGCTCGGCGCACATGTTGGTGAGTGTGGCGCGTTCATCGGTGCTCAAGTGGGCAATGCCCTCGCCCGTGAATTCAAACACCTTGCCCACGCCGTGCCCTTGGCAAATCCAGGGCGTGGCCAGCAGGTGCAGCATCAGGTCTTTGGCGGTCACGCCCGAAGGCATTTGGCCGTGCAGCGACACACGCACGTTTTCGGGCAGTGTCACGCGGACCGCGCCCGTCACAAAGGCGTTGGCCATGTCGGTGGTGCCCACACCAAAGGCCACACAAGCCAAAGCACCGCTGTGCGGCGTGTGCGAATCGGTGCCCACCACCACCTGGCCGGGCAGGGCGTAGTGCTCGGCCACCATGGCGTGCGAAATGCCAGCCACGTTGCTGCCGTCGTCCATCAGCACTTCGGCATCGGTCAGTGTGCGGTGCATGCGCAGGCCGTGGCGTGCCGCAAAGTTGCGCTGTGCTTGGCTCATGGCGTGCATGTTGGCGATCAAGCCGCCGCGCACATGGGCCGGGCTTTCATCGACGTAGGCGGTGTGGTCTTCAAAGACCACGATCTGCTCGGGGCGCTGCAGCGTGAAATCCTTGCCCAGTGCGTTTTGCATCAAGGTGTCGGCCATGCCGGTGTAGTACTCGTGGATAAAGCGCCAGTCGGCCCGCACAAACAGGCCATCACCCGCCTGGGGTTGAGCAGGGGTGTGGGGTGCCGTCAGGCGGTGGCGCATGAGGATTTTTTCAAACAAGGTTTGAGGGCCACTTGCTTGGCTGGCGACCGTCCCTGCGACCAAACCCGTGGCGCTTTCCCTGTACGAGCCCACCCCCGTGGGCGAATCCACCCCCGCCAAAAACCGTTGCCCCCAGCGCAGTAAACCACCAGCCTCCAGAACCGACGCCGCCAGCGCCTCACGCCCCCGCACCAGATCGGCCAGCGTGAGGGCTTCTCCGAGGGCGATGCGCTCCAGCAGACCGAAGTCGGTCGAAGTGAACAGGCCGATGTTGTCGGCGTTTTGGCGGTAGATGCGCTCAAAACTCTCGGCAATCACCAGCTGCACTCCCGCCAGTTTTTCGGCGGTGGGGCTGTGCTCGCGGGACGAGCCTTTGCCGTAGCGCCGCCCGGCCACCAGCACGGCAAACCCGGCTTGCCTGAGCGCCCGGCGTGTGATGGGCTTGTCGCTGCCGCAGCACAAACCGGTGTGGGCAAAGTCCCCCAAGGTGTCGTCGCAATGGCTCAGGATGTGCACTGGCGTGATCTCGTCGGTCGAGACATCGTCGCGCAGTGGCCCGGCCTGGTCGCGGTTCAGGGTCTCGCCCGCCAGTTGGCGGCGGATCAGCGCCGGGTCCTGGCTCAGGTACAGCACGCGCAGGGGTGCGTTCAAGGCAGCGTTGTTCATGGCTCAAGTGTCCGAATGGGCGGCCGACAAATGGTTCAGCAGCAAGTGCGCCGCCGGGCTCAGCACGTCTTCGCCCCGGTGACACAAAACAAAGCGCCTGCGCGACCAGCGCTCGTGCAGCGGCAAAATCTCCAGCCCATAGGCATCGGCATACAAGTGGGTCACCTCACGCGGCACCAGCGCAATCGCCAAGCCCGCCCGCACCACACGCAGCGCGGCCTCAAAGTTGGTGACGATCACGCGGTGCTGCAGCCGCTTGCCCAGCAAGCCCGCTTCGCGTTGCAGCATCACCTCCACCGCCGAGTTGACCGGCATGATCACATGCTCAAAATCGAGCGTGTCGGCATAACGAACGGCGGGCAGCGCGCACAGCGGGTGGCCTTTGGGCACGGCCACGCTCAGGTGGTCGTGGCGGTAGGTGCGGGTGCGCAACAGGCCGGTTTCAGCGGCGTCCCAGCAAATGCCGATCGAGGCCACGCCTTCGCGGATGCCACGCACCACCTCGGGGCTGATGCGCTCTTCCAGGTCGATCTGGATGTTCTGGTGTTCGGCCATTTTCAAAAAAGCCGCGATCTCATCGGCCAGCGACTCGGCCATGACCGAAGCGGTGGCCAGCACATTCACGCGGCCCTGAATGCCCGCCGCGTGGCTGGCCATGTCGCGCTCGATGCGGCTGGCGCTCAGCAGCATGCTGCGGGCGTGCTCCAGCAGGGTCTCGCCCGCAGGGTTAGGCACCACGCCGTGTTTGCGCCGGGTCAGCAAGCTGACCCCCACCGTGGCTTCGAGCTGGGCCAGCCGTTTGCTCACGGCCGAAGCGACCATATTGGCTTTTTCGGCGGCTCGGCTCATGTTGCCCGTGTCGCAAACGGTCACAAAAAGGCGCAGCGATGTCAAGTCAAGGTCACGCATTCAGTTATTCCCACATGGAACAAAAAGACTTCCAAAATTGAATTGTATGATCGATTGGAAACATTAAACTTGCAGCACACTCCTTTTAAAGACACCGAACATGAGCACATTCAACTGGCCCCAAGGCGTGACGGTTCGCGAAGTGGGCCTGCGCGACGGCCTGCAAAGCATCGCCCGCACCTTGCCCACCGCACAAAAACTGCAGTGGATTCAGGGCGCTTACGACTCAGGTATCCGCGAGATCGAAGTCGGCTCTTTCGTGCCTCCCAAATTGCTGCCCCAACTGGCCGACACCGCCGAGCTGGTGGCCTTTGCCAAAACCTTGCCGGGTTTGGTCGTGTCGGTGCTGGTGCCCAACCTCAAAGGGGCCGAGCGTGCCATGGACAGCGGTGCCGACTGGATGTTGCTGCCCCTGTCGGCGAGCCACGCGCACAGCTTGGCCAATTTGCGCAAAGCACCGGATGACGTGGTGACCGAAATCGGGGCCATCGTGGCGGCACGCCGGGCACGGGGTTCCGCCACCCGCATCGAAGTGGGCATGAGCACGGCGTTCGGCTGCACGATTCAGGGACGGGTTGAGGTGTATGAGGTGCTGCGTTTGCTCAAAAACGTGCTGGTGCTGGGCGTGGACCGCGTGGGTCTGGCCGACACCGTGGGCTACGCCGATCCGCGCCAGGTGGGCGAGCTGTTTGCCCAAGCCCGCGAGGTGGCGGGCGATCAGCTGGGCTGCGGGCACTTTCATGACACAAGGGGCTTGGGGCTGGCCAACGTCATGGCCGCGCTGCAAGCGGGCCAGACCCGTTTTGACGCCTGCCTGGCGGGCATTGGGGGCTGCCCGCATGCGCCCGGGGCCAGTGGCAATGTGGCCACCGAAGACCTGAGCTATTTGATGGCCAGCATGGGCATCGACACCGGCATCGATTTCGGTAAGCTCATGGCTTTGCGCGCCCAAGTGGCGCAGTGGCTCGCGGGCGAATGCCTGCATGGTTCGATCGCGCAGGCGGGTTTGCCCAAGACCCTGCGCACCCCCGAAGTGATGGCATGAACAACTCCGACAAAAAACTCCCCCTCGAAGGCCTGCGCGTGGTCGAGTTCACCCACATGGTCATGGGGCCCACTTGCGGCATGGTGCTGGCCGACATGGGGGCGGAGGTCATCAAGGTCGAACCCATCGAGGGCGACCGCACCCGGCATTTGCTGGGTTCGGGCGCAGGCTTTTTCCCCATGTTCAACCGCAACAAAAAGAGCATCCAGATCAACCTGCAAAGCCCCGAAGGGGCCAAGATGGCCCGCCAACTCTGCGCCACGGCCGATGTGGTGGCCGAGAACTTCAAGCCCGGCTCCATGGCCAAGTACGGCCTGGACTACGCCAGCCTGTCGGCCGCTAACCCCAAGATCATTTACGCCAGCCTCAAGGGCTTTTTGCCCGGCCCTTATGACCACCGCACTGCGCTCGACGAGGTGGTGCAAATGATGGGCGGCCTGGCCTACATGACGGGCCGACCGGGCGACCCACTGCGCGCAGGCACCAGCGTGAACGACATCATGGGCGGCATGTTCGGCGCGATTGGCGTGTTGGGTGCACTGATCCAGCGCGGCATCACCGGGCGCGGGCAAGAAATTCAGTCCGCTCTGTTCGAGAACAACGTGTTTTTGGTGGGCCAGCACATGCTGCAGTACGCCATCACCGGCAAAGCGGCCGAGCCCATGCCCAACCGCATCTCGGCCTGGGCGGTGTACGACGTGTTCACCGTCAAAAACGGCGAGCAAATCTTTTTGGCAGCGGTGAGCGATGCGCAGTGGGCCACCTTTTGTGATGTGCTGGGCTTTGCCGACCTCAAGGCCGACCCACGCTACAGCAGCAACAACGCCCGCGTGTCCTTGCGCGATGTGATGATGCCCGAGCTGCGCAGCCGTCTGGAGGCCTACACCGCCGCCGAGCTGACCGCGATTTTTGAAAAAGCAGGCCTGCCCTTTGCGCCCATCGTCAAACCCGAAGAGCTGTTTGACGACCCGCACCTTCAGGCGACTGGCGGCCTGGCCGATGTGCGCCTGACCGACGGCCCCAAAGCCGGGCAAACCGCCCGCGCAGCGCTGCTGCCCTTCACCATGGACGGGCAACGCCTGGGGGTACGCCAGCAGCCACCGCAACAAGGCGAAAATACCGATGAATTGCTGAAAAGCTTGGGCCTGAACGCCGCTGAAATCGAGCGCCTGCGCTCGATCAAGGCAGTGGCCTGACTGATTCAATGCCCAATTCATGCCCCCTGTTGATTCACCCAGAGAGAGACAAAACATGACAACCCACTTCTCACGCCGCACCGCATTGGCGGCTTTGGCTTCTTCGGCCGTTGTTTGGCCAGGTCTGTCGTTGGCGCAGGCCGATCGCCCCGTCAAATTCATCTTGCCCAATGCCACGGGCTCGGGTGTGGACGCCATCACGCGCGCCGCAGCGCCAGCCCTGGGCAAGGCTTTGGGCACCAACGTGGTGGTCGAAAACCAAGCGGGTGCCAGCGGCGTGATCGGTTTGCAGGCCCTGGCCAAGAACCCGCCCGATGGCTTTACCCTGTCTGTGGTGTCCAACAACGTGGTGATTTTCCCCAGCCTTATCAAAAATTTGCCGTTTGAAATGCCCGGTGATTTCACGCCGATTGCCGTGGTGGGGGCCACACCCCTGGTGTTGGTCGCCAACCCGCAGAAAGTGGCCGCCAACAACAGCCGAGATTTCATCGCCGCCCTGCGCGCCAAGCCGGATGGTTACAACTTTGGCTCCGGCGGCACAGGGACGATCTTGCATTTGGCCGCCGAAATGTTCGTGGACGAAGCCCGCGTCAAGGCGCGTCACATCCCCTACAAAGGCGTGGGCCCCATGGTCACCGACTTGTTGGGGGGCCAAATTGATTTTGCAGTTTTGGCCTTGCCCAGCGTGCAACAACACATCAAGAGTGGGGCGCTCAAGGCGGTGGGCATGTGCGGTGACAAACGCAGCGCCGCTGCGCCAGACATTCCCACTTTTGTGGAACAGGGCTTGCCCACTTACGTGATCGATGCCTGGTTTGGTGTGCTCGGCCCCAAGGGCATGAGCGCTGCTGCGGTCAAAAAGGTCAACGATGCCCTGGTGCAAGCCTTTAACGACCCGGCCGTCAAGGAAACCATGGCCAAACAAGGCAACACGATCGCCATCAGCACGCCCGAGCACGCTCAGCGCGCCTTCCGAAGTGAAATGGAGCGCTTTGCCGCATTGGTCAAAAAAGTGGGCATCGAGCCGCAATAAAGATGTCTGTCGTCGCTTGACACCCGCAACGCAAGCGACGACCATCGGTCCATGTCCATCCAGGTTTTGATTTTCGGCATCCACCTCGCGCGCAGCACGCGGGGCAAGCCCTGCGCGCCGCCGCAGGGGTGAACCTCTGCTTGTAGGTCGGCGGCTTTAGCCCCGACATGAATTTTTGGTCAACAACCATCCTGTCGGGGCTGAAGCCACCGACCTACAAATACCCCCTTGTTTCATTTGTCCGATTTCATTCGGGCCACGCTCATCTTGCAGCGTGGCCCCGTTCACTGCTGGAGATTTACATGACCGATCTGTTTGACAACCCCATGGGCCTGTGTGGCTTCGAGTTCGTCGAGTTTGCCTCCCCTGTTGCCGACACCCTGGAGCCCTTGTTTGAAAAAATGGGCTTTTCCCTGGTGGCCAAGCACCGGTCCAAAGACGTGGTGCTGTACCGCCAAGGCGACATCAACTTCATCGTCAACCGCGAACCCAAAAGTCTGGCCGGGTATTTCGCATCCGAGCACGGGCCTTGCGCTTGTGCGCTGGCGTTTCGGGTGAAGGATTCGCACAAGGCTTACGCGCGAGCGCTGGAACTCGGAGCCCAACCGGTGGATGTGCCCACCGGTCCCATGGAGTTGCGCTTGCCCGCCATCAAGGGCATTGGCGGTGCGCCGCTGTACCTGATTGACCGCTTTGAAGACGGCAAGAGCATCTACGACATCGACTTCGAATTCATCGAGGGCGTGGACCGCCACCCGCCCGGTCACGGCCTCAAGCTCATCGACCACATGACACACAACGTCTACAAAGGGCGCATGGCGTACTGGAGTGGTTTTTACGAAAAGCTGTTCAACTTCCAGGAAATCCGTTATTTCGACATCAAGGGCGAGTACACGGGCCTGACCAGCCAGGCCATGATGGCCCCCGACGGCATGATCCGCATTCCTTTGAATGAAGAGTCGGGCAAGACGGGCGGCCAGATCGAAGAGTTTCTGATGCAGTTCAACGGTGAGGGCATCCAGCACATTGCGCTGTTGACCGACGATATTTTGAAAAGCGTGGACGCCCTGCAAATGGCGGGCATTCCGCTGATGAGCGCACCCAATGACATCTATTACGAGATGCTCGAAGAGCGCCTGCCCGGCCACGGCGAACCCGTGCCCGAGCTGCAGTCGCGTGGCATTTTGATGGATGGATCGACTGCCAACGGCGAAAAGCGCTTGCTGTTGCAAATCTTCAGCCAAACCCTGCTCGGCCCGGTGTTCTTTGAGTTCATTCAGCGCAAGGCTGACGAAGGCTTTGGCGAGGGCAACTTCAAAGCGCTGTTTGAAAGCCTGGAGCGCGACCAGATTCGGCGTGGGGCGATTACGGTGGAGTGAGGGGTGGGGGGCTGGAGGGTATCTGCCGATCAACCCTCAGCCTCTTGCTTGGGTTTGCGCTTTGACCTTGCGGCATGGCAAGCCAAGCAGGGAACTTTGATGAACGGCCACGCCAAAGCCTTAATGGCCTTTTTCGCTGTGCACGGCATCGTCACGGGCGGTGGGCTGTTGTTTGACAAGGTTACGCCGTCGCTGCGCCAAGTAACGAAGGATAACTACGCCCATGATGTGGGCGAGGTGCTCTAACGTTTCGGCGGTAAACGTAATAACTGGAAATGCAATTTATTCACTCTATAGTGCAAATAATTAATTTTTCAAGTAACACCTTGAGGGCGGTGCAACTTTAGCCAAGGTCCGATCCAATGAATTGGAATTCATCGTCAGATTTGACCGTGAAAGCGATGGGTGCACCAACGACCCTGTTGCGCTCAGAGATTTTTTTCTACCAGCAAATCCTTCAAGCGACAAATAAAAGCCTGCAGCATGGATGGCGTATTACTAATCCACAAATGAGATTCTTGTTGCAGGCGGTCATCTCTTTTTCTCCATTAAGGACGCTGGAGAGTCCTCAGGACTTCCGGGTTGGGTCTTCCGGTGATTGCAATAGGCTGAATCGGTTTAACCCAAAAGACAAAACGTTATGGACGATGACCATGTTTTTTTGTGAAGTCCGATTCCATCTTTTCGCACACACCAGCAACAAAACGTTGCGTACTGGCCTCAAATGACTTTCGCTTTTGCTCTTCCCAACAAAGATCAATAGCACGGCGAGCTTGGGCTTTTTCTTTTGCTTCAGGAGAGTTTCCAACGAGGGCACCGAAACCGAAAAAAGCTACGATTAGACCCAAAGGCACCCAAAGCCAAAATTTTTTCTTAGGAACTTTGGAACCACACTTCGGGCAAGCTTTCGCATCTGTACTAACTTCGGATCCACATTCTTTACAAGGCATCAAAGCCATATTTCATACTCCTTTAAGTTGTAACGAGCAGCGATACACTGAAAGACGTTACCAAGTTTCATGGGGTTTAGAGCTATAAAAACTGACAACTTGGTCGAAAAGCCCGGTCCGCGACGTTTCAGATCTCATTGCTGAAACCGTCGTAATCGACCTGCGCCATGTGTTGTAGTCCAACTCCAGCCCTTGGCAACTTACCTACCGCACCATCAGGCTCCACTCATTAAAAGATAGCAACTATACGCAAAAAAATGTATCAAATTATTAATAAATAACTATAAATTTTAACTAGCCCTCATCGACGGCAACAACTTCTACGTCTCCTGCGAACGCGTCTTCCAGCCCTGGCTGCAAGGCCGGCCGGTGGTTGTGCTGTCCAACAACGACGGCTGCGCCATTGCCCGCAGTGACGAGGCCAAAGCCCTGGGCATCAAGATGGGCGCGCCTTACTTCCAGCTGCGCGAGCTCGAGCGCGACGCCGGCCTGATCGCCCTGTCGGCCAACTTCGCCCTCTATGGCGACATGAGCCACCGCATGATGAGCCTGGCCGCAGGCCTGGGCCACAACCAAGAGGTCTACTCCATCGACGAAAGCTTTGTCGACCTGAGCGGCATCCGTGGCGACCTGGTGCGCCGCGCCCGCACCATCCGCAAACGCATCCACCAATGGATCGGCATCCCGACCTGCATCGGCATCGGCCCCACCAAAACCCTGGCCAAACTGGCCAACGCCATCGCCAAAAGCGCTGAACGCAAACCCGGCAGCTACCCGGCCCAACACGCCCAAATCTGCCACCTGGGCGCGTGCACCCCCGAAGAACTGCAGGCCCTGCTGCAGGCCACCGAAGTGGGCGAGGTGTGGGGCGTGGGCCGCAAGATCGGGGCGCAACTGCGCGAGAACGGTATCCACACCGCGCTCGATCTGCAACGCATGAGCCCGGCCGCCGCCAAAGCGGGCTGGTCGGTGGTGCTGGAAAAAACCGTGCGCGAACTCAACGGCACCCCCTGCATCGAGTTCGAAGACGAACCCCCGCCCAAACAACAAATCGCCTGCACCCGCAGCTTTGGCCACCCGGTGACCGAGCTGATCGAACTGCAAGAAGCCATCACCGAATTCGCCTGCCGCGCCGCAGAAAAACTGCGCAAACAAGGCAGCCACACCGGCCAAATCATGGCCTTCATCCGCACCAGCCCCTTCCGGCAACAAGACCCGCAATACAGCCGCAGCGCAAGCATCCCCCTGCCCAGCCCCACCAGCGACAGCGCCCACATCACCCAGGCGGCCAACGCCATCGTCCAACGCCTCTACAAATCCGGCTACAAATACGCCAAAGCAGGCGTGATGCTGATGGACCTGCAACCGGCCACCCGCGAACAACTGACCCTGGACTTTGACGAGACCATGCCCGAAAACCGCGTGCGCCTGATGCTGGCCATGGACCAGCTGAACCAGCGTTATGGGCGAGGGACGCTCAAGCTGGCCAGTGCGGGCGGCATTGGCGCACAGCCGGTTTGGGGGATGAAGCAGGAGCGCAAGACGTCGGCTTACACCACGGACTGGCTGGGCCTGCCTAATGCTTGGTCATGAAGCATGGTCATGAAGCATGGTCATGAGGGGGTCATGCCGCAGTGACCCCCTTAGGCTGTGATGGCGGCCTGCCTGGCTCAGAGCTTCTTGACCAGCACCTGGCTCTTGCGGTCCCAGTTGTATTTGCGTTTGCGTGCTTCGGGCAGCCAGTCGGGGTCCACCTGGGCAAAGCCGCGTTTGATGAACCAGTGCATGGTGCGTGTGGTCAGCACAAAGATACTTTTCAGGCCCATGGCGCGGGCGCGTTGCTCGATGCGTTTGAGCACCTTTTCGCCATCGCCCTGGCCTTGCGACTGGGGCGACACGGTGAGCGCCGCCATTTCGGCCGTTTTGGCTTCGGGGTAGGGGTAGAGCGCCGCGCAGGCAAAGATCACGCCGTCGTGGTCGATGATGGTGTAGTGGTCGATGTCGCGCTCGATCTCGGTGCGGTCGCGCTTGACCAGCGTGCCGTCTTTCTCAAACGGCTCGATCAGCTGCAAGATGCCGCCCACGTCGTCGGCCGTCGCTTCGCGCAGCTCTTCGAGCTTTTCGTCGATGACCATGGTGCCAATGCCGTCGTGCACATAAATTTCCAGCAGCAACGCGCCATCCACCGCAAACGGAAGGATGTGGCTGCGCTCCACACCCTCTTCGCAGGCCTTGACGCAGTGTTGCAGGTAAAAGCCGATGTCGGTCGGCTCGGTCGGGTTGGGCAGCGAGGCCAGCAATTGCTTGGCGGCGGCCAGGGGGAGTTCGGTGTCAATCGGGTTGTCGTCGCTGGCCGGCGCATGCGGCTCAATGCGGATGCCCGGCACCTCGGTCAAAAAGATCAGCTTGTCGGCCTGCAACTCGGCTGCCACGCTGGTGGCGACTTCTTCCATGGTCAGGTTAAAAGCCTCGCCCGTGGGCGAGAAACCAAAAGGCGAGAGCAGGACCATCGCGCCCATGTCCAAGGTGTTGGTGATGCCCTGCACGTCCACCTTGCGCACCAGACCCGAGTGCATGAAGTCCACACCGTCCACAATGCCCACCGGCCGAGCTGTGATGAAGTTGCCCGAAATCACCCGCACCGTGGAACCCGCCATGGGCGTGTTGGGCAGGCCCTGGCTGAACGCCGCTTCGATCTCGTAACGCAGCTGGCCCGCAGCCTCTTGGGCGCAATCGAGCGCCACGCCGTCGGTGATGCGGATGCCGTGTGAGTACTTGGGCGTGTGGCCCTTGGCGGCCAGTTGTTCATTCACCTGCGGGCGAAAGCCGTGCACCAGCACGATCTTGACGCCCATGCTCTGGATCAGCGCCAAGTCTTGTGCCAGGTTGTGCAGCTTGCCCGCCGCAATCGCCTCGCCCGCGATGCCCACCACAAAGGTCTTGCCCCGGTGCATGTGGATGTAGGGTGCCACCGAGCGGAACCAGGGCACGAAGGTGAAATTGAAGACTGTGGACATGGGCAATCAGGGCTTGAGCAAAAGAAGTTGGCTGGAGGGCAGTAGACGCAAAAAATCGCGGTCGAATGTGCAGAGTGTCTCACCGGATTGCATCACCGTTGAGGCGATCCACGCATCGGTGACCAAGTTGCCGCTGACTTGTTGCTCCAGACAGACTTGCCTGAGGTTGGGCCAGGTCGTGCCCTGTGACTGAAATTGCACGCTCGGGCAGCTGAGCAGGCTGTCCACAAAGTCGGTCACGTCTTGTAAAGGATCTGTTTGTTGAAAAATTTTGGGGTGGGTGGTGATCCGTATCAAACCTGTCACCACCATGCCCAGCAGCATCAGGCTGGTGCGTCCGTTGGCTGCTTGCACAACGGCATCGTCCAGCCAGGCGCGGGCCGGCAAGTGGTGCGGGTGGTCGGGCCGGTAAGCGGCCACCAGCACGTTGACATCAGGCGTCATGACAGCCGAGTCAGGACCATGTCCGCGTCCATTGCGTCATACATAGAGCGATTGCTGCCCGGGTCAATGCCCGGTCGCAGGCCGCCCCGTGCTTTGGAGACAGGCAGTTTGGGAATCACGATGGGGGCAGCGGGTGTGTCTTGCCGGACATACCAGGACAGCAGTTCGCGCATCTTTGCGCTCAGCGATGTGCCTTCTTGGATGGCTTTGATGCGAGCTTGCTTAATCAGGTTATCGTCAATGGATAGGGTGATGTTGCTCATGAAAAATCTCTTTCTAGAAAAACACGTAAATCAGTGTAGCACGTGTTTACGTGAACTTTTTTCACAACAAAATATGCCCCTGGGGTAACAAATCCATACGGTAAAATTCCGTACCAATTGACCCATAAGCCCCTCACACCCCGCTTCAAAGGACCGTACCATGACCGCCTCTGCTGCCCGATTGGACCTGAAAATGGACGCTGCTGAAAAAGACGTGGTCTCGCGTGCGGCGGCGCTCATGGGCACCACCATGTCGGCCTTCATGCGGGCGGCGGCCAAAGACAAGGCGCTGGAGTTGCTGGAGCGCGAGTCGCGGATCACCCTGAGCGACCGGGACTTTCAGGCCTTTGCGGCCGCACTGAATGGCGACTTCGCGCCCAACGCCGCCTTGCAGGGTGCCTTGGCCGACGCGGCAAAGGTCAAGCGTGCTTGAAGAGCAAGTGCTCGAAGCCCAGCGCCACGACCGTTCATCTTTTGACTGCGGCGTGCCGCCGCTGAACGACTACCTGCACCGCTTGGCCGCGCAGCACCAGAAAAAAGGCATCAGCACCGTGCGCGTGCTGGTCGAGAGCGAAACTCCGCAAACCATCCTCGGCTATTACAGCCTGAGCGCGGCCCATGTGGCCCATGAAGCGCTGCCCACCGAAACCCGTAAAACCTTGCCCCAATACCCCGTGCCCTGCTTCAGACTGGGGCGGTTGGCGGTCGATCTGCGCTTTCGTGGGCGGGGATTGGGCCAGGTGCTGGTGGGCCTGGCGGTGCAGCGTTGCCTGCAAGCGCGACAGCATGTGGCGGCCTTCGCCATGCTGGTGGACGCCAAAGACACAGCTGCGCAAAACTTTTACCTGCATTACGGCTTCACGCCCTGCGTCGACAAGTCCATGACCCTGTATCTGCCTTTGGGCCGGACAGTTTGAGCGCTGAGTTGGCGTTGTTTTCTTTTTTTGTGACCCATGTCTGAACTCCAAATCGACTTCCCCGAAGGCCTGCCCGTCTCGGCCCGCCGTGACGAAATCATGGCCGCCATGGACCAGCACCAGGTCATCATCGTCTGTGGCGAGACCGGCTCGGGCAAGACCACGCAGCTGCCCAAAATCGCGCTGATGCTGGGGCGCGGCAAGCTCAACGCCAAGCCGGGCGAACGGGCGCGGATGATCGGCCACACCCAGCCCCGGCGGATTGCGGCCAGCTCGGTGGCCAGGCGAATTGCCGAGGAATTGAAGACCCCGCTGGGCGAGGTGGTGGGTTTCAAGGTGCGCTTTCAGGATCGGCTCTCCAAAAACGCCTCGGTCAAGCTCATGACCGACGGCATTTTGCTGGCCGAAACCCAGACCGACCCGCTGCTGCAGGCCTACGACACCATCATCATCGACGAGGCGCACGAACGCAGCCTGAACATCGACTTCTTGCTGGGCTACCTGCGCCAGATCTTGCCGCGCCGCCCGGACCTGAAAATCGTGGTCACCTCGGCCACCATCGCCGCCGACCGTTTTGCCAAGCACTTTGCCTCGCGCAACGGCCCAGCCCCGGTCATCATGGTCTCGGGCCGCACCTTCCCGGTGGAGCAGCGCTACCGCCCGTTTGAAGAGTCGCGTGACTACGGCCTGAACGAGGCCATGGCCGATGCGGTGGACGAACTCTGGCAGGGCGGGGCAGGGGGCGACATCCTTATCTTTTTGCCGGGCGAGCGCGAGATCCGCGAAGCCGCCGACCACCTGCGCAAACACCTGGCGCACCAGCCGCTCACGCGGGGTGCCGAAGTGCTGCCCCTGTTTGCCCGCCTGTCGCAAGCCGAGCAAGACCAGATTTTTGAAGCGTCCAACGGCCGCCGCATCGTGCTGGCCACCAACGTGGCCGAAACCTCGCTCACGGTGCCCGGCATCCGTTATGTGATCGACGCCGGCACGGCGCGGGTCAAGCGCTACAGCCTGCGCAGCAAGGTCGAGCAGCTGCTGGTCGAGCCCATCAGCCAGGCCGCGGCCAACCAGCGTGCCGGCCGTTGCGGCCGTGTGGCCAACGGCATCTGCATTCGCCTGTACGACGACAAAGACTTTGCAGGCCGCCCGCGCTTTACTGACCCGGAAATCTTGCGTTCGTCTTTGGCGGGCGTGATTTTGCGCATGGAGTCGCTGCACCTGGGCGTGGTGGAAGACTTTCCGTTCATCGAAGCACCATCCAAACGGGCCATCACCGACGGCTACCAGTTGTTGGCCGAACTGGGCGCGGTTCAAGAGGACAACGAACTCACCCACATTGGCCAGGAGTTGGCCCGCCTGCCGCTCGATCCGCGTGTGGGCCGCATGATTTTGGAGGCGCGTGGCCGCAACGCCTTGGTGGAAGTGCTGGTGATCGCCAGCGCCATGAGCGTCCAAGACGTGCGCGACCGCCCCATGGACTTGCAGGCCCAGGCCGACCAACAACACGCCAAGTTTGACGACGACAAAAGCGAGTTCACCGGCTACCTGAAGCTCTGGAAATGGATTCACGACGCCCGAGGCGGACCATCCAAATCAATTGGGGTCAGATCCCAATTAAATCCAGCTGGCCAGCCGGGGCAAAACAATCGGGATCTGACCCCAATTAAAGGCAGGCCCGCGCAAGAAGCGCCGCAGCACAAGCTGAGCAACCGCCAATACGAGCAGCTGCTGCGCCAGAACTTCATCAACATTCGCCGTGTGCGCGAGTGGCGCGACACGCACACCCAGCTGCTCACGGTGGTGGCTGAGCACAAGTGGCGCATCAACACGCAGCCTGCCACGTATGAGCAGCTGCACCTGTCCATGCTGGCAGGCCTGCTGGGCAACGTGGGCTACAAACTCGAAGACGAAGAGGCCTATCTGGGCGCGCGCGGCATCAAGTTTCACAAACACCCCGGCGCGCACCTGAGCAAAAAACCGGGCCGCTGGATCGTGGTGGCCGAGCTGGTGGAAACCACGCGCCTGTTTGGCCGAGGCATTGCGGCCATTGAACCGCAGTGGCTGGAGCAAGTCGGTGCGCACCTGCTGCGCAAACAAGTACTCGACCCGCATTGGGAAAAGAAGTCGGCCGAAGTCGTGGCGCTGGAGCGGGCCACGCTTTATGGTCTGGTGGTCTACAGCGGGCGGCGCACGGCCTACAGCCGGGTGGACTTGCACGGCGCCCGCGAGATTTTCATCCGCGAAGCGCTGGTGGGTGACCAATGGGAGACCAAGCTGCCTTTCCTTGGCGCAAACCACAAGATGATCGCCAAGGTTGAAGAGCTGGAACACAAGTCGCGCCGCCAAGATGTGCTGGTGGACGACGAGTTGATCTACGCTTTTTACGACCAGCAGATTCCACCTGAGGTGTGCAGTGGCCGCCTGCTCGAAGACTGGTATCGGCATGAGAGCGCCAAGCAGCCGCGCTTGTTGTTGCTGAGCCGCGAAGAGCTGATGCGCCACGAGGCCGCAGGCATCACCACGCAGGCTTTCCCTAAACAGATTCGATTGGGCGGCACCGATTGCACGGCGGTGTATCTGCACCAACCGGGCGACGCCCGCGATGGGGTCACGGTGACGGTGCCGCTGTTTGTGCTCAACCAAGTCAGCGAAGACCGCTGTGAATGGCTGGTGCCCGGCTTGCTCAAAGACAAGATCCAGGCCCTGCTCAAAAGCCTGCCACAACGCCCTCGCAGCCGCTTTGTGCCACTGCCCGAATCGGCCACACGCATGGCGGCCGAACTTTCGGTGCCCGAGCTGTTTGGCAGCGGCTCGCTCACCGACGTGCTGCTCAAAAAAACCCGCGACGAAACCAGCCTGGACATCAAGCGAACCGACTTCAAACACGAGATGCTCAGCCCGCACTTGTTCATGAACCTGCTGGTGGTGGACGAACACGGCCGCCAATTGGGCATGGGCCGTAATCTGGGTGCGCTCAAGGGTGAGCTGGGCGCCAAAGCGAGGGGTGCGTTCCAAGCGCTGGCGCAGCTGAAAGTGGCGGCAGCGCCTGCTTTTGCGTCTGAACCCTCAAAAAACGGGGACACCAAAAAATCGGGGTCAGACCCCCATTTGCCTCAGCGCGAAGCGGGTGGGCGCAACACCTCAGCGCGAGGGGATAAGCCAGCCGCGCCAAAGCCCCTGGCCCCCCAGCGCTACACCGCCTGGACCTTTGGCGAACTGCCCGAGCTGATGGAAATCAGCAAAGGCGGCCAGACCCTGATCGGTTTTCCGGCGCTGGTGGACATGCAAGACGCCGTGACCATCGAAGTGTTTGACGAGCCCGACGTGGCCGCCAGCAAAAACCGCGCGGGCCTGCGCCGCCTGTTTGCGCTGCAGATCAAGGATGCGCTCAAGTACCTTGAGAAAAACATTCCCGACCTGCAAAAAATGGCCGTGGCCTACATGCCGCTCGGCACAGCCGACGAGCTGAAAACCCAGATCATCGACGTGGCGCTGGACCGCGCCTTTTTGCTCGACCCGCTGCCCAATGACGAAATCACCTTCAAGCGCCGCATCGAAGAAGGCCGCGGGCGATTGACCTTGATTGCCAACGAAGTGGCCCGGTTGGCGGGCACCATCTTGCTGGAGTTTGGCGCGGCCACCCGCAAGATCAAGGACACCAAAAACGCCCCCGATGCGACGGCAGACTGCACCCAGCAACTGCAACGCCTGATGCCCAAAAACTTCATGGCCGCCACCCCGTGGCCGCAGTTGCAGCATTACGCCCGCTACCTCAAGGCCATCACCCTGCGCCTCGATAAATACCGCGCCGACCCCGCCCGCGACGCCCAGCGCCTGACCGAGCTGAAACCGCAAGAGCAACGCTATTGGCGCCTGGTGGCCGAACGCAAAGGCGCGCAAGACGCCCGCATGCTGGAGTTCCGATGGCTACTGGAAGAGCTGCGCGTGAGCTTCTTCGCGCAAGAACTGCGCACCCCGCAGCCTGTGAGCATCAAGCGGCTGGAGAAGGCTTGGGGGCAATTGAATCATTGATGCTGCACTTTGATGAATTGATTTATTTGCTTGTTTTTAGGCTGGATAAGCTTTTTAAGTTGAGAATTTCCAATTCTGTAAAATTATTTTTTATGATTTCTTCTAGGTTGGATTTATATATTCTTTCATCTAAATATTTTGCTATTTTTTCATCTGTTAAAGGTAAAGCAATTAATATACGTGCACCATTTGAGTTAATGATTGCATAGAATGCCCACTCTATGAATGTTTGCGAGATAAAACCTCTAGCATGATCCACTACATAAAATGGCACTGAGAAAATGTTGAGATAGTCTGCATTTTTGAGGATGCGAATTTTTGCAGTGCCAGATTCATCCGATTTCGTTGCAAATCCTCGATCGCCCGAGTGAAAGCCATTTGTTGATATGTATATGTTGACATCTTCTATTGGATTGCCATTTTCATCAACGGATTTTATTGACGACTGGAAAATTCCTTGGTTATATGTTGGCTCTACTTTTGCGCCTAAATAATAATCAAAAACAAACGTGCTATTTTCAAAAACCCCATTTTCCTTTATGCATTTTTGGAGTATTGTCATGAATTTAAAAATAGTCAATAAAGAGGTATTTTTAAATTTCAAGTAATTAATTTTTATTTCTTGTTTCGAGTAGTTTATCGCTAAAAGCTTCCATATTGTGGCATACCCTAGATTAATTTCAGATTTGGATTCATATATGCCAAGTTCATTATTGCAGGATTCGCATGTGATATGTTTGTATGTTTTTTTAATATTATCATTGGCATTGGTTAAAATTTTATTTGTTAGCTTTATCTGATTTAATCTTTTGGATGATATTAAGTGCTCTTTGCTAGATGCTATTTTTGTACAGTTTTTGCCGTTAAAAAGACACTCAAAAATTTTATTTATATTTTTTGTTTTTTTATTCATTTAATTAATTTTGATTTATTTGGGATCTATACAAATACCTCTGCATCCCCACAAACGCCTGCCGCACCTGCACCGCATCCCCCAATTCCGCCATCGCATTATTCAGCGGGTTGTAGCGCAGCTTGAGCAGCGGGGTCAGTTTGTCGGCGTCGAGTTGGTCCACGCCTTGGGTCACGTATTGGCCCAGCACAAAGGCCAAGAAGGCTTGTTGCTTTTGTAAAAAGGAACTCACAGTGCATTCATTTTGCATTGGAGAGTCCCACAAACCATTCCGGATTCACCACCACACGCGGCACCAGTTCCGTGGTCACACCCAGAGACAGTTCTTTCAGCTTTTCAGCCAGCTCATCCCCATCCACCAAGTCAATCGGCGGAGCACCGTCGCGTGTAGCTTCTTTGATAGCGCCTGTCGTGAAGGTGCCCGTGGTGATGAACAGACCTTTGTCAGCGCGCCCGACCATGGCACCCCGAAAGTCTCGGATTTCGCTGGAGCCGACCGAGCCTTTGTAGCGCTTGCACTGGAAGAGCACGTGAAAGCTCATGAAGCCGTTGATACGAGCGATGCCTTTGCCGTCAATGCCGCCGTCGCCCGTGCGGCCCGTGACTTCCACCGCCACAAAGCCCGATTCGCGCAGTATGCGTTGCACCAGTCGCTCAAAACCTTGCGGACTGAGTTGCTGGGTGAGCACTGCATTGAGCTTGTCTTTCCAGCGGTCTTCTTCAGGCAGGTCTTTTCCAAAATCCAATTCAATGGATTCGGCTTTCTTGCTTTGCTTGGTTGGCTCTGGCCGATCCATGTTGCGAACGGTTTTGACAATCTCTGCGGCATTGATCTTGTCAGCACTGTTGCCTTTGGCCGTCAGTGACCAGACGCCTCGGCTGGAGTTTTCCAGCATCCCATATTTGCGTAGATAGGTCCGTGCCCAGGCGAGCCGGTAGCCCACTTCGGTCATGTTGCTTTTTTCAGGGTCGTGCATCTGTGATGCGACGTCTTCAGAGATGCCTGCGACCTCGACGGTCTTGGCATAAATTTCCTCAATGCTGCCTGAGCCACCCAATGCACGAAGCGCCGCGAGCAGGGGCTCGAACAGGGCGTCGAAGGTGGGCATTTCGTTGGGTGCGCGCATGCTGTGCTTGTCTCTTTTTGAACGCGAAAAGTCTTCGCTGCACAGTCTACTTAAACTAGGGTATTAATTTTTTCAGATGATGCGGATGCTATGGCGTTGTTGATGGTGTTGGTGGTTTGAGTGCAATATTTTTTGAGGCCGCATCAAAAAAGCACCCGAAGGTGCCTTGTCGTGCGAATAGCGATGCGGTTTGGATCGAATAAAAGGGCTGCCGCGCTTGATTCACTGACCACCGCCCCGCCCACCTTCCAGCGCCTCACGCACCCCCGCCACGATTCGCGCATGCAATGCGTGATGCTGGCCTGCTTCGTCAAAAATTTCGGGCAGTGCTTTGCGCAGTTTGTTGCTCACGGTCCAATCGCTTTGACTGAGCGATCGGATGATCAAGTCGGCTTCGTCGTTGGGCAGTTCCAGCACTTGCTTGATGGCGGCGCGTGCGGCGTCGTTGCGACCCAAGGCTTGGGCTTCTTGGGCCATTTCGTTTTCGACTGTTTGGCGCAACACGCCGCTCAGGTAAAAGGCATGTGCGGTCAAGTCGATGAAGCGCCAAGCGTGCTGGGCTTCGTCGGTCGCCGAAAATTCAAAATTCGTCACCACGCCATCGGGGCATGTGCGCTGCGTGCCAAAGCGGTAGTCGCCCGCATGCGACTGCATGAACGGCCTTGAAAACACCTCCAGCACCTGGTCGTAGTTGGCTCGCCCTCTGGCGGTGCCTGCAATGGTGGCCGATACCGGCACCACGATGTTGGCGGGCACGGCCTGGTCTGCGGCCAGCAAATGGTTGATCAAAAAGCGGTGGATGCGGCCATTGCCGTCCACCAGAGGGTGCAGGTAAACAAAGGCAAACGCCACAGCCGCCGCACGCACCACCGGATCGGCACCGCGTGTGCGCTCTTCCAGCTGCGCCAGGGCGCTGAGCATCGGGCTCACCAGCGCCTCGGACGGGGCGATGTAATGCACCACCTGCGCCAAAAACGTGCTTTGCCCCACAAACACAGGCGAGCGCCTGATGCCCAGCCGCAAAGCGCGTTCGCCTAGCACCGCTTTTTGCAAAGTGTGCAGCCCATCGGGCAACAAAGGTTGTTCCATGCGCCCGCTGAACTCGCCTATGGCAGCGGCAAAGCGGCGCACGCGGTCTTGCTGGTCGCCTTCGTGCTCAATGGCAAAGCTGGCGCGAGACTCCTTGAAGGTCAGCCACGCGGCGCTGCGCAAGAGCAGCTCGGGGCCATAGGCGTCGTCGAGTTGCCGCACGCCCTCGGCCACGTTGTAAAGCCAGTCACGCGCATCCTCGCGCCCCAAGTACACCATGGGGCAGAAGTCGCGCATCCCTGGCAAATTGTTGTTGACCCGCCAGCGCCGCACCCGGTCGGGGCGTTGGGCGGCCAGGTATTGGGTGCTGTCGATGGCATCCACATAACCCACATTGGCGGCGGTGTCGGGGGCATCCAGCGGCTGGCCGGTCAACCATTCATAGAAAAAAGCAGCGCGCCGTGCATAGCCGCCCGTGGGCTCTTCGGCGATCCACGCGGCCACTTCGGTTGCAGGCAGGCGGGCAAAGAGGCGCGATAAAAACTCCAGGTTCAGGCGCTCATGTTTGAGCCCAAACTCAAAATGCCCCCGAAAACTGTCGGCCGGTTGGTAGCGTGCAGGCCAGGTCTGCAGCTCGTGCCCGTCCACCACGGTGCGCTGGCGCGATGACCCCACTTGGCTGCGTGTGCGCAGCGGCTGCACCAGCGAGATGCCGTGCATTTGCGCCAGACGCTGAAAGCCTAAAAGAGTGGGGGACATGGTGTGGTTTTGTTAGTGGGTCTTGTATTTTGATATATAAAACAAAAATTCGTGTGAAAACACTATTTTTTAGTCTGGGCTTCAGGTTCTTGGCCATGGGCACCAAACCCAAACCCCAAGAACAACGCTACTGGCGTCTGGTGGCCGAACGCAAAGGCGCCCAAGACGCCCGCATGCTGGAGTTCCGCTGGCTACTGGAAGAGTTGCGCGTGAGTTTCTTTGCGCAAGAACTGCGCACCCCGCAGCCGGTCAGCATCAAGCGGCTGGAGAAGGCTTGGGGGGCAGTTGAATCATTGAGCGGGGTTGTCGGACAGCAACTTTTCACACAACAACGCGACGACCGCATTCAGCGGAGGTGCCTGAAGTTGGTTCTTCTGAAGGAACGCATTCCACTGCTTGATTTTCAGCGGGTCGTTGCCAAAGACGGGTGATAACCCAATGGGGATCGATTCAGGCATCTTGGTTTGCCGCCGGGCGAGTGTGGCAGTGATGGCCGATTGCAGCATGTCGGGGGCCAGCGCCTGGGTGGTGAGCAAGACCCACAGGTCAAAATAATCTTTGAGTCGGCTGTTGGCCATGCCCAATGAAACAATGCCTTCGAACTTCTCTGCCACCACGGTGAAGCGGGGATAGACCCGAATTTTTGGGGTAGGCTGGCCTTCTAGCATCACCGGATAGTTGGCCAATTCCGGTGCAGGTGTGACTGCATCACCGTAGCCAATATCGATCTGTACCGGGCAACGTGCCCCATCGAGCAGCCCGAGCAAGGTCACGCGCAGGCCCGAATAATTCGCTTCCTTGCGAATCTCGGCAACACGGATGCTGTCCGCGTCGAACACGATGGCGTCATCGCATGCAATGCCGCAAATTTCGCGAAACGTCGCATGCACAAGGGGTTCTTCTGCAAGGCCAAAGCCCAGCAAGTCAATGTCTCGGGTGGGGCGATGCGGCACATCAAACCACATGTCAAACAGCAAGGCACCTTTGAGCAGAAAATTGTCTTTGCTGGATGAAATGCTCAACCGGTAGAGCAGACGCTCCAGACCATATCGGGTCAGCACCAGAGAGAAGTCCAGTTTTTCAGCCCGGGCTTTGTTGAGCAGCCGTGCCCTGACCGATGCAGGCGTGTTGTTCATGCGGTCAGTCCTTCCAGATAGGGACGCATCACGTTTTGCACCCGGCAAATCTGCCCGTAATGCCAAAGCTCATCCATCGTGACCCGCTTGGCACGCCATGCTTCTTTCAGTGCCTCCAGTGCCACGTCCAGACCTGTCTTGTTTCGGAACTTGAAGCAGTCAACGATGGTTTTTGCCACGTTGGTGACGTGGACTGATACGCCTTCCAGCATGTGCGTTTCAATGCCCTCGGTCAACGCAGTCCCACTGAACCTTACGACGCGCAACGGCGGGTAGGTCAGCTGCGGTGCCCGGGCTTTGTTGTCCATGGCCACCCAAACTTCAAACGGCGCTTGCGTGGTGAGGCCGTGAAAGGCCAACGCAGAAAGCAGGCACACCAGCACTTGAGGGTGCCTGCTCGCCACTTCGGCCAGGCTGGCGAACTCGGATGCTGGGCGTTGCGGCAGCGCATAAAGCCCCCGACTGACCTTGTGAAGCAGGCCCCGGCGGGCCAGTTGCGCCAGATACAGACGAGAACGCCCCATGGCCATCGCATCGCTGGGGCGCAGCAGCTTCTTGCCTTGGGCGAGTTCTGCGAGAGAAACGGGGAGTGGTGGCATGGCTTGATTATTTCATAATGTCGGTGTTTATTGATAAGTACCGACATTTTGATGTTTTTGGGAATTGCCGCCCACTGTTGGAACGGCATGACCACCCAGACGCCCGCATGCTGGAGTTCCGCTGGCTACTGATGCGTGTCACAGATGCCCCAAACACCCCGCCCAATAGTCCACACAAGCCCTGATCTTGGGCAGTCGGTGCCGCTCGGGCAGCATCACGGCATAGACCGGGATATCGCTCACATCAAAACTGCCGCGCAGCAGAGGCACCAGTTCTCCGGTCTTCACCCATGGGTTGGCCACGATGTCGAACAGGCGGGCAATGCCCACGCCGTGGCGCACCAGCGTGAGCATGATGGCCGAGTTGTCGGTCAGGCTTTGGCCCTTCACTGCCCAAGGCGTTGGACTGTCTTGCCTTTGCCACTGGTTCATGCTGGGGGCTTTGCTGTTGCCAATCAGGTGGTGAGCAGCCAGCTCGTCGGGTGTTTGGGGTGTGCCGTGCTGCGCCAGATAAGCCGGGCTGGCATACAGGGTGCGGCTGGCCATGCCCAGAGGGCGGGCAATCAGGTTGTCGTTGTGCACATCACCTGTGCGGATGGCGATGTCGATGCCGTCGCGGGCCATGTCGGCCAGTCGGTCATCCACCACGATGTCAATGTGCAACAGGGGATATAGCGCATACAGGCCGGGCAGGCTGGGGGCAATGACCGCTTCTGCCACCGAGGCGCTGACGCCCACGCGCACCCACCCGCTGGGCTGGCCTTGGCGAACTTGCAGCTCGGCCCCCAGCACATCGGCCATGCTGAGCATGTCTTGCCCGTGTGCGAGCAGCGTGTCACCTTCGTCGGTCAGGCTCAGTCCGTGTGTGGTGCGGTGCATGAGCCGTGCACCGCAAGCCGTTTCAAGCCGGTTGAGCGAGCGCGTGACCTGGCTGACCGGGATGTCGCGTTCACGCGCCGCCGCTGACAGCGATCCCAGCACCGCGATGCGGCAAAAAAGTGCAAGGTCGTCCAAGTGAAAAGGCATGGAGCCATTTTAGAGTGGCTTTGCAAATATCGATGAACCGATTTGCAAAAAATGCTGTTTCGAATACTTGGTTAATTCTTTAAAGTTGATTCCAACATTCACAGGAGAACCCAATGCCCATCTTGAACGTCTTGCTCAGCGGCCCCGCCCATGCTCAGACCACCCGCGAGGTCGCATTGCTGTTGTTAGATTTGACAACCCGCTTGCTGCACAAAAAGCCGGAGCTGACCTCGATTGCCGTGCGCTATGTCGATCCCGAGCATTGGGTGGTGGGTGGACGCACCTTGGCCGAGCAGGGGAGATCAAGCGCTTATGTCGAAATCAAAATCACCGATGAGACCAACACGCGTGCCGAAAAGGCAGCCTACATCCAGGCGGTATTCAACGGGTTAGCGGCCCTGATGCCTGACCTGCACCATGAAAGCTACATCCATGTAGATGATGTTCGGGCAGGGGCTTATGGCTATGGTGGGCTGACGCAAGAATATCGCGCGCAGCACGGGTGAACGCGTGGACAGCTCAGACCTGCATCGGCTGCGCCACCAGCTCCACCCCCCAGTGCCGTGCAAACGCGGGCCATCGTGTCAAAGCGCGGCTGCGACGTGGGTCGCAGGGCTTTGTAAGGGCCCTTTGCCAGCCATCATTCGATGTGCGTGTCAGCACGGACCTGTTTTGCGTTCACTTGCCAAACAACTGCGTCAAATGCTGCCAGCCGCGCAGCAGCAGGCCTGCGCGTTCAACCTCGGCTTGCGCCACCAGTGGGGCTTCGCCCACGGGTTTGCCGTTTGATGTGGCGATGACTTTGCCGATCACTGCGCCTTTGGCCACAGGGGCTTGCAGCCCTGGTGTGATCTCCACCGTGGTTTGCACTTGTTGGCCGCGAGGCACGGTCAAAAGCCAGGGTGACCCCAAGCCTGCGGCCACGGTGTCTGCCTTGCCAAAGCTGACTTTGACCGTGCTGACCACGGCGCCTGGTTGGATCGGGGTGGCTTTTTCGAAGCCGCTGAAGCCCCAGCCGAGCAGAGTCCGCGATTGGTCAGCCCGTGCCTGAGGACTGTGGGTGTTGAGGATGACCGTGATCAGGCGCATGTCGTTGCGTTTGGACGAGGTGACCAGGCAGTAGCCGGCTTCTGCGGTGTGGCCGGTTTTCAGGCCGTCCACAGTGGGGTCGGTGTAGAGCAGGGCGTTGCGGTTGCCTTGTTTGATGCCGTTGTATTTGAACTCACGTTCTGCATAAATGGGGTAGTACTCTGCGCCGTCGCGGATGATGGCGCGCGCCAGGACGGCCAGATCTCGTGCTGACGATTTGTGCGCCGGGTCGGGCAAGCCGGTGGGGTTGACGAAGTGGGTGTGCGTCATGCCCAAGCGCTGCGCTTCGGCGTTCATCAGTTTGGCAAAACCTGCTTCTGAGCCGGCCATGTGCTCTGCAATGGCCTTGGAGGCATCGTTGCCCGACTGGATGATGATGCCGCGCAAGATGTCGATGACGGTGGCTTGGCTGTTGAGCGGCAGGTACATGCACGACTCGGCGCTGGTGCCTCGGCACCAGGCGTTCTCACTGACCGAGACCAGGTCCGTGGCTTTGAGCTTGCCCGAGCGCAGCGCTTGCTCAATGATGTAGCTGGTCATCATTTTGGTGAGCGACGCTGGCGGGAGCGCTTCGTCGGCGTTGGCCGAGGCCAGCACTTGGCCTGAGTCGAAGTCCATCAGCAGCCATGCTTTAGAGGCCAAGGCGGGCGGGTTGGCAGCCAAGGCAATTTGCGCTGGCAGTGGGGGCAGCGCGTTGACTGCAGCAGTGGCCTTTTTGTTGGCCGCTGCTTTTTTATTTGCCGCCGCCTTTTGTTGTGCCGCCGCTTTGGTGCTTGCAGCGAAGGTGGCCGTGCTGGGCAAAAAAGTGCCAACGGTGATGGCAAAAATGGCCGTGACGAAGGGGGCGAGGATGGGGATGATGGAGGAAGTCTTGATTTTCATAATGATCGCATGCAGGGCGTCGATTGTCACCGATTGGCAAGGGCAAACCAGAGGTCATATGCGCCGACACGCGCAGGTGTGCTGACCGGCAGGAGGGCTTGTGTGGCGCAAAGATACGGGTGTTCGGGTTTGTCCTGCTTACGGCAGCACCTTGAGCAGGGTGTAGGTGGTGTTGGGCGCATCGGCCGGTGGATTTTCCACGCGGTCTTTGCGCACGCGCAGCTTGAAACGCTGACCGGCTACGTGCGTGAAACCTGCAATCTCGCCAAACAGGGGCTCCCATTTTCCAGGTGCTTTTCCGGGCACTCTTTCGCGTACCTGAAGGCACTGCATAGGGACCATGCCGGTGCACGCGCGCCGTTTGGCGGCCACTTCAAGGGTGACGGCCTGGGTCATCCAGGGGCGCACGCATTGCTTGAGTTCTTCATGCCATTGGTAGCCTGCAGAAGCTTTGCACCCGTGGGCATCCTCGTCGCTGCCGACCAGGGGCATGGCCTTGGTCTTGCAGTCACCTGGCGACACCCAGACGGCCTTGGCCGCGTCAAGCAAGCAGCGGTTGGCAAAGGTTTGGGGGGCGGGTTCGGTGGCCAGTTGTCCGCACACCGGGGCATATTCCCGGGTGCAAGTTTGTGCGAAAGCTGCGCTGCAATGGAATAAGCCCAGGAGGCTGAAGAGGCCAGTGCAAAGCGCTTTTTTGAGGAGCTTGTTCTTCATGAAATTCACAAATCGTGGGACCTTGGACAGTCCACCAGAATCGGTGACTGCATGGGCTTCAGTTTACGAAACTTGGACCCCTGAATTTGGTGGTTTCAATGCTTAAGGCGTGATGCAGGGATAAAAAACAATCATTTTTTGTAAGTGCCTGCAACAAGGTGCCAGTTGGGGCAAGAGGCCCCCACAGAGCCATGCTTTGGGCTTGGGTGGTGGTCCAGGGCATCATGCCGACCAACATCAGGGTGAGTGTGCAGCTTGTGATGTTTTTCATGGGGACTCCTCTTGGGGTGGATGCCGAAGAGTCATGGGCGCATGTTGTGGCGCGTGGGGCAGTGCGCACACTCACACTTTGTTGGGTTGGCTGAGGGCTTTGACTTGGGCAGACAGGTCGCGCACGGCTTGGGTGAGTACCAACAGTTCCTGGGCACGCATGAGGTCAATTTTTTGGTGCAAAAGTTCGATTTCAAGTTCTGCTTTGACGTTGATCTCGTAATCGCTTTGAGCGTGGCGACGGTCCATTTCGGACTGGCGATTTTGGCTCATCATGATGGCGGGTGCTGTGTAGGCGGCCTGAAATGAAAGCAATAAATTCAGCAAGATGAAGGGGTAGGGATCCCAGGCCTGAGAGCCTGTCAACACGTTGCCGGTGATCCAGAAGACGATGGCAGTGCTTTGAACCACGATGAATCGCCACGATCCGACGGTGGCTGCCACCTTGTCGGCCAAGCGCTGTCCCCGAGTGGCTTGGGGGGGCGAGGCCGCGGGGTCAATCGCCTGGGGTGGCAGGAGGGCAAGTTTTTGACGGTGCGCCTTGCGGTGTTGGCGCAACAGTTCGAGTTGTCGAGACTCGTCCGGGGTATGGGGCGTGATGTTGGCGGCAGATGACATGAGGGACTCCAAGGCTGTGCATGGGGAGGTTAACAGCCGGGAGTGTGCGCGGGACAACGCCCTGAAGTCCTCAACAAAAGACCAAGGCGAGCATGGCGGGGTCTTCCGTGAAGGTGGATGAAAGCAAGTGCGCCAGGCGATAGGTTGCGAGCGTCAAATCCGCCATCCAATGGCTTGTGGTCATGGTGTCAGGGTGTTGGGTTGTTGGACTTATTTGGCGCGAAGTGCTGCGCCTTTTTGCAATTGCTGGTCGGGCCCAATTCTTTGCAGCTCTTCTGCACCGTTGACCAGGACCCGTAAAAACCGAATGTGTTGCGCAGCATCTTGGGTCCAGTCGAGCACGTAGATGACGGCATTGTCGTCTTTTCCCAAGCCTCTTTCTACGTTCAGGTCGCCCACAATGCGCAATCCGTTGTTGATCATGCGGTATCCCAGGTGATCGTCTCGCAGTTGAAGATGGATTTTTTTCCCATCGAGGATGCCTGCAAAGACGGGACCGCTGAAGCGCGTGTCGGGGGCGTCGGTGTTGCTTTTATCGCAAATTTTCCAGGCTTTTTCGTAGGCCCCCCCAGCATCCATGCAGCGGTCAATGGCCATGAATTCCCGAGCCCGAAATAAGAAGATGCAGACCCCGACAAGGGCGATGCACAGCAGCACCAAAGGCCATTTGGAACGGCTGGAATTCATGGTGAAGTTTTCTGCAAACAGAGGCGTCTCATGTTCTCCAGTTTACGAAAACCGATGTATTGAATTTAGCGATTTCAAAGGCTCGGGCACCGTTTATTTTGTTGCTGGTTTTTTCAGCTGAATATATGTGTAACGGTATGCAAACTCCTGGCGCTTTTGCACACGAGGAAGCCCACTTTTTGGGCTTGGGCCCCAAGGTCAGAGTCACAGGTCGGGAGCCTTGATGACGCTGGCCTCAGGCCACAAACTGTTTCAGCGCAGAACGGCGCTTTGTTGGGCGGATTCGATCAAAGCTTGAGCATCTTCTTGGAGTAAAAAACCGGCCTGCATGGCGCGTTCAGTGGCTTTCTTGACCGTTTGCACATAAGCCTCATGGGTGCCATAGCGCTCTTGCAATGAAAGGCGTGTGTCGCCGTTGGCTTGCCGTTCGGCCGCCGTTTTGGCAAAGGACACCATGCCGCCCACATAGTTGCAAATTTCACCTTTGTGGAAGGGTCTGGCACCGTCGGCGGTGACGTTCCAGCCCAAGTAAGTCCCCAGCGGAGCGTCGAGCAGGACCACCGGAACACCACCCACCTCGTTGCCATCGGCATCGACTTTGGGGGCGTACATGGTCAGCACCTGTTTGATTTTGGGCGGGGCGTTGGTGGGCACACCCGAGCCATCAACAGCCTTGAAGCCCGGCCCCCAGTCGTAGTCGTGCACGGGCATGATGAAGTCACGCTCGGGAACAGTGGGGCGCAGGCCCGGCAAGTTGGGGTAACCCAGAGCCGTTTTTTCGGCCACGGCCAGCTCGTTTTTGCTGAGCAAGGGGTAGCGGCTGGCGGGTGGCTCGGTGCCTTTCATGACCCAGTTGCGAAAGTGCACACGCAGGGCGTTGACGGTCTCTTTGTGGGGCACCGGGTTGGCAGGCAACACGCCTTGACCAAAGTTGTTGCCAGGGCACATGGGGCCAGCTTTGGGCAGGGCCGCACCGGGCAGGCTGGTGTCAAAACCACCGGCTCCGCCGCCGTGGTGGCTGCTGGCGATGTAGTAGCGCTTGACGTTGGGGGGCAAAGGCAGGTCTTGCTTGGCGTCGGTGCCTATCCATTCGGGGGTGAGCTTCAAAGCCCAGACTTCGGCCGAGCCAAAGTGCTCCATGATTTTGGGGCAAGTGCGGGTCTGGTTGCAGCGGTCCAGTATGCCGGCTGCGGGCGTGCCACGCACCGGGTCGGGGTGCGGCAGCCACCACTGTGGGCCTTCGCTGCCAGCCTGGTACAGCTCCAGCACGCCGTCGGGCTGTGCCCAGCGGAAGTTCAGCGCAATGCGGCGGCCGGCAATGATGGGCCACAGGCCTTCGTGCACTTGTTGGCCCATTTCGTCCTGGTTAAAGCCCAGGTGCAGCCAGCCACGCAGGTAATTGCCCGATTGCGAGACCCCACGGGCAATGCTGTGCGTGACCGCTTTGGCCACCGGGTTGGGGGTGCCCACATCGTCGGCCTTGGCGTGTTTGAAGAACGCCCCCACATCGCGCCAAGCTGCAAAACCGATGCCCAGCACATAGGGGTCTTGGGCCTCAAAAACCACTTGGTACAGGCGCTTGGCGTCAAAGCCGTTTTTCAGGCAAATCTGTGTGGGGTCGGGCGTGCCGGGAAAGGGGTTTTGCGCATCGCACTTGGCCCAGGCCCAGTCGGTCGGGGCGATGGCTTGCTCGTCAAAGACTTCGCCGTTCATGTTTTCGCGCCCGCGTGAGACCAGCGTGGCTTGGGTGGTGTCAAGGCTGGCGGGTTTGTAGGGCACGGGGTTGGTCTGCACCATGAGCGGCTGCGAGGCTGGCCCTGAGCGGTTGACAATGCGCCCGAACACCTGGCCGCTGACTTTGGAGCCGTCGGGGTTTTTGGCCACGGGCACTTGCAAGAACTGCAAGCCGTCGATGCTGGCTTTGGGCTTCACCGTCGTGGCGCCTGCGTTGTCACCCTGCCACGCACTGGCCAGCCCAATGTCGCCGTTGGCAAACTCTTGTTCGGCATAGGGAAACACCCGGCCCCGGTTGGGCACGTCGTGCCACATCAGACCGCTGGCGTCTTTGAGGTTCACGGGTTTGTAGATCACAAACGAGGCCATGTAGCGGACCTTGCCGTCGGCATCCTTGGCCAGGTCAATGTCTTGGATGATGGCGTTTTGCGGGAGCTTGGGGTCGAGTTCGCCAAAGGCGCGGCCTGCGACTTGCTCGTAAGCCATACCCGCAGGCTTGCCGGGGGCTGAGGCCACTGGCCGGGTGTCGTCGATCACGATGCGGGTGACACGGGCCTGGGCGTTTTGGCTGGCCAAAGTGAGCAGGGCAGCGGCCCACAGGCCGTGTTGGAGGTTCAGTTGCATGGGTGTTCCTGTCGTGTGGACGGGCTTGGAGGCCAGTCCATAGATTCAACAGGAATGTGGGTGGCGCTTCAAGGGTGAAGACCCGCAGAGGTCCGCCAGAACGGCCCTCTCAAGCCGCATGGGTGACAGCGGGCGTTGGGGTCCGAGGTGGTTGCCCTGAGCCAAAGTGACTCGTTCAGGACCCAAGACGATTTAGGATGCCTTGCATTGAAAGGTTATCGATGTCCCAAGCGCTCTCTGCCTCTTTTCGCCGTCTGGCCTGGTCCAACTTGTTGGCGCAGTCGGCCGAGCAGCTGAGCCTGGCCGCTGTGCCCATCGTGGCGGTGTTGCTGCTCAAGGCGGGGCCGGGCGAAATCGGCTTGTTGGCCTCCATCCAGTCCTTGCCGTTTTTGTTGTTGTCCATGCCGCTGGGCCTGCTGGCTGACCGCACCTCGCGCACGCGCCTGATGGCGCTGTCCGAGACGCTGCGGGCCCTGGCTTTGTTGTTGTTGCTGGCGCTGATCGTCACGGGGCATGTGTCGATTGCAGCTTTGGCCATCATCGGTTTCATGGCGGCGGTGGGGACGGTGGCGTTCAGTGTGGCCGCACCTTCGCTGGTTCCAGCTTTGGTCGAGGTCGATGGCTTGGCGCAAGCCAACGGTCGGCTGGAGCTGGCACGCAGCGCGGCGTTTGCAGCAGGCCCGGCCTTGGCCGGGGCCTTGATTGCGTGGACCGGGGCGTCGGCGGCGTTTGTGCTGTCGGGCATGTTGTCGGTGGCTGCGGTGTTGTTCCTGCGTGGCATCACCGAACCCGCGCGGCCGACCATGCCCGCACGTCACCCTTTGTTGGAGTTGCAAGACGGGGCCAAGTGGGTTTGGCAGAGCGATTTGCTCAGGCCCATGGTGTTTTGCTCGGTTGCCTGGAACATCTCGTGGTTCATGCTGCAAGCGGCTTACGTGCCCTATGCCATCAACGACTTGGGGCTGGACGCGAGTGGTGTGGGGGTGACGCTGGCGTGTTATGGCGTGGGCATGATCGTGGGGTCTTTGTTGGCACCACGCGTGGTGGCGGCATTGCCCTTTGGGCAGGCGATTTTGGTGGGGCCTTATTTCTCGGTGCTGGCCGCGCTCACCATGGCCTTGACGCTGTTTTGGCCCCAGGGTTGGGTGGCCGCTTTGTCTTATTTCTTGTACGGTGCGGGTCCCATCCTGTGGGTCATCACTTCGACCACCTTGCGCCAGACCGTCACGCCACGCGCCATGATCGGGCGGGTCACATCCATCATCATCGTGGCGAGCACGGGTGCACGGCCTTTGGGCGCGGCGCTGGGGGGCTTGTTGGGGGTGTATTTTCCGGCCTCGGTGAGCCTGTGGTGCGTGGTGCTGGGCTTTGGGCTGCAAGCGGTCATCATCACCGCGTCCAAGGTGCGCACGCTCAAGCGCTTGCCCGACCCTTTGCCCGATTGATTTTAAAAACAGAGGAGACAACACCATGCAAGCAAGCGAATTTGAAGAATTGCTCAAGCGCTTTTCAGCCGCAGCCGAAGCGGGCGATGGCGAGGCCTTTGCGCAGTGCTTCACGCCTGACGGCGTGTACCACGACTACATTTACGGCGACCACACGGGCCGCGCCGACATCGCCCACATGATGAACGAGCTGTTCCACCGCGATGCCGGGCCCGATTACCGCTGGGAGATGTTTGAGCCGGTGTGCAATGGGCAAGTGGCCTATGCGCGGTCTTTGTCGAGCTTTACCTCGAAGGTGCCCGAGTTTGCGGGGCGGCAGGTGGTCATCGACGGCATCAGCCGCTTCGAGCTGCGTGACGGGCTGATTTGCGATTACAGCGAATCGGTCAATGGCGGTGTGGCCATGGTGCAGCTGGGGGTGGCCGCGCCGCGCCTGGAAAAGGTGCTCAAGCGCTGGAGCCAGCAGCTGCTGGACCAGCCCGCGACGCAAGAATTTTTGGCCCGTGGCAAGCGCACGGTGTGAGTAGTTCCATATTCCTTTGAAAGGCCTTGCCATGAGTTACCAAGACATTCTCTACAACGTCGAACACCGCATCGCAACCATCACCTTGAACCGTCCGGACAAGCTCAACGCTTGGACCGCTGTGATGGAGCGGGAGGTGCGCGAAGCCATGGACACCGCCGCCGCAGACGAGGACGTGCGGGCCATTGTGCTCACGGGGGCAGGGCGCGGCTTTTGCGCGGGGGCCGACATGGATTTGCTCAAGGGCCTGGACCCGAGCGACATCACCGCCACCACCTGGACAAAGCCTTTAGATGTGAACCAGCGGCTGGACTACCAGACACGTTATGGGTTTTACCCGGCCATCCCCAAGCCGGTGATTGGCATGCTCAACGGCGCAACCGCAGGCATTGGGCTGGTGCACGCCTTGTATTGCGACATCCGATTTGCGGCAGACAACGCGGTGTTCACCACCGCGTTTTCCAGGCGCGGCTTGATTGCCGAGCACGGCCTGAGCTGGATGCTGCCGCGCATTGTGGGCCATGCCAACGCGATGGATTTGCTGCTGTCGGCCCGCAAGGTGATGGCCCCTGAGGCGCAGGCCATGGGCTTGGTCAACAAGGTGTTTGCGCCCGAGGCTTTGGCCGCCGCAACGTACGCTTATGCGCGTGACTTGGTGGACAACGTGTCTCCGCGCTCCATGGCCGTTATCAAGCGCCAGCAGTACGACGCGCCGTTTCAGACGCTGGCAGAAAACACCCGCCAGGCCAACGCCGAGATGGCGCGCAGTTTTGTGAGTGAAGACTTCCGCGAAGGCGTGGCGCATTTCATGGAGAAACGCGCACCGCAATTCACGGGAAGATGAGGCTAAGGGCTGGACTGTTGATCCGGCCCGGAGAAATCTTCAATGGTCAAAGATGTTGTAGGTCGGTGGCTTTAGCCCCGACATGTAATCTACGCCGAAGCCAGCAACGTCGGGGCTAAAGCCACCGACCTACGGGGTGCCGGTGCAAAAAATTTAAACTTCAGCGTGCAATATCAACAAGGGCAGGTCGCACGCCTGACTCACTTGAGCGTCATCAGCGGAATGTCTTTGGCCACTGCCAATTTGTCGAGTTGGGCGCGGGTCTGGCTGGCAAAGAAGGCCTCGATGGCTTGGCGCGTGGCGGGCTTGAACAGGTCTTTGACCGGGTGGGTCAGTTGGACGCCAGCGGCTTCGCACAGGCTGACGGCAAAGTGCGGCTCCAGGGCTGCCACGGCCACACGGCCGTTTTTGCAGGCATAAATGCGGTAGCCCGCGTGCGCCCCCCCCACCGCACCGTCGGGCGTGGTCATGCGCAGCTGGCGGGGCAGGGCCAGCCAAGCGGCAGCGTCGGACAAGGCCACTTCGTGGCGCGAGCCTTTGCCCGTGGTCTTGAGGGAGAGGATGGCTTTGAGCGTGGCTTCGCTGGCCATGAGTGCGCCGCCCATGTCGGCAAACAAACTTGGGGGCAGGTCCATGCCGTTGACGAGGCCCACTTCGGCCTGGTAGGTCAAATCGTGTCCGGGAATTTCGGCCAGTGGGCCGGGGGCGCCGACCACTTCAATCAGGCTGAGCGCGGGGTATTGTTTGCGCAGGGTTTTCCAGCTCAGACCCAGCTTGGTCAAGGCCGAGGGGCGGAACGAAGTCAGCAGCACATCGGTTTTGGCCAGCAGTTTGTGCAAGGCGGCTTGATCTGCCTCGGTTTTGAGGTCCAGGGTGTGGTGTTTCACACCTTGGTGCATCAGCGCATAACCATCGGGCGTGTAGTGCTGCATCGGGTCGCCAGAAGGCGGGTTGATCTTGGTGCAGTTGGCGCCCATTTGGACCAGGCGCATCAGCGCCGCAGGGCCCGGCAGGTTGAGGGCCAGGCTGACGACGCGAACGCCGCGAAGGGGTTTGGTAGAGGACATGCGGGACCTTGAAATGCTTTGGTCCACATTATGGGCAGTGCGCTGACAGGGTACTGTCACGTGTGCTTGGCGTTGAATCTGCCGACCTGCAAATACCCGGCCCCCGCAGGTCGGTACCTTCAGGTCCGACGTTTTTCTGCTTCGGCGCAGGCCCATGTCGGGGCTGAAGCCGCCGACCTACAAATACCGGGCCCTTGTAGGTCGGTACCTTCAGGTCCGACGTTTTTCTGCTTCGGCACAGGCCCATGTCGGGGCTGAAGCCGCCGACCTACAAATACCGGGCCCTTGTAGGTCGGTACCTTCAGGTCCGACGTTTTTCTGCTTCGGCGCAGGCCCATGTCGGGGCTGAAGCCGCCGACCTACAGATACACCCGTCGGTACTCGCAGAGTCCGACATCAATCCCCAAAATCCAGCGGCAAACCCACGTAGTTTTCGGCGATGGTTTTGGAGCCCGATTCGCTGTGGATCAGGTAGTCGAGTTCGGCGTCCTGGAACTTTTGGCCGATGTCGCCGTTTTCCGGAAAGTGGTGCATCAGGCTGGTGAACCACCAGCTGAAACGCTCTGCGCGCCAGATGCGGCGCAGGCAGCGCTCGGAATAGCTGTCAATGCCCGCTTCTGAGTTCTCCTGGTAGTACTCGATGAGGGCGGTGGACAGGTACTTCACGTCGGTGGCGGCCAGGTTCAGGCCCTTGGCACCTGTGGGCGGCACGATGTGGGCGGCGTCACCGGCCAGGAACATGCGGCCAAAGCGCATGGGCTCGGTGACAAAGCTGCGCAGCGGGGCGATGCTTTTTTCGATGCTGGGGCCAGTGACCAAGTGCTCGCGGGCTTCGGGGTCCAGGCGCTTGCGCAGCTCTTCCCAAAAGGCTTCGTCGCTCCAGTCTTCCACCTTGTCGGTCAGCGGCACTTGCAGGTAGTAGCGGCTGCGCGTGGCGCTGCGCTGCGAGCACAGGGCAAAGCCGCGCGTGCTGTTGGCGTAAATGAGTTCGTGGTGCACAGGCGGTGTGTCGGACAGCACGCCCAGCCAGCCGAAGGGGTAGACTTTTTCGTATTCGCGGATTTTGTCTTTGGGCGCGCTGGCGCGGCACACGCCGTGAAAGCCGTCGCAGCCGGCGATGAAGTCGCATTCAATGGTGTGAACTTGGCCATCTTTTTCGTAGGTCACGCGGGGCTTGGCAGAGTCAAACTCGTGCACCTGCACATTGCCCGCCTCGTACACGGTATTCAAGCCTGCGGCCTGGCGTGCGTCCATCAGGTCGCGGGTGACTTCGGTCTGGCCGTAAACGATGACGTTTTTGCCGCCGGTGAGTTGGTTCATGTTGATGCGGTGGCGCGCACCCTTGAACAGCAGGTCAAAGCCGCCGTGGATCAGGCCTTCCGCATGCATGCGCTGGCCCACACTGGCTTCATCGAGCAGGTCCATGGTGACTTGTTCCAGCACGCCCGCGCGAATGCGCGAAAGCACGTAGTCGCCGCTTTGGCGCTCAACAATGATGGCGTCGATACCGGCTTTGTAGAGCAGCTGTCCCAGCAGCAGGCCAGAGGGGCCTGCGCCAATGATGGCAACCTGGGTGCGGGTGGCTTTGGTCATGTGTGTCTCCGTGGGGCGTACTGGCATTGGCTGCAAGCTTAGTTTCTGGCGACGCAGTTGCGTTGGACAGGACTGTGAGTTTGTGCGATGGTTGGCGTATTTGTGCGATCATCGTGCAAATTGATGTGCCTCAAATTCAGGCATCTCCCATCCAATTTGTCGGGGTTGAAGCCGCCGACCTACAAAACCGCAGCCGCCGACCTGCCAATGACTTTGTAGGTCGGTGGCTTCAGCCCCGACATGCCTTCCAAAAGGACGTGTCGCATGCCCATCGCCAAAGCAGACTACATCGAAGGCCTGGCCAAAGGCTTGGCCGTGCTCGAAGCCTTTGACACCGAACGTCAGCGCCTGAACGCCACCTTGGCCGCGCAGCGCACGGGTATCACCCGGGCGGCGGCGCGGCGGCATTTGCTCACACTGGCCGAACTGGGTTATTTGGAAACCGATGGCAGCCACTATTGGTTGTCGGCGCGTGTGCTGCGTTTTGCGGGCAGCTACATGGCCACCTCGCGCTTGCCGCGCACGCTGCAGCCCACGCTCAACCGTTTGGCGCAGCAAACCCAAGCGGCTTTCAGCGCGGTGGTGCTCGATGGCGGCGAAGGCGTGATCGTGGCGCGCAGCGCAGGCACGGCCGAGCCCGCTCGGCACCTGGCCTACGGCTTGCACCTGGGCGCGCGCTTGCCCGCGCACGCCACGTCCACCGGGCGCATGCTGCTGGCCTGCTGGCCCAAAGCCGAGTTCAAGGCCTGGCTCAAGGGCCGCGAGCTCGCCCGCATCACCCCGCAGACCGAAGTGGGGGTGGCCAAGTTCAAGGCACTGATCGACAAGGTGCGCCAAGACGACCATTGCCTGGCCCGCGACGCGCACGAGCTGGGCATCCACGCGTTGGCTGTGCCCCTGCGCAACATGCAGGGCCAGACGCTGGCCGCGCTGAATGTGGTGGGCACGCATGACCAGCTCTCTGACGTTGCCGTGCAGCACAAATGGCTGCCCCTGCTGCACGAAGCTGCGCGGGCCTTGCGGCCTTTGCTGTGAATCAGTCCAGCATGAAATTGCCAGAGGTGAAGTGCACTGCAGGCGCTTGGGCATCGAAGTGAACCCCCGCCGGGTCTCCCCCAGCGGCCACGATGTCCAGCTGTTTGAGCAGCATTCGGCGAAGCATCACGATGCCACGGTCGCTGGTGGCCAAGTGCTCTTCAGAGTGTTGGGCGATCACACCCTGGCTGACCATGGCTTCCACGTCGTTGGGAAACAGCTGGTGTTCCTCTTCGCTCATCTCTTCCCACAGCTTGCCGTTCATGCGGGTGCGCATGCGCGCCAATTCACCATGTTCCCGCACTCTGCCGACCACAAAAATCCGGAAACTGTGGTCGTCGATCGGCAAAATCCAGCCGATGGACTCGACCCGACCCATGCGGCCAATTTTGGGGCTCGGGATCACGCGCAGCGTAGGCAGACCCGCTTCGCTGATCCGTTTGAAGGCCCGGCCATCGGGCAAATGGCGCATGGAAATCGTGCGCACGCCCAGTTCGGTGTTTTCCCAGTTGACCTCGGGCATCACGGCCATTTCTTCTACAAACTGGGTGCCACTGAAGGACGAATGCAAGATGACAACGTGAAACGGGTCGACCAGGTTTTCGTAGTGCTGCATCCAGTTGCAGGGAATGACGCGGGGCCCACCACCGCCGATGCTGTTGTCGTCGGCTTCCAAAAATTCGTCTTCGTCCAACTGGTCCAGGCATTCGTAGGTAGGCAACACGGGCTTTTTGTCAGGGGGGCCCATGTAAGCCCAAATCAGCCCATAGTGCTCTTGCAGCGGATACCAGGGCTGGCGCACTTTGTCCTTGAAGCGGCCACCGTCGGGCTCACACGGCTGGTCCAGGCAATGGCCAGTGGTGTCGAATTTCCAGCCGTGGTAACAGCAGCGAATGCCCGTGTCGTCGACCTTGCCGTAGAACAGGGATGTGCCCCTGTGCATGCAGTGCGGGTAAAGCAAGCCCGGCTGGCCCGATAGGTTGCGAAACAGGATCAGGTCTTCGCCCAGCACACGGACTTTTTTGGGGGTGGCTGTGGCGTCGCCGCTCAGGCCGATGGGGTGCCAATAACGCCGCAGCAACTCGCCCATCGGGGTGCCGGGCCCCACTTCGGTCATGTTTTTCAAATGGCTGGGGGTGGGGCGGCCGTAAGCCGTGCCAGTGTCAACGGGCACCAAGGGGATGATTTTGTTCATGGGTGAGGAGCTTCAATTGGGGGTGACGCCTGCGGCTTTGATCAGTTCGGAGACCCGGGGGTAATCGGCTTTGAAGACCTCCATGAATTGCGTGGGTGTGTTGCCCAGTGGCTCAAAACCAAAAGCACTCAGTCGGGCCTGGATGTCGGGCATCTGCGTGATGTCCCGCAGCGCGGTGACCCAGGTGTTCTGAATGTCGGCGCTCAAACCCGCTGGCGCGTACATGCCAATCCAGCTGTCCACGTCAAAGCCCTGGAAGCCTTGTTCCTTGAAGGTAGGCACCTGGGGCATGCTGGAGACACGACGTGTGCCTGCAATGCCAATGACTTTCATTCGGCCACCCTGGCTTTGGGCCTTGGCTGTGGACGGGTTGGCCCACGCAAAATCGAGCAAATCACCGAACAAGTCGTTGTGCGCAGCGGCCTCGGATTTGTAGGCCGCATGCACCAGGTTCAGACCAGCTTGCCGTTTGAGCAACTCGCCAAACAAGTGGGCACTGGAGCCGTTGCCCCAGGTGCCAAAGGACATGGCCCCTTTCTTCTTGGCAAATTCCACGAATTCCTTGAGGTTGTTGAACGGTGCATTGGCCCGCGCCACCAGCATGGGGCCGCCAGTGGCCAGCATGGACAGGGGGGTGAAATCCTTGACCGGGTCGTAGGGCAGCTTGGCCTGCAAAATGGCGTTGTTCACATGGGTCAGCGGCAGCGTCATCATCACCGTGTGACCGTCTGGTGGCGACTTGGCCACAAAATCGGCCGCAATGATGCCGCTGGCACCGGGCTTGGCGTCAACGATGATGGACTGCCCCCACCGTTGTTGCAGTTTTTCGCCATAGGCACGGGCCAGCCCATCGATGGGGCCACCGGCCGTGCCAAAGGGCACGATGCGAATGGGACGGTTGGGAAATGGACTGGACTGTGCCCATGTCTGCGCACTGAGCAGCGCGGTGGCGGCGGTCAGCATCTGGCGGCGGTTGATGTGCATGCTTGTCTCTTGCTGTAAAAATAAGCAAACATCTTCGTTCAAGGCTGGTCGACAGGCAATATGAAAATTTGGATATGAGATATGAGTCAAAGTGATATGCGTAGTCTGGACATTGGCATGGTCCGGACCTTTGACGCACTGATGCGCGAGCGCAGCGTTTCGCGTGCGGCTGCACGGTTGTTCCTGAGCCAGCCGGCGGTCAGCGCTTCGTTGGCGCGGCTGAGAAAAATTTTCAATGACCCGCTTTTCATTCGCACAGGGCATGGCGTGAGCCCGACCGCCAAAGCCCAGCGCTTGGCACCCAAAATAGAAAAGGCCCTGTTTGAATTTTCTTCTTTGTTCGATGAAGAACAGGACTTCTCACCTGGCCAATCGAGCCGCATCTTCCGTGTGGCCGGATCTGACTACCCCAGCAGTTGGGTGTTGCCTGCACTGGGGCGCGTTTTGGCGGCCTGCGGCTCGGCCATCCGCATCGTCTGGGAGCCCGTGGGCAGTTTGAATTTGCAGGACAGTTTGTCCCGAGGGGAGCTGGATCTGGCCCTGATCGCGCGCATGAAACCTCCCCTGGAACTGGAGCATTCGGTGCTTTACGAAGACCACTATGTTTACGCCTTGCGCCGTGACCATCCCCGTGCAGCCGAGCAGGTTTCACTGGACAGTTTTTGCGAGATACCGCAAATATTTCTGGGTTACGGTACATCCACCTTGGACGACCGGATCGACGAGATCCTGGCCGCTACCGGCAGACAAAGAAAAGCCCAAATGGTGGTGTCCAGTTTTTCACAGATCATTCACCAATTGGAGCACAGCGACTATGCGGCCGTTCTGGGTCAAAGGGTTGCGCTGATGCAAGCGGACAAGCTGGTCACCCAGGCGCTGCCTTTTGCCTTGCCCAGTTATTCATCGTTTTTGTGCTGGGATAAAAATTCCTTGCACGACCCCGGCATCCAATGGCTGAAAAACCAGATCTTGACCATAGCGCAACAAAATTCGGTGATGGCTTCAGCGCCCCTGCACGGACTTTGAAGGCACCCTGATCGGACGCAGGGTCGCGCGTGCGCTGATCAAGGCCTCCAGTGCTTGCGCACTGGTTTTTTGGGGGGTATAGCCGAAGCGGGTCTTGAGCGCCGTGTTCAACAGCACCGGCCGGTAGCGCAAAAAGTCAAGTTGTTCGGGGCCGTAGCGGCTGATGCCCAATCGGCTGCCTAGCCACAAGGCGGTTTTCAAAAGCCATGCCGGCAACACACGCGGGCGCTTGTTCAGGCGCTGTGCAATGTCAAAAATCGTCAGCGCTCCGTCACCCGCCAGGTTGTAGCAGCCACTGGGGGCCTCACCACTCAAGGCATGGACGATGGCGCCGGTCACGTCTTCATCCCAAATGAACACGAAGGGGCTGTCGCTGCCCTGCACGGCCAGCAGGCGGGGTTTTTCAAACAGCGCGGTGATCTGGTTGTTGACCCGCTCGCCCAAAATGGTGCCGATGCGCAGCACGGTTTGCTGCAGCTGCGGGTGGGTTTTGCGGTATTGGGCCAGCATCTCTTCGACCAGGCGTTTGTGGTGGCTGTAGGCAAAGCTCTCGTTGCCGCGCAAGGGCATGTCTTCGGTGAGCCAGGCAGGGTTGTCGGCGTGGTAGCCATAGGCCGCGCCGCTGGACGAGACCACGAGGTGCCGCACGCCATGCACCACACACGCTTGCAACACGTTGCGTGTGCCTTCCACATCCACCGAGTATTCAAAGTCGCGGTTGGCGATTTTGCCGGGCGTGACGATGGCAGCCAGGTGCACCAGGGTGTCGATGTTGTAGGCCGCCAAGGTGTAGGTCAGTGCCGGGTCGCGCACGTCTTGTGTGAGGTAAGTGATGCCGGGCAGTCGCTGCGCCTCGGGCACCTCACGCACGTCCACCGCGATCACGGCTTCGCAGTCGCCCTGGCGGGCGAGTTGGGCGATCAGGCCTTGGCCCAGAAAGCCTGCTGCGCCCGTGACCAAAACACGCTTTGCTTGCGGCGTGTGGCGCGCTGTTGCAGCGCTCATGCGCCCTGGTCCTTGAGCGGTCGGCGTGCCCACCAGCCTGCCAGCACCAGCCCGGCGATGATGTCCCAAAAGCCCCAGACACCGGCCACCACGGCCATGCCGCCCAAGCCGTCAAAGAAGCTGAAGATCAGCACCAGACCTAAGCCCGCGTTGCGTATGCCCACTTCAATCGACAAGGCGCGGCTGTCGTAGTCGGACAAGCGGGCCGCTTTGGCGCAAAACCACCCGGTGCCAAAGGCCAGTGCGTCGTGCAAGATGACGGCCACCAGTACCAGGCCCACATAGTCCAAAAAGTAGCGCCAGTTGCCCGCAATGGCGGCCACGATGAAGCCGATCAGGGCTGCAAAGCTGATGATGCGCAGCGGCTTTTTGAAGCGCTCGGTCCAGACGGGCAAATAGCGGATGCACAGCAGGCCCAGCACAAAGGGCAGGCCGATGATGAGCAGGATGTGCGCAAACATTTGCACCGGGTCCAAGGCGATGCTGGTCAACAACTTGGAGCCCGTGGGGTGCAAGCCCCCCCAAAACGCGAAGTTCAGCGGCATGGCCACCACGGCGATGGCGTTGGACACGGCGGTCATCGACACGCTCAGCGCCACATTGCCCTTGGCCCGGTGCGTGAGGATGTTGCTCACATTGCCCGGTGGGCAGCAGGCCACCAAAATCATGCCCAAAGCGATGCTGGGCGAAGGTTGCAGCACCAAGGTCAGCCCATAGGTGATGGCGGGCAAAAGCAGAAACTGCGCCCCAATGCCCACGGCAAAGGCCATGGGCATGCGCAGCAGGCGGCGAAAGTCGTCCAGGCGCGTGTCCAGCGCGATGCCGAACATCAAAAAAGCCAGCACGCCGTTGAGCAGGGCCAGCGAGGCGGGATTGAAGTTCAGTCGGATGTCGTCAACAGGCAGCATGGGGGCTTTCGTGAGGGAAGGGCGGCTCAGGCCAGCTCGGCGGCGGTTTGGCGCATGGTGTCGCGGTACACGTCTTTGTTCACATAACAGGCCATGCGCTCCACCTTCAGGTAGCGGTAGCCGGCCGACAAATCGGGCGAGGGGCCTTGTCGCGCTTTGGAAAATGCCAAGGCTTTGGCCTGGCCCGCATCCAGGCCTTTGAAATACCGCGCCATCACCTCGGCCTGCTCGGCCCGGCCCTCCCAGCCCAGGCCTGCGGCCTCGACCATGCCCAGCACAGCCAGGCGGTCAAAGCGCGGTGCAAAGATGTTCAGGTACAGCTGGGGCGACATGCCTTGCCAGTTGAGCAAGGCGTTGTTGATGAAGGGGTAGTGCAGCTTGTAGCCGGTGGCGGTCATGACCAGGTCGTAGTCGGCTTGGGTCCCGTCCTTGAAGTGCACGGTGTGGCCGTCCAGCCGCGCCACGTCGGGCCGCACCTTCACGTCGCCGTGTCCGATGTGGTGCAGGATGAGTGAGTTCACGATGGGGTGCGACTCGTACATCTTGTAATCGGGCTTGGGAAAACCAAAACGCACCGGGTCGCCCGTGAACCACTTGAGCATCGTGCTGTCGACTTTTTGTTTGAGCCAGCGCGGCAACTTGGTTTTGCCACCCACCGTGTCGGCGGGCAGGCCGAACACATATTTGGGCACGAAGTAATAGCCCCGGCGCACCGAGATGTCCACGCTTTGGGCGTGGTGCACCGCGTCCACCGCGATGTCGCAGCCCGAGTTGCCCGCGCCCACAATCAGCACGCGCTGGCCTTTGAACTGCTCGGCTTTTTTGTAGGCCGAGGTGTGCAGCAATTGCCCGCTGAACTGCCCAGGCCACTCGGGTTTGTTGGGTTCGGCCAAGATGCCGTTGGCGATCACCACGCCTTTGTATTCGTGAGTTTCCTGTTGTCCCCCACCTGCATCAATGGTCACCCGCCACAGTGTGTCGGGCGCATCGCTCACGGGCTCCACACGCAGCACGCGCACGCCAAAGCGGTAATGGCGCTTGAGGTCAAAGTGCTCGGCGTAGGCCTTGAAGTAGTCCAGCAGCTCGCGGTGACTGGGGTAATCAGCCGTGCCCTCTGGCATGGGGAATTCTTTGAATTCGGTGGTGCGCTTGCTGGAAATCAGGTGTGCCGATTCGTACACGGTGGAGCGCTCGTTGCCGATGTTCCACAAACCGCCCACATCGGTGTGGGCTTCAAAGCCCTGGAAAGCGATGTCGTGTTTGGAGAGGGCCCGTGCGCCTGACAGGCCCGAGGGGCCTGCGCCAATCAGGGCGATTTGGGTGTGGGTGGCGATGTGCTTGTTTGGGCTCATGTCTTGTCGTGCGGGTGCGAGAGTCCGGGAATGGGGGTGGCGCCTGCTTGCTGGGCGCGGGGTTTGCGCGGCTGGCCCAGCAAGATGCGGTCGTGCCAGCGTGCAGGCAATAGCGACAAAGCCTGCGACAGCCAGCCAATGCGGCGTGGCAACACAATGTGCTCGCGGCCTTGCGCCACGCCGCGCAGCAAGTCGCGGGCCGCCTCGTCGGGGCCCAGCAAGCCGGGCATGGCGAAGGTGTTGCCTGCGGTGAGCGCGGTGCGCAAATAACCGGGGCTGATGGTGTGCACCGTCAGCCGGGTGGGGCGCAGCTCAGCCCGCAGGCTTTGCAGGTAAGCGATCAGTCCGGCTTTGCTCGCGCAATACGCCCCGTTGCCTGGCATGCCGCGCCAGCCCGCCACACTGGCCACGCCGACCAATGCGCCCCTTTGGCCGCTGTATTGCATGGCGCTCAAAAAAGGTTGGAAAGTGGTGGCCACACCCAGCAGGTTGATCTCCAGCATGCGGCGCATCACCGCCAGATCGGCCGGGTCGGCGGTCTCGTAGCCGCCTGCCACACCCGCGTTGGCGATCACCAGATCGGGCACGCCCCAGTGCTGCAAACAGTCGGCGGCCATGGCTTGCATGGCCGCTGCATTGGAGACGTCGGGGGTGTAGATGCGACAGCGCTCGGGAGCCAGCTTGGCCAGTGACTGCAAGGCTTCGAGGTTCAGACCGACCAAGGCGACCTTTGCACCCGAGTCCAGCAGCTGCCGTGCCAATGCCTGACCCAAGCCCCCGCAGGCTCCTGTGATGACGGCGCTTTGGAAAGACGGCATGGGTGTGTCCGGATGCAATGCTCACGAGTGGATTAGCATTCAATTTTGACACGGCCATGCCGGGATGACCCTCGGTGAAGACCCTTGCGGGATGCTGAAATGGCGTATGGATCCGGCCCTTGTGGACCATTGGCTTTTCGCTAGCAGGGCAAAGTCCCACAAATCCATTGCCATGTAGGCGCTCGCCTTGCTGGCGATAAACCGTTGTGCACCTCGACTCTCGCCATCGCCAGCAGGGCTGGCTCCTAGTGCGCCCGTGAAGGCGCGTACACAGCATGGTGAGAGTCCATGTCGGGGTAAGCCAAGGCCCCGTAGTCGAAGGTAACTGCGTCGCTGCGAAGCGGGGTGGGGAGCAACCGGAGGCGAA